>CAWBAK010000001.1:0-276884 GCA_963786805.1 uncultured Actinomycetes bacterium
CGGTGTCGGAGTCGCTCTTGGTGGACTCGTCATCCCGGCGCTTGGTCGCAGGTTGCACGTCGAGCCGATCGCGGCGAGCCGCGTCTAGGTACTCCACACCTCCGCACCGTGGAGTAAGGCGCCCCCGGTCTTCTGACCGGGGGCGCTCTTATGTCCGCAGTCGGTTCGGAGCGCGGAACTCCCCTCCCCCGGGCCGACTCGCCCGGAGGAGCGATCGCGCCGAGCTCCGCCCCGGCGAAAGGCGGGTCGCGAGTATCAGGAAGACTTCCGCGGTCGTGAGGGCATCGTCGAGGGCGTCATGAGGGCTGTGCACGGGCACGCCGAACCGTGACGCGGCTGCGGTCAGCGAGTAGGACGGCGAACCAGGTGACCCATGCAGCTCGTCGACCAGCCGGGCGAGGACCAGTGCGTCGACGATCCGACGCCGCCACGACCGGACCGACCCGCCGAAGGTCGCCGCAAGGAACGCCGACTCGATCTCCGCAGCCCACGCGATGAGGAAGCGACGGTCCAGCGCCGCGCCCAGGACCGCTCGCTCCGCGTCGAGGCTTCGGGCCGGCTGGAGATCGATTTGCCGGAGGCCGTGGACCGCGACGGAAGCAGGACTCGACCGGACCGCCGGCGAGATCTCTCGGTAGACGCGCTCACCCACGACGACGCGCCCGTGCCGGATCGGCACGACGCCGAACGAGACGATCTGGTCCCGCCCTGGATCGAGACCCGTGGTCTCGAAGTCGAGCGCCGCGAACTCGACGGAACGCCAGGACCGCCGCCTGAGTCGACGGCGAGGCGGCGACGGCGCGCCGCGGCTCATCGCAGGCGAAGTCCCGCTTCGGACGCGAGGGTCCGTTGCGCGCGGGCCGTTGCCCGGAACGCTTCCTTGAGTCCGACGCGCGTGAGGTGACCGAGCTCGCGCGGATCGATGTGGTCGTCCGCCGCCCTCCCCTGTTCGAGGCAACGGACCTGGTGCTCGAGCCGAACGCGCCACAGGAATCGGAAGGCCTCCTCGAGCTCGGCGGCCGAGTCGTGCCCGAGCGCGCCTGCGTCGGCCACCGCACGGAGCCGCGGCACCGTCCGGCGCAGCGTCAACCCGAGGCGGATCGCCCATGCACGCGCGAATGCAGTGATAGGGACGATGCCACCTTTCTTGATGTCGAGCGTCCCGGCGTGGTTCCCGCCCGCTTCGACGACGAGATCGCGGAGGAAGCCGGTCGGTGGCTTGAACGCAACCGCGACGATGGCGAGGCCACGGCCGAAGACTTCGTTGTGAGCGGCTCGGCGGATCGCATCGTCGAAGACCGGCTGCATCTCCAAGGGACCGGCGACCGGCCGATAGTCCAGGGCCACCGAGGCGAAGAGCCGTCCCTCGATCGTGTGATCGGCGATCCGCTCGGGGAACTCACGCGCCCACGCGGCGCGGGTTCGTCGCCACGCCGGGCGCTCAGCCATGACCCCTCCAGGACATCGAGGGATGCCGGCAGCCTCGAGCCCGTCGGTGACACGCTTCGCGAGGGTTTCGAAGTACCGGTCCGCGTCCTCGGCGACCTCGTCCGGGACGTCGTAGGCCAGCGCGTGGTCCTGGTCGGTCGCGATCGCCTGCTCGTGTCGGGCCTCGCTCCCCAGCGCGATCCAGGACCACGACCCCGGCGGGTCGCCGAGCTCCGCGATCACGAGCTCGATCAGCCTCCGCGTCATGGCATCGATCGACATGGCGATCGCGTGGCCGACGAGGATCGGATCCACCTCCGCTTCCACGAGCTTGCGCACGACGGCCGTGAGGCCGCGACCCTCCGCGACCACTGCCTCCTCGGTCGGCGCACGGTCGATCGCGGCCCGAAGGGCGAACGGCGTTGCGCGTTCGAGACCCAAGAGGTCGGTGTCCGTCACCATGCCGACGATCTCTCCGCTTTCTCGCGTGACCGGCAGATGGTGCACGCCGTGCTCCAGCATCAGGAGCAGGGCTTCCTCGGCCGGCTCGTCCTCCGCGACGGTGACGACAGGAGAGGTCAGGACGTCCGCGATGCGCGTGTCGGGACCGAGCCCCTCAGCGAGGACCCGCGATCGGAGATCACGATCGGTCACGATCGCCGTGCCGTCCAGAAGGAGGACGAGGAGGGACGAGACGCGCTCGGCTACCATCCGTTCCGCCGCCTCCCGCACGGTCTCGTCGCCGCGGGCGATCACCGGCGGACGGAGAACGAGAGCCCCGACCGGCGAGAGTCGCGGGTCGGGGCGCTCGGTCTCGCGGAGCGCGAGCGCACGGACGGTTCGGCGCCGCAAGCTCGAGGAAAGGAAGGCGAGACCTCGGCGAGTGGCGAGGACGCGCTCGGCGACCTCGCGCTCGATCAGATAGCAGAGCGTGTCCTCGTGAGCTCGGACGGAGAACGCGGGGCTGAGCCCGGAGGTGAGCGAGGGGTGACCGAACGCTTCCCCCTCTACGAGCAGATCGACGAGTTCCCCCTCGTTTAGGAGCTCGACGGCACCGGTTCGCACCACGTAGAGGAACGAGGCCGGCTCGCCGCCCTGGCGCAGGATCTCGGCGTCCGCCTCGAAGAACTCGATCCGCACCGAGTCGGCCACACCTTCGAGCTCGTCTTGCGGCAGTTCGTCGAACGGGGGGTACCGCCGCAGGAACTCGTCGACGGCGATCATCGCCCGAGTATCGCATCGGTGCCCGGCCCGACCGCCGGAGGGGGCCCGGCCCTCCAGTTACGACACCTGTCGGCCCTCTTCGTCCTTCCGAAACTCCGATGCCATTTCCAGACCCCATCGGCGGGCTCGCTCCGCCTCGCCATCCAACAGAGGACCTGGCGTTCCCGCCACGTAGAAGCTCTGTGGAGGCGAGCTGACACGGAAGCCGAGCCGGCGCAGCCGCCTGTCGTAGGCGCGCGCAGCCGAACCGACGAGCCAATGAGGCTTGGCCAGCCGTGTGTCGAACGCAGCTGCCACCACGCGCCCCGATCCTCCTTCGACGGCGTCGAGCCACTCACGCTGCCCGATCCCACAGGACACGAGTCCTTCTCCTGCCTGATCTGCCGCGGCGTGCCGCGTTCCCGGGCGGCTCATCCCGAAGGCATGCGTCGGGCCTCCAACGACTAACAGCTCGACGTTGTCGTAGATCACCTTCGGCGCCGCACCCACCTCGATGAGGTCGGTTTCGAAGCGAGACGAAAGCCCCTCGGCGATCGCCTCCGCGATGACCCGAGTGTTTCCGAACATCGACTCGAAGATCACGAGCGCGTGCACGAAGATCCCCTCCTCCTGTCAGCGAAGGTCCATGACGAGGCGAGCTGGAACCACACCGTCGAGGACCTCTCGGAAGCAATCGTTGACGGCTTCGAGCTCGCGGGTCTCGAGCACGACCCGGGTCCGGCCACCCGCGTGCAGCGCGAACACCTCGGCGAGGTCTTCGCGCGTGCCGACGAGCGAGCCGATGACCTGGATCCCTCGAAGCACCGTTTGGAAGATGGGAAGCGGGAACACGTTGTCGGCTGGAAGACCGACCAGGACGAGTCGGCCCGCCGGGCGAAGCGACTCGAACGCCTGCGAGAGCGGCTTGGTCGTTGCCGCGGTCGAGATGATCGCGTCGGCGCCACCGAGCTTCTGCATCTCCGCCACCACATCCTGTTCGGCGGCGTTGATCGTGTGATCGGCTCCGAGCTCCTTCGCGAGCTGCAGCTTCTCCTCGCTGACGTCGATGGCCACGGTGAAGGCGCCGGCGATCGCGGCGTACTGGAGTCCGAGGTGGCCGAGGCCGCCGATCCCGACGATCCCGACAAGGTCGGAAGGACCGACCTTGGCCGCCTTCACGGCCTTGTAGGTGGTGACGCCCGCGCAGGTGAGCGGGGCGGCATCCAGTGGATCGATACCCTCGGGTACCAGACCGACGAAGTTCGCGTCGGCGACCGAGTAGTCGCGATATCCACCGTCAACCGTGTAGCCGGTGAAGGTCGGAGCGATGCAGTAGGTCTCGAGCCCCTTCACACAGAACTCGCACGTGCCGTCCGCACTCCCGAGCCACGGGATCGCGACCCGCTGTCCGATGACGACCCGGTCCACGCCATCGCCCAAGGCGTCGACGAGTCCGACACCCTCATGTCCAGGGACGAGAGGAAGGCTCGGACGGATCGGCCAGTCCCCGTGGGCGGCATGGATATCCGTGTGACACACGCCCGACGTCTCGATCTTCACCCGGATCTGTCCCGGTCCTGGCTCCGGTACCGGGCGATCCTCGATAACGAGTGGCTTACCGAATTGCTGGATCACCGCTGCGCGCATCTCGATCCTCCTTGTCGCGACTTCTTCCAACTTGCTGGGCCTCTTCCGTCGCGTTCAGCCGCTGTTGCTCTGCCAGGTCCCGGATGGTCCGGAGCATCCTCTGCTCCATCAAGAAGGCACCGGGGTCGGCGAGCGCCATCCACACGTACGTGGCGGCCGTCTTCGGCCAGTCCTGCCGCCACCGGCTGATCAATCGCGTCCGGGCGTTGTGTGTGGGCTCGAGCAGCAGGCACCACGAATCGCTCTCGCCGCCGCTCACGATGTGGTGGTTCGGCTCGATCTCTCGGACGACCGGGCCCACACCAGGCATCATCTCGATACGGTCACCGACGGCGAGCCGCTGCAAGGGCGGTTCGATCCGAGCGACACTTGGCTTTCCGTCGTTGTCGATCCAGTCGTAGCTGTACCAGCCGCCTCGCCCATAACCGATCTGTAACAGCCACGGGAACACGGTCTCGGGTGCCGCATCGATCGTGATCCCGCGCGTGGTCGAAGGCGCATCCGGGCGCAGGAGTTCGTCGCCCGGCATGGTCCGGCGGACCTCCTGGTCGGTCGCGCCCCAGCGGCGCTGCCGGGGGCCGATCACCGTCAGGTAGGCGCCGATCCCAACCCCTGCAGCGATCGCTCCGAGGGCGATGCCGCGCAACGCACCGAGCCAGACCATCAGTCCTGCCAGTGCAGAAAGACTCGCGAAGACGCAGGCGAGGACCACCAACCCGATCCTCAACCTCGTTCGCATCTCATCCGTCTCCTTCGAGGTCACCTTCCGTCCTGGGGCCAACCTTATGAGCGCGGCGATCCCTTCGAGGGGGCCGGACGCCCCTCGGCAGACGGGCCGATGGGCATGGGTCCACTCGGATCCCCTGGGGCCAGATAGTCCCGCCCTTCGCCGTGGACCGTTCGCGGGCCGCGTGGGTCAGGTCAGCGAGTCGACCATCCGGACGAGCGCATCCTCGTCGACCTCACCCTCGGCCATCCGCGTGACGGTGCCGTCGGATCCGACGAAGTAGAGCGTCGGGAAGCCCTGGATTCCGAATGCCGCCGCGAGCGTTCCCTGCGCGTCATCGATCGCCGTCGGCATCGTGATGCCGTTGTCCGCCATGAAGGCTCCCGGATCCGGCCCGGGGCTGTCGCCGATGGCAGTCACGATGGTGAGGAACGCCACGTCGGGATGGTCTCGCGCCACGCGGGCGAGGACCGGCAGCTCCACTTGGCAGTGCGGACACCACGGCGCCCAGATCGAAAGAACCGTCGGTTCACCTGAGGACCAGGAAACGCCCTGCCGCCTCACCGTGGCCTCACCCGTCTCGGGGTCGGTCAGCACCCGGAATCCGGGCGCGGTGAAGGAGGGGGCAACCTCGCCCTGTCCGAGCGGTGCGGCTCGGGCCCCGCCCGAGACCGAGACCTCGCCTTGCCGCGAAGGCACGATCGCGGTGGCACCTCCGCCGTCGCTCTGACCCATGAAGGCGACGAGGGCGAGCACGATGACGACCAACAGACCGACCGCACCGAGCCCGTAGGCCAGCGAGCGACGACGCGCCTGCTTCCTTCGGGCGCTCGCCCGTCCCTCAGCGGCCGCCCGTTGCCGCTCTCGCTTCGTCACCTTGTTCGTTCGCTGCATCGTCTTGCCCATCGTGCACCTCCGTGTCGAGGAATCGGTTGTCGAGCTGCAGAGGGCCCCGAGGTCGTGCGGCCAGGTAGAGGCCGCACAGGACGATCGGGACGTCCCGAATGATGTCCCACCACGTCACACCGGTTCCCGGTCCCCCGCCGCCGAAGCACCCACAATCGATCTCCAGCCCGCGCGCCTTCGCCTGAGCCAGCCCGGCGATGAACACGGCGGCGAGCAGCGCGGTGGCGACACCGGCGAAACGGACGAAGAGGCCGAGGATCAGGAGCATCGCGACCGCGATCTCGACCAGCGGCAGCACCAGGGCTACGAAACGCACGACGCCTTCGGGGAGCACGTCGTACGCATCGACGGCAAGGATCGAGCCCTGCCGGTCGAACACCTTCGTCAGACCGGCCCAGAGCAGGAGCGCGGCCGGCAGGAGGCGACACGTCAGGCGAAGGGCGAGGGTGGGGGCGCGGGACATGTCGCGCGTCAGGCCGCCAGCTCGGATGAGTGCACCTCGATCTGCACCAGCGGGGCCTGCCGCATCGAGTTGTGAACCGTGCAGTGGTCGATCACCGCGAGGAAGGCCCCTCGCCTGGATGACGGGAGGCCGGGCGCGTGCACCATGCACTCGATCGATCCGACCCGACTGGGGCGATCCGGACCAAAGGCGTACGTACAGTCGACCGCAAGGCCGTCGACGGGCAGGTGGTGCCGTCGCAGGTATCGCTCCGCGTAGAAGGCGACGCAGGACGCCAGGCCGGCGACGAAGAGCTCCGTCGGCGTCGGTCCGGCGTCGGTGCCACCGTCCTCCACCGGCTGATCGATCACCAACTGGTGGCCGCGGATCGTTGCTCGAAACCGGTCCCCTTCCTCGTGACGAACGGTGACGTCCGGCATCGCGTACCTCCTTAGATGAACAGCGTGACCGCGTCCTGCGCCTCGAGGAGCATCGCGGTGGCTCCGGTGGGCTCATCGAGCCCGTCGATCATGTCCTCGCGGGAGAGACCGAGAAGATCCATCGTCATCTGGCACGGGACGAGGCGAACGCCGAGGTCCCTCGCCATCTCGAGGAGCTCGACCGGACTCGCGACCTGATGCCCCTTCGCCAGGTGCTTCATCATCGCCGGACCGGCGCCCGCGAAGTTCATCTTGCCGAGCTTGAGGTGCTCCATGCCGGGGCGGTCCATCATCGAGAGCATCCTCTGCATCCAGTTCTCACCGGTGATCCGGACGTCGCCCTTGACCAGAGAGAACAAGCCCCAGAACGTGAAGAAGATCGTGGTCTGCATCCCCATCGCGGCACCCGTCGTCGCGAGGATCATCTGCGGCCACACCTTGTCGAGGTCCCCGCTCCAGGCGATGATCACGAGCTTCTTGTGGGGCGTGTCCTTGCGTGCCGACGGTTTCGTCGGCGCCGTTCGTATCCGTCATCACCATCGCACTCACCCTGTCTTCCTGATCACGAAGCGATAGACGCCGTCGTGCTCGTCGTGCTCCAGGAGCTCGTTGCCGGTGGCCCGGCACCAGGCGACGAAGTCCGGCGCCGACCCGGGATCAGTGGCAAACGCCTCGAGCACGTCACCCAGGCTGAGGTCCCTCATGGCCTTCGCCGTCTTGACGATCGGCATCGGGCACGACATGCCCTTCAGGTCCAACGTCACGGCGATCGTTGTGCTCATGGTTCGCTCCCTTCCTGTGACTCGTTCCGGGATCCGTCCCTGCGGCACCGTCTCCCAGTACAGGCGGTTGAAGATCCATTTCGCGGCGTGCCACCCTCTGGAGGGCTTGGGGGGCGTCGGTGGGTGCTCGTAGTCGAAGCGGAGGGCCGTCGCTCGACCGTTGCCGGTCTCCAGGAAGCACATCACCCGACCGCCGTAATTGGCTTTCGGGGCCGTTCCTCGCACGAGCGAGGCGATGCGGCTCGCGACGACCGGCGCCTCGAAGTGCGCGGTGGAGCCGCTCTTGCGAGATCGGAAGATCGGTGGCGTCACCCAAGGCGAAGATCCGCTCGTGATCGCCCACCTGGAGGGTCCGACGGTCGGTCGGCACCCAGCCCGATGCGTCACCCAGGCCGGAGTGCATCGATCAGCGACTGCCCGCGGTGCGGGGGCACGAGGACCAGGAGGTCGTACTCGGTCTTCTCGCCTTCCAGGGATCTCGACCACGCGGGCGCTCGGGTCGACCGCCTCGACGTTGAAGAACGTCGACAGGCCGATGCCGCGCTCCTCCATGATCGGCTGGATCAGCTTGGAGGCCGACTCGATGGTGAACGCACGGTTGAGCGGCCACAACAGCGTGATTCGCTCTGGGCGCGCAGGCCTCGATGGCGCAGGTAATCCTGGAGCATGAACACGAACTGCTACTGGGGCGGGTGGGCACTTGTAGGGGATGCCGGCGACCCCGACGAGCACACGGCCACCGGTGAAGCCGCTCAGCGCCTCGCGTAGCTGCAGCGCGCCTTCGAGGGAATAGAACTCATAAGAACCTTCGATAAGCCGGGGCCCCGCCCTCGGGAGACTAGCTGGGCACCGGTGCCGAGGACGAGATAGTCGAACGCAAGCTCACCCACCGTGGGCGAGCTGCACAGCTCCCACGGTGGGCGTCGACCCACGGTCGGCCGTCTATACGGCAAGCTCCACGTCGCGGCGGAGCAGTGTGCGTTCGTCGCGCGCGAGCCAGCGGCCGTTGGCCTGCCCGAGCGCCACATAGAGGAACCCGGGCTGGTAGAGGTGCATCCCGGTGGGGTCGACGACGGTGACATGCGCGTCACGCCCGAGCTGCGGTCAAGAGCAGGTTCGCGGTGAGCGTCCCGCCGACACCGCCGCCGAGGACCACGACCTGAGCGGGCATCGCGACTACCTGACCTTGCGGACAGACGAAGCGGGCGTACCTTCCTCGTCCTCGGCGATCTGGACGAGCTCGTGGCGGGCCTTGAACGAACCAGGCCGGGATGTCGGTCCTCGACCCGGCATCGGTGGACAACACCTCGAGCACGGCGTCGACGCTCCTCTCACAGATGGCACCGATCAGCGACATCAGCGGTCCAGGACATGGCCACCCCGTGTGCATCCACGGAGCTGGTGACCTGTGATGGTGGTGGCATCACTCATCACAACCTCCTCAGATGAACGTCACGAGTTCCGTCGACGGCAAGCAAGAACGGGGTGATGTCCTCTAGGTCGTCGACCAGAGGATCCAGATCCTCGAGGCTCAGACCGAACAGCTCCATGGACAGCGAACAGGCGCGCATGGGGACCTCGCCGATCTCCTGGTGGCTCGACGGAAGATCGCGCTCCAGCGCTGGCCGTTGTGGCGCTGCACGAGCGCGATGGCCTCGGGTAAGGCCTCGGGGGCCAGGCTGTGATCCTTGTGGATCCGGTCGGCGCGGAACGCATCGAGCGCCCAGTACTGGAGCAAGATGTTGACCTTGCGGCTCAGCGCGGCCGCGCCCGCGGTGAGTATCGCTGCGGCGTTCAGCTTGTCGTCGGTCCCCGAGAACAGGACCAGGGAAAGCGTCTCGTCCACGACGATCTCCTCCTTGAGAGGAGCCTGAACGAGCGGCCTTGACTCGGGTGAGGGGCCAGTGACCCTGAAGAAGGGGGCCGAACGGTCAGTCTCGTGCTCCTTCGTCGGAACAGCCGTCCGGTGGGGTTCGTACGTCGCATACAAGCCGGGCTGATCCGCTCTGTGGCAACGATCTCGACCGCGTAGCGTCGGACGCGAGGAGGGATGCGAGATGACGATTCGACGAGGGGGCCACTGAAGACGTGCTTCGCGAGCGGGCGATCAAGGGTCTATAGAAGCGACGCGACTTCTACGGGCACGTTCTCGTCTACGTTCTGGTCAACGCGTTCCTCGTGTTGATCTGGGCCCTGACTGGATAGCCACGGCAATATCTGGCCGGTGTTCCCGATCGTGGGCTGGGACATCGCCCGCTGCTCCAGCAACGCCTGGGATGCCTACCGCAACGATGAGTTCGAAGAAGGGCAGATCCGCCGCGAGATGGGAGCGCCTCCGAGGTCACGGCTGACGTCCGCCCGCGCGCGACCGGCGTCCAAGGAGATACGCGGCCTTCGCGTCCGGCATCGTTCGGGGTGGAGGATAAGGCGGCCATGAACGACGTGACGGATCAGCTCCGCTTCGAGGGGCTCGATGAGCTTCTCGGCAAGGTCGAGGACGAGATGATTTTTTTTTTTTTTTTTTTTTTTTTTTTTTTTTTTTTTTTTTTTTTTTTTTTTTTTTTTTTTTTTTTTTTTTTTTTTTTTTTTTTTTTTTTTTTTTTTTTTTTTTTTTTTTTTTTTTTTTTTTTTTTTTTTTTTTTTTTTTTTTTTTTTTTTTTTTTTTTTTTTTTTTTTTTTTTTTTTTTTTTTTTTTTTTTTTTTTTTTTTTTTTTTTTTTTTTTTTTTTTTTTTTTTTTTTTTTTTTTTTTTTTTTTTTTTTTTTTTTTTTTTTTTTTTTTTTTTTTTTTTTTTTTTTTTTTTTTTTTTTTTTTTTTTTTTTTTTTTTTTTTTTTTTTTTTTTTTTTTTTTTTTTTTTTTTTTTTTTTTTTTTTTTTTTTTTTTTTTTTTTTTTTTTTTTTTTTTTTTTTTTTTTTTTTTTTTTTTTTTTTTTTTTTTAAAAAAAAAAAAAAAAAAAAAAAAAAAAAAAAAAAAAAAAAAAAAAAAAAAAAAAAAAAAAAAAAAAAAAAAAAAAAAAAAAAAAAAAAAAAAAAAAAAAAAAAAAAAAAAAAAAAAAAAAAAAAAAAAAAAAAAAAAAAAAAAAAAAAAAAAAGCGGATCACGGTCGACGGCAACGAGGCGGCGGCGCGCGTCGCCTACCGGCTCGAGCGAGGTGATCGCGATCTACCCGATCACGCCCGTCGTCGCCGATGGGCGAGCTCGCCGACGCAGTGGTCGGCCGGAGGCCGGACCGAACCTCTGGGGCACCGTCCCGACGGTCGTCGAGATGCAGAGCGAGGCCGGCGCCGCCGGCGCGGTCCACGGCGCGCTGCAGGCGGGCGCGCTGGCGACGACGTTCACCGCGTCGCAGGGCCTGCTGCTGATGATCCCGAACATGTACAAGATCGCCGGCGAGCTGACGCCGGCGGTCATCCACGTCGCGGCGCGCACCGTCGCGACCCACGCGCTGTCGATCTTCGGCGACCACAGCGACGTGATGGCCGCCCGCGCCGACCGGCTGGGCGCATGCTGGCCTCCAGCTCGCGTGCAGGAGGCGCAGGACTTCGCCGCTGGTCGCCCACGCGGCGACGCTCGAGTCGCGGGTCCCGTTCCTGCACTTCTTCGACGGCTTCCGCACCTCGCACGAGATCGAACAAGATCGAGCCGCTCGACGACGACGACATGCGCGGCGCTGATCGACGACGACGCTGGTCCGCGCGCACCGCGAGCGCGCGCTCTCGCCCGACCGCCCGGTCCTGCGCGGCACGGCGCAGAACCCCGACGTCTTCTTCCAGGCCCGCGAGGCCGCCAACCCGTTCTACCTGCGCCGTGCCCGGCAATCGTGCAGCGGACGATGGACCGGTTCGCCGCGCTGCACCGGGCGGCACGTACCACCTGTTCGACTACGTCGGCGCACCCGACGCCGAGCGGGTCATCGTGCATGATGGGCTCGGGGTCGGCGCCGTCGAGCGAGGCCGTCGACGCGCTGATCGCCGCGCGGCGAGCAGGTCGGCCTGCTGAAGGTGCGGCTGTACCGGCCGTTCTCGGTCGACGCGCTTCGTCGCCGCGCTGCCGCCGACGGTGCGGGCGATCGCCGTGCTCGACCGCACCAAGGAGCCGGGCGCGCTCGGGCGAGCCGCTCTACCAGGACGTCGTCACCGCGCTCGTCGAGGACGCGTCGCCGGCGACGCGCTCGTCGGCGCATGCCCCGCGTGATCGGCGGCCGCTACGGCCTGGCGTCCAAGGAGTTCACCCCGGCGATGGTCAAGGCGCGTCTTCGACGAGCTCGCCAAGCCGAGCGCCGAAGCAACCACTTCACCGTCGGCATCGTCGACGACGTCACGCACCTGAGCCTCGACTACGACCCGGCGTTCACGACCGAGCCCGACGACGTCGTGCGCGCGGTCTTCTACGGCCTCGGCGCCGACGGCACGGTCGGCGCGAACAAGAACTCGGTCAAGATCATCGGCGAGGAGACCGACCTGCTACGCCCAGGGCTACTTCGTCTACGACTCGAAGAAGTCCGGCTCGATGACCGTCTCGCACCTGCGCTTCGGGCCGCGACCGATCCGCTCGACCTACCTGATCGACGCGGGCCAACTTCGTGGCCTGCCACCAGTTCGAGCTTCCTCGAGCGGATCGACGTGCTCGACGTCGCCGAGCCGGGCGCGACGTTCCTGCTCAACAGCCCCTACGGCCCCGACGAGGTCTGGGACCACCTGCCCGTCGAGGTCCAGCAGCAGATCGTCGACAAGGGCTCAGCTTCTTCGTCGATCGACGCCTACCGGTCGCGCGCGAGGCGGGCATGGGCGGCCGCATCAACACGGTGATGCAGACCTGCTTCTTCGCGCTCTCCGGCGTGCTGCCGCGCGACGAGGCGATCGCGCGCGATCAAGGACGCGATCGAGAAGACCTACGGCAAGCGCGGCGAGGCGGTCGTCGAGCAGAACTTCGCCGCCGTCGACGCCGCGCTCGGCGCACCTGCACGAGGTCGACGTCCCGGCGCACGGCCACGGCGACGTGCACATCGGCGCGCCGCCGATCGCCCGACGACGCGCCCGACTTCGTCCAGCGGGTGACCGCGCGCTGATGCTCGCGGGCGAGGGCGACCTGCTGCCGGTCAGCGCGCTGCCGGTCGACGGCACGTTCCCGACCGGCACGGCGCAGTGCGAGAAGCGCGACGATCGCGCACGAGATCCCGATCTGGGACCCGACGATCTGCATCCAGTGCGGCAAGTGCGCGCTGGTCTGCCCGCACGCCGCGATCCGCGATGAAGGTCTACGAGCCCGACGCGCGCTCGACGGCGCGCCCGCGACGTTCAAGTCACAAGGCGTGGCGCGACCGAGGAGCTGCCCGGCACAGTGCATGACGATCCAGGTCGCGCCCGACGACTGCACCGGCTGCGGCCTCTGCGTCGACGTCTGCCCGGCGCAAGACAAGGAGCGAGGTCAAGCACAAGGCGATCAACATGGAGCCCAGGTCGACGCACCTCGAGGCCGAGCGCGCCGACTGGGACTTCTTCCTGGACGCTCCCCGAGCTCGACCGCGACGCTGGTCACGGTCGACTCGGTCAAGGGCTCGCAGCTGCTGCGAGCCGCTGTTCGAGTTCTCGGGCGCGTGCGCCGGCTGCGGCGAGACGCCGTACCTGAAGCTGCTCACCCAGCTCTTCGGCGACCGGCTGCTGATCGCCAACGCCACCGGCTGCTCGTCGATCTACGGCGGCAACCTGCCGACCACGCCGTGGACGCGTCAACGCCGAGGGCCGCGGGCCGGCCTGGGCCAACTCGCTGTTCGAGGACAACGCCGAGTTCGGGCTCGGCATGCGGCTCGGCGCTCGACGCAGCAGGCCGCGCACGCGCGCGAGCCTGCTCGAGCGGCTCGCGCCGACGGTCGGCGACGAGCTGGTCGCGCGCGCTCCTCGACGCCGACGCAGGACGACCGAGGCCGAGATCCACGCGCAGCGCGAGCGCGTCGCGCGAGCTCAAGCGAGCGGCTCGCTCGAGCGACGGCGACGAGCGCCGACGCCCGGCACCTGCTGGCCGTCGCCGATGCGCTGGTCGCGCAAGAGCGTCTGGATCGTCGGCGGCGACGGCTGGGCGTACGACATCGGCTTCGGCGGCCTCGACCACGTGCTCGCGTCGCGGCCGCAACGTCAACGTGCTGGTGCTCGACACCGAGGTCTACTCGAACACCGGCGGCCAGGCGTCGAAGGCGACGCCGCGCGGCGCGGTCGCGAAGTTCGCCGCCGGCGGCAAGGCGACCGGGCAAGAAGGACCTCGGCCTGATCGCCGATGGCTACGGCAACGTCTACGTCGCCCAGGTCGCGCATCGGGGCCAACGACGCGCAGACCATGAAGGCGCTCGCTGAGGCCGAGGCCTGGCCGGGCCCGTCGCTGATCATCGCCTACAGCCACCTGCATCGCCCACGGCTATCGACATGGCGACGTCGATGACGCACCAGAAGGAGGCCGTGCAAGACCGGCTACTGGCCGCTCTACCGCTACGACCCGAGGCTCGGCCGCGAGGGCGAGCAGCCCGTTCCAGCTCGACACGCAAGCCGCCCACGCTGCCGCTGCGCGAGTTCGCAGTCGAAGGAGGCCGCTTCGCGATGCTCGCCCGCACGCAACCCGGAGGCGGCCGAGCGAGCTGCTGGCGCTCGCCAGGCCGACGTCGACGAGCGCTGGCGCTCTACGAGCAGCTCGCGGGCGTCGAGCGGCATGCGCCGGGCCAGCCGGCAGCGCGATCGGCGAAGCTCCGGAAGAGGAGGGGACGAGCGATGAGCGTCGACCTGTCGACCACGCTACCTCGGGCTCGAGCTGGCGAACCCGCTCGTCGCCGGCGCTCGCCCGCTGACCAGCGAGATCGAGACGCTCCGAGCGGCTCGAGGACGCCGGCGCCGCCGCGGTCGTGCTGCCGTCGCTGTTCGAGGAGCAGATCGAGCACGAAGAGATCCAGATGCACCGCGTCCTACGAGACCGGCGCGGAGTCCTTCGCCGAGGCGGCTCTCGCTATTTCCCCGAGCTCGACGAGCTACAACACCGGCCCGGACGCGTACCTCCGCCATCTCGAGGCGTGCAAGCGGCGAGCTCGAGATCCCGATGATCGGCTCAGCCTCAACGGCGTCACGCGCGGCGGCTGGGTCCGCTACGCCAAGCTGATCCAGGAGGCCGGCGCCGACGCGCTCGAGCTGAACGTCTACCTCGTCGCCACCGATCCGGACGAGTCGGGGCGCCAGGTCGAGCGCCGGCTACCTCGACCTGGTGCGGCCGGTCCGCGACTCGCATCACGATCCCGCTGGCCGTCAAGGTCGGCCCGTACTTTTCAGCTCGCTGGCGAACATGGCCCGAGCGGCTCGTGGAGGCCGGCGCCGACGGGCTCGTGCTGTTCAACCGCTTCCTCCAGCCGGACATCGACCTCGAGACGCTTCAGGTCGAGCCCGCCCTTCACCTGTCGACCAGCCAGGAGCTCGCTGCTCGGCTGCGGTGGATCGCGATCCTGCACGGCCGCGTCCGGACGTCGCTGGCGGCGACCACCGGCGTCCACACCGCCGAGGACGTGCTCAAGCTGCTCCTGGCCGGCGCCGACGTGACGATGATGGCCAGCGCCCTGTTCCGTCACGGGCCCGAGCACCTCCGCGTGGTGCTCGACGGGTTCGACGCGTGGCTCGACGAGCACGACTACACCAGCGTCGAGCAGATGAAGGGGAGCGTGAGCCAGCGCAACGTCGCGGATCCGCTCGCGTTCGCACGGGCCAACTACATGCAGATGCTCGTCAACTTCACGAGCCCGTACGACTGGCGCGAGATCCCGGGAAGCGTTCAGGCCTAGCCTGGGTCGGGCACAACCACGACGAGGACGCGCGCATGATGGGCGAGGTAGTGGCTGAAACTGCCGAGCACCAGCTCCGCGAAGCCGCCGAGCCCACGCCTGCCGACGACGACCAGGTCGGCCCGGATCGACTCGGCGAACTCGATCAACGCCTCCGGGCCTCCCTCGACGGCCTCGGTTCGGAACGCGACCCCGGCTTCGGCGAGGGGACGGGACCAGTTCTCGTCGAGCGTCCGCTCAACGAATTCGGTCCATTCCTTCCAAGCGGTCTCCCAGTCGTCGTTCACGACCGCCCCGCCAACCAACGACAGATTCGCGGCGAATATCGGGGAACCCATGGTGTTGACCGCCACGACCTCCGCGCCGGTCGCACGCGCGATTCGCGCGGCCCATCGCGCGGCGCGCATCGCGCCGTCGGACCCGTCGACCCCGACGACGATGCGCCGGATGGGCTCGTTCGTCTCCTCGTGCGCGTCCAGGGCGACCCCTCCCTCGTTCCCGCAACCCTAGGGCATTGCGCGGGCAGGGCGGTGGGCCGAAGGACCCCCGGAGGGCGGGGCTGTGCAGCCTTGAGAACACGCCGGCAAGATCGACGATCCGTCCCGGACCGAGTCATCGAGCACACCCGCCCAAGCGGACCTACCGCGTACGCGGGTCGAGCCCTGCCAGGACGAGTTGGATCCCACGACCGGCAAGATTCGCCCTCAAGGTCGGCGAACACTTCCGCCGCGGTGGCATCGATCTCGACGATCCCCGAGGTGCATCGACGACGAGCCGATGCAGTCCAGGAGCCTCGGCGACCACCCGACGGGCGCCGTCCCTGACCCTATGGGCGTTCACGAAGACCACGGTTCCGACGATCTCCGGTAGTCGGTCGCGCCGGCAGCCGCCGCGAGCGGCAGCTCGGTAAGCCGGACGACACGGCCATGCAGTCGAGACGACCATCGGCAACGAGTGACTCGAACCATGAGGTCCCCGCCCGATAGGGCGACGCCGATCACGATGCCCTCGAGTAAGCCGATCGCGACGGCGGCCGAGGACGTGGCGATCGCGAAGACGAACTCGATCCGCCGAGTCTTCCGGAGGGACCGCAATGGTCCCACCTCGATCAATCGGACGACGGCGCCGATCACGACGGCGGCCAGCGCCGCCGTCGGGACCTTCTCGAGCGGCCGGGTCAGGAACAGGAGGACCGCCACCATGACGGCGGCGGCGCTCATGCTTGCGAGCTGGGAACGACCCCCGGCCATCTCCACGACCGCCGTCCGCGCCGCGCTCGCGCTTGTGGTGATCCCTCCGGACAACCCGGATGCGAGGTTCGCGGCTCCCAGCCCGATCAGGTCGCGGTTCGCATCGACGTCGTAGCCGTTGCGCCGGGCGAACGCCCGGGAGCAGACGATGGTATCGGCGGCTGCGAGGACAGCGATCGCAGCGGAGATGGGAACCAGGGCGGTGACGTCCTCGAGGCGGAACGGCGGGACGCGAAGGGGCGGGAGACCGGCGGGAAGCTCTCCCAGAACGTCGACGTTGGCGAGCGCAGACCCCAAGAGCTTGACCACAACGGTCGCACCCACGATCACGAAGAGCGCCGCCGGTATCCCGGGCTTCCACACCGCAGCGATCGCAACGACCGCGAGGCAGGCGGCGCCGACAGTGAACGTCTGGAGATTTGCTTCATTCAGTCTTCCTACGACCTCGAGCGCTCGGGGGAACGTCCTGTCCTCCTCGGCCACGATCCCCAGGAAACGAGGCAGCTGACTGATGACCACGACGAGGGCAAGGCCGGACTGGTATCCGAGGAGCACCGGTTGGGAGAGCAGGTTCGCGACGAACCCGAGGCGCATCATTCCGGCGAGGATCAGAACGAGGCCCACGAGGAGTGCGACGAGCCCCGCGAGCGCTGCGTAACGAACGGCATCGCCGCCTGCGAACGGCGCTACCGCGAGGGCGACCATCGCTGCGGTCGAGGCATCGAGCGCGATCACGAGCTGCCTGGACGAACCGAAGAACGCGTAGGCGATAAGCGGAAGGATGCAGCTATAGAGGCCGACGACCGGAGGCATGCCCGCCACCTCGGCCATCCCCATGCTGAGCGGGATCGCGATCGCCACGACAAGGATGCCGGCCGTCAGATCCCGGGGGAGCCAGGCCAGCCGGTACCCGTCGAGCGACCGGAGCACGGGGAACCGCCATCGCAAGCCTTGGCCGTTATGCATTCCTTCATCTCAGATGGAGCGTCTCGCGCCTCGACCCCCTTCTCGGGGAGCCGTTCGACCTCGTGCCTGGGGGACGCTCGGCAGGGGGCGTCGGCCCGACGTAGGGGTCGAGCAGACCCTTCCGCTGGTCCACTGACGATCGCTCCAGGTCTCATCCTTCATCGGTGACGAAGGTCACCGATGCGACGGGCCAAAGGCCCGGATACACCGGGTGTCCACCGTGCGAGCCTGACTGCCGGAGGTGAACGATGATGTTCGCTGGAATCGGTCCGATACAGCTCCATCCCAACGGAGGGTGACGGCTCGTTGGTATGGGCTCTCGTTGCATCCGGTGCGGTCGTGGTGTTTCTGGCGCTGACGTGGTTCGTGCGACTCTGGGGATCCCGTGGCGCGAGACCGATGAGGAGCCCATCGTTTCCGAGCACTCCGAGCACGTGGCCAAGGCCGCTTAGGGGTCGAGCCCAAAGCTGCACTGGATCGGAGGTCCGTCAGCGCGGCCTCAGGAGCGAGCACGGTCACCCGCCGGAGGGAAGCCCACTCCCGATCACCATCGTCGGCACCCCTGTCTCGGCCCCGACGGCCGTGAGATGGCCGGTGCTCATGATGGCCGGTTCATCGGGCCCGAACTTACTCAAGCAACGAAGCCTGCCTAACGTAGCGTGCCTTGGGTGCTCGCCACTGACGACGTCACCAGCCGCAAGTCGGGGAGGGGGCACGGCGCAACGCCCGGTTACGCGGCCTCTCTGAACAGGCCGACGATGTTCCCATCCGGATCGCCCAGCATGGCGAAGGCTCCGATCCCCTTGACCGGCATGGGTCGGAGGAGGTGCTGCCGCCGAGCTCTTCGGCGCGCTTCAAGTACTTGTCGAGGTCGTCGACCGCCACGTAGACGGTGAGGTACGGAGGCACCTCGGGCGGTGTCACCATCATCCCTCCGCGGATACCGATGTCCGACCTGGTGTCGACCAGCCCGTATCCTGTCTCGTCGATCCCGATGTCCCAACCGAACAGCTCGGAGTAGAACGCGCGTGTCCGCTCGGCGATCTTCCCTCCGATCTCGAAGTGCACGACTGGATTCCCCATGGTGTTCCCCTTTCCGCTCGCGTCTCGTCTCCCCACCTCACCGGCACGGCCTAACCTGCGGGAGCCCCTGGACCGACCTCTGGCCGGATCTTCCGTCATCCATCGCTCGCTCCCGCCGCTTCCATCTCCACCTCGGCAACCAGCGGAACGAAGGCGGCGCTCTCGCCGCGGAAAAAATCGAGCGTCCGGACCCGGATGGACTCGGTCCGTGTGCCGGCAGCGAACACGACCAGTCGCATTCGAGCACGGAAGGATCGACGAGGGTCTCGGCGTCGAGAAGCCACCCGAGCACCGGAGCGCCGCCCAGTCGATGAAGGGGAAGTCCCCCTGGAGCTCGGCCTCGGTCGCGAGATGCGCCGATGGATCGTCGAGCACCCCGTGGACGAGGTACATGTCGAGTCGGCGGGATGCCGGGATTACGGCGACCGCGTGCCGGCCCCGCGTGTCGATCACGACCGCCTTGAGGATCTGGCCGACGTCCATGTGCAGGGCGCGGGCCTCCTCGAGCGAGGTCGTCGAGGGACCGTGGTGGATCACCTCGTACGGGACGCCACGTGCGTCGAGGTAATCGGTGACGAGTGACATGTCGCACCTCCTTCTCACCTCGACGCTAGCCGTCCCGCCCTCGGCACCGGAGGGCCGAACGCCCTTCCCCTTTCGGGCACCTGGGACCTGTGTCCGTCAGCAGACAAAGCAGCAAACAGCAGCATCCTCGCCTGCCCACTCGCCCCCTCGGCAACCGGCCGCTGGACCGAACGGCCCTGGTGGACAGGGGCATGGGTCCCTCGTATGTCGACCTGGATCGAGGGTCCAATGACGGGAGGAGGTGATCGGAGTGGAGCGATGGGAAGGCTTCCGGCAATGTCCCGGGTGCCGTATCGACTTCTCCACGGGCGAGGGCGAACGATCTCTGCTCTTGGGGCGAATGCCCGTACCTGCCTGAGGGTCTCGACGTGTTCTGCCCCGACTGCCGGTTCAACTTCTTCACGATGGAGGGCAACCCGCCGTGTGAAGACCCGTTGCTCTGTGAGCACGGGTTGGAGCCACGGTCACACGTCGAGAACCTCCGGAGATGGCGCGAGGCGACCGGGAGCCCGGTGGCATAGCACCTGCTGCCCCAGCGGTAGCCGTTCCTGGGGAACGGCTACCCGCCGTGTGAGTCGAAAGGTTCCTGCGGTCGTAGGTCCTTCTCCCGTATCAAAGCGCTCTCGTTTGGCCGACCCTTTCGGATTGGAGACCGTGGGGTCTCCGTGAGGGGGTGAGTCCCGTGATCGAGGTGTGGGACGAGATCGCGGCGATGCAACGCCGGATGGACGATGTGGTCCGCGAGTTCCTTGGACCGCGAGCGCGGCTGTCGTACCCGGGACTTCCGCTGTTCCTTCGTCGCCCGTTCCTTCCGGCGACCGATGTCTTCGTGCGCGATGACGACATCGTCGTGCGGCTGGAGATCCCCGGGATCGATCCCGAGAAGGACCTCTTCGTGACACTCGAGGAGGGCCAGCATCGTGATCCGCGGCGAGCGCAGAGCGCACGGAAGAGGTGCAGGACGAGGAATACTACCGGATGGAGGCCGCGTACGGGCAGTTCGAGCGGCGGCTCCCGGTCCCCGACGGCGTCGACGAGAAGAATGATCGTCACCGAGTACTCGGACAGGATCCTCGAGGTCGTCGTCCCGAAGGCCGTGAAGGCCTCGAGGCGCCGACGGCCAGGGCCATCCCGGTCAAGTCCTCAAAGGTCGTCCAGACCGCGAAGGCCGCTTGACCTGCGGACACCGTCGGGGCCCTCCACGACGCCACAGTTCGTCGGCCGGAGGGCCCCGACGCATGGCCGCAAGCCGGGACCTCGGTTCGGCCGGACCGGGTCACTTCGATGCAAGCGAGCTCGTCCGCAGGTAGACGAACCAGTAGACGAGGCCGACGAGCCCGGCTCCCCCGATCACGTTGCCAAGGGTCGCAGCCACGACGTTCACGAGCGTGGCACCGACATCGAGGTTCCCCACCTCTCCGACCGACAGCCCCGATGCTTGAACGACCGACGCTTCTCCCTTGAGCGCGAGACCCATCGGGAGGAAGTACATATTGGCGATGCTGTGCTCGAATCCCGCGGCGACGAAGGCGCGTGATCGGGAACACGATCGCCAGGACCTTGTCGGTGAGGCTCCGGCCGGCGCTAGGCGCAGCCAGACAGCTAAGCAGACGAGGGCGTTCGCCAGGATTCCTCTGAAGCATGATCGCCGTGAACGGGAGCGACGCCTTGGCGAGCGGCGATCGACAGCGCCGTGCCGCCGACGGATGCGTCCGCCCTGCTTCCACCAATCGGCGAGGTAGAGCATGGCGACGATCGAGCCGCGCTCCGACCAAGTTCCCGACGTAGACGATCGCCCAGTTCCGGATGAGTCGCCAGAGCGAGACATGTGCCGGCTCACCCAGCTCATCATGATGAGGTTGTTCCCCGTGAACAGCTCGGCGCCGGCGACGACGACCAGGATCAGGCCGAGCGAGAAGGCCACGCCCGAGAGCAGCTTGGTGCCGCCGTAGCCGAAGGTCGACCCGGTAGCCACGACCGTCGAGAGCAAGGCGCCCAGCGCGATGAATGCTCCGGCGAGCACCCCGAGCACGAAGGTCGTGAGGAACGAAGCGTTCGCCTTCGCGACGCCACGCTCCTCCACGAGCTGGGCGATCTCTGCCGGCGCGAGACTGTCCACGCCGGAAATCGGATGGGCGTTCGTCCCCACTCTCACCCCCTTCGCCGATCGGACCTCTGGCTGTTGGGGGACCTTGGTCCCTGCCGCCTTACCCCTGGGTCCCGGGGGTGGTGGTGTGGCGGGTGAGGTAGACGGCGGCTTCCGCGCGGCGGGCGACCTCGAGCTTGGAGAGGATGCTCGAGACGTAGTTCTTGACGGTCTTCTCCGCCAGGTTCAGCTCCTCGCCGATCTCTCGGTTCGTCTTGCCGTCGGCGATACCGTTCAAGATCCGCTCTTCCTGCGGTGAGAGGCGGGCGAGCTTCTCGTCCGCCATCAGGTGTTTGCCCCTGCGGAGGCGGTCCAGCACGGCGCTCGTCACCGCGGGATCGAGCAGGCTCTCTCCCCGGCCGACCGTGCGGATCGCCCGGACCAGCTCGCCGCCCTTCACCTGCTTCAGCACGTATCCGGCAGCACCGGCCATGATCGAGGCGAACAGCGCCTCGTCGTCGGCGAAGGACGTGAGCATGATGACGGCCGTCTTCGGGTGCTTGGCCCTGATCTCGCGGGTCGCTTCGATCCCGCTCCCGTCCGCGAGCCGGACATCCATCACCACGACGTCCGGACGCGCCCGATCGGCCTCGTCGACCGCCTCGCGGACGGTGCCGGCCTCGGCGGTCACGATGATGTCGTCGGTCGCCTGCAGGAGTGCCCGCACTCCGCTTCGCACAACCTCGTGGTCATCGACCAGAAGGACGCGCAAGGGAGGCTGCTTCGCGGAAGCCTCGGTCATCGGTTGAGAATCCTACTCGGGGACGGTCACGTGGATCCGTGCCTCGACCGCAGCGGCCACGCGATCGAGGAAGTCCTTGATGGTGGCCTCGGCGACCCGGTGAAACAGCGCGCGATCCAGGCCGCGCCCGACCGAGCCCAGGGGCGGGTCGTACTGGGCGCTGATCGCCAGCTGTGTGCGGCTGGCTCCGATACCCGCCACTTCGAGATCGGCATCGAGCGACGGGAACAGGCGGCCCGGTCCGGTGGCCTTCCACGACATCGGAAGTCGCGTCTTTCCGGAGGCGCGCTGCGCTTCGCCGATCCAGATCTCGACCTCCTTGTCGACCCGCAGGGACTCGCGAACCGCGAACCCGACCTCGGCGAGCAGCCCCTCTCCGAGCTCCCCCGCCGCGCGCGCCATCCCAGGCACCCAGTTCGAAGGGTCGGCGAGCAGGGCCGCCTCGACGTGCTCGAACGGGTCGTCCAGATCGATGAAATAGCGGACGAACATGCATCCAGCATGCCTCGAGCGGCCCTCAGCTCGCAGGGCCGAACGGCCCGCGCGTAGCCAGGCGGATGGCCGGGGACCTTCTCGTGCGCGTGCGCGAAAGTCCAACCCATGAACGCTGAACGCGAGGTTCGCACGGTGCTCCTGGTCGAGGCTGACGCGGAGGAGCGGGACCGGATGGGCTCGTGGCTGGAGGAGGACGGATCCCATGTGATCATGTGCACCGGCCCGACCGAGCCCGACTACACGTGCCTCGGGGCGCGCGCCGGGGCGTGTCCGCTTGCGGACGGCGCATCCGTCGTGGTGCTCGACATGAGCACCAGGAGCGAGGGCGTGGCGATGGGAACACCCTCCGAGGACTTGCTTGGCATGTACCTGCTCGCGGGGGCGAAGGTCGTGGCACTGGGCTCGCACCCAGGCGAGGGGATCCGCGGGAGTCTCGTTCGCTTGCGCCGCCACCCCCGACGCGAGGACCTCGTCCGTGCCGTCCGGTCCCTGACTGTCGCGAGGACCGGTACGGACGCGCTCCTGTAATCGTCGAGGTCCCTAGAGGGGCAACTCGACTCGGACGGTAGTGCCCTCGGTCGGGCTGCTGTCGATCCGAGCGCTCCCGCCGATCCCCGCGGCCCGTTGCTCGAGGTTCGACAGGCCTTCGCCGCGGCGGGCTACGGCCGGATCGAAGCCCTTCCCGTCATCGTCGATCTCGAGCAGGGCCAGACCGTCCTCTTGTCGGAGCGAGAGCCGGCAGGTCGTGGCCTCGGCATGACGACCGACGTTGGAGAGTGCCTCGCGCGCGAGCTGGATCAGCTCTGCCGCGTTGGACGTGACGAGCGAAGCCACCCTCTCGTCGATCTCGGCGATCGTGATCACCCCGGTCTTGTCCTGGAACTCCGCGGCGATGTGCCGGAGCGCCTCGCCGAGTTGCCGGTCGGCGAGGATCCCCGGCCGCAGGCCGAAGATGTAGTTGCGGAGATCGCGGACCACACGATCGAGCTCAGCCGACGGCTCCCTCGATCCGCTGCGCGAGCTCCTCGTCGCCGCTCATCAGCGCCGTGCCCTGAAGGCCCATGCCAACCGCGAACAGCGCCTGGATGACGCCGTCGTGAAGCTCCTTCGCGATCCGTTCTCGATCCTCGAGGACGGCGAGTCGCTGGATCCTCTCCTGGGCGCGCGCATATTCGAGCGCGAGCGCCGCCTGCCCCCCTCCGAACGCCTCGATGATGTGCACGGACTCCTTGTTGAAGACCCGGCCGCCTCGGCGGTTGGCGACGGTGAGCGTGCCGAAGGCTCCACGGTCGCCCGGCGAGCGGGACGAAGACGGCAGGGCCCATGTCTCCCCACTCGACGATCGGCTGGTCAACCCGGGCATCCAGGGAGACGTCCTCGAAGACCTCGGGCCTGCCGCTACGTACGACCGAGCCGGAGATCGAGCCGTCGAACGGGAACCGGCGGCCGATCAGCGCTTCGGCATGGTCCCCGTGCGCGACCTGAATCACCAACCCCTCTCCGTCGGGATCGGGCACGGCGACCGTTGCGAGGTCCGCCTCGAGGAGTTCTCGGGCGCGAGCGCCGATCATCACGAGCGCCTCATCCGGTCCCGTTCCAGAGAGAACGGCGTTCGTGATCTCGCGCACCGCTTCGAGCCAGCGCTCGCGCCGTCTCGTCTCCTCGTAGAGCCGGGCATTCTCGATCGCGACGCCCGCTTGCGAGGCGAGCACGAGAACAGCCTGTTCGTCCTCCTCGGTGAACTCCGGTGCGCCCTGCTTCTCGGTCAGATAGATGTCGCCGAAGACCTCGCCGCGGGCGACGATCGGGGCACCGAGGAACGACCGCATCGGCGGGTGGTGCGGCGGGAATCCGTGGCGCCGAGGGTCCTCGGTGATGTCGGGGATCCGGACTGGCGTTCGATCCGTCCCCCGATGGATCAGGACGCCGAGGATGCCGTGTCCGACCGGCAGATCCCCGATCGCCTCTCGCTGCTCGGGCGTAAGCCCGGTCGTGATGAAGTCGGTCAGCCTTCCCTCTTCGATCACGCCGAGCGCACCGTAGCGCGCGCCCGTGATCTCGGCCGCGAGCTCGATGATGCGCTGCAGCACCGCCGGGAGGGAGAGCTCCGACGCCAGGACGAGGCCGGCCCGGATCAGCTCGTCGCGTCGATCCACGCTTCCTAGCGTAGTCCGGGCCGGTCAGACCGATGGATCGGTCACACTCGCTTCGGAACCTTGCCGGTCAGCGTGCAGACGAGGCGCATGACCTTGTGCCCAGGGTCGGCCGTGGGCTCGAACATCAACGGGCAGCCCCCGTCGATCACGGTGACGCCGTGGCTACGGCCGTAGCCCCTCGCCGCATCGGAGACGCTTCCCGGACCGAACGAGCGGTGCATCCATACCCGCTTGATGCCGAGGTCTGCACATTCGCGCATCGTGTCCTCGGCGATCTCGGGTCTGGTTCCGATGACGACTGCATCGACCCCGCCGGGGATCGTCTTCAGGTCGTGATAGCAGGGATCCCCCTCGACCTCATCGGCGTTCGGATTGACCGCGAACACCTCGTACCCGCGCGCGCGGAGCCGCCGGTACACCAAGTTGCTGCCATGCCCCTTGGGGTCCCGAGAGACACCGGTCACTGCGATGCGCTCGTAGGCCAGGAACTCGGTCGCTGCTTCCCTGATGCTCGGCATCGTCCTCCTCCTCCTGTCTGCTGTTGCTCTCGTCGTGGTTGCTACGTGGTCAACGATTCGCCTTTCAGGCACCGACCATCGTCTGGGACGGCCATGCGAACCAAGCGATCCCCGCGATGAGACCCGCGTTCACTCCCTCGATGAACAGGAGCCAGGGATTGAAGTACAGGACCATCAGCACGAAGGAGATCGCCAGCCCGGTAACAGCCACCGGGCGCCACCAGTCGGCGTGCACCCACAGTCCGAGCCCGGCTGCAACTAGTACTGCGGCCGCAGTCAAGGCCATCGTCAGCGCGAGCGTTCGCTGATCGCCGAACAGCCACGAGGTCGCCGGATCGAACGGCGCGCGTTGATCCTTCGGCTTCGGCGTGGCCCAGACGGCCAAGTGCACGAGTCCGTGAGCGATCAGGAACCCGATGAACAGGAGCCGCCACATGTCTCCCCCTTTCTCCGCGCGCGCCCAGGCATCTCGACGAGCACGCGCGATCCTCGCTTCATGGACTGCCCAACACGTCCGGACGATCGTTCTCGAGGAAACCCTGCCGGCGCGCCGTGGAGCGACGCACCGCAGTCGCGATCACGAGCGCAAGCGCGCCCCCGATCGTGAGCAGCAACAGGACGAATGCTCCGAGGGCGTATCCAACGATGCTGGTCGCGAAGCTGTCGCCGACCGCGAGCGTGGTTCCCGGAGGTGCCGAGCCTCCCGCTTGCAGCCGGTAGGAGCCGTCGATCGTGGTGCGGAACGTCCCGATCGCGTATCCGAGGGCACCCGGGAAGCCGGGCACGTCGTAACGCAGCTCGAGACCGTAGGGTCGAACGACGACGGCGTTGCCGTTCGGGTCGGTGACACGAAGGTCGAGCGCCGCAAGCGGGAGCGGTGCCAGACCCTCGACATAGATCGTGCGGCCCTCCGAAGGCTCGAGGCTGACGGTTACGGTTCCGGGGATCTCCGTCCGGGGCGAACGCGTCGATGTGGTCGTTCATGCGACCCACGGTCATGACGACCAAGGCGCCCACGAGTGCCAGACCGAGAACACCGACGAGCGCTCCCGATCCAGTAGCCCAGGGTCGACGGCATCGTTTCCCGTCGCCGTGCGTCGGGCCGCCGGGGAGGTGCGAGTGTCCGTGACATCAGCTGTCAACTCCTTTCAGCGCGCGAGCAGCGCGCCGTCGAAGACCGAGAGCACCCGCGTTCGGTACTCGTCGGGATGGGTGGATAGTGCCTGGATGTGACCCGTGTCCGGCAACGACCACAGGGTCACGGTCTCCGGAGCCATCGACGCGTAGAGGGGGCCGAGCTCAGCCTCCGAAGGGTCGTTGCCCGCGATCAACAGCACCGGTCGCTCGCCGATCCGTTCGAACGCATCGACCAATGGCTCCGGCGGAGACGGGGACCCGAGCAGTCGGACGAGACCGAACATCACCGCGTCGTTCTCGAACGGGATCGCCCACTGGTTCGAGCGCTGCCGTGCATCGGCGAAGGTTCGGACGCTCACGCCCTCCGCGACGACGGCCGCCACCCGGACGTCCCCCGCCGCCGCCGTCACCGCGACCTCTCCGCCCATCGAGAGCCCGAGCAGCCCAACTCGCTGCGTGACGTCGGGCTGACGCAGCACCCACGAGATCGCGGTTCGGACATCGGATTCCGCGCCCCAGCCGAACTCGTGCAACCGTCCCTCGCTGGCACCGTGACCGCGCCAATCGAGCAGAAGCGCGCCATATCCCTCGCCGAGCGATGAGCGCCGCGTGGTTCAGCACATCGTCGCGGGTGGAGCCGGCCCCAGGAAGTACCAGGACGGCCGCGCCGTTCTGCGAGGGACTCCACCAAGCGGCCAGCCGGACACCGTCCCGGGTCGTCGATACGGACGTCGCGGTAGGACGAGCCCGACATCGGCGGGCGTGCGGCCTGATGTCCTCAGGGCGAGGTCGGTTGGTCGCGTCGATGGCGAACACCGCCGGCAGGAGGACCAGTTGTGCGACTAAGACAGAACCGAGGAAACCCACCGCGACGCGCACCCACACCCACGGATGCCATGAAGGCTCCTGCGCCATCCGGTCACCACGAGCGTCACACTCGCCGCTGCGAACAGGATGCCGGCGAGCTCACGCATCCCGATACCGGATGACAGGCGCTTCGCGACCACTCCGCCCGTGACCGCGATCCCGGCGAAGCCGGCGCCCAGCATCGCCGTGCCCCGGATCCATCCGGGTGTCCAACGCGCGATCGCGAGCGCGACGCCGATGGCCGCGCCGATGAGGAAGAGCGCGATCCAACGGGCCCAGGATGACCTCAGGCCCTCAGGAAGCAGAACCAGGCTGATCAGCGGGTACAGGGCGAACGAACCGACCGCGAGCGCTGGCAACGATCGGGCGAAACTGCTGTTCGGTTCATCGGGATCCGAATCGGTCCACGAACAGGTGCGCCTCGCCAGTCGCAACGTCACGCGTGGTCGCCGTGTCCATCGGAACCCCTTCGGCTCTATGTGCGTGAGGTCATGCTGCTGGCCATCCGCAGGTGCAGTTGGGGTCTTCGGACCCGTCTCGTTCGGGACGTAGCGCTCGTCCGGGCTCCTTGCAACGGGACAACTGGCGGCATCGGACAAGGCCGTTCGCCCTGCATCTTCATGCCGCGCGCATGCCAAGGTGAGGTGCAGTCGGAAAGGAGGCAGGAGGATGCTGAGCTTCAGGAACCTCCTCGCGGTGGGTCTGTTCCTGTTCGGATCCACCTTCCTCTGGATGACGGCTTCGTTCACCGGCGAAACACCGCCGCCGGAAGGAGCGATCTGGACACTCGAGAACGTGCTGGCGCTCCTCGCCGTCCTGGGTTTCACCGCGGCAGCCTGGGGCGTGTTCAAGGACCTGTCGTGGTGGGAGCCCGTCACAGCGATCTCGGGCGTCGTCGGACTCGTCGCCGTGATCCCGTTCATCATCGGGATCAGGGACTTGCCGGGTTCGCGGATCTTGGCGTCGCGATCAACCTGACCTTGCATGTCCTCGGGAGCGGTGCGGTTCTTGCGATCGTGTTCGTGCCCTCTGCCCAAGACTGGATTACGCGTTCGCTTTGATCGGAAATGAGCTGGCGAGGCGGGCACCGCTCAGGCCGGAGTGACGTCGGGCACCGGCTGAATCGGCGAGCGCTAGTAACCGCCGCCGCTCCTGCCGCTGGGGCAGGCGGCGAGCAGCAACGTGATCCCAAGCAGCGCAAGCGATGTGGCAAGGGAGCGAAGCAACGACCGGAGGAAACTCATGCTCGAAGGCATACCCGGTCGGATGTCGGCGAATCCCGGCCAAGGTAGGACGGAGAACCTTCGTGCGATCGCTGGCGCGCCCGGAGGGAATCGAACCCCCAACCTCCTGGTCCGTAGCCAGACGCTCTATCCGTTGAGCTACGGGCGCTTGCGAAACAGCATACCGGGGCAGTCCAGGCTCCCCGGATGAACGGCGGAGACGGGAGGATCCGAACCTCGTGGGCTTACCAACCTCCGTCGCAGGCCGCGGAACTCTTCGCTCCAGCGGCGTCAACCCGGCCGAAGGTGGTGCCGGTGACGGTGTTCGAGCCAGAGGCCACGTCCGCGATGCAGAATGCCCGGCCCGAGTCACTGCCCGTGCTCATCACGACCTCGGTCCTCGTCACCAGGTTGATGCTGATCACTCCAGCGGTTGCGGGTCGATCGCGTGAATAGGAGAGCGAGTCCTCGATCGCAGCCGCAGCGGTTGGATCGAAGCCCTTATACGAGCCGTCGTCCGTGTAGTACGTCTTCGCGGCAGCGAGCGCGTTCCGGAGATCCGACTGCGCCGCCCGGTCTTGAGCCTCCGCGCTCGCCGGTGCCTCGCGATCGGGCGACCGGGCCTCGTTGGCGATGTTCATCATCGCATTGACCACGATGGCGAGCACGATGACCACTCCGATGATCCACGGCGTTCGCTGCACGCGAGGCCTCCCGTCTGGCGCGTCTCCCAGGAGGTTTCGGCTCTTGTCAACCCGAACCTGAATAGGAGGTCACACACCCCCCGCGTACCTCCCCGCCGGCCGCAAGTTTCCAGGTCTACGGCACAGCTCATCCAAGGGCGTAAGGCGGCGGGCGACCTGCGGGGGTCAGCAGCCCGTTGCGAACGATCTCCCCTCCCGAAAGGCCAAGGGGCCGATGCACGAGGCCGGTGGGACGGTCGGTTGCACCCCCTGCAAGCGAGCCACATCCGGGAACGTTCGGTAGGAGCCACGACCCAAGCCGTTCTCCCTACGGCTTCCCACGGGCCATCGGCCGAACGCGATGCGCGCTCGGTCCTTTTCGTCTGGTTAGGTAACCACGTGACCGGCTGAGCGTTCTACAAGGTTGGGAGGAGACATAGCCAGATGATTTTCGTCATCGAAGGTGACCAGGTCGTCGGCCAGTTCCCAGACGACAGTGACGAGCCTTACCGCGTCGCAGGGGACGGGGCCGTGATCATCGATCAGGACTCAGCTATGACCGTCGATTGGCGACGTGATCTCGCCTTCGCGGCGAGGGAGCTGAGCGATACCACCCTCTCCTGCGAGCGTGCAGCTGTGCTAGCGATCCCGGGCGCGGCTGAGGCGGTTTCGAGCATGCGTCGGCTTCACGACCAGATCGATGCACGGCTGAAGTAGACCAGTCAGCATCGTTAGAAGTGATCGCTGCCGGGTAACTCGCCGCTCCTGAGTCAACGCGCGTCTTGCCGGGCGGTCCCATCCGTTCGGCTGCCAGGAACTGGCCGTTTGACCGATGTCCCACGGCACCAGTCGCCTACAGTGGGCGCACCATGTGGGGCCTCTTCCTCGACGAACCAGAGCGCAGTCCAGGGCACTGCTCGACATGTGGACACTCTGAGTTCGTCCACGGAGATCGCCGCGAGGAGCACCGCTGTCTGTACTCGCAGTGTGAGTGCACCGAGTTCGGCCGCATCGTAGATGTGACCGACCCTGCCGCCGTCGCAGTTGAGCCCTCGGGTGTACCGTCGCCCCACTGGGTCTCCCCTTCGAGCTGAGAACCGAAGTCTGATCCAGCGAGGGACCCCCGTGCCGGTCGCCGCGCTGTGGGCTCTCTTTACGTGGAGCCGCGAGAGGCAGGCGGCGCTAGCATCCGGTCAAAGAGCTCCAAGTCTTCTGGCCGCACGTACACAACGGCCACTTTGTCCCTATCGAACGTGAGCGTGATGTGCATGGTCATGAGAGCCGCCCCAGATGGTCCAAAGACGCCGATATCGTTACTGGCGACCATCTCCTCTGCCCGATGCGTGTAGGCGATCGGCTTCCGAGTCGGGCGCACGACATCCCGGACGGCGACGATGTAGCGGTCGATCTCTTCGACACCGCGATACGTGCCGGCCAGCTCTGATGATCCGGCGAACATCAGCACCGCGTGTTCGCTGAGGGCGGACTCGATGGCCGCGAAGTCGCGGCTTTGGAACGCGCCCAGAAGGGAGGCGAACAACACCTCTCGCTGTGCCTGCGTCTGGCGGGAAACCGGGTCTTCCACCGGTTCTGAATCGACTCCGGGCGCTGCTCGCTTGAGCCCACCCCCGAGCCCAATTCCGGGCTCTGCGAGCTCAACCTGCGGAGACGGGACCTGCGGAGACGGGAGGATTCGAACCTCCGAGGGAGTTTTATCCCCCTAACCGCTTAGCAGGCGGCTGCTTTCGGCCACTCAGCCACGTCTCCGGGGACGATTCTACGGGCGTTGCCAAGGCGTAGGCTCCGCGCGTGCCGGACGTCGTCGTGGTCGGGGGCGGGATCGTCGGAGCCGCGTGCGCGCACGAGCTCGCGCTGCGCGGTGCTTGGGTCACGCTCCTGGAGAAGGACGAGCTCGCGGCGGGCGCCTCGGGACGGAACCTCGGGTACATCGACACCTCGAAGGACCCGGTGCTGGCGCCGCTTTCCAGACGGAGCCTCGAGCGTTACCTCGAGATCGCGGCCGATCCCCCGACGCCCGTCTTCATCGACCGTGAACCGATCGGCACCCTCGCCGTCACGATCGACGAGGACGAGGTCGAGGACTTGCGCCGGTGGGTCGAGGCTGCGCGCGCGGTCGGTGTCGAGGTCGCACGGATCGAGCCCACGGATCTTCGGCAACTCGAGCCCGAGCTCTCGCCCGAGGTGATCGAGGCCTACCGGCTGGACGAGGGCCATCGCGTCGACCCTTTGGCTCTCACCGTGTGCCTCGGCGCGCTGGCGAGAGCCGATGGCGCGTCCGTCATCTCTCATCGAGCGGGGCGACGCCTGGTCGAGCGCGAGGGGCGCATCACCGGCGTCGTCACCGACGACGGCGTGCTCGAGGCCGACGTCGTCGTGCTCGCCGCGGGCCCGTGGTCCTCGGCGTTCGTGCGCCCGCTCGGCATCCCGCTTCCGATCGCGGGTGCTCGCGGATGGCTCGTCCACGCGGCACCCGAACAACCCCTGATCCGCCACTGGATCCAGAGCGGCGCGCGGCGCCTGCTGAAAGGCCAGGAACCGGCCATCGCCGCCGAGCCCGGATCGCTCGTCGTGTCGATGCGCGAGTTCGGCGAGGGAGTGCACGCGCGCGAGGTCTCCCCGATGATCCAGCCCGCACCGGACGGCTCGATCCTGACCGGCACCTCACGGGAGCCGTCGTTCTCGGCAGACACGTACGACCTCGAGGTGCCGAGGACGATCGCGACGGAAGCGGCGCGGCTGCTGCCCGCGCTCGCCGACGCCCCGATCATCGCGACGTGGTCTGGCGTTCGTCCGGTCTCGCCCGACGAGCGCCCGCTGATCGGATGGCTGCGGGAGGGGTTGTTCGTCGCCTCCGGTCACGGCTCCGAGGGCGTCATCATCGGCGCCGGCAGCGCGGAGCTCGCCGCCGCGATGGTGCTCGGCGAGACCCCACCGTTCGACCCGGCACCGTTCGACCCATCTCGGTTCGCGACGTAGCGGGCAGTCGTCTAGCGCGCCGGACGCCCGTACCTCGCAAGGATCTCCAGCGTCCGATCGATGGGCAGCGCGTGGAGGACGTTGCCGTCGCGGCCGACGGTCGTCGTCGCCATGAACAACGCATTGGCGACGGCCTCCTCGACGGCTTCGATCGTAGCCGCGAAGAGATCGTTGGTCGGAGCGGTGGATCCGTAGGCCGCGCCGTCCAGCACCGCTCGAACGTCGATCAGTCCGTCCGCGGTGTTCAACGGGATCCGGTTCGCCGTCGAGAACGCGATCATCAGCTCTCCCGAACCGTTGTGGCCGGTCGTGCCGCAGCGGGCGAGGCCGAGGGCGCCGCGGACCGCGAGCCGACGGCACTGGTGGGGCAACGCCGGGGCATCGGTCGAGATGACCACGATGCACGACCCCTCACCGTTCTCCACCGGCATCAGGTCGGTGATCTCGCGCCCGACCGGCACGCCGTCGATGCGGAGCAGCTCGCGCTCGCCGAAGTTCGTCAGGACGAGGACGCCGACGGTGAAACCGCCGGGGATGAGACGCGACGACGTGCCGATCCCACCTTTGAAGTCCATGCACTGCGTACCGGTCCCGGCGCCCACGCACCCCTCGACCACCGGACCCGTCGTTGCCGAATCCAGCGCCTCGAACACGTCGGCCTCCGAGAGGGGGAACGTGGTGACGTCGTTCAGGCTCGAGTCGTCGCACTCGGCGACGACGGGCATGTCGCCGCCCTCGTTCACGACGACGCCGTGACGCTCGGCCCGCCACCGGACCGTCGCATCGTACGCGCGCCCGATCGCGAGCGAGCTGGTCAGCACGATCGGCGAGTGCAGGAGTCCCCACTCGGCGATCTGGTTGGAGCCGATCATCTCTCCGTAGCCGTTCAGCACGTGCGTGCCCGCGTACACGCGCTCGCGCCACGGGAGGCCCTCGTGCGGGAAGATCGCGGTGACGCCCGTGCGAACCGCGCCGCGCCCGTCGGGGTTCGGGTCGCGCACCACGGTCGCGTGGCCGACCCGCACACCCTCGACGTCGGTGATCGCGTTGAGCGGGCCGGTCGGATAGGTCCCGATCACGACGCCGAGATCGCGCGCCCTTCCCCGTTCCATCACGTCCTCCCGACCCATGCGGCGATGGCCGCAGATGCTACGCGGCAGAACCGCGGTTCGGCTCGCTGCGTAGAATCCCGGGCCCATGGCCATCCTCGTCCTCGGGTCCGAGTGAAGCTCCGGCTCGGGACCCGGCGCTCCAACCTCGCGCTGGCCCAGGCGAACGAGATCGCCACCGCGCTCGCCGCGAACGGCATCGAGACCGAGCTCGTTCCCATGACGACATCGGGCGACCGAGGTGCGGACCCGTCGACCGACCCCGCGGGCGTGAAAGGGCTGTTCGTCGCCGAGATCGTCCGGGCGCTCCGGGACGGCGAGGTCGACATCGCGGTCCACTCGGCGAAGGACCTACCGGCGGTTGACGACGCCGGCGTGGTGATCGCGGCGGTTCCCGAGCGCGCCAGCCCGCTCGACGTCCTCGTTACGCGGGACGGGCAGCTGCGCCCCGGCGCCCGCGTCGGCACGTCGAGCCTCAGGCGGCAGGCGCAGGTGTTCCGGTGGCGCCCGGACGTGTTCCTGAAGGACCTGCGCGGCAACGTCGACACGCGTCTGCGCAAGCTCGCCGACGGCGAGGCCGACGCGCTCGTGCTCGCGGCAGCGGGATTGTTGCGGCTCGGCATCGTCCCCGAGCACGTCGCGCCGATGGCGATCTCGGAGATGGTGCCGGCGCCCGGTCAGGGATGCCTTGCCGTCCAGGCTCGCGCGGACGACGAGGCGACGATCTCGGCGCTCGCCGCGATCGAGCACGCCCCGAGCCGCGAGGCGCTGACCGCGGAACGGATCCTGATGGGAGCCCTCGGGGGCGGCTGCGCGTTGCCGCTCGGAGCGTTCGCCGAGCGCATCGAGGGCGCGATGCGGATGGTCGCGATCGTGCTGACACCCGACGGAGGCCGCTACGCCCGCGCCGAGGTCGAGGCGCCGACGCCCGAGGAGGTCGCCGAGCTCGCCAGGCTCGACCTCGCGGCGGGCGGCGCCGACGAGATCCTCTCGGTGGTTCGACCGTGAAACCGCTCGCGGGCCGGACGATCCTCGTGACGCGGCCGCGAGAGCAAGCCGGCGAACTCGTCCGCGCGCTAGAACGTCGCGGCGCGACCGCGATCGAGGCCCCCGCCATCGAGATCGTCCCGGCGCGCAGCGCGGCACTGACCCGAGCGCTGAACGATCTGGCCGATGGCCGCTTCGCATGGATCACGCTCACGAGCCCGCGGACGATCGACGTCCTCGCCGAGCACCTGCGTCCCCGCGAGGTTCGCGCGAAGGTCGCCGCGATCGGCGACGGCACTCGCGAGGCGTTCCGACGATGGGCGCGGCGCGAGCCCGACCTCGTGCCGAGGACCTTCACCACCGAAGGTCTCGCGCGCGCGTTCCCGCGAGGCGCGGGTCACGTCCTGTGTGCTCGCGCCGACATCGCGCCCGAGGGCCTCGAGGACGCGCTCGCCAAGAAGGGATGGACCCCGACGCGTGTCGATGCCTACAAGACGCGCATGCCACGCTCGCTGCCGGCCGAGGCTCGCGCGGCGCTTCGAGAAGGACGGGTCGACGCCGTCACCTTCACGAGCGCCTCCACCGTCCGAGGCTTCGTCCGCGCGCTCGGAACCGTGAAGGGCGCCCCGAAGGTCGTCTGCATCGGGCCGGTGACCGCCCGGGAGGCGCGCGCGCACGGCCTCACCGTCCACGCCGTCGCGAACCCGCACACGGTCAAGGGCCTCGTCGAGGCCGTCGAGCGCGCGCTCGCTCCCAGGAGCCGTGCGCGGTCGTAGGATGCCGGCATGGCTGAAGGACTCGTCTTCGCGCTCTACCTGGCCCTTACTGATGAGCTTGGTCGTCGCGTTCTTCTGGATGGCGTTCAACATCGCCGCGATCCGGCGGATGCTCGAGAACGCCGGCCTGTTCAGCGGCACCGGCTGCCCCCACTGTCGGCTCCCCGTCCCCGAAGGCGCCGAGGTCTGCGGGCACTGCGGCCGGGAGCTCACCCGGGCCGACGCGCCCTAGAATCGGCGCCATGGCCGGCTTCCCCAGGCAGCGCCCGCGACGGATGCGCCGAACCCCCGCGCTCCGCTCGCTCGTGCGCGAGACCGAGCTCTCGCCCCGCCATCTGGTCGCGCCGCTGTTCGTGAAAGAGGGCGTGTCGGATCCCGTACCGATCTCGTCGATGCCCGGACAGTTCCAGCACACGCTCGAGTCCTTGCGGAAAGAGGCCACCGAGATCGCGAGCCGGGGCGTCCTCGCGTTCGTCCTGTTCGGCGTCCCCGAGCGCAAGGACGCCGAGGGCTCCGAGGCGTGGAACCCCGACGGCATCTCGCAGATGGCCCTTCGGACGCTCCGTGCCGAGCTCGGCGACGAACACGTCGTGATCGCCGACCTCTGTCTGGACGAGTACACCGATCACGGGCATTGCGGGGTGCTGGACGACGACGGGAACGTCGACAACGACGAGACGCTCGAGCGCTACCGGCGGATCGCCCTCGCGCAGGCCGAGGCCGGCGCGCACATGCTCGGACCGAGCGGGATGATGGACGGACAGGTCGCCGCGATCCGCGACGCGCTCGACGATGGCGAGTTCGACGTCGGTTGGCATCCTCGCGTACGCGGCGAAGTTCGCGTCCACGTTCTATGGCCCGTTCCGCGACGCGGCCGAGTGCGCGCCACAGTTCGGCGACCGCACGGGCTACCAGATGGATCCGCCGAACGCCGACGAGGCGATCCGCGAGATCGTCGCCGACATCGAGCAGGGCGCCGACATCGTGATGATCAAGCCGGCGCTCCCGTACCTCGACGTGATCCGGCGGGCCAAGGACGCGACCCGCTTCCCCGTCGCCGCCTACAACGTCTCGGGCGAGTACGCGATGGTCAAGGCCGCCGCCGCGAACGGCTGGCTCGACGAGCGCAAGGCCGTCCTCGAGATCCTCACGTCGATCCGACGCGCGGGCGCCGACCTCGTCCTCACGTACCACGCGAAGGACGCGGCCGAGTGGCTCTCGTCCTGAACCGGAAGGTTCGGTAGCCTCCGGATATGGGACCGGAGCTGCAGATCGTGTTCGACGCGAACGACGTCTCGCGTCTGGTGGCGTTCTGGGAGCAGGCGCTGCCCGGCTATCAGGTGCAACCGCCGCCGCCCGGCTTCGCGACGTGGGAGGACTTCGCCCGAGACCACGGCATCCCGGAGGACCAGTGGGACGGCTGGGGCGCGTTGATCGACCCCGAGGGCAAACGACCGCGGATCTTCTTCCAGCGCGTCCCCGAGGGGAAGACGGCGAAGAACCGGGTCCACCTCGACGTCAACGTCGGCGGGGAGCTGAAGGGCGACGAGCGGACCGCGCGCGTCAAGGAGGAGGCGGACCGCGTCGAGGCGCTCGGGGCGACCCGCCAGCGCGAAGCGAACGAGCGCGGCGAGTTCTGGATCGTCATGCAGGATCCCGAAGGCAACGAGTTCTGCCTCCAGTAACCGGCTGATGCGCGCGTTCGCCGAGGGCGCCCTCGCGGGGCTGGGGATCGCCGTCCCCGTCGGCGCGATCGCCGTCCTCATCGTCGACCTCGCGATGCGACGAGGCTTCGCCGCCGCCGCACCGGCGGCGTTGGGGGCTGCCAGCGCCGACCTTCTGTACGCCTCCGTCGCCGTGCTCGCCGGCACCGCCGTCGCGTCCGTGATCGAGCCCCACCAGCGGACGATCGAGCTGGTCAGCGCCGGGGTGCTCGCGGCGATCGTCGTCTACCGGACCTGGCGCCTGCTCCGGCCCGCGGACGCCGACGGGGCCGCGAGGAGGCGCCGATGGCCCGCTCCGGACCTACGGGTCGTTCCTCGCGCTTACCCTCGTGAACCCGATGACGGTGACCTACTTCGCGGCCCTGATCCTCGGGCTCGGCCCCGACACCCTGGGGTCGGGCGCGGACAAGGCGCTCTTCGCGGCCGGAGCGGGCATCGCGAGCGCGTCGTGGCAGCTCCTGCTCGCCGGGACCGGCGCCGTCCTTCACCACCGCCTCTCCGACCGAGCCCGCGTGGCGACGGCCCTGGTCGGGAACCTCCTGATCGCGGCCTTCGCCGTCCGGCTGGCGTTCGGGAACTGAATCGGCCCGAGTAGGGTTGCAAGGGATGGACACGCAGGTGAACCCACCCAAGGAGGGATGTCCGTCATGACCACCGAGACCACCACCTTCGGCGCCGGCTGCTTCTGGGGCGTCGAGTACGTCTTCGAGCGCGTCCCCGGGGTCGTCGCCACCGAGGTCGGCTACGCCGGCGGCCACACCGAGAACCCGACCTACCGAGAGGTGTGCGCGCACACCACGGGTCACGCCGAGGTGCTGAAGGTCGAGTTCGACCCCGCCGTTGTGACCTTCGACCAGCTGCTGGAGGTGTTCTGGGCGATGCACGACCCGACCCAGGTCAACCGCCAGGGACCGGACGTCGGCGACCAGTACCGGAGCGCGATCTTCACGAGCTCGGACGAGCAGCAGCGGGCCGCGGAGGCCTCGCGCGAGAAGGCGCAGGCGCGGATCGGCCGGCCGATCGCGACCGAGATCGTCCCCGCCGGACCGTTCTATCGGGCCGAGGACTACCACCAGCGCTACTACGACAAGAACGGGCACGAGCCGTACTGCCACGTGATGCCGTGGGAGACGCTCCGCGAGCTCGGCCTGGTCGAGTCGAAGGCCTAGATCACGACCTGGTGAAGCGCACGGTCACAGGACGCGGTCGGCTTTGGCCGCGAAGACGAAGTCGGACTCGTGCAGACCGTCGATCTTGTGCGTCCAGACCGTGAGCTTCACCTTGCCCCACGCGAGGTGGATGTCCGGGTGATGGCCGAGCTCCTCGGCGAGCTCGCCCACCCGGTTCGTGAAGTCGAGCGCCTCCCGGAAGTTCTTGAACGCGTACTCCTTCTCGAGATGGTGATCGTCCACGACACGCCAGTCGTTGCCGAGGTCCGCGAGGTAGGTCTCGATCTGCTCGCGCGTGAACGGCGGGATCCCGCCCTTGCACGGAACGCATTCCATCGCCGCGAGGTCCCGCGCCATCATCGCCTTCCTTCCTCGAGCCGCGTCTGCGCCATCCGCTCGGCCGCTCGCTCCGTCGAGATCCCCTCGGCGTCCGCGATCCGGTAGACCTCGGTCAGCGTGCCGGCGATCCCGGCGATCCGCTCGTCCCGCCGCGCGTGGTCCTCGCCGAGCATCTCGAGCGCCGCCAGGTGGATGATGCCACCCGCGTTGACCACGTAGTCCGGCGCGTACAGGATGCCGCGTTCGGCCAGGCGTTCGGCGTCCTGCGGTTCGGAGAGCTGGTTGTTCGCCGCGCCGGCGACGATCGCGCACCGCAGGCGCGGGATCGTCTCGGCCGAAAGCACGCCGCCGATCGCGCACGGCGAGAAGACGTCGCACTCGATCGTCGATCGCCTCGTCCGCGCCGACCACGTCGGCACCGAGCTCGGCCGCGAGCTCCTTCGCCCGCACCTCGTCGACGTCGGAGAGGACGAGCCGAGCGCCGGCGTCCTTCAGCTGACGGGCGAGCACCGCGCCGACGGCGCCGACACCCTGGATCGCGACGGTCCGCCCCTCGAGGTCTTCGGATCCGAAGGCGTGCGCCGCGCTCGCGCGGATCCCGACGAACACGCCGTCGGCGGTCGCCGGAGCCGAGGTTCCCGAGCCGCCGTTCGCCTCGGTCCGGGCGAACACGTACGAGCACCGTTCGGCGATCACGTCCATGTCGGAAGGCGCCGTGTTCATGTCGCAGGCGGTCCAGTACGCCCCGTGGAGCGACTCGAGCAGGTCGCCGTAGCGAAGGAGCAGGGCTCTGCGAGCCTCACCGCTCGGGAGTTCGGGAACCGCGAGGACCGCCTTGCCTCCGCCGAGCGGGAGGTCGGCGATGGCGTTCTTGCTCGTCATGGCCGCCGCGAGGCGCAGCCCGTCTCGCAGCGCGTCGGCCGGGTCCGGATAGACCTTCAGCCGGGTGCCGCCCGCGGCCGGTCCGAGGACGGTCGACTGCACGCAGATGAACATCCACGTCTCGGTCGGCGCGTGGTAGCGGAGCGCGACCTCCTCGCCGTCCCAACCGCGCAGCAGATCTTCGAACACGACCTACTCGGACGTCCTGCCGGCCTGCTTCTTCGCCTTCTTCGCGGCGCGCTTCTCCTTGATGGATTTCTGCGCGGTCCGCTTCACGTTCTTCTCGGCGCCCTTGTCCTTCGCCTTCGCCATGGTTCACACCTCCGGGTCCGGGTTCGCTCCATTATCTCGCCGTGCGGAAGCGGCGCGTACACTGAGGCAGGAGGAGGGTACGCGTGTTCTGGTGGCTGATCTTCTGGGTCGTCGTCGTCGGAGGGTTCGCGCTCCTCCTCTTCCGAGCTCGGCACGGGTGGGGGACGCGCACCAAGTCCTGGCAGGACGAACAACCCGAGGCGTACGCGGCCATTTGGCTCAGCCGGCTCCGACGAGGCAGCGGGCGCGGCCTCTAGACCAGGTCCTCGAACGCGGCCCGGACGTCCTTTCGGATCCCGGTCACGAACGGAACCTCTTCCTTCGTGAACCGGCGGGCCTCCGCTTCTCGCAGCCGCCGGATGCAGTCGACGATGCGGTCGAGCTCGTCCGCCTCGAACGCGAGGATCCACTCCCAGTCGTTGATCCCGAACGCACTCGTCGTGTTCGCGAGGACATCGGGGAACTCCCGGCCGATCTCGCCGTGCTCGCGAAGCAACGCGGAACGCTCCTCGGGCGGCAGGAGGTACCACTCCGGCGTCCGCACGAACGGGTAGACGCACAGGTACTTCCGTGGGGCCTCGCCCTTGGCGAACGCCGGAGCGTGATCCGCCGTGAACTCGGCCGGCTTGACGACACCCATGAAGGTCCACGACCGATCGAGCCGTCGGCCGGCTTCCGTCCGGCCGAACGCGACGAGCGCGTCCTGCACGCGAGTCCGGCGAGGGGCCGACGAACCACAGCATCAGGTCGGTGTCGGCGCGGAAGCCGGCGGTCGAGTACACACCCGCGAACCGTGAGGTCGGTCCACTCCTTGAAGAGGTTCTCGACCTCCTGCGCGGCGTCGTCCACATCGAGCTCGCGGAAGCCGGGCGATGCCTTGAAGCAGGTGTAGAGCGCGTAGAGGGTCTCGGTCATCGCACCCGCTCGGTTCGGTCCTCCATGCCGCGTTCCCTGCCTTCCCTCCGCCCGGCGAGGTGGGCGAGCACACGCTCGGCCACGTCGTTCGCACCCCGCACCGCGTCGGCCACCCCGACGCCGTGGTACGCGTTCCCGCCCACGAAGATACCCGGCGGAAGCGAGGCCTCGATCTCCGCGACGCGCTCGAGGTGCCCGACCTCGTACTGCGGCATCGAGCGCGGCCAGCGGACGACGGCCGAGGCGACCGGGTGCGCCGGGAGCGGGAGCGCCGCGGCGAGGTGACGACACACCGCGCCGACGATGTCCTCGTCCGGCGCGTCGAGCACGTCCTCGAACCCGGCGGCGCCGACGAAGCAGCGCACGACCGCCCGAGTGCCGAACGACGGCTCCGGCCACTTCCGCGAGAGGAACGTCGCCGCGGTCATCGGTGCCTTGCCTCGCGGAACGACGAAGCCGGTCGCCTGCGGGAGCGCATCGGCCGTCCCCTCCGCGTACACGAGGTGCACCACGCCCGTCGAGACGTACGGGATCTCGTTCAGCCGCGCACTCGCGGCCGATGCGACCTCGGACAGGAGCCGGCTCGAGGTGAACGCCGGCGTCGCGAGGACGACGGCGTTCGCCGAGACCTCGAGCGCGCCGGCTCGCACAACGTAGCCCGTCCCCTCGGCCGCGACGGTGGTGACGGGCGTCCCGGTCCGCACGCGACCCGGGCCGACCGCCTCGACGAGCGCGCGCGGCAGGCTCGGCACGCCGTCGGCCGGGCGGAGGAAGATCGGTCCGGCGCCCTTCGCCGCCCGGAGCGCGGCCTTCGCGCCTCGGATCAAGCCACCGAAGTCGCGTTCCCAGCCGGCGAGCTCCGGGAAGGTGGAGCGGACACCCAGACGGTCGACGTCGCCCGCATACAGGCCGGCCAGGAGCGGAGCGACCAGCAGATCGGTCGCCTCGTTGCCGAGCCGGCGACGCAGGAGTGCGCCGAGCGATTCCTCTTCCTGGCGCGGCCTCGGCTTGCGGATCAGGTCGGCGAGGGCACGCGCCCGTCCGAGACGAGACAGTCCGCGCCAGCGAACGAGACCGTCCACCTCCGCCGGCACGCCGAGCGCGATGGGCGGCATCGCGGCGAGTCCGCGATCGGTCCAGACGTACGCGCCCGAGGTGGCCGGCTCGACGAGCGCGAGGCCGAGCTCCCGGCACAGGTCCACGGCCCACGGCTTGCGTGCGACGAACGAATCGGGACCGGCGTCGAGCTCGAGGTCGCCGACGGGAACCGAGGTCAGGCGGCCGCCGGGCACCGGCGCGCTTTCGAGAACGGTCAGGTCGAGATCCGGGCGTGCGCGAACGAGGCGGTACGCGGTGGCCAGACCCGCGACGCCCCCGCCGACGACGACGACGCGGTCGGTCATCCCGGTTCGGCGTCGAGGTGCTCGCGCACGACGGTCGCGAGCAGCTTCACGAACGCGGGGTCGGTGTTCGGCATCTCGGTACGAGCGAAGTGGATGCCCGCCTCTTCGGCGATCCCACGGGCCTCGACGTCGAGGTCGTACAGGATCTCGAGGTGGTCGGCGACGAACCCCGCCGAGCAGACCACGACGGCGGGATGTCCCTGCCCCGCGAGCTCGCCCATCACGTCCTCGATCGGCGGTCCCCACCATGCGTCCGCCGTCCGGCCGGCGCTCTGCCATGCGACTTGGTGATGCGCGAGGTCGAGCTCCTTCGCGACGAGGTCGGCCGTCTCCTGGAGCGCGTCGCGGTATCGGCAGGAAGCCGCACACGACGTGCAGTGCTTGCAGCGTTGCGAGCCGTCCTCGAGCGTGCGCACCGGAAGGCTGTGCGCCGAGAAGATCACCGCCGCGCCCTCGCGCTCGGCGGGTCCGAGCGTTCCGAGCGCGTGCGCGACCCGGCTCGCGAGCAGCTCGACGAACAGCGGATGGTCGTGGTAGCTGCGCACGAACGTGAACCGAGGCGGGCCTTCGCCGGCGGCCGCGACGCGTTCGATGTAGGTCTCGACGGACATCCCGGACCAGTGCGGAGCCATGACGATGCCGACGGCGCGCTCGATCCCCTCGGCCCGCATCGCCTCGACGGCCTGGGCGACGAACGGCGGCGAGTGCTTCATGCCGAGATACGCGCGGAAGGTCTCGCCCCCGTCGGCGTTGAGCTCGCGCTCGAGGCTCGCGGCCTGCTGGCGCGTGATCTCGAGCAGCGGGAACCGGTTGCCGATCGCCGCGTAGCGGGCCTTCAGCTCCTCGAGATGTTCGGGCGCCGGGGGACGACCACCACGGATGTCCGTGTAGTACCGCTCGACGTCGTCGGGCCCGTTCGCGGTCCCGTAGGCCATCACGAGCACTCCGATCGGCGCGGTCATCCCGCCCTCGACGTCCGCTCGTGCACCAGGTCGACGAGCCGCACGAGGTTGTCAACCGGCGTATCCGGAAGGACGCCGTGCCCGAGGTTGAAGACGTGCCCGTCGCGCATCGCGGCGCGGCCGAGCACCTCGACGGCCTTCCGCTCGACCGCATCCCAGGACGCGGTGGAGACGGCCGGATCGAGGTTCCCCTGGATCGCGCGATCGAAGCCGATCCGCTCCCACGCCGCGTCGAGCGGCACACGCCAGTCGACCCCGATCGCGTCGCCTCCCGCGGTCCGCATGAGGCCGAGCAGCTCGCCCGTCCCGACGCCGAAGTGGATCGCCGGAGCACCGAGCTCCTCGAACACCGGCCGGAGGAACGGGAGCACCGACCGCTCATAGTCGGTCGGGTCGAGCGCACCGACCCAGCTGTCGAACACCTGCACCGCCTGCGCGCCGGCCTCCACCTGCACGCGCAGGTGCGTGCGGACGATCTCCGCGAGGCGATCCATCAGTGTTCCCCACGTCGTCGGGTCCTCGTGCAGCAGCGCCTTCGTCCGCGCGTGGTCGCGAGACGGGCCGCCCTCGACGAGGTAGCTCGCGAGTGTGAACGGCGCGCCGGCGAACCCGATCAAGGGCACCTCCAGCTCCTTCCGGAGCAGCCGGATCGTCTCGAGCAGGTACGGCTCGTCGATCTCCGGCTCGAGCGGGCGGAGCCGGTCGAGGTCGCGTGCGGACCGGATGGGCTCGTCGACGACGGGCCCCGTCCCGGGCTCGATGCGAACGCCGATCCCGATCGCCGCGAGCGGGACCATGATGTCGCTGAACACGACCGCCGCGTCGAGTGGCATCCGGCGGAGCGGCTGGAGCGTGATCTCGACGGCCAGCTCCGGGTCGCGACAGGTCTCGAGGATGTCGCGCTCGCCACGGAGCTCGCGGTATTCGGGCAGGTAGCGCCCGGCCTGGCGCATGAACCACACGGGCGTGCGGTCCACGGGCTCGCAGCGCAACGCGCGCAGGAAGCGATCGTTCACGTCGCCCAGCATACGGACGACGATGCGACGCTCCCGCCGTCGGGTACCGTCGGACGACTCGTGGTTGGTCTCTCGGGCGGCAGCGCCAGAGCCGCTCCTTCGCGGTTCGCCGGGCCGATGGAGTCTGACATAGTATCTCGACGTTGAGAGATGACACCGCCGCCGGCGCGTCCCCGACGGGGTCTGCGCGGATCGCCGTGGACATCGGGGGCACGTTCACCGACCTCGTCCTGGTGGTCGACGGTCGGATCGCCGAGACGGGGAAGGTCCTTACGACACCCGACGATCCGTCCGGCGCCGTCGAGACCGGCGTCACGCAGCTGCTCGAACGGTACGCGCCCGAAACGATCCGCGAGATCGTCCACGGCACGACGTTGGTCTCGAACGCGTTGATCGAACGCAAGGGCGCGACGACCGGGCTCGTCACGACTCGCGGCTTCAAAGACACGATCACGATCCGGCGGGAGCTTCGGTATGCGCTGTACGACCTGTTCATCGAGCTGCCCGAGCCACTCGTCCCGCGCCGTCTTCGATGGGAGATCGACGAACGGATTCTCGCCGACGGGACCATCGACACACCTCTCGACACCGCGCAGCTCGAGGCACTTGCGCCCGAGATCGAACGCGAGGGTGTGCAGGCGCTTGCCGTCTGCCTTCTGCATGCCTATCGCAACCCGGTCCATGAACGGCAGGTCGCCGAGGCCTTCCGTGAGCTCCTTCCCGACGTGCGCGTATCGATCTCTTCGGACGTGTCTCCCGAGGTCGGTGAGTACACCCGCACGTCGACGGTCAACGCGAATGCCTATGTGCTCCCACTGGTCGACCGGTACCTCGAGATGCTGGAGAAACGGTTCCGGAGCCTCGGGCTGCGAACGCCGCTCCGCATCATGCTCTCGACCGGCGGCGGAGGGCTCGCCGGCGTGGAGACGGCCCGCCGGTATCCGGTGCGACTCCTCGAGTCCGGGCCTGCAGCGGGCGCCCTGTCCGCTGGGTACTGGGGCGCGAGGAGCGGGCACCGAGACGTCCTCGCGTTCGACATGGGCGGGACGACGGCGAAGGCTTGCCTCATCGAGGACGGCGTGCCGATGGTCGCGCGCGAGTTCGAGGCCGCTCGGGTCTATCGGTTCACAAAGGGAAGCGGATTGCCCCTGCGAGTCCCGGTGATCGACCTGATCGAGATCGGTGCCGGCGGGGGGTCCATCGCCCATGTCGGGCCGTTCGGGACGCCGAATGTCGGTCCCGACAGCACAGGCGCCCACCCGGGTCCGGCGAGCTACGACCTCGGCGGCACCGAACCGACCGTGACCGACGCCGACCTCCTGCTCGGCTACCTCGATCCGGAGTTCTTCCTCGGAGGCGCGATGCGCCTCGAGATGGAGCGGGCGAGCGCGGTGATGGAGCGGCTCGGCGAGGAGCTGGGCATGACGGCGGTCGACACCGCTGCCGCGATCCACCGCGTGGTGAACGAGAACATGGCGAGCGCGGCGAGGATCCACGCCATCGAGCGGGGGCGTGACCTGCGGCGGTTCGCGCTGGTCGCGACCGGCGGCGCGGGACCGGTGCACGCCTGGGGCGTCGCGCGGACGCTCGGGATCAGGACCCTGATCTTCCCGCGGAATGCGGGCGTGGCCTCGGCGTTCGGCATGCTGACCGCGAACCCTGGGTTCGAGTTCGCCCGGAGCCTGCCGAGCCTCCTGTCCGATATCGCGTGGGCTGAGATCCGCGACATGCTCGATGGGCTCACCAGGGAAGGGACCGCCCTTCTGCGCGAGACAGGTGTCGACCCCCCGGATGTGCGCATCGAGCTCGCGGTCGACGTCCGTCATCGCGGACAAGGGGACGCGGTCACGGTCGAGCTCGGGACCGATCTGGACTCCGGCGACCCCGCATCCCAGGTCGAGACGGCGTTCGGTCAGGCGTACGTCGGGCTCTACGGCCGCCGCCCGCCCGGCGTCGAGTCCGAGGTCATGACGTGGCGGGTGCGGGTGCTCGGACCGTTGCCTGAGATCGACGTTCGGATCGAACGCGGCGAGGCTGAGAGTGGTCGCAAGGGCACGCGGAGCGTGTGGTTCGCCGAGACGGGGTTCACGGAGACCGACGTCTACGACCGATACAGCGTCGGGGCAGGTGCGACCATCCATGGTCCGGCGGTGCTGGAGGAACGGGAGTCCACGATGGTGATCGGTCCCGGGGCGGTCGTCACCGTCGACGAGGTCGGCAACCTGGTGGTCGAGATCCCGTGACCTCCCTCCGAGAGGATGGCTTCCTCGACCCCGTCACCCTCGAGATCCTCTGGAGCCGCCTGATCACCGTGACGAACGAGCAGGCGGCGGCGTTGCAACGAACGTCGTTCACGCCGATCGTTCGAGAGTCCGGCGACCTGTCCGCGGCCGTGTTCGATGCGAAGGGCCGCATGCTGAGCCAGGCCGTCACCGGAACGCCGGGCCACATCAACTCGCTCGCCACGGCGATGCACCATTTCCTCGGGGTCTTCCCGATCGCTTCGCTGAAGCCCGGCGATGTCCTGATCACGAACGATCCCTGGCAGACCTCGGGTCAGCTGAACGACCTCTCCGTCGTTACCCCGGTGTTCAACCGCGATCGGGTGATCGGTTTCTTCGGGAACACGTGCCACGCCATGGACATCGGCGGACGGGGACTCTCCGCAGACGCGAGCGAAGTCTTCGAGGAGGGACTGCTGATCCCCATCACCAAGCTCTACGACGGCGGCGCGCAGAACGAGGAACTGCTCCGCATCCTCGCCGCGAACGTCCGAGCTCCGTTCGAGGTGCTCGGGGACGTCCACGCTCAGGTCGCCGGGAACCAGGTGGGCGTGGATCGCCTGCTCGAATACCTCGAAGACTTCGGGCTCGAGGATCTCGACGAGCTCGGCTCCGAGATCATGGGCCGCTCCGAACGGGCGCTTCGGACCGCGATCGCCGAGCTGCCCGACGGCGTCTACCGGCACACGATCCATACCGACGGTCTGGACGACCCGATCACGATCGCGTGCGCCGTGGAGATCGCCGGCGACGAGGTGACGGTCGACTACGACGGGAGCTCAGGACAGGTCGCCCGCGGGATGAACGTGGTCCTGAACTACACGGCGGCGTACACCAGCTACGCGCTGAAGTGCACGATCTCGCCGGACGTTCCCCACAACGACGGGAGCTTCCGGCCGGTCCACGTGACGGCGCCCGTGGGCTCGATCTTGAACCCGCGGTGGCCGGCCGCCGTGGCCGCTCGCCACATCGTGGGGCACTTCCTCCCGCACGCGGTCCTCGGTGCACTCGCGCAGATCATCCCGATGCGGGTCATCGCTGAGGGTGCCGGCAACGTGTGGCTCACCACGGTGCGAGGAGCAGGCGCGGACCGATTCATCACCGTCTTCTTCGCCGCAGGCGGCATGGGCGCTCGGCCGACGAAGGACGGGTTGTCATGCCACAGCTTCCCGAGCGGGATCGCCACCGCGCCCGTCGAGGTGATCGAGACCACATCGCCACTCGTGATCCGACGGAAGGAGCTGCGGCCCGATTCGGGGGGACCCGGGAAGTTCCGTGGCGGCCTCGGCCAGGCGATCGAGGTCGAGGTCCGCACGGGCGAGCCATTCATCGTGTCGTCGCTTTCGGATCGGATGAAGTTCGCCGCCGAGGGGTACCTCGGCGGCCGGGAGGGCGCGTACGGAGGGTTCTCGACGTCGACCGGCGACCGGCCGAACCCCAAGCTCTCTCTCCGACTCGACGCCGGTACGCGATTTACGCTCGAGCTCCCCGGGGGTGGTGGGTTCTTCGACCCGATGGAACGTGACCCGCACGAGGTTGCGGAGGACGTCGCGGAGGGGCTCGTCTCGAGCGAAGCGGCCGAGCGCGACTACGGAGTCATCGTCGCCCCCGACGGGGGCGTCGCCGGGCTGACGTCGGCGCGAGGGGACGCTGGGCCCGAGGCAGACGGAACAACCTAGCGGCGCATCCAGCCATCGGAAGGGCCCTACTCGGAGAACAGGTCGAGCAACCGCTGGGCTTGGTGTGCCGCGGCGGGTCGCAGGATCGGGACCTGCACGCCGGCGTCACGGTACCGCTGGACGCGCTCTCGGACCTCGTCGGGGGTGCCACTCGCGGTCATCCCCTCGACGTAGGAGTCGGGGACGGCGGCGATCAGCGCCTCCTTGCCTCCACGGTTCCACGCCTCCTCGAAGATCGGGATGTCCTCCTCACGCATGTACGGTTCCCCGACGGCCTTCTTCGGTTTCACGATGAACGGCAGCTGGATCGGATCGAGCTTGCTGGCCACCTCCCAGCGGATCGCGTCCAGGGCCGCCGCGTGATCGTCCTCGACGGAGCAGTTCACCAACTGGTAGATGGCGAACGTACTGAAGTCGCGCCCCGAGTCCTCGGCTGCCTGCTTGATGATCGCGATCGCGTTCGCGGAGTACTCAGGGGAGCAGATCGCGTTCAGGATCACGCCGTCGGCGAATTCCCCGGCCATGCGCAGGCCCTTCTTGCTCGTCGCCGGCAGGAACATCGGGATCTCACGCCGGACGGGCTCGAATCCCAGATGACAGTCGTCGAAGTTCACGATCTCGCCGTGATAGGACACCCGGTCCTTCGACGACAGGATCAGACGCATCGACTCCACCCACTCGCGCAACGCGGTCGGCGGGTCAGCGGGCGCGAGGCCATGGCGTTTCGCGTGCGTCGAGGTGCATGCCCCTGGTGCGAGGAAGAGGCGTCCCCCCATCAGCTCGTCGAGCGCGGCGGCGGTCTGCGCCATCACGAGTGGCGTGCGCAGACGAACGATCTGGGTGCAGCCCAGGTTCATGGTGTCCGTGCTCAGGCCGATCGTCGAAAGCGCGGAGACGGAATCGCGCATCAACTCGATGGTCTCCGAGAAGAACCCGATCTCGAAGCCTCGTTTCTCGGCTTCGCTCATCCAGTACGCCATGTCTCGGACGTCCATCGCTGGGTCGTACCCGAGTGCGAAACCGACGCGTTCCATCGACATCCCCTGGCTCATGGTCGGTACGGACGAGAGGGCTCGAGAATCGTCCAGTGGAGCTTCCGAAATATCTTATCGTTTAGATACCTCAGCCGGACGGGCTCGTCAACTCGACCACGCCGGCTTGGTCGGGCTCCCCTCCCGGCGTACGATGCGCGCGTGCAACGGGACCGTGTCGACCACCTCATCGACCAATGGGCGCGCGAGCGGCCCGATCTCGATATGTCGCCGATGGGCATCATCGCTCGGATGTCGCGGTTGTCCCGGTACCTCGAGCGGGCGGTGGAAGAGGTGCTCGCGAAGCATGGCCTGAACGAGTCGCAGTTCGGGGTCCTCGCGGCGTTGCGGCGTGCAGGCCCGCCGCACACGCTCTCACCGACGCAGTTGTATAGCTCCCTGTTGATCTCCTCCGGTGCCATGACCAACCGTCTCGAGCGACTCACCGTGCTCGGCTATGTACGGCGCGTCCCGGAACCGAGCGACCGGCGGAGCCTTCTGGTCGCACTCACCCCCAAGGGCCTGAAGGTCGTCAACCGCGCCGTCGCCGCGCACGCGGAGAACGAGCGGCGCCTCCTCGCCTCCTTGAACGAGCGAGAGAAGGGTCAGCTCGCTGACCTCCTGCGCAAGATGCTGATCTCCTTCGAGTCGGGCGAGTCCGACGTCGTTGATCGAGGCTCGGGGGTCGGCAACGCCGATGCGAACGGCCCTACTGCACGCTCCAGCCGCCGTCCACGCGAAGGTGCTGCCCGGTGATGAATCCGCTCGCCTCCGAAGCAAGGAACAGCACCGCCCCGACGACGTCGTCCGTTGTCCCGACGCGTCCCATCGGGGTGTGGCCGACCACGTAATCGCGGTTCTCCTCCCGATCGAGCCATTCGCTGTTCAGGCTCGTGCGGATGTAGCCCGGGCCGACCGCATTCACGCGAACCGACGGGGCCCATCGCGCCGCGAACGCGCGCGTCATCTGGATCACGGACGCCTTGCTCGCCTGATACACGACCGGTGCACGGGTCACGATCTCGCCGGCGATCGACGTGATCATCACGATCGAGCCCCCTGCGCCGGCAAGCATCCGTCGTCCCACCTCCTGGGTCACGAAGAAGGTCCCGCGTGCGTTGAGGTCGAACACCGTGGCCCACTGGTCCGGCGTGACATCCGGAGGTTCGACGCGCACGATCGCTCCGGCCGCACTCACCAGGACGTCGACGGCGCCCTTCCATCCCCACGCCTCCTCGACGACGCCCGGGATCCGTTCGACGTCGCTCAGATCAGCGGGAACCGCGAGGAACCCTGCGCCGATCTCGGCGAGCTCACGACCCAACGAGTCGAGATCCGCAGCGGTTCGCGCAACTCCGATGACGTCGGCCCCGGCTGTCGCGGATGCCACCGCGATCGCCCGCCCGATGCCGCGGCCGGCTCCCGTCACTAAGGCCGTCCTGCCGGTCAGGTCGATCTCGAACGCCATGGCATGCTCACTTTGGTCCGAACGGATGGTGGCCGTTAGAGTATCTCGAAGTCGAGATTCTAGGATGAACCGGGATGACGCGCTGGGTCGGGCAGTCGCTGCGGCGGAAGGAGGACGAGCGACTCCTCCGCGGCCAAGGCCGCTACGTGGCCGACATCTCGCTGGCCGGTCAGGTTCACGTCGCCTTCCTGCGAAGCCCGCACGCGCACGCGATGATCGAGCGGATCGACACGGCCGGCGCCCGAGAGATGCCCGGCGTCGTGGACGTGCTGACCGCGCGAGACGTCCCGGAGGGACCGATGCCGCCGTTCCTCTGGGACCGGCCCCCGTCCAAGGTGATCGAATCACTTCGTCCGCACTTGCGACCGTCGCTCCCGCCCCTGCTCGCGACCGACCGCGTCACGTTCGCGGGACAAGCGCTCGCGATCGTCGTGGCGGAGAGCCGGTACGTCGCCGAAGACGCGCTCGAGCGGATCGACGTGGCGTTCGAGCCGTTGCCGGTCCTCGCGTCCGTGCAGGAGGCGCTCGCGCCCGGCGCTCCGGCGATCCACGAGGGCTGGGATGACAACGTCGCAGTCCGGTTCACCGTCGCGAAAGGTGACGTCGACCAAGCGCTCGCCTCGGCCGACGTGGTGGTCACCGAGCACATAGGAGTGCAGCGTCAGGCAGGCATGCCGCTCGAGACGCGCGGCGCCGTCGCGGCGATGGATGGCGACCGCCTCACGCTCTGGTCCTCGACACAGAACCCTCACCCCCTGCAGCGGGCGATGAGCCACGTCGCCAGTCTGCCCGTGGAACGCGTCCGCGTGATCGCGCCCGATGTGGGCGGTGGGTTCGGTACCAAGGGCGTTCTCTACCCTGAAGACCTGCTCGTCGGTCTGCTCGCGATGCGGCTGGGACGCCCGGTGAAGTGGATCGAGGACCGGCTCGAGCACTTCCAGAGCGCGATCCATGCTCGAGAGCAGGACCACACGGTGTCCCTCGGCTTCTCGGAGGACGGTCGTCTCGTCGCCATGCAGGATGTGTTCACCGTCGACGCGGGCGCATTCAACGCCCTCGGGCTCGTGATCCCCTACAACACGGTGACCCACCTGATGGGTCCGTACCGCGTCCCGGCGTTCCGCGCGACGGCGACCGGCGTGATCACCAACAAGGTCCCGACCGCGCCGTATCGCGGCGCCGGCCGCCCCGAAGCCGTGTTCGCCGTCGAGCGGACGATGGATGTCGCCGCGCGCCGGCTCGGGATCGACCGGGTCGAGCTCCGCCGACGAAACCTATTGCCGCCCAAGGACCTGCCGTACGCGACCGGGATCGACTACCGCGACGGTGAGCCGATGGTGCTCGACAGCGGCGACTACCCAGAAACCCTGGACCGGGCGGTCGCCCTCGTGGGATGGGACGACGCCACGGCCGATCGCGATGCGCGTATCCGCGGAGGGGATCGCAAGAGGGTCGGCGTGGGCGTCGCGGCATACGTCGAAGGCACGGGGATCGGCCCATACGAGGGCGCACGCGTCACCCTCCACGCCGACGGACGGATCGGCATCCAGACGGGCGCCGCCAGCCAAGGACAAGGTCACCAGACGGTCTTCTCCCAGATCGCCGCCGACGAGCTCGGCGTCGATCCGGCTGAGGTCGACGTGGTCGGCGGGGATACGGAAGGACTCGAGAAGGGGTGGGGGACGGTCGCGAGCCGAAGCGCGGTCGTTGCCGGGAACGCGATCGGGAACGCCGCCATCGAGGTCCGAGATCGGGCGCTCAATCTCGCGAGCGAGATGCTGGAGGCGGCGGCGGAAGATCTCGTCATCACCGACGGTCGCGTGCACGTCCGCGGGGCGAGCGATCGGAGTGTCGGGCTCACGGACGTGGCGGCGCGGGCAGCGGAGCTCAACGACCCCGTCTCGGTGGAGTCATACTTCGAACCGCCGACGGTGACGTGGGCGAACGGCGTTCACGCCGCGATCGTCGAGGTCGATCTCGACACGGGCGAAGTCGCGATCCTTCGATACGCCGTCGTCCACGACTGCGGCACCGTCATCAACCCCACGATCGTCGACGGGCAGATCCGCGGCGGCGTCGCGCAAGGCGTTGGCGGGGCGATGTATGAAGAGATCGTCTACTCGGAGGACGCGCAGATCCTAACGGCGACCCTCGCGGACTACCTCATGCCGACATCGGGTGAGGTGCCGCCCGTGCTGCTCGAGCACCTCGAGAGCCCCTCGCCGGCGAACCCGCGGGGGATCAAGGGCGTCGGCGAGGGCGGTGCGATCCCCGGAGCCGCGGTGATCGCAAACGCCGTGGAAGATGCCCTCTGGGATCTCGGCGTCCGCATCCGCCGAATCCCCTTGTCGCCACTCGTCGTGCGGACGCTCCTGGAGGATGCGGGGGTCAGCTAGCTTCTTCGTTCCGCGGGCTGACCGCGGAACGCTCGATCAGCGAGACGATCGCCTCGACGATCGATTGATAGCCGGTGCACCGGCAGATGTTGCCCGAAAGGCGCTCGCGGATCTCTCGCTCGTCCGGCCGAGGGTCCTCCGCGAGGTACTCCTTTACCGTCATCAGGAACCCGGGCGTGCAGAACCCGCATTGGAGCGCGTGATGGGTCGAGAACGCCTCTTGGATCTCGTCCAGCGGCTCATGGGGACCGGCGAGCCCCTCGACCGTCTCGACCCGATGGCCCTCCGCCTGTACCGCGAACAACAGGCACGAGCGCACCGAACGCCCATCGAGCATGATCGTGCAGGCGCCGCACACCCCGTGCTCACAGCCGAGATGCGTCCCGGTGAGCCCCAGCTCATCGCGCAGGAGATCAGCCAGCGTCACCCTCGCCGCGACGCGGCCGGTGACGGCCTGCCCGTTCACCGTGAGCGACACCTCGCTGATCTCGGCCATCAGTTCCGCTCCGGGAAGGCTCGATCTCGTGCGGTGGCAAGGGCTCTCTGTGTGAGCGTCGAGGCAAGGTGGCGGCGGTAGTCCGCGGTCCCGTGGACGTCTGACATCGGCTCGAGCTGCGACGCCGCCGCCGTAGCGGCGAGCTCGAAGACCTCGTCGGTCGCATCGTTCGCGAGCAGGATCTGCTCGGCGGCCTGGCTCAGGATCGGGCGTTCGCCGACACCGATCAAAGCGACGCGAGCCCGCTCGATCGAGCCTTCGTCATCGAACCCCAGCACCACGCCCGCCCCGGCGATCGCGAAATCACCGTGTCGACGCGACAGCTCTACGAACGCCGAGCCGCTCCTCCCTTCGGGAAGCCGGACCCGCACGTCGGTGATCAGCTCGTCTTGTCGCAGTGTGGTCGTGAAGTACGAATCGAAGAGAGCGTCCGCGAGGATCGTGCGACGTCCGGATGGGCCGACCGCGTCGACTTCCCCGTCGAGCGCCGTCAGGAGTCCCGGCCACTCGGCGGCCGGATCGGCGTGCGCGATGCTCCCGCCAACGGTCCCGCGGTTGCGGATCGCCACATGGCCGATCAACCCGACAGCCTCGTGGATCATCGGGCACCGCTCCTCGAGACCGGCCGTCAGCTCCACGTCGCGATGCCGGGCGAGGGCTCCCATCGCGAGCGTGTCGGCATCGATGCGGATCCGGTCCAGGCCGTCGATCCGATTCAGGTCGACGAGCACGGATGGTGTCGCGAAGCGGAACGCCATCAACGGCACGAGGCTCTGCCCGCCGGCGAGCGCTTTCGCTTCATCGCCATGCTCGGCGAGGAGCGAAACGGCCTCCTCGAGGCTGTCGGGCGCCAGATACCGGAACGGCGCGGCCTTCACCGGCCGCTACCACTCGCCTCGGTCGTGGGCGGACGCCGTGCCGCAAGGGTCTCAATCTCGACGAGGAACTCCGGACTCGCGAGCCCCTGGACGATCGCGAGCGTGCTCGCCGGGAACGCGCCGTCCGGGAAGAACCCGCCGAACAGCTCGTCGCGGGTGCTACGGAAATCCCCGACGACTTCCCGATCGGTGAGGTAGGTCGTGAGTTTCACGACGTCGCCCCACCCATACCCCTGGGCGCGGAGTACCCCCTCGATGTTGCGGAACACCGCTCGCGTCTGGGTCCGGATTCCGCCCTCGACAACGTCACCGGACTCGTCGACGCCGGTCTGTCCCGAGACGACCAGCCACTCCGCTCCAGGCGATACCGCGATCGCGTGCACGTAGGGACCCATCGGCGCGGCGACGTCGTCGGGCCGCACGGTTCTCTTGTGGTCCGTCATCGTCGACTCCTCATTCCTGGAGAACGCCTTCGCTCCGCAGCAGATCGGTGATCCGTCCTACCGCTTGCGTGAACTCCGGTGACTCGTGGTCGTCGAGCTTCCTCGGCCGAGGTATCCGCACCTGCAGCACGTCGAGGATGCGGCCCGGACGCGGCGAGAAGACGACGATCCTGTCGGCCAGGAAGACGGCCTCCGAGATGCTGTGGGTCACGAACAATACGGTCTTGCGGTGCTGGAGCCAGATGGACTGAAGGTCGATGCTCATCTGCTCGCGCGTGAGCGCATCGAGCGCGGCGAACGGCTCGTCCATCAGGAGTAGCGGTGGGTCGTGGAGCAGAGCTCGGCACAACGCGACCCGCGAGCGCATGCCGCCCGAGAGCTCGCCGGGATAGGCATCCTCGAACCCGGCCAGCTTCGTCGAGGCCATCAGCTCCCCCGCCCGGCTGCGTGCCGCGTCTCTGTCAAGCCCGCGAACCTCCGCCTGAAGCAGGATGTTCCTCAGCGCCGTTCGCCATTCGAGGAGGGCGGGATCCTGGAAGACGAAACCGAGATCGGTGTACGGCTTCGTCACCTGTATCCCGCCGATGGTGACCTCGCCGGCCGAGGGCGCGAGCAGCCCTCCGACGATCAACAACAAGGTGCTCTTCCCGCAGCCACTCGGTCCGAGAAGAACGACGAACTCTCCCGCAGCGACTTCGATGTCGACCGCCTCGAGCGCACGGATGCTCGCCCGGTCCTTCACATAGTCGTGTTCGACGCCGCGGATCGAGATGGGCAGTCCCTCGATCGACTCCGGGCCCGCGACGGAAACAGGGCCCGGCGTTCGATCCTGCATCACGTCACGCTCCCCATGTGGGCCGACCCCAGTCCGCGCGTCGCGAGGCGCGCGGACATCGCAGCGACGATGTAGAAGGCGATCCCCAGGATCGCCACGGTCAAGATCGCACCGAAAGCGAGCGTCGTGTTGCGTTCGGCGCTCGCGATGAGGAGGAGGTTACCAAGCCCGTTGGCCGAGCCGACGAACTCGGCAACGAGCGTGCCGACGACGGCAAGCGTGGCCGATGTGCGGAACGCTGCCGATACGAAGGGCGCCGCGGAGGGCAGCACGACGAAGCGAACGAACTTGCCTCCGCGACAGCCCATCGAATGGGCCATCCGCACGGTCGTGATCGTGACGCTCTGGACACCGACGATCGTCGCAAGCGTCATCGGGAAGAACGTGATCAGCACGGTGATGATCAACTTCGGCGCGATGCCGAACCCTAACCACGCAACGAACAGCGGCGCGAGAGCCACCTTCGGCAAGCTTTGCAATGCGACGAGCGGCGGCATCAACAACCGTCGCGCCCTGCGCCACATGCCGATCAGCAGTCCGAGGGGGATCGCGACACCGACGCTCAGGATCAGCCCGAGGACCGCGACCGTCCCGGTCGCGCTCGCGTCGGAGATGAGTTGTGACCGCTCCTCGTTCATCGTTCGGAGAACCGATGCCGGCGACGGGATCACGTACTTCGGGATATCGAACAGCGGAACCGCCGCCGCCCACACGAGGATCAGTGCGGCGAGGCTGATCACCGGCAGCACGATCTGAAGAGCCGACGCGGTGCGGGCGAACCGCCGAGGGGCCGCAACCTGCTGCCCGAGGATGGTGGGTTGGTCGGTGTTCATGCCTCGTACCGCCCGGTCCTCGTCCCGCGCAGGAGTCGCGCCTCCGACACGTCGACAACCTTCACGAGCAACCACGTCACGACGATCAACGCGATCAGGCTCGCGTAGAGGAGTCCCCCATTTAGCCGCCGAGAGGCGCTGAGGATCTGGTAACCGAGCCCTCGGTCGCTGCCGAGGTACTCGCCGAGCACTGCCCCGATCGCAGCGAGCGTCACACCGAGACGCACCCCGCTCAGGAACGAAGGAAGGGCCGCCCACACGCGGAACTTGAGGAGCGTCTTGAGGCCACCGGCTCCCATGCTGGCTGCGAGCAGTCGATGCTGTTCAGTGAACCGCTCGAGCCCGACGACGGTCGCGATCATCATCGGGAAGAACGAGATCAGCCCGGCCATCACCACCTTGGGAAGCGGCGAGAAGCCCCACCACAGGATGAAGATTGGGGCGAGCGCTTCCTTCGGCGCGGACTGGGCCGCCACCATCACCGGGAACAGCGCGCGCCGCACCGGGGGAGCGGAGACGAACGCGATCGCCCAAGCGAGAGCGCCGACGACGCCGATCAAGAGCCCGAGGACGATCTCCGAGGCGGTAACGCCGACGTTCGAGAGGAACGAGGAGGGGCTGGCCGTGAACGCTCGGAGGACTTCAGCTGGCGGTGGAAGGAGGTACGGGGGGATGTCCCGCCACCAGATGAGGACTTGCCACAGCCCGACGACGCCCGACAGGGCAACGACCGTCACGATCAACCGACGTCCGGCCGCGACGAGGCCGCGGGGCGATGAGCCCTGCGGCCTCGCACGAACCGGTGTCGTTCCGCGCACCTACCCGGTCGCGATGAATTCGTTCGTGAAGTAAGTCTCCGGGGTCTGCGCCTCGGCCAGCCCGGAGTATTGCTGGAGCGTCGAGAGCGTGTCCTCCCAGTCGGCCGGATCCATGTAGCCGATCGGCTGATCGGCGGTCCGCTCAGTGTGCAGGTTCCCGAGCACCTCGTTAAGGGCAACGGCGGCCTGGTCGGGGTTCACGGTCTGCGGGAACCGGTCGACAAGCAGCTGGACCGCCGCCGCCGGGTCTTGCTCACAGAACTCGAACCCCTTCTGCACCGCGGTCACGAACCCCTGCACGACCTCCGGGTTGTTCGCGATCTGGTCGTTGCTGGTGATGATCCCGTTGCTCATCGTCACCACGCCCGCGTCGGCGTAGTACTGGACCGCCAGCTCCTCGCCGGCCACGCTCTGCGCGACCGGAAGGTCGGAGCTCGAGTACCCGACGATGGCATCCACACGGTCCTCGAGCAGTGCGGTGACCTTGGCGGCAGGGTCGATGTTGACGACTTCGACCGAATCCGGGTCGACTCCGCTCGCCTGCAGGTAGGCCGGAAGAAGCTGCAGCGGGGCCTCGCCGGCCGTCGCCCCGATCGACTTGCCCGAGAGGTCGGCGGCCGTCGTGATGCCCGAGGACGTTTTCGCGATGATCACGCTCGGGCTGCGCTCGAAGATCCCCGCGACCATCTTGATCGCGGCTCCATCGTTGATCGTACTCACCACGACGCCTGCGTCGGAGAAACCGAAGGTGTTCGAACCGTTCGCGACGAGGTTCGCCGCCGTCCCTGAGCCGGCACCTTCCAAGATCTCCACGTTGAGACCCTCGTCCTCGAAGTATCCGTTGCTGAGAGCCGCGTAGAAGCACGTGTGCGAGCCGTCGGTGATCCAGTCCAAACGGAAGGTGACGTTGGTGAGTCCCCCTCCATCGCCCGTCGTGGTCGGCCCACTCCCGTCGCCGTCGCCGCCACACGCGGCCACAACGATTCCCAGGATCGTCACCAACGCGATCAAACGAAGCGCCTTCATCGCCCCCTGCCTTTCCCAATGTGTTCTCCCGAAACGCGTCGTTCGCGCCCCGTACGGAGATATCTTGACTTGAAGTAGTCTGGCGGAAGCTACCCCCACTGCCCGAGGCTGTCAATCGGCGGTTGCGCCACCCCAAAGCACGGGACGCATCGGCGCCGGCGCCGCCGTCGCACGCCGGTACGCCTCGTCGAAGTAGGGCCGATACCGTTCCGCTCGCTCGACCGCGGCTGCGACCGCCGGAGCCACTTCGCGGTACGCGTTCACGAACTCGCGGAGGATCTCGTCGCGGTCGATCGAGGTCACGCGGCCGCCTTCGACGACGACGGCCCCGTCGACCAACACGGTGTCGACCGAGCCGCCGACATCCGCGTACACGAGCTGGGACCTCGGGCGGTGGAACGGGATGTAGGCGATCGTCGTCGTGTCCACGAGCGTGAGGTCCGCCTTCTTGCCAACCTCGATCGACCCGAGCTCGGCAGCCCGGTTTGCGGCTCTGGCACCGCCTCGCGTGGCGATCCGCAGCGCCTCGGCGGCGCCGGGCCAGCGCTCGAAGTCCGGTTCCCACAGCCTCTGGACGATGGCCAGCGCCTTCATGCCCTCGAACAGATTGGCGCTGTCGTTGGCGGTGGGGCCGTCGGTGCCAAGCGCAACGTTCGCGCCGGCCTCCAGGAGGTGCAGGATCGGCGCGATCCCGTTGCCGAGCTTCAGGTTGCTCACCGGGTTCGTGATGACTGAGCTCCCGGTGTCGGCGACGATCGCGATGTCCTCCTCGGTGAGCCATACAGCGTGCACGAGTCCGAACCTCGGCCCGAGAACGCCGATGTCGCGCAGGTGGCCGATCGCCGTCGTGCCGTAGTTGCGCTCATCGAGCACGATCTCGGCTTTGCTCTCCTGGATGTGCGAGACGATCACCGTGTCGCGACGCTCGGCGAGGTCGGCGCAGGCCAAGATCAACTCGTCCGAGCATCGGGTCGACCCGTTCGGGGCGAGCGCGAGCCGAACCCGATCCCCCCCACCTCCTCCGAGCGTCCCCGTGACGTCATCCAGGAACCCGATGATCTCCCCGGTGCTGGGGAACGGGCGAGCGTCGAACTCGGCCTTGTATCCGTCCGGAAGGAGCTCGCGCAGCCAGGGGATCGTGTCGTACATGGGTCGATCCAAGACATTGCACGTCACCCACGTCCGCATGCCGATGTCGCGATAGCACGAGATGGCTGCGCGGACGCTGTCTCGGTAGAGTTCCAGCGCAACGTCTGGCCGTGGGTCCGCCGGCGAGGGCATGTGCACGGTGTCGTCGATCGCCGAGGTCGTCCCCGACTCGAGCATCTCGATCGCGCTCGTCATGTGCCGTAGATAGAGCTGCTCGTCGGACAATCGGAGCGACGCCGCGTAGGGGTGGGCGTAGAGGAGGAAAGGTTCCAGCGCCAGATGGTCGATGGCGCCCTTCCAATAGTCCGCCGTCGAGTGAAGGTGACCGTTCACCAGTCCGGGGATCACGATCCGCTCCGAAGCATCGATCGTTCGATCGGGCGCCGGCTGGGCGAGCTCGGGCGGTGGCGTCCCCTCCCCGACCCACGCGATGCGATCGTCGTCGATCAGCACGCTGCCGCGGTCGAGGATCCGATCCCCGTCGTCCATCGTGATCACGTAGCCGTCGCGGATCAGGGTTCTCATCGTTGTGTTCCCTCCAGGGTCGGCGTGACTCGTTTCTGCCCGGGCTCTGCACCCTCGGAACTCGCCCCGGCCCCGACATGGAACTGCGTCATGAACGTATCGAGATCGACGATCGAGCGGACGAGCAGATCGATGCCGCGCGCGATGTCGCCGGCGCTGCTCCACTCCTCCGGGACATGGCTGACACCTCCACGACTTGGGACGAAGACGATGGCGGCCGGCGCGATGCTCGACATTACCTGCGCGTCGTGGCTCGCTCCGCTCGTCATCGAGCGGTTGCGGGTCTCCATCGAATCGCACACGGCGCGGATCCGGTGTCGGACCCACGTCGCCAACACGATCGGCGACGTATCGGCGACGATGTCCGCTTCCACGCCGAGGCCCCGGCGCGCGCCGGTCGAGCCCGCGAGCTCGGCCACCTCGAGCGCGACGGCGCGCTGCCGCTCGCTGTCGGTGTCACGGACGTCGACGGTGAACGTGACCCTTCCGGGGATCGTCGTCGTGCTGTTCGGCCACACGTCGAAGCGTCCGATCGTCAGGCGGAGCCCGCGGTTCGTCGACGAGAGCGCGAGCGCCTCCGCCTGCGCCGTCACCTCGGCCGCGCCCATGAGCGCGTCGGCCCGTCCGCGCATCGGCGTGGCACCGGAGTGATTGGCTCGTCCGGTCAGCGTGATGCGGAGGCGCGTGCTCCCGGAAACGACGTCGACGAGCCCGATGGGCCGCCCGGTCGCCTCGAGTACGCCACCCTGTTCAACGTGGAGCTCGAGAAACGCGGCGATTTCACCCTCCTCCCACCGAGCGTTCCTGGCATCCTCCGGCACGAGACCGACCGAGGCCATGGCGTTCGCCAGCGTCTGGCCGGCCGGGTCGCGAAGCCGGTGGAGGTCGCTCTCGTCGAGCGCACCGACGATGAGCTTGCTGCCGATGCAGGGCTCGCCGAACCGAGCTCCCTCCTCTGCCGCGAACGCGATCGCGCGGAGCGGATGACTCGTCGTCACGCCGGCTTCGTGCAGGAGGCGAAGCGCCTCGACCATGCCGACGACACCGACGATCCCGTCGAAGCGCCCACCGTGGGGAACGCTGTCGAGGTGCGACCCGAACGAGAGCGCCGGCAGGCCCGGCTCCCGGCCGGCCCCCGACGCGATCGTGTTCCCGACCGCGTCGACGGTCACCTCGAGGTCGATCTCACGCAACCACGTCGCAACCAGGTCGTGCGCCCGTCGCTCGTCGGGCGTGTAGGCGAGACGCGAGACCCCCGGCGGATCCACTCCGATCGAGGCGATCTCATCGAGCATCCGTGAGACGCGAGCGGGAACCGCTTCGTCGACGATCACTCGTCGTTGCTCCCCGCGGGGTCGATCCTCAGGAGAGAGACGACGGGGGTCTGGGAGACGGTCGTCTCCGACCCGACGAGCGCGATGACCGCGATGAGCTCGCCGCCCTGTCTGGTGACCGCGGCCTTCGCGCCGACGATCCGATCGCCGCTGGCCACGTCCGTGATGAGAGCGGCGCGAGATGTCGGAGGGAATGCGCCATGGATCTCCAGGAGCCCATCGTCGTCAACGAGCCGCACCACCGGCAGCCCGAGCCGCCGTGCCACGATGAAGCCGAGGACCGTGTCCGCCGCCCCGCTCCACACGACGATGGCGTTCGCTCCCCGCCCCCGAACTTCGTCGGCGAGGCGGATCCCGAGCGCCTCCGCGCCTTCGGGGTCGAGCAGCGGATCGTAGTGCGCGGCGGCGAGGACCTCCGGAACGCCGCCCCGCTGGAGCGCCGAGCGGATCTGGTCGTCGTTCACGGCGTCCGAAGCTCGCTCAGCAGGTACAGCGCCTCACTCTCGAGGCCGGCGGACGCGAGCCGGAGCGATGCCCCCTCCTCGCGATCAATCACCGCGATGACCTTCTTCACGACGGCTTCGCTCGACCTCAGCCGAGCGGCAGCCGCCACCGCTGACGATCCGGTGGTGAGCACGTCCTCCACGAGCAGGACGGACTCCCCCGGGTACAGTTCGCCTTCGACCGTCGGCGACGGACCGTGATCTCGCGGCTGTCGCTTCACGATCACGAACGGGAGACCGGTCTCGAGCGACAGCGCGGTCGCGAGTGGAACCCCGCCGAGCTCCGGGCCGGCGATACGCTCGGTGTCCTCCGGTACGAGCTCGGCGAGGAACGACGCGACACGTCGCAGGATCCCTGGCTTCGTCTCGAACAGGTACTTGTCGAAGAAGTAGTCGCTCCGGACGCCGCTGCTCAACATGTAGTCGCCGCGAAGGTACGCGGCGTTCAGCACGTCGGACGCCAGCTCGCGAACCCGTTGCCCCCGCGAGGGGAGCCGGTCGGCGAACGGTCCTACCGGCATCTCGTCCGTCATGAGGGCGCTCGCCGCTCGGCGACCACGACCACGGGTTCCTCGGCTGTGACCAGAGGCTCGTTCGATCGGAACAGCGGCAGCATGGCGATCGCGAGAAGCAGCAGCGCCGCGCCGACGAACTGGAGTCCGCCGAAGCGCTCATCGAGAACGACGACGGACAAGATCACGGCGATCGCGGGCTCGAGGGTGTTGCCGATGGACGCGCCGGTGGCGCCCAGCCGCGTCATGGCAGCGAGGAAACCCGTCACCGCGATGCAGATCAAGATCGTGTGAACGATCACCCAGGCACCCGCCGCGGTGCCGAGCCCCACTGGGTACGTCGCCTTCGCGATCCCGACGAAGGCGATCGTCGTGCCGGCGCCGAGGAGGACCAGACCGCTGAACGCGAGCGGGTGGATACCGGCGACCGCGCGCTGGGCGATCACCGCGTACGCGGCGAAGGCGGCCGCCGCCCCGAGCGCGAACAGCACTCCGGCAAGAGTCATCCCGTGCACCGGGAAGCTCAGCAGGACCGAGACACCCAAGAGGCTCAGCCCAACCGCCGCCGCCTTCCCGATGCTTATCCGCTCCAGACCGATCGCGACCGCGAAGATCGCGACGAGCGCCGGATACACATAGAAGATCAGGATGACGGTCGACACCGGCATCCGGAACAGCGCCTCATTTAAGAGCGTCGACTCCGCCGCGTATCCGACGCCTCCCAAGACGGCGACCGTCATCCCCCGGGACCGTCTGGGGAGGGGACGGAGGCGCATCACCCACACGACGATCCACGCGAGCGCCCCGGCCCCGAGGAACCGGGTCGCGAGAAGCGTCTCGATCGTGAGTCCACCGCGGTACGCGAGCTTCGCCGTCACGTCCATGAGCGCGTACGCGGAGGCCGTGAGAACAACCAGCGCCAAGCCGCTGAGATGGGCCCGATCCCATCGCAGCGTGGCCGCGAGTCCCCCGCGCGACTTCTCGCGCACCGGCTCTACCTTCGAACGCATGCGTTGCGCTCCTCGCCCGATGGATGAACGGGGAGTCTATCTCGACATCAAACGACCTGCGCCTGCCGCCCGTCTCGCGGCAGGAAGCGTCCCGACGGCTCACCGATCGGTTCTCCGTCGAGCATGATCGTGTGACCCCGGAGCACGGCTCGGACCGGAACCGCCCGGAGCTCGCGTCCTGCCCAGGGGCTGTGTCGCTGAACCGTGTGGAGCGCGTCGTCGCGAACGACGCGCGACCGCTCCGGATCGACGAGCGTGAGATCGGCATCGGCGCCGGGAGCGAGGGTGCCCTTTCGCGGGAACAGCCCGTACTGACGCGCGGGCCCCGACGACAGAACCTGCGCCAGGCGTTCCGGAGGAAGCATCCCTGCCGCCATGCGATCGAGCATGAGCGGCGCGAGCGTCTCCACGCCCACCGCCCCGGCCGGCGCCTCGATCAGGCCGCGAGCCTTCTCCTCCTCCGAGTGCGGCGCGTGATCGGACGCGACGGTCCCGATGGTTCCGTCCGAGATGCCCTGCCAGAGCGCGGCTTGGTGCTCGATCCCGCGGACCGGGGGAAACACCTTCATCGACGGCCCCACCGCCTCGTAGTCGCTCGCCGAGAGCGTCAGGTACTGCGGGCACGTCTCCGCGCTCACGGGCACGCGATCGCGCTGCGCGGCCCGGACGATCTCGACGCCGCGGCGAGAGCTCAGGTGCACGACATGGAACCGGCATCCGGTCGCTTCGGCGAACTCGACGCCCGTCGCGACGGCGACCGCCTCGGCGAGTGCCGGACGGAGACTAAGGAGATGCTCGTAGGAGCCGGTCTCGTCATCCGCATCACGGCGGGCGCGGGCCAGCACGTCGACATCCTCGCAGTGCGCCGCGAGGAGCCCGCCGACGCGAGCGACCTCCGCGAAGACGTCGAGGACCTCGGCATTCGACGGCGGCGGGACGACGTCGGCGCCCGGCTTGGGGTGGTAGACGAGTTCGAGCGTGCTCGAGTCGAGTGCGTATCCCCAGAAGATCTTCACGCCGACCGCGCCGGCGGCGAATAGCCCCTCGAGGTCGGCGAGGTTGCGTGGCCCGAGGGCAAGCCCCCAGAGGCCGAAATCCACGAACGCGTTCGGGGTGTGCTGCCGAACGCGCGCTCGGAGCACCTCGGCGTCGGTGACAGGAGGGATCGCGTTCGGCATCTCCAAGATGGTGGTGAGGCCACCGGCGGCCGCGGCGCGCGTCGAGTGCGCGAAGTCCTCCTTGTGGGTCGCCCCCGGATCACGCGAGTGCACGTGCGCGTCGATGAGACCCGGGAACACCAGGAGTCCGGTCGCATCGATCATATCGTCGACGGACACGAGCGGTGTCTCGCCGTGGTCCTTCACCGCGAGGATCCGCTCCCCATCACACACGACGTCGGCGGCACGAGAGCCCTCGGGGGAGACAAGAGTGCCACCGCGAACCAGGAGCCTCATCGCCGTCCGTGGCCCCCACGCGTCACTTACGGCCTCCCATCGCCGATTGACAGCCCGTGAGCGCTGAGGATAACTTCACGCCGAGATATCCGCATCCGGCCCTGAGCCGGAGTGGTCGCGGCGGTGCCCCGTCCTCGTGATGCGAAGGCGGTCGTGACCCGACCCACGAAGGAGGTCGTGTCGTGAGCGCCGACGAACGCTCGATCGAGAGCTTCGATGTCACGAAGTACCCCGACTACCGCAAGGACGCCCCGCCTGACGTCTATCAGCTCAATCGGTACTCCTACCTGGACGAGTACGAGGCCATCTGGGGGCGCCGATGGGGCGCCCAGGGGATCGGCACGTTGCGCGAGGTCGGCCTCGTCGCACCGAGCGAACACGAGGTCAACGAGCTCTTCCTCCGCGATCCGAAGTTCTTCCTCCTGCGCTATCGCCAGCAACTCGACATCCAACTCCTGATCGACAACCACAAGGAATGGGCGGCGCTGCTCGAGGAGCAGGGCGTGAAGATCCACTGGATGGAGTTCGAGGATGCCTGGGGCGCCTGGGGCCCGATGCGGAAGCTCTTCGTCTGTGAGGAAACGAAGTTCGTCAACGGCGGTGCGATCATCCCGCGGTTCGGGCATGCGTCGTACAAGCGCGGGCTCGAGCGCGAGTTCCAGAAATTCGTGACCAAGATCGGGTGTCCGACCCTCCACACCGTGCACGGCAAGGGGATCATGGAGGTCGGCCCGATGCTCGTCGGATTGAGTGACGACGTCTGGGTGGCCGGCACCTCGTGTGGCGCGAACCGAGAGGGGATCGAGCAGATCCGTCCGGTACTCGAGGCGTCGGGCGTCAAGGAGCTGCACGTCATGCAACTCCCGACGATCCTCGACACGTTCGAGTCGGGGGGCGAGTTCCACGTCGACATGATCATCTCGGCGTTGGACGTCCGGAAAGCGCTCGTGTGGCCGAAGAACCTCCCCTGGGAGACGTACTGCTGGCTCCGAGACATCGGTTTCGAGATCATCGAGATCGCGGAGGAGGACCAGAAGTACTGCCCCGCCAACCTCGTGGTCCTACAGCCCGGCAAGGTCCTGATGGCGAAGCAGGCGCAGAAGACGATCCAACGGGTTCGCGACGCGGGGGTCGAGGTCGTGGAGTTCGACTCCGGCGGGATCATGCAGGGGGGCGTCAACGGCCTGAAGTGCATCACCATGGAGATCCTTCGCGACCCCGGTCCGAATCTCCTCGACTGACCGCGCACCACTCGGCGATCCGTTCAGCCGGACAGGAGGTCGACGTGACGCAGCACCTGCCGGAAGCCATGCACCGCTTCCCCGTCCCGGGGACCATCGTGAGGGGATGGGTCGTGGACGCACGGGGATATTCGGGCTTCATGATGCCCGCGGGACAGGTGCTGCGGTTCGTCGACCTCGAAGGCAAGCAGGTGCCCGACATCGTCTGCTTCAACGCCCACGATCTGACCGAGGAGCTCAACATGGGCAACAGCCTTCTGCTGAACAAGCGCCGCGAGCTCGTCGAAGGCGACGTCCTCTACTCGGTCACGTGCAACCCGATGATGACGATCACCGGCTACTCGAACGCGATCAGCTACGCGTACGGTCCGATGTGTAGCGAGGAGTTGAACCGGATCAGGTACGGGGTTGCGAACACGCCGAACTGCCGCGACAACTTCGCGATGGCGCTGGAGGGGTGGGGGTTCGATCGTCGTTCGATCCCGAACGCGTTCGTGCCCTTCATGAACGTCGGGGTGACAGAGGACGGGACCTTCGAGATCCGCGAGCCGACGACCGAACCGGGGGACCATTACGACCTGCGCGCGGAGATGGATCTCGTGATCGGCGTCTCGAACTGCCCTCAGGAGCGTAATCCGTGCAACGGCTTCAACCCGACCGCGATCGGGGTCAGCTTGTTCGAGCCCTCGTAGATCGTGGATCGCGGGAGGTCGCTCGCGGGAGGGGTGGGATTCGAACCCACGAGCGGGTTGCCCCGCTAACGGTTTTCAAGACCGTCGCCTTCGTCCGCTCGGCCACCCTCCCGAGCCGAGCGTAGCAGCAGGTCGACCACGCACCGGCGCGCGACGGTGTGGCACCATGAAGAGGATGAAGGACGAAGCGACGTCGGCTCACGACGGCGGCGGGCTCAACTACCTCGCGGCGACCGACGCGCTCTACCGGAGCCTGCTCGAGCAGTTCCCGGCCGTGGTCTACGTGGACTCGAACGAGCTCGTTTCCGAGTCCCCGTACGTCAGCCCGCAGTGCGAAGCCATGCTCGGGATCCCTGCGGAGGCGTTCGTCGCCGACCGCCGTCTCTGGGCCACCAGGGTCCATCCCGACGACCTCGACCGCGTGCACGCCGATTGGGTGGCCGCGTACGGACGCCAGGATCGGTTCGAGAGCGAGTATCGGTGGATCAAGCCCGACGGAACCGTGATCTGGGTGCGCGACGGGTCGGTCCTCGTGCGCGACGACCGGGGAGAACCGCTGTTCTGGCAGGGCCTCATGCACGACATCACCGAGTCCAAGCGCGCCGAGGATGCGCTGCGGGTGTCCGAGGCGCGCTACCGGCTCCTCGTCGAGAACATCCCGGCGGTCGTCTACATGGTCGCACCCGACGACGACCGGCGAACGCTCTACGTGAACCCCCAGGTCGAGCGCACGCTCGGATACACCCGAAAGGAGTGGCTGCAGCAACCCGACATCTGGATGGAGCTCCTGCATCCGGACGATCGCGAACCGACGCTCGACGCGCACGACCGTGCCAACCTGACGGGCAACCCCTGGAGCCGCGAATACCGTCTGATCGCGAGCGACGGGCGGGCGCTCTGGTTCCGGGACGTCGGGACGCTCGTTCGCGACGAGCACGGAGCGCCGCTGCACTGGCTGGGCGTACAGCTCGACATCACCGAGCTCAAGCTCGTCGAGGACGAGTTGCGTGCCGCGCGCGACGAGCTCGAGGAGCGCGTAGCGGAGCGGACCGCGGCGCTCGAGGAGACGAACGAGATGATGTCCCTCGAGATCGCCGAGCGCCGTCGCGCGGAGGAGGACCTTCGCGCGACCGAGCAGCGATATCGCCTCCTGGCCGAGAACATCCCCGCCGTGACGTACACCTGGCAGCGCGACGACGCGGAGACTCCACGCACCTACACGAGTCCGCGCATCGAGCAGATGCTCGGGTACACGTCCGAGGAGTGGGAACGCGAGGACTTCTGGATGTCACGGCTCCATCCGGACGATCGGACCGCGGTGCTCGCGGCCACGATCCGCTCGGAGAGCACCGGCGAGCGCTTCTCGATGGAGTACCGCTACCTCCACAAGGACGGCCACATCGTGTGGGTGCTGGACGAGGCGGTGCTGCTGTCGCGCGACAGCCACGGACGTCCGGAATTCTTCCAAGGGGTCATGCTCGACGTCACCGCGCGGAAGGAGGCTGAAGCCAAGGCGAGCCAGAGCGAGCTCCGGTTCCGCGCGCTGGCCGAGCAGGCCCCGGCCATCACCTACGTCGCGGACCTCAGCGAGGGGGCACCGGGCCGGGTGACCTACGTGAGTCCGCAGGTGATGTCGGTGCTCGGGTACACCGAAGAGGAGTGGGCGCGGGACTGGTTCGCGATGGTTCATCCGGATGACCGGGACCGCGTCGCGGGGGACGTGGCCCACATCGCGGAGACGGGTGAGCCCTACGCGATCGAGTACCGGTACATCCACCGTGACGGCAGCTATCGATGGGTGCTCGACTACGGAACGGTGATCACACACGATCCCCTCGGGCGGCCCTTCGAGATCCAGGGTCTGATCGTCGACCGCACGGCGACCCAGCGCGCGGAGCGGGAGCGCCGCGACGCGGAGGCGCGCTACCGCGCGCTCGTCGAGCAGATGCCTGCCGTCAGCTACATCGAGCTGCCCGGAAGCGACCCGACCGAGGCGACGTTCACGTACCTGAGCCCACAGGCCGAACGGATCTTCGGCGTCCCGGCCGAGGTGCTCATGGACGACCCGGCCCACTTCGGGCGGATGCTCCACCCCGGCGATCGCGAACGCGTGCTCGCGGCCAACGCCGAGAGCGAGAGGAGCGGCGAGCCCTTCGACGAGGAGTTCCGTGTCGTTCGCGACGACGGCGAGATCGTGTGGCTGCACAGCCGCGCGACGCTGATCCATGACGAGCAGGGCAACCCGATGTTCTGGCATGGCGTCGCCCTCGACGTCACTTCCCAGCGCAAGGCGGAGGCGTCGCTCCGGGACCTGGAGGAACGCTATCGGCTGCTCGCGGGCCGGGTCCTCGGACTCGAGCAGGAGGAGTGAGCGCCGCGCTACGGGCGAGGGCGAAGCTCGCGCAGCGACTCGGGCAGATAGGCGTGCAACGCCTTGGGTAGCACAACCGAGCCGTCCGCCTGCTGATCGTTCTCGAGGATCGCGATCAGCGTTCGCGAGATCGCCGTAGCCGTCCCGTTGAGCGTGTGGAGGACCTCGATCTCGCCGGAGGCGCGACGAACGCGCGTCTGGAGCCGCCGGGCCTGGTAGTCCGTGCAGTTCGAGCACGACGTGAGCTCCCGGTACCGCTGCTGGCCCGGTAGCCAGACCTCGATGTCGTACTTCTTGGCCGCCGCGCCACCCAGATCCCCCGCGGCGATGTTCACGACGCGGTACGGCAGGTCGAGGTTGCCGATGATCTCCTCTTCGATCCCCACCAGGAACTCGTGCTCGTCCCACGAAGACTCCGGCGTCGTGAACGAGAACATCTCGACCTTGTCGAACTGGTGGACCCGGAACATGCCGCCGAGGTCCTTGCCGTACGAACCGGCTTCGCGACGGAAACAGGTCGAATACCCGGCGTAGCGAACCGGCATCGAGGACTCATCGAGGATCTCGCCCATGTGGAACGCGGCGAGCGCGACCTCGGACGTGCCTGCGAGGTACAGGTCGTCCTTCGTCACGTAGATGTTGACCTCGTCCGTCGGTAGGAAGCCGGATCCGTACATCGTCTCCTCGCGGACGAGCACCGGCGGGATCACCGGCGTGAAGCCGCGTTCGCCGAGGAGGTCGAGCGCGTGGCGGACGAGCGCGAACTGCACGTGCACGATGTCGCCGAGCAGGTAGACGAACCGGGATCCGCTCGTCCTCGCACCGCGCTCGGTGTCGAGCACGCCGAGCGCCTCGCCGAGCGCCGCGTGGTCCTGCGGTTCGAAGTCGAAGACCGGCGGCTCGCCGTGCTTGCGGATCTCGACCGCGTCCTCGTCGGTGAACCCGTCCGGCGCGGACGGGTGGGGCACGTTCGGCGTGCGCGCGAGGAGTTCGCCCAGCTGCCGCTCCGCCTCGGCGAGCTGCGGCTCGAGCTCCTTGAGCTCCGCCGACACCTGGCTCACCTCCGCGATCAGGCGCTGCTTCTCCTCGCCGGCCGCGGTCCCGATCGACTTCGACGCGCGGTTCTGCTGCGCCCGAAGCTCCTCGACGCGCGCGGTCAGCGATCTGCGGAGCTCGTCGGCCTCGAGCAGCTCGTCGACGAGGTGGGCGAGGTTCCTCCGCGCGAGTCCGCGACGGAACGGTTCGGGGTCCTCGCGGATCGCCTTGATGTCGAGCACGGCTAGACCTTCGCTTCCTCCGCCTTCGGGGCGTCGGTCCGCGCTTGCTGCGGTGGTGGCGGCGTCCCCGGCTGAGCGCCCTGAGCCGCCTGCTGGTCCATCGTGCTCTGGCCCTGGAAGATCGCGCCGTCCTCGACGACCAGCGTCTTCGAGGTGATGTTGCCGTCGACCCGCCCTCCCCGTGCGATCTCCGCCCGGCCCTTCACGACGATCGAACCCTTGAACCGGCCGGCGACGGAAACGTTCTGTGCGCGGATGTCGGCCTCGACCTGGCTCGTCGGCGCCAGCATGACGTCGCCGTCCGCGTTCACCTGCCCCTTGATCTGCCCGTCGATGCGCAGCGATCCCGCCGAGACGACGGTGCCCTCGAGCTTCGCACCCTGTCCGATGATCGTGACCTCTCCGCTCTGCTGTTCTGCCATCGCCCGTCCCTCCGTCCCTTGTTGATCGACGGCACCGGCCTCCGCGTCCTCGCGCCGCCAGATCACGTGGCCGTCACCGCTTCCCGAGGCGCTTCGAGCGCCTGCCGGATCGCTTCTTCCTCTTCGATCGAAAGGTTGTAGTGGCTCCGTGCCTCGACGATCGGCTTCGCGTAGACGCGCGTGTCCTGTCGTCCGTTGATCGACGTCACCACGACGCCGTTCCCGCGAGCGTCCAGCAACGCGCACGAGAAGGACAGGCGCCCACCCACGTCCTCGAACGCGTCGTACCGGACGAGGCCGACGCGGCGAACGGCACCGTCGAGCAGCCCCTCCTGCCGCCGGTCGGTGGCCGAGAGCGACTTCACGGCCGCCTCGAGCCGTTGGATCTGTCGAGCCTGGCCTTCGAGGACCCCGCGCAGGACGTCGTCCATCTGGATCGGTCCCCGAGGCTCGTTCCGCCGGCGTCCCTGCGAAAGGGCGGAGAGAAGGAGCGTGAGCGCGCCGAGCCCGAGCGAGATGAGCACCAGCAGGGTGAGCGTCTCGGCGGAGAAGGTCATCGGGCCTCGGGTTCGGTCGGAACGGCTCGGATGGGTCGAACAGCCACTGACCTGCGGCGTTGCGGAACCGGGAGTATACAATCGACCTCCTCGCGGTCGAACGAACCGCGTCGAAGGCTCGATGGATGCGGGTTGCCTACTTCGACTGTATCGCCGGGATCACCGGCGATACGGCGCTCGCAGCCCTTCTTGACGCCGGTGTCGACCTCGACGAGGTCCGGGCACGCCTGGCGACGGTCCCGCTCGAACCGTTCGAGCTCGAGGTCGAGCAGGTCGAGGAGCACGGGGTCCAGGCGACGCGGGTGGGCGTTCGAGCGGATACGCCCGCCGGTGTGATCCGGACGTACGCGAGCGTTCGTGCCCTCCTGGACGGCGCCGATCTGCCTCCCGAGGCCCACCGGCTGGCCCACCGCATGTTCCGGTTGTTCGCAGAAGCCGACTCGCGCGTGCACCGGCGCGAGCCGGAGAACGTCACCTTCCACGACGGCCTGGACGCCATCGTCGCGATCGTCGGCACGGCGTTCGGGCTCGCCGCACTCGGCGTGGAACGCGTCTTCTCCTCCGCCGTCCCGACGGGTCTGGGCATGGCCAAGACGGAGCACGGAGCGATGCCGATCCCTTCACCGACGGTCGTCGAGCTGCTCCGCGGGGCCCCGTTGTTCTCGCGAGGCGTCGCCGCCGAGCTCACGACCGCCACGGGCGCCGCGATCCTCGCCGCGACCGTCGAGGGATACGGCGAGATCCCCGCGATGCGGCTGGAGGCCATCGGCTACGGCGCCGGCTGGCAGCGTCTGGACTTCCCGAACCTGCTCCGGATCCTCGTCGGTGAGGAGGAGCCGGCCGCGTCGCGGCCGAGCGTTGCCGGCGCCCCGGACCTGCGACTGGTCACCGAGCCCGCCCAGGCCGCCGAGCCCGACGACGCAGGCTGAGGATCAGTCGTTGTTGGTGATCGTGCCGAGCCCGAATCCACTTCCACCGATCGAGGCGTTCGTCGGGTTCGCGAGATTGACCGAGAAGGTCTCATTCGCCTCGACCGTATTGTCGCCAACCACCTGCACGACGAGCTGCTTGGATACCTCGCCGGGGGCGAACGTCAGCGTGCCGCTCACGACCAAGTAGTCGGCCGGCGCGGTCGCCGAGCCGTTGGCGCTCGCGAAGTCGACCGTCACCGTGCTCCCGCTCACCGCCGAAAGGGAGACCGTGAACACGGCATCCCGGTTCGTCCCGGTGTTCGTCTCGGTGACGGTCGCCGCGCCGATCGTGATCGTGACGGTGTCGTTGTCCGTGATCGTCCCCTGTGCCGTGGCGTCGGCGAACGTGGCGTTGACCGGGGCGGTCAGGTTCAACGAGAAGGATTCGGTCGTTTCGATCGACGTGTCTCCCACCACGAGGACCACGATCTGCTGCACGGTTTCCCCGGGGTTGAACGTCAGGGTGCCGCTCCCGGACTGGAAGTCGGCGGGTGCGGTGGCCGAGCCATTCGCGGTGGCGTAGTCGAAGGAGACCGTCTGCGAACTCATCGAGGAGAGGGTCACGGCGAACACGGCGTTCGTCGTCCCGGAATTGCCCTCGGTCACGGTGACGTTCGCGACCGCGATCGTCGGGGTGTCGTCGTCCGTGATCGAACCCAGGGCAACTGCGTCCGAAACCGTAGCGCCGATTACGTTCGACACGTTGACCCCGAAGCTTTCGTTGACCTCAGAGACCGTATCGCTCACGACCTGCACGACGACCTGCTTTGCGGTCTCGCCCGGGACGAACGAGAGAGATCCGTTCGAGGCCTGGAAGTCGGCCGGTGCGGTGGCGGAGCCGTTCGCGGTGACGTAGTCGAAGGAGACGGCGTCCGCGCTCGGGCCGGAGAGCGTGACGGTGAAGGCCGCGTTGACCGTGCCGACGTTGCCCTCGGTCACGGTGGCGTTCGCGATGGTCAGCGCAGGGACGTCGTCGTCCGTGATCGTGCCGATCCCAACGCCGTCCAGGATCTTCGCGCCCGTCGGGTTGGACAGGTTGAGTCCGAAGTTCTCGTTGACCTCCGCCGCCGTATCGGCCTTCAACGGCACCGCGACCTGCTTTACGGTCTCTCCTACGGCGAAGGTGAGCGTGCCGGTTGCGGACTGATAGTCGGCGGGAGCCGTTGCCGAGCCGTCAGATGTCGCGTACCCGACCGCTGCCGGGCCATCGAGTGGGGCGGAAAGCGTCACGGTGAAGGCGGCGGTCTGACCTTCCCTCGCGGTCGCGTCGCCGACGGTGAACGACGGACCGTCGTCGTCCTCGATCGTGGCGCGGCCCATCCGATCAGCGATCGTCGCGGCCTCGGCGTGCGAGAGCCTGACGCCGAAGGTCTCGTCCTCCTCGTTGAGCTGGTCGCTCACGATCTCGAGGGTGATCTTCCTCGTGGTCTTCCCGGGGGTGAACCGGAGCGTCGCGCTCGCGGCCGTGTAGTCCTCTCCACCGATCGCCGTGCCGTCAACGGTCTTGAAGCGGACGGACGCTCGGGTCGGGCGCGAGACCGTGACGGTGAACGCGGCTCGCGTGAAGCCTACGCTTCCCTCCTCGAGGCGGACATCGGAGATCTTGATGCGAGCTTGCGCGGAGGCGGAGGCGGGCGTCGCGGCACGGGCCGAGGGCGCCAGGACGGCAACCATGGCCACGAGCGGCACGGCGACATGCGTGATTTTCCTCACCTAGCCGGTTTCGGCAAACTACGCAGCCAGCTTGACGGGCAAGATCAAGCTTCTCCGCTTCTCACGGGATCCAGGCACGTCTCGTTGGTGGGCGAGGGGGGAGTTGAACCCCCACGTCCTTGCGGACACAGGAACCTGAATCCTGCGCGTCTGCCAAATTCCGCCACTCGCCCGTGAGGTGGTCATCGTAGCAGCGCCCCCGCTCGGCCCTGACGCGGGGGATGCGCCGAGACGCTGCGGGGTAGAATCGCCGCGACTTCCACTCTGACCAGGGGAAACGCGACCGCCGGTGCCGATCCTTCGAGACTTCGAGCGACGTCTCGGCGACCTCGTCGAGGGCTTCTTCGCGACGACGTTCCGCTCCGGCTTGCAGCCGGTCGAGCTCGCAAAGCGCGTGATGCGCGAGATGGACGCGAACAAGACCGTCGGGGTCCGCGAGGTCTGGGCTCCGAACCGATTCGCCGTCACGCTCTCCGAGGACGATGCCGGGCGTTTCGAGCAGGCCGAGCAGGCGCTGATCGGGGAGCTCAAGCGCGTCGTCCGCGAGACGGCGATCGAGCGTGGATGGGGGCTCGTCGGCCCGCCCGAGATCGAGTTCGTCGTGGACGAAAAGCTCTCCAAAGGACGGTTCGAGGTCGAGACCTCCTTCGTCGAGGGAGAGGAGGAGCTGGCGCCGCTCGGAGGCGGTCAGGCGACACTCACGCTGTACGAGGGTGGGAAGCCAGGCCGCACATTCGCGCTCGCCAGCCCGGTCATGACCCTCGGGCGGCTCCCCGAGACCGACATCACCGTGCCCGACGCGGGCGCGTCGCGGCAGCACGCGAGGATCAGCAACGCCAACGGCGAGTTCGTGCTGACCGATCTCGGCTCGACGAACGGGACGCTCGTCAACGACGAGGTGGTGCAAGAGCGGGTGCTCCAGGACGGCGATCGCATCACGATCGGCGAGACCGTCCTCGAGTTCCGGAGGGCCTGAGTGTCGCCGTTCGTGCTCTCGGTCCTCAAGTACGCCTTGCTCGTCCTCCTCTACTTCTTCGTGTTCCGTGCCGTGCGGTCGGTCTCGGTGGAGATCGCGGGCCGGAAACGCGAGCGCGGGACGACGCAGATGCGCTCCCCGAGCACGGCTCCCCCCGCCAAGCCCTCCAAGGGGGGCAAGCCGCCGACGCAGGTCGTCGTGCACGAGGCCGACGGCGGGAAGGCGCGGACGGTCCGCCTCAAGGACTCGGTCGAGATCGGGCGCCGAGACGGGTGTGCGGTTCGGCTCTCGGACACGTACGTTTCCCAGGTGCACGCGCGCCTGTACGGTGAAAACGGGGCCTGGTTCGTCGAGGACCTGGGCTCGACGAACGGCACCTTCCTGAACGACCGAAGGGTATCCTCCCCCGTCGAGGTCCACGCCGGCGACGTCGTCAAGGTCGGCAAGACCGTCTTGGAGTTGCGGCGATGAGGATCGAGGTCGGCCGAGGATGATGATCAAGGTCGGGGCGACGTCGGACATCGGCCAGGTCCGCGAGGGGAACGAGGACTCGTTCCTGGTCCTGGATCCCCTGTACGCCGTCGCTGACGGCATGGGCGGACACCGTGGCGGCGAGGTGGCGTCGAACCTTGCGCTCCAAACGATCCAGCGTCTGTTCACCGCCCAGGAGGGAACGCTCACCGAGCAGGTCGAGCAGGCGAACCGCGCGGTCTTCGAACGGTCGCAGAGCGATCGCGAGGTCGCCGGGATGGGGACGACGCTCACGGCCGCTCTCGTGCAAGGCGCGCAGGTACGGCTCGCCCACGTCGGGGATTCGCGGGCGTACCTGTATCGCGACGGCGAGCTCCAACTGCTGACCGAGGACCACACGCTCGTCCACAAGATGTTGGTCGAAGGCGAGATCACCGAGTCGGAGGCCGAGACGCACCCGCATCGCAGCATCCTGACGCGCGCGCTCGGCGTGGACGGGAACGTGCAGGTCGACGAGGGGATCGTCGAGATGCGGAACGGTGACCGGCTCCTCCTGTGCACCGACGGATTGACCGGCATGGTGAGCGACGAGCAGATCAAGGCCGTGCTCGCCGAGTCCAAGGACCCGCAAGAAGCGGTGGACCGTCTGGTGCGCGCGGCCAACCGCGCCGGCGGGATCGACAACATCACGGCGTTGGTCATCGACTTCGTCGAGGACGGCTCGGGCGACGGGACGAAGCAAGCCGCGATGCCTCACCAGCCGACGAAGCAGCAGCCGATCCCAACGCCGGTTCTCCCGCCCGACCGGACCGACATCACGGTCGTCGGTCGCCCGATCCCGGAGCCGCCGAAGGACCGCGCCGGCGCTCCCGCACGGGCGAGCCGCGAGCCTGTTCGGGCGCCCTCGGATCGGCGGCCACCGGCGCGCCCTCGAAGGAGCGGACGGGCGCTGCGGAAGGCCGGCGTCGGCCTGGGCGTGCTGCTCGCCGTCGTCGTCCTGGGGATGGTCGGACTGCGGTTCTACCTCGACACGCAATGGTTCGTGGGCGTCTCGAACGGGCGGGTGGCGATCTTCCGCGGCGTTCCGGCGGAGGTCGCGGGGTACGACCTCAACTCCGTCGTCGTCGAGACGACGATCCGAGCCGACGAGGCGCAGTCGCTCGCGCTGTATCGCGAGCTTCCCGATGGGATCACCGCCGACGACCGTGAGGCTGCCGAGGCGATCGTCGAGCAGATCCGCCGCGACGTCGAGGGCCGCCTGACGCAGCCCGTCGGTTCGTGAGCCGCGCCCTTCCCCGAACCTCGAGCGCCCGCGTCGCCTCCTCGATCGCGTTCACGGTCCTCGCGCTCGTGCTTTCGGTCGGCGCATACGTGATCGCCGGGTTGGGCAAGCGCGGGCAGCTGCCGGCCACCTTCGGGTTGTACGCGACGATCTTCGCCGTCGGGTACGTGGGCGGGCTGCTGGTCATCCGCCGATTCGCGCCGAGCGCCGATCCGGCGCTGTTCCCGACGGCCGGAGTCCTCGTCGGTCTGGGCTTCGCGATGATCTTCCGGCTGTCGGGCGGTCTCGCCGCCGAGCAGGCTACGTGGATCGCCGTCGGGCTCGTGGCGTTCGCGGCGACGCTGATGATCGTTCGGGACCACCACATGCTCGACGCCTACACCTACACGATCGGCCTGCTCGGGTTGATCCTGCTGATGCTGCCGATGGTCCCGGGGATCGGGCAGACCATCAACGGCGCGCGCCTGTGGGTTCAGATCGGACCGCTCGGCTTCCAGCCGGCCGAGCTCGGCAAGATCCTCGTCGTGATCTTCCTCGCGTCCTACCTGAACCAGAAGCGCGAGCTGCTCCAGGTGGCGACGACCCGGATCGGCCCCTTCCGCCTGCCGCCGGTCAAGCACCTCGCGCCGGTGGTGCTCGCGTGGGCCGGATCCCTCGCCATCCTGTTCGTGCAGAAGGACCTGGGGGCCTCGCTCCTTTACTTCGGCATCTTCGTCGTCCTGCTCTGGGTGGCGACGGGGCGCACGGCGTACCTGGTGCTCGGGCTGGTGCTGTTCGCGATCGGCGCGTGGCTCGGATGGGTGCTGTTCGATCACGTGCAGCTGCGGGTCGACGTCTGGCTCAACGCGCTGGACCCGGAGAAGGTCTTCAAGCAGGGGTACGGTCAGCTCGCGCAGTCGCAGTTCGCGATGGCGACGGGCGGGCTCGTCGGCTCGGGGCTCGGCAAGGGATCGCCTGGGCTGATCCCGTTCGCCGCGACGGACTTCATCTTCGCCGCGATCGGCGAGGAGCTCGGCCTCCTCGGCTCGACGGCGGTCCTGCTCCTGTACGTCGTGCTCGTCGGCAAGGGGCTCCGGATCGCGCTCGAGGTCCGAGACGGGTTCGGTCAGCTGCTCGCGGTCGGCCTCGCCACGATGATCGCGATCCAGACGTTCGTGATCGTCGGGGGCGTGATCCGGGTCATCCCGCTCACCGGCGTCACCCTGCCGTTCATGTCGTACGGAGGCTCGAGCCTGGTGTCGAACTTCATCCTGCTCGCGCTGCTCGTCCGCGTGTCGAGCGGGCCCGCGCCCGCCCGGGGAGCGATCTGAGATGGAGCGGCAGATCCGCCGACTCGGGTTCGGCCTCCTCGCCCTGTTCCTCATCCTGTTCGCGCAGATCAACTACATCCAGGTGTTCGCCGCCGATCGGATCGCGAACGATCCCGCGAACGCCCTTCGGCTCCTCCGAGCCGAGTACGAGGTCGACCGCGGCAGCATCCTGGCCAACGACGCGACCACGGTCCTGGCGTCCAGCCGCAAGAGCTCGGGCGACCTGAAGTACCAACGGCGGTATCCGCTGGGCCCTCGCTACGCGCACCTCACCGGCTTCTACTCGTTCATCTTCGGGCGCAGCGAGCTCGAGCAGTCGTTCAACGACTACCTCGCCGGCAACGCCGCCGAGCTCCTCCCCCAGACGCTGGCCGACCTCGTCCTCGGACGCGACAAGCGCGGCGCGACGATCGTCACGTCGCTGGACCCCGAGATCCAAGCCGCGGCGGAGCAGGCGGCCGCGGCCGAGCCGGGCGACGTGGCGGTCGCGGTCGTGGAGCCCTCGACCGGCAACGTCCTCGCGTTGGTCGCAGAACCGACGTACGACCCGAACCCGCTCGCGTCGCAGGATCCGGAGATCGTCCGCTCGGCGTGGGACGAGCTGAACGCCGACCCGGAGAAGCCGCTCGTCTCGCGCGCGAGCGACGAGCTGTTCCCTCCGGGCTCGACCTTCAAGATCATCACGGCCTCGGCGGCGCTCGAGAACGGGTTCGGTCCCGACAGCACCTGGCCGAACCCGCGCGAACTCGACCTTCCGCTCACGGACGCGACGCTCCAGAACTTCGGCGGTTCGCACTGCTCGGGTGGCGCCGCGCAGATCACGCTCGCGTCGGCGTTCCAGCAGTCGTGCAACGTGACGTTCGGCGAGATCGGACTCGAGCTCGGCGCGGAGGCGCTCGCGGCTCAGGCGCGCTCGTACGGCTTCACCGCCGAGGCGGGCGAGGACGTGATCCCGTTCGACATCCCGTGGGTCTCGGGGGTGTTCCCCGACGCCGCGACGTTCGAGCAGCGCGAGCCGGCCGTCGCTATCTCCGCGATCGGTCAGCAGGACGTCGCGACGAACGTGCTGCACATGGCGCTCGTCGCCGCGTCGATCGGCAACGGCGGCGTGATGATGGAGCCGAACCTCGTCACCGAGGTCCGGGACCCCACCGGCCAGGTCGTGGCCGAGTTCGGGCCCGAGGTGTTCTCCGAGCCGCTCTCTCCGCAGAACGCCGCGGCGCTCACGCAGATGATGGTCTCGGTCGTCGAGGGCGGCACCGGAACCGCCGCGCAGATCCCCGGTGTCTCGATCGCGGGCAAGACGGGTACTGCCCAGCACGGCGAGGGCGCGGACCCTCACGCGTGGTTCGTGTCGTTCGCCCCGGCCGGAGCCCCCGAGGTCGCCGTCGCGGTCGTGGTGCTCGACGGGGGTAGCCTTGGGAGCGAGGCAACGGGTGGCCAGGTCGCGGCCCCGATCGCGCGAGCGGTCATCGAGGTCGCGCTGGGCGTCTGAGCAGGGGATACAGAGACGAGCGACGGGCCGGAAACGGCAGGAAGGACCGAACACATCGACCAGCCGGTGATGCTCATAGGCCGCTACCGCGTCGAGCAGGAGCTCGGCCGCGGCGGCATGGCCAAGGTCTACCGGGGCCAGGACACGGTGCTCGGCCGGACGGTCGCGATCAAGATCCTCGCGCCGCAGTTCGCCGACGACCAGGACTTCGTCCACCGCTTCCGGCGCGAGGCACAGGCGGCGGCGCGGATCAGCAATCAGAACCTCGTCTCGGTCTTCGACACCGGGTCCGACGACGGCGTGCACTTCATCGTCATGGAGTACGTCGAGGGACGAACGCTCGCCGACCTGATCGCCGGCGGCGGGCGGATCATGCCCGACCGCGCGATCGAGATCGGGATCGACGTGTGCCACGCGCTCGAGGCCGCCCACGCGCAGGGCGTGATCCACCGGGACATCAAGCCGGGCAACATCATGCTCGACGAGAACGGGCGCGTGAAGGTGACGGACTTCGGGATCGCTCGCGTCACGTCCACGGCCGACACGATCGCGCAGACGGCCGCCGTCCTCGGAACCGCGTCGTACCTCTCGCCCGAGCAGGCACAGGGACAGCCGGTCGACGGGCGATCCGACCTGTACTCGCTCGGATGCGTCCTGTTCGAGATGGTCACGGGACGAGCGCCCTTCCTCGGCGACTCGCCGGTGGCCGTGGCGTCCAAGCACGTGCTCGAACAGCCGACGCCGCCGTCCCGGCTCAATCCCGACGTGTCGCCCGACCTCGACGCCGTGATCCTGCGGGCGCTCGCGAAGAACCCGGCGAACCGCTACCAGACGGCCGAGGAGTTCCGCGAGGACCTCGAGCGGGTCCGCCGCGGCCAGCCCGTGAACGCCACGCCGCTGCTGCCGGCCGGGACGACGCAGGTGATCGATCGTCCCGCCTCCCGAACCGCCGTGCTTCCACCGACCGCCCAGTACGAGCCCGAGCCCGAACGCTCGAACTGGTGGGTGCCGGTCCTCGTCACGCTGTTGATCCTCGGCCTGCTGGCGCTCGTCCTGTTCCTGCTTGCACGGAATCTCCTGAACGACGAGCCACCGGCCGCGAACCTCGTCACCGTGCCGGAGGTCATCGGCGAGAGCCGACGCGACGCCGAACAGATCATCACGGACGCAGGGCTGGAGGTCGGGGATGTAACTCCAGTGCCGGCCGTGGACGAGACGCAGGAACCCGGAACCGTGGTCGACCAGGATCCCGCCGCCGACGAGGAGGTCGAAGAAGGAACGCCGGTGAATCTCACCGTCGTGGAGCAGGCCGATCTCGTCGCGATCCCACCGTTGGAGGGCTCGACGTTCGAAGAGGCGCAGGCGGCGCTGGTCGAGCTCGGGCTCGAACCCGTGCGCGAGGACCAGGCGAGCGACACGGTCGAAGAGGGCCTGGTGATCGGGACCGATCCCCCGGCCGGCGACGAGGTCGAACCGGCTTCGGCGGTCACGGTGTTCGTCTCGACGGGTCAGGACGCGGTGGTCGTGCCCGAGGTCCGGTGCCAGAGCTTCGCGTCCGCGCAGAACGAGCTCGAACGCGCTGGCTTGAACTCCGTCATCTCCAGCGACACCGTGGCGGTCAACCCGCTGTGTCCGCTCGGCAACAAGGTGGCCGACCAGAGCCCGCGGCCCGGCGAGGAGGTCGAGCCCGGGACGACCGTCACGCTGTTCGGCGGCGCCGAGCCCGCGCCGACCGGCGCGACCGGACCCACCGGAGACGAGTGACGTGAGCCTGTGGTTCGTCCGTGAGGAGTTCACGGACGAGGAACGCACCCGTCTCTCGCGCCACTTCACGAACCTCGAGGGCCCGGTCTTCGCGCTCGTCAACCTCCCCGAGGTCGTGAAGGGAGCGCTCTTCGCGCGCTACTCGCGCACGACCAAGTCGCTCCGCCGCCTGTTCCTCGACGAGTTCGCCGACCAGCTCGAGGCCGGCGCGGTGCCCGGCATCGAGGGCGTGAAGGTCGACAAGGCGGAGCAACTGTTCGATCGCGTGTTCTTCGAGTACGGCGACGATTCCGTGGCGCAGCTCGGCGGCGTGCATCTGGCGTGCGAGCAGGCCTCGCAGATCCTCGCGAAGGCGATCGAGTGGGGACGGCTCGCCGCCTACCTCGAACAATCCACGCGGTACATGCGGTACGACGACAAGCCGGGCGGACGATGGCGACTCACGGTCCCGCCCGAGATCGATGGGTCACCCGCCGGCGAGGCCTATCTCGCGTTCGCCGACCGGACCTTCGAGACGTACGGCCGGATGTTCCAGCCGCTGTACGACCTGTTTTCCGAGCGCTTCCCGAAGGACGAGAGCGATTCGGACTTCCTGTACCGCTCCACGATCACGGCGAAGACGTGCGACACGCTTCGCGTGCTGCTTCCCGCCGGCACGCGGTCGAACCTCGGCGTGTTCGCGACGGGTCAGAGCTACGAGCAGATGCTGCTGCGGATGCGCGCGCACCCGCTCGCCGAGGTGCGCGAGTACGCGGACCTGATGCTGATCGAGCTCCGCAAGGTGATCCCGGCGTTCCTCAAGCGCGTCGACCTCGAGGATCGCGGTGTCGCGTGGTCGAACTACCTCCACGATACGCGCGAGGCCACGGAGGAGATCGTCGCGAAGTACACCGAGGGGATCGACCCCGGCTACCGGGACGCCGTCACACTGACCGACTTCGACCCGCTCGGCGAGGAGAAGATCGTGGCCGCGATCCTCTACGCCGCAAGCGATCTGCCGGACGACCGGTTGCAGTCCCTCGCCCACACGATGAGCCAACAGGAGCGCGAGGCCGTGTTCGCGGCGTACATCGGCGAACGCGGGAACCGGCGTCACAAGCCCGGTCGCGCGTTCGAACGCACGGGCTATCGCTTCGACGTGCTGTGCGACTACGGGGCCTTCCGAGACCTCCAGCGCCACCGGCCGCTCACGCTCGAGTGGCAGCGGCTCTCGCCCCGGCACGGCTACGACACGCCGGACGTGATCGCCGACGCCGGGATGACCGAGGAGTGGACGCGCGTGATGGAGGACTCGGCTGCCACGTGGGGAGTCGTCGCGGACCACGCGGGGCCCGATGTCGCGCAGCTCGCCGTGTCGATGGCGTACAAGATCCGGTTCGTGATGCAGATGACCGCGCGCGAGGCGATGCATCTCATCGAGCTCCGCTCCTCGCCGCAGGGACACCCGACCTACCGGAAGGTCGCGCAGCAGATGCACGACCTGATCGACAAGACGGCGGGACACCGGACGATCGCGGCGGCGATGAAGTACGTGGACTACAGCGACGTGGACCTGGAGCGCCTCGAGGCCGAACGCCGCGCCGACGCGAAGCGCAAGGCCGCCCAGACGACCCCGGCTCCCTAGGCCCTCTCAGGGCTCTTCTCTATGCTCCGAGAATGAAGAAGTGTCCCTACTGCGCCGAGGAGATCCAAGACGAGGCGATCGTCTGTAGGTTCTGCGGCCGCGAGCTCGATGGTGGACCACCGTTCCCCAGGCCGAAGGGAGTGGTCTTCGCCGCCAGAGGAACCCGGTACCTGGTCGGGATGATGGTCGACACACGCGGCGAGACGAGGCAGTTCGGGATCTGGGACGCGAACGCCCCGGGACCTCCTGTTGAGCGCTACGCGATGAGCAAGGACGGCAAAGAAGCCGCGCTTCAGCGTTTCCGGGAGCTCGAGCAAGGTTCCGCCATCGCCCAGAACCAGGACCCGCCCGCTTGTCCTCGCTGTGGATGGGAGATGCGATGGGCGACCGGCTCGGATCGCACCGCGCGGATCCTCACCGGCTTCGCCTTGCTGGGCGCGCTCGGGGCACTCGCCGCGGGCGGCCGAGGACCTCGGTTCGTCTGCCCGAACTGCAACATGAGTCTGTAACGACGTGAGTCAGCCCTTCCCGGTGGAGCCTTCCTCCTTCGAGCCCTCCCGGGTCCCCTCCCAGGTCATGCCCTCCCACGGGTCGTAGTCGACCTCAAGGGGCTCCTGCTCCGGACGTTGTTCCTTCGGCACCTTCTCGAGGTTGACGCGGATCCGCGTCCAGCTCGTGTGCCGGCCGCGCATCGAGTCGACGAGCACGTCCGATTCACGGAGATGCTGCGTGGCTTCGGGGTGGCGCTCCTTCCACCGCTCGAGGCCCGCCATCGCTTCGTCCTTCGTCTCTGCACGCGCGATCTCGACCAGTGGCTTGGAGCTCTTGCGCCTGCCAGTCCCCGTGCTCTTCTTCGATCCCGTGTCTTCGGCGGCGGCCGTGGACGGTTTGCGCCGCTTCGAGGGCTGGACGCGCGGCGGCTCCCCCTCGGCCTTCGGGAAGTGCGGTGGCCAGGGCGCGTCGCCGATCCCTTCGCGCTCGTCCCGGTCCGCGAGCTCGAGCAGCGGTTCGAGCGGATAGGCGACGTCGTCGATCTCGGCGCCCGAGTCCCCTCGCTCTCGGAGACGGGCGGGGACGGTCTCGATCGTGAGGTCGGCGGGGTCCACGTTCGCGACCTCGTCCCACTCGATCGGCATCGAGACGCGGGCGTCGGGGACCGGGCGGATCGAGTAGGCGCTCGCGACGGTGCGGTCCCGCGCGTTCTGGTTGTAGTCGACGAACACGCCCTGGCGCTCCTCCTTCCACCACGCGCTCGTCGCCTTGTCCGGGATCCGGCGCTCGACCTCACGTGCGAGCGCGAGGGCCGCGCGGCGGACCTCGGTGAACGTCCACTTCGGCTCGATCCGCACGTTGACGTGGATCCCGCGCTTCCCGCTCGTCTTGGGGAAGCCGCGGAGGCCGTGGTCCTGCAGGACGTCCCGCGTCACGAGCGCGACCTCGCGCACGTCGTCGAACGACACGCCGGGAACAGGGTCGAGGTCGACGCGGAGCTCATCGGGATGGTCGACATCGCCGCTCCGAACGGGCCACGGGTTGATGTCCAGACAGCCGAGCGTCGCGTGCCACGCGAGGTGTGCGGCGTCGGCCATCACGGGCATCGTGGCGGTGCGGCCGCTCGGGAAGGTGATCAGCGCGGTCTGCACCCACTCCGGCGCACCCTTCGGGATCCGCTTCTGATAGAACTCGCCGCCCTCGACCCCGTCGGGATAGCGGTGCAGGACGACCGGCCGGTCCCCGCAACCGTGCAGCGAGGCTTCGGCGACCTCCACGTGATACCGGACGACGTCGAGCTTCGTGATCCCGCGCTCGGGGAAGTACGGCTTGTCCGGGTTCGTGACCTTGATCTCGCGGCCGTCGACCTCGAGAACCTCGGCTTTCGCAGGGCTCATGCCGCTAGCTTGCCGCATACCGAAGCGCCGGGGCACTCTCGCCCCGGCGCTCCAGGTGATCTGGGGAAGCGATCCTCAGCCGGCGAGCGCGGTCACCCGGACGACCGGTTCGTCGGTCGGCACGGGCACGGCCCCGATCTCCAGGCCGCTCCGCACGTCGAGCACGACGATCCGACCCTCGATCGCCGCGTAGACGCTCGAGCCGTCGGACGAGAAGTCCAATCCGGAAACGACGCCCTCGAGGCGCCAGGAGTCGATCTCCTCGAACGTCGCCGCGTCGAACGCCGTGACGACCGAGCCCTCCGCGCCCGCGACCGACACGAGCAGGGTCCGGCCGTCGGGGCTGACGTGGGCCGCGGTGCGCGCGATGTCGCCGTCACCCGAGAGGTCGATCGGCGTGGTCCGCACCTCCAGCGACTCGGTGTGCAGAGCCGCGACGATGCCTCGCCCCGCGTCGATCACGAACAGGTAGTTGCCGTCGGGGGTGGTCGCCATCGCCTGTTCGGACGAGGGGCGATCCCACATCGACCTCGGAAGTCCGACGCAGTGCGCCCATCCGTCCCGGAGGCTCAGGACGTGCACGAACGAAACGGCCGCGTCGTTCGCGACCGGCGCGCCGTGCGGCGCGTAGCCGGGGCGAGAGCTCGTGTAGAGCGTGTAGAGCTGATCCGCGTCGGGCGACAGGAGCTGCGACAGGCGGGTTCCGGGCATCCGCTCGGCCGGTCCCTTGAACGGACCGAAGACGGGCAGCAGCTTCTCGCGCACGAGGTCGAGCACCGTGACCCGGTATGCGGTCGGCGTCTCCGCCGGCAGGTGCTGGATCAGGAAGAGCTGGTCGTCGTTCGTCGAGAAGGCCTCCGGCTCGAAGTTGCCACGAAGGTTGAGCGAGATCGTCTCGCGCTCGCCGGTCGGGTCGGCGACGACGATCCGCGTCCGTGCGCGTGGGAACGGCACCGCCGGGTCCCAGCCCTCGGGCAGCGGCTCCATCATCGCGACGGCCCGACCGCTCTCGGACACGATGCGCGCCTCGAGCTCGCCGGGGACGGTCGTCGTCGAAAGGATCCGGCCGGTCGATCCCTCGTGCGTCTCGAGCAGGGTGGTGCCGTCCGACGCGGCAGCCGAGAGCACCCAAGAACCGCCGAGGCTCGAGACGGCGCCGGATCCGTCGAACAGGACCGATCCAGCTGGGACGCGGACCAGGAGCGGGCCACCGGGCGTCCCGAGCAGGAGCGTCTCCTCGACCGGGGTCCTGCCGTTCGCATCGGGCGTGCCCGGTGCGACGGAACCCGTGCACGCAGCCGCAAGCAGCGCGAGCACGGTCATGGTCACGAGCAGCCTCACACGCATCGCTCAGCCCTCCCGTTCCGAGGTCCGGACGCCACTTCCGCGCCCCTCGCCTGAACTACTGCCCGAACGCCCGGAAGGTTCCACGGAACCAGTCCGGAGCCCGGGCGGTCTTGCTCGGTGAGAAGCGGGATATCTCGGCGGACCGCCCCCCTGGGCCTGCCGACCGGACCGGAACGAGGGAGGACGCGATGCGCGCACGGCGTTGGATCGTGGTCGGGTTCGTGCTCGGGGCGTGCCTCGCCCTCCCGCTCGAGGCGGCAGCCGACGGGGGCGCATTCATCGAATTCCGGGGCGGATCCGGCTCGGGAGCGGGCGGAACGCACTTCCTTCCCGGCGATGTTGCATCCGGCACGGGCTACGTCTTCGTGCCGGAGCGTTGGCAGGACCTGCTGGACCGCGGACCCTTCTACGTCTACGTGGTCCCGCGTGGATTCATCCGAGAAGGACGCCCGCTCCCGGAGGGCGCCATCCGTGTCGGCACGGCCACGATCGAGCACGATTCCCGCACCACGTTCCGGATGCTCATGTCGTTCACGGTGCCGGACGTGCCCGGCGACTACTACAACGTCCAGATCTGCAACGACCCGTGCACGATCTCGGGATTCCGCGAGCCGCTCACCGGAACCATGTCGATCGTGCAGACGACGCGAGAGGCCCGGCTCCTGAACCAGCAGCAGAAGCTCTGGGGCGAGAACTGGAGCCTCGAGCGCCAGGTCCGCAAGGCCAACAAGGCGAACGAGGAAATGACCGCAGGGCTCGAGCAGAGCAACCGCTCCAACATCGAGCTCACGGCCGAGGTCGCCCGTCTCGAGGGCGCGCTCGAGGACGCGACGAACGCCGGACCAGCGACCGGCGCGTCGCAGGTGGACTCCGACCGACCGCTCGTCGAGGCGTGGGCCCTGCTCGCGATCGTCATCGCCTTGCTCGTCGCGCTCGTGTCGGTCGCGCTCGGCCTGATCTTCAGCCGGCGTCACGCTGCGAGGATCGTCGTGCCCGACACGATCGCCGAGCTCGACGAGGAACCATCCGAGCTCGTCCCACGCTGACCGGTCACAGCGACCGGCCGAACCGGCGGTTCCCGCCGCGAGGTGTTTCGGGTACCCTTGCGGCCCCATGGACCGTGAAGGCACGTTCCTGCTGGCCCTGGGCCTGCTGATCGCCGCCGGGGCGTTCGTCTCGGCGAGCGGATGGATCCTGTTCGCCCGCGACCGGCGTGCGCGCGCGGTCGCCCCCACCCACGAGCATCACGAGGCCATCGAGGAGCACTAGGTGCTCGAGCTCCTCGACCTCCGGGATCGGAGGGAGCGGCTCGAGCCCCGGCGCCTCGAGATCGACCCTCACGTATCCGACACCGTTCGCGAGATCGTTCAGCGCGTCCGCGACGAGGGCGACGACGTCCTGCTCGAGCTCACGCTGCGGTTCGACGGCGTCGACCTTCGGGAGCGCGGCCTCGTCGTTCCGCCCGACGAGTTCGCCGACGCGATCGACGGCGTCCCCATCGAGCTCCGCCGCGCGCTCGACGCGCTGATCCTTCGCGTCACCGACCTGCACCGGCGGCAACTTCCTCTCGAGTGGTCGGACGAGCGCGAGGGCGTCCGGTTCGGCGAGCGCGTTCGCCCCGTTCGCGCCGCCGGCTGTTACGTGCCCGGCGGGCGCGCCGTGTACCCGAGCTCCGTCGCGATGACCGTCGTTCCCGCGTACGTGGCCGAGGTCGAGGAGATCGTGGTGTGCACGCCGCCTCGGACCGACGGCTCCGTCCACCCCGCCGTGCTCTACGCGGCGAAGCAGGCCGGCGCCACGCGCGTCGTGAAGGTCGGCGGCGCCCAGGCGATCGCGGCGATGGCGTTCGGGACGGACTCGGTGCCGGCCGTCGACAAGGTCGTGGGACCGGGGAACGCGTACGTCACCGAAGCCAAGCGCCAGCTCAGCGGCGTCGTCGGCGTCGACGGGCTCGCCGGGCCGACCGAGCTCGTCCTGGTGGCGAGCGCGGAGGCCGACCCCCGCTGGGTCGCGGCGGACCTCGTCGCGCAGGCGGAGCACGACCCCGACGCCGCGGCCACGCTCGTCGCCCTCGACGAGGCGACGATCGAGGGGGTCGAGCGGGCGCTCGAGGCCGAGGTCGCCCGCGCGGCGCGCCGCGAGGTCGTCGAGGCCGCGCTGAAGCACGCGCGCGCGGTCCTGGTCGGCGACCTCGAGCAGGCGGTCGAGGTGGTGAACGACCTCGCGCCCGAGCATCTGCAACTGATGGTCGAGGACGCCGGTCCGTTCGCGAGCGGGGTCCGGAACGCCGGGGCGATCTTCGTCGGCGCGTTCACGCCGGTCCCGTTCGGCGACTACGGCGTCGCCTCGAACCACGTCCTTCCCACCGCGGGGACGGCGCGCTTCGCGAGCGGGCTCCGCGCGGCCGATTTCGTGAAGGTGATGTCGGTCGTCGAGATGGACGACGCCGCGGCGCGAACGCTCGCGCCCGAGGTCTCCGCGATCGCGCGGACCGAGGGGCTCGTGGGCCACGCGCGGGCGGTCGAGATCCGCGCGCAGGATCGGCGAGAGCCATGAGCGGCGCACGTCCCCGTCCCGGCCTTCGCGACGTCGAGCCCTACGAGGCGCCCCAGCTCGAGGTCAAGGCGCGCCTGAACACGAACGAGTGCCCGTACCCGCTGCCGCCGGCGTTCGGCGACGACCTCGCTCGCGCGGTGCGCGGCCTGTCGCTCAACCGCTACCCGGAGCGCGAGGCCGAAGAGCTGCGCTCGCGCCTCGCCGAGCGGAACGGTCACACGCTCGAGGGAACGTGGGTCGCGAACGGCTCGAACGAGGTCCTCCAGCAGTTGCTGCTCGCGTACGGCGGGCCGGGCCGGCGCGTCGCCCTGTTCGAGCCCACGTACGGGATGCACTCGCGGCTCGCGTGGGTGACGAACAGCGAGCTCGACCAGCTTCCGCTCGAGGAACCGTGGCGAGATCGGACGAAGGACGTGACGGAGGCCTTCGCGCAGCGGCCCGACGTCGTCTTCGTCTGCTCGCCGAACAACCCGACCGGCAACACGCAGCAGGTGGAGGTCGTCCGGGATCTCGCCGCAGCAGGGCTCGGCGCTCGTCGTCGTGGACGAGGCCTACATCGAGTTCGGCGGGGAGAGCGCGGCGTCGCTCCTGGGGGATCACGCGAACGTCGTCGTGGTCCGGACGTTCTCGAAGGCGTTCGCGCTGGCCGGGGCGCGGCTCGGCTACTGCCTCGCCGCGTCCGACGTGGTGCAGGACCTGCGCCGCGTCCGGTTGCCGTACCACCTGTCCGCGCTCACGCAGGCGGCGGGACTGGTCGCGCTCGATCATCGCGAGGAGGCGCTCGAGATCCTCGCCGCGGTGCGCGCCGAACGGGACCGGATCCTCGAGGCGCTCCCGGCGCTCGGGGTCGAGACCTTCGGGTCGGAGTCGAACTTCGTCCTGTTCCGCCCGCCGAAACCCGCCAAGCAGGTCTGGCAGGCGCTGCTCGATCGGAGCGTGCTCGTTCGAGATTTCACGAACCTCGTCCCCGAGTGCCTGCGCGTCACGGCCGGCACGCCCGAGGAGGTCGACCTGTTCCTGTCCGCCCTCGAGGAGGTCCTGCGATGAGCCGCTCGTCCACCGTGGAGCGCGAGACGAAGGAGACGAGCATCCGCGTCGAGCTCGAGCTGGACGGCACGGGCACCGCGAGCGCCGACACCGGCCTGCCGTTCTTCGATCACATGCTCCAGCAGCTCGGCGCGCACGCGGGGTTCGACCTCGCGGTGACGGCGAAGGGCGACCTCGAGATCGACGGCCACCACACGGTCGAGGACATCGGGCTCGCGCTCGGCCAAGCGCTGAAGGAGGCGCTCGGCGACAAGGCGGGCATCCGGCGGTTCGCCTCGATCACGGTTCCGCTCGACGAGGCGGCGGTCGAGGTCGCGCTCGATCTCTCGGGCCGGCCGTTCGTCGTGCACGAGGTCGACGTCCCGGCCGAGACGATCGGGACCTACGACACCGGCCTGACCGAGGACTTCGTCCGCGCGTTCGCGACGGCGGCCGAGATGACGCTCCACGTCCGGCTGGTGAGCGGGCGATCGCCGCACCACGTCGTCGAGGCCGAGTTCAAGGCGCTCGCGAAGTGCCTCCAGGACGCCGTTCGCGTGATCGGCACGGGCGTCCCCAGCACGAAGGGAACGCTGTGACGAAGGACGACCCGACGATCGCCGTCCTCGACTACGGGATGGGGAACCTGCGCTCGGTCGCGCGAGCGATCGAGCACGCCGGCGGCCGGGCGCTCGTCACCGAGCAGAGCGGCGCAGCCCTCGGCTCGGACGGACTCGTCGTGCCGGGCGTCGGCCACTTCGGCGCCTGCATGCGCAATCTCCGCGAGCGCGGGCTCGACGCCGTCGTGAAGGACTTCGCGGCGAGCGGGAAGCCGGTGTTCGGGGTGTGCGTCGGGATGCAGGTCCTGTTCGAGGGCAGCGAGGAGGCATCCGACGTCGCCGGCCTCGGACTGTTCGAAGGCGTCTCGCGCCGCCTGCCCGACACCGTCAAGGTGCCGCACATGGGATGGAACACCCTGGAGCTGACGCGGGAGCACCCGTTCACCCGCGACGTGCCGATCAGCACGCGCATGTACTTCGTGCACTCGTTCGCGCCGGACGTCTCCGAGACGTGCATCGGCGTCGCGGAGCACGGACGCCGATTCGCGGCAGCGGTCGCGCGCGACAACCTGTTCGCGACGCAGTTCCACCCCGAGAAGTCCGGGCGGCCGGGACTGCGGATCTACGAAGCGTTCGTCCGTGGAGCCGCGTCGTGATCGTCATCCCGGCCGTCGACCTTCGCGGCGGACGCTGCGTCCGGCTGTTCCGGGGCGACATCGAGGCCGAGACCGTGTACGACGACGACCCGGTCGAGGTCGCCAAGCGGTTCGAAACCGATGGTGCCCGTCGCCTGCACGTCGTCGACCTCGACGCCGCCCGGGGCGACGGCTCGAACCGCGACATCGTGAAGGACATCTGCCGCAGCGTGGCGATCCCCGTCCAGCTCGGCGGCGGCTTGCGGACGCTCCCCGCGATCGAGGAGGCCCTCGCCGACGGAGCGGCCCGCGCGATCCTCGGGACCGCGGCGGCGCTCGACCCCGGGTTCGTCGCCGAGGCCGTGGAGCAGTTCGGCGACGGGATCGTCGTGGCGGTGGACGTGAAGGACGGCTACGTGATGACCCACGGCTGGCAGGGAGAGGGACCCCGCCTCGAAGACGCGATGACGTCGCTCAACGTCGCCGAGGTCCCCCGATTCCTCGTCACGTCGATCGCCCGGGACGGAACGATGGACGGGCCCGACCTCGCGCTGTACGAACGCATGGCCACCCTCACCGAGCGGCCGATCATCGCGAGTGGCGGGGTGCGCGTCGCCGCCGACGTGTGGGCTCTTCGCGAGCTCGGCATCGAGGCCGTCGTCGTCGGCAAGGCGATGTACTCGGGCACGCTGCGGATGGAGGAAGTGGTGCGCGGGTGACGCTCGCCAAACGCATCCTCCCCTGTCTGGACGTCGACGCCGGACGCGTGGTGAAGGGGACCCGGTTCGTGGACCTGCGCGACGCCGGCGATCCGGTGGAGCTCGCGGCGCGTTACGACTCGGAAGGCGCGGACGAGCTCGTGTTCCTCGACATCACGGCAACGCTGGAGGGACGGCAGGCGACGCTCGACGTGATCGGGCGGACCGCCGACCAGGTCTTCATCCCGCTCACGGTCGGCGGCGGCGTTCGCGAGGACGAGGACGTGAGAACGCTCCTGCGCGCCGGCGCCGACAAGGTCGCGATCAACAGCGCCGCGGTTCGCGAGCCCTCGCTGCTCGGCCGCTGCGCCGAGCGGTTCGGGACGCAGTGCATCGTCATCGCGATCGACGCGAAGCGGCGCAACGGCGACGGCTGGGAGGTCTTCGTCGACGCGGGCCGAACGCCGGCCGGCCGGGACGCCGTCGAGTGGGCCGCCGAGGCCACCGGGACGTACGGAGCGGGCGAGGTCCTGTTGACCTCGATGGACCGGGACGGCACCGGCGAGGGCTACGACCTCGAGTTGCTGCAAGCGGTCGGCGACGCGGTCCGCGTGCCGGTCGTCGCGAGCGGCGGCGCCGGGAAGGTCGAGCACTTCGCGGAGGCACTCACCGAGGGCCGCGCCGATGCCGTCCTGGCCGCATCGAGGTTCCACTTCGAGGAGCTCACGATCCGCGACGTGAAGGACCATCTGGCGCGGGCCGGCATCCCCGTGAGGACGGCGTGATGGAGCAGATCGCGCTCGACGAGATCCGTTTCGACGACCGGGGGCTGGTCCCGGCCGTGGTCCAGGACGTCGAGAACGGCGACGTCCTCATGATGGCCTGGATGAACCGCACGTCGCTCGAGCGCACGCTCGAGGAGCGGCGCACGGTGTTCTGGAGCCGCTCCCGCCAGGAGCTCTGGCGCAAGGGCGAAACGAGCGGACACGTTCAGCACGTCGAGGAGGTTCGCATCGACTGTGACGGCGACGTCCTGCTGGTCCGCGTCCATCAGGTCGGCGCGGCCTGTCACACCGGCGAACGAACGTGCTTCTTCCGGAGGCTCTGATGCTGAAGCTCGTGATCCCGAAGGGCTCGCTCGAACAGCAGACCCTGCGGCTGTTCGAGGAGGCGGACCTGCGCGTGCGCCGCGGCTCGGACCGCGATTACCACGGCACGATCGACGACGAGCGGATCGAGCGCGTCTCGCTCCTTCGCCCGCAGGAGATCCCGCTCTACGTGCAGGACGGACTGTTCGACCTCGGCATCACGGGGCAGGACTGGATCGCGGAGACCGCGGCGGACGTCGAGGTGCTGACGCCGCTTTCCTACGCGAAGAGCGGCTCCGGCCACGGCACGAAGGTCGTCCTCGCCGTGCCTGCCGACCACCCGGCGAACAGCGCGAAGGAGATGCCGCCGGGGTCGAGGATCTCGACCGAGTTCGAGAGCCTGACGAAGCGCTACTTCGAGGACCTCGGGATCGACGTGCACGTCGTCTGGTCCTTCGGCGCCACCGAAGCCAAGGTGCCCGAGATCGTCGACGCGATCGTCGACATCACCGAGACCGGCAGCACCCTGCGCGCGCACGGCATGAAGGTCATCGAGACGCTGATGACCTCCGAGCCGGTGTTGGTGGCGAACCGCGAGGCCGCGTCCGATCCCGTGAAGCGGGGCGCGATGGACGACATCACCACGCTGCTCCTGTCCGCGTTACGGGCGGAGGGCCGCGTGCTGATCAAGATGAACGTCGGAGAGGCCGACCTGCAGCTGGTGCTCGAGGTCGTTCCCGCGATGAAATCCCCGACCGTGGCGCAGTTGCAAGAGGGCGGCTACGCGATCGAGACCGTCGTCGAGAAGGCCCAGGTGAACCGCCTGATCCCGCTGCTGAAGACCAAGGGCGCGACGGACATCCTCGAGATCCCCATCTCGAAGATCGTCCCGTGACCTGCACTTGACCGGTCGGCGGCCGCCTGTCAGACTGCATCCGTGTTTGACTCGCCGTTCAACTTCGCGACGTCGTTCCACGTAGCCGCCCGCTAGGGCGCGCGCCCGCCGCGGGCCGCCCGGCCAGCGTGAGCCCCTCATCGAACGCCGCACATTGGCCGAGCGCGTTTCGTTCGGTCATTCAATTCTCTCCGGACATGGAGGTCCATGATGATCGACCTCACGCAGGAAGAGCGGATCCAACGGGAGGCGACGAGCCTCAGCAGGCGATGGGCTACGAGCTCCCGCTGGAGTGGCATCGAGCGCCCGTACACGGCCGAGGACGTCATCCGGCTCCGCGGCTCGATCAACGTCGAGCACACGCTCGCGCGCCTGGGCGCCGCGAGCCTGTGGCGACTGATGACCGAGGGCGCCTACGTCGCGGCACTCGGCGCGCTCACCGGCGGGCAGGCCGTCGAGATGGTGAAGGCCGGCCTGCGCGCGATCTACGTCTCGGGATGGCAGGTCGCGGCCGACGCGAACCTCGCAGGCCATACCTACCCCGATCAGTCGCTGTATCCGGCCAACAGCGTCCCGGCGGTCGTGCGCCGGATCAACAACGCGCTGCAGCGCGCCGACCAGATCGCGTGGGTCGAAGGCCGAACGGACACGCACTGGCTCGCGCCGATCGTGGCGGATGCCGAGGCCGGATTCGGCGGTCCGCTGAACGCGTTCGAGCTCATGAAGGCGACGATCGAAGCCGGCGCCGCCGGCGTGCATTTCGAGGACCAGCTCGCCAGCGAGAAGAAGTGCGGTCATCTCGGCGGCAAGGTGCTCGTCCCGACCGAGCAGTTCGTCGGGACGCTCTCGGCGGCCCGTCTCGCTGCGGACGTGTGTGGAGTCCCGACGGTGCTGATCGCGCGAACGGACGCGCTCTCCGCCACGCTCCTCCTGAGCGACGCCGACGGCCGGGATCACGCGTTCCTCGACGGGGAACGAACGCGCGAGGGCTTCTTCCTCGTTCGGGGCGGGATCGAGGCCGCGATCGCGCGGGGGCTTGCGTATGCGCCGTACGCGGACGTGCTGTGGTGCGAGACGTCCACGCCCGACCTGGCGGAGGCCCGAACGTTCGCCGAGGCGATCCACGCCGAGTTCCCCGGAAAACTCCTCGCGTACAACTGCTCGCCGAGCTTCAACTGGAAGAAGCACCTGGACGACGACACGATCGCGCGCTTCCAGCGAGAGCTCGCCGCGATGGGGTACCGGTTCCAGTTCGTCACGCTGGCCGGCTTCCACGCACTGAACGCGTCGATGTTCGAGCTCGCGTCCGGATATGCGGCCGAGGGCATGACTGCGTACGTGCGGCTGCAGGAGCGTGAGCTCGAGCTCGAACGTCATGGGTACACGGCCACGCGTCACCAGGCGGAGGTCGGCACGGGCTACTTCGACCTGGTGTCCACGATCGTGTCCAGCGGCCGAGCGTCGACCCTGGCGCTGGCCGGGTCGACCGAGGTGGCGCAGTTCCAGTCGCCCGCCGATCGGAACGGTCGTTCCGCTGGTGTCGCCGACCGGACCCGCGCCGATTAGACGCGGATCGGCGGCTCGGCGTCGGGCGGCGGCGCGGGGCTCGGCGACGGGTCCGGGTTCGGAGGCTGGGGCGCCGGAAGCGGATCCGGGTTCGGGGGAGTTCGGCAGCGGCACCGGTCCGGGTGGGTCGGGGCGCTCGGGCTGCGGGTCCGGGGCGGGATCGGGCTGTTCGTTCCGGATCACGATCACGACGTCCCTCCCTCTGCCTCGACTCCGCTGCCGCGATGGGCTCCGGCGCGGATCACTTCGCTCCGCCGGCGCTCGACGTTCCCTTTTCGCTTTTCGAGCCTACCCGGCGGGGTTGTGAGGAAACCTTCTGCCCGCCCGGGCGACTCCCGGGAGGCTCGGGGCCAGGCACAGAACCAGGGGCCACGCACAGAACCAGGGGCCAGGCACGGAACCCGGGCTCCCCCGCTCCCTCCACGCCCGGCCGGTACCATTCGCGGCGTGCTGCGCGGAGCGATCGCCGCGGTGGTGACGCCGCTCACGTCCGGAGGCTCGGGCCTCGACGAATCCGGGTTCGCCCCGCTGGTTCGTTTCCTCGCCGACGGTGGGATCGACGGGCTCCTGGCCTGCGGAACGACCGGTGAAGGCATCCTGCTCTCGGTCGAGGAACGACGGACCGCGGCCGAGGCGTTCCTGGGCTCCCGTTCCGACGGGTTCCAGGTCGCCGTCCACGCGGGCGCACAGACGACCGCCGACACCGTGGCCCTCGCCGCGCACGCCCGGGAGATCGGCGCCGACGCCGTCGCGGTGATCGCGCCTCCGTACTTCCCGCTCGGCGAGGACGAGATCGTGAACCACCTGCGCGCTGCCGCAGAGGCGAGCGAGCCGCTCCCGTTCTACCCGTACGAGTTCGCCGGACGCTCCGGGTACTCGATCCCGGTTCGGGCGATCGAACGGCTGCGCGAGCTCGTGCCGAACCTCGCCGGGATGAAGGTCTCGGACACGCCGTGGGCAGCGGTTGAGCCCTACGGGTTCGATGGGCTCGACCTGTTCGTCGGGAACGAGCCGATCGTCCTCGAGGGTCTCGCGCACGGCGCGGCCGGTGCGGTGAGCGGGCTCGCGACCGCGTTCCCCGAGATCGTGTCGGCGCTCGTGCACGAGCGGAGCCGCAAGGCGAGCGAGCGGGTCACGACGCTTCGCAGGCTGCTCGGGCCGATCCCGTTCCACGCCGCCCTGAAGGAGATCCTCATCGATGCGCGGCGTTCCCATCCGCCCCGACGTCCGGGCCCCGCTCCGAGGCCTCACCGATGAGGAACGCGGGCGCGCCCTGGCCGCCGCCCACGAGGTCGGCGCGATCGGCTGACGCCTCGCGCGGGTGGCCTGCCGAGCCTTGACACGCACGCGGCACGGGCCGTAGGTTTTGCACCTGCAATTCCGACTCAAGGAGTGGAGTTCGTGATCCGGACGCGTATCGCAGGGCAGGTGGCGGCCATGATCCCCGCCCGTCTCTGCGGCTGTTCCATGTCCCCGGTCGCCGTTCGCGGCGACGAGGTACGCGTGCGGCGCTGAGATCCTTCCCTCCGAGCACCATCCGGGAGCCGCACCTGCGGCTCCTTTTCCTATTTCCCGAGAGGCCTCCAGATCGGACCGATGGCCGGCATACCGACGACACCGAGGAAACGCGGCGAAGGCCAGTGGGGGCTCGGCTACTTCGAGCCCCTGAACCCGGCCGAGCGCGCCAAGCGCGACGACGACGGCTTGCACGTGCGCGCTCGGATCGAGGCGAAGTACTCCAAGCAGGGCTTCCGATCGATCGACAAGACCGACCTGCGGAGCCGGTTCCGGTGGTGGGGCCTCTACACCCAGCGCAAGCAGGGCATCCCGGGCGGCGCGACGGCCAACGTCGAACCGCAGGAGCTCGAGGACGAGTTCTTCATGCTGCGGATCCGGATCCCGGGTGGCCAGCTCACCGCCGAGCAGCTCCGGGCGATCGCCTCGTGCAGCGAGCGGTACGGGCGCGACGTCGCCGACGTCACCGACCGGCAGAACGTGCAGCTCCACTGGATCCGGATCGAGGACGTCCCGAGCATCTGGGAGACCCTCGAGTCGGCCGGCCTCTCGACGCAGGAGGCTTGTGGCGACACGCCTCGCGTGATGCTCGGGTGTCCGCTCGCCGGGGTCGACGCCGACGAGATCGTCGACGCGACGCCGTATCTGCTCGAGACCGAACGCCGGTACGTCGGCGACGAGTCGTTCTCGAACCTGCCGCGGAAGTTCAAGACCTCGATCAGCGGCTGCCGGCAGCAGTGCGCGCAGCACGAGGTCAACGACGTGGCGTTCGTCGGCGTCGAGCGCCCCGACGGCTCCGCCGGCTTCGACCTCTGGGTCGGCGGTGGGCTCTCGACGAGCCCGCACGTCGCGAAGCGCCTCGGCGTGTTCGTCGACCCGGACCTCGTCCCCGAGGTGTGGGCCGCGGTCGCCGGCACGTTCCGCGACTATGGCTACCGCCGCGCCCGAAACCACGCGCGGCTGAAGTTCCTCGTGGCCGACAAAGGCGTCGACTGGTTCCGCGAGGTGATGGAGAAGGAGTACCTCGGCTTCGCGCTTCCCGACGGCGACGCGCCACCGTCCTCGCCCGACGCGCATCGCGACCACGTCGGCGTGTTCCCGCAGAAGGACGGGTGCGCCTATGTCGGGTTCGCCCCGCGAGCCGGCCGGATCCCCGGACATCAACTCCGGAAGGTCGCCGACCTCGCCGAACGGTTCGGCGACGGCCGCGTTCGGACGACGACGCAGCAGAAGATGGTGATCCTCGGCGTCGAGCCGGCGTTCGCGCCCGACCTGGTCGCGGCGCTGGAGGACGAGGACCTCGCGGTGCGGCCGAGCCCCTTCCGCAAGGGCCTCATGGCGTGCACCGGGATCGAGTTCTGCAAGCTCGCGCTCACCGAGACCAAGGGACGGGCGATCTGGCTCGCCCGCGAGCTCGAGGAGCGCCTGCCGGACTTCGACGAGGACGTGCGGATCCACGTGAACGGCTGCCCGAACTCGTGCGCGCGGTTCCAGATCGCCGACATCGGATTGATGGGGGCGGTGCAGCCGAGGCCGGATGGCACGAAGAGCGAGTCCTTCCTCGTCCATCTCGGCGGCGGGCTCGGGGAGAACGGATCGTTCGCGCGAAAGGCGAAGGGGATCCGCGTGTTCGCGGAAGACTCGGCCGACTACGTCGAGACGCTCCTGCGGCGCTATCGCTACCGGAAGAACGGGCACGAGACCTTCACAGCGTTCGTGCGGTCGCTGTCGGACGCCGAGCTCGCCGAGTTCGCGAGGTGGGACCGATGAGCGACCCGACACCGCGCGTGCAGCCGTTCTTCTGCCCGTACTGCGGCGAGCAGGACCTGCGACCGGCCGGCCGGGCCGCGTGGCATTGCCGCGTGTGCGACCGCCGGTTCGAGCTGGGCTTCCTCGGTCTTGGCTCGGGAGAGGAGCCGGCCAAGTGAACGGGCGCGAGCCGGTCCACGAGCCTGCGCTACCCGTCGTTGACGAGGAGGCGGCGTGGGTGCACGAGGCCGCCGAACGGTTCGAGGATGCGAGCGCGCAGGAGCTCCTCGCGTGGGCCCTCGAACGGTTCCACCCGAAGATGGCGATCAGCGCCGCCGGCGGTGTCGACGGGATGGTGCTCGTCGACATGGCCTGGCGGATCGACCCGTCGGTCCGCGTGTTCACGCTCGACACCGGCCGCCTGCCGGCCGAGACCTACTCGCTGTTCGAGGAGGTCCGCGACCGCTACGGCATCGAGGTCGAGTTCGAGTTCCCCGACCGGCTCGAGGTCGAACGCCTCGTGAAGCAGCACGGCCCGAACCTGATGTATCGCGGGGTCGACCTCCGGCTCTCGTGCTGCGAGATCCGCAAGGTGGAACCGCTGAAGCGCAAGCTCGCGACGCTCGACGCGTGGGTGGCCGGCCTTCGGCGCGAGCAGTGGCGGAGCCGCAGGAACATCGCGAAGGTCGAGATCGACCAGGATCACGGCGGCATCGTGAAGCTCAACCCGCTCGCCGACTGGACCCTCGACCGCGTGTGGTCCTACATCCACGAGCACGAGGTCCCGTACCACGAGCTCTTCGACCACGGCTTCACGTCGATCGGCTGCGCCCCCTGCACACGCGCCGTCCTCCCCGGCGAGCACGAACGCGCCGGCCGCTGGTGGTGGGAGTCCGAGACCGACAAGGAATGCGGCATCCACTGCTCCGTCGGCCTCCTCGGCTCGAAGAGCAGACGCCGAGAAGGAGCAAGCGAACGGTGCCGCCCTCACCGAGGAGGCGTCGTAGCGATGCCGTTCGCGTACCCGGTTCTGCTCGAGCTCTCGGGCAAACGGGCGGTGGTGATCGGGTCGTTCGCGCTCGCCGAGCGCAAGGACGTGGACCTTGCGAGAGGCGGGCGCCGACGTCGACGTGTTCGCGAACGGCGCGTGGCGTCCCGAGGACCTGGACGGCGCGTTCGTGTGCGTCGCCTCGTCCGAGGACCCGGCCGAGCGCGACGCCATCGCGCGGGCGGCCCGAGAGCGCGGCGTCCTCGTGAACGTCATGGACGACATCCCGAACTGCGACTTCGCGGCGCCGGCGATCGTCCGCCGGGGCGACCTCGTCGTGGCGATCGGCACGGGCGGGCGCTCTCCGGCGCTCGCGCGCAAGGTCCGCGAGGACATCGAGGCGCGGTACGGCGAGGAGTGGACGGAGGTGCTCGCCGTCGTGGCGAAGGTCCGGAGCGAGACCCTGCCGAAGCTGACGGACCTCGCGACGCGCGCGCGCCGGTGGCGGAGGGCGCTCGACCTCGACGAGGCGGCGGCGCTCGTGCGCGCCGACCGCTCCGACGAGCTGCGCCGCCGGCTCCTCGACCGGCTCCTGCGCGACGAGGAGGTCGCGTGAGCGGGTTCGTCTACCTCGTCGGCGCCGGTCCCGGCGACCCGAAGCTCATCACCGTGCGCGGCGCTGAGGTACTCGGGCTCGCCGACGTCGTCGTGTACGACCGGCTCGCGTCCCCGGCGCTCCTGGAGCTCGCCCCCAGCGCCGAGCGCATCTACGCGGGCAAGGAGCCCGGCCGCGCGGCGATGCGCCAGGAGCAGATCGACGCACTCCTGGTCGAGCGCGGGCTGGCGGGAGACGTGGTCGTGCGGCTCAAGGGCGGCGACCCGTTCGTGTTCGGCCGCGGAGGTGAAGAGGCGCTCGCATGCGCTCGCGCGGGCGTGCCGTTCGAAGTCGTCCCGGGCGTGAGCTCCGCGATCGCCGCTCCGGCCGCCGTGGGGATCCCCGTAACGCACCGAGGCGTGGCACAGAGCTTCGCCGTCGTCACGGCGAGCACCGCGCACGGCGACGAGGTCGACCTCGCGTCCGTCGCGGGCGCCGCGGACACGCTGGTCCTGCTGATGGCCGCGGGACATCTGGAGGAGACCTGCCGTTCGTTGATCGATGCCGGGCGTCCCGAGGACGAGCCCACCGCGATCGTCCAGTGGGCGACGACGCCGGACCAACGGCACGTCATCGGCACCCTTGCCGACCTGCCGGCCCTCGCCCTCGCCGCGTCGATCGGACCGCCGGCCACCCTTGTCGTCGGACAGGTGGTGGCCGTCGCGGAGGAGCTCGACCGTCTGCGCTCGGCTATCCCCTCAGCAGCGCGCTGATCTCGCGCAGGTCCTCGATCTTCTGCCCCTGCCAATCCTCCGCCTCGGGCCGAAGCGCCTCGATGTGGGCCTCCGCCGGGTCGCGGATCAGGACCGCGTGCATCCCGACGCTCGTGGCGCCCGACAGCTCGGCGTACGCGCCGTCGCCCACGTAGAGACATCGCGCCGGATCGACGCCGAGGCGCTCGCAGGCCAGCAGGTAGATCTCGGGTTCCGGCTTCCGCAGGCCGACCTCGCACGAGAAGATCTCGACGTCGATGAGTCCGGCGAGCGGAGACGAATGCCACAACGCCGGCGTGTCCGGAGCGCACATGCTGATCAGGGCGGTCGGGACGGCGGCGTTCGCGCAACGCGCGAAGGACCTCCTCCGCTCCGGTCCGAGGGACGAACCACTTGCGATAGAGCTCGGCGCGCGCCTCGAGCGCCTCGGCCACCTGCGCGTCGCTCGGCCAGGCGCCCGCGCGAGCGGCGACGGTTCGCAGGTTCTCCTCGATATCGCCGGCGCGTCCGGTCTGTCGGTCGATCGCCGTCGCCGCCCAGGCGCGTTGGAACGCGCCCGGTTCCGCCTCGAACACGGCCGCGGTGGTGTCGAGCCACTCGTCCCAATCCGAGCGTGGGAACTCGTAGACGAGCGTCCCGAACAGGTCGAAGATCACCGCGTCGAACGCGCTCACGAGGGCAGACCACTCCCGGTCCAGGAGCCCGTAGACGACCAGGTCGTGGTGACCGAGCGCCGACTTCCCGGCCTCGCGCATCACGCCTTCCTCCGTGAACCCGAGGCGCTCGGGGATCGCCCGGCTGCGCGCGTTGTTCGGCGCCACGCGGATCGTCACCCGGTGGAGCCCGAGGTCGCCGAAGGCCCGATCGATGAGCGCGCGGCACGCGCGGGTGACCAGCCCACGTCCCTCGTGCGTCGCGCCGACCCAGTAACCGATCTCCGCGTCGCCGTGTGCGGCGTCGGGGCGCAGCCCGATCCCGCCGACGTACCTCCCTTCCACGTACATCCCGAGCGCATCCATGCCTTCGGCCGCGCGGTCGTGCTCGATGAAGGCTCGCGTATCTGCGGGTCCCTCCGTCGCATCGACCCAGGGCATCCACGGCCGAAGCCGGTCGCGGTTGGCATCGACGAGGGCAAAGACGTCCTCGGCATCGTCCGGCTCCAGGACCCGGACCTCGACGCCGTCCCCGAGGTCCAGGAGCGGGAGACTCACGCCGGGCTCGTGGCCGCTGCCTTCTGGCGTTCCTCCTCGACCAGCACGCGCCGCAGGACCTTGCCGATGAGTGTCTCGGGAAGGGACTCGCGGAACTCGACGTGCTTGGGAGCCCGGTACGCCGTCAGGCCGTTCGCGGGATCGCGCGCCCACGCGACGACCTCCTCCGGCGTCGCGGTCTCGCCCGGCTTCAGGACGACGAACGCCTTGACTGCCTCGCCGGTCTTGTCGTCGGGCACGCCGATCACCGCCACCTTCGAGACCTTCGGGTGGCGGTAGAGCGCGTCCTCGACCTCGTTCGGGTACACGTTGAAGCCGGAGACGATGATCATCTCCTTGAGCCGGTCGACGATCCGGAAGTACCCGTCGTCGTCCATCACCGCGACGTCGCCCGTGTGGAGCCAGCCGTTGCGGATCGCGATCGCGGTCTCCTCGGGCCGGTTCCAGTAGCCGAGCATGACCTGCGGACCCTGCACGCACAGCTCTCCGCGCTCGCCTTGGGCGAGCACGCGGTCGGCGTCTTCCAGGTCGACGATCTTGCAGTCCGTGTCCGGGACCGGCATCCCGATCGAACCCGACCTGCGCTCGCCCTTCAGCGGGTTCGCGTGCGTCACCGGGGAGGCCTCGGTCAGCCCGTACCCCTCGACGAGCACGGCTCCGTGGGTGATCTCGGCGAACTTCTCCGCGACGGCCGTCGGCAACGGCGCCGCGCCGGAGATGCATGCCTTCACCGATCGCAGGTCGAACTTCTTGACGAGCGGCGACTCGTTCAGGCCCGCGAAGAAGCGCGGGACGCCCGGCACGAAGGTGGGTTTCTCCTTGTCGATCTCCTCCATCACCAGGTGGAGATCACGCGGGTTCGGGACGGGGATGAGCTTGCCCGCTCGAAGGATCGCGACGTTCATCACGAGCATCCCGAACGAGTGGAAGAACGGGAGCGAGCCGAGGAGGCCCTCGGTCCCTTCCTGGATGTTCAGATAGGTCGCACCTTGCATCGCGTTCGCCACGAGGTTGCGGTGCGAGAGCATCGCGCCCTTGCTCACCCCGGTCGTCCCGCCGGTGTAGATGAACCCCGCCGTGTGCTGGACGGGATCGATCTCGGGCGCGACGGGGACCGGTCCCGCTCCACGCATCCACGACTCCCACCACAGCACCGGCGCTCCGCTCGGCACGGGGGGCCAGGGTTTGCCCTGCGCTCGCTGGTTCTTCTTGAACTTGAGCATCGGAGCGAGCTGCTTCTTCGGGAACGGCATGTAGTCGTTCAGGCGCGCCACGATCACGTGCTCCAGACCGACCCCGCGGATCACCTCGGCGAAGTCCGAGTACAGGAGGTCGAGCACGATGACGACCTTCGAGCCGGAATCCTTGAGCTGGTGCTCCATCTCGCGCTTCGTGTAGAGGGGGTTGTTGCCGACCACGATCGCGCCGAGCCGGAGGATCGCGTAGTAGGCGATCACGTACTGGGGGCAGTTCGGCATGATGAGCGCGACCCGGTCGCCCTTGGCCACGCCGAGCGCCGCGAGCGCCGCCGAGCACCGTTCGGCATCCGCGAGCAGGTCGCCGTAGGTCAGCTTGCGCCCGAACCAGGCGATGGCGGTGCTCTGTGGGTACTTCCGTGCGGAGGCCTCGAGCATCCCGAACACCGAGATGTCCGGGTACGGCTCGAGCGTGTGGGGAACATCGGGCGGATAGCTGCGGAACCAGGGCCGGTGATCGGTCATGGCTCGCATCATTCCAGCAAGAGACGGAAGCCCTCAACCCGAGGGCCCGGACGCGCGGATCGCTCGATAGGCTGCCGAGAGCCGTGAGCGACTGGAGCGACGAGGTGCTGGAGGCCGCTCGTGCGGCGCTCGCCCCCCTGGAGGGAACGGCTCGAGGCCGCGGGGCTTCGGGAGCCCGTCGAGGTCCTGCGCGATCGCTGGGGCGTTCCCTACGTCTCGGCGGCATCGCTCGAGGACCTGTGGTTCGCCCAGGGCTTCGTCACGGCATCCGAGCGACTGTTCCAGATCGATCTCGCGCTCCGGGCCGCGAATGGCCGGCTGTCCGAGCTCTTCTCGGACCTGACCCTGCAGCAGGACCGCTTCGCTCGCACCATCGGCTTCGGCCGGCTCGGCGCGAACGAGGCCGCGCGGTGGAGCGACGCCTCGCGGACGATGTACGGCCGTTTCATCGAGGGCGTTCGCTCCTGGATCGATGGCATGGCCGCGCCGCCGTTCGAGTACGCGTTGCTCGCGGCCGAGCCCGAGATCCCCGAAGACCTCGGCGGATGGGCGGCGGCGTTCGCGTATGCGGCCTGGGGGCTGTCGGGGAACTGGGACTCGGAGCTCCTGCGCGTCCATCTCGCCGAGCGTCTGGGGCCCGACGCGGTGACGGACCTGTTGCCTCCGCTGCCTTCAGACCCACCGAACGTGGCGGCCGGCGGGCTCGCGGGCCGGCTGCTCGATGCGCATCCCGCGAACGAGGGGCGCGGGTTCCAACAACTGGGTCGTGGCGGGCTCGCGGACGGCGAGCGGGCGTCCGCTCCTCGCGAACGACCCACACCTGCTCGTGCAACAGCCCGGTGCCTGGTTCGAGCTGCACCTTCGCGCGCCCGGGCTACGAGGCCCGCGGCGTCGCGTTCCCCTTCGCACCCGGCGTCCTCGTCGGGATCTCGCCGCACCACGCGTGGGGAATCACGAACGTCACCGGTGACGTCCAAGACCTGTACGAGGAGCGACTGAACGACGACGGCACCGCAACCGAGTTCGACGGCGCCTGGGAACCGCTCGTTGTGCACCGAGAGCAGATCCGCGTGCGGGGAGGCGACCCGGTCGAGGTCGACGTCCGCGAATCGCGCCATGGCCCGCTCCTCGAGTTCACGCCCGTCGGCATCGTCGACGTGGACTTCGTGCCCGTCGATCGCGCCTACGCGCTCCGATGGACGGCGAGCGACGGGCTCCTCGAACCATCGATGCTCGTCGAGCTCGCGAACGCGGACGGTTTCGAGTCGTTCCGCGAGGCGCTCCGCGCGATCGCCTGTCCGGGTCAGAACGTCCTCTACGCCGACGTCGACGGCACGATCGGGTACCAGCTCACCGGACGCTATCCGATCCGGCGATCGGGAGACGGAACGGTTCCCGTGCCGGGGTGGACCTCCGATCACGAGTGGGACGGCTTCGTACCTTTCGACCGCCTCCCGTGGTCGAAGGACCCCGAACGCGGCTACCTGGCGACGGCGAACAACCGGACCCACGACGAGGGCTACCCGCACCTGATCGGTCACGACTTCCACACGCCATACCGAGCTCGCAGGATCGCGGACCTGATCGACCCACAGCGCGAGCTCACCGCCGAGCACATGGCGCGGATCCAGATGGACACGGTCTCGCTCCCCGCGCGGGCGCTCCTTCCCCGGCTCACGGCGCTGGATCCCCGGGACGAAGACGAGCGATGGGCGCTCGACCTCCTGCGGTCCTGGGACGGCGACCAGCGTGCGACTTCGAGCGCGGCCGCGATCTACAACGCGTGGCTCTGGTCGATCGCCCGATCGCTGCTTCGAGCGGACGACGATCCCACGACCTACGAGCGGTATCACGCGTGGCGCGAGCCGTTCGTGTGCGCGGCGCTGCCGAACCTCCTCGGGTCCGCCGTGCCGGACTGGGCCGGCGACGGGGACGGCTGGGACGGGGTGCTGCACCGCACGCTCGCCGGAGGACTCGCCATGCTCGAAGAGCGCCTCGGACCCGACCGCTCGGATTGGCGTTGGGGTGCGCTCCATCGGGTTCGGTTCGCGCACGTGCTCGCCCGGATGCCGGCACTCGGACCGGTGCTCGTCGCGGCAGATCACGAGCTTGGCGGCGACGAGCAGACGATCCTGCAAGGAGGCTTCGACGCGCGGCACGGCTTCGAGGCCGCCGTGGTCCCCTCCTGGCGTGTCGTCGCCGACCTGGCGGACGTGGACCGGTCGTTGGCGGTGCTTCCCACCGGACAGTCGGGTAACCCCGCGTCGCCGCACTGGAACGACCAGGCGCCGCTGTGGATCGGGGGGACGCTGCGGCCGGCACCCGTGACGCGGAAGGCGGTCGAGGCGGTGGCGGTTCGGACGCTGATGCTCGTGCCCCCCGGGTAACATCTCCGGTCGATGCCCAAGTCCCGACAGCGTCAGAAGCGCTCGCGTCCCTACGCGCCGCCGCCGACCAAGAGGCGCCCGAAACCGAGCCCCCGTTGGTACGGCTTCCTCGTCCTCGGGCTCATCCTGGTCGGAGTCGCACTCATCGTCTTGAACTACATGAACTTCATCCCCGGCGGGACGCAGCAGCACTGGCTGTGGGTCGGGCTGGGGGTCATCGCGGCCGGCTTCGCGGCGGCCACCCGGTGGCGCTGACCTACCGGTCCGCTGGCCCGGTCCCTGGCCCGGTCCGCTGGGGAGAACCTGTGCACAACCCGGCGGTTTCCGGTCGATCTCCTGTGGAAAGCTCGGCTCTGCCCGAACCCGTCAGGTCGCGACCGGACGTCGCACGACCTGCATCGTTTCGCCGCAGTGCCGGGGGATCTGCAGCTCGCCGAGGCGGGTCACCCGGAACTCGGTGCCGCATTCCCCACAGACGAGGAACACATCGAGCTCCTCGACGTCCTCCGGGTCGCCACGTGCGGCCGGCGCTCCGACGCCCGATGCCGCCCGCAGCGCGGTGAGGCCGAGCCAGGCGATCGCGACCCCGATCGCGATCGCCGAGAGCACGAGCCACAGGCTCATGGTCCGAGTCTACGCACGCCCTCGCCGACCCTCGTCCGCTCGATGCGTGGCGCTTTGAACGGTGACACAATCGACGGGCCACATCCGAGGGAGGGTTGACGATGGGGGCCGACGAGGCCGTCAACGGGTTCTTCCAGGCATCGGCCGAGCGCCTCGGCCTCGACGATTCGATCCGTACCCTGCTCGACACCCACCAACGGCAGACCGAGGTGCAGGTGCGCGTCCCGATGGACGACGGGCGAACCCTCGCGTTCCGGGGTTGGCGGATCCAGCACAACAACGCCCGAGGGCCGTTCAAAGGCGGCCTCCGGTATCACGAGACGGCCTCGCTCGACGAGTTCCGCGCCTTCGCCGCGCTGATGACGTGGAAGTGCTCGCTGCTCGCGATCCCCTACGGCGGGGGCAAGGGCGGCGTGCAGGTGGACCCGAAGGGTCTCTCGGAGGGAGAGCTCGAGCGGCTCTCGCGCTCGTTCATCCGTGAGATCGCGCCGGTGATCGGCCCGCGGGTCGACATCCCGGCGCCCGACGTGAACACCGGCCCGCGCGAGATGGCGTGGATGGTCGACGAGTACCAGCGCGTGACCGGCGCGGGCGACGCGATCGCCGTCCTGACCGGCAAGCCGATCGCCCTCGGAGGGTCGCTCGGTCGCGAGCAGGCGACGGGCCGCGGCGGGCTGATCTGCCTGGACCGGATCGCTCACCACCGCGGCTGGACCCGGGACAAGATCGCCATCGCCGTCGAGGGCTACGGGAACGCCGCGTCGTGGTTCGCCATCTTGGCGACCCAGCTCGGCTACCGCATCGTGGCGGTCTCGGACTCCCGGGGCGCGATCCACAATCCCGAAGGACTCGACCCGCGCGCCGTCCTCGCTCACAAGCAGGCGACCGGCAGCGTCGCCGGCTTCAAACACGCCGACGAGATCGCGAGCGAGGACCTGATCGGCGTGAAGTGCGAGGTGCTCGTCCCGGCCGCGATGGAAGAGCACATCCGCGAGGACAACGCCGACATCGTGAAGGGGAACCTGGTCCTGGAGGTCGCGAACTACCCGATCACTCCGACCGCGGACGGCCTGCTGAAGGAGCGGGGCGTCACGGTCATCCCCGACATCCTCGCCAGCGCGGGCGGCGTCGTCGTGTCGTACTTGGAATGGGTCCAGAACCTCCAGGGCGAGGCCTGGGCCGAAGACCGAGTCAACCAGCGACTGTCCGAGGTGATGAACGCCGCGACCGACGGCGTCCTCGCTCGGGCGAACGAGAAGGGCATCACCCACCGCGAGGGCGCGTACGAGATCGCCGTCGACCGGGTGGCCGAGGCCGAGCGTTTGCGCGGCCGCTGGTAGCGCGGCGCGGCTACGCCAGCGTGACGTGCCGCTTCAGGAACTCGAGGACGGTGCGCCACTCGCGCACCTCCTCGTCGACCAGCATCGAGCTGTGGCCCTCACCGTACGAGTACAGGTCCACGTCGCCGCCGGCGGAGCGAAGGGCGTCGACGTACCGATGGACCTGCCCCGGGACGCACCGGCTGTCGTTCTCGCCGACCAGGACGAGCACGGGCGCCTTCACGCGATCCACGTAGGTGATCGGGGAACGCTCGGCGACGAACTCGGGGAGATCGTGCACGACGCCGCCGAGGAGCGAACGGTCGTACGCCTGCAGCGACGGCGCGGAGTCGTCGTAGGACTCCATGTAGTCGCCGACCGGAACGCCCGCGACGCCCGCGATCCATCGGTCCGGGTGGGTGCCGAGCGCGAGCAGCGCGATGTAGCCGCCCCACGACCGTCCGCCGATCACCACGCGCGCCGGGTCGGCGATCCCCCGCGCGATCAGGTCGTCGGCCCCGTCGACGGTATCGGCAACCTCGGGGAAGCCGATGTTGCCGATGATGTGGTCTCGGAAGGTCCGGCCGTACCCGGTGGAGCCGCGGTAGTTCACCATCGCGACCGCGTACCCCTCGTCCACGAGCGACTGCACCTCCGGCCACCACGTATCGAGGTAGAGCCAGTTCGGCCCGCCGTGCACCTTCAGGTAGGTCGGGAACGGACCCTCGCCGTCCGGCGTGATGAGCCAGCCGTGCACCGTGTCTCCGGAGGCGTTGCGGAACAGCCACTCCCGGTAGGGACGCCCTGTGCGGATCCCCCCCGGCGGATCGGGGAGAAGCTCCGTTCCGGCCCCGTCCAGCAGGCGCGAAGCGCGCTCGCCGCTCGAGACCCGGAGCCACACCCGGCCGTCGGGGCGAACGCGCGCCCCGTGGATCTCGCCGGTGGGATGCCCGATCTCCGTGATCGTCCCGGTCGCCAGCTCGTAGCGGTACAGGCGGTCGCGGCCGCGGAACAGGTGGACGAGCAGGAGCGCGCTCGCATCCGGCCACCAGTCGACCGGGATCACCTCGCCGGGCAGATCGATCTCGAGATCCCGCCGCTCGCCCGAGACCGGATCCCAAAGGGTCGGACGCAGCAGATCGTTCCGCTCGTGACCGATCAGGACCCGCCGGTCGCCCTCGACCGGGGACCACGCGAACGCGCTGAGCCCGTAGCCCGCCCCGTCCGCCAGCTCGCCGACGACCGATCCCGTCTCGAGGTCGAGAACCCGCAGGGCCCCGTGGATGTTGTCCCCGTCCTGCGCGACCTCGATGCAGAGATGACGCTCGTCGGCGGACAGACCCGCCAGTCCGAACCCCTCCAGGTGGAAGTCCGTGGCCTCGATCGAGATGCTGTCGACGTCGCGATGGATCTCCTTGGCGGGTCCGCCATTCCGCGAGAGGTAGACCGCGAAGCCGTCGCGATCGGCGATCACCCCGACGACGACGCGACGTCCGACCACGAGGCCGTCCGGCCATCCGATCGGCGCGCCCGGGAGCAGGTCGCGCGCATCGCCGCCCTCGATCGGCATCGCCGTCCACCGCCCCGACTCGTCACCGGTTGGGTCGGAGAACCAGATCGCCTCGCGTCCGTCTGCGGAGACCGTCGCGTACTCGACGCCGACGCCCTCGTTCGAGAGCCGCCGCCGCTGCCCGGTCGTCCGATCCCAAGCGTAGGCCTGGTACGACCCCTCTTCGTCGGAGACGTGGACGAGGCTGTCGGGCGCGTGCCGGGACCAATGCGGGAACGTTCGCGTGGGCGCGCGGAAGCGCTGTTCCCACACGGGGGTTTCGGCCTCGGCCGCCATCGAGGCGCGAGCCTAGCAGGCGCCTCAGATGCCCGGCACGAGCTCGACGGGAACCGACACGAGGTTCAGCGGCGACCCGTCGGCCGCGCTCGACTCGAAGACCTCGATCGTGCCGTCCTGGCGTTCCTCCGTGAAGAAGAAGACCTCCGCCGAGTACTTCCCCCGGCATCCGCTCCCGCAGGTCGCGGTCGCGAACGCGGCGGCGAGCTCCTCGCCGTTCGCATCGAGGATCCGGATGCTGACGGTCGCCTCGAAGACGTCGGCCGTTCCCGCGACGGTCACCGGGCTCACGATCTCGTCGCCGGCGACGGGCGTCCGGACGACGATCGCCGGTTTCACGCCGTCCGATGGGCTCGGCTCCGGGCTCGGCTCCACCGTCGGCTCCGGGCTCGGGCTCGACGTCGTGGGGGACTCGCTCGGTTCCAGGACGTCCTCCACGTCGCCCACACATGCCACGGCGATGATCGCGAGGGCGAAGACTCCGGGGAGGAGGCGGCGGAGCACGGTTCGATGATAGGTCGAGGTCGTGAGAACTCCCGTCAGGGGGTGGGCGCAGACGGCGAGCGTGCGTCCCGGATCGCGCGCCAGACCCGTTCGGGCGTGAGGGGCGGGTTCAGATGCCGGACGCCCAGGTGCGAGAGCGCATCCACGACCGCGTTCACGACCGCCGGGGTCGAGCCGATCGTCGCGGACTCGCCGATGCCCTTGGCGCCGAGGGGGTTCAGCGGCGTGGGCGTTTCGATCACGCCGCGCTCGAACGACGGGAGGTCGGACGCGGCCGGCATCGCGTACGTGGTGAAGTTGGACGTGAGCGGCGTTCCCAGCTCGTCGTAGACGACCTCCTCGAACAGCGCCTGGGCGATCCCCTGTGCAAGGCCGCCGTGCACCTGACCCTCGACGAGGAGCGGGTTCAGGATCCGGCCGCAGTCGTCCACCGCGATGTGCCGGAGCAACCGGACGTCACCCGTTTCCAGGTCGACCTCGACGAGCGCGACGTGGGCGCCGAACGGATACGTGTAGTCCTTCTGGAGAGGCCGACCCTCCGCGAACAGCCCCGGCTCCATCCCGTCGGGCAGTCTCCCCGCATCGGACGCGACCTCCGACAGCTCGGCCCACGACATCGAGCGATCCGGCGCGCCGGCCACCCCCACCCGGCCGTCGGCGGCGACGACGTCCTCGACCGCCGCCTCGAGCGCGTGCGCCACGATCCGCCGCGCCTTCTCGAGCACTTCGCCCGCAGACGCGTACACGGACGTCCCCGCGATCTGCAGCGAGCGGGACCCGTAGGTGCCCTCACCCCGCGGGACCGCGTCCGTGTCCGATTGCACGACGTGGATGCGCTCGATCGGGATCCCGAGGACCCCCGAGGCCACCTGCGCGTACGCGGTCTCGTGCCCCTGCCCCTGCGAGGACGTTCCCGCGCGCACGAGCCCGTCCCCTTCTGGGCCGATCTCGACCGATGCGTACTCTTTCCGGGAGAAGCCGGTCACCTCGACGTACACGGCGACCCCGAGGCCGAGCTGACGGGTGTCGCCATGCTCCCGGCGCTCGGACTGCCGGCGGCGGAACCCGTCGTGATCGGCGAGTCGAAGGGCTTCGTCGAGGGCGCGCGCGTAGTCGCCGACGTCGTAGCGCGAGCCGACGGCCGTGGTGAACGGGAACGCATCGGCGGGGATCAGGTTCCGGCGCCGGAGCTCGACCGGGTCGATCTCGAGCTCGCGGGCGAGGAGGTCCATCGCGCGCTCGATCGACGCCGCGGCCTCGGGTCGTCCGGCGCCTCGGTACTCGCCGACCGGCACCGTGTTGGTGACGACGGCTCGGCCCCGTGCGGCGACGCGGGGAAGCCGGTAGACACCCGGGAGCATCGTCTTGGTCGTCACGGGCAGGTACGCGGCGGCGGGGTAGGCGCCCATGTCCGCCAGGATGTCCACGCGAAGGCCGACCAGCGTGCCGTCACGCGCCGCTCCGAGCTCCACATCGTGGATCTGCGCGCGCCCGTGGTTCAGGCCGACGAGGCTCTCGCTGCGGGTCTCCTGCCACGCGACGGGACGGCCGAGCCGAAGCGCGGCCGCGGCGCAGATCAGGTACTCGGGGTAGACGTGAAGTTTGGAACCGAACCCACCGCCCACGTCCGGCGCGACGACCCGCACGGCCGAGCGCTCCAGCCCGAGCCACTCGGCGAGATCGTTCCGCACGTCGAACGGGAGCTGCGTCGAGACCCACGCGACGAGGCCCTCATCGGTGGGCTCGACCACGATCGCGTTCGTCTCCATCGGCGAGGGCGCGAGGCGTTGATGGACGATCCGCGCGCGAACGACCACGTCGGCACCCGCCATCACGTCGTCGTCCCAGGACTCCTCGAACCGGTGCGCGACGTTCGTGCCGGCGTCCGGGAACAGGAACGGAGCGTCGTCCTCGAGCGCGGCGTCGACGCCGATCACCGGATCGAGCGGTTCGACGTCGACGATCACGGCTTCGGCAGCGTCCGTCGCCTGCGCCGAGGACTCGGCGATCACGATCGCGACCGGCTCGCCAACGTAGCGCACCACCTCGGAGGCGGGGACGGGCCGCTCGAACGGTCCCTCGACGTTGCCCGCCGGAGGCCTCGGCTTCAGCTGCAGGTCGGCCGCGGTGAGCACGGCGACCACGCCCGGCATGCTCGAGGCCTCCGAGACCTCGATGCCGGAGAGCCTCCCGTGCGCGATGATGGACCGAACGAACGTGGCCCGCAGCGCGCCCTCCGGACGGAGCGCGTCCACGTAGCGAGCGCCACCGGTGAGGAACCGGGGGTCCTCGACGCGGTGGACGACGCTCCCGAAGATCGAGGTCGTCATCGGGCCGTCGATACTAGAGGAGCGACGGATGCGCAGACGGGCGACCTTCGCACTGACCCTCGCCGCGACGCTGACGGTGGCGCTCGCGATCACCGCGTCCCCGGCCCTCGCCGACATCGAAGCCAAAGAGGTCGTCGGCGGCCTGGAGCAGCCGGTCGGGTTCACGTTCGGGCCGGGCAAGCAGATCTGGTACGTGGAGAAGGCCACCGGTCAGATCCGCGTCGTCGACCTCGACACCGACAACGACCGCCTGTTCGCGACGGTCAGCGGGGTGAACTCCGACGGCGAGCGCGGGATGCTCGGCATCGCGCTGCATCCGCGCTATCCGAACAAGCCCTTCGTCTACGTGTACGTCACCCGCACCGCGAACGGGAGTCTGCGCAACCAGATCCTGCGGTACGAGGACCGCAACGGCTCGGGGGTCCGGCGACGCGTGATCTTCACGAGCCCCGCGAGCTCGAGCCCGTACCACAACGGTGGGCGGATCCTGTTCGGGCCCGACGGGATGCTGTACGCGATCGTCGGCGAGGGACACAACCCCTCGCACGCCCAGGACCTGTCGGAGAACGACCGGGGCAAGATCCTGCGGCTCTTGCCGAATGGCGACGCGCCGGCGTCGAACCCGTTCGACAACCGGATCTGGGCCTTCGGGATCCGGAACGGGTTCGGGCTCGGGTTCGACCCGGAGACCGGCGGGCTCTGGGATACGGACAACGGTCCCGGTTGCAACGACGAGGTGAACCTGATCGTCGAGGCGGGCAACTACGGCTGGGGACCGTCACAGACCTGCGACGGGACGTCGCCGGGCAACACCAACGGCGACGGACCCGATCCGATCCTGCCGAAGTCCTTTTACGAGGGCACGATCGGGATCACCGGCATCGTGTTCTGCGATGCGTGCGGTCTCGGGGGCCAAAGCGACGGCGCGGCGTTCCACGGAGCGGTGAACAACGGACAGGTCACGCGGATGATCCTGAACGCTGCGCGCGACGACGTCACCGGACGGGGGGTCGTGTACGACCATCCGGACGGAACGCTGTCGTTCGAGGTCGGCCCACACGGGAAGCTCTACTTCAGCGACTTCGACGGGATCTACCGGCTGGTGCAGCGCTGAGGCTCTCGGCCGGCCCTGGTGCGCGAGCGGCCCGAGGCGTACGCTCGTTGCGCACGTCACGGATACGAGGAGGCACGCGGTGGACATCGGACCGCTGAGGCGCGTGATCGAGGTGGAACCGACCACCTTGCCCGTGCCCGAGGAGATCTCCGAGCCCGAGCTCGTCCCCGAGCCCGAACGCGCCCCCGCCGAACCGGCGCCCTGACCCATGCTTCAGGTTCGGGCCGGCGCCCGCACCCGCCTCACCGAACCGATCCAGGGGTTCCGGACGTGGACGCTGGCCGGAACCCGGGACGCGGCCGACGTGCGGCTCCTGCCGATCGCCGACGCCGCGCACCCGTGGCCGGTCCGCGAACCGCTGCGCGCCGAGTGCGCGAAACGGCGTCTCCACCGGGTCCCGGCGCTCGATTGCACGTGCGGGATCCACGCGACGGCGGAGGTGGACCTGCTGCGGCGGACCCGCGACCCCGCGGTGCTCGGCACGGTCGCCGTGTGGGGGCGGATCGCCGAACACGAGCACGGTCTCCGCGCCGAGTACGGCTATCCGCAGCGGCTCAGCCTCGTCTGTCAGCTGTGCTTCTGGCAGAACGGGGTGGAGCGTTCGATCGCCTGCGAGGTCGTCATCCGGCATCGGAACGGGCGGATGGTCCCGCTGTGCATCCCGCATCTCGAGCTGTGCGAACGGTACGGGTATCCGGTTCCCCTGATCCTGGAGGCCGGGATCGTCGAACGGTCGCTGCTCGATGCCTACGCGGTCGACGTGCTGCGGTTCGGGGTGGCGAGCCGGGCGGAAGCGCGCTAGCTCGGGCCCGTGCGGTGCCGCGCGGCGGCGGCACGGGCGAGCCGTTCGCGAAGTGACAGGCCGGCGAGGTCCTCCTCCGTCTCCTCGTCGGGGGGAAGATCCGACGGCGACGGATCGATGGGGGACTCGGCGGGGCGGAACACCGACATCTCCTCGTCGGCCGGCTCCACGTCGCGGACCGGCTCGGACTCTCGGGACGGCTCCGGATGGCGCAGGAGACCGCGTTCGGTTCGCGAACGCCGCGGCGGACGCTTCTCTTCGGCCGGCTCGTCGCCGCCCTCGCCCGCGAGGCGGTCCTCGGCCGACTTCAGCTTGCGCGTCGCCTCCATGAGCTCGAACTGCGTGTTGGCGAGCGATTGCTGCGCGACCTGGAGCTCGCTCACGTCCGATCGGCGCTGCGACTCCATCTGCTCGATCCGCGCGAGCAGCGAGTCCAGATCCGGTGCGCCGCGCTTGGCCGCAGTCGCTTTCACGGCATCCGCGTCGCGAGCCTCATCCGCCGCCTGGGTCACGGCCTCTCGATCCGCCGTGGCCCGGGACGCCTGGGCCACCGCACCCTCCAGATCGTCGCGGAGGCGCTCGACGTCGGCGCCCCTGCGCTCGAGCTCGTTCTGAAGACGCTCGGCCTCGAACACGGCCCGCGCGAGCTCCGCCTTGCCCTCCTCGGCATCGGCGGCCAGGGCGGCGGCCTCCTCCTTCGCCCGTCGAGCCTCGGCCCTCGCCTCCGCGGCCACGGCCTTGGCTTCCTCAGCCGCCGCGTTCGCCCGCGCGGCGATCCCCTTGGCTTCGTCGGCCTCCTCCTTCGCCGCCTCCACCGACGCATCGGCCCGCGCGGCGGCGGCGTTCGCCTCCTGGGCGGCCGCCTTGGCTTGGGCGAGCTCCTTCTGGGACTCGTCCTTGGCGACCCGGGCGGCGCCGAGTCCCTCGGTCGAGCGCTCCGCCTCCGCGAGCCGCAACTTCAGATCCTCGATCTCGAGCTGCGCCTTGCGGAGCTCGGTGTCGGCCTTCGCCGCCTTCTCGCGCTTGGCCACGGCGGGGACCTCGGCCGCTCGGCGCTCGGCGTCCTTCAGCGCCGCCTCGAGCTCCGCGATGCGCCTCGCGCCGATGGAGTCGGCGGAGGGACCCTCACGTTCCAGCGCGAGCTCGGCCTCCTTCTCTGCGAGCGCCGCGCGCAGGCGTTGGACTTCGCCCGCGAACTGCTCCCGCTCGGCCTGCTCCGCGCGGAGCTGCAGCTCGGTTTCCTCCAAGCGCTTGCGGACACCCTGCGGGACACTCTCCGGCCTCATCTCGCGGGCCTTCTCCGGAGCCATCTCCTTGATCCTGGGTCCGGCCTGCGCGAGGCGTTGTCCCATCCCCGCCTGCCGTTCGGCATGCTCCGCCGAGAGCGCGCGTGCCTCTTCGTCGCGCTCCTTGCGTTCCTGCCGCGACCGCCGGGGCTGGCGATCGGCCGACGCCGGCTCGGCTCCGGGAGACTGCCGCAACGAGATCACCGACACGCCGGCGAAGCCCACGAGGGCAAGGATCAGGAACATCTGGACGAGCCGCCAGATCCGGTTGGCGGCGTCCTCGATCGATGCGTAACGCTGGTCGATCTGGACGACGGCGTACGGAGCGACCGCCCCGTCGAGCTCCAGCGGCACGTACGACTGGTAGAGCTTCTCGTCCGACCCCTCGAGCCCGTCGACGGGAGGAACCCGGTGCCCCGTCGCGGTGCTCACGACCTCGCCCGTCGAGGCTCGGGCGATCTCGGCGTTCTCGCGTGCGAAGAACTCGTCGACCTTGTCCCGTTGCGCGGTCGAGAAGATGAGGTCTCCGCCCGCCTTCCAGATCCGGAGGCGGACGACCCGGTGATCCGACAGGATCCCGGCTTGCACCGAGATCAGGAGGTCCCGGTACGGCGTGCCCATGATGTCGCGCGCCAGGAGGTCGGGGGTCAGCTCCGTGAACAGGAAGGCCTCGGCGAACTGCTCCGCTCTCGTCTCGGCCGTCGCCTCGGCGCCCTCGATCCCGGTCCCGGACAGCATGAACGACATCGCGAGGAGGCCGGAGAGAAGCACGCCCACGCCCAAGAGCACGAAGCGGCTCTTCTTCCCCACGAGGCGCCGGCGGCGCTCGCTCATGGGGACGCCCAAAGGATGACCGGCCCGACGATCGCCGGAGGAGCTGCCGGATACCGACCCATCTATCGAGTTTCGGCCGTCCGCTCCGAAGTCTTGAACACGCGGAACAGGAGAAGGAGGGAGGGCGCGAGCAGGGCTCCGCCCAGCGTGAAGCCGATCGCGACCACCCGAACGGTGGCCTCAGGCGCGGCTGCCGCCTCCACGGTCACGTCCGGGACCACCAGAAATGGCCACTGGGCGGCCCCCCAGGCCCAAAGGACGGCTCCGACGGCGATCGCGGCGGCGAGCCGGGCCAGCCGGCTGGCACCGGCGGCGATGGCGACGAGCGAGCCCAGTCCCCCGGTCGGCCGACAGGGCCACGAACGGGATGCCGCGTTCGAGCATGCCCTCCCAGAGGATCGGAGCCTGATCGCGGACGACGACCAGCCCGATCGCGGCGAGGATCCCGCCGGCGATGCCGGATCCGATCGCCCGCGTCCGGAAGTCGCGCGCGAGCTCCGGTTCGCCGCGAACCTGCGCCTCGACGATCAGGTAGGTCGCCGCGAGGTACGCGCAGATCGCGACGGCGAACAGGCCGGCGAACAAGGACAGCGGCGACGTCCACGCCGAGACGAGACCCGCTTGGACCTCGCCGCCTCGAACCCGGATCCGGCCGCTCGCGATCGAGGCGGCCGAGGCGCCGAGCAGGAACGGCGACACGAGCGAGGCGATCCCGAAGATCGGCGTCCACGTTCGCTCCCAGGCCGACTCCCGGTCGCCGTGTGCCCGGAACGCGAAGGCGGCACCCCGGAACACGATCCCGACCAGCACGAGACTGAACGGCAGATATAACGCGACCGACAGATCCGCGAACACGCTCGGGAAGGCGGCGAGGAGCCCGGTGAGGACGAAGATCAACCACACGTGGTTCGCTTCCCACACGGGCGCGATCGCCTCGGAGATCAGCGCGCGCTGCCGCTCCCTGCGGGGGCCGGCCGCCAGCAGATCCCACACGCCTCCACCGAAGTCGGCACCGCCCAGGAGGAGGTAGAGCGTGAGACCGAGCCACAGGACACCCAGCACGTAGATCTCGGCGGTCACGGCTCGACCGTTCCTTGTGGTTTGCGAGCCAGGCGGAGCAGCAGCCACGTGCACGCGACCGCGAGGAGCGCGTACACGACGATCGTTCCGGCCAGGTGCCACACGATGCCGGGACGCGTCGTGACGGCGTCCGCCGTCCGCATCACGTCCTGAACGATCCAGGGCTGGCGTCCGACTTCCGTGACGATCCACCCGGCCTCGATCGCGACGAACGCCGCCGGCCCGGCGAGCAGGACCGCCCGAAGGAACCATCGCCCGTCCGGCAGACGCTTCCGCCGCCACCGCCCGACTCCCGCCCAGATCCCGAGGGCGAGCAACCCGAACCCGATCGCCACCATCGCCTGGAACGCGAGATGCACGAGCACGGTGTTCGGACGGTCCTCGGGCGAGACCGCCTGCAATCCCTCGACGACGGCGTTGGTATCTCCGTACGCGAGCCAGGACAGTCCGCCGGGGATCTCGATCGCGAACACGGTCTCCTCGCGGCTCGGGATCGGGATGCCGCCGATGCGAAGCGGCGCCCTCGCCTGCGTCTCCCACTGCCCCTCGAGCGCCGCGAGCTTCACCGGCTGATGCTCGGCGACGTGGCGAGCCGCCCAGTCGCCCACGACGACCTGGATGGGCGCGAGCACGAGCCCGAGCACCAGCCCGACCGCGAGCCCACGCCACCGGTACGTGTCGCGCCGGCCGCGGAGCAGCGAGAACGCGTAGATGGAAGCCACCGACAGGCCCGTCGCCATGTACGCGGCGATGAGCATGTGCGTCGTCATCACCGGCGTGGAGGGGTTCAGCATGGCGCCGATCGGATCGACCTCGACCAGCCGGTCACCCTCGAGCACGTAGCCGACCGGCGTGTGCATCCACGCGTTCGCGGTGACGACGAACCACGCGCTCGCGGCCCCCGAGATCGCGACCGGGACGCCCGACCACCAGTGCGTCCACGGCGAGAGCCGATCCCAGCCGTACAGGTAGATCCCGAGGAAGATCGCCTCGAGGAAGAACGCGAACGCCTCGAGTGCGAACGGGAGCCCGATCACGCTCCCCCACCGGCCCATGAGTCGGGGCCAGAACAGGCCGAGCGAGAACGACAGAACGGTCCCGCTCACCGCGCCGACGGCGAACAGGATCCCGAAGCCCTTGGCCCAGCGCTTCGCGAGCGCCATCCACACCGCATCGCCGTCGCGGTTGGCCCGGTACTCGGCGTACAGGAGCATCACGGGCAGCCCGATCCCCAGGCTGGCGAATACGATGTGGAACCCGAGCGAGACCGCCATCTGGATGCGGCCGGCCTCGAGGTTCGAGAGCGCGAGGACCCAGGTCACCGGACCCCGATGCTTTCACGGACGCATACTCCCGGGGAGAAACTGCGCGCGGTACAAGGATGGTGCCGTTCCCTGACGAAGAGACAGGACCCGAGGCGGGACGGTGATCCCGACCGTCGGACCCTCGCGCCGATCCTCGGGTCGAGCGTCCCATCGCGACAGCGGACGGTCATCCTCGGTGTGGTCGTCTTGTTCGGCGTCGCCGTTCGGGCTCTTCCGCTCCTGGTCCCGAACGGACCACAGGCGACGGCGAGCTTCGACGAGAGCATCTATCTCTCGTCGGCGGGACTCTTCTCCGAAGGCTGGATGCCGTACCGAGACTTCGGATTCCTGCATCCCCCCGGCATCCTGTTGCTGCTTTGGCCGCTCACGACCCTGGCACCAGAGGTCCTCGGTTGGAACGACGCGCTCGTTCTCGCGCGCTGGGCTGGCGTCGCGCTCGGGACCGCCAACCTCGTTCTCGTAGCCGTTCTGGCAACGCGATGGCGTGGTTGGGTTTCGGGCGTCGTGGCAGCAACGCTGTATGCGACGTACGCGCCGGCCGTATCGATCGAGCGGCACATCCTGCTGGAACCCGCCGTCAACGCCATCGTGCTCTGCGCGGCGATGTTGTGGTTGGCATCGTCCGGCCGGGTGAGCTCTCGTCGTGCCGGGGCGGCCGGAGCCCTGGTCGGTCTTGCGGCCGCGATCAAACTGACCGGCGGTCTTGCGATCGCCGGCGTCGTCCTTGCTGATCGACTCCGGGGTGAGTGGCGACAACGCATGCTCGCGATCGGGGCCGCCCTCGTGGTCTTCGCTCTCATCGTCGTTCCTTTCCTCGTCGCCTCAGGACCGGGCGACTTCGTCCGCTTCGTCGTAGGAGCACAGGTGGAACGGCCGGGCGGGGACGTGATCGGAGGAAGTCTCATGGGTGTGCGCTCCCGACTGCGGCACCTGATCCTCTTCGGCTTGTTGAACGTCGCGAGCGTCCCGGGTGTCGTCAGAGTGATGGTGCTCCTTGCCTTGATCGCGGCGGTGGTTTGGGCCTGGGCCCGCGGAGGTCGGCACGGCCGATTCTGGGCGGCCCTGTTCGTCGCGATCGGTCCTCTCCTGCTCTTGGCCCCTGACTACTACGAGCAATACCCAGTGTCCCTGGCTCCATCGATGGCCATCATCGGAGGCGCCGGCGCTGTCGCCGCCCTCGAACATCTGCATCGCCACGGGGCCGCCGTGCTGCGCGTAGCAGTGGTGGCGCTCGCCGTTCTGCTCGTCGGAGGGATGGCCGTCGTGGGGCGCGCGCAGTGGTCGGCGCTTCCTCGCGGAGCACCCGATGTCGGCGCCGAGTTCCGCGCGCAGGTGGATCCGGGGGACTGCGTTTCGTCGGACGCTCCGTACCTGGTTCTCGCCGCCGGGATGCTCCCACCGAGCGACGCCACAGGCGCTCCGCTCGCTGATCCCTTCGGCGAGCTGCTGGCGATCGCTCTCGAGCGGACGTCCGCATGGCCTTCCACTTCAGCCGCACTGCTCGATGTGTCGGCGCAGGAGCGTCTGCGCGCAGGGCTTGCCGCGTGCCGGTACGTCGCCTTGACGTCGCGCCCGGAACATCACATCCGGTTCTCGGCTGCGACATCCCGTTGGTTCGTCGAGCGCTACCGCATCCTCCTGGATGGCGGGCACCGGCCAACGCTGTGGGTCCGACGCGACCCAGCCCCGTGACGATGGCACTCGCAGCCGTTCGCCGAGCTCGGTTCCGCTCCTCGCATACATGCAGCGGGCCACGGTCGTCGACCTGGAGGATGGAAGGCGCCGCCACACAGGACGAGGACATCGACGCTCGATCCGGGGCGAGCGTCTCAGCCGCGCTCGTGCTGATGACGGCTGAATCGGCGAGCCAGTCCCGATGAAGTCAGGAGCACGCCAACCGCGGAGGGGATCGCGATCGGGATACCGTCGCCTTCAGGTCCGTTGCAAGGCGGTCCTGGAGGGTCGTGAGGTGGCCCCGGTGGATCGCCGGGTGGCCCAGGAGGGTCGTGAGGTGGCCCCGGCGGATCGCATGGCGGACCGGGATGGTCATCGGTCGGGGACGGCGTCTCGGTCGGGGACGGCGTCTCGGTCGGGGACGGCGTCTCGGTCGGGGCCGGCGTCTCGGTCGGGGCCGGCGTCTGGGTCGGGGACGGCGTCTCGGTCGGGGCCGGCGTCTCGGTCGGGGCCGGCGTCTCGGTCGGGGCCGGCGTCTCGGTCGGCGGGGAGTCGTCGTTGCCTCCGGCGTCGGTCGAGGCTCGGGAGGCGGAGTCGACTCGTCCGAAGGCGCGGGAGGCGATGTTGTGTCCGGGGTCGGTCGAGGCTCGGGAGGCGGAGTCGGCTCGCCGGACGGCTCGGAAGACGGTGGAACGCCGCCGCCGGTTACCAGCTCGCCGAGGATGGCCATCAGGGTTGCGGCGGTCTCCGGTTCGAGTAGCGGCAGCAACGGTGCGAGGGTCCGCGCGATCTCCGCGTCCAGAGCGGTGACATCGGCGCCTGACTCGAAGGCGAACGCGCGCTCGGTGATCAGGATCCGCGCGAGCTCTGCGACCTCGGCGGGACTCGCAGTGGAGGAGCGTTCCACCAGCACCTCCAGCGAGCTCCAGGCCGCCGAGAGGTGCTCGACGAGCCTCCCTGGTCCCCGTCGGCCCGCGGCCGGCGCCGACCGCGACAACGGCGATGGCCAGCACGACGATCGAGGCCGCAACCGCTCCCTGCAGCCGCTCGAGCCATCGCCGTTCTCCTTCCGCTCCGCCTGTCTCCTCGTCCTGGCCGGCCGGCGCCTCGGACGACTGGGACCAGATCCGGTCGTCACGGGGCGTCGCAGCAAGCGCGAAGCCGAGCTCTTTGATCCCGGCGCCCTCCTCGACGACGGCGTCTGCGGCCTTCAGTACGTCGGCTGGTGCGCTGGTATCGGTCAAGACGAGCACGATGACCTTCGACGATGGAGAGATGGCACGGATTGAAGGGATGATGGAACCGTCGCTATCGGTGGCCGCGTTCTCGTGAACGACGACGACATCGGGCCGGTGTTCCCCGACCGCCGAGGCAGTGTCCTGCGCCGTCGTGGACTCGGCGACGATGCGATAGCCCGCCTCTTCTAGGAGGAACCGAACGAGGTTGCGCTCGAGCGCGCGTCGATCCGCGATGACGGCGGATGGCTGCCCGGTTGGTCGTCTCATGATGTTCACCGGTTCGATTCGGGACAACTTGTATAGACGTTTGCGCGCGTTCAGACAGCCACCTATCCGGCCTAGTCACTCCAGGCGTAAGAACCACGTCGTAGCGCGCCGTGGCGTCGGCCGTTCGACCTCGGGTGAACTCGTCGGTTCATGACGCGAAGCGACGTGGCCCGTCGTGGATCCTCTTGTGGAGCGATCGCCGAACGATCTATTTGATCCATGCGCGTGGAGGCATCATCCTCGGATCACGCTCGGTCGCGAGCGCCGCGCTTGAAAGCCGCGGGGACGCGGCTAGATCCGCGACTCCGCACGATCCTGCGGAAGCAACCCCTGCGAAATGGCGTCCAGAACAAGGCTGCACGCCTCTGGGAATGAACGGGCCGTCGCGATCTCACGCCCTTGGTACAGAACCACCGTCTGATTCCCAGGCCCTTCGGAGAAGTGGAAATCCGTGATGTTCATGGTCGAGAAATCTGACGATAATTCGGCCACGCTTCGATAGGGCAGGTGGTGGATTCCGTATCCCCTCGATAGGCCTACTGCCGAGTCCGGATGCCCTTCCCTATCGACTGGCGATGTCTGCTGCAAGGTTCCGAGCCGCCATCCTTAGAATCCTGGCGTCCACCGACGCGGGGAGTGCTATTGGCCGGTGACGTCATCGGGCGCGAGTCCGAGCTTGCGATCCTCCATCGCTTCCTGGACTCGATCCCGACCGGGCCAAGCGCCTTGCTCCTGTCGGGTGATCCCGGCATCGGCAAGACCACCGTGTGGAAGGAGGGGCTGGCGGGTGCTCAGCTTCGGCGCTACCGCACGCTCTCATGCCGCCCGGTCGAGGCGGAGACGCGCCTGTCGTACGCCGCCCTCGGTGACCTCCTCGAGCCCGTCCTCGAGGAGGCACTTCCTGCGGTGCCCGAGCCACAGCGCCGGGCCCTCGAGGTGGCCCTCTTGCGGTCCCCGAGTTCGGGCGCCCGGGCCGACCAGCGGGCCGTTTCCCTGGCCGTCCTCGGATGCCTACGGTCGGTGGCCTCCACCTCTCCGGTCGTCGTGGCCGTCGATGACCTCCAATGGATGGACCTCCCCTCGGCTCGGGTGCTCCAGTTCGTCGTGCGACGCCTGAAGGACGAGCAGGTTGGTTTGATGACGGCCGCTCGAGGCGCCCGTGCCGATGACGACCCCCTCAGCGTCGTGTCGGCTTTCGCCGAGGATCGCGTGCACGCCGTCCACGTCGGACCGCTGTCGCAGGACGCCCTCGAACGGGTGCTCCGAGACAAGGTCGGTGAGGGGTTCCCGCGTACCACGCTCCTCAGCCTCCACGAGATGTCGGGAGGCAATCCCTTCTTCGCCCAGGAGATCGGACTGGCGCTCCTTCGCCGTGGAGGTGAAGTGGCGGCCGGCGAACGGCTTCCGATCCCGGACCGCCTTCAGGAACTCATCGAGGATCGTCTGAAGGGGCTTCCTGCGGGGACCATCGAAGCCCTCGAGGTCGTCTCGGCCCTGTCGGCACCGACGCTGGATGCGATCGCTCCGGCGATCGCTCCTTCCTCGGTCGATGATCGCCTGGGTCCGGCCATCGAGCACGGCGTCATCGAGGTCGTCGGCGACCAGCTCCGGTTCACCCACCCGCTCCTCGCGTCCTCCGTGTACCAGAGGGCTCCGCTGGCCCGGCGCCGGCAGCTGCATGCTCGGCTTGCGACGATCGTCCGCGATCCGGAGGAACGAGCGCGCCACCTCGCGCTGTCCGTCGAGGGCCCGGACTTCGCCGTCGCTGCCGCCCTCGAGGAGGCAGCCCTGCTCGCCACCTCCCGAGGAGCGCCGCAATCCGCGGCCGAGCTCTGGGAGATGGCCCGCCGAGCCACCCCTGAGGATCGCGGCGAGGATCTGGTGCGTCGGACCCACCTTGCGGGCGTGGCGCACTACGAGTGCGGGGACACCTCGCTGGCGCGGAGCGTCCTGGAGCAAGCGGCCGACCTCTCGATGGCCGGGCCGGCTCGGGCCCGCGTGCTGCTAGACCTGGGGATGGGCCTCGCCGAGACCGAAGGGTGGCGGGCTGCCTGGGCCGTGTTCGAGGCTGCTCGGGGCGAGGCGGGGGACGATCTCGCGCTCCGGGCACTGGTCGAGCAGAACCTGGGGTACGCCTGGCTGTTCAGGGGAGACCTCGCGGCATCGGAACGGCACGCTCGCGCGGCGCTGCAGCTGGCCGAGGAGCTGCAGGAACCACGGGTGATGGCCGAAGCGTTCCAGGCGTATCCGTTCGTCGAGTTCCTCCTCGGACGCGGGGTCGATCAGGTGCTGCTCGATCGCGGGATCGCCCTGGAAGGGCACATGGAGGGCGAATTCAAATCCCATGTCCTGCGCGCGAGCTTCGTCATGGCTCAGCTCCTCAAGTTCACCGATCGTCTGGACGAGGCCCGCCGGACGTTCACCGAGCTCCTGGGTGATGCGGCCGCGCATGGCGTGGAGAGCCCGATCCCCCAGTTCCAGTACCACCTCGCCGAGCTGGAATGCCGGGCGGGCAACTGGGATGCGGCCATGGAACACGCCCAGCAGAGCATGGCGGCCTCCCAGCGACTCCGCATGGGGGCGTGGATGTCGGCGGAGGGCCACTTCGCGGTGGGCCTGGTGCAAGCCCATCTGGGGCGGGCCGACCCGGCGAGGCTGGCAGCCCTCGAGGGGCTGCGCGTCGCCGAGGCGGCCGGCGAGATCCTCCTCCAGATCCTGGACCTATCGGTCCTGGGGTTCCTCGAGCTTTCCCTGGGCCGACCCGCCGAGGCCGATGCGTATCTGTCCAGGGCCGTCGAGCTCGAGCGAGCGATGGGCGTTCGGGAGCCCGCCTACTTCCGGATCGTCCCGGATGAGGTCGAGGCGTTGGTGGCGCTCGGGCGGCTCGACGAGGCCGAGGCGCTCCTCGTCCCCTTCGAGGAGGCCGGCAAGGACCTCGGGCGGGCCTGGACCATCGCCACCGGGGCCAGGTGCCGGGCGCTCGTGCTGGCGGCGCGGGGTGATCTCGCCGGTGCGTCGGCCGCGGCCGAGGAGGCGGTGCGCGTTCACGATCTCCTGCCTCTTCCGTTCGAGCTTGGGCGGACCCTCCTGGTGCGCGGAGCGGTGGAGCGCCGAGCCAAGAGGAAGCGGGAGGCTCGGGACACGCTCACGCGGGCTCTGGAGATCTTCGACGGGCTGGGAGCCGCGTTGTGGGCGGAGAAGGCACGTGCGGAGTTGGCGCGGATCGGCGGACGGGCCCCCTCGTCGCTCGACTTGACCCCGAGCGAGACCAAGGTGGCGGCGCTCGTCGCCGCCGGAAACACCAACCGAGAGGTGGCCGACGCACTCTTCATCAGCGTCCATACCGTGGAGGCCAATCTCAAGCGGATCTACCGCAAGCTGGGCATCCGCTCACGCACGGAACTGGCGTCGACCTTCCCATCCCGGCCATCCGGGTCGTGAGCAAGACCTACCGGTCGCGGTCTCGATCGGTACGGATTTCGGGGATTCCTCGGGCCGGCGCTCTCTCTAGCCTCGGGATCAGAGATCGGTACCCGAGTTGAAGGGAGGGATCATGAGCACGAAAGCGGGAACGATGGGGTTCTCCGCTCGACCGGCGCTGTTCACGTTCTGGACCGTGGCCGTGTCCGCTCTCGCGGCAGCGGCGCTGATCCTGAGCGCGGTGGCGCTCACCGTGGCGGGTCGTGGCGATAGCTCCGTGGCGAGTGTGGCAGGCAGCGGTACCCGCGAGGCGGCGAGCATCGGAGCCCCGCTGTGGGACGCCGGAAGGCTGCAAGCCATGCAGGGCCGTGTGCTCGCAGAGACCGCTCGGGTCCAAGGGTCAGCACCGCTGTGGGACGCGGGCAAGCTCGAAGCCATGCAGGGCCGTGTGCTCGCAGAGACCGCTCGGGTCCAAGGGTCCGCACCGTTGTGGGACGCGGACAAGCTCGAAGCCATGGAGGGCCGGATGCTCGCCGGGTAGCTCCTGCTCGTTCGGCCGTTCCCCAGGTCCTCAAAGGTGATCCGCGAAACGGGCGGCCCGCATCCCGGGCCGCCCGCTTCGCCTGCATCTTCGTTGGAGCGCCGTGGTCAGTTCGCGAAGAGCTGCTTTGTGATCCATCCGTGGAGACGAGCGGACTCGGGGCGGAACCGCGTGCGATGCGCTTGTGGATGCGAGCACCCCTCGATGAGTGGTGCCCCCAGGGATGGCCGGCGGCTCCGACCGCCCTACCATCGACCCATGAGGCGGACCGCGACCGCAGTGACCGTGCTCGCCGTGCTGGCGGGGGCCTGCGTATCGGACCCCAGGCCGGAGGCGCCGCGCTCGCCGGCAGCATCCACCGGGGAACTGCGCCACGTCGTGTTCGACACGGATCTGGCCTTCGACGACATCATGGCGCTGCTCTATCTCCTCCAGCGCGACGACGTCGTCATCGATGCGGTGACGATCACCGGCACCGGCGAGGCACACTGCGACCCCGGCGTCCAGAACGCCCTCGGCCTGCTCGCGCTCGGTGGCGTCAAGGACACGCCGGTCGCGTGCGGGCGCGAGACGCCGCTCCAGGGGTCCAACGCGTTCCCGGACGAGTGGCGGGTCGCCGTCGATGACCTTTCCATGCTGGATCTCCCGGACGTCGACCGCGTGGCGGATCCGCGCGGTGCCACGCAGCTCTTGCTCGACACGCTCGACGGCGACGCGACCCTGATTACCCTCGGGCCGCTCACCAACGTCGCCGAGGCGCTTCGGGTCGATCCCGGGCTCGCCTCCCGCGTCCCCGAGTTCGTCGCGATGGCTGGAGCGATCGACGTTCCCGGCAATACCCCCAACGGGGTCGCCGAGTACAACGTGTGGGTCGACCCGCTTGCCGCGAAGGAAGTGTTCGAGGGGATGCCGGTGACCCTCGTGCCCCTAGACGCCACGGACGACGTGCCCTTCACGTCGTTCTTCGCAGACACGCTCGCGGCGCACCGGACGAGCCCGGAGGCCGAGGCCGTCCACGCGATCATCCTCGCGAACCGGGAGATCTTCCTCAGTCCCGGCTACTCGTTCTGGGACACGCTCGCCACGGCACTCGTGTTCCGGCCCGAGCTCGCCACGTTCGACGAGGCACGCGTGGTCGTCACGGCGTCCGAGGATGCCGGCGCCGGATGGATCGATCGCTGGGACGAGGGCGCGTCCGTTCGGTTCGCCGCCTCGGTCCCCGATCCGCTCGCGTTCGAACGCGAGTACCTGTCCGTGCTCAGCGGAGAAGAGGTCACGCAGGTCCGGCCCGATCCGACGATCACGATCACCTTCGACGGGGAGCACTGCACGATCGAGCCTCGGCGGCTGTCGGCCGGCAGCCAGGTCGTCGCGTACGTCGACGAGCGAGGCGTCGCCGTTGACGGCGGCGTGTTGCTCGAGCTCAGCGATCGGCTGACCTATCAGGACCTGCGGGACATCGTGGGTCCGGACGGGTCGATCCTGCCCGAGGACACGGAGGAACCGAAGGGTCTGCGGTTCCTCGCGTTCGTCGGAGACGTCGCCGAGGCCGAGACGCGTCCATCGGTGGTCGTGGGGATGTGTTCGTCCAGCCGCGGAGGGGAGCCCCCCTTCCGCGTGTGGCTCTCGGCGCCAGTCGAGGTCGCGCCTTAGCCGCTGCTGGAGAGTCGGGCGCGTCGCGTTCGTGGAGACGAGCGGACTCGAACCGCCGACCCCCTGCTTGCAAACCAGAGCCAGTGCGAGGCCGCTACCTGCAGAAACGGTCGTTAGGCCTGCTCAGCCCGTGCATCACCAGTCACACAGGAGCGGTCGGGGATCCGTTGGATTCCGTTGGTTCTGCTACCAATTTGCTACCTCGAGCAAAGCAAACGAGTTCCTTGCACGCGACTGAAGCTGACACCCGTGACGAGAGCTTCCAGCTCCTCCTAGGACTTCTTTACACGCTCCGACCTTGATGACCCGCCGCACGCTCTCGCCTGGGAGCTGCCAGATAGCCGGATCAGGGGGTGCAACTCAAGAACGGTTGACGAGCGGGCTGTTGCTCGAACCGACCGAGACCGAGCGCTGGGGAAGATCATCGAACGACCGGATGTGAAGCAATTCGCCCTCAGTCCACGGCCTGGCTGTCAAGGAAAGGGCGCAGTACGCTCCCTCGAGCGCGCGTTGCTCGTGGAGGGATCGTGGACGACGAGCCTGGCCGCATCGAGCCCGTGACCGAAGAGGCGCGGATCCAGACCTTCCTGATCGCCGACGTCCGCGGCTACACCCTGTTCACGCAACAGCGCGGTGACGAGGCGGCCGCGAAGCTCGCCGCCAAGTTCGCTCGGATCGCGCGCGAGACCGTCCAGCAGCGCGGCGGCAGCGTCGATCGAGCTCCGGGGAGACGAGGCGCTCGCCGTGTTCTCCTCCGCCCGGCAGGCCGTCGCCGCTGCCGTCGATCTCCAGGAACGGCTGGTGGACGAGACCATCGACGACCCCGAGCTTCCGCTGCCGGTCGGAATCGGACTGGACGCTGGCGAGGCCGTCCCCGTCGAGGCCGGGTACCGGGGCGGCGCGCTCAATCTCGCTGCGCGGCTGTGCGGGCAGGCGGGCCCGGGCGAGATCCTCGCGAGCCGCAGCGTCACGCATCTCGCGCGCCGGGTCGAGGGCGTGCGCTACGTCGACCGGGGGAAGGTGCAGCTGAAGAACCTGACCGATCCCGTCGAGCTGGTGCGGATCGTTCCGGAGGGCGTCGATCCGGCCGAGCGTCTGCGGACGGCACTGCCGCCGACCGGCCCGCCGCGTCGCCGTACGCGCGTCGAGGATCGCGATCGCCGCCGTGGTCGCCCTCGCGGTCGCCGTCGGCGCCACGATCGTCCTGCTCCCCGACGATAGCCGAGCCGACGATCGCGGCGGGAGCGGTCGGGTTCCTCGGCCCGTCAGGAGACCTCGAAGGCACGGTGGGCATCGGCGAGTTCCCACGGGGGCTCGCGTCGGGAGCCGGGTCGCTCTGGGTGGCCGACCAAGAGAGCGGATCGCTGATCCAGGTCGATCCGTCGACCTTCCAGGTGGAGGAGCGGATCCCGGTCGGCGTCGGGCCGAGCGGCGTCGCGATCGCCTCCGGCCTCGTGTGGGTCGCCAACACCGATGAGCGGACGGTCTCGATGGTCGACCCGCAGGCGCACCGGGTCGTCCAGACGGTGGTCGTCGGCAACGGGCCGGCCGGGATCGTCGCCGACGGCGATCGTGTCTGGGTCGCGAACAGCGTCGACGCGACCGTCACCGAGATCGACGCGACCGACGGAAACGTCGTGGACACCTACCCCGTCGGGGAACGACCTGTCGCCTTGGCCGTCGCCGACGGCGCGGTCTGGGTCGCGAACGCCTCGGACGGAACGGTCAGCCGGGTCGTCTCGGGCGACGGGGAGACGCTGACGACCCCCGTCGGCCGGGGACCAGGCCGCGATCGCATCCGGCTTCGGGTCGCTGTGGGTCGCGAACACCGAGGACGGGACCGTGACGACGATCGACCCGGCCACAGGGTCGGTAACGGGCACCGAACGCGTCGGGCAGGAGCCGGTCGCGCTCGCGGCCGCCGGAGACGGCATCTGGGTCGCGAGCGCTCGGGACGGCACCGTCCTCAAGATCGACCCGGCGACGACAGCGGTCACCGACATCTACGAGATCGGGAACGAACCGCGGGCCCTGACGGGGAGCCGAGGGCGGGCTGTGGGTCGGTGTCGAGGCGTCGCCCGCCGCGCATCGGGGAGGGACGCTTCGGCTCGTGTCGGAGCAGCCGATGAAGATCGATCCTCACGGCGGCGACCTCGTCTCCGACCACCGTGCTCGCATCGACGTACGACGGCCTCTTGACGTATCGGCGAACCGGCGGGGCGGCGGGTCTGACGGTGGTCCCGGATCTGGCCGTGTCGCTCCCCGTGCCGACCGACGAGGGTCTGACATACACCTTCACGCTCCGCGAGGGGATCCGTTTCTCGAACGGCCACGTCCTCGAGCCCCAGGACGTCGTGGCCACCTTCGAGCGCGTGCTGGTCGGGAACAAGTACGGCCGGTTCTACGTGCCGGAGCTCGTCGGCTGGTCCACCTGCACACCACGAAGATCCCGCGGCGTGCGACCTATCCGAGGGCGTCGTGCCCGACGAGGAGGCAGGAACCGTTACGTTCCACCTGGTTCGGCTGGCGCCGAGCTTCCTCAAGATCCTCGCGAAGTCATGGTTCGCGATCGTGCCCGCCGGCACGCCGATCGATCTCGAGGGCGAGCCGATCCCTGCGACCGGTCCCTACCTGATCGGTGACGTCGGCGACGATGGCTCGCTGGTCCTAGAGCGGAACCCGATGTTCCGGGAGTGGTCCGCCGACGCACAGCCCGATGGCTTCGCGGACCGCATCGAGGTCACGGCAGGCGTCGACCCCTGACGAGCAGGTGGCCATGGTTGAACGGGGAGAGGCCGACCTCGCGCTCGAGCGGGGTGCCTCTGGAGCTCGTCGAGGAGCTCGAGCGGCGGTCCTCGGATCAGCTGGTGAGAATCGCCTTGGCCTGCGATCGGGGCGCTGTCGCTCAATACCGCGACGTACCCATTCGAGAACGCGGACGCGCGAAGAGCGGTTGCGTATGCGCTCGAGCGAGGTGAGCTGGTCCGGGCCTTTCGCGAGACCGCCGCGATCAGCGGAGTCGTCGGTGGTGGCCGAGGAGCCCGTGGTGACATGCCAGATCCTGCCACCGAACACGCCGGGGTATGCACCCTATTGCCCTTACACGAGATCCGGCGCGGAGGTGGACGGGACGTGGGCGGGCCCGGATCTCTCGTTCGCACGCCAGCTGGTTCAGCGCTCGGGGACGGCGGGTGCGGAGGTGTCGATCGCGATGTCGCCGTGCTTGGAGGTCGACCGCGGAGTCGGTCGCGGATACGCTCCGAGGGCCTGGGGTACCGCGTGGTCCTAGAGACCGACGGCCCGCTGCGACCCCCAGAGGACGATTGCTGGTTTAGCCCCCTCACGCCGGACGCAGACATCTCCTCCACCGCCTGGTTTTGGGACTACCCGTCCCCTGCGCAGTTCCTGGTGCCGCTGCTTTCGTGCGTCCAGCCCGAAGGGGTCGCTTCCCTTCGACGGCTCGCCCGCCGTGACGGGGGCCGGGGGCTTGTCCTGGAATTTCACGAACTTCTGTGACCCGGAGATCGACCGGCGGATGCAACGAGCCCTGGACCTTGAGCCGAGCGACTCGTATGCCTCGGCTCGCGCGTTCGAGGCGCTGGACCACGAGCTCGTCGATCTGGCCCCCTTGATCCCGTACGCGGCCGCCGTCGACCTGTGGCTCGTCTCGAAGCGGGTCAGCAACGTCGAGTTCAGTCCGGAGCTCAGACTGATCGTCTCCCAAGTGTGGGTCCGCTGAAGTAGGGCAAACCATAGGCAGAGCCGTGACGAGGTAGCGACCGCGGTGGCGCGCTCGCCCGTCTGCTCGGCGAGTAGAACGTTGTACTCCCATCACTCCTGAGAGGTCGCGATAGCCGAGGTCGACGCTCACATCCGCGACGACGGTGGCGACGAGCGGACTCGAACCCCCGTCCCCCTGCTTGCAAACCAGAACAGAAGCACCTCAGTGACCAGCAAGTCGGTCGAGGAAGGGCGGCCGAATCTGATCGAACCTACGCGGGCGGCGTCCCGGAGGAGAGGCGCCACGCGACGACAGTAGTTCACCAACACCGCCAACTCCACGCGCCCACGCACGGACCATCCAGCGCGTACCTATACGCCCGGTGAGCTAGGGACTGATGCCCACCCGCTACCAAGAGCCCGCTAGTGTCCGGGTGAACTCGGTTGACCGTGCGCTCAACCAGCGGCTTTCTGCGTGGAGACTGTCAAGCTCCGCCTGATGCCTGACGTTTCGTGTTCGGCTGAGGCTTGACGCTCAGGCCGTCGGCCCTGACCTTGCGAACGGCCCCGATCCGTTGCCGTGCCACGGTCTTCATCAGGTGGTTCTTGCTCCATACCTGGATCACAGTCTCGTCTACGAACACGTCCACGAGCTCACCCTTGAAGGCGTTGTCACCGAGAAGAGCTGGTTGTCGACCGAGACCATCCCGTTGGAGCCGACCCTTCGAAGCACCCACTGTCCACGATGATCCTCGGCCGCATCGACGGGGATCGAGGCTTCGTCCTTGGAGATCGGGGCCAAGCGGAATCGGTCAGCTGGGGTCGCCATCTCCAGAGCCTGGTGGGGACGCTCGGTGTTGTAGTCGGTGACCCAGGCATCGAGCTCGCTCTGCGCGGCCTCGAGCGAGGGGAACGAGCGATCGGCCAGGAACTCCTTGCGCAGGCTCTGGTGGAATCGCTCGATCTTGCCGGTGGTGGTCGGTGAGCGCACGGCGGTGTGGCGGTGGGAGATGCCGTTCTCCCGGCAGATCCGATCGAACAACACCTCGACGGGCTGAGGCCCGAACCGGCCGGTGAACACTTGCCGTTGTCGGTCAGGATCTCGTCGGGGATCCCGTAGGTGCGAAGCGACGCGCTGAGCACCGCGCAGACGGCCTTGGACGTCGCCCTGGTGACCAGGCCGGCGGCGATGCAGAACCGGCTGTGGTCATCGACGCCGGTGACCACCTTCAGCTCGGTCGCGTCGTCCAGGAGCACGCCGCCCATCACGTCCATCTGCCACAGCTGCATGGGGCGCTCCCGCTCCCACCGACGGAACTCGTCGCGGCGCTTGCGACGCCGTCGCAGCTCGATCAGGCTGGTGGCGGCGAAGACAGCGGTAGATCGCCGAGCGGGAGGGGACCGGATCCACGCCGGAGCGGGCGAGCTGATGCTCGATCCGCCGAGGCCCCCAGCCCGGATGCTCTCGTCGCAGCTCGCAGATCGCGGCCTCGATCTCCGGATCGGTCTGGTGCGGGCACCCGGTCGGCCGATGTGACCGGTCGGCCAGCGCGGCCAGGCCGCCCTGCTCGTAGCGGGCGATCCACGCGTGCACGCTTTGGCGGGAGACGCCGAGGCGACGGGCGACCTCGACGACCCTCCAGCCATCCTGCACGACCGCTAGCACCGCTTGGTACCGCTGCTCCATGACGCTGAGCTCCACCAGCACGGCCCACCTCCCTGCCTCGCCGAAGGGGCCGAGACAAGGAGATCGGGCAGGCGGGCACTGTCAAGCATCAGCCGAAGCCACCGTCAAGGATCAGGCGGATCCGGTGTCAAGGATCAGCCGGAACTCCGTCAAGGATCAGGTGACGCCGGAATGTCCAGCATCACCCGGAACACGACATTTCTGCGTGGAGACGAGCGGACTCGAACCGCCGACCCCCTGCTTGCAAAGCAGGTGCTCTACCAACTGAGCTACGTCCCCGCCGCTCCATCATAGGACTCGCTCGGAGTCGCCCGACTCATGCTGACGGCGTCGGCGTCGGCGTCGGTGTCGGTGTCGGGGTGGGCGTCGGAGTCGGAGTTATCCCCGGAAGCGGCTGTTCCACCATCCCCTCGTCCGGCACCCGGTCGAGGCAGGTGTGGGGACACGCGCTGCCCGTGTAGCTCGAGAGCGCGGCCCAGGAATAGCTCGTGCGAGAGCGGCCGATCGTCAGCTTCCGGAGCGCGACCTCGACCCAGGCCGAGCGGCCGCCGTCCTTCCCGCTGGCGAGCGTGTCGACTTCCACCTGTCGTCCGCCCGCGCGGAGGCGGAAGAGCCGCGCGTCCAGGTCACGTCCATCCGACCGGATGACCGCCACGTAGTCGGGCTCCTCGTCTCCGAGCGTGTCGAGCTCGACCAGCAGGTATCCGCGGTCCCAGACCTGGGCCACGGTCCAGCCGGCGAACGTGACGAACGTCCATCGCGGCGGCGGCGAGTCGTGGTCGAAGCGGACCGTCTCGAGGTCGAACCTCCCGTCCACGTCGTTCGGGTCCGTCTGCCTCGTGTGGTTCGCCGAGGCCGGCAACGCGAACGCGATCGCCGCCACGAGCGCGACGAGCACGCCCAAGCCCGCCGCACGATGCCCTCTCATCGGCTCGCACCTCGTCGAACCGTGACGACCGCCCGTACGCTCACCCAGATCGCGAGCGCGAGACCGGTCGCGACGAGCACCGCCGGAAGGAGATCGCTTCCACTCGGTGCGCTGAGCGACCCTCCGATCCACGCGTCCCGGCCTTCGCGCCACGCCACGACGGCGACCACCGCGAGGACTCCGTTCCGCGCGAGGAGGAGACGGTAGTCGCGTGGCCTGGTACTTCCGAAGCAACCGCAGTCCAGGCGACGCCCGACCCGGATACGTCCGACGGCGATCGCGCTGGAGAAGACGAACAGAACGGCCAGCGAAGCAAGGCCCGCGGTCGAGACGAGACCCAGGAACGGAAGCGCGGCGAGCCCGAGCTCGACGACCGGCACGCCGACGAGCGCGGCCCCTTCGAGCGGCCCCAAGCGATACGACGCGAGCGCACGCGCCCATCTCCGGCGCCCGGCGATCTTCGCGACGGCCGCCGACCCGAACGCGATCGAGAGCACCGCTGCGGCCACTCGTCCGGCGCTTCCGACCGACTCGGCCGACACGGCGGTCCACGTCGCGATCCCCACGATCGCCGCGAGCGCGACCGCGTGCGCGACGCGCCACACGGGCCGGGACGCCGCGTCGGCGAGCCGCCCGACGAGCGCCGCGCCCTCCTCGGTCGTCCGGGTGCGCATCGCAACCATCGCGCTGAGCCCTCGCGCGAGGCCGAACGGCGCGAGCAACGCCGCTCCGAGCGCCGGCCTTCCGCTCGCGAGCGCGGCCGCCGAGACGACGACGAGCGTCCCGTTCGCGAGGAACGTGAAGAACCCGACCCCGAGCCCCATCCCGTACAGGAACGCCGCCGGCGCGAAGGGGAAGAAGGTGCGCCACCAATCCGGGACCTGCCGCCGCAGTTGCGGTACCGGGACCGGCAGTCCGAACGCCTCTCGAGCGAGGTAGAGCGCTCCGACCCCCGCGATCGCCACGAGCCCGGCCGCACCCCACGGAGCTCCGAGCGCCGACCCGATCGCGCCGAGGACGGCGCCGAACGCGCCGGCCGCCGCCGCCGCGCCCGCGACGTGCAGCGCGAGCACGATCGCCCACCGGCTCCTGCGTCCCCCGTGGACCACGGGGGTGATGGTTTCGACCATCGACAGCCCTCAGGGCCCGAACAGCGTCGTCAGGCCGGCGACGACCGACGCCGCGACGACGCCGGCGACGAGCTCGCCGGTCAGCACTCGGCCGTCAGCACCGGACGGTCAGCTCCTGGTACGTGATGCAGAACACGCGCAGGCTCTGGTGGCAGTACCCCGAGTTCGACGCGTCGCCGTTGATCCGGATCCTGGAGGGCGAGCAGCAGTCCTGGATATGCCGGATCCGGCCGTTGCAGCACCGGCTCCATCCGCCGCCGTACCGCGGGTTCCTGACGAACGTGTACCGCTCGGGGACCACGGTCTGGCACACCTTGCGCCGGGTCTGGCGCGCGGACAGGTAGATCAAGCCGCCGTCGTCGACGGCGTACCCGTACACCGGATGGACCGGGAATCCGAACGCGTCGGTGCGCGAGTTCGGCGCGTAGGGATGCGGACACGAGCCCGTCGTGAAGAGGTGTCCGCAGATGTGGTACGCCTCGGCGCGCTCCGGCGCGAGCGCGACGGCGACCATCGGCCCGCCCACCAGCGCGACGACCGCCCGACCGAGCCGGCCGAGGAACGAGCGCCGGCTGGTCCGGCGCGCGAGCTCGGTCCCGGCGCGCTCGACGCTCCCCATCAGCTCGCGCGAACCTCGTCGGCTTCGGCGATACGGCGCCGTGCGGTGTCGACGAGCCCCTCGACCTGCTCGAGCGAGTTCACCGTCCCCTTCGAGCGCACGATGCCGTCCTCGTCCAGGACCACGACGAACGGGACGCCGGGGACGAGGTAGCGCACCTCGAGCTCGGGGTCCGACACGATCTGCGGCACGAGTCCCGCGGCCGCGGCGGCGGCCGGCAACGCCGGCAGGATCTGCTCGCAGATCGGACACGTGGCCGAGACGAACGCGAGGAGGCGGCGGGGGCCGGGACCACCGACGATCGCCGTCGTCCCGTCCCGGCCGCGTGCGGTCCGAGGCTCGGGCGCCTCGCCGATCGGCGGCCCCTCGTCGTCCACCTCGAGCGCGCCGAGCGGTTGGAGCCGGAGGTGCAACACGCCGATCTGGCGGGCGAGGGCGACGACCACGATCGTGAGGACGGCCAGCAAGACCCACTGGACGACGAAGGCCGCGGCCCACCAGCCCGACACGCGGCCTCAGCGCCTCTTCGACGCCTCCGGCTCGGCCGGAGCGGGCGACTCGTCGGCGGATGTATGGATCGAGGTCGACACCAGCGAACCCGGCGCCGTCCAGAGCGGATCACCGTTCTTATCCAGGAACTGTAGGACCGGGGTCCCGTCGGCGGTGAGCCCCATGATCGCTCGGAGCTCGCCGTCGGCGTTCAACAGGCGGATGATCGGCGTTCCCTCGGCCGCGAGGCCGATGCGCGCGCGGACCTTGCCGTCCTCGTCCTGCAGCGAGATCGTCGGCGAGCCCTGCTGGGCGAGCGAATAGACGAACCCGAGCTCGCCTTCCTTGTTGCGGAGCGCCAGGGTCGGCGAGCCCTCCGAACCCAGGCCGAACTTGGCGCGCACCTTGCCGTTGCGATCGACCATCGCCATGCTCGCCGAGCCGTCGGAGAAGAGCCCGAACGTGGCGCGCACCTTCCCGTCGTCGTCCGCGATGGCCAGACCGGCCGACCCGTCGGGCTGCACGCCGAAGCGAGCGCGGAGCTTCTCGTCGGTTCCGTAGAACGACAGGAACGGGAGATCGTCGTTCGTCACGCCGAACCGGGCCCGGACGCGGCCTTCCGAATCCTCGATCTCGATCTCGCCCGCCCGGATGACACGCTTCCTCATCGACCGCCCCTCGCTCGAAAGCCGATGCGCCTTGGCGAAGTGTAGGACGGCCGGGCGCGGAGATGGGCACCTTTCCGAACGCGATGCCGGTTCGCCGCGAACGGGCCCCAGAAATGAGAAACCGCCGCGACCCGAAGGTCACAGCGGTCTCTCACCGCGCACCTTATGGGACGGCCCTCGATCCGGTCAAGCCGGCGACCGGGGTTTTGTCACTCTTTCCCGACACGCTCGATCCGCAGCGTGGTTGCTTCGAGCCGCGCCGGGATCGGGTCCACCCCGATGCCGGGGCCTGCCGGCACCGCCATCGTCCCGTCCGGGTCCAGTTCGAACGGCTCGGTGAGGTCTTCATCGAAGTAGCGCCGGCTGGCGCTCGTGTCGCCGGGGAGGCGGAAGTTCGGCATCGCCGCCAGCGCGAGGTTCGTGGCCCTTCCGATCCCCGTCTCGAGCATCCCGCCGCACCAGACCGGGACGTCCTGTGCCTCGCACACGTCGTGGACCCTCACGGCCTCGAGGATCCCGCCCACCCTGCCCTGCTTCACGTTCACGATCCGGCACGCCCCGAGCTCGATCGCGGCCGCGGCGTCGGCGGCCGACCGGATGGACTCGTCGAGGCACAGGTCGGTCCGCAGGCGCGCCTGCAGCTTCGCGTGGTTCACGAGGTCCTGGTGGTGCAACGGCTGCTCGATCATCAACAGGCCGAGCTCGTCCAGCTGACGGAACACGTCGACGTCCTCGAGCCCGTACGCGGCGTTCGCGTCGACGCTCAGGGCGATGTCGGGATGCGCCTCCCGGACCGCGCGCACGCGTTCGACGTCGGTCCCGGGCTCGATCTTGAGCTTGATCCGGAGGTATCCCTCGGAGAGGTAGCCGTCGACCTGCTCGAGCAGCTGCGAGGTCGACGGCGCGATGCCGACCGAGACACCGCACTCAACCCGGGACCGTTCGGCGCCGAGGAACGTTGCGAGGGAGCGCTTCTCGGCGCGGAGCTCGGCGTCGAGCAGCGCGTTCACGAGAGCCGCCTTCGCCATCGGATTGCCGCGAACGAACGCCAACGCGCGCTCGATCTCCGACGCCGACGGGTCGCCGGCGTGCGAGCAGCGCGGGGGCGAGGAAGTCGCGGAGCACCAGCCAGGCGCCTTCGTTCCATTCCTCCGAGAAGTCGGGCTCGGGACTCGCGACGCACTCCCCCCACCCCTCCGCGTCCTCGGTCTCGACGCGCACCAACACGCACTCTTTGTGCGTCATCTCGCCGAAGCTCGTCCGGAACGGCCGGACCAGCGGGAGACCGACGAGCCGCAGCTCCACCGACCGCACACGCGTCATCGGGCCGGCTCCCTCGCGAGGACGTAGCCGCTCACGCCCTCGTGACGGAGGAATCCGACCGCGACCAGGCCGGCCGCCATGCACGCTTCGATGGCCTCGGCGACCGCATCCCGGTACCGGGCGGCGAGCTCCGGGTTCCGCTCACGGAGCTCGAGCAGATCCGCCGGCACCCGGACGAGGACCCCGCGCTCCGCCTCCGGTGGAAGGCCGACGAAGTTCCACTCCTCGTCGATGACCTCCGGGGCGTCCACGTCGAAGGCTCTCGGTTCTGGCTCGCGCTCGAGGTCCCACCGGATGACGAACCGGTCGGAGCGCTCCCCACGGTTCAGCGCGTCGGTCATCTCCCCGTAGAAGTTCCGCTCGAAGCGATCGGCGACGGCGCCCAGCTTGTGGAGGTTGAAGTACGCGTTGCGCGCCACGAGCGGATCGAAGGTCCACCGTGCCACCGAGATCCCTTGCTCGAGTCCCTGCGCGCGCTGGGCGAGCTTGAGCGCGTAGCCCACGCCTGCATGCCGGCGGTCCGGGAGCGTCGCGAGCATGTGCGAGTGCACGTGGAGGCCTTCGTCGGGATCGACCCCGGCCCACCCCAGCACGTACCCGATCAGCGTTTGACCGGCGAACGCGCCGTATGGCACGTTCCCGCTCTCGCCGAGGGCTCGGATCATCTCCCGCGGGATCGTCTGGTGATCTCCCCAGGTCGCGATCATCACCTCGATGATCGCGTCGCAGTCCTCGAGCGATCGCAGCGGTCGCAGCTCGACCGCCGCCGCATCCGCGGCGCGTCCCGCCAAGGCCCACGCCTCGCTGGTCACGCGCGCGAGTTCTAGGGAACGCGGCCAGGAACGCAGAGAGGCCCGCGTCGCCGCGGGCCCCTCGCAACGCTGCGATCGGATCGGTGGCTAGCCGCCCGCGGGGGGCGGCAGCTCCTGCCACTCGTCGTCGCCGAGATCCTTGCCCCGGCGCCGCTTGAAGATCGCGACGACCGCGCCAACGATCGCGGCGAAGAACGCCAGCCGCATGAGCTTGCCGAAGAAGCCTCGCTTCTTCGTCTCTTCAGTGTCCTCGGACATCGATGCCCTCCTCTTCTCCTGGTGGGCCTGGTTGGACTTGAACCAACGACCTCATCCTTATCAGGGATGCGCTCTAACCGAGCTGAGCTACAGGCCCGAGAACTCCGAGGAGGCCATCACCCGGCCCGTCGGCAAGCGTACGCGCGCCCTCGAAACGCTGTCAATCGAGGCAACGACCTGGGCAAACGCTAACGGCGCTCGGAGAGCGTGACCTCGATCCCACCGACGATGTCGGAGATCAGGTTGTAGAGGAACGCCACGAACACGTTGATCAGCGTCCACAACACGACCATCGCGATCCCGATCGTCGTCGCGCGGGTGAAGAGCCAGTCGCCGTGGATCCGGAACGTCTCGTCGGAGAAGAGCTTCCCGACCAGCTTCTCGACGTTCTCGATGGCCCCGACCGCCCCGAGCACCGCGTACAAGATCACGAGCGCCCCGAGGATCACGACCATGATGCAGACGTAGAACAGGAGGGAGAACTTCAGGACGGACCAAGGCCCGACCTTGCGGATGATCACGCGGGCCTGACGGGACCTCGGCCTGCGGAACCGGCGGCGCTGCCCGGTCTCGTCGGTGGGCGCGCCACCGCCGACGCGTGCGGGCGTCTTCATCGCCACAGGGGTCGTCTCGGCGGGCTCGCTCATGCGTTCCCGCCCTTTCTACGCGGCGGCGACGTCCGCGGCAACCATCGACCGGTCACCCCGAGCGCCCCGGGCGGCCGAAGACCAGCCGGCCGTGCAACGGGGTGAGCACCCCGAGCACGAACAGGGTGAGGGCCCAGTCCCCGGGGCCCGCTCGATCCTGGACGAGGAGGGCTCCGGCCCCGATGGCGGCCCCCGAGACCGCCAGCAGGGCCACCCCCACCAGGCCCGGGAGCCGTCGCCATGTCACGAACGAGGTGAGGAGACCGAGGACGCTCCCCACGGCGATCAGGGTGACGCCGGCGCCGTCGTTCACGGCCGGATCATCCGGCTCGCCTACTCCTCGACGACCTGCGCGAGGACGGGCGCGAGGGCGGCGACGTGCGCGCCTTCCTCCACGCGCATCGTCCGGACGCCCTGGCTGGCCCGGTGGACCCGGCGGATGTCGCCCGCCGCCACACGGATCACGATGCCCGAGGACGAGATCACGAACATGTCCTGGTCCTTCGAGCCGACGAACGCACCCGCAAGGAGCCCGGTCTTGGTCGTCAGCGAGTGACCGATCACGCCTTTGCCGCCCCGGCCCTTGAGCGGATAGTCCTTGAGCGGCGTGCGCTTGCCGTATCCGTGCTGCGTGACGCTGATCATCTCCTCGCCCTCCGACGCGATCCCGAGCGCGATGACCTGGTCGTCCTCGGCGAGGCGCATCCCGATCACGCCCGCCGTCTGCCGTCCCATCGGGCGGGCGAGGCTCTCGCGGAACCGGATCGTCTGACCCTTGCGCGAGACGAGGAAGACGTCGTCCTTGCCGTCGGTGAGCCGGACGTCGATCAGCTCGTCGCCGGGATGGAGGTTGATCGCCGCGAGCCCCGTGCGTGGGGAGTCGTACTCGGGTAGCGCGGTCTTCTTCACCATCCCCTTCCGCGTCGCGAACAGCAGGTACCGGCCCTCGGAGTACTCCTTCAGGTCGATGACGGCCTGGACCTTCTCGTCCCCGCTGATCGAGACGCCGGGCAGGTTCGCTGCGTAGGTCCCCCGCGCCGTCCGGGACGCGTCGGGGACCTCGTGGACCTTGACGCGATAGACCTTGCCCCGGCTGGTGAAGAACAGGAGCCAGTGGTGCGTGGTCGTGGTGAAGACGTCCTTGACGACGTCCTCCTCCTTGAGGCTCGACCCACGGATGCCCTTGCCGCCGCGGCCCTGCCGGCGGAAGTTCTCGACGGGCTGCCGCTTCACGTACCCCGCGCGCGAGACGGTGATGACGACGTCTTCCTCCGCGATCAGGTCCTCCAGGTCGAGCTCGCCCTCGTCCGCCTTGATCTGGGTCCGGCGCGGGTCGGCGAACTTCTTCTTGATCTCGAGCATCTCCTCCTTGATGAGCGCCCGGATCTTCTTCGGGTCCTTCAGGAGCGCGTTCAGGCGCCTGATCGTGGCGAGGAGCTCCTTGTGCTCCTTCTCGAGTTCCTCGCGCGCCAGACGCGTCAGCCGGCGAAGCGGCATGTCGAGGATGTGGTTCGCCTGGATCTCGGAGAGCTTGAACTGCTTCATCAGCTTCCCGCGGGCTTCCTCGGCGTCCTGCGAGCCGCGGATGATCTTGATGACGGCGTCGAGGTTCTGCAGGGCGATGAGCAGGCCCTGGACGATGTGGTCGCGCTCCTCTGCCTTCTTCAGCTCGTAGCGCGTCCGCCGCGTGACGACGTCGATCTGATGGTCGACGTAGTAACCGATGAGCTCAGCGAGGTTCAGCGTTCGCGGCACGCCGTCGACGAGCGCGAGCATGATCGCGCCGAAGCTGTCCTGGAGCTGCGTGTGCTTGTGCAGCTGGTTGAGGACCACCTGCGGGTTGGCGCCTCGCTTGAGCTCGATCACGAGGCGCATGCCCTCGCGGCCGCTCGAGTGGTCCTTGACGTCGACGACGTCCTTCAACCGTCCCGCCTTGACGAGATCCGCGATCTTCTCGGCGAGCCGCGCCTTGTTGACCTGGTACGGCAGCTCCGTGATCACGATCCGCTGCCGTCCGTTGGGGGCCTCCTCGATCGTGCTCACCGCGCGAACCTTGATCGACCCACGGCCGGTCTCGTAGGCGTCCTTGATGCCGTCGCGCCCCATGATCAGGGCGCCGGTCGGGAAGTCCGGGCCCTTGATGAACTTCATGAGGTCCTTGGGCTTGGACTCGGGGTGATCGATGAAGTGCACGACGGCGTCGATCACCTCGCCGAGGTTGTGGGGCGGCATGTTCGTCGCCATCCCGACGGCGATGCCTCCGGAGCCGTTGACGAGGAGGTTCGGGAAGCGCGACGGCAGGACGACCGGCTGCACCTCGTAGCCGTCGTAGTTGGGGACGAAGTCCACCGTCTCGGCCTCGATGTCCCGCAGGAGCTCGAGCGCGATCGGGGCCAGGCGCGCCTCGGTGTAGCGCTGGGCGGCGGCCGGGTCGCCGTCGACCGAGCCGAAGTTCCCGTGTCCGTCGATCAGCGGCGCGCGCAGCGAGAAGTCCTGCGCCATCCGGACGAGGGTGTCGTAGATGGCGACGTCTCCGTGCGGGTGGTACTTGCTCATCACACCGCCGACGACGTTGGCGGACTTGCGGTACGGCCGGTCCGGCCGCAGGCCCTGCTCGAACATCGACCACAGGATCCGGCGATGGACGGGCTTCAGGCCGTCGCGAACGTCGGGCAGCGCTCGCCCGACGATGACGGACATCGCGTAGTCGAGGTACGAGGTCTGGATCTGGTCCTCGAGCTGGACGTCCTCGATCCGGCCTCCGAGGATGGATTCCTGTGCCACGCGTCTCCCCTTGTTCTTGGCCTGTTCTTTGGTCCTAGACGTCCAGGTTCCGGACGTCCTTCGCGTTGTCCTCGATCCACTCCTTGCGCGAGGGGACGTCCTCGCCCATCAGGATCGAGAACAGCCGGTCGGCCGTCGCCGCGTCCTCGAGCGTGACGCGCAGGAGCGTGCGCTTCGCCGGATCCATCGTCGTGTCCCACAGCTGCGCCGCGTCCATCTCACCGAGGCCCTTGAACCGCTGCGGCTCGAGCTTGCGCTGACCGTCGACCTCCTTGCGGTACAGGTCCCACTCGCGCTCGGTGTAGAAGTAGTGCTCCTGCTTGTTCTCCTTCAGCAGATACAGCGGTGGCTTCGCGAGGTAGATGTAGCCCGCGTCGATGAGCTCGCGCATGTACCGGAAGAGGAAGGTGAGCAGCAGCGTCTGGATGTGCGCGCCGTCCACATCGGCGTCGGCCATCAGGACGATCTTGTGGTACCGCGCCTTGCCGACGTCGAACTCCTCGTCGCCGACGCCCGTGCCGATCGCCGTGATGAGCGCCTGGATCTCGGCGTTCTCCAGGATCTTGTGCAGTCGCGCCTTCTCGACGTTCAGGATCTTGCCGCGGATGGGCAGGATCGCCTGCGTGGCGGGATCGCGCGCCTGCTTCGCGGACCCGCCGGCCGAATCGCCCTCGACGATGTACAGCTCGGTCGCCGCGGGGTCGGTGAGCTGGCAGTCGGCGAGCTTGCCGGGCAAGCCGCCGCCCTCGAGGAACGACTTGCGACGGGTGAGGTCGCGTGCCTGCTTGGCCGCGAGGCGCGCCTTGGCCGCCGAGGAGCACTTCACGACGATGCGCTTCGCGTCGGTCGGATGCTCCTGCAGCCAGGTCATCAGGTGCTCGTTCACCGTCGTCTCGACGAGCGAACGCATCGACGTGTTCCCGAGCTTCGTCTTGGTCTGTCCCTCGAACTGCGGGTCGCGCAGGCGAACGCTCACGATGGCGATCAGGCCTTCGCGCACGTCCTCGCCGAGGAGGTTCTCCTCTTTCTCCTTCAGGAGGCCCTTGTTGCGGGCGTAGCGGTTGACGACGTTCGTCAGGGCCTTCTTCAGGCCCTCCTCGTGCATGCCGCCCTCGTGCGTGTTGATCGTGTTCGCGAACGAATGGATGGACTCGGAGTAGCCGGTGGTCCACTGGATGGCGACATCGGCCTCGGCGTCCCCCTCACGAGCCTCCATCGAGATGACCTTGGAATGGATCGTCTCCTTGCCGGTCGCGAGGTGCCGCACGAAGTCCGAGATGCCACCCGTCGCCTTGAAGACCTGCTTGACGGGCTTGTCCCCACGCTCGTCGACGAGCTGGATCTCGATGCCCTTGGTGAGGAAGGCCTGCTCCTGCAAGCGTTCCGCGAGCATCCGGGGGTCGAACTCGGTCCCCTCGACGAAGACGTCGGGGTCCGGCCAGAACGTCACGATCGTGCCGGTCTTGGTGGTCGCCTTGCCCTTGGTGAGCTTGGAGGTCGCCTTGCCGCGCGAATAGGACTGGGTCCACGTGGCGCCGTCCCGCATGACCTGCACGACCAGCTTGACCGACAGGGCGTTCACGACCGAGACGCCCACCCCGTGGAGGCCTCCGGAGATCCGGTACCCGTCGCCCCCGAACTTCCCACCCGCGTTCAGGGTGGTCAGGACGACCTCGACCGCCGGCCGGCGGTCCTTGGCCTTGGGGATGGGCTTGACGGGGATGCCGCGGCCGTTGTCCTCGACCTGGACCCCGCCGTCCTTCAGGAGGCGGACGACGATCCGGTCGCAGTGACCGGCCATCGCCTCGTCGATCGAGTTGTCGACGACCTCGTACACGAGATGATGGAGCCCACGGCTCGAGGTGGTGCCGATGTACATCCCGGGGCGGAGGCGAACGTGCTCGACGCCTTCCAGGACCTGGATGTCACGGGACTCGTACTGCCCCGCTTTGCGATCTGTTCGCTTCGTTGCTGTAGCCAACCAACCTCCGTCGGGGGAACCGGGGGCGGGCACCCGAAACAAGGCTCAGGGCCCGCGAACCCGCGCTTCTTACGTCCTCTGATTCTATCAATCAGGGGTGACAGTCGAGGGCATTTCGAGGCCCTTCCTGCGCCGCTCTGGTCTCCTGTAACGCCTTGCGCTACAGGCCTTTCCGCGGCTCTTCCCGGACGACCACCTGCACCCGCGCGACCGCGTCGGTGCCGAGCGTCGCATTCGCCTTCTTGCGGATCTGCTCGGCCAGGAAACGCACCTGCGCGCCCCACGGTCCGTCGGTCGCGGCGACGACGAGAACGCCCGCTTCGAGGCTCAACGGCGCCGACGCCGCGGCGAGGCGATCGCCGACGACCGCGCTCCACTCCGACGCGAGCTGGCCGATCGGAACGCCGCGTGCGAAGACCCGCTCGCGCATCAGCCCCTCGACGACGTCGCCGATCGAGGTCTCCTGGAGCGTCCGCTCGTCCTTGCGCCCGCGCCATCCCTTGCTGTGCGGCATCAGGAAGCCTTCTTCCGCTCGGTCACGGTCCCTGCCGATACGTCCCACACGCCGGCGGCTTGCGCCGGCACGTGGCCCTCGTCGGCCACGCTGACGACGGTCTGGCCGAGGGTGCGGAGGCGGTCGGCCACGCGCCCGCGGCGGACGGGGTCCAACGCCGAGAACGGGTCGTCCAGGAGGAGCACCGGGCGCTCCCCCACCTCGTCGGCTACGGCGTTCGCCAGCCCGAGGCGAAGGCAGAGCGCGGCGGCCCAGGCCTCTCCGTGGCTGGCGAAGCTCCGGGCCCCGAGCTCGCGCACCGCGAGCGTCAGCTCGTCGCGGTGCGGGCCGACGAGCGTGGTCCGCCGGACGAGCTCGTCCTGCCGGCGCGCGGCGAGCCGCTCGGCGAACGCCTCCTCGAGCGGATCGCCCTCGACGTTCGGCGCGTACTCGCAGCGGAGCCCGTGGCCCGCGAGATGCCGGTACTCGTCCTCCGCGGTCGGGGCCAGGCGTTCGACCGCTTCGCGTCGCAAGCGGATGAGCGCGCACCCCGCATCGATGAGCTCCGCGTCCCAGGTCTCGAGATCCTTCGGCGCACCCCGTCCCTCCCAGTCCTTGAGCAACCGGTTGCGTTGCCGCAGCGCTCGGTCGTACGCGGTGATCGCGGACTCCTTCAGCGGCCAGAGCGAGCGGATCGCGTCGTCCATGAAGTCGCGGCGCTTCGACGGGTCGCCGATCACGACGACGAGATCGTCGGGCCCGAAGTAGACGGCCCGCACCTGGCGCCGGACGTCCCGCTTGCGCCGAACGGTCGCGCCGTTCACCTGGACGCGGTTCGCGCCTCGGCCCGGGATCTCGATCTCCACCAGCACGCGGCCGTTCGAGGTCTCGACCTCACCGCGGGCATAGGCGGCGTCGGCGCCCCGGCGGACGACGGGCTCGGACGACGACGTCCGAGGTGACTGGAGGAAGAACAGGAACGCGATGCCCTCGAGCAGATTCGTCTTGCCCTCGCCGTTGGGGCCGACGAACACGACCAGGCCCTCGGGAACGTCCTCGAGGCGGGTGTCCTCGTGGTTCCTGAAGTCCCGCAGGTTCACCCAGGCCAACCGCAACGCGTGGCCGGCTAACCGACCGGCGTGGGCAGCCGGACGGGCATCACTAGGTAGGTGAACTCGTCGGACTCTCCCCGGACGATCCCCGGCTTCAGGCCGTCACGGACCTCGAGGTGGACGCTCTCCCCAGTCGCCGCAGCAAGGCCGTCGGCCAGGTAGCCCGCGTTGAACGCGGCCGTGATGTCCTCACCCTCGTAGCGAGCCTCGACCGTCTCGACGGCTTGACCGAGGTCGGGCGAGGAGGACGAGAGCTTCACGCCGAGCGCGTTGAACTCGATCCGGACCGGCGACGTGTCGCGCGCCAGGAGCCCGACGCGGCGCACGGCGTCCGTCAACTGCTGCCGCGACACCGTGAGCCGGTTCTCGTAGCGCTCCGGCAACAGCTGCCGGTAGTTCGGGAACTCCCCTTCGATCAGCCGCGACGTGAGCATCAGCGCACCGAGCTGGAACGAGACCTGGCTCTCATCGATCAGGACCTCGATGTCGCCCTTCTCGATCGCCTGAGCGGCCCGGCCGGCTTCGGTCATGGCGCGCTCCGGGACGATCGCCTTCGCCTCGCCCCCCGCCGACGCGACGACCTCTCGCACGGCGAGGCGGTACGAGTCCGTGGCGACGAGCGTCACGCCCTCGCGACTCACCTCGACGAGCACGCCCGTCAGCACCGGACGCGCCTCGTCGCGAGATGCGGCGCGCGCGACCTGTCCCACCGCCTCGGCGAACCGCTGCGCCTCGACGACGACGCGCGTCCCGCTCGGCGACATCAGCGAGGGGAAGTCCTCGGCCGGCAGCAGCCGCAGCGCGCCCTCGTACGCGGCGCATCGGATCCGCGCTTGCGACTGATCGCTCTCGAACTCGACCGGCGCGTCCGACAAACTCTTCACCGTGTCGCCCAGAAGCCGGGCCGGCACGAGCGCGACCCCTTCCTCCGACACCTGGACCTCGATCGAGAGCCGGGCGGAGACCTCGAGGTCCGTCGTCGTGAGTGTCAGCGTTCCCGCCGAGGAGCCCTCGATCAGGACGCCGGTCAGCGCCGGGATCCCCGGCCGCGACGAGACGCCGCGCTGCACCGTCTGGAGCGCCTCGGATAGCGCGTCTCGATCACAGCGGAACTTCACGTATCCACCCCCTCACTGCTTCTTTGGTTCCTGATTACTTCTTCCAGTAGTAGTAGGGCCTGGGGAAAAGGGGACAGCCCCCCTGTTTCCCGAGCGTATCGCGGCTCTCCGACATGGGGACGGCATGGGGAGAATGGTGCATACCCTCCCCGTGGGACCGGGCCTTCCCCGAACCGCTCCCCCGTTGTCCACGGCGATGTACCCGGCTCCTCATGCGCCCCGGGCCCGGTTCCGGATGATCCGCGAGAGATCCTGCACCTGCCGGTAGGTGGTGCTTCTGGCGCGCATGTCCCGCTCGATCTTGAGGATCCCGTGTCGGGCCGTCGTGTGGTCGCGGCCGCCGAAGGTGTCGCCGATCTTCACGAGGCTCTGGCCGCTGCACTCGCGCATGAGGTACATCGCGACATGGCGGGCCGTGGTGAGCGGGCGCGAGCGGTTCGGTGAGGTGAGGTCGTCGACCGACAGGCCGAAGTAGCGGGCGCTTTCCTCGAGGATGAGCTGCGGGGCGATCTCGGCCTCGGCCTGCGGCAGGAGGTCCTCGAGCGCCTGCTCGGCGAGCGCGGTCGCGATCGGATGCCCCGTGAGGTCCGACCACGCGGCGACCCGGACGAGCGCGCCCTCGAGCTCGCGGATGTTCTGGTCGAACTTGCTCGCGATGAATTCGATCACGTCGTCCGGAACGTGGACGGACTCCCGCTGCGCCTTCAGCTGCAAGATCGCGATCCGGGTCTCCAGGTCGGGCGGCTGAACGTCGACGCAGAGTCCCAGCCGGAATCTCGACTGCAGGCGCTCTTCCATGCCGAGCTCCTGCGGCGGGCGGTCGGACGCGATGACGATCTGCCGTTCTTTCTCGTGGAGCGCGTTGAACGTGTGGAAGAACTCGGTCTGCGTCTCCTCGCGCTTCGCAAGGAACTGGATGTCGTCGACCAGCAGAACGTCGATGTCGCGATGACGCGCGGCGAACTGGTAGCCCTGTCGTTCGCGAACCGCTTTGATGAACTCAGCCATGAAGCTCTCGCTCGTGACGTACTTCACGCGAAGGCGCGGCGAGAGGCGATGCATGTGGTGGCCGATCGCGACGAGCAGGTGTGTCTTGCCCAGGCCAACGCCACCGTAGATGAACAGCGGGTTGTAGGCCTTCGACGGCGGGGCTTCGGCCACGGCCATCGCGGCGGCGTGAGCGAAGCGGTTGGACGGGCCGGCAACGAAGGCCTCGAACGTGTAGTTCGGGAACGGGAGGCCGGGCGCGCCGAGTGGGCCGGGCCGGGGGATCGAACGTTCCGGGGGTGGGACCTCCGTTTCGGGTTGCGCCGCAACGGTTTCGGTTTCGGCAGCGTCGAACTGGATCTCGACGGGCAGACCCACTGCCTCGGTCGCTGCCTCGAGGATCAGGTCGCCGTAGTTCTTGGCGAGCCGGTCCTTCACGTACTCCGATGGGGCGAGCACCTCGAGGATCCCGTCGTGCAGGCTCGTCGCTCGCACGCCTTGGAACCACATCGAGAAGGAGCTTTCGGGGAGCTCACGCCGCGCACGTTCGACGACGTGCGACCAGGTGCTCTCCGCCGCCTCTTGGAAGGACGCGACCGCCATAGCTTTCCACAGAGCCTTTCCACATGTGTGGAAATCCTTGGGGGAAGGAAGAGACGCTCCGTGGGGGAGGCCGGGCGTCGAGGGGAAGGCGCGCGGACTATAGCACCGGCCTTTTCCCCATCGCCTGCCCGGTGGTTGCTTTTGGCGCACTTTCTCCGGTGGCGCCGGCGACTCGTGCGGTCGCGCAGGTCGGGGCGGGTCGGAAGGTGCCGAACGGCTATACTTTTCCGCGGCCGGCCTTCGGGGTCGGCCTTTCGAACCTCGAGGCCGTCATGTCAAAGCGAACGTATCAGCCGAACAACCGGCGCCGGGCGAGGCGCCACGGCTTCCGCATCCGGATGCGGACGCGCGGGGGCCGCGCCATCATCACGCGGCGCCGGTCGAAGGGCCGGGCTCGGCTATCGGCCTAGCCGCCGCGACGGGTCGGAACCTCGTCCGCCGCATCCTGTCGACCGGCCGGGCATTCCACGGAGACCGAGTGATAGTGTTCGTCGTGCCTGGCTCGGGGACGGTTGCGTTCGTGGCCGGCCGCCGCGTCGGCGGCGCGGTCGATCGCAATCGGGCCCGGCGGATCCTGCGGGCCGCCTGGCGGGAGGTCGCGCCGAAGGACGGGGACGGGTACGACGTCGCGCTCGTCGCCCGAGCGGGGATCCTCGAGACTCGAACACACGAACTGGTGACCGAGGTGGCCGAACTGCTCGCGCGCGCACAGGTGAGGGATCGGTGACGCGCGTGCGCAGCTTCCTCTGGACCGCCGGCGCGCCGGCGCGGGTGCTCCTCATCGGCCTCGTAAAGGCTTACCGCGCAACGCTTTCGGGCTGGTTAGGCTCGCAATGCCGCTTCTACCCGAGCTGCTCGCGCTACGCGGAAGATGCGATCCGAACGCATGGTGCGCTGCGAGGTGCGTTGATGGCGGCCTGGAGGATCGCGCGCTGCGGGCCGTTCACCGATGGCGGTGTGGATCATGTTCCGCCTCGTCGTTCGGCGGTGTCGGCGTTCGATGAGGCCGCGCGCGAAGGAGCCCGAACGTGACCGCGTTCGCCCCCTGGCAGACGCTGCTCGAAGGCATCGGGTGGGTGCTGGCCCAGATCTACGAGTACATCCCGAACCTCGGCGTCACGATCATCGTGCTGACCATCGTCATCCGAGTGGTGCTGCTCCCGCTCGGCATCAAGCAGGTGCGTTCGATGCAGCACATGCAGATCATCCAGCCGAAGGTGAAGCAGATCCAGCAGAAGTACAAAGCGAACAAGCAGCGTCAGCAGGAAGAGATCATGAAGCTCTACAAGGAGTACGGGGTCAACCCGTTCTCCGGGTGCTGGCCGGTGTTGCTCCAGTTCCCGATCCTGATCTCGATGTATTCGGTGCTGCGGTTCCCTCAGCACCCCGTCCACATCCCCCTGAGACACGAAGCTTTACGCGGCGGTGTCCGTGCAGATCCCGCCGGAGATCGACGGCCAGCCGGTGACGTCTCAGGCACAGATCGAGGCCGCCGATCTGCCCGGGCCGGCCTCGGGGACGGCGTTCCTCGGGATGAACCTGCTCTGCCCTGCCGGGCTGCCCTGGCAGCCGCCCCCGGAGTCGCTCAGGGACGAGATCAGCGTGGACGGCGAGAAGGTGGCGCTGGAATACCCGGTCCAGTGTGCCTCCAATGCGGTCGAGCGGGTCCCCTATTATGCGTTCGCCCTGCTCATGTTCGGGACCACCTACTACCAACAGCGCCAGATGCAGAAGGCGAGCCCGCCGGGCGCAGCCTCGCAACAGCAGCAGGCGCTCCTCAAGATCTTGCCGATCATGTTCGGTGTCTTCGGGATCTTCTTCCCCTCCGGCCTGGTGGTCTACTGGACGACCTCCAACCTGTGGCAGATCGGCCAGCAGTACTACATGCTGAGAACCCGCCCATCCGCCGAGGCCCTTGCCGCGGCTGCCGACGGCAAGAAGGGCTCGGAGAAGCGCGGCCTGATGTCCTCGATGATGGATAAAGCCGAGCAGGAGCGGCAACGCCGGGGCACGAGCACCGGGCGGCCCGGTTCGGGGACGCGCAAGCCAGGCAGCCCCAAGCCGGGATCGGGGTCGGGTCGCGGTCAGCCGAAGAAGCCCGGATCCGGAGGCGATGGTGGAGGAGATCCAAAGAAGCGCCCCAAGCGTTGAGGAGGCCGTCGAGGCCGCTCTCACTGAGCTCGGCGTGAGCGAGCAGGAAGCCGTCGTGACGGTCCTGCAGGAGCCTCGCCAGGGCGTGCTCGGCATCGGTTCCCAGGAGGCCGTGGTCTCCGTGCGGGTGGGACGGCGCGACGCAGAGGCGACCGAGGAGGACCTCGAGGAGCAAGGTGAGGTCGCGGCGGAGTTCCTGGAAGGCCTCCTCTCCCGGATGGGCTTGGACGCCGAGGTGGAGCCGGTGTTCGAGGGCGGGACCATGTACGTCGACGTGCTGGGTCAGGGACCCGATGACGAGGAGGACATGGGGCTGCTGATCGGGCGCCATGGCCAGACGCTCGAGGCGCTGCAGGAGCTGACTCGGGTCGTGGTCGGACAGCGCACCGGGATGCGAGCTCGGATCGTGGTTGACATCGAGGACTACAAGCGACGTCAGCGCTCACGCCTGGAGGCCCGGGTGCGTGAGGTCGCCGCTCGCGTCGCCCGCTCCCACAAGGAGGAGGAGCTCGAGCCCATGAATCCGTTCGAGCGCAAGCTGGTCCATGACGCCGTGGCGGCCGTGCCGGGAGTCCAAACGGCCAGTCGCGGCGAGGAGCCCGAGCGACGCGTGGTGATCCGGCCCCTGTGATCGAGGGTTCGCTCGAAGCCGGCGAGAGCGGACACCCCCGGCCTCAAGGTCCTGTTTCACGTGAAACATCGATGCCCCCAGCGGAGGCTCTGTCGGCGGGCGCTCAACGCTTGGGGATCGAGATCTCCGAGGAGGCATCCGCCGGACTCGAGCGCTTCGAGGAGCTCCTCCGCGAGCGCGCGCTCCCGAATGGTCTCATTGCGGGCGCCGACGCCGGCAGGCTGCGGGAGCGCCATATCCTGGACAGCCTCCGGGCGGTCTCTGCCTTGAGGCCGGGGGACTCGCGAGCGATCGACCTCGGCTCCGGGGCCGGCCTCCCAGGGGTGGTCGTCGCCATCGCCCGCCCCTCGCTCCACGTCGCTCTGGTCGAGCCGCGCCGCGCCCGGGTGGCCTTCCTGGAGCTCGCGGTGGAGGATCTGCAGCTCTCAAACGTCTCCGTCCTCGCCTCGCGGATCGAGGATGTGGAGGACCAGGTCGACGTGTGCTTCTCGCGAGCGTTCGCGGCCCTGCCCGAGGCGTGGCGTGCGGCCGCTCCCCGGTTACGCGCGGGGGGGCGCCTCGTCTACTTCGCCGGGGCCGGTGCATCGCCCCCGGAAACACCCTCCGACGCCTCCGCCACGGAGGTCCTCGAGAGCCCACTGCTTGAAAGCTTTGGGGCGCTGTTTATCATGACGCGCTAGTGGCCGAGCGCACGACCCCTCGGGCAGCCCCGGCGTCCTCGAAATCCGCCTCGAAAGGGGCGCGAGCGGCGGTCAAGAAGGATTCCCCGCGCAAGCCAGCAGCCGGCCGGCTTTCCAGCGCCCAACCAGCCGCGGGGAAGCCGAAGGTCCTCGCGCGGATCATCGCGGTCGCCAACCAGAAGGGCGGTGTGGGGAAGAGCACGACGGCCGTGAGCCTGGGAGCCGCCCTCGCCGAGCTCGGCAAGAGAGTGCTGGTCATCGACCTGGACCCGCAGGGGAACGCTTCGACGGGGCTCGGGATCCGCCACGAGGAGCGCGAGGTCACCGTCTACGACGTCCTTGCAGCGCAGGCGCCGATCGACGCCGCGATCGTGCCGACCCCGATCGACGGGCTGTTCGCGATCCCGTCGACGATCGATCTGGCAGGCGCCGAGATCGAGCTCGTGAGCCAGTTCTCTCGAGAGCTCCGCCTGCGCAAGGCCCTCGAGCCACTGCGCGACGGCGCGTTCGACTTCATCCTGCTCGACTGCCCGCCCTCGCTCGGCTTGCTCACGGTCAACGCCCTCGCTGCCGCCGAGGAGCTGATCGTGCCGATCCAGTGCGAGTACTACGCGCTCGAGGGTTTGGGGCAGCTCCTGAAGAACGTCCGTCTCGTGCAGCAGAACGTGAACCCGAAGCTCCGGCTCACGGGCATCGTGATGACGATGTACGACCCTCGGACCAAGCTCTCGGAGCAGGTGGTGGCGGAGGTCCGGCGGTACTTCGGGGAGCGCGTCTACGACACGATCATCCCCCGGACCGTACGCCTGTCCGAGGCTCCCGGCTTCGGCCAGCCGATCACGATCTACGACTCCAAGTCCCGAGGAGCTCAGTCCTATCGTGCGCTCGCTCGGGAGGTGGCGACCAAGCTCCCTAACGAGGCTCCCCTGCCTGTGATCGACGACCTTCCGAGCGTGATGGTCCCCCCGCCCGAGCCCACGGCCGCGCGCGCGCCGCGCCCCCTGGTCCGGCAGGACGACGGGCCGGAGGAGACGGATGAGGACGAGGAGCTCGCGGGGATCCCCGTCGGAGCCGGCGAGGTGGAGCCCGCTCCGGAGACCGAGGGAGCCGAGCTCGAGTTGGCCGACGTCGGACCCGCCGAGCAGGCGGCTCCCGACGACGATGGGGACGATCTACCGACCTCGGCTCAGATCGAGCCCGCAGCCCCGTCGATCGGTGAGGGGTCACCGTCAACCGGACCCAACGGTTCACCGAAGGCGCGCACCGCCCAGCCGCCCGTGTCGGCGGTGACGGGATCGGAGCCTGGGCCTGAGGTCCAGCCCCTGCGAGACGTGAGCGCTGACGCTCCCCCGCGGGCCCGACCGACTGAGTCTGAACCTGAGGTGGCGGCGGACCCCGAGTCCCGGCGGACGGTGCTTGTCGCCGAGGAACCGGACGAGGAACGGAGAGATGCAGAGTCGGACTCGGACAACGAGCCTGAGGTCGATGGTGTCGAGTCGGCGGCCCGTCCCAGACGCTGGGGCCTGTTCCGCAGAAGGGGGGACCGATGACGAAGCGAGGTGGACTGGGGCGGGGTTTGTCCGCCCTGATCCCGGGCGCGGTGGAGGAAGGGACCGCTTCGGGTCTCCTCGAGGTCCCGGTGAACGCCGTGGAGCCCAATCCGCGTCAGCCACGGACCATGTTCGACGACGCCACGCTTGACGCGCTCGCGCTCTCGATCCAGGAGGTCGGCATCCTGCAGCCGATCGTCGTGCGCAGGACGGCCTCCGGGTTCGAGCTGATCGCCGGGGAACGGCGGCTTCGGGCCGCCAAGAAGGCCGGCCTCGCGACGATCCCGGCCGTGATCCGCGAGAGCGACGATGCGGAGTCGCTGCGGGAAGCGCTGATCGAGAACATCCATCGCGAGGATCTGAACCCGATCGAGCTGGCGGAGGCGTTCCGAGAGCTCCTGGAGGAGCTCGGGCTGAAGCAGGAGACGCTCGCCGAGCGGCTCGGGGTGTCGCGCTCGCACATCGCGAACACGATCCGCCTGCTCCAGCTCCCCTCGGAGGTGCAGCAACAGCTCGCAGGCGGAAGGATGCAGGCCGGACACGGCCGGGCGTTGCTGTCGCTCGGCGACGCCGAGGCGCAGCGGACGCTCGCCGTGCGGATCGCGGCCGAGGATCTGACGGTCCGCGAGGTCGAGGAGCTGGTCCGGAACTACCTCGAACATCCCGCAGGGGCAGAGCCTCGAGCCATCCTGAAGGCGGCTCCGGAGCCGAAGGAGAACCCTCTGGCAGAGGTCGAGGAGCTTCTGTCCGAGCAGCTCGCAACTCGGGTCGCGATCCAGATGACTCGCAAGAGAGGGAAGATCCTGATCGAGTTCGGCTCAGCGGACGACCTGGACCGGATCGTCTCAGAGATCGTCGGTTCCGGCCCTGGGCTCGCGCCCGAGTAGCGGCCGGTTCCGTTCGAGGTATCTGCAGCAAGCTTCCTCGAACCCCTGGAAAGCCTTGCGCTACAAGCCTTTCGGCGGAAGGGGGTCAGGGCTGGGGCTGGCGCGCGAGTGCAAGACGGAGCACACGGTCGCAGAGGTCCTCGAAGCCGATCCCCGCGGCCTGCGCGGCCATCGGCAGGAGACTGGTGTCGGTCATCCCCGGCGACACGTTCACGTCGATGACCCAGGGACGCCCGTCCCCGTCGATCATCACGTCGGCGCGCCCGACGTCACGGAGTCCGAGCACCTCGAACGCCTCTGCGGCGGCGGCCTGGGACGCGGCGGCGACGTCTGGCGACAGACGGGCCGGCGCGAAGTACTCGGTGGCACCTGGCGTGTATCGCGCCGCGTAGTCGAACACGCCGGACTTCGGGACGACCTCGACGAGCGGGAGCGGTTCGGACGTGCCACCGATCATCCCCACCGCAACTTCGGGTCCGTCGACGCGGCGTTCGATGACCGCGGCGTCGGCGAACGACAAGGCGTTCATGACCGCGTGCGGAAGGTCGCGCTCGTGGTCCACGAACGAGAGTCCCATGGCAGAGCCGGCGCGGGACGGTTTGACGACGAGTGGCAGACCGATGCGCTCGACCGCGGCGCCGAGTGCCGGACCGGCGGCGAGGTCGCGAAGAGCCGTCGCCTGGATCGCGGTCCACGGCGGCGTCGGGACACCGTGGGCATCCATCGTCTCCTTGGCCAGGATCTTGTCGAAGGCGAGCTGACACGATCGAGGGCCCGTACCCGTGTACGCGATGCCCAGCAGCTCCAACAGGCGCTGGACGGTGCCGTCCTCTCCGTCCTTGCCGTGGAGGGCGACGTAGCACGCCGAAACCCTTGCAGTGGAAACGTTCTCGACGAACGGCCCTTCGGCTGGGTCGATCAAGACGGTATCGGTACCACGCGACTGCAGCGCACTGGCGACGCGATGGCCCGAGCGGAGCGAGACGTCGCGCTCGGGCGAACGCCCTCCGGCGAGGACGGCGACCGTCGTCATCCCGACAGCGACCGGTAGAGCTCTTCCTCGTCGGAGAGGAGCTCACCGAGCCGGCGCACCCCCTCGGCGATCCGGTCTTCCGGTGGGTAGCAGAACGAGAGTCGCATCTGTTGCCGTCCTCGTCCGTCCGGATAGAACGCCGTGCCGGGAACGTAGGCCACCTTCCGTTCGACGGCAGCCGCGAGGAGCGCCTGCGTGTCGAAGTACTCGGGGAGCGTCACCCAGACGTAGAAACCACCCGCAGGCGTGGTCCACCTGGCGTCGGCGGGGAAGCGTTCGGACAGCGCGAACAGCATGGCGTCGCGCCGGCTCCGGTAGATGTCGACGAGGTGCTGGAGGTTCCGGCGCCACCGTTCCCCCGCGAAGTAGCGCTCGGTGATCAACATGGTGAGCTGGCTGCCGCAGAGGTCCGCGGCTTCCTTCGCCAGGACGAGCCGTCCCAGGACGCCGGGCTCCGCGACCGCCCAGCCGACACGCACGCCCGGAGCGAAGACTTTGGAGACGGTGCCGAGGTAGATCACGTTGTGCGGGTCGAGGGAGCGAAGGGTGGGCTCCGCCTCGCCCTCGAAACGAAGCAGGCCGTAGGGGTTGTCCTCGACGATCGGGATGTGCGCCTCGCGGCAGAGCGCGACGAGCGCCTCGCGTCGCGACGTCGACATCGTGACGCCCGCAGGGTTGTGGAAGTTCGGCACCGTGTAGACGAACTTGGGGCGCTCGCCGCGGAGGAGCGCCTCCTCGAGCTGTTCGACGATCATGCCGTCCTCGTCGAGATCGATCTGCAGGAACCTCGGCTCGTAGGCGCTGAACGCCGAGAGCGCGCCGACGTACGCGGGGGCCTCGACCGCGATGAGATCGCCCGGATCGATGAGCACCTTGCCGATGAGGTCCAGCGCCTGCTGCGCCCCCGTCGTGACGACGAGGTCCTCAGGGTCGGCGGGGGTCGCCTCCTCGGCCATGAGCATCGCGAGTCGCTCGCGCAGGAGCGGCGAACCCTGTCCCGCTCCGTATTGCAGGGCGACGTCCGCGCGTTCGGTGAGCACCGACTCGACGATCTCGATCACGTGCTCGGTGGGGAGGGCCTGGACGAACGGCATCCCGCCCGCGAGCGAGACCACGTCGGGTCGCGAGGCGACCGAGAACAGCGCGCGTACCTCCGACGCAGACATGCCGACCGCGCGACGCGCGTAGAGATCGGCGAACGGGTCGACGTTGAACTCGGCCATGGGCCGACGATGGTACAACCCCGCAGGTCACGGACCCGGGAACGCCGATCCATCGTGACTTCGAGCGGTGCGTAGTGTCCCCGGAACGGCGGGAGCTAATCCTCCACCCGGGGGAGTACCTCGCGAGCGAGCAGCTCGAGCATCTCGAGGTCGTCGAACAGCTCGTGGTTCAGGACGATCCGCTGGACGCCGGCGGCCGCGTACTCCGAGATCCGCTCGGCCGCCCGTTCGGGCGTTCCGACGATGCAGTCCTTCGCCAACTCCTCGAGAGCGTCATCGAACGGATCGGGATCCGGGTCGCGCAGCCGGGCGCGTTCGACGCGCGCGCGGAACTCGTCCTCGTCGGCACCGACGTACACCCACGTCATGAGCGAGGTCACGACCGTCGACTGGTCGCGGCCGGCGGCGTCCACCGCGTCCCGGACCCGGGTGATCCGCTCGGCGACCTCCTGCGGCGAACCGCCGACGGTGTTGAACTCGTCGGCCCAGCGAGCGACCAGCCGCGCGATGCGAGGACCGCCGTTGCCGCCGACGATGACCGGTGGATGCGGACGCTGCACCGGCTTGAACAGGAACTCGCAATCGGCGAGCTCGTAGTGACGGCCGGCGAAGGAGAAGCGCTCGTTCGTCAGGAGCCCGTGCACGATCTCGAGCTGTTCCTCGAGCATCTGCATCCGCTCCGCGACCGGCGGGAATCCGAAGCCGTGGGTCCGGTGCTCCTCCTCCCACCAGCCCGCACCGAGGCCGAGGTCGACGCGTCCGGAGGAGATGTGGTCGACCGTCGAGGCGAGCTTGGCGAGCACCGTCGGGTGCCGGAAGGTCACGGGGGAGACCAGGGTCCCGAGCCGGATCCGCTCGGTGCGGGCCGCGAGCGCCGCCAAGATCGCCCAGGCGTCGTTCGAGCCACGGCCGCGGGCGCCCACGACGGAGAGGTAGTGGTCGGACGTGAACAGGCCCTCGAACCCGAGGCGCTCGCAGGCGTCGGCGACGGCGAGCCAGTGCGGCCAGGTCACGCCCTCCTGACCCTCGAGCATCAGACTGGTTCGCACGTCGATCCCTCGTTCGGAGGGTGGCTACGATACGCGCGTGGAACGGCCCGGACCCGACGAGATCCGCCGCGCGGCCAAGGCCGTGTTCCTCGGCGTCGCCCTCGGCTTCGTGCTCCTGATCGTCGGCCGCGGACGAACAGGAGTCCGAACCCGAGCGCCGGCCTGAGCCCTACCCGGGCGCCGGGGCCGTGGCCTGTTGACCCGCCGTGAGGAATCGCTCCACGCCGGCTGCGATCGCGCGCGCCGCCTCTCCGGCGAACGCGGGGTCCAGGAGCCGCTTGGCCTCGTCCTCGTTCGTTGCGACGCCGAGCTCCACCTGAACCGCGGGCATGCGTGTCTCGCGCAGGACGGTGATCGCGAGTGGCTTGACGCCACCCTCGGGCAGGCCGAGTTCGGCGAGCGCGGACGCGATCGCGGTGGCGAGGTGCAGACCCATGGGGGAGTGCGTCGAAGGGGTGCCGTAATAGCAACAGACGGTGCCGGCGGGAACGAGCCCTCCGTCGCCGACGTGGATCGAGACACAGACCGCGGCGTCGGCGCCGTTCGCGCGCCGAACCCGGTCCTCGACGTCCAGGTCCGCCTCGGCGCCGCGAAGCAGAAGCGGACGCGCGTCCCTTCGTTCGAGCTCCGCGGCGAGCTCGGCCGCGACCCGCGAAGCGAGCTCGGCCTCGACGATCCCGTATGCCTCGATCCCCGGTTCCGAGCTTCCGTGACCAGGATCGATCGCGATCACGGAGCCGGCGAGCGATCCGCCCATCCGGCTCGCCGCTTCGGCCTCGCGCACGACGGCCCGGCTCGGGCCGCCCAGGGTCGGTCGCATGCGCTCGAGCGATCGAACCGTATCGAGGCCGACGATCCCGTCGTCTTTCGCGGCGACGTTGCGTTGGTACTCACGCACCGCACGCGCCGTCCGCGATCCGAAGATCCCGTCCTCCTTGCCCGCGTCGAACCCGAGCGAATCGAGCATCCGCTGGAGCTCCCGGACGTCGTCGCCGCGGAACGCCGGCGAGCGCAGATACAGCGTGCGATCGCCGATCCGGTAGCCGGTCTCGACGAGCTGGCCCCACGTGTCCGGGCCGACCATCCCGTCGGGGGGAAGGCCCCGGCGCCGCTGGAACTCGCGAACGGCGGTCTCGGTGGAGGCCCCGAAGGTTCCGTCGAGCTCGTCGGGGTCGACGCGAAGGCCGGCGCCGAGCAGCCGATGCTGCACGTCGCGGACCGCCTCGCTCCGTGTGCCTCGCCGGATGAGTTCCACGGGGGGAGTTTCCGCGCCAGCGGACCGGAGCGGCAAACGACGAGCGCTCGGCTGGTTCTACGGCTCCGGAGCGGGCTCCGAGGCGGGGATGTGCGGGTCGATCTCTTTGAGCAGGGCGTCCTTGCCGCGCGCGCCCACCACCCGGGTGGCCTCGACCCCGGCCTTGAACAGCATCAGGGTCGGGATGCTCATCACACCGAAGCGACGCGTCATCTCCGGGTTCTCGTCGATGTTCAGCTTCGCGACCTGCAGGGTCTCGCCCTTGTCACGCCCGATCTCCTCGACGACGGGCGACACCATGTGGCAGGGCACGCACCACTCCGCCCAGAAGTCGACGAGCACCGGACGTTCCGCGTTCAGCACCCGCTCCTCGAAGTCCTGATCCGTCACGTTGCCGATCAACGCCACGTGCCCGTCCTTTCGCTCGTCCGATGCTGCCGATCCGACGCCGTCTCAGCGTCCCGCGTGTGCTTCGTGCTCCAGGAACCGTTCGGCATCCATCGCCGACTTACACCCCTGACCTGCCGCGGTCACCGCCTGACGATAGATCGAGTCGGTGACGTCGCCGGCGGCGAACACGCCGGGGACGCTCGTCTTGGTCGTGGGCTCCTCGATCACGATGTAGCCGGTCGTTCGTCAGTTCGAGCTGTCCCTCGAAGAGCTGGGTGTTCGGCGTGTGCCCGATCGCCATGAAGACCCCGTCGGTGGCGAAGTCGGTGACGTCGCCCGAGCGCACGTTCCGCAGCTTCACGCCGGTCACGGCGTCGTCGCCCGTGACCTCGTCGACCTCGGTGTCCCAGATCACGTCGACCTTCGGGTTCGAGAGGGCGCGGTCCTGCATGATCTTCGAGGCGCGGAACTCGTCGCGGCGGTGGACGATGGAGACCTTCTTCGCGAACTTCGTGAGGAAGTTCGACTCCTCCATCGCGGTGTCGCCTCCGCCGACGACGACGAGGTCCCGGTCGCGGAAGAAGAAGCCGTCGCAGGTCGCACAGGCGCTGACGCCTCTGCCGCGGAGCCGCTCCTCGCCGGGGACGTCGAGCCATTTGGCCGTCGCGCCGGTCGCCACGATCACCGTTGCGGCCCGCCATTCCTGGTCGCCGGCCCACACGCGGAACGGCCGCTCGGACAGGTCCACCCGAGTGGCGGACTGGGCGACGATCTCGGCTTCGAACCGCGCCGCTTGCTTCTCCATGGCCTCCATCAGCTCGGGGCCCATGATCCCGTCGGGGAAGCCCGGATAGTTCTCGACGTCGGTGGTCAACATGAGCTGCCCACCGGCCTCCAGACCCTTCAGGACCAGCGGTTTCAGGTTCGCCCGGGCGGCATACAGCGCGGCCGTGTACCCGGCCGGGCCCGACCCCAGGATCACGACGTTGCGTTGTTCAGTCATCTCAGGCACTCCCACCGAGGATAACCGCAGCCTATTCCGGTCTACTCCCGGGCAAGGGCAGCGCGGCGAAGCTTGCCCGAGAACGTTCGCGGCAGCTCGTCCACCAGCACGAGCTCCCGCGGGACCTTGTGGCGCGCGATGCGGGCGGCAGCGAACGCCCTGAGCTCGTCCAGGGTCGGAGGCTCCGTCGGGTCGGCCGGAACGACGAAGGCGACCACCCGCTGCCCCCATTCGCGGTCCTGCCGTCCGCCGACGCCGACCTCGGCAACCTTCGGGTGCTCGCGAAGCGCCACCTCCACCTCGTGGGGCCAGACCTTCTCTCCACCGGTGTTGATGAGGTCGTCGATGCGGCCGACGACGTGCAGGCGTCCGGCGGAGTCGATCTCCCCGGCGTCGCCGGGCTTGAGCCACCCGTCCTCGGTGAACGCAGCAGCGGTGGCCGGATCGTCGAAGCGGTACCCGCGCATGAGCATCGGACCTCGCAGCTCGATGCCGCCATCGGCGTTGATGCGCATCTCGACCCCGGGCAAGGCGCGCCCGTTGTACACGACCCCGCCGCAGCTCTCGGTGAGGCCATAGGTCTCGACCACCGGCGCGCCCACCCGAGCCGCGCGTGCACGGAGATCCGGGGTGAGGTGGGCGCCGCCGACCAGGATCCCGCGGAATCCGGTGAGGTCGATCTCGGCTTCAAGGAGACGGCCCAACATCGTCGGGACGATCGAGATGAAGGAGGCGTTCGCCTCGGCGCCGACCAGGCGGGGATCGAACGAAGGGTGCACGCTCACCGGAGCGTCCAGCAGGACGCCGCGCAACAGCACGAGCATCCCGCCGACGTGGGCCAGGGGAAGGCAGCAGATCCATCGGTCCCTCGGGGTGGCTTCGAGCGCGAACGCCGAGGCCGCCACGGCCGAGTCGATCGCTCTTCGTTCGAACTGCACGAGCTTCGGCGTCCCGGCCGTACCGGAGGTGTGAACGACGAGCGCCACCCCGGGTTCGGCCGGGAGGCCGTCTTCCAACCGCCGTCCCGAACGCTCGCCCTCTGGATCCGAGATCAGCACCGTCGGTCGCGCGAGGTGCAGGAGCTCCCCGGCCTCCGCTCGGGGAAGACGCGGGTCGATCGGCAGGACGGCGGCGCCGGCCGCCCACACCTCTCGGACCAGGTCGAGCCAGCCGGGGCCGGGCGGGAGCGTGACGGCGACCAGGTCGTGCTCGGAGATGCCCGGGCGGGCACCGGTGTCGCTCGGGCTGAAGGTGCCTGCCACATCCGATAGGCTAGCCCAGACCCTGCGAGTGAACGCTCTAGGAGTGGATGGTCACATGGATCGGCAGGTGGATTGGCAGGTATCCGGCGAGTACACGGACATCCGCTACGAGACGGCCGAGGGGATCGCGAAGGTGACGATCGCCAGGCCCGAGGTTCGCAACGCCTTCCGACCGCTCACGGTCCGGGAGATGAGCCGGGCGTTCGCCGAGGCCCGTGACGATCCCGCCGTCGGCATCGTCATCCTGACCGGCGAGGGGCCGGACGCGTTCTGCAGCGGAGGCGACCAGAAGATCCGAGGCGACGACGGCTACGTGGATGAGCAGGGGACCGGCCGGCTGAACGTGCTCGACCTCCAGATCCAGATCCGACGGATGCCGAAGCCGGTCGTCGCGATGGTGGCCGGCTACGCGATCGGTGGCGGCCACGTGCTGCACGTGTGCTGCGATCTGACGATCGCGGCCGAGAACGCGCGGTTCGGCCAGACGGGACCGAAGGTCGGTTCGTTCGACGGCGGCTACGGGATCAATCTGCTCGCGCGCCAGATCGGAGACAAGCGCGCGAAGGAGGTCTGGTTCCTCTGCCGTCAGTACGACGCCGAGACCGCCCTGCGTTGGGGTCTGGTGAACGCTGTGGTGCCGCTCGAGGACCTCGAGGCCGAGACCGTTCGGTGGTGTCGCGAGATGCTGCGGATGAGCCCGCTCGCCCTGCGGTTGCTGAAGTCCAGCCTTAACGCCGGCGTCGACGGGTTGGCGGGGGTCCAGCAACTCGCCGGGGACGCGACACTCCTCTATTACATGACGGAGGAGGCGCAGGAGGGCCGGAACGCGTTCGTCGAGAAGCGCGACCCGGACTTCGCGAGGTTCCCGAAACGGCCGTGAGCCGGCGGTCGGTCTGGTTCCACGGCGCGCGGCCCCGAACCCTGGGAGCGGGTGTCACGCCGGTCGTCGTCGGGACGGCCGCCGCCGGAACCGTCGAGCTCTGGCGTTTCGCCGCCGCGCTCATCGTCGCGGTGGCCCTCCAGGTCGGCGTGAACTACGCGAACGACGTCCACGACGCCGTCCGAGGGATCGACACGCCCGAACGACTCGGCCCGGCCCGGCTCACGGCGACGGGGCTGGCATCTCCTCGGGCCGTCACCGTCGCGGCGCTGGCCTGCGTCCTGATCGCGGGGATCGCCGGGCTCGCGCTCGCGGTGGCGACCACGCTGTGGCTCGTTCCGCTCGGTGCTCTCGCGATGCTGGCGCTGTGGCTCTACAGCGGCGGGCCGAGGCCGTACGCGGAGCTCGGACTCGGCGAGCTGATGGTGTTCGCGTTCTTCGGCGTGATGGCGACGGCGGGCACCGCGTACGTGCAGGCCGAGACCGTCTCGAGCGCCGCCTGGTGGTCGAGCGCGTCGATGGGGTTCCTCGCCGTCGCGATCTTGGTCGCGAACAACCTGCGCGACATCCGGACGGACGAGGCGGCAGGCAAGAGAACGCTTGCGGTACGACTCGGCGACCGGCGGACGAGGGTCCTTTATCGCACCTGCGTCGCGGCCGCGTTCGCCGTGGTGGCCCTCGGAGTGGCGGTCGGGATGGCCGAAAGAGCGCGAGGGATGCCCGCGCCGGCTGCGCTGGCGCTGCTCGCGTCGGTCGTGGCGATCGGCCCGATCCGGAGCATCGCGACGGCGCAGGGTCGAGATCTGATCGCGGTGCTGGTCGGGACGGCGAGGCTCCAACTCGTGTTCGGCGCGCTTCTGGCGCTCGGCCTCTGGCGGGGTGCGTGAGCGAGGCCGATCGGTCGTTCTCGGTCGCTTGGTGGGTGGTCGACGACCTCGTGCGCTTCGGGATGGAGCACGCGTGCGTCTCGCCGGGGTCGCGTTCGACGCCGATCGCGCTCGCGCTGCGACGGCACCCGCATGTCGAGGTGCACGTCCATCTCGACGAGCGTGCCTCGGCGTTCTTCGCTCTCGGACTCGCGAAGGCGACGGGACGCCCCGTCGGGCTCGCGTGCACGAGCGGGACCGCGGTCGCGCAGCTCTTCCCCGCCGTCGTCGAGGCATCGATGTCGCGCACGGCGCTCGTGCTCCTCACCGCCGACCGCCCGCCCGAGCTCCGTGGCGTCGGCGCGAACCAGACGATCGATCAGCCCGGGATCTTCGGCGCGTACGTGCGCGCGAGCGTCGACGCTCCCGTCCCCGGCGACGAGCCCGACGAGGAGCGTTGGCACGAGCTCGTGATCGAGGCGACGCGCGCCGCGATGGGACCGCCGCCGGGACCGATCCACCTGAACCTTCCGTTCCGCGAACCCCTCGTGCCGGGTGACGTCACGCTCCCGGAGGCGAAGCCGTCCGGAACCGAGCACGCGATCGTCGTCGCTCCCGAGCCCGAAGAGGTCGAGGCGTTCCGCGAGGCGATCGCGTCGACGGACCGCGGCGTGATCCTCGCCGGCTCGATGCGCGAGTCACCGGCGACGCTCGTCGAGCTGGCGCGCCGCTCGCGGTGGCCGCTCATCGCCGAGCCGACGTCGGGCCATCGTCGGCCGGGCGCGTTGCGCGCCGGTCAGTTCTTGCTCGCAGACGAGGCATTCGCGTCCTCGCACACCCCGGACATCGTGTTGCAATTCGGCGCGGCTCCGACGTCGCGCGCCGGGCTCGAGCTCGTCCGCCGAGCCGACACGCTGCTGATCGTCGACCAGGATCATCTCGTCGCCGACCCGCATCGGAAGGCGTCGCTCACGCTGCGGGTCGAGGCGGCGGTCCTCGAGCCCGAGCTCACCGCAGCGCTCGAGGTACGAGCCGAAACGGCGTGGTGGCACGCGTGGCTCGACGCCGACGGATCGGCCCGTGCTGCCGTCGACGCCGAGCTCGATCGGTATGACCGGCCGTTCGAAGGCCGCGTGGCGCGCGACCTCGCGGCGTCGCTTCCCGACGGCTCGACGCTCGTGGTCGGCTCGAGCATGCCGGTGCGCGATCTCGACGCGTACATGGCTCCACGGGAAGGGCTGGGCGTCCTCGCGAACCGCGGCGCCAGCGGCATCGACGGCTTCGTCTCCACCGCGCTCGGCGTTGCCGCCTCGGGAGCGCCGACCACGGCCTACTGCGGTGACCTCACGCTCCTCCACGACGTGGGCTCGTTGCTCTGGAGCGCGCGACGAGGACACGACGCCGTCTTCGTCGTTCCGAACAACGACGGCGGCGCGATCTTCTCGTTCCTGCCGCAGCGAGCGCTTCCCGAGCTCGAGGAGCTGTTCACGACACCGCACGGCCTGGACCTCGCCGCGATCTGCGCGGCCGCCGGAGCCGGTCATGCGCGTGTCGAGCGCGCAGCCGAGCTCGTGCCGGCGATCGAGGCGGCGCGAGCGGCCGGCGGCGTCCATGTCGTCGAGGTTCCGATCGACCGCGAGGAGAACGTGCGACGCCACGCGGAGGTCCACGCAGCCGTCGCGGACGCGGTGCGGGGACCGTAGCATCGGGCGGTGAAAGGGGACGCGGGCATCCTCGAGGTGGCGATGACGACGATCCGTCCCGCGAGCGTCCGGGACGCCGACCAGCTCGCGCGGCTTCGCTGGGACTTCCGGATCGAGGGCGGCACGCCGCAGTCGACGACGCTCGACGAGTTCGTGCAAGAGATGCGGGCCTTCGTCGGTGACCTCCTCGCTGAGGGAACGGCCTGGCGCGCGTGGGTGGCCGAGGACGCCGACCGGCTGGTCGGGTGCGTGTGGACCCAGGTCGTCGAGCGCGTTCCGCACCCCAACCTTCGTCGCGGTGAGCGACCGATCGTCTACGTGACGAACATGTACGTCGTGCCCGAGCTCAGGAACGGCGGGATCGGTCGCGAGCTCCTCGATGCGGCCGTCGCCTACGCCCGTGAGCGCCGGGCGAGCGCGGCGATCCTGTGGCCGAGCTCGCGCTCGATCTCGTTCTACGAGCGAGCCGGCTTCGGGCACGAGGACGCGCCGCTCCTGCTGTCGCTCGAGGGCGACTAGCTCGCGGCCGAAGCGTCGCAGACTAGCCCCAGCGGAGTGCGTCCAGCAGCGCGCGGAACTTGCGTTCGGTCTCGTCCACCTCGGCTTCGGGGACCGAGTCGGCGACGATGCCGGCCCCCGCGAACAGCCTGGCCGTCTTCCCCGTGATCTCGGCGCAGCGCAGCGCGATGGCCCATTCGCCGTCGCCGTTCGCGTCCACCCATCCCACCGGGCCGGCGTACGTGCCGCGATCGATCGGCTCGAGCTCGGCGATCGTTTCGCGCGCGCCCTCTCTCGGGGTTCCGCACACCGCCGCCGTGGGATGCAGCGCGGCGACGAGGTCGAGGATGCCCACGCCGCCGTCGTGCAGCTTGCCTTGGAACGGCGTCGCGAGGTGCCAGACGTTCGCCGTTCCGAGCAGCTCGGGCTCGTGCGGGTGCACGAGGTCGTCGCAGAACGCGCTCAGGACGTGGGCGACGTCCTCGACGACGACCGCGTGCTCCTCACGATCCTTCTCCGATCCGAACAAGGTGGCCGCGGACGCGCGATCGTGGACGGAGTCGCCGAAGCGCTGCGCGGACCCCGCGAGCGGCGTCGCGGAGATCTCACGCCCCCGCTTGCGCACGAGCAACTCCGGGGTCGCCCCGACGAGCACCGCGCCCGGCGCCCGGCCGAACGGCGGTGTGGCGAACGCGTAACAGTCCGGGTCCACGGCGCGAAGGCGCCAGAGCAGCTGCTTCGGATCGAGCTCGCGCTCGGCGTCAACGATCAGGGTCCGAGCCAAGACGACCTTGCGGAGCTCCCGCGCTCGGATCCGTCGCGTTGCCATCTCGACCGCGACCGCGTAGTCGTCCGGGTCCGGGTCGGCACGCAGTTGCATCTCGTCGAACGCGGCGTGCGGCAGGTCGCGTCCGGTCCAGCGGTCGCGCGGCGCGTCGGGTGGCGCGAGTCCCGCCGCGGTCACGTCGATCTGCCACGTCTCGCCGGGCTCGCGGCGGATGGCGGCGCGCGCCGGGATCACCGCGGTCGCCGGCGAATCGTCGTCGAACGCGATCGCCCCGACGGCGACGGGCGGCGGGCCGTCGGGGTGAGCGCGCACGCCGGCGAGCGCGTCCGCGGTCATCTTCGAAAGGCGCAGGATCCGCTCGGCCCCCGGCTCGGCCTCGATCGTCGCGGCGACGCCGGACCCCGAAACCCCGACGCCGGACCGCTCGAAGAAGAACCCACCGGGGTGGTAGTTCGCCAGCAGGTCGAACGCCGGCCCCAGGTGCGTGACCGTGGCGGCGAGCGGGTGTCTCGCTCACCGCCGGGTTCCCACCAGGAGCTGGGCCACACCTCCGGCCAGTGGGCGCCGGGTGGCGTCCTCGAAGCCGGCGTCACGGAACAGCTCGACCAGGTCTGCGGGCGGCGGAAGGTACGCCATCGACCTGGGGAGGTACGCGTAGGCCTCGCGATCTGAGAGCGCGCCACCGATGATCGGAACCACCCTGCCGAAGTACACGCGGTTCCCCGCGCGCATGAGACGCCCCTCCGGCTCGCTCGTCTCGAGGAACGCTGCGCGTCCGCCCGGGCGAAGTATCCGGGCCACCTCAACGAACAGCGCATCGAGTGCGGTCACGTTCCGCAGGGCGAAGCCACAGACCACCCCGTCCGTCCCGCCGTCTGCGAGCGGGAGCCGGAGCACGTCGGCCTGCACGAGCGGCGTGTCCGTCGTGGCGTTCGCGAGCATCCCCGCGGAGAAGTCGAACCCGACCGCCCGATAACCGGTCCGCGTGAGCTCGTTACACAGGTCGCCGGTGCCGCAGGCGAGATCGGCGACGAGGGACCCACCGGGCAGACGAAGCTCCGCCACCGCGCGCCGGCGCCATCCGACGTCCATGCCGAACGTCATCAGGCGGTTGACGAGGTCGTACCGCCCGGCGACCCGGTCGAACATCGTTCGGACGACGCGCGCCTTCTCTTCGCCCTGCGGCAGGTCGGCCTTCACTCCAGACGCTCCTCGGCTTCCGCCAGCAGCACCCGGCGGAAGTGGTTCGCGACGAGGTTCGTGACCGCGGGCAGGAGCGCGTCGAACGCCTGGACGAGCTGGCTCGCGGCGGCCGCATCCGACCCTGCCGTGTCGCGGATGGGCTTGCGGACGTGTTCGTCGAACAGCTCGACCGCCCGCCCGGCCAGCCGCACCATGGCGACGTTCGTTTCGCGGGCCAGCGCGAGGAGCTCGCCGAGCGGCAGTCCGAACTCCAACAGGCGAAGCGCCGCCCGAACCATCTCGATGTCGGCCGGCGTGTAGCGCTCCTCGCCGTCCACCGTGCGGCCGAGCTTGATCCCCTCCCGCTCGACGGCCTGGATCAGGGATGCGGGAACCCCACTGCGTTGGGAGAAGTCCTCGAGGCCGAGCAGCTCGTCCTCGGCGCCGTTGCCTCGTGCCGCGTGGACCGCCGCGGCGAGGTCGCCGTCCGGCGTCCCCATCTCATCGTCGAGAACGCGTTTGATGGCGCTCAACGTGAGGCCCTTGCGTTGGAGAGATCGGACGTCCCGGATCCGCGCCGCATGCTCCGCCCCGTACCAGGCCACGCGACCCTGGCGTTCGGGCGGCGCGAGGAGGCCGCGCGATTGGTAGTAGCGCACCGTATCGACGGAGATGTCGCAGGCGGCAGCAAGTTGCTCGACCCGATACCTCACGACTCACCACTCTACGAGTGCCAGCTCACATCGTGCAGGCGCGTGCTGCGGGAGATCGATGGGCCGCGTCGGTCAGAGCGGCAGCGAGGCGAGCGTCAAGATGCGGCAGTCCCGGGTCGCGACCACCCAGACGATCGCGGAGTCGGCGGGTTGCCCACCCCCCGGGCTCTCGAGGAACACGGCGAAGTAGGCGGGCGTGCCCTGGTATTGGGCCTCGATCAGGCGGTCGAGCCTCTCGAGCGGGTCCTCCAACGGGGCGCCCGAGGTCCGCAGGCACTCCAGCGCCACGCCGCGCTCGCTCTTCGCCGCGAACTCGGCATCACCGCCGACGACGCCGGTGTCGAGTTCGGCGGTGGGGCTGCTCTGCACCGTCGAGCGTTCCGCCGTGTCTTCGGCGAGCAAGCGGATCCCCGAGTCGCTGTAGTTGACCCCACGCTGGCTCTCGAGCCTCGGGAGGGTTTCGTCGGCCGCGAGCGCGGCCCCCGGAGCTCCGCCTCCGACTTCGGCGGATCCATCTGTGGGCGCGTTGGCCAGGTCGCCGGAGTTGCCGCCCGACAGGTTCAGCGCGACGACCAGCACGAGCGCAGCCGCTGCGGCAAGCCCGGCTCCCCACTGGACCCGTTGCCACACCGCCCCGCGGCGCTCGAAGCGCCGGCCAGCCTCGGCCATGACGGGGCCGGTGACCCCGAACGGCACCGGCTGCTCCTCGAGCGCCTGGAGCGCCATGAGGGCCTCGCCGGCGAGCTCCACCTCCTCACGGCAGGTGGCGCAGGTCGCAAGGTGCGCGTCGACGACGGCGCGCTCCTCGTTCGGGAGCGTGCCGTCGACGTAGCCGGAAAGAAGCTCTTCGGGATGGGTCATCGGGGCATCGCTCCGTCAGACGGGCCGGGCGTACCCGGACGTTCCCGCTCGGCGTGCAGGGCTTTCGCGAGCGCCACCCGCCCCCGGTGCAGGCGGGACTTCACCGTTCCCACCGGGATCCCCAGGATCGCCGCCACCTCGTCCTGGGGGAGGTCCTGGACATCGTGCAGCACCATCACCACGCGGAAGTCCGGCGGGACCCGGCGGAGGGCCCGTTGCACGTCGATGGACAGACTCGTGTCGTCCGCGTGATCCGGCGCCGGCGGAGGTTCCAGAGGCTGGAAGTCGTCCCCGCGATCGAGGAGGGGGTTGCGCTGGCGTTTCCGCAGCAGGTCGTAGCACGCGTTGACGGTGACGCGATGCATCCACGTCGTGAACGCCGCCTCGCCTCGGAACGAGGAGAGCTTGCGGAGCGCGGTGAGGAACGCGTCCTGGGTAGCGTCCCGCGCGTCCTCCTCGCGCCCCGTCATGCGCAGGGCGAGGTTGAAGACCCGTCGTTCGTGACGTTCCACGAGCACGGCGAACGCCCCGCGATCGCCCGACAGGTATCGACGGACGAGGTCCTCGTCGCGGTCGGGAACGCTAGGCAGCGTCGACCACCACCCGGAACTCGGCGATCTCGGCGCGGTTCCCGTCATCGGTCTGGACGACGGTGGTGATCCACACGAGCACGTAGCGTCCCGAACCCGTCAGCACGCCGCGGGTCTCCTCCTGGGCCGTGGTCGGCTCGCCGATGGCCTCGACGAGCTGGTCGGGGTCGTCGCCGACGGCGACGTGGAACAGGAACCCCGGATCCGGTGTCCTCAGCAGGAACCCAGAGACGTCGCGACGCTCGCCGAGGTCGAAGACGACGCCAACACCGTCCTTGTGCAGGCTTCCGTCGAAGTAGTTCTCCGACCGCCACGCCGTCGAACGGTCCCCGTCGATCGAAAGGGCAACGTTCGAGTCGTTCTCGGAGTCGTCGCCGAACGGATCGAAGGTGAACGCCGACGCCGGGATGACCAGTCCTGGGCCCGCGTCCGGTTGAGCCGAGGGCGACGGATCGTCCGCGGCACGGATCCCCAGGGGACCGCCGACCTCGAGCCGTCCGAACGACAGGCCGAGCGCGATCGCCGCGGCCGCGACGAGAGCGATCGCGAGCGGCACGCCGAGCCAGGTTCCGAGCCATCTCGGCAGCCACCCGCGTCGGTCCTCGTCCGCTTCGTCGCGTTCGGCCGCGCTGGTGGTGAGCGCCGAGGCGAACGCGTGCACGTTCGCGAACCGCTCGGCCGGATCGGTGGCAAGCGCGCGAGCGACGATCCGGTCGAGTGATCGGTGGAGTTCCGGCCGCAGGTCGCGCGGAGAGCGCCGTCCCTCGGGTGCCTGGCCGGTGAGCAACTCGTAGAGCATCGCGCCGACGGCGAAGACGTCGGTCCGCTCATCGAGCGGCTCGCATGCCGCTTGCTCCGGCGCCGGGCTCCTGCGACCCAGGAGTTGAACCGCATCCCCGGGCCGGGACGCGGTGACGGCCGACCCGATGCCCAGATCCGTCACCCGCGCGTGGCCCTCGGGTGTGAGGAGCACGTTCTCGAGCCCGAGGTCCAGATGCAGGATCCCCGCTGCGTGTGCGGGCGAGAGGGCCTCGAGCACCGCGACCGCGATCCGCACGGCGTCGCCTGCAGGCAACGGCCCCTCGCGGTCAAGGCGCGTCCGCGTGCTCGCGCCGTCGATGTGTTCGCGTACGAGGAACGGGACTCCGTCCTGCTCACCGGTGTCGAGCAGCCGCGCGATCCCCGGCGCGGAAAGCGACGCGACCTTGCGCGCTTCCTCCGCGAAGCGCTGGGCGAAGACGGGATCGTCGCCGAGGCTCGGATGGATGACCTTCACGGTCACGGTTCGTCCGAGGAGCCGGTCCTCGGCGCGCCACGCCATGCCGGTGCCGCTTCGGCCGAGCTCCTGCTCCAGCGCGTAGCGGCCCGCGAGCACCGTGACCGGGCGCCGGGTCTGCACGCACGCAGTCTATGCCCGGGACCTGCACGCTCCGGCCAGCAGGCGCCGTCCTCGCGCCGCTCCTACGGAGCGGTATCGGACGCGGTCGCCGTCGTCAGGTCCTCGAAGAAGCCGAATCGCCCGACGAGGAGGGTTCCCGCGCGATCGCTGACCACGACGGTCACGTCGCCCCGGCCGGACACCTCGAGTTCCACCAGGCGCGCGTCCTCATCCGTCTCCGCGATGGTCGCGAGCGCGGCTCTGACGGCCTGGCGCCGCCTCCCGGTCTCGGAGAAGCGATCCTCGGCCGCGAACGCCGTGTCCCGTGCCAGATCGTTGGTCCGCAGCCGCGCGAGCACGATCGATCCACCGTCGATGAGCGCGACGACGACGAGGCCGAGGATCACGAGCCAGATCAAGATGATCTTCCCGATCAAGCCTCGCTCGTCCGTGCGAACGCACCTCATCGCCGCCACCTCGCGACGAGGTGCCGGCGAACGGCGTCGACCTCCTCGATCCGCATGGCCGTCGACGCCCCGACGAATACGACGACTCCCGCGGCGATCGCGGTGAACACCTGGAGCGACTGCTCGGTGAGGGTGGCGGTTCCGAGGGTCGTGCCGAGCCAGCGGGCCACGAGCCACGCCGTGGCCGCGGTCGCGGCGCCGGCGAGCAGCGTCCGGCCGACGGTCCCGAGCACTCTCGCGCCGTCGATCCCTCGCAGCCTCCGGCGGATCAGCAGGAGCAGCGCGACCGAGCCGAACCCGTAGGAGATCGCGTGGCCCAGGGCGAGGCCTTGCACGCCGAGATCGGCTCCGAAGAACAGGACGAGGTCGGCGACGACGTTGATGGCGACCGCCGCGAGGTTCACGAGCGCCGGCGTTCGGGTGTTCTGCATCGCGTAGTACGCGCGAAGGAGGAGCTGGAACGCGGAGAACGGGAACAGCCCGACGGAGAACCCGACGAGCACGTCGGCGACGAGGTCGCCGCTGCTCGGCGTCGTGACCCCGTGCTCCAAGAGCAGCCGGACGATCGGCCTCGCCAGAACCAGATATCCGAGCGCCGCCGGGATCACGATGGCCGCCGTCGCCCGGATCCCCTGAGAAAGGAGCCGCCGGAACCCGTCGACGTCCCCGTCGGCCCAGCGGCCGGACATCGCCGGTAGGAGCGCGGAGAAGATCGACACCGCGAAGATCGCGTGCGGCAGCTGGAACAGGATGAACGCGGCGGCGTAGGCCGTGTACCCGCCCTCGATCCGGTCCGCGAGGACGATCACCACGAGGAGCCCAACCTGGTTGGCCGCCACGTACGCGGCCACCCAGGTGGCGAGGCGCGCGATCCTGGTCACGGCCTCGTGACTCCACCCCGTCCGCCACGAGAACCGGAAGCCCGTTGCCCGAACGGCCGGCCACAACGCGAGGGTCATCGCCGCGACGCCGGCCGTCGTCCCGATCGCGAGCACGTACCGCTGGGCCGTCGTCGCCAGCGCATCGGAACCTGGTGACGGTCCCGGCATCGCAGCGAACATGAGGAACGTCGCGATCACGATGACGTTGTTGAGGATCGGGGCGAACATCGGTACGGCGAACCGTCCGGTGCGCCTGCAGCAGCCCGATGGCGACCGCGCCGACGCCGTAGAAGACGATCTGCGGCATGAACCACCGGAGGAAGAAGGTGGCGTACTCGCGCACGATCGCTTGGTCCTCGGCCGGGACGCCCGACGTGTAGAGGTCGACGATCAGGGGCGCGAAGACGATCCCCAGCACGGTCAGCGCCGACAGCACGACGATCGCCAAGGTGAAGAGCCGCCGGATGACCTCCCATGCCTCGTCTCGCCCGCGTTCCTGCAGCCACTCGACGACGACCGGCACCACGACCGCGGTCAGGATCCCGCCGAGCGCGAGCTCGTACAGGATGTTCGGAGTGATGTTCGCGATGTTGTAGGCATCGGGCAGCCTCGACTCCGTGACGCCGATCGCGTACGCCATCGCCGCAAGACGCAAGAAGCCGGTCGTCCTCGACAGCGCTGTCCCGACGGTCATCACCGCGGTGTTGCGCACGAACGCGCGCGCGGAGTCGTCGGTCGGCAGGTCGGACGACGGCGGTTCCTCCGGGCTCACGACGTCCGACGTGGCAGGAACCTCCTCGCCCAGAGTGCCAGGAGCACGAGTGCCGCGGCGATCGTGATGACGAGCGCGACCCGGTTGTACACGGTCGATCGGAGGACGAGCGTCTGGGGGGTCTGGATCAAGCGGCCGCTCGGGGCCAGGACCTGCAGCTGCACCTCGAACCGGCCGGTGCGGACGAGGTCGACGCGGAACGTCACGGTCTGTTCGTCGCCCGGTCCGAGCACGAGCTCGATGCTGCGCGTCTCGCTCAGACCGAGGGACACGAGTTGAACGCTGACGCGCAGAGCCTCCTCCGCGTCGTTGCGCACCGTGACCGGGACGCCGCTTCCCGTGCTCGACGTGAGTGTGATGACCGGAGCGCTCTCGACGCTGATCTGGCCGAACACCGCATCGATCGACTCGCGGACGCCGGTGATGAACGCGAGTCCTTCCTCCGGGCTCGACAGGTACTGCCGAGACTCGGCGAGGAGGAGCAACGTCTCGAGGCGGTCGGGCTCGGTTCCCGGCTCGACGAGCATCGAGCGGTACGTGGCGATGTGTCGCCGCGCCTGCTTCAGCTCGTCGACGTACGACGTCGAGAACCGGCGAAAGGAGGGCGAGTCGAGCGAGGAGGGCTCCGGAGGCGCGAACGCCGTGGCGAACTCACCCGCGTGCATCGGCGTGAGCCAGGGCGCACTCGCGATGCTCCGCGTGAACGCGGCGAAGAAGGATGCGGGGAGCAGCGAGTCTTCCGACAGGATCAGCGCGATCCCGCGGAGCTCGCCCGGACGTTCCTGCCAGATCGAAGCGATCTCGCCGAGGACGACCTGGGCCGTCCGTACCGGGTCCGAGCTCCCGAGACCGGACTGCAGCACCGCCGCGACCGCGGGGTCGGGAACGACGGCACGCAGCACACCGGACTCCGAGAGCGACGCGGCGGGCGGGCCGGCCAAGCCGAGCGGCTGCGGTGTGGTCTCCACCGTCGCGGGACCGACCAAGAGTGTCGAGACGCCGACGCCGGGAAGCTGCCGCAGCGTCTCGTCATCGAGCGCGGCCCCCGGGGGCCGCAGGACGCCCGCAACCGGAGTGGTCAGCATCTCTTCCACGATGTCGCGACCACGGTCGAGCTGGATGCGGAGGTCGCGGCCGAGCCCGCCGGCGACGAGCGAGGGGAGCTCCGGTGCGGAGAAGGGCATCGCGCTCACGCGAACGTTCGGCGCCACGGCGATCTCCTCCAAGGCGACAAGCGCCTCGCCGGCGAGCTTCGCGCCGCCCTCGCCCGGGTCCACCGCCAGCACCTCGTCGCCGACCCGGACGTCGTACCCGTCTCGCATCCTCTCGAGCTGAGTGAGCAGCACGGGCGAGACGGCCACATCGACGGCGGGCTGCGTCGGGGCGGCCGCGAGCTCCTGCAGTGCCCGGATCCGCGCACCCAAACGCCCACCCGGCGCGAGCGCGGTCTCGAGCTCGGTCGAGGTGAACTCACCGCCCGGTCCGAACTCGATGGGGTGGTGCAGGACGAACGTCCACGAAAGCCTCAGGGGTATCTCCGGTTGGCGGACGAGGAACACGACCGGCGTGCGGATGGCCCCGAGCGACGTGAATCCGCTCCTCAGGTCGATCTTCAGTGGATAGACCCCCGACTGGTCCGGATCCAGTCCCGCCAGCTCGTCGAGGAGGAACGTGAGCTCGAAGTCCCGGGTCTGTCCGGGCTCGATCGTCCCCTCTCGAGGACGCGTCTCGCCCTTGAGCGGAACCAGCGGATCCGCGAGGAGGGACTCCTCGAACGCCGAACGCGAGAGCACCCGGCCGTACAGAGTCACCCCGATCGCGAGGTCGTCGATCGACACCGAGCCCACGTTCTCGGCTCGGAACCGGACGAACAGCTCGCGCGCGTTCGTCTCGTCGAAGCTGCTGTTCCACGGCGTTTGTTCGAGGAGCGTGAGACGGACGACCGGCGGCTCCTGGGCGGAGACCGTCGGAACGGGCGCGAGGAGCACGCCGAGGAGCGCAAGGAAGGTGAGCGCGAGCCGTCGCATCGTCGGCGCGGTCATCCTACCCGCCGTCGCCGAGGAGAGAGACGAGCTCGTCGACGCCATACAGCACCGCGACGGCGAGCAAGAAGGCGCCGACGGCGCGGCGGAGGGTACGCTCGCGCGCGCCGATCGCGAGGTGAGCCCCCAACCGGGCGCCGGGCACCACCCCCAGGGTGAGGACGCCGAAGATGGCCCAGTCGATGTGGCCGAGCGCCCAGTGCACGACCGTGCCGGGAACGACGAGGGCCGCGATCACGGCGAGCGAGGTCCCCAGGGCCCGCTTCAGCGGCATCCCGATGACGAGGGTGAGCAACGGGACCATCACGATGCCGCCGCCGACTCCCAGCAGACCGGACACGAACCCGGCGACGGCGCCGATCGCCGAGTACTTCCATCCGGGCGTCGCGCCCTTCGTCCATGCGATCGCGGGACCGCGGCCGCGCATCACCTCTACGCCGGTCCACGCCATCAGCACGGCGGTGATGACCAGGAGCAGGTGCGCGTTCACGAGTTCGGTGAGGAACGCGCCCCCGACGGCGCCGGCGATGCCGGGCGGGATCGCCCACCTCGCGGCGCGAAAGCTCACCTCGCCGGCGCGCGCGTACGTGAAGGCGCCGACGAGGGAGGTCGGCAGGATCACCGGCAGCGGTGTCGCGACGGCCTGGATCGCCGTGCCGCCGAGCAGGACGTTCACGGCGGGCGTCGTGACGACACCACCGCCGACCCCGAACAACCCCGACAGGACGCCCGCGACGAACCCGACGAGGATGCCGAGTACCACTTGGAGAAGCGTCAACGAAGCTGCTCCACCGCGCGCTCGATCACCTCGCGCTCGCCGCGGTAGGCCGCGCGCTTGGCAGCCCGGCGCAACGGGAACCAGCGCACGTCCTCCATCTCCTCGTCGTGGTTCGAGACGTCGCCGCCGGTCGCCAGCATGAGGAAGAAGCGCACCTGCTTGCGCACGCGCACGCCCTCCCAGACGTAGAAGTAACGGATCGTTCCGAGATCGCCCTCGATCTCGGCCTCGAGGCCCGTCTCCTCCACGACCTCGCGAACCGCCGCGGCTTCCGGCGTCTCTTCGGACTCGACCGCGCCCTTCGGGAGTCCCCACACGAGGTCGCCGCGGCGGGTTCGGCGGGCGGCCAGGCAGATCTCGATGCCGGCGTCCCCGCGGCGGTAGACCACGCCGCCGGCCGATACCTCGTTCCGCGTCTGCATCACCGCCGGAGGGCCGGAACCCTCTCTCTATACTTGGCGCCCGTGCTGGACCGGATCATCGAATTCCTCCGCCCGTTCCTCGAAGCCCCGTGGGGATATCTCGTGGTCGGCGCCGCGACGTTCCTGGAGAACTCGATCGCCGCGGGGGTCATCGTGCCGGGAGAGACGATCGTCATCCTCGGCGGAGTCTACGCGGGGCTCCACGAGCTCTCGCTCCCGCTCGTGGCCACGGTCGCCGTGGTGGGTGCCGTCCTGGGCGACAACGTCGGGTACTGGATCGGTTGGCGGTTCGGACGGGGCTTCCTGCTCCGTCACGGCAGGAAACTGTTCGTCACCCCCGAGCGCCTCCTTGCTTCCGAGCGCTACTACCGGACCCACGGCGGCAAGACCGTCTTCCTGGGACGGTTCGTGCCCGTCGTCCGGAGCGTCGGATTCATCCTTGCGGGGGTCGCCCACATGCCGTGGAGGCGCTTCCTCGCCTACGACGTGGCCGGAGCCCTGATCTGGGGGGTGGGCCACTCCTTCCTGGGATATGTGCTCGGGGCGAGCTACGAGCGCTGGGAGGAGTACGCCACCCCCGTGGGACTCGGACTGCTGGTCGTGCTTCTTTTCCTCATCGGGGCCTCAAAGTTTCGCTCCGCGCGCCGAAAAGGAGAAGAGGACATCCATGGGCTCGGGACCGATCTCGAGCCTGAGACTCCGCGCGACCAGGGGGACTGATCGAACTTGGACGTTACCGACCTGCTCCGCCACACGGTCGAGGTGGGGGCCAGCGACTTGCACCTGAAAGCCGGCAACGTTCCCTTCGTCCGCGTGGACGGCGAGCTTCAGCCGGCACCGTTCCCCGCGCTGTCGTCGAACGACACGGTGAGTGCCGCGATCGGCATCATGCCCGAGCACAAGCGCAAGGAGTTCGAGCTCTGCAGCGAAGCGGACTTCGGCCACACGGTGCCCGGGGTTGGCCGCTTCCGCGTGAATGTGTTCCGTCAACGAGGGATGGTCGGTCTCGCGATCCGACGGGTGCGCTCGGACGTTCCGACGATCGAGGAGCTGTTCCTCCCGCCCGTGATGGCGGAGCTGGCCGACTCGTCACGCGGCCTCGTCCTCGTGACCGGACCGACCGGCACGGGCAAGACGACGACGATCGCCTCGATGATCGGTCACATCAACCGGAGTTGGCGGCGGCACATCGTCACGATCGAGGACCCGATCGAGGTCGTGCACGACGACGACCGATCGATCATCCAGCAGCGGGAGATCGGCCTCGACACGGACTCTTACGCGGCCGCCTTGAAGCACGTGATCCGTCAGGACCCCGACGTGATCTTCGTGGGTGAGATCCGCGATCCCGAATCGGCGCTCTCGGCGATCCAGGCTGCCGAGACCGGTCATCTCGTCATCAGCACGCTGCACACGATCGACGCGACGGAGACGATCAACCGTCTGCTCGACCTGTTCCCACCCATCCAGCAACGCGAGGTCCGCACGTCGCTCGCCGGTGCGCTCCGCGGCATCGTGTCGCAACGACTCGTCGTGCGCGCGGACGGGAAGGGCCGGATCCCGGCCGTCGAGGTCCTCGTCGCGACCGGACGCATCTACGATCGGGTCGTGGACCCCGACGCAACGGTTGAGATCCGCGACGTCATCGCCGAAGGCGAGTTCTACGGCATGCAGACGTTCGACCAGGCGCTCGTGAGGCTCGTGCAGGATGGGCTCGTCAGCGAGGAAGATGCCCGTCGCGCGTCGACCACGCCTCACGACTTCGTGCTCGCGCTCCGCGGAACGATGGATCGCGGCTCCGCCGCGGCCGTCGGCTAGGTCTTCGAGCGATCGACGTCGGTTAGGACTCCCCGCCGGAGGCGCGGCCGCACGGAGCGACCGAACCGCAGCGGGCCGGGGGTATCCTGACCCGGACATGGCCGATCGCTCGGGTTCCGACGACGGCGCCCACCTCGAGGTCCCCTCCGTCGCCAAGGAACTGGGCGAACGTTTCCGTCTGGCCGGTCACGAGCTCTACCTCGTCGGCGGCATCGTGCGCGATCTCCTCCTCGGCAACGTTCGGGAGGAGGCAGACCTGGACCTCGCCACGGATGCGCTGCCCCGCGAGACCACGAAGATCCTGCGTGGTTGGGCGGACCGGCAATACCTCGTCGGTGTCAGATACGGAACCGTCGGCGCCCGGCGGGCCGATCTCCTGTTCGAGATCACCACGTTCCGCAAGGAGGTCTACGCGGAGGAGCACCGCAAGCCCGCGGTGACGTTCGGCGACGACGTGCAGACCGACCTGTCCCGCCGGGACTTCACCGTGAACGCGATGGCCGTTCGCCTGCCCGAAGGGGAGTTCATCGACCCGTTCGGCGGGGTGAAGGACCTCGCCGCCCGGAGGCTCGACACGCCGCTCGATCCGGAGGTCTCATTCTCCGATGACCCACTGCGGATGCTGCGCGCGGCCCGCTTCGCTTCCCAGTTGGGGCTCGAGCCGGCGGCGAGGGTCGTCGAGGCCATCGGACGGATGGGCGAGCGCCTTCGGATCGTTTCGGCCGAGCGGATCTCCGATGAGCTGTCCAAGCTGCTCCTGGGCTCGCAGCCGTCCAAGGGTCTCGAGCTGATCGTGGAGACCGGCCTGGCCGAGGAGTTCCTCCCGGAGCTTCCGCAGCTGCGTCTGGAGCAGGATCCGGTGCAGAAGCACAAGGACGTGCTTCATCACACCTATGCCGTCGTCGAGAAGACCGAGCCCGACCTCACGCTTCGGCTCGCGGCGCTCCTGCACGACATCGGCAAGCCCCAGACCCGGCAGATCGGTCCGGACGGCGTCACCTTCCACCACCACGAGGTGGTCGGCGCCCGGTTGGCCCGTGAGCGCCTCCAGGCTCTGCGGTATCCGACGCATCTGATCGACGATGTCGTGAAGCTCATCGAGATGCACCTGCGCTTCCACGGCTACAGCGAGTGGAGCGACAGCGCCGTCCGCCGGTACGTGCGCGACGCCGGTCCGCTCCTGGACCGGTTGAACCAGCTCACCCGCGCGGATTGCACGACTCAGAATCGGTTCAAGGCCAAGAAGCTCGAGGCATTGCAGGACGACCTCGAGGACCGCATCGCGCGCCTCGCCGAGGAGGAGAACCTCGAAGCGATGCGCCCGCAGCTGAACGGCGAGCAGGTGATGAAGCACCTCGGGGTGGAACCGGGCCCGGCCATCGGCAAGGCGCTCGAATACCTGATGGAGGTGCGCCTGGAACGCGGTCCGGTCTCCGAGGACGAGGCCCACCGGCTGCTCGACGAGTGGTGGGCCGGGCAGAGCGAGCCTGGCGACGCGGAGGAGCCGGGAGCGAGTCCGCCTGATCCCTGAGCGGGATCAGACGCCGCCGAAGTCCGACGGTGGCCAGATCACGATGAACGCTCGCCCGATCACCTTCTCGACGGGCACCAGACCGAGCCCATAGCGGCTGTCGGCCGAGTTCCCGCGATTGTCACCCATCATGAAGAGGTGGCCCGCCGGGATCCGCGTCTCCGGGAAGTCGCCGTTGCTCTGCCGTGCCGCGTCGGTGAGGTAGGGCTCGTCCAAGGGCTCGCCGTCGATGTAGACGACGTTGTCGCGGATCTCGATGGTCTCGCCCGGCAGGCCGATCACGCGTTTGATGAAGTCCTCGTCGGCCGGCTGCGCGAACCCGATCCCTTCGCCGAGCCAGTGGAGGAACGCGCTCACCGCCCCCCGCTCCGGAAGCTGTTCGGGATGCGGGTTCGCGAACACGATCACGTCGCCACGGCCGAGGTCGCCGATGTCGTAGGCGAGCTTGTTGACGAAGACCCGGTCCCCGATCTCGAGCGTCGGGTCCATGGACTCGGACGGGATGTAGAAGGCCTGGATCAGGAACGTCTTGACGAGGATCGCCACGGCGAGCGCCACGAGGACGAGGAACGGCGTCGATCCGACGAAGCGGCGTGAGCCGCGGTCCCGGTCGCTCGGTTCGGCCTCTCGCCCGTCCGTCTCAGCGGCGTCCGCGTTCGCGGGGGTGGTCGTCTCCGGTTCTGGTGGCGGGAACTCGCGCGCTCGGATGTCGGCCATGGGTGCTGGAAGCTTACGGCCTGGCCCGATCACGGCGGCAGGATCTCGACCTCGACGGCCTTGAACGAAGCCCAGACCTCCACGCCGTCGGCCAGACGGAGCCTGGCCACGGAGCGCGGCGTGACGTCGGCCACCAGGGGAGGATCGGTCGAAAGGCGGACCCGCGCGCGTTCCCCCACGATCGCGACCGACAGGACGCGCCCGCGCAGCACGTTGCGAGCGGAACCCGCAGGCGGCTCGAGCGAAAGCGTGACGTCGGAGGGCCGGACGACCGCGATCACCTCGCCGCCGTCGAACCCGTCCGGCCACGGCGTCACGACCGCACCGCCGTCGACCAGCATCCGGCCGCCCCCGTCCTCGAGCGGCTCGAGCCGGCCCCGGTAGGCGTTGACACCCACCAGCTCCGCCGCGTAGCGCGTTCGTGGCGCAGACCGGATCTCCTCGGGGGTGCCGATCTGCGTGACGAGGCCGTCCTCCAGCAGGACGAGCCGGTCCGCGAGCGTGGCCGCCTCGACGGGATCGTGCGTGACGAGGACCCGGACACCGGCGAACCGCCGGAGCTCGTCACGAAGCAGGTCCGAGATCCGAGCTTTCGCGCCGATGTCCAGCGCCGAGAGCGGTTCGTCCAGGAGGAGCAGCGAGGGCTCGGCGACCAGGGCACGCGCGAGCGCGACCCGCTGCGCCTCGCCCCCCGATAGCTCGCGCGGATGCGCGGCGGCGCGAGATCCGAGCCCGAGCCGGTCCAGGAGCCGGGCCGCACGGTCACCCGCCGCCGCGCGATCGGCTCCGCGAGCACGGAGCGGGAAGGCGACGTTCTCCAACGCCGAGAGGTGGGGGAACAGGAGGAGATCCTGGAACACGACGCCGATCGGGCGGCGCTCGGGAGGGACGGAGGTTCCGCGCTCGACGTCGTCGAGGGTGGTCCCGTCGAGCGTCACACGCCCCCGCTCGGGCGGGGCGAGACCCGCGATGGCGGCGACCAAGGTCGACTTACCCGAGCCGTTCGGCCCGAGGAGCGCGAGTGTCTCTCCCGGCTCGGCCATGAACGCGGCCGTGACCTCGAAGCCGCCGCGCCGGACCGAGACGTCGACGGACAGGCTCATCGGAGGAACCGGCCTCGTAGCGAGAAGATCACCGCCAGGGCGACGGCGATCAGCAACATCGAGAGTGCGAACGCCGCATCGGGATCGGTCTGCAGACGTTCGAAGACCGCCAGTGGCAGGGTCTGGGTGCGTCCCTGCAGGTTGCCGGCGAACGTGATCGTCGCGCCGAACTCCCCGAGCGCCCTCGCCCAGGCGAGCACCGCCGCCGCGACGATCTGGGGGGCGAGGAGCGGGAGCGTGACACGCCGAAGCACGTACCAGCGCGAGGCGCCGAGCGTCGCGGCGGCGCCTTCGAGTCGCTCGTCGAGGGCCCGGATCCCCGCCTCCAGCGCGAGGACCGCCAGCGGGAACGAGACGAAGGACGCCGCGATCACGGCCGCGCCGGTGGTGAACGTCAACTGGATGCCGAACCAGTCGTCCAGGACCCCGCCGACGATCCCTCGTCGACCGAAGGCGGCGAGCAGACCCACGCCGGCCACGACCGGCGGCATGACGAGCGGCAAGACGACGAGCGCGCGCACGAGGGCGCGGCCGCGGAACGGCCTCCGTGCGAGCAGCCATGCGAGCGGGAACGCCGCGACCAGCGACACGAACGCGGCGATGGTCGCCACGAGGAGCGACAGCCGGAGCGCCGTGGTTGCGGTGTCGCCGAGCAGGATGTCGCCGATCCGCGACCACGGCGTCCGCAACACCAGGCCCAGCACCGGCAGCCCGACGAGCACCAGCCCGACCGCCGCGAGCGCGACGAGCGCGAACGGTGGGCGCCGGCTACGCAGGTCCGAGGAACCCGTACGCGGCGAGGATCGTCCGGCCGGGCCCGAGGACGAAGTCGACGAACGCACGAGCGAGATCTGCCTCCTCGGTTCCGTTCACGACCGCGATCGGATACGTCGCGATCACGTTCACGTCATCGGGGATCTTGATCAGCGCGACCTGGTCCGCGAGCTCCGTCGTGACGTCGGTGACGTAGACGATGCCGGCGTCGGCGTCGCCCGACAGGACCTTCGTCATGACGAGCGCCACGTCCTCTTCGTTCGACACCACGTTGGCGAGCGCGGCCTCGGCGATCCCGGCGTTGTCGAGGATCTGCCGCGCGTAGTCGCCGGCCGGGACCCCTTCGGCCGCGAGGACGAGTTGGACGCCCTGGCGACCGAGGTCCTCCATGCCCTCGATGCCCGCGGGGTTGTCGGCAGGGACGGCGATCGCGAGTCGGTTCCTGGCGAAGTCGGTCCGGCCCGTCACGCCGGGGCCGTCGGTCTCGACGAGATCCATCCAGGTCGGGCTCGCCGACGCGAAGACGTCGACCGGTGCTCCCTCCACGATCTGGGTGGCGAGCCCGTCGGAGGGACCGAAGGTGAGCGATACGAGCGTCTGCGGATGCGCTTCGTTGAACGCGACCGCGATGTCGGTGAACGCGGAGGTGAGCGACGCGGCCGCGGCGACCGTGAGCTGTCGCGGGGGTTCCGCTGCGTCGCCGTCCGCGCCGCAGGCTGCGCAGACGAGCGCGAGGAGCGCGGTTGCAGCGGCGATCCGGGGCTTCACTCGGTCGCCTCGAGCATCACGTTCGTCGCCTTCACCGTCGCCACGGCGTGCATGCCCGGTTTGAGCCCCATCTCGTCGACCGCTTCCCGCGTGACGAACGCGAGGATCCTGTGCGGGCCTGCGAGGATCTCGACGGTGGCGGCGAGCTTGTCCCGCTTGACCTCGGTGACGACCCCCGGGAATCGGTTCCGCACGCTCGCCGAGGTCACCTTGGATCGTTCCCTCCCTTCGACCAGGAGCCGGGCCACCTCCGCTGCCGGCACCCGCCGTTGCCCGCCCTGTGTCCTCGCCGTGGCGAGACGGCCTTCACGTTCCCAACGCCGGAGCGTCTCGACCCGGACGCCGAGCATCGCGGCCGCTTCTCCGATGCGGTAGGTCTCTGAGGTCATCGCAGGGGGCAGGATAGCAAGCTTTCCCTGTCGATGAGATGGCGGAAAAGCTCGTAATCGCGGCTTCCCGGGATCCCGCCTCTATCGTTGAGCGGTGCGCCGGGAAGAGGTAGTGGCCGCCGTCGTGGGTCTGTTGTTCGTCACGGGTCTCATCGCGGCCCTCTTCCGCGAGGGCGGTCCCGCTGTCGCGGCCGGCCGGGTGGCCCCGAACGTTGCTCGTGTGAGCTGCGAGCCGGATGGAGCCCTCGTCGACGCCTCGGTGGTGCAGGCGGGCGATGCCGGCGTGCGGTTCGTGGTGCAGAACACGTCGCAGGCGCAGTTCCTCCGCGTCCGCCCCCTCCGCGAGCTGGGAACTCCGGTGGATGTCCCGATCGCCAACGGTGCTCCGAGCGATGCGGTCGTCGCGGTCGCGCCGGGGACCGTCCTCGTGTCCTGTCTTCGCGATCGTGCGTCGGGACCGGCGCCCTCGTCGGAGCTCGCGATCGTCGATCCGCAGGAGCTGTGGATCTCGCCGGAGCTCGCGTGCTCGAAGATCGTGGAGCGGGAGTTCCAGTCGCGCTTCGCGGGCACCGAAGAGGACGCGGTCGACACGGTTCGAAGGACGATCGGGGATCTCGTGAGCGAGGACCGGATCGCGAAACCCGGCTATCCGCAGACGCGATGGCACGGGGATCTCGTCGTCGTGATCCGAGACGGCCGGACGATCGGACGCGTCACGAGGGCACAGGACCAGGGCATGTGGACGGTCACGCTCTCGATCTGCACCGGCGCGGGGAACGTCGAGCCGTAGTCGTTTCGAGGCGATCTCGGATCAGACCGCGAAACGAACGTGCACGATGTCGCCTTCGCGGACGATGTACTCCTTCCCCTCCACGCGGATCAGTCCCTTGGCCTTCGCCTGATCCATCGAGCCCACCTCGATGAGGTCGTCGTACGGGATCACCTCGGCGCGGATGAAGCCGCGTTCCAGGTCCGTGTGGATGACGCCGGCCGCCTCCGGTGCCGTCGCACCACGGCGAACCTCCCAGGCTCGCGTCTCGTCCTCGCCGGTCGTGAGGAACGTGATGAGGTCCAGGGCCCCGTAGGACGCCCGGATGACGGCCTCGAGCCCGGGTTCGTGCACGCCGAATTCATCGAGCAGGGCTCGAGCCTCGTCGGGGTCCATCTCGGCGGTCTCGGCCTCGATCGAGGCGTACACGCCGACCGTTCCCTCGGGCAGCTCGGCAGGTGTTCCCGTCCCTTCCTCGAGGTTCGCGACGACGACCTCGGGTTTGAGCGTCAACGGGGCGATCGCCTTCAGCTCGCGCCGCTCCTCGACCGACAGGCCGGCATCGCGCAGGGGAGTCTCGCTCGCCAGGGCCGTGTTCGCCCTCGCCAGTGCGTCGATCTCGGCGGTCGTTCCTCCGCGCGCTCGCTTCGCCGCGCGTTCCAGTGCGGGCTCGATGACCGCCTGGTCGGCGAGGAGGAGATCGGCGCGAACCTCGGCCAGCTCGGACGCGGGCTTCGCGTCGGGGCCGAAGCAGCGGAGCACGATCGCGAGCGCATCCGTCTCGCGGAGCTTGGCGATCCCTTGAGCGCTCGACGTTCCACCGGGCACGTCCACGAAACCGACCTGCGCGTGGACGGTCTTGCGCGAGCGCTCGATCTCGGTGAGCACGGCAAGACGCGGATCGGGAACCGGGACCACGGCGTGGTTCGCCTGGCCGCCGTGCGAACCGGTTCGCGTGAGCGCGGTGAACAAGGTGGATCGACCGCTGAACGGGACACCGACCAGTCCGATGTCCTTCATCGGCCTGGACCTCGAATGGAGAGCGGGGCGGGACTCGAGGGTCCCGCCCCGCGAACGATCGCGAAGACCTGCAAGGTGGCTGGCCCGCAGGCTACGACTTCGTCTCCTTGAAGATCTTGGCGACCCCGTCGATCGCGTCGAGCAGCTTCTGGCCCTGCGCGGGATCCTGCGCCTTCTTCGCCAGACCGGCTTCCTTCGTGGCCTTCCAGAACAGATCGTGCAGATCCGGGTGCTTCTCGAGGTGCTCGGGCTTGAAGTAGTCGGTCCACAGCACCCACAGGTGATGCTTGACGAGGTCCGCGCGCTCCTCCTTGATCACGAGGCAGCGGGCGCGATAGTCCTCGACGGACTCGCCGGCGGTCTTCATCTTCTCGGCGTCCTGGTACCGCTGCTGGATCGCCTTTACGGACTCGGCCTCGATCCGAGCCTGTGCCGGGTCGTAGACGCCACAGGGGAGGTCGCAGTGTGCATGGACGATGCGCCGCGGCCTGAGCAAAGCTTCGAGCATGGGCGTTCAGCCTCCTTCGGACGAAGGTCCTCGGAACCGAACCTATCACCGGGGTCGGCGCACGCGGAAGCCGCAACCCGCGGCTGCGTGGAAGGCGCTATCCGGGGGTGTTGGGTTGGCCCTCGCGGTCGCGTACGCGTTGCTGCGGTGGAAGCCGTCCCGGATCGAGGTGCGCGGTTCGTCGATGCTCCCGAGCCTGTCGCCGGGGGACTGGGCCATCGCGGTCGCGGCGTCGCGTTATCGGCGCGGCGACGTGGTTGTCGTCGAGCACCCCGCCCGGCCGGGCTTCGAGATGGTGAAGCGCGTCGTCGCCGTTCCGGGCGACCTATCCCCCGACGGGCGCGTGCTCGAACGGGATGAGTACTGGATCGAGGGCGACCAGCCGGAGAGCTCCACCGACAGCCGGAGTTTCGGGCCCGTACGCCGCCACCACCTCAAGGCGCGCGTGCGTCTGGTCTACTGGCCGTTCGAACGGCGCCACCGGCTTTGACGGGTTCGGTGTGTGAAGGGACGGTCGCTCGCGCTCGGAGGTGCTAGACGAGTCGCGGTGGACCAGCTTTGACGGTCTCGCAGAAGACGAAGGAGTCCGGGCCGGTCCCGCCCCTGCAGACATCTCGGTCCTGACCGCCGTCGAGCTGGTCCTTGGCTGAGTCACCCAGCAGCAGGTCGTTGCCGCTCTGGCCGAACAGCAGGTCATTGCCGTCTCCGCCTTGGATGATGTCGGCCCCGCCACCGCCGAAGACCTGGTCGGGTCCCCGGCGCCCATCGAGGCGGTTGTTGGCTCCGTCTCCGCGGATCTCGTCGGCCGCGGGTGTGCCGACGACGTTCTCGAACCCTGCGAGCGTGTCGGCGCCCGCCCCGTTCGCCGTCCCATTCGTGAGAGAGACCGTGACACCCTCGGTCGCCGACTGGAACGAGACCGTGTCGCTCCCGTCGCGACCGATCAGGGTGTCGTCACCGCTCCCTCCGTCGATCTTGTCGTTGCCCTGCCCGCCGTCCAACAGGTTGGCCCCGCCGTCGCCGACGATGTGGTCCGCAGAGGGTGAGCCGATGACGTTCTCGATCGAGGTAAGCCCGTCGGTTCCGTCACCCACGGCTCTTCCGGCACGAAGGTCGACGTTCACGGCGGAGGCTGCGCTGTAGTCGATCGTGTCGATCCCGTCTCCACCATCGATCACGTTGTCGGAACCATCGCCGATGATCCGGTCGTCGCCCGGCGATCCCGTGAGGTTCTCGATCCCGGCGAGCGTGTCGGTCCCGCCGCCCTGGTGGACGACTTGACCCGTGGCGAGGTTCGCCGGGTCGAGCCGCGTCGCGCTCGTGTAGTCGACCTCGTCGGTGCCGACCCCCCCGTCGAAGGTGCTGCCCGCCACTCCACCCAGCAGGCGATCGTTGCCGGCCTGTCCGAACAGGGAACCCTGGCGCCCGGTCGTTCCCGTGCCCGAGCCGCCGGCCAGCGAGAGGACGTCGTCCCCGTCTCCGCCCTCGATGACGAGGGCTGGTGCACCGGTGATCGTGACGTCCGCGTCCGCGGTCGTCTCATCCGCGTTGAGGTTGATGCTGTTCGCGCCGGCGACGATGCGGTCGACGTCGGACGAACCCAGGATCCGGAGTATCGGCGTGCCGGAGGGCAGGTCGACGGTGATCTCGATCTCGGAGCCGTCGGCCTCGGGCGTGAGGCCCGGCGCCAGTGGTCCGGCCGTGAGATCGATCGCGATCTCCGTCGGGACGCCGGTCGTGGTGACCGCGATGGTGTCGGTGTTCGCCACGGTCGCGCCTCCGCACGCCGTGCCGTTGAGGGTGATGTCGTTGCCGCTCCGCCCGATCGTCGCGGTCTCGCCGGCACCCACGTCGACCGTCGCGATGGGAGGCGCGAACACGCATGTCGCCGCCGCAGCAGGGATCGGGAGAAGCCCGAACCCCAGCACGAAGACGGCGGTGAGGACTGCGAGGCGGACGCTTGGAGGCATCTGCGACACGATACCGGCCACTCCTTCCAGGACCTGGTAAGCGTCGACGGTTCCCGGGGTCGGGTTGAGGGGAATCCGAGTTAGGAGGTAGCATTTGCACCTGCAAATGATCCGAACACGCTGCCGTGGGCTCGTGGGGGCCATGATCCCCGACCGGTGCTGCTGTCCCGAGGTGCCCGGCGACGGCCGATAAGGCCGCGCCACCAGGCACCGGCCCTCGTCCACTCGGATCACCAAGGAGGTCTCCACGATGAACGTCATCACCACGACCGTCGACGCCAGAGGGCAGTCCTGCCCCGGCCCGCTCGTCACGCTCCACAAGGCGCTGAAGAACGCGGAGCGTGGCGATCTGCTCGAGCTGCTCGCGACCGATCCCGGCGCGAGATCAGACGTCCCGAGCTGGGCAAAGCTCTCGGGGAACGAGCTCCTCGAAGCTGACGAGGGCGACGGCGTCCTTCGATTCGTGATCAGGAAGGTGTGAGGATGAGCCAGATACGGACGGAGCCGACCACCGACGACACGACCACCGACGCCGCGACCGGCCAGGATCCGGCCGCCCTTCGCGAGCTGATCGATCGGGCGCTGGACGAGCGCGCTGAGCGCGATGGGTACAACCGGAAGAACCAGATCACGATCGTGGCCTGGGACGGACACCTCGACCGCATCTGGCCCACGCTCATCCTGTCGACGACGGCGGCAGCCTCGGGGATGTCGGTCAACGTCTTCTTCACGTTCTGGGGCCTGTTCCCGCTCGTCAAGCCCGAGCGTCGTCGCAAGACCGGCAAGGACTGGATGACGAAGGCGCTCGGCGTCATGAATCCGGGGTCGACGTCGAAGGCGAAGCTCTCGCGCTACCAGTTCGCCGGCATGGGCCCGTGGATGCTCGGCAAGGTGGCCGAGAACTACAAGACGCCCCACCCGACCGAGCTGCTCGAGCTCGCCCAGGATATGGGCGTCCGTCTGATCCCATGCCAGATGACGATGGACCTGATGGGCATCTCGAAGGACGATCTCATCGATGGGCTCGAGGAACCGATCGGGGCCGCGACCGCCCTGCTCGAGATGAAGGAGAGCGCGATCCAGCTTTTCATCTAGGAGCCGGATCCCGGCCTTCGCTCAGCGGCCGGCCAGCGAGAAGTGCATGTAGTCCTTGCCGCCGCTCCAGTTCCCACCCCACGCCCATCCGACGGCCGCGAAGGACCGCACGACCACATCCCCCTCCTCGATCATGCCCAGCAGGTTCCGAGATCGGTCGACGTACGGACGGGCGAACCGGTTGCGCACCCATCCGTCCTCGCGCACGTACGGGTTCTGCAGCGGGTTCACGTCGATGGCAAGGCCGAAGGAGTGTTGGGAGAAGGTATCTCCCGCGCCCGCCGGTGTGATGACCGGGCGGCAGTTGAACGACGCCGTGACGCTTCGACGCGTGTCCGGGTCCGTCTCCAGGCGCGCCTCTTTGAACTCGCGCGTCAGGCCGACACGCTTGAGCGGGAACTGTGCTTCGAAGAGTTGCCCGAACACCCACAGGACGTCCGGGGCGACCGAGGTGTGGACCACCATCGGTCCCCGCTTGACTCGCCCATCGAACCCCCAGTAGTTGAACCGGAGCATGCGGAGTTCGGACAGCGGGACCGGGCACCCGGGCTTCCACGTCGTGCCCCGCATCTCGGCGGCGAGCGGGCTCGGCAGGGGCGAGACCCGTCCGGCGAAGCGGGTGCGCTCGTCGCCGTCCCTCGCCGGAGGTGTCTCGGGCTGACCGGGAGAGGGCGAGACCTCGACGGGGGAGGACGACGTCTCGACGGCGCCCGTCGAGCCCGTCGCCGTCGCACCGGTGTCGGAAGGATCCGGCTCGCGGACATCGGACGCGGTGCTGCACGCGCCGACCAGCGCGGCGAGGAGCGCGGCAAGGAGCAAGAACCGATGACGTCTCACGCGATGAAGTGTGCCATCCGCGCTCGACCCGTTGATTCGCGAGCCTAATTAGCCACGCGTAGTATCATAGAAACGTGCCTGCATCGACGACGTCGACGGATACCGCAGCCCTCGCGGCCCGGCTCCGCCTCGCGGTGACCAGACTGGCCCGCAAGCTCCGCCGCGAGGCCGAGCCGGGGATCACCCCCTCGATGCTGGCCGCGCTGTCCTCCGTCGACCGCCAGGGACCGCTCACGATGAGCGAGCTGTGCGTCGTCGAGCAGGTCCAGCCGCCCTCGATGACCCGGATCGTCGCCGCTCTCGTCGACGTCGGCCTCGTTTCGCGCGAGTCCGACCCGAGCGACGGGAGGGTGGCCTGGGTCACCGTCACCCCGCAGGGTCGGAAGCTCCTCGATCGGAGTCGGGGCCGCAAGGAGGCCTACCTGGCGAAGGCGCTCCGCGACCTGGATGCGCATGAGCTCGAGACGCTCGAGGAGGCCGCCGCCATCCTCGAGGGCCTGACGGGTGGTCAGCCGTGACGCGCGTCGGCGCCGCGTTCCATCGCACCTTCCACTCACTTGGTCACTCTCGGAACTTCCGGCTGTTCTTCGTCGGCCAGGCGGTCTCGGTGACCGGCACTTGGATGCAGATGGTGGCGACGGCATGGCTCGTGCTGCGCATCACCGGAAGCGGCGTCGCGCTCGGGATCGACACGGCGCTGGCGTTCGGACCGATCCTGCTCCTGGGTCCGCTCGGCGGCGTGATCGCGGATCGGTTCGACAAGCGCCGGGTCCTCATCGCCACGCAGTTCGCCTACGGGATCCTCGCCATCGTGCTGTGGGGGCTCGTCGCCTCCGACGTCGTCCAGCTCTGGATGGTGTACGGGCTGTCGTTCCTGCAGGGCGTGGTGACGTCGATCGACAACCCCACGCGGCAGAGCTTCTACTCGGAGATGGTTCGGCCACGCGACCTGACCAACGCGGTCTCCTTGAACGGCGCGGTCATGACCGGCACCCGGATCATCGGGCCGGCCCTCGCCGGCGTGCTGATCGCCGGCGTCGGGATGGAGTGGTGCTTCCTGATCAACGGCCTGTCGTACCTGGCGGTCATCGCGAGCCTGTCGGTGATGGATAAGGGCGAGCTCCGGCCCAACCGTTCTCGGCTGGGGTCCGGCGCGATCCGGGAGGGGCTGCGGTATGTGTGGAGGACCGACGCGCTCCGCCGGCCGCTGCTGCTGATGTCCGTGCTCTTCCTGTTCTCGTTCAACTACTCGGTCCTGCTGCCCCTTCTCGCGGAGCGAACCTTCAACGGGAACGCGGGGACGCTCGGCCTGTTGTTCTCGGTGATGGGTGTGGGGTCGCTCGGCGGTGCCCTCGCCATGGCCGGTCGCGCCAACCCGAGCGAACGGCGTCTGGCGCTGGCGGCGATCGTCGTCGGCGTGGTGACCATCCTGGTCTCGCTCGCGCCGACCCTCGATCTCGCTGTGGCCGGCATGATCCCGCTCGGTGCGGCCTCGGTCGCCTTCTTCGTCACGGCGAACTCCACGTTGCAGCTCACCGCTCGTCCGGAGATGCGCGGGCGGGTGATGGCGCTGTACGGGATGGTGTTCCTCGGCTCGACCCCGTTCGGAGGCCCGGTCGCAGGGTGGCTCGGCGAGCACTTCGACGCCCGTGTCGGTCTGGCCGTGGGCGGTCTCGTGGCCCTCGCCACCGGGGCGATCGGGCTGTGGACGCTCGCGGCACGACCTCGAGCCAAGGCAGTTCGAGCCGAGACGCAACGACCGGAGATCCCCGACGTGACCGGCGAGGCCCTCTCCGCTTAGGCGAGCTCCCGGTCTAGGCGCCACGCCGGCTCGGACTCGCCCTTGGAAACCTCGATCACCGTTCCGTCCGCCATCACGAGGCGGTACCGCATCCTTCGTTCCCCGTCGCGCTCGTCGAGCCATCCGCGCTGAACCTCCACGGCCTCCTCCACTCCACCCCACACGACCGCGCGGGGGACCTCTTCCTGCCGGCCCCCTTCGTAGAAGCGGATCGCGATCTCGGGCGTGCGGCCGATCCACCTCGGAAGCACCGGGGTCCACAGGAGGAACACGACGCCGATGATCGCCACCGACCAGGCCTCGCCGAGACGCGGGAGCATCGGGATGGCGAGGAACGCCGCGGCCAGGCGCGAGAGGTTGTACGCGACGTCGTACACGGCGAACACCCGGCCGCGGTAGCCATCCGGCACGGCCTCCTGGACCAGCGTGTCCACGGGGATCTTCTTCCAGGCGAACGTGAGCCCGACCGCGAACGCCGCCAGCAGGACGCTCCATCCGGTGATCGACGTCGCCACCGCAAGGAGCACCAGTCCACCCAGGAAGAAGGAGCCGGCCACGATCCGCTCCTTCGCGAACCGCTCCTCGAGTTTGCCGATCGTGAGGATCCCGACGAGGACCCCGATGCCGCCCGCGCCGATCAGGTTCGAGAACGACGCCACGCCCTCGTCGAACCGGTCCCGGAAGACGAAGAGCGACAGCACGAGCACGATGCCCTGTCCCATCTGATCGAGCGTGATCGAGACGATCGGCCCCAGCGCTCGCGGCGTCCGGACGAGGCGGGCCATCCCGTCGGCGAACTCGTGGACGACCCGGCGCAGCTCGTCCCGAACCGCCGACTGCGGCAGCCGGTGCGGGACCAGGGGCGTCGTGATCCTGGCGGCGATGGCCGATGCGAGGAGCCACTGCGCCCCCGCGAGGCCGATCACGATCGCGTCGTCGGCGAGGTCGGCCATCCAGCCCCCGACGAACACGCCGGCGAGGAGGGCGACCGTGCCGCCCACGATCGAGATCGAGTTCGCGATCAGGAGGTCCTCGGTCGGAACGAGACGCGGCACGACGGCGACCGCGGTCGCGAGGTAGAAGCGGTTCACGGACAGCACCCACAGCGCGCCGACGTAGAAGGGAACCGCCGCCGTCTGCGGATCGAACAGCGCGAGTCCGACGAGGGCCGTACGGAGCACCGGCGCGATCACCAGGATCTTGCGTCGCGACCAGCGGTCGATGAACACCCCGGTGAACGGGCCGAGGATCGAGAACGGGAGCGAGATGATCAGGGTCGCGATCGCGAACCCCGTCGTCGTGCTCTGCCGGTCCGGGGAGAACACGACCGAGGCGACGAGCGCCGACTGGAACAGGCCATCCGCCGACTGAGAGACGAGTCGTATCAGGAACAGGCGGCGGAAGTCGGGACTCCGAAGCGCCTCACGCGCGCGGGCAACGGTTCCCTGCATGGGACGGATGGTATGGCGCTCGGCCGTCCGAAACGGCGACGGCGGCGGAGGTGCGTCCTTCCGGCTACGCCTCGGCGTGCTCCGTGTCGAAGAACGCGGTCCAGTCGGCGGACTTGCTGGCGCCGTTGCCGATGATGAACCCCTCGACCATCTCGCGCGCGGCCTCGTCGCTGAACTGGACCGGCGGCGACTTCATGAAGTACGCGCTCGGACCGATCAGGGGTCCGGCGACGCCACGGTCGAGGGCGAGCTTCGAGCAGCGGACCGCGTCGATCACGATGCCCGCCGAGTTCGGGCTGTCCCACACCTCGAGCTTCAGCTCGATGCTCAGCGGCACGTCGCCGAACGCCTGGCCCTCGAGCCGGATCTGCGCCCACTTGCGATCCTCGAGCCACGGAACGTGATCCGAAGGGCCGATGTGGATGTCCTGCTTGTCGAGCGGCTTGCGCAGCTGTGATTGGACCGACTGCGTCTTGGACTTCTTCTTCGAGACGAGTCGCTCGCGCTCGAGCATGTTCATGAAGTCCATATTGCCGCCGAAGTTGAGCTGGTAGGTCCGGTTCAGCTTCACGCCGCGATCCTCGAAGAGCTTGGTCAGGACCCGGTGCACGATCGTGGCGCCGACCTGGCTCTTGATGTCGTCGCCGATGATCGGCACGCCGGCGGCCACGAACTTCGCCGCCCACGACTTGTCCGAGGCGATGAACACCGGAAGGCAGTTGACGAAGGCGACGCCGGCGTCGATCGCCGCCTGGGCGTAGTGCTTGGCGGCCTCCTCGGATCCGACGGGCAGGTAGCTGACGAGGACATCCGCCTCGGCGTCGCGGAGCGCTTGGGCGACGTCGACCGGTGGCGCGTCGGACTCGTCGATCGTCTCGCGGTAGTACCGGCCGAGGCTGTCCAACGTCGGACCGCGTTGCACCGAGATCCCCAGATGTGGGACCTCCGCGAAGCGGATCGTGTTGTTCGGCTCGGACAGGATGGCTTCGGCGACGTCGTTGCCCACCTTCTTCGCGTCGACGTCGAAGGCGGCGACGACCTCGATGTCGCGGATGTGGTACCCGCCGAGATCGACGTGCATCAGGCCGGGAACGGCGTCGTCCGTGTCGGCGTCCTTGTAGTACTCGAGCCCCTGCACGAGTGCGGAGGCACAGTTCCCCACGCCGACGATCGCCAGTCTGACCTTGCTCATGTGGTGCGCTCCTTCCTGCGGATGGCTCGTTGTTCCCGGCGCTTCGGGGTGCCGGTCGCGATGGTCTCGGTCGCGCGGCGCTCGGCCGCGATCAGCCCGTTCAACCAGGCGATGTCCTGCTCGGTCGTCTCGCGACCGTGTTGCATCAATGAAAGCGTGTAGGTGTCGTGGTTCATGGTCAGGGAGCCCGTGATGGTGTCGAGTCGCTGCTCGAGGAACGTGCGCCGGCGCTCGAGGAGCCGGATGCGGGCGTCGGGCGCGAGGTACTTGAAGAACGCCAGGCGAACGCGGAAGCGGTTGTCCTCGCCGGTGGCGTCGGGGCCCGCCTCGTCCAGGAGCTCCCGGAACAGAGTCTCGCCCTTCTCGGTGATGCGGTACACGTTCTTCCGCCGACCGACCTCCAGCTCGTCGAAGACCTGCTCGACCGCCCCCTGCCGTTCCAGGCGCTTCAAGGAGGGATACAGCGAGCCGTAGGAGACCCGCCAGAACCCACCCAGGGTGTCGGTGAGGCGCTTCGAGAGCTGGTAGCCGTGCATGGACCGCTCCTTGAGCAGTCCCAAGATCGCGAGCTCCAGCATCCCTCTGTTTCCTTTCAGAACCAGTCAGATCGGAACCTAGTATTTCAGAACGTAGCGTTCCGATATATCGACTCAGTATATCGTTTCGATATATCTAACCGCTAGGTGCCGAAGCGTCAACCCGACCTGATGTCTTCCTCCCAGGCACGGGGTAGCGGCGAGCGGTCAGCGAGATGAGGGCGGCGACGCCCCCCACGATCCCGCAGGCGGTCCAGAGCCAGGCACGGTTCTCATCGTAGATCAGCGTCCCGAGCGTGGGACCCAGGATCCACGCAACACCGAACATCGAGCCGAACGCCGCCTGGTACCTGCCCCGCGCGTGGGGCGGCGCGCGGTCGGCCGCGATCGCCGAGGCCACCGGCGATTCGATCATCTCGCCGAACGTCCAGACCAGGATCATCACCACCAGGAGCGGCAGGTTCTTCGCGAACAGGAGCGAGGCGAACGCGAGCCCGATCAGCAGGTGTCCCAGCGCGATCACGCGGAAGCGATCGTGTCGCTGGGTCCAGGCGATGACCGGAAGCTCCAGGAGGACGACGGTGAGGCCGTTCAGCGACTGCAGCAGCCCGTACGTCGAAGGCGCGTAGCCGGCGTCGCGGATGTGCAGCGGAAGCGTGGAGACGTTCTGTGAGTACACGGAGCCGGTGAGCAAGACCGCGCCGAGGAACAGCAGGAACCCGCGATCGGCCAGGATCGACGCGCGCGCCGTCCGTAGGTGTGCTTCCTCCCGCCGAGTCGTTCGGGTGCCGTGCGGCAGCGCGACGAACGAGATCACCCCGAACGCGATCGATGTCGCGGCGTCGCCGATGAACAGGTAATTGAACGATCGCTCGGCGAGGAATCCACCGAGCGCGAGACCAACCGCCCATCCGACATTGACGGCCAGCCGGTAGAGCGTGAACGCGGTCACGCGCTGCGCGCTCGGCAGCAGGTCGGCGATCAAAGCTCCCGCAGCCGGCCGGTGGAGCTCGCTCATGCATCCCAGCGCGAACATCAGCGTGTAGATCAGCGCCAGGGTGTCCGCCTGCCAGAGCGCGAGGGTCAGCACGCCCGCGGACGTCATCGACAGGGCGATCGCGTTCTTCCGCCCGATCCGGTCGGCGAGGAGTCCGCCGAAGACCTGCGAGAGGAGACCACCCAGACCGTAGGCCGCGATCGCGACACCCGCTTGCGGCGGCGAGAAGTCCCGGCTCGTGAGGTACAGCGTGATGAAGGGAAGCACGAAGGTGCCAAGCCGGTTCACGAACGAGCCCGCGAACAGCACCCAGGCCGAGCCGGGCATGCTCCGGATGTTGCCTCGCAGGGTCGGCCGCGACGTTGCCGGTTCCATCGGCGCGACAGCCTACGGCTCACGGAGCTGTCTCGAGCGACGTCGTTCCGGAGCTCACGCGTGAAGGTTTCGGTCTGCCCGGAGCGTGGGGATGCTACGCGGGGGCCGAACCCCTCGAGGAGGTCATCCGATGGCCGTTCGATGTCCGGTATGCGGCGAGAGCTTCGAGACCGATCTGGAGCTCGAACAGCACGAGCACGAGCTGCCGGAACCGTGGGAGGGTGCCGGCGCGGGATTCGAGTGCCCGACGTGCGGAGCGATGTTCTCCGAGGAGGAAGACCTCGTCGCCCACCAGGCGACGGCGCATCCGGCCACGGATGAAGGGTAAGGTCCGCGGTTTCCTAGGTGAGCGGTCCCTGGCCGGACCCGCCTCCGTCTCGTTGCTGGAGGAACCGCTCGATCTCCGAGACGAGCTCGTCCCCGGTCGGCATCTCCTCGTTGTCAACCACGGTTTCGAGCCGTTCCACGTACGTGCGAGAGTCGTCGTCCGCGGCCACGGCGGCATCCAGACGTTGTCGCTGGGTCATGGCCTCCTCCGCGAGAGGACCGAGCGGGAGCTCGACGTCGAGGTGCCTCGCGGCGTGTTCCAAGATGGCGATCGTCGCCGCCGGGTACGAGCCACCGACGTAGTGCGGGACTTGGGCGTAGAAGCCGACGGTGGGGATGCTGCTCGACATCTCGAGCTCGATCGTCGACAGGGCTGCCGAGGGCACGCGGAGCAATCCCTGCGGACCCTTCTGCTCGTCCTCGTGCAGGAGGCCAGGCTTGGACGCCGTTGCCAGGATCGGAACGGTTCGAGTGTGCGGCACCGCGGCCGGGATCGCTCCGAGACTCACCCACTCGAGCACACCGAATCGTGAGGCGACCTCGCGGACGTCGCGGCCGAGCTCCTGCCATCGGAAATCCGGCTCGGGTCCGGTCAGCACCACGAGGTCACGACGTCCGACGCGAGCGCGTTTCATCGTGAGCCGCGGCCAGGTGAGTTCGGTGAGCGTTCCGTCCACGATGTCGAGCACCGGCCTTCGCGACCGGTAGTCGTAGAGAAGGTCGGAATCGAAGCTGACGAACGGCTCCGCGCCCGCCGCGATGTGATCGGCGGCGGCCGTCGATGCGCCGCCGGCATCGATCCATCCATCGAACGCCGCGACGATCGCGGGGGCCACCAGCGGCTCGTCGGGTTCGTGGAGCCGGTACAGCGCCATGGAACGAGGATAGCCCGGTAGGCTCACCCGCCGATGCCGATCGCGCTGGCCGGCCTCGCGTCGCTGCTGTGGGGCACCGCCGATTTCCTCGGCGGCCTCGCGGCGTCGGGCTGGCGCGCCGAGCGGGTCGCCGCGATCTCGCAGGTCGTCGGCGTGGGACTGCTGCTCGTCCTGGCTCCCACGCTCACGGGCGCGTTGGCTCCCGGAGCGGACCTCGCCTGGGGAGCCGCGGCCGGGATCGCGGGAGCGGTGGGCGCAACCCTGCTCTATCGCTCGCTGGCGATCGGACCGATGAACGTCGCGGCTCCGACGATCGCCGTCGTCGCGGCGATGGTCCCCGCCGGCATCGGGCTCGTGCAGGGCGAGCGTCCCGGTGCGATCGCCCTCGCGGGAGTCGCGCTCGCGATCGTGGCGGTCGCGTTGGTCGGCGGTGCGAGCGCGCCAGGACCCACCGAGCCCCGTCCTTCGATCCGGGTGCTGGGTCTTGCCGCCGCCGCGGGCGCGACCCTCGGCCTCGCGAACGTCGCGTTCGCGCAGACGTCAGAGGAGTCCGGGCTCTGGCCGGTGACGACGACGAAGCTCGTGGCGGGCATCGTCCTGTGGTCGGTGGTGCTCGCGACCCGGTCGCGCGCCGGGGCGGGGGCGCCGCGGCGCAACGTGCGCCTCGCCGTGTGGACCGGGCTCGTCGACGTCGCCGCCACGACCTCGCTGGCGCTGGCCCTGCAGCGCGGATCGCTCGTCCTCGTGTCCGTCCTCGGTTCGCTCTTCCCGGCGGTGACGGTGGTGCTCGCCCGCTTCGTCCTCGACGAACGCATCGGCCGGGTGCAGGCGGCCGGTCTCGTGCTCGCCCTCGCGGCCGTCGCGATGATCGTGGCGGGATGATCGTTGCGGCGTCGACCGGGACGGTCGGAGCCGGAGAAACGAGCGACGGCCCCTCCTGAGGAGGGGCCGTCTGCCGAGCGGTGGGAACCTCGCGCTACAGCGTCGAGGTGCCGCTCTGGGTCGTGGTCGGTGTGTCGCTCAGGTGCCCCGCCCACTCGTCGGTGCTGCCCGTGCCATCGGACCGGTTCTTCATCCAGGCGTAGGCGCCCCCGCCGAGGGCCATGAGGAACAGGAGCCATCGTCCCTTGTGGGACTTCTTCTCCACCTCGACCTCGACCTCCTGTGGCGAGGACAGCCGCTTCTCCAGGAGCTCGAGGATCCGGCCGTGTTCGGACCGGTTCTCCGTCACCTCGTCCCGAAGCAGCTCGTTCTCGAACCGCAGCCGGTCGGCTTCGTCCGAGGCGCGCTCCAGACGCTTCTCCAGGGCGCGATCCTTCATCTGATGGCCGACGACCTCCGCCCGACTCCGGGCGCTTCGGCCCATCCATCGCATCGTGGTGCCCACACTCATGTCGGTCTCCTTTCCTTCGTCGCGACTGATGTTCCTACCCGAACGGACCGCATCCGAACCGGCCACGCAGCGCGTCCACGGCGCCCGGGATGCGATGCTGGCCCCGATGGTCCTCCCCCCGGTCGGCGAACCCGTCGAGGGCGGCCCGGCCCGCGCGCCGGAACGCCGGCCGCTGGCCGGGCGTTACGTCTCGCTCGGGCCGGTCGAGCCGGCCGCCCACGCAGACGCGCTCTGGCGAGCGGCGCACGACGGCAGCGCCGAGTCGGCCGAGGTCTGGACCTACATGCCGTACGGGCCGTTCGAGGACGCGGATCGGATGCGGGCCTGGCTCGAGGAGGTCGCGTCCTCGGAGGACCCGCTCTTCATGACGGTTACGGGCGGCGATGGGCCGATCGGCATGGCGAGTTTCCTGAACACGGACACGGCGATGCGACGGATCGAGATCGGGCACATCTGGTACGCGCCGAGGGCGCAGCGCTCCGAAGCGAACACCGAAGCCACCTACCTGATGCTCCGCGAGGCGTTCGATCAGCTCGGTCATCGCCGTGTCGAATGGAAATGCGACGCCCTGAACGAGCGATCGCGCGCGGCCGCGCTGAGGCTCGGGTTCACGTTCGAGGGGGTGTTCCGCCAGCACATGGTTGTGAAGGGTCGCAACCGCGACACGGCGTGGTTCTCGATGCTCGATCGAGAGTGGCCGCCCGCGCGCGAGGCGTTCGAGCGCTGGCTCGCCGCGGATCGCGGAGGCCGCCCGGCGCTCGAGTCGTTGCGATCGCCGGGCTAGAGCGTCGGCTTCGTCACCATCAGGAACACGATGACCACGACGTCGACCGCGAGCACCATCCCGACGACGGTGCCCCGCTTCGAGAGGGCCTGGAACGCCGGGGACGCCGCGCCCTCGGCATCGAGCACCCGGATCTGGTTGCGCAGGGTCGGCGTGTAGACGAAGAGTCCGAGGAGCACGGCGAGCACGTACAGGCCCAGCGCCGTTCCGAGCCAGAACTGCGTGAGCGACAGATCGCCCACCCACACCATGACGAGGCCCGTGACCAGCAGGAGGCCATACGCGGGGTTCGCGAAGCGGTCGTCCAGCAGCTTGATCCCACGAAGCACGTGCGCCTGATGCTCGGGCTCGCGCGCGGCACGGGCGAGCCACACGCCGTACGAGGCGTTGAAGCCCACGGCGACGATCGCGAACAGCACGTGGAGGAACTTGACGAACGTGTACGTCGTGAGCGCGACCACGGGACCACCTCCGTCCGTTCCGGCAGGAGCCAGCGTAGCGGCCATCCCGGTCGAACGCGGAAGCGGGATGAACGGTCTCGACCCCGTCGAGACGAGGTTCCAGAGGAACCGGACCTTCTCTGTTCACGTCGAAGCCCACGATGACCGATCGGGCGACCCGATCCACCTTGGTGTCTGTGGTTCTCGCGAGCCTGCTCTTGCTGGCCGCATGCGCTGAAGCTCCCTCGACGGAGGTCCGAGCCCGCCCCGCATCCCCCCACGGCCCGGAGATGGGCCCGGATCCGGGCACAGGCCGAGACCTCGACTCACCGCCCCCGGTGACCATTCGCTTCTTCGACCGTTCGATCGAACTGCGAGCTTGGACCTATTGCTACGGCAACGTCTGCGCCGATGGGTCCCCTCCGGATCAATTGCCCGACGTGGGCGATCCGGAGCAGGTCCTCGTCGAGTTCCCACTGCCGGGATGGTCGTTCACCGCCTACCTCCGTCCGGCCGGGGACGAGTGCGGCCGGGAGCTGGAGATGCCGCTTGTGCCAACCGGCGACGGAGCGTTCGTGCTTCACCCCGTGGGGCACGCGGACACCTATGACGTGACGCTGTTCGGTGTCGGCGGAGGCGACCTGTTCGTCAGCTTCCGATGGACCACACCGAGGGACGGCCCGCTCTCTTCACCCGAAGCCAGGCTCGCCGTCCTTGCCGATCACGATGGGCTGGTCGACAGCTACGGGGTCGAGCTGGCGGTGAGCAACCTGGCTCGCACTCCGAGGGAAGCCTCGGCGACGATCACCGTTCGAAACGGGTCGGGCGAAGCGGTCTCGTTCGAGGCGACCCCCGGCCATGCGGGATGCCTGCCTGAGGGAACCGTCTATTGGGATGGACCGGATCGAGAAGGTCTCGCGGCTGCGGCCCTGGGTGATGGACCGTTCACGTACGAGGTCAAGATCGTGCTCGACGGTCTCAGCTACGTCGCGATCGCCGACTGGCCGGCAGACGAGATCGTCGGGAACGAACCGTCGGTGGAGCTCGACTTCACTCCGGATCTCCCCTCGCTCTCGTAACCGCTGTCCGTCACGACGCGGTGCCCGCTGCTGGATCGCTCATGGTCGATCTCCTTTGCGATCCGACGGAACCGATCGTGGGGTCGCCTCGTCGAAGCCCAATCGTGCGTCGAAGGAGGAACGACCGATGAGGCGAACGCGCTTGGTGCTGGCCATCGCGATGCTCACGCTGGGGATCGGTCCCGCATACGCGGATCCCGGCCACGAGAAGCCCAGGATCACCGTCATGAGGTGGAAGGACGCCCCCGTCACGGCGAATGAGCCCGGTTGCGAGAAAGCCGGCACGTGCGTGGAGGAGATCCTCATCATCAAGGCCCACGACCCCGACTCGTCGATCACCGAAGTGCAGGTTTGGTTCGACGAGAACGGCGAGCGCGCGCCGTTCGTGTTCGCACACACCTCCTGCGTTCAAGGCAGAGAGCCCGGGCAGGTCGCTCGGCTCGAGCTCGGGGTTGCGTACACCGAGCCCGGCACCTACGTGGTCGCCGCGGTCGCGTACTCTCACCGGCGATGCACCGGGCATGAGGCCGGTGACGGTCATCCCGCCTTGCACTCGCGCATCTTCCGTCTGCAGACCGAAGTCGAGGCGCCGACCTAGATCTCAGAGCTCGCTAGAGATGCCCCCGGAGCTCCCGGACGAGCTCCTCCGGCGCGACATACATGATTCCGCCGTTCTCCAGCGCGCCGTAATCGCGGATCCAGGACACCTCGCCGAACGCGTCGACAAGGATGAAGGTATGGCCGGGCTCACCGGTCGCCGCTGCCCACTTCATCACGTCGTATCGGTTCGCGACCTCGTTCTCAACGTCCGAGAGCACGGTCCCGTAGTCCCGGATGCCGTACTCTTCGCCGTCATCGCGCCAAGACTCGACCGTGTCGGGAGCGATGCTCACGAGCTCCACGTCGAGCGCTTGGAAGGCCTTGCTCTCTTGCAGGTCGACCACCTGCATGACGCAGCCGCCTCAGCCGGGGCCCATGCTGAAGTAGAGGAGGACGGGCTTCTTGCCGACGAAGTCGTCGAGGGACGCGCGCCCACCCGCGGCGGCGGGGAGCTCGAACGAGGGAGCACGGTCACCGACGGCCAGATCCGAACCAGACGCGGAGCTGCCCTCGCCGGCACAAGCGGCCAGCAGCAGCGCCAACAGTACGGTCGGCGCAGCCAGCGTGCGATTCACCGGTGGCCTAGTTCTGCGGACAGTCGGGACAGCACGGCTCGAACGGGATCTTCTCCTGATCCATGGTCCATCCTCTCGGGCCATCAGACTCGCAACAATCCTAGAGTAGGCACACGCCGCGCCGAGAGGTGGCGCAGCGGACAACTCCTCAACGGGGAATCCGGGCACCATCCTGGGAATAGGCCCCAGGCTAGAAAGAGCGCCGCGTCAAGGAGGATCGAGATGGACCACGACCACCACGGACATGAGCCCACCGACCACGCTCCAGCGGGAAGCGACGCCTCCGCGGTCGCCGAGGAGGGAGTGCGTGGGCTGAGTCACTCCGGCCACGCACCTCACGACATGCACGAAGGGCACAGCTCCGGCGGCCATGACGAGCACGCGGACCACGGCGGCCATGACGAGCACGCGGACCAGGGGGGCCATGACGAGCACGCGGGCCACGAAGGCCACGACAAGCACGCCGGGCACAGCGTCGCGATGTTCCGCGATCGCTTCTGGCTCAGTGTCCTTCTGACCATCCCGGTGCTCGTGTGGTCGGAGATGGTCCAGGGATGGCTCGGCTACACCGCGCCGTCCTTCACGCTCTCCGACCGGATCCCCGCGATCCTCGGAGTGATCGTCTTCATCTACGGGGGCTTGCCGTTCTTGAAGGGCGGTGTGCAGGAGCTCCGGGATCGGCAGCCGGGGATGATGCTCCTGATCTCCCTCGCGATCGTCGTCGCCTTCGTCGCGAGCCTCGCATCCGAGTTCGACTGGCTCGACCTCGAGTTCTGGTGGGAGCTCGCGCTCCTGATCGATGTGATGCTGCTCGGGCACTGGCAGGAGATGAAGGCCCTCGGCCAGGCGTCGGGAGCGCTGGAGGCGCTCGCAGCGCTGCTCCCGGACGAAGCAGAGGTCGTCCGCGGAAGCGAGATGCACACCGTCCCGGTGAGTGCGCTTCGACCGGGCGACATCGTGCTCGTCCGCCCAGGCGGCAGGGTGCCCGCCGACGGAACGGTGATCGACGGTGACGCCGCGTTCGACGAGTCGATGATCACCGGCGAGTCGCGCACGGTGCATCGTTCCGCCGGTGACCGCGTGGTCGCCGGGACCGTTGCGACGGATAACTCCGTGCGGATCCGGGTCGAGGCCGTCGGCGACGATACGGCGCTCGCGGGCATCCAGCGCTTGGTCAGGGAGGCGCAGGCATCGCGATCTCGCGCTCAGGCGCTCGCCGACCGCGCCGCCGCGATGCTCTTCTACGTCGCGGTGGCCGCGGGCGCCCTGACGTTCGTGGTCTGGGCGGTGATCGGCGACACGGGAGAGGCGGTCGAACGAACCGTCACCGTCCTGATCATCTCGTGTCCCCACGCCCTGGGGCTTGCGATCCCGCTCGTCATCGCGATCTCGACCGGGGTCGCCGCGCGAGCGGGGATCCTCGTCCGGGACCGCCTGGCGCTCGAGCGGATGCGCACGGTGAGCGCGGTCCTGTTCGACAAGACAGGCACACTGACGAAGGGGAAGCCCGCCGTTCGCGATGTCGCGGGCATCGGGGTTCCCGCTGAGGAGGTGGTCCGCCTCGCGGCCGCGGTCGAAGCCAGCAGCGAGCACCCGCTCGCGAAGGCGATCGTCGCTGCGGCCGGTGGTGCGATCCCAGCCGCGTCGGGCTTCCGGGCTTTGCCGGGACGCGGCGTCGAAGCGGCCGTGAACGGCATGCCGATCCAGGTGGGCGGCCCCGCGCTCTTGCGGGAGCGAGGGATCGAGGTCCCTGGCGAGATCGCCGAGGACATCGCGAAGTGGCGGGCCCGTGGCGCGACCGTGCTCACCGTGGTGCGCGACGGCCAACCCATCGGAGCGATCGCGGTGGAAGACGAGATCCGCTCCGAGTCCGTCGAGGCGGTTCGGGCTCTGCACCGCGAAGGGGTCCGGGTCGTCATGATCACCGGCGACGCGACGCGAGGTCGCCGAGGCCGTCGCCGCAGAGGTCGGCGTGGACGAGGTCAGGGCCGAGGTGTTGCCGGAGGACAAGGCCGGAACCGTTGCCGAGCTCCAAGGGGGCGGGCTCCAGGTTGCCATGGTCGGCGATGGTGTGAATGACGCACCCGCTCTGGCCCGGGCCGATGTCGGGATCGCGATCGGGGCGGGAACGGACGTCGCCATCGAATCGGCGGGTGTGGTGCTGGTGAGTGATGACCCTCGCGGCGTCGTTTCCGTACGGATCCTTTCCAAGGCCAGCTACCGCAAGATGGTGCAGAACCTCGGCTGGGCCCTCGGGTACAACGTGCTCGCGATCCCGTTGGCCGCCGGGGTGTTCGCTTGGGCGGGGGTGGTCCTGCCCCCCGCCGTCGGGGCGGTCGCGATGAGCCTCTCGACGATCGTCGTCGCGGCAAATGCGATGTTGCTCCGAGGACTCGAGCTCCGACCGGGGAACGACCACGATCATCTCCAACCCGCCGAAGGACGATCGCGCGACCTGAGCTTGCGCCGCTGACTACGGGCGCACCCGCAGGCCCTCGAGGCCGCGGATGATGTAGTTCGGCTTCCAGCGCGGCTCCTCGACGAGCTCGAGGTCCGGGAAGCGGTCCATCAACGTCGCGAACGAGGTCTGCAGCTCCAGCCGGCCGAGCGGTGCGCCCAGGCAGAAGTGGATCCCCGCGCCGAACGTCAGGTGCGGGTTCGGCTCGCGCCCGAGGTCGAGCTCGTCGGGGCGATCGAAGACGGACGGGTCTCGGTTGGCCGAGCCGAAGAGCAGGCCGAGCTCGGCCCCCTTCGGGATCTCGTGCCCGTGGAGCTCGAACGGCTCGAGCACCCACCGCTCGAACATCTGCAGGGGCGTGTCGTACCGAAGGAGCTCGTCGACCGCGTGCGGCAGCAGGGCGCGGTCCTCGCGCAGCCGCTTCAGGTCGTCGGGATGACGGAACAGCGTCCACCACCCGATGAGGGTCGAGTTCACGGTCGCCTCGTGACCGGCGTTGAGGATGAGCACGCACGTCCCGACCAGCTCGTCCTCGGTCAGGGTCTGGCCCTCGTCGACGACCTGGGTGAGCTTGGAGATGAGGTCGTCCCTCGGCGCCCGGCGCCGCTCCCGCGACAGTCCACGCAGGTACTCGGAGAACTCGGTGCTGGCGCGCACGGCATCCTGCTGAGACTCGTGCGGCGGGTTCAGCTCGTACATCTTGCAGATGTCGGCCGACCACGGCCGAAGGTGGACGCGGTCCTCCTCGGGGACGCCCAGCATCTCCGCGATGACCGTGACCGGGAGCGGTTCGGCGACCGTGGGGAGCAGGTCGAACTCGCCGGCGCCGGCGACCTCGTCGACGAGCGAATCCATGATCCGCTGCACCATGGGCCGCAGCCCCTCGACGTACCGAGGGGTGAACGCCTTCGCGACGAGTTTCCGCACGCGCGTGTGATCCGGCGGCTCCATGTCGAGGATCCCGGAGCGGATCAGATGCCAGAACGGCGAGTGCCACTCGGGTTCCTCGGGCCGTCCCATCTCGCCGTGTGTCGCGAGATGCTGGTAGGTCCGGCCGAAACGCCGGTCTCGAAGCAGCGCGTTGACGTCCTCGTAGCGCGAGACGAGCCAGTGGTCCGTCGCCTCGTCGTACACGACGGGCGCGTCGGCGCGCATCTCGGCGTAGACGGGGTACGGATCGGAGATGAAGCCGACGTCGTTCGGCGCGAACGGCACGCCGACAGGGTAGCGAGCGCGAGCGGCGCGGGCGTACCTCTAGTAGGCTTGGGTCCCGGGTGCCGCCCGGGGACTCGTGATGAGCAGGACGGATCGCCCGTTCGAGGGCTGTCGCGCCTCTTCCCTCACGACTCGAGCGCGACACTGAGGACGGAGGGGCCGATGGTGGGTTCGAGCGGCGGGGTACAGTACGGGACGCCGGAACGCGGCAAGGATTCCGTGTTCCGCGAGGCGCGAGGACGGCTCTGCGCCGATCCGAGCTGCATGACCGTTCTGTCCACGTACAACCGCTCGAGCACCTGTTTCCTGCACACCGCTCCGTCGTACCGGCACCCGCTGCAGCGCCCGTGACGCGTCGAGGGCGGATCGCGGGGGCGAACGGAACGCAACGCCCGAGGAGGACCTGATGCCCGACAGCGTCGGGAAACGCAAACGCCGCGACATCACCGCCAAGAAGCTCGCCGCTCGTGAAGAACGGCGGGTTGCGCGTGCGTCGCGTCGCAAGGACCGCGATGCCGGCCTGATCGAAGCGGGCCCGCCGATCGGCCCGGCCGAACAGCAGGAGTGGCTGCCGACTCGCGAAGAGCTCGCGGCCGAGGAGAAAGCCGAGAAGGAAGCCGAGAGGTCGGAGGCCTGAGGCTCGCTCGCCGGCGAGATCGCCGGAACCCACAGAGGTTTGGAACGGAAAGAACCCGGCGCAGATGCGCCGGGTTCTCTCGTTCCAGCTTGATGGTTCAGACGGCGCGAACGTTCGCGGCCTGGGGGCCCTTCTGCCCCTGGGTCACGTCGTACTCCACGCGCTGGTTCTCCTCGAGGTTGCGGTACCCCTCTCCGGTGATCGCGCTGAAGTGCACGAACACATCGGCGCTGCCGTCTTCCGGAGTGATGAAGCCGAAGCCCTTCTCCGGGCTGAACCACTTCACGGTTCCAGTTGCCACGTGCGATCCCTCCTTTCTTTCGCCGGCAGGGCCTGGATGCTGCCCTTCGCGGCGCCCGGCGTGACACCGGGGTGAGGGACTGCTCGTAGCCAAGACCGCGATCGGTGCCCTCGGTTACACGGTAGCAGGTACGGCCGGGCCCCCTCGGGGCTACGGTCGGCCCTCCTGAGCGCCGATGCTCTCTGGAGCATGAGACGGACCACCGCGCTCAAGATCCTTGCCTACGGCTACCTATTCGTCCTGGCAGGCGTCCTGCTGACCGATGAAGGCCGCCAGAACCTCCGCGAGTTCCTCGCCGCGGGGATCCTCATCGGGTTCTTCCTTGCGGTCGCCTGGTTCCGCGACCGGCCTCGGGCGGGGGCCATGGCGGCCGAGGCTCGCAAGCTCGGCCTGCAGTACTCGGAGAAGGACACCTTCGGGATGCTGGAGGAGCCCTTCCTCCTCTTCCGCCGAACCCGCAGATCCTACGGAGATGTCGACAACGTGCTCTTCGGGACCTGGCACGGGTTCGAGGTCCGGGTCTTCGACTACGAGTACATGATCCGCGAGAACAACTGGCGCCGGCTCTCGGGCGCCGTGATCGCGATCCCGGGCGGCTGGCCGACACTCGCGGTCCGGCCCGAGACCCTGGTCACCGCCACGGGAGATCAATTGGCCCTTCCCGGGATCGAGTTCGAATCGGAGATGTTCAACCGCGCGTTCGACGTGCGGTCCGACGACCCGGGGTTCGCGAGCGCATTGATCGACGCCAGGATGATGGAGTGGCTGCTCGACCACGCGCCCCGGCCGGGCTTCGAGATCTCCGGGGGCTGGATCCTCGGGTATCGAGATCAGGTCCAGCCGTGGCAGGTCGACTCCGTGCTCTCGATGCTCGAGTCCTTCGTCGACCGGATCCCTCGCGCCGTGCGCTCGCTTTACCCCGAGGCGCTCCCGCCCCGGCCCGGCGCGTATCGCTGAGCAGCGTCAGCCGACCCCGAGCGCCGCGAGCCGCGTGCGGATCCGTGCCACCGCGGGCACGACGCCCTTGCGTTCGTATCGCGACATCGATTCCTCGAACGCGCTCTGCGCCTCGTCGCGACGGCCGGCGTTGGCGAGGACGATCCCGCGGACCTCGTGGACGTCCCCCTGCCACGCCAGATAGTCGGTGTTCTCGATGATCCCGGTGGCCTCGTCGGCGCGTTCGAGTGCGCCGTCGTGATCTCCGCGGTGTGAACGCACCAGCGCTTCGCCGATTCGCCACGCTACCTGCGTCGCGAAGTCGTCCTCCGCTCCGAGCTCGCGGCTCCGCGCGACGAAGGCCTCGGCCTCGTCGAAGCGACCCTGATCGCACAGCGAAAGCGCAAGGAGCGCGGTCATCGTCGAGTTGAAGCCTGTTTCTCCGAGCCGGTCGAAGATCTCCACCGCGCGACGGAACTGCGCCTCGGCTCGTTCGGGTCGCCCGAGGAGCCGGTGCGCTTCGCCGATCCCCTGGGCCCTCGTCACGTTGAGCTCCGGATGGCCGATCTCATCCCACAGGCGCGTGACGCGTTCGATCTCGTCGTCCACCTCCGCCGCGCGGCCCTCCATCGCGAGCAGGCCGATCCGGTGCATGCACAGGCTGACCTCGGCGAGGATGCCTTCGGGCTGCAGCGACATGGCGATGTCGCCGAGGCGGTACGCCTCCTCTACGGTGCTCGCGCCGAAGTAGGCGGAGACGGCCAGGTTGATCCCGATCTCGCGCCGGAACCGGGAGGGCAGGCCCGCCGCCCGCTCGAGCAGTTGCTCGAAGATCTCGCGGGAGGCGTCACAGCTGCCCTCGTAGAAGGCCATACGTCCCGCGGAGATCAGCGCGAGGACGATCCCGTCGTTGTCTCCGATGGATCGGAGCTCTTCCAGAGCCTCGTTGACCTCCCGGCGCGTCCGCCCGAGCGTGTGCGTCGGGTCGAACTGGCCGCGGGCCTCGGTCTTGATCACGGTCGCCCGAAGTGCGTAGGCGCGATCGTCAGACACTTTGGCGACGGCGATGGCCTCGTCGGCGACCTTCGCGGCAGCCTGGAAGTCCTGGAGCTCGCTGTGTGCGCTCGCCAGCTCGATGAGGGCAAGTGCACGCAGGCCGCCTTCGGAGATCTCGGCAGCGCGCGTCAGCATCTGCCGGGCTCCTGCGAAGTCGCCGCGGTCCAAGGCTCGGTCCGCCGACCTCCGGAGGTGCGCGGCGGCGTCCCCGCCGAGGGTCCGGGTCCGGTCGTCGATCGTGCCGAGCTCGATCCGGTAGCGGTACGCCTGCTCCAGGTGATGGGCGAGGATCTCCTCGTACTCGGCGGCTCGCTCACCGGCGGCATGCTTCAGCCAACCCGCGAACCGTTCGTGAAGGTCGGCTCGCTGCTCCTTCGGCATCGCCTGGTAGGCGGCGTCCCGGATCAGCAAGTGGCGGAACCGGAACGCGTCTTCGCCGGCGAACTCGGCGCGATCCGGCCGGATCAGCTCCTTGCGGGCGAGCGCCAGCAGCCTCGAGGGCACGTGCGGCCGAAGCGTCTCCGGCGACAACGTGGCGACGGCCCCCGTGTGGAAGATCTTGCCCTCGACCGAGCCGCGCTCGATCACCGCGCGTTCTTCCGCGTCCAGCCGGTCCAGCCGCGCGGCGAGGAGCAGTTGGATGGTTGGCGGGACGGTGATGTGCGCGAGATCCTCGACCGCCCGCCAAGTGCTGCCCTCCAACTTGAGCAGGCCGTCGTCGATCAGCATCCCCAGCATCTCCTCGACGAACAGCGGGTTGCCCTCGGCGGCGTCGAGGATGCGGGTGCGCGCCTCGGCCGGGATCTCGGCCCGGCCCAGCAGGTTGTCCACGAGCTGGGACGCCGCCTCGCCGTCGAGCGGCTCGAGGAGGATCGAGGTGGCGTTCATCTTGCCGCCACCCCAGCCGGGGCGGACCTCCAGCAGTTCGCCTCGGGCGACGCAGACGAGCAGCAGGGCTGCGTCTCGCGTCCAGTCTGCGAGGTGCTCGATCAGGTCGAGGAACGTCGGTTCGGCCCAGTGGATGTCGTCGAACACGACGACGATCGGACGTTCGCGCGCGAGGTGCTCGAGGAGCTTGCGCACGCCCCAGAAGGCCTCTTCGGTCGCCACCGGCTCGTCCCAGGACACGAGGCCGGCGACGAGCGGGACGATCCGGTCGCGTTCCTCGGCGTCCGCGACGAGTGAGGCGAGCTTCGCCCTCGCCGTGTTGAGGTCGTCCGTCTGTGAGACGCCGGCGGCCTCTTGCACCACCTCGGCCAGCGGGTAGAACGTGATGCCTTCCCCGTACGAGAGGCACCGTCCTCGCAGGAGCGTCGCCTCTGCGGCGGGACCCTGGAGGAACTCCTTCACCAGGCGCGACTTGCCGACACCGGCAGGTCCGAGCAACGTGAACAGTTGCGACGTCCGATCGACGACGGCGCGCTCGAGCGCTCGCTCCATCATCTCGAGCTCCTTGGCGCGACCGACCATCGGCGAGTCGAGGTGCCTCGCGTGGCCCTCGTCAACCTGGAGGAGACCGGTCAAGCGATACGCGGGGACGGGCTCGTCCTTCCCCTTGAGGTCGAGCGCCGGGACCGGGTCGGCCTCGACGGCGTCGCGCACCAACCGGTGCGTCGCCTCGCCGATCAGGATCTCGCCCGGAGCGGCCGCCTGCTCGAGACGCGCGGCGACGTTCACGGCGTCACCGGTCACGAGTCGTTGCCCGGACGACGGGTCGCCGGCGACGACCTCTCCGGTGTTCACGCCGATCCGGGCTGCGATCCCGACCCCGTGATCGCGTTCGAGCTCGACGTTGAGCTTCTCGAGCGCCGCGCGCATGTCGGACGCCGCGCGAACGGCTCGAAGGGCGTCGTCCTCGTGGAGGCGGGGGATGCCGAAGACCGCCATCACCGCGTCTCCGATGAACTTCTCCACGACGCCGCCGTGGCGTTCGATCACCGCCGACATCTCGTCGAAATAGCGGCCCATCACGCGCCGAAGTGGCTCGGGATCGAGCCGGCCGCCCAGCGCCGTCGAGCCGGTGACGTCGGCGAAGACCACCGTGACGACCTTGCGCACCTCTCCCGATCGTTCCTCGGTTCCCGAAAGGGGCGTCGCGCAGCTGTGACAGAACCGGGCCCGGTCGGCGTTCTCCTCTCCGCACGCGGGGCATCGCTTCACCGGAGCATCGTAGAGGGCGACACCCCCAGCGGCTCCGTTGGCGGTGAGCCCCGGGCGGTCCTAGGGTGGAGTGGAGGCGGGTCGATCCGTCCGGGAGGCGGGAGCCATGCGTGAGACGCGAGGAAGCATCGCCGGCTGGGACGCACGAGCGTGGCTCATCGCTGTCGCGGGGGTCGTGATCGCCCTCGCGCTGGCCTCGCCCGCGGCGGCGCAGGACGGAGCCATCGAACGCGATGAGGACGAACAGGTCGTCCTCACCGGAGGACTCGTGGTTCCCGAGGGCGAGACCGTGGGCACGGTGGTCGTCTTCAACGGCCCCGTCGTCATCGAGGGGACCGTGACGGAGTCGCTCGTCGTCTTCAACGGACGGACCGAGATCTCCGGGACGGTGCAGGAGGACGTCGTCGTCTTCAACGGCCGCATCTTCATCCGATCGGGCGCCGAGGTGGGCGGGGACGTCGCGAGCCAGCAGGACCCGGAGATCGAAGAGGGCGCGACGGTCGGCGGCAGCGTCCAGAACATCGCGAACCGGATCGAATGGGAGGACCTGGGGTTCGCGGGCCGGATCGCGTGGTGGATCGGCTACTCCGTTTCCACGCTCATCCTCGGGTTGCTCATCCTGCTGTTCGCGCCCAGGCTGGACCCCGCGATCGTCGATGTGGTCCGGACGAGGATGGGTGCGGGCTTCGGATTCGGCGCCGCGGCGTTCTTCTTGATCCCCATCGTCGCCGTGATCGCGCTCGTCACGATCGTCGGGATCCCGCTGGGGATCTTCGTGTTGCTGGGACTGGCGCTCATCTACACGGTGGGGTACATCGTGGGCGCGCTCGCCCTCGGACGGCTCCTGATCAAGCCCCCGACCTCGGCACTCCTCGCGTTCCTCGCCGGGCTCGGGATCCTCCGGCTCGCGGCGCTGATCCCGGTCGTCGGCGGTCTGGTCTGGATCGTCACCGCGATCTTCGGCCTGGGCGCGCTCGTCGTCGCGGCCCGCCGGCCGGCCGGGTCGTTGGTCGTCGAGACGTCCACGGTACCTCCGCCGCCCGCGGTGGTCTCGTAGTCGAGCCGACAGGCGTGGCATTGGGTCGTCGATCTGCCGCCACAGGGAGGAAGTGGGTATGGCTGCGAAGGGGGACGGCACTGAACAGAAGCCCTGGGTCCTGAAGACCCCGAGCGGACAGTCGGAGTTCACGGCGTACCGCGACGAGTCGTCGGATCCACCGGCGCTCGTTGCCCAGGTGGGCAAGACCGAGGTCCGCTACCACCTGCGCGCGATCGAGGACCTGCACGCGATGTTGAAGGCGAACGGCGACTGGGTGCCGCTCGGCAGCGCGGACGAGCAGAAGCCCGCTGCCGACGGGACCGTCGAATCGTGGGCGCGGTCATCCGACAATCCGGTGGGTGGCTGGTACGGCTTGAAGAAGGGCCTGCGTGGCCGGTTCGGCAACTACGTTCCGCCGGTCCTGGAGGCGATGGGGCTGGCCGAGGTGGAGCACCAGGCACGGAACAACCGCATGCGCGCCGTCTAGCCTCGGCGCAGTCGGCCGCCGTGGCGGGGTCACGTCGCGGACGTTCGGTCCTCGCGAAGTGCGCTCGCGCCGATCGCTGCGAGAAGGCACGTCGCCGCCGGGATCGCGAACGCCGTCCTGAGCCCGACTTGATCCGCCGTGAATCCGACCGCGAGCGGACCGACAATCGACCCGACGTAGCCCGCGGTGACGACGAGGCCGAGAGCGGTTCGACCGGGCCCGAGGACGATGGAGCCGGCCGCGCGGAACGCGAGCGGAACGGCGGGCCCGACGAAGAGCCCGATGAGTGTCAGGGCCGCCATGGCGACGATGACCTCGTTCACGACGACCGCCGTGATCAGCGCAACCGCCGCGACCGTGGTTCCGACCCGCACGAGGACCGTCGGATCGAACCGGATCGAGAGTCGGTCTGCCGTGAACCGCGAGATCGTCATCCCGACCGAGAAGGCGACGACGCCGAGACCCGCCGTCGCGAGGCCCGTGCCGACCGATTCGTTCAGGTACACCGCGCTCCACTCGGCGGCAACCCCTTCGGTGAGGAACGCGCCGAACCCGACGAGACAGAGCAAGAGCACGCGTCCCATCGGCCGCGCGTCCGAAGTCGACGGTGATTGGGTGAGGTCGCTCGGAGCCTCGTGCGGTGCGGGGAGCCATCGAAGCAATGGAAAGCTCCCGGCCACCAGCAGTGCCGCCACTAGTGGAAGGGCCACGCGGATCGACATCCCCACCGCGAGCGCCACAGACGCGAGCGCCGCCCCCGCGAGCATCGCGACGCTCCATGTCCCGTGCATCATCGACATGATCCGGCGGTCGAACCGTTGCTCAACCGCTACGACCTCCGTGTTCATCGCGACGTCGAGGAGCCCGCTGGCGACCCCGAGCGCCGCGAACGCCGCGACCAGCACGCTCAGACCCTCCGCGTACGGCAGCGCCGCGAGCGCGAGGGCGAACAGCGGGATCCCGATCCGGACGACACGGCGCCCTCCGGCCCATCGAAGCGCCGGCCCGGCGAGCCGCGTTCCGAGGACGAGCCCGACCGCGTAGCCGGTCAGCGCGATCCCGAGCCCCGCCGCGTCGAGGTCGCTCTCGGCCTTCAACCGCGGGATCCATGGGCCGACGCTGCCCGCGACCAGGGCGTGAGCCGCGAACGTGGCCGTGACGGCGGCACGAGATCGGCCGAAGGACTGCGTCGTCGAGGTGGCGGACATCAGCGTCGTTGTACTCCGTCGGGGACGGTGCCCGCGACCCGCGACGGCGTTCGCGATCGGGCGCGGACCGTGGGCTCGAGGCCAGCCGCGCGCCGGCTCGATATCGTCTGGGCTCGTGGCGACCACGTCGGCGTACGAGGAACGCCTTCGAGGCCTCCTCGAGCGTGTCGCGACCGGCGAGGTCGCGGCCGATCGAGCGGCTGAGGAGCTCCGGGATCTGCCGTTCGCCGATCTCGGATTCGCCAAGGTCGATCACCACCGCGAGCTTCGCCAAGGTCATTGCGAGATCGTCTACGCACAGGGCAAACTCCCCGCCGAGGTCGGAGCCATCGTCGGGCAGCTGTTGAACGGGAACGACGGACCGATCCTCGTCACTCGCGCCGACCCCGAGCACATCGGTGCCGTCCGCGCGGTAGCGACCGCCCACAGCGTTGAGGTCGTCGAGCGGCCACGGGCCCGATGCGTGGCGATCTCTCGCAACGTTCCCACGCCGCGAGGGCGCGTCCTCGTCGTGACGGCGGGGACCTCCGATCTCGCGGTCGCGGAGGAGGCGGAGCTCACGGCTTGCCTCATGGGCGCGGATGCCGAGATCGTCGCGGACGTCGGCGTCGCCGGCCTGCACCGTCTCGATGCGGCCCGCGAGTCGCTTTCGGCCGCGGACGCGGTGGTGGTCGTCGCCGGGATGGAAGGCGCGCTCGCGAGCGTGGTAGGCGGCATCGCGACCTGCCCCGTGATCGCCTGCCCCACCAGCGTCGGCTACGGCGCGAACTTCGGCGGCCTCGCCGCACTGCTGTCGATGCTCTCGTCCTGTGCCCCCGGCGTCGCATGCGTGAACGTGGACGACGGCGTCGGCGCGGGCTACATCGCGTCGATGATCGCGCGCCGAGCGAACGGAGCGGGCGGGTGAGATCGCTCTACGTCGATGTCGAGGGCGGGGCCGCGGGCGACATGCTGCTCGCGGCGCTGCTCGATGCGGGTACACCCGCCGCACCCGTCGAGGACGCGGTCTCCTCGGCGCTCGGCCGGCGCGTCGAGATCGGCACAGCAGAGGTCACGCGAGGAGGGCTCCGCGCGCTCGCGCTCCGCCTCCCTCCCGGCCTGGACGACCCACACGCGCGGCGGGGCCCGCTCGGCCTGCTGGCGGCCGTGGAACGCGCAGGGCTCCCCGATGGCGTTCGCGCTCGTGCGTCGGCCGTCCTCACGCGCCTCGGCGAGGCGGAGGCGCGCGTGCACGGCGTCCCGCTCGAGGAGGTGCGGCTGGAGGAGCTCGGCGCGGACGACACGCTCGTCGACGTCGTCGGAGTCTCAGCGGCCCTCGCGGAGCTCGACGTCGACACGATCCTCGTCTCGGCGCTTCCCGTCCTGGTGAGCGACACGCAACACAGCGCCGAGCCGCACGGCATCGACGATCCGCACGGCGGACATGGGTCGCCGGCGCCGGTGACCCTCGACCTCCTGCGCGGTTTCGCGTTGCGGCCCTGCGAAGCCCCTGATCTTCCCGAACCCGTCACGCCCACCGCGGCCGCGTTGTTCGCCGCGCTCGGCCGGCCCGCCGACGAGATCCCGTCGATGCGCCTCGAGTCCGTGGGAACCGGGGCGGGCACGAGCGACCCATCCGGGGTCGCGAACGTAGTGCGGGTTCTGCTCGGCACGCCGACCATGGAGCTCGCGGGTCTCGACCGGCGGTTGCTGGTCGTCGAGTCCAACGTGGACGACCTCTCACCGGAGCTCGTACCGAACGCGATCGAGGCGCTGCTTTCGGCCGGTGCGCTCGACGCGTGGTGGACGCCGATCGTGATGAAGCGCGGGCGCCCGGCCGTGACGTTGTCGGCGCTGAGCGACACGGCCGCGCTCGAAGACGTTCGGTGCGCGTTCTTCGAGTCGACCTCGACGCTCGGCGTCCGCGTCAGCGAGGTCGCGCGACGGGAGCTCGAACGTCGTGTGGTCGAGGTCGACCTCGAAGAGGGTGGTCCGAGGATCCGCGTGAAGGTCGGGTTCCTGGACGGGCGCGCGATCTCGGCCAAGCCGGAGCATGCGGACGTGGTGGAGGCGGCGCGCAAGCTGGAACGTCCCGTGCGGGCGGTGCACGAGGCCGCGTCCGCGCTCGCGCATCGGTTGTTGGAACGATCGGCACCGTGAGGAGTGCGATCGCGCCACGCGAGGCGCTCGAACGGCGGATCCGGTCTTACGGCGATCGCGCGCTCGTCGCGTTCTCGGGGGGAGTGGATTCCTCGCTCGTGCTGGCGCTCGCGGCTCGCGCGCTCGGGCCGGGTTCGGTCACCGCTGTGACGGCCGTGTCGCCCAGCTACCCGGCCGGAGAGCTCGAGCTCGCGGCGGCGGTCGCGTCGGACCTGTCGGTCGCGCACCGCACCGTGCAGACCCACGAGGTCGAGCGCGAAACGTACGCGCGCAACGACGAGATGCGTTGTTACCACTGCAAGGCCGAGCTTTACGCGACGCTCGGACGGATCGCGGCCACGTCGGCCGAGGACGACGTCGTCCTCGCCGGCGCGAACGCGGACGATCTGGACGACTTCCGGCCGGGCCTGTGGGCCGGCGAGCGAGCCGGGATCCACAACCCCCTGCTGGAGGAACGCGTCGGGAAGGCCGTCGTCCGCGAGATCGCGCGCGGTCTCGGGCTCCGCGTGGCGGACAAGCCGGCGCTCGCCTGTCTCTCGTCGCGAGTCACCGGTGGGATCCGCATCACGTCGGAACTCCTCGGACGGATCGACGCGGCCGAGCGCGAGGTGCGCGCCCTGGGCTTTGACCTCGTGCGCGTCCGTCACCTCGGGGCGAACGCATCGATCGAGGTCGAGCGCCACGAGGTCGAGCGCCTCAACCGGCACCCGCGGCTCCCTCGACTCCTCGATGCGATCCGCCGGCTCGGGTGGTCCCAAGTGGACGTCGACTCGAGCGGCTACCGCCCGGTCGGCACGGCATGACCGGCTCAACGGGCACGTGACCCGGCGCGAGGGGATCCCGCGACGTTAGGGTGGATGCATGGGTGACGAAGACGGCGTCGGAGTGAAGGAGCTGGGCCATGTCGTCCTGTACGTCCGCAACCTCGCACGGTCGGTAGCGTTCTACCGGGACGTGCTCGGCTGGCGGCAGGTCGTTGGGGAAGGCTCCATCGGCTTCCCCGCCGCGATGTTCTCGGGCGGTCGAACGCATCACGAATTGCTCCTCATCGATGTCGGCGAGGACGCCGCGCCGATCCCGCCCGGCCGCCGGGTGGGGCTGTATCACTTCGGGCTGAAGGTCGGGGACACGGACGAGGAGCTGCGCGCGATGCTCAAGCGTCTGCTGGACGCCGGGGTTCCCGTGGCCGGCGCGACCGACCACGGCATGACACACAGCCTGTACATCGCCGACCCGGACGGGAACGAGATCGAGCTCTACATCGACGTTGCCGGGGTCGACTGGAACGACCCCGACGTGCTGTTGTCCAGGCCGAAGGCGCTCCGCCTGTAGCCGTTCGCCTACGCCCGGCGGAACGCGCTCGTTCACGGGGCGGTTCCCGAGGGCCGAACCTGGGTACTGCTGAGGACTCAAGGAGGTGGCGCCCATGGGTATCGCGTTGATCCTTCTCGGGCTCCTCGCGGCAGGCGTGGTGGTGGACTTCGCCGTCGAGAACGACCTCGCCGGAGCTGCCGAGCGCACGTTCTCGCTATTCGGAGGCTCGTTCACGTTCAACGAGACGCAGGTCGTCCTGGGCGCGGCGTTGCTGGGTGCGCTCGCCGTCCTGTTCGTCGTCCTCGGCATCGGGATGTCCCGGGGCAGCCGGGGTCGCCGTCGGGCTCTCAGGCACCGGGTGTCCGAGCTCGAGCGAGAGAACACCGATCTCAAGACGAAGAAGCCGGCGGTGACGGTGGTGGAAACGGACCGCGTCCCTGAGGTGCCGGCCGACCGCGTCGACGTGACCGAAGCCGAGCGCCAGCGAGCCCTCGTCGAGCGTGAGGCCGCCGAGCGTGAGGCCGCCGAGCGGGAGCACGCGCCCCGGTCGTAGCGGCGGCCTTCCATCTCGGGCGACGTCTCGTTCAGGTCGGCGTCGACGAGTACTCGAACGCGATCCCTGGTCGGCGTCGGTCTCCTTCTCGACGACGACGTCAGCCGCGGTGGTCTTTCGCCTGCATCGCGCCTCACGGCCGGATGCGCTCGGACGGGACCCGGTGGCTAGGATGAGCGGCGCCGGACTCGGCTAACACGCCGCATCGGGGGACCGTGGCAAAGCGCATGGCCAACATCGATCTGGCTCGAGAGGCCGTCCTGCGTGAGGCGTGGGGCGACGCGTACGACGCGTTCATGGCCCTCGACCAGCCTGGCCTCTCGCCGCAGGACCTGGAGGGTCTCGCGGACTCGGCCTGGTGGCTGTCGAAGATCGACGAGTCGATCGCCGCGAGACAGCGTGCGTACACGAGCTACACGGAGGCAGGCGAGGAACTCCGGGCGGCCGGTTGTGCGCTGCGTCTGTGCATCGAGCACTTCCTGCGGGGAGAGCCCGCGGTCGGAGCCGGATGGCTCGGGCGCGCGCAGCGGCACCTGAACGAACAACCCGAGTGCGTCGAGCAGGGCTTCCTCGCGGTGATCCAGGCAACGGTCACGCGGTTCGGCGGCGAGCTCGACTCAGCACTTGCGCTCGCAACCCTGGGCGTCGCGATCGGACAGCGGTTCGGCGAGCGGAACCTCCTCGCGATGGCCATCCACACGCAGGGGCTGGTCCACATCGCCGCCGGCAGGGTTTCCGAGGGTCTTCCGTTGCTCGACGAGGCGATGACTTCCGTCGTCGCCGGTGAGTTGAGCGACTACTTCACGGGAGCGATCTACTGCAACGTCATCGAAGCCTGCCTGCTGCTGGAGGACGTCCGTCGAGCGGGAGAGTGGAGTGAGGCCGCCCGAGCGTGGTGCGAAACGATCTCGTCGGAGTCCCCGTTCCACGGGATCTGTCGGGTCAGCCGAGCCCAGGTTGCGAGGCTCCGTGGCGCGTGGTCGGAGGCCGAGGCGGAGGCGGCACGCGCCGTGGAAGAGCTCTCCCGCCTGGATCCGGCTGCGGCCGCACCCGCCCTCTATGAGATCGGAGAGATCCGGCGCAGGACCGGTGACTATGCGGGCGCCGAGGAGGCGTTCGCGCGCGCACACTCGTTCGGACTCGCGCCGCAGCCGGGTCTTGCCCTCCTCAGGCTGGCGCAGGGAAAGGTCGAGGCCGCCCAAACCGCCCTCGGCCTCACGGAGAGCGGCGATCCGTCGACCGCGCCGCAGCGCGCGCGACTCCTCGCGGCCAAAGTTGAGGTCGCGCTCGCGGCCGAAGACTTTGACGGGGCCAGAGCGGCGAGGGACGAGCTCAAGACCATCGCGAGGGATCTCGAGACGCCGGCGCTCGCGGCTTCGGCAGCCATCGCAGACGGGGCGGTGCGTCTCGCCGAGGCCGACCTCCCTGCTGCCCTCGGAAGCCTTCGCCGTGGATGCGCGACGTGGCAGGAGCTGAAGCTGCCGTACGAGACCGCCAAGGCTCGTGTGCTGTGCGGTCTCGCGTTGCGAGCTGCCGGCGACGAGGAGGATGCCGAGCTCGAGCTGCGCGCCGCGCTCGCGGCGTTCGAGCGACTGGGAGCCGTCCCCGATGCCGAGACGACCTCCGGGCTCCTGGCCGGACCCCAGGACTTCCCGCGTGGGTTGACGCCGCGCGAGGCGGAGGTGCTCCGCCTGGTCGCGGCCGGCAAGACCAACCGCGACATCGCCGTCGAGCTCGTGATCAGCGAGCACACGGTCGCCCGGCACCTCCAGAACATGTTCGTGAAGCTCGACGTGTCGTCGCGGTCGGGCGCGACCGCCTTCGCCTTCGAGCACGGTCTGACCTGATCCGGGGCCCCAGGTGGTGATTCCTCACCACGACGCCCTCCGCCGAGTTGGTTCGTTCGAGCGATGAACGGATCGCGCGCCGCGCCTACGGTCCTCGATACGACGAGGAACCAGGAGGCGGGCATGGACGACATGAGCTCGGAACGGTTCGACACGGTCGTCATCGGTGGCGGTCAGGCCGGACTCTCCGCCGGCTACCACCTGCAGAAGGCGGGACGGCACTTCGTGATCCTCGATGGCAACGAGCGCGTCGGCGACGCGTGGCGCAAGCGCTGGGACTCGCTGCGCCTGTTCACACCCGCCCGGTACGACGGCCTGACCGGACTCCGCTTCCCCGGCCCACGCTCGGCCCCCGCTCCGACGAAAGACGAGATGGCCGACTACCTCGAGGCGTACGCGTCGCGGTTCGACCTTCCGGTCCGAACCGGCGTCCGGGTGGACGGACTGGTGAGGGACGGCGATCGGTACGTCGTGACCGCGGGCGGCAAACGGTACGAGGCCGACCACGTGATCGTGGCCTCGGGAGCGCACCACGAGCCTCGGGTCCCTGCGTTCGCACGCCAGCTGGATCCCGAGATCGTCCAGCTCCACTCGGACCAGTACCGGAATCCATCCCAGCTGCGCGAGGGCGGTGTGCTCGTCGTAGGCGCGGGCAACTCCGGGGCCGACATCTCGCTCGAGGTCGTCCGTACCCACCGCACGTGGCTGTCCGGACGGAGCACCGGCCACATCCCGTTCCACATCGATACGGTCCTTGCGCGGTTCGTCCTGATCCGCATCGTCCGTTTCGTCGGACAGCACGTGCTGTCCCTGCGGACCCCGGTGGGCCGGAAGGCGCGGCGGAAGTTCCTGTCACAGGGCGGTCCCCTGGTTCGCGTCAAGCCGAAGGAGATCATCGCGGCCGGTGTCGAGCGGGTTCCGAAGACGATCGGCGCGAAGAATGGTTCACCGGTGCTCGAGGACGGGCGAGTGCTCGAGGTGACGAACGTGATCTGGTGCACCGGGTACGGGCAGGACCGCTCGTGGATCCATCTCCCCGTCTTCGGTGAGGACGGCGAACCGCTTCATGACCGCGGCGTCGTCGCCTCCGAGCCCGGCTTGTACTTCGTCGGCCTGACCTTCCAGTTCGCGGCCACCTCGGAGACGATCCCGGGGGTCGGGCGCGACGCGGCGCACGTCGTGAAGCGACTTCTCGCACGCGATCGTGACCGGCATGCCGGCGCCGAGATGTCGGTCGTGGCCTGACCCGCAGGGGACGGCGTCTCGCGCTGCCGAGGGAGCCGAGGTGAGAGCATCCGGGGATGGAGCTCGGGGTCTACACGTTCGCAGAGCTCTCGCCCGACCCGATCACGGGCGAGGAGCTGGCTCCGGCGGACCGCCTCCGGAACCTCATCGAGGAGATCGAGCTCGCCGACCGCGTCGGGCTCGACGTGTTCGGCGTCGGTGAGCATCACCGTCCCGACTTCGCGGTCTCCTCACCCGCGATCGTGCTCGCTGCAGCGACCGAGCGCACGAAGACGATCCGACTGACGAGCGCGGTGACGGTGCTGAGCTCGGACGAGCCCGTCCGGGTGTATCAGGACTTCGCGACGCTGGATCTGCTGTCCGGCGGCCGGGCCGAGATCATGGTCGGGCGCGGATCGTTCATCGAGTCGTTCCCGCTCTTCGGCTACGACCTCGAGGACTACGACGAGCTCTTCATCGAGAAACTGCTCCTGCTCCTGAAGGTGCGCGAGTCCGAGCGCGTCACATGGCAGGGCCGCCACCGGGCGCCGATGGAGAACGTCGGTGTCTACCCACGGTCGTTCCAGGAGCGCATCCCGATCTGGGTGGCCGTGGGTGGGAACCCGGAATCCGCGATCCGCGCCGGGACGCTCGGGCTGCCGATGGCGCTCGCGATCATCGGCGGGATGCCCGAGCGCTTCGCGCCGTTCGCCAAGCTCCACCGCCAGGCCGCGGTTCGAGCCGGACACGACCCGCCTCCTCCGCTGAGCATCAACTCGCACGGCTACATCGCCGAGGACCCGCAGCAGGCGATCGAGGAGTCGTTCCCGGCGGTGAGCGCGACGATGAACCGCATCGGGAAAGAGCGCGGATGGACGCCGATGACGCGAGCCGACTACGAGCAGGCGGCGACGCTCCGCGGTTCCGACTTCGTGGGCGCGCCGCAGCAGATCGTCGAGAAGATCCTGTTCCAGTGGGACATCTTCCATCACGACCGCGTGTTGCTGCAGTTCAGCGTCGGCTCGATCCCGCACGAGAGGATCATGCGATCGATCGAGCTCTTCGGAACCGAGGTCGCGCCGGTCGTCCGGGAGGAGATCGCCCGTCGCGAGGCCGAAGGGGAGAGTTCGCGGTCGGCGAGCTGACGGCTCGCGGTCACGACTCGAGCTTCAGCGTGACCTCGGCGATCCCGTCCTCGGGCTCGTCCGATGGCTCGAGCGGCTCGTCCGTGACTCGGAACCCACATTTCTCCAGGACGCGGATCGACGCGACGTTGTGCGCGGCGACGTGCGCCCACAATGGGCGGGTGGGCACCTCGCCGAGGAACGCGCCCAGCGCGCGGGTTGCGATCCCCTTGCCCCAGAACTCCCGCCCGATCCAGTAGCCGATCTCGACGCGCCCGTCCTGTTCCCAGCTCCCGATGTTGCCGGCCACCTGCCCGTCCACGACGACGGCCCTCTTCACGAGGCTGTCGTCGCCGAGGAGCCTCGTCCAGTGCGCCATGAACGCATCCCAGTCTCGCGCCGGAAATGCCGCCATCCGGTTCGCTTCCGGGTCACGCTGATGCTCGAAGAGGATCGGAAGGTCGCCCTGGGCGACCGGCCGGAGGATCACGCTCTCCTCATCCATGTCGCGGCTCACGATGCTCCCGGACCGTCGCGTTCCGCCGTCTGCACGCCGAGCCGCTCGGCGAGCACCCGCATGACCGCGAGTGACACCTCGGGACGTTCGCGGATCATGGTCTCGAACTCGCGATGCCCGATCCGGAGGGTCCGCACGTCGCCTTCGGCGACCAGCGAGGCGATCCTTGGGGTCCGCGTGATGATCGACATCTCCCCCACGACATCGCCCGGCCCTCGGCGGGCGACCGTGGATGTCGCGCCTCCGGATACGCGCACGACGGCGACCGTGCCGTCGGTCACGAGGTGGAGCTCATCCCCGACCTCCCCCTCGCCCGCGATGACCTCGCCGTCGGCGTACGTGCGTTCCTCGGCGATCGCCGCCACGCTCTGCAGGTCCGCTGGCGACAGCTCGGCGAACAGCGGGATCTTGCGCAGGGCAAGGACACGTTCCATCGGGGACATCGACGTTCGAGCGCGTGCCATGTCGTTCACCGTCCCTTCGTTCGACCGGACGAGCTCCGCGCACGCCCGGATCATCGGGTCTTGGTCCCGAGAAGCGATCGAAAGCCAATCATCTCGGCGTGTCGCGGGAGCCCCACCCGACTCCCACAGCGGAAGGAGCTGGCGGATCAACGACCGGTGCTCGCTCGTCTCGAGCGCCTCGAGCGCGTTCGCGAGCTGGGTTTGGTCGGTCGCGCGCAGGTTGTCGAGGGCGGCACGCATCGCCGCCCGATCCCGGCTCAACAGGGCGAGGGCCGAGAGCGCCGCAAGCGCGTTCCGGCGGCCTCGATCCACCAGTGCGTCACGGAGCAGCCTCGACGCTTCGCCGTTCGGGGGGATCGAACGCGCGAGCTCGTGATCGCGGGTCGCCAGCGATCCGTGTGCCCGCGCCGACTGCAGCAGAGCCGGCTCATGGTTGCGGAGGTCGGAACCGACGAGGACCTCGAACGCCGCGTCACGGACCGCTCCATCCTGAGAGTCCAGCGCATCGACGGCGCGGGAGACGCCCGTCTCGAGCGAGGCCGACCCGAGCGTTCGGAACGCCTGGACCCGGACCGTGGGCGATCCGTCGTCCAGCATCGGTTCGACGAACTCGATGACGGCCGCCGACGATGCGAGGTTCAGCTGACGGAGCGCGGCCGCGCGAACGTCGGGGTCGGCGTCGGTCAGTAGCCGGCGGAGGGTTCCGGCCGCCTCGCCGCTCGCCGGCCCGTCGAGGAGGGCCACGCAACACGCTGCGGCCATGTCGGGATCAGCGTCTTCGGTGAGCTTCACGAGCCGCGACGTGATCGCCGGATCCTTCGACGCATCCCCGAGCGCGATCACCGCGGCGCGGCGAACCCAAGCGTCCCGGTCATCGAGCGCACGCTCCAGCAACGCGCGCTCGAGCGAACCAGCACGTCCTAGGGCTCGGATCGCGCGCGCCCGGACGACGGCGTCGCCATCCGCGACCAGACGAACGAGGGTTTCTCGCGCGCGCGCGTCGGCAGCGCTTTGCGCCAGCATCTCGACCGCCAGCCGCCGGACCTGCGGATCCGGGTCGGCCGACGCCTCGAGCGCCAAGCCGACCGCCTGAGCGTCGCGGTCGGGAGAAACCAGAACCCCTTCGACGGCATCCCCTTCGAACACGCTGGGTCGCCCGGCCCGCAACGCCTCGGCGAGCGCCCGCGCGTACGAGCGACGGATCCGCCAGGTCACCACGATCGTGATACCTGCGACGGCCAATCCGATGACCGATAGCTGCCGTGGAGAGAATGCCTGCTGGCCGACGAGCGTTACGATCCCGGCGATCGCGGTTCCCGCCTGCGTCGGGCCACCGTTGAGGAACGCGCGAACCTGGTCGCGTCGCGTCTCGGGCACGACGTTGACGAGTGTCTCCCACGCAGGTGAGCTCACGCCCTGGAGCCAGACGGTGACCCCGAAACGGACCGCGACGAGGGTCGCGAAGGACGAGCCCACGAGCAGCACGCCGAACCCGCCTGCGTACAGGATCGGCAGGACGAGCACCATCGCTGCCGCGCCGAACCATCCGAGCAGCCGGTTCGTCAGCAACACCGACATGAGGAATGCGGCGGCGGTCACGCTCGCCCAGAACACCCCGAAGAAGCCGGCGAGCTCTTCGCGGTCCGGGAATCGAGCGGTTGCGGCCTGCGCGTACGGTAGGTAGAGCGAGTAGAAGAGGACGGAGAACAGGACGGCGGCGACGGTCATCCAGACCAGGAGGCGTGAGCGCCGCACGTACGACAGCCCCTGCCGGATGTCCTCGAGCGCCGATGGCGGCTTGCGGCGCAACCGGTGGCGAGGACCTCGGCGTATGCGGATCCCCAACACGGCCGCGCAGAGGAAGCCGCCGGCGACGAGCGAGATGGCCCATACGAACAGGAGGTTGGGGGTTCCGATCGTCGCGGCGAGCGGGCGCGTCACGAGCCCGCCAACCACCGATCCCAGGATGCCGCCGGCCCCGAACAAGGGGAACAGCCGTTTCGCGCGGCGGGTGTCGGTGACCACGCCGGCCGTTCCCCACAGGAAGAGGGACTGCAGGAGCACGGCAACCGTGACGGTCAGCCAGAGCACGGGATAGATCCATCCCGGGTCCGTCGCGAGAGCGGCGCGCTCCGCGAGCACGATCACCACGATCAAGATCGGGATGGCCGCGTAGGCGCGACGGCGGTCGAAACGGCCGAGCACTCCCGCGAGCGCGATCACCGCTGCGAATCCCGTCGCTCCTTGGGCCAGGTACATCAACGGGAGCGCGTTGGCGCCGACGCGGTCGAAGAACAGGGCGCTGACGCCGCTCTCGCCGACCGTCTGGCCGAGGAGGGTCACGAACATCAACGAGACGACCAGCCCGACGCTTCGTCCCTCTCCCGGGTTGCACGCGAAGGAAGCGTGCCGTCATCCCCACGATCGATCACCCTGCCCGGTACGCCTGATAGAGATCCAGGGGCCGAGACAGACCCTTGAGCGCGACAGAGCCGAGAGGCTCGAAACGAGCGTCCGTTCCGGAGGAGCGGCGGACGGTTTCCTCGCTCGCCAAGACCTGTCCTGCGGTGGCGTGGGAGGCGATCCTCGAGGCCAGGTTCACGGTCCTGCCGTACACGTCTCCGTCCTGGAAGATGACGGGTCCGGTATGGATGCCGATATGCATCGGTGGAAGACCTGCATCGGGAGCGCTCTCGACCATGTCAAGGCCCGCGAGAACGGCGGCGATGGGCTCCTTGAAATGAAACATCCCGCCATCCCCGAGCCAACGGATCGGTCGTCCGCCACGGCGACGAGAGATGTCCTCGACGAGAGATGCGAGCTTCGCCGCGAGTTCGGCGGCGAACTCGTCTCCTCGTTCCTCGGTCAGGCGCGTATAGCCGGTGAGATCCACGAAGCAGATGGCCGGGGGCTTCGCAACCTTCTCGAAGAGGCCGGCACGCTCGAGAGCGACCTCGGCGTGGTTGATCGAATGTTCGATCCAGACGTGCTCTCGGTGCCGGCGGTAGATGTCTGCGATCGTGCGCTCCAGTTGAGGGTTGACGCGACTTCCGAAGCGAGCCCCGAAATCGAGCAGCTCGCGCTCACTCCGCCCAGAGCGCCGAAGCGGTTCCTCGATCTCGGCTTCGAAGAGTTCGGCTTCGGCCTGAGCGATGCGGCGCATGCTGTCTGCATCGACCCGGAGCAGCCGCAGCGTCGGTCCTTCCCCGGCTCCGGCATCCAGGAACGCCTGAACGAGATGCACGAGTTCACGATCGCCCGCCTTGATGCGATCGGAAGGTTCGGGCGGAGCGAACCCCAGGGCCTCGTAGAGGGATCGAAGCATCGTCATCGACACCCCCTCCTCGGAACTGAGCTGCTGGAAGGTCATGTCGAGGCGCGCTGCTCTGATCATCACGGGGGCGTCGAGCCAGGAGATCGAGAGTTCTCCAGCCTTGACGAGCCCCATGACGTCCTCAGCCGCGAGACCTGCCTCCTCCCAAGCGTGGAGGATCCGGACGCGACCGACATCCGAAGAGCCGTACATCGCCTCGCCATGCTTCGGCTCGAGGGCACCGAGTTCGATCAGCTTCACGATGTAGTCGGCGCCGACCTCGGCCTGGTGCGCCAGTTCATCGACAGAACGGGGCATCGGTTCCGGACCCGGGGCAGGCATGGCTGCGAGGATACTTTGCCTCTGGGACCATTCCGGCGCCTCGAGATGTGCGATCAGCGATCGGTCGGGGACGCGCCTGCGGCCGAGATGACCATCGCGTCGACCGGATGGCCTTTCAGCGAAAGGTGACGTCGCTCCCGTCCCTCTTGCTGGATGGATGCGGCTGAAGCCGCCTCGGCCGTCACGAGGACCTCGCCGATCGCCGCCTGTGCCGCGAGGTGCGCGGCGATGTTGACGGGATCACCGAGCGCCGTGAACTGGGCCGAGCCGCCCGAGCCGACGATCCCGACGAAGGCGGTTCCGGTGTGCACGCCGGCTCCGAGCGGGACCCAGGGACCCTCGGTCGACCCGTGCCCGGTTGCCCGAAGGAGCCCCTCCGCGGCCTCCACCGCTCGCCTCGTGTGTTCCCTTCCGGCCAGGAACGGGAGGAAGAGGGCGACCACCTCGTCGCCCACGAACTTCTCGATGATCCCATCGGCCTCGAACAGCACCTCACTCGAGACCCGATAGAAGCGGTTCATCAGGCGGGTGAAGTCCAGGACGGGCATCTGACGCGCGAGCTTGCTCGAGCCGCGGACGTCGGCGAACAGCATCGACACCTCCACCTCGGCTCCTCCGATCTCCTGATCCTCGAGCGGCCCGGGACACGCCTTCGCGTGGATCTCAAGGCCCTTGAAGCAGCGCCCGCAGATCTTCGGGTTCTTGTCCCAAGGTGCGTATCCGTATCGCCGGAGGATCATCGCGCCGGGCGCGCCGAACGGAGCCTTGCAGAGCTTGCATCTCGGGTTCGAGGGGATGAAGCGAAGCGGACTTTTGTCCTGCAGATGCGGGTGGGTCCCGCTGAGGAAGTCGTGCCACTCCTCCTCGGGGCTTCCGTACTTCGTCATCGTCCGGAGCCTACGTCCCGAAGGAAGGAGGAACCAAACTGAGCAGCGGCACGCCAGCCCCCGGTCAGGCCGGCGCGAAGCGGATGTCGTGCGACCCGGCGTCGCCGGCGACGAAGCTGAGCAGACGCCCGCCCTCCTCGGACACCTCCGCCTTCTCGGCGCGCGAGAGCCTCCGGAAGGGCTCGATCCGCAGGGCGGCCGCCTTGTCCTTCTTTCGCTCGACCTTCCACCTCGCCGACGCGAAGCCGTCGACGAGCACGAAGCCCCAGCCGACCTCGGTCCAGATCCGGATGGGGACGGCGACCATCCGACTTCGGTCCTTGTGACCGAGGAGGATGTTGTCGTACTCGGGCAGGAAGCGGGCGGGCGCGGGCGTGTCCTCGTCCGGCAAGGGTGCGCCCGGCACGTCGAACAGCTCGCGGCCGCGCTCGTCGCGGAAGGCGCGCAACCGGGGGCGGAGCCGCTCGATCACCGGCTCGCACTCCCGTCAAGTCCGGACCACGACTTGCACGTCCGCGACCATCGAGGGACCGAACGCAGCCAGGTAGCGCAGGACCATGTCGTCGGGTTCGACGGAGCTCTCGAGTGGACGGCCGAGCCAGTGCTGCACGGTGGAGAACGCGGACCGCCCGCTCTGTCCCCAGATCCCGCGAGGGGTTACTTGGACCGTCGGCAGCAGGTACATCGCGTAGCCGAGGGAGGAGGCGTCCACGTCGGGCCAGCGCTCGGCGACGGTCTGCACGAGTTCGGCCCGCGTCCGAGGCTTCTCCGCGAAGAGCTCCTCGAACAGCGCCAGGAGCTCATCCAGGTCGACGCTTCCGACCGCCGTGCGGAGCGGGCTCGAGCCGAACAACGTGCGCTCGATGACGGGCTGGATCACCGGACGGAGCGCGAGGGCGTCTCGGGCGCTCACGAGGTGGAGCGTTCCCCGCAGCAACGTCATCCGGACCACTCGGCGGTCGGCCATCGGTTCCGCCAACGCCTCGGGTCGGAAGCGATCGAGTCGGGACCAGAGCGCGACGTACGGATCCCTCGGTTCCTGCGCCTGCATGCCGACCAGCCGCTCGACCGCCTCGAGGACCGGCACCCTGCGCCGGCGTAGCAACATCTGCCGCTCGAGCAGCGCGCGGTTCAGCGCGCGGTTGCCGAGCTTGACCCCGGGATCACCGGCGCTGTCCGCTTGCCTTCCTCTCGCGATCGCCCGCTCCCTCAGATGCGGCGGCGATAGCGGTAGATCGCGAGTGGAGCGAAGATCGCGGTGAGGACGACGAGCCAGATCGCGGTCTTGAGCACCGGATCGGCGACCGGGCCGCCGAGCATCAACCCGCGCGTCGCGTCCACGACCGAGGTGATCGGGTTCACCTTCACGAAGGCCTGCAGCCACCCCGGCATGGTCTCGACGCGCGCGAACACCGAGCTGGCGAACGTGAGCGGCAGGATGATCATGAAGCCCCAGGTGTTGACGGCCTCGGGTGTCTTCGCGGTGACGCCGATGAACGCCATCGGCCAACACAGGACCACGCCGAACGCGACCACCAGGAGGAACGCGCCGATCGCGCCGGCGAGGCCGCCCCCGAACCGGAACCCGAGCGCCACCCCGAACCCCATCAGGATCAGCGCGCCCCAGATGATGCGAACCCCGTCGGCCGCGATCCGCCCGCCGATCACGGCCGAGCGCGCGATCGGCAACGAGCGGAACCGGTCGATCAACCCGCGCTGGAAGTCCACGTTGAGTCCGAGCGCGGTGGTGAACGGCGTGAACGCGATGCCCTGCACGAGGATCCCGGGGAGAGCGAACTGCAGGTACTCGCGACTCGAGCCGGCGATCGCGCCTCCGAACACGTAGACGAACAGCACGAGGAACATGAGCGGCTGGATCGTCATCCCGACGATCTGCTCGGGGTCCGACTTGATGTGCAGGAGGTTGCGGCGGGCGATCGTGAGCGTGTTGCTGAGGGCATTCGTACGTCTCGGTGTCACGACGGCGGTGGCGCTCATCTCTTGCTCCTCTCTTCGGAACCCTCGCTCTCGGCCTCTCCCTCGGCGAGGTGTCCGGTAACGGCGAGGAACACCTCGTCCAGGCTGGGGCGACGCAGCGACAGGTCGTCGACGACGATCCCGGCGTCGTCCAGACGCCGGACCACCTCGCCGAGCGCGGCGCGGTCGCCGATCGTCACCGTGACGAGCTCGCCGTCGCTGTGGGTGCTCTCGCCACCGGCGGCGAAGTCGGCGAGGATGCGTTCCGTCTTCTCCAGATCGGCGGGCTCCGCCGGCCGGGCCTGCAGGACGTGTCCGCCGACCCGCGTCTTCAGCTGCTGTGGCGTTCCCGCCGCGATCACCTTGCCGTGGTCGATCACGACGATCTCATCCGCAAGCCGGTCGGCTTCCTCGAGGTACTGCGTCGTGAGCAGGACGGTCGTTCCCTCGGCCACGAGTTCCCGGATCATGCCCCACAGCTCGAGGCGGCCCCGCGGGTCGAGCCCGGTGGTGGGCTCGTCGAGGTACAGGAACCGAGGCCGGCCGACGAGGCTCGCGGCGAGGTCGAGCCGGCGCCGCATCCCGCCCGAGTACTGCTTGACGATCTTGGTCGCGGCGTCGGAGAGGTTGAACGCATCGAGCAGCTCCGTCGCCCGGGCCTTCGCGGCGGAGACGGGGAAACCGAGCAGCCGGCCGAGCATGTACAGGTTCTCGTGTCCCGAGAGCAGCTCGTCGACCGCCGCGTACTGGCCCGTGAGGCCGATCAACCGACGCACCTCTTCGGGTTGCCGCACGACGTCGTAGCCGCCGACCGACGCCCGGCCCGAATCCGGCAGGAGCAACGTCGAGAGCACCCGGATGGCGGTCGTCTTGCCCGCGCCGTTCGGGCCGAGCAGCCCGAACACCGAGCCCTCGCGCGCCACCATGTCGATGCCGTCGAGCGCCCGGACCTTTCCGAAGGTTCTGACGAGGCCCTCGGCCTCGATCGCAGCGTTCGTCATGACCCCTCCCTGTTCGATTCCAGACACAACGTCACACCGCTGTCGCGTTCATCCCACCAGACTCCGATCCGTCTGAGAAGTCATCGGGATCGCGCGAAGACGCTAGGACCGGATGCGGACGGTTTCGGTCCTATTCCCGAGATAGTCTGTGAACGATGCGTGAAGAAGTCGGGCCGGCGTGAGCGTGGACGGAGCCTCCCGCCCGGCCACCCGGCTGCTGGCGATGCTGGAGCTGCTCCAGACCCGTGGGCGCGTGAGCGGTCGCGAGCTCGCCGAGCGCCTGGAGGTCGATCCGCGAACGGTCCGGCGCTACGCCGTCAAGCTCGAGGAGCTCGGCATCCCCGTCGAAGCCGAGCGAGGACCCTACGGCGGCTACCGGCTCCGCCCGGGATTCAAGCTCCCTCCGCTGATGTTGACCGACGCCGAGGCGACGGCCGTCGTCCTCGGCCTGGTCGTCAGCCGTCAGACCGGGATCTCGATCGAGGAGGCGGCGATCGAGGACGCGCTCGCGAAGATCCTCCGCGTGCTTCCGACGGAGTTGCGAGACCGGGTCGGTGCGCTCGAGGGGAGCCTGGGCTTGACCTGGAGGCCGAGAGAGCCGCAGCCGCCGGCGACCGAGATCGTCCTCACGTTCGCGGCGGCGATCCGGGCCGGACGACGGGTCTCGATGCGGTACGCGACGCCGGGGCGAGAGGAAACGGAACGGATCGTCGCGCCCTACGGCCTGGTGTTCCACGGTGGCCGTTGGTACCTCGCGGCCCACGACGACCGCTCTGACGAGGTCCGAACGTTCCGGGTCGACCGCGTGCGGTCGGCCGAGGCGCGTCGGGAGCGGGCGTCGATCCCCGAAGGCTTCGATGCCGCGGACCACGTGGCGCGATCGATGGCCCGCATCCCGTGGGGCGTCGAGATCGAGGTCGTGCTGGAAACCACGTTGGACGAGGCGAGACGAAGGATCCCCCGGACGGTGGGCGATCCGCAGGAGATCGACGGTGCGATCGTCCTTCGCGCGCAGAGTGACGATCTCGACGCTGCGGCTCGGGCGCTGGCCTCGCTCCCGTGGCCGTTCCGCGTTCGGCGCCCCGAGGAGCTGCGCGAGTCCGTGCGGAAGATCTCGGCGATGCTCGCCGCGTCCGCGGGATGACCCGAGAGCGGGTCGGCGAGGCGTCGAGACGCGACTAGACGACGGCGGGCGTCTGACGCGTGGCGCAGAACGGACAGTAGTAGTCCTGCTCGGCGGTCAGGAAGCTCGAGAGCGAGAGCTCGACGCCGCAGACCGGACAGAAGTACTCGTCGAGGTCGTCCTGGATCGGAGAGCGATCTTCCGGCGCGATGCGTGTGAAAAGTGTCATGCGCCTGCCCCTCACTGAACGAGCGTGAGGCCCGTGGAGGGCGAGATCTGGGCCGAAGAGGCGCAGCGGTCGCTCGACGCGAACCCTCGAACTGGCGCTCGAGGAATCCACCCTATCAGTTACGCTCCTGCGCCCCGCTCCCAGGTCTCGCGGTGCACGACGTCGTCGAACGCTCGACGTTTCGGATGCTTCATCGGCGAGAGCGGTCGGTCTGCCGGATACCCGAGCGCGATCAGCACCGGACATTCCCGGTCCTCGGGCAAGCCGAGGATCCCGCGGGTGAGCTCCTGGTCGCCGACGGACGCGTGTCCGCTCCCGATGCCGAGATCGGCCGCGGCGAGCATGATCGACATCGTCGCCTGCCCGAGGTCGTACGACATGATGTCGCGCTCGTCACGATCATCCGTGGCCGGCATGACGAGGGCGATCGTCGCCGCCGAGTCCGCGACGTGAGCCGCGTACCGCCACATGCGCGACAGTTCGACGAGGCGCGTGCGGTCGGTCACGACGACGAAGTCCCACGCCTGCTGGTTCACCGACGACGGCGTTCGCCGCGCGGCCTCCAGGATCCGGTCGAGGTCCTCGTCAGGGATCGCCCGGTCGGTGTACGTCCGGACGTTCCGACGGGCGCGAAGGGTGTCCCAGGTTTCCATTCCGAGAAGATAGGCGCTCCCGCGCCGGCTGGCGCTCGAGGCATACGCGGGCGCACGATCCGGACGAGCTCTCCACGAAAGCGGGGCCTCGCGAGTCCATGGACCATATGGAAGGCTCATCGAGTCTGGCGCAGGACGCGGACGCCGAGGCTGAGGCGACGCCGCTCACGTTCGAGGATCTCTTCGCCGACCAGCACGCGCGGGTGTTCCGTGCCCTGTACCTCATCGTGGGCAACACCCATGAAGCCGAGGAGCTCATGCAGGACGCGTTCCTCCACGTCCTGGAACGGTGGGACCGGATCGACGATCCGGAGGCATACCTGTACCGGACCGCATTCAACGGGGCGCGCAGCCGGTTCCGAAGGCTCACGCTCGCCGCGAAGCGAACACTCTCGCCTGGTCAGCCGGAGGACCCGTTCGCCGCGGCGGACCTTCGCGACCAGATGGTCCGGGAGCTGCGACGGCTCCCCGAGCGCCAGCGGATGGCGCTCGTCCTCGTGGACCTCCTCGACTACCGCAGCGACGACGCCGCCGGGGTCCTCGGCGTCACCGCGGCCACCGTTCGATCGCTCGCGTCGCACGGCCGGGCGACCCTGAAGCTCTCGATGGAGACCGACGATGACCGATAGCTCGCAGCAGACACTCCGGCGCATCGCAGGACGCGTGCCGGTCCCGCAACCCGCGTACGACCGGATGCTCCGCCGGCGAGACCGCAAGCGCCGGAACCAGCGGATCGCCGCCGGGACCCTCGCGCTCGCGCTCGTTGCGCTGGGGTTGGGAGCCACGCTCTCGGTCCTTCGGGACGAGCGAAGCGGTCGGGACAGCATCGTTCCCGTCGTGCAGCCCGGCGAGGGCCCGTGCTTCTTCGGCGATCCGTGCTTCGACACGGACATCTTCCGCATCCGGGTGGACGGATCTGAGCTCACCCGCCTGGGGGCGCACCCGGAACGCGACATCGCGTTCTCGATCTCGCCCGACGGCGGCCGGATCGCGTTCCACCGCGTCGACGGCGACAGCCCTCAAACCTCGAGCGCGGACGTCTACACGATGGTGTTCGACGGCTCCGACGTTCGCCGTCTCACGGACGACCCGGCGATCGACGGGTTCCCGGCGTGGTCGCCGGACGGAACCAGGATCGCCTTCGCGAGCGAACGCGGGGGCAAGCAGGAGATCTACGTCATGAACGCCGACGGGACCGATCAGGTGCGTCTGCTGCACATCGACGACGACTTGGACGAGACGCATCCGACCTGGTCGCCGGATGGCGAGCAGATCGCGTTCATCCGCGGGGTCGTTCCTCCGGGACGGGCCGGCGGCCTGTGGGTGATGGGCGCCGACGGGTCCAACCCGCACGTCCTGCTCGGCGCGCCGCTCGTCGCGTTCCCGACGTGGTCACCGGACGGCACCTGCATCGCCTTCCAACGCGAGATCGGCAGGGAGGCTCGGATCGGCCTGATGGAGGTCGCGACCGGCGAGGTCATGGATCTCGGTCCTGGATGGCTCCCGCGATGGTCGCCCGACTCCAGCCGGCTCGTCTTCTCGAAGCCGGGCGGCGGCATCTTCGTGATCGAGCTCGCTCAGCCAACGGAACGGGTCTTGGTTCACCCCACGGGCGAGGTGCCCATCTGGTCGCCCGACGGGGAGTGGATCGTGTTCAACGATCAGGCGTCGAACACCGCCGACGGGTAGCCGGCCGAGCGCGGCGCTACCGCGATCGGAGGAAGCTCCGCACCTCGTCGTTGAAACGATCGGCCGCCTCGACGTTGCTCTGATGCCCTACGCCCGGCATCACCACGAGCGTCGAGTCCGGGATCTGCGCGTTGAGCTCCTCGGCGACGGATAGCGGAGAGCGCACGTCCTCCTCGCCGTAGAGGAGCAGGGTCGGAACGTCGATCTTCGGCAGGACGTCCCGAAGATCGGCCTCGGCCATCGCGGTCAGCATGGTTCGAACACCCGCGGGGTGGAACGTGGACAGGGAGGCCACGAAATCGTCGACCATCTCAACGGGCGCCCGTTCCGTGAACAAGGTGGGGATCCAGGTTCGAACGTACTGCTCGGGAGGCAGCACGAGGTCCCGGAGCGACGTTTCGAGCCGTTCGGCGACGACCGCGGGGGGGAGCGAGCCGGCCCATCCTGCGTACGCGGCCGTCAGCACCAAGGTCCTGGGGATCTCGGGCGACCGCCGGTAGAGCTCGAGGGCCAAGGTCGAGCCCCACGACAGTCCGAGGATGTGCGGCGACTCGAGACCAAGTGCGCGGATGAACGCAGCAAGACAGTCCGCGAAGTCTGGCATGCGAAAGGACTCCGATGGATCGGAGGACTGGCCGCATCCCGGCGTATCCCACGCGACAACCGTGAACGCATCCGAGAGACCCTCGAGTTGCCGGCTCCACTCGCGGTGATCGGAGATCCCGCCGTGCAGGAGTAGGAGCGGAGGCCCCTGGCCCCGGCGTTCGTAGGCGATCGTCAGCCCACCGACGTCAACGCGGTCCACCAGGGAGATCAGGCCTCTTTCGGTGGACGCCCGCGCCGGGCGGCTTTCGCCCGGTCCTGCTGAGGGAGCAAGACCTTGCGCAGACGCACGTTGTTGGGCGTCACCTCCACGCACTCGTCCTCGCGGATGAACTCGAGCGCCTGCTCGAGGGTGAGCACGAGCTTGGGGATGAGACGGGTGAACTGCTCGGACGTGGACTCACGCATGTTCGTGAGCTTCTTCTCGCGGGTGGGGTTCACGTCGATATCCTCGGCTCGAGCGTTCTCGCCGACGATCATGCCCTCGTAGACGTCCTCGCCGGGGCCGACGAACATCGGCCCGCGTTCCTGGAGCGTCTGCAGCGCGAACCCCGTGCTGAGGCCGGTGCGGTCGGCGACGAGCGAGCCGGTCGGTCGCGTTCGGAGCTCGCCGTGCCACGGCTCGTACCCCTCGAACACGTGGTGGAGCTGCCCGGTGCCGCGCGTCTCGGTGAGGAACTCGGTCCGGAAGCCGATCAACGCGCGGGCCGGGACCACGTGCTCCATGCGGATCCAGCCGGTGCCGTGGTTCACCATGTTCTCCATCCGGCCCTTGCGGAGCGCGAGCAGCTGCGAGATCACGCCGAGGTACTCCTCGGGCGCGTCGATCGCGACGCGCTCCATCGGCTCGTGCAGCGCGCCGTCCACCGTCCGCGTCACGACCTGTGGCTTGCCGACCGTGAGCTCGAACCCCTCGCGCCGCATCATCTCGACGAGCACCGCCAGCTGGAGCTCGCCGCGACCCTGCACCTCCCAGCGGTCGGGGCGGTCGCTGTCGAGCACCCGGATCGAGACGTTGCCGATCACCTCCTGATCCAGGCGCGACTTCACCTGCGAGGCGGTAAGTCTGGTGCCGTCCTTCCCGGACAGCGGCGCGGTGTTGATGCCGATCGTCATCGAGAGCGAGGGCTCGTCGACGCGGGTGACCGGGAGCGGTCGCGGGTCGTCGGGATCCGCGAGTGTCTCGCCGATCGTGATCTCGTCGATGCCGGCGATGGCGACGATCTCGCCCGGGCCGGCCTCCTCGGCATCGACGCGGTCGAGGGCCTCCGTGACGTAGAGCTCGACGATCTTGGCCGGCTCGATCGTGCCGTCGGAACGACACCACGCGACCGCCTGACCGCGACGGATCGTGCCGTGCCGAACCCGGCAGAGCGCGAGCCGCCCGACGTACGGCGAGGCGTCGAGGTTCGTCACGAGCGCCTGCAACGGGTGCCCCTCCTCGTACGAGGGCGCCGGGATGTGGGTGCGCAGAGCGTCGAAGAGCGGTTCGAGGTCGGCCGGCAGATCCTCTGGGTCGGGTCCGCATCGCCCTGCCCGCGCGTCGGCGTACAGGATCGGGAACTCGATCTGGTGCTCGTCGGCATCGAGGTCCAGGAAGAGCTGATAGACCTCGTCGACGACGTCGGCGGTGCGCGCATCGGGCCTGTCTACCTTGTTCACGACCAGGATCACCGGCAGGTGCGCCTCGAGCGACTTGCGCAGCACGAAGCGCGTCTGCGGCAACGGCCCCTCGGAGGCGTCGACGAGCAGCAGGACTCCATCCACCATCGTGAGTCCGCGCTCGACCTCGCCGCCGAAGTCGGCGTGACCCGGCGTGTCGACGATGTTGATCTTCAGGTCGCCGTGGCGAACGGCCGTGTTCTTCGCCAGGATCGTGATGCCCTTCTCGCGCTCGAGGTCGGTCGAGTCCATGACCCGCTCGCCCACGTCCTGATTCACCCGGAAGGCTCCGGATTGCCAGAGCATCGCATCGACCAGCGTGGTCTTGCCGTGGTCCACGTGGGCCACGATCGCGACGTTGCGGATGTCGTCTCGAGTGGGCATCGGACATCCATGGTAAGAGGACGACGCGAGATCCAACCCTGTCGAGGCGAGGAGGTCTGATGCCGGACTACGAGGGACGGGTGCGAGAGCTCAGGCTCGAGATCCCCGATTACTCGGTCACGCCGTATTACGGACCGAGCTACGGGAGCATGAAGGCCCACCATCAGGTCGGGTCGACGCTGTTCCTTAGCGGTCACATCCCGGAGAAGCCGGACGGGACGATCCTGCACCCCGGCCGGCTGGGCGCCGGCGTCACGGTGGAGCAGGGGTACGAGGCGGCACGCATGACGGCGCTCAACTGCCTCGCCGGGATCCGGCTCGCTCTCGGGAGCCTCGATCGGGTCAAGGGCCTTGTGCGTTCCCTGAACTTCGTGGTGTGCACGCCGGAGTTCTACGACGTGCATCTGGTCTCCAGCGGGGCCACGGATCTGTTCCGCGACGTGTTCGGCGAGGAGGCGGGGCTCGGCGGCCGCGCGACGATCGGCGTCATGACGCTCGCGCGGAACAACTGCTTCGAGAACTGGCTCACGGTCGAGGTGATCCAGGAGTAGCCGAAGGTCTATCGGATCCGACGCGGCCCGCTGCTTGGCCCCACATCACGGACCGGCTTCTCGGAGGAACGTCCTTACGGCCTCGTTGAAGCGGCCTGGTGCCTCGACGTTGGACTGGTGCCCGACGTCTGGAAGGACGACGAGCGTCGATCCGGGGATCGCGGCATGCATCTCGTTCGCGACCTCCATCGGCGAGCGCACGTCCTCCTCGCCATAGAGAAGGAGGGTCGGTACCGAGATCGTCGGGAGGACCTCTCGGAGATCGGCCTCGGCCATCGCATGGATCATCGGTCGGAGCCCCGCGGGCCGCGAGTCCGCCATGATCGCCACGAGCTCGTCGGCCATCCCCGTGGGGGCGCGCTCGGTCAAGAGCGTCGGGATGTATTCGCGCACCCATTCGCGCGCCGGTCGCTCGATCTGTCCGAGGAATCCCCGGAGCCGTTCTGCGACCTCCTCGGGCGGGAGCGAGCCCGCCCAACCGGCGTACCCGCCGGTTAGTACCAGGCTCCGCGGGATGTCGGGCCGGCGTCGGTAGAGCTCGAGGGCGAGCGTCGAGCCCCACGACAGCCCGAGCACGTGCGGCCGCTCGAGCCCGGCGCCCTCGATGAGCCCGGCGAGGCAGTCGGCGTAATCGGCCATCCGGAAGGCTTCGGGAGGATCGGACGACACACCGCAGCCGGGGGCGTCCCATGCGACGACCGTGAACTCGTCGGAGAGTTCGTCGAGCTGATGGCTCCACTCGCGATGATCGATCAACCCGCCGTGGACGAGTACGAGGGGCGGGCCATCGCCGCGGCGGTCGTACGCGATCGTGAGGCCACCCACCTCAAGCCGCTCCACCCGCGGAGGCTACTTCATGGCCAACCGGGCCTCGATGGGGGGATCCGCAGGCCAGAACCGGGAAGGTTTCCTCGCACAGGCGCGTTTCCGGTGGAGAGTTGGCGGGCACGACCGACAGCGAGGGAGGGATCCATGAAGGCGTTCGGACTGGCAGACGAGAACGCGTCGGCGGCGGTGATCGAGGTCCCGACGCCCGAACCCGGGCCGGGCGAGGTGCGGGTTCGCATTCGGGCGTCCTCGGTGAACGGATACGACGTGTTCGTGGCCTCTGGTATGGCGCGGGGCATGATGGAGCATCGATACCCGGTCGTCGTCGGCAAGGACTTCGCCGGCGTCATCGACGCGGTCGGCGAGGGAGTCACGCGGTTCGCCGTCGGAGACGAGGTCGCGGGCATCACTCCGAACGAGTCGCACCTGTCGAGCGGTTCGTTCGCCGAGTACGTGGTCGTGCCGGCGGAGGGGTTCATCGAGCGGAAGCCGGAGAGCCTCGACTTCCCGCAGGCAGCTTCGGTCGGCCTCGCGGCGGTGACGGGGCTCGTCGCGGTCGACGCGGTCGGGGCCTCGCAAGGGGATCTCGTCCTCATCGTCGGAGCAACAGGCGGCGTCGGCAACTACGCGGTTCAGCTCGCCGCCAGGAATGGGGCGACGGTCATCGCGACCGGCCTGCCCGAGGACAAGGAGTGGATCCGCGCACTCGGCGCGAGCGAGGTGGTCGACTACTCCGGCGACGTGGCCGCGGCCGTGCGCGAGAAGCATCCCGAGGGCGTGGACGCGTTGATCGTCGTGGTGCACATCGGCGATGAGTTCGGTCCGACCGCCGAGCTCGTGAAGGACGGAGGGAAGATCGCCAGCGCTGTCGGTGGAGCCGACGCGGAGGCGTTCGCGAGCCGGAAGATCGACGCCGCGAACATCCTCGGCCAGGCCGATCCGGGCTCCTACGCCGAGGTCCTGCGGATGGCCGCGGGCGGATCGCTCACCGTGCCGATCACGCGGACGTATGCGTTCGCCGAGCTCCCCGAGGCGCTCGGTCTCGTCGGGAAGCGGAGTTCGCGCGGCAAGGTGGCCGTGACGATCGGGAGCTGAACAGCGGGATCGCCTTCCGAGATGCAGTCGCCGCTAGCTGTGGATCGCGGCCGCGTCCCGGCCCCAATACGCGGCCTGGGAGAGCGAGCGCAGGAGGAGCTCGGCAGAGGCGCCGTTCGTCGCGAGCGGCACGCCGTGCACGTCGCAAACCTTCATGAGCGCCTGGATGTCGGGCTCGTGCGGGTGCGAGGTCAGCGGGTCGCGGAGGAACACGACGGCGTCCACGTCGCCGGCGACGATCCTCGCGCCGATCTGGATGTCGCCGCCTTCCGGTCCGCTCCGAACGCACTCGACGGGCACGCCGAGCTCCTCGGCGAGCTGCGTTCCCGTGTGCGAGGTCGCGATCAGGTGACACCGCACGAGCGTCGAGCGGTACTGCCGCGCGAGGCGGATCAGATCGTCCTTCTTCTCATCGTGGGCGACGAGGGCCAGGACGGCCCGGCCGTTGTGTTCGTTGGGGAGTCCTATGGGTTCGGTCATGCATCGAGGGTAAAGGCCAGGACCCTCTTCTGAGCGGCCCCCAGGTTAAGGACGTGTGAAGCTCCGAGTGCAAGCGCGAGCGCCGGAGAAGTGCTCGCGCCGACCCGGAGGGTGGTCCAGGATTACGGTCGATGGCGACGGTGGAACGAACGTGGATCTTCGTGGCGGCGGCGGCCGCGGGAGTGCTCTTCGCCGGGCTGCTCGCCGCGATGGCGATCACCGGCGATGGTGGTCGCGTGGCGCTCGTCGCGGTCGTGCTCTGGGTGGGCGGCTACCTGCTCGTGTCCCGATTCCTGAGGGCCTCGCGCCGGCCGGCGGTCGAGGCCGAGGCCCGGCGCCTCGGACTCTCCTTCTCGCGACGGGATCCTTTCCGGGTGCTCGACTCGGACTTCCACCCGTTCCTGCATTTCGGCAAGCTGCCCGGCACCCAGGGTGTCGAGAACGTCGTCTGGGGAGAGCGGGCCGGTCGCGAGATGCGCGCGTTCGAGTACTGGCGGCCAGCCGAGGACGAGCCGATCCGATACTCCTGTGCCATGGTTCGGATCCCGGAGGAGTGGCCGTCTCTGTTGGTTCGTCGGAAAGGTCCCCTGGACGTCGCCCGCGACGCCGCGGGGCTGGGCGGGCAGCAGCTCGAGCTGGAGGACTTCAATCGGCGCTTCGAGATGCGCGCGGACGATCGCAGGCTTGCCTCGGCGGTGGTCGACCAGAGGATGATGGGCTGGTTGCTCGAGTCGGATCCGGTGCTCGGGTTCCAGCTCCAGCACGGTTGGCTGCTCGCGTGGATGCCACGCCTGCCGCCGCAGGAGCTCGAACGCGTCCTAGCCATGGTCGAGGGGTTCCACGAACGGATCCCGCGAGCCGTCTGGTCGCTCTACGGTGACGGTTCACCCGCCAAGCCTGGCTCTTAGCCTGTGGGGACCCATGCGTACCCGCCGTACTCGCCCGCCTGATGCGTGATCTGGACCAGCTCCGTCCCATCGACGTCCACCGTCCAGAGGTCCGTTTCGTTGAACTCGCCGGGACCGCGCACGATCAGGAGCTGCGTGCTGTCGGGCGACCACGCCGGGCCGAAGGAGAACAGGCCGTCCTCTGACGTGGTGATCTGCGTGCGCTCGGTTCCGTCGGGATGCACCACGAACAGATCGTGTGGCGAATCGGATCGAGACATGTCGAAGGCGATCCACGTTCCGTCCGGCGACCATTGGGCGATCAACGTGTTGTTCCAGGGTGTGATCCGCCGGGCGTCGGTGCCGTCGGTGTTCACGACGAACACGGCGCGCGGGTCGTCGGGGAACGATCCCTTCGACCCGACGAACGCCACCTGCCGGCTGTCCGGTGACCAACTCGCCGACCCGGTACTGAACGTGAGGCCCGACGTGGTCCCGGGCGGGTTCAGGCGAACCAGGCCGGAGCCGTCCGCGTTGACGGCCATGAGCGTCATCGGGCCATGGTGGTCGTACGGCGGTGCATCTCGGCCGAGCAGAACTCTCGTGCCGTCCGGCGAGAAGGTGACTGGATAGTCGTCCGGGTCTCCGGGATCGGTCAGACGGACGAGGTCACCACCGTCGGTAGACCGGACGGAGTACAGGCCCTTGCGAGTGGGGTCGGTGTCGTCCCACCCGTGTGCCAGGATCCTGGTGCCGTCGGGCGACCACCGCACGTCCCCGAGCTGGAGCGTCGGGTCGTCGATCGACAGCACCGAGTAGCCCGAGCCGTCGGCGTCGAACGTCTCCGGTGCGATCCTCCCGTCGGGGGCCGGTACGGCGCCGATGAACCGGCTGCCGTCCGGTGACAGGGTCACGAAGTCCCCGAGGACGCGGATCTGCCGCTCGTCGCTCCCGTCGAGGTCGATCGTGAACAGGGCGAGCTCGCCTTCCGGACTCAAGCGGTTGAACACGAGGTCTCCGTGGCGCCCGGAACCTGATCCGTCCGGCGCACCCGACGGGGTCGGCGTGCCGGTCGACGAAGAGCACGCCGCGAGACCGAGCACCATCATCGTCACCACGATCAGATCCGGTCGCTTCATCGTTCCCTCCCCTGTGGCTGAGAGATGAAGTCCCCGAGAGGGTGGAACGTTGCTTTCCGACAACGAACGAGGCGGTTCGCGGATTCATCCTTCGGGATGGACGACCAGCTCGCGCTCGTGGCTCAATCGCTTCCCGAGGGGAGCCAGGACGTGTCCGAGACGCTCAGCTTCGAGTCCTTCTTCGATCGCGAGGCGCGGACGCTGTTCCGACGGCTCTGCGCGGTGACCGGCAACGCGAGCGAGGCGGAGGAGATCATGCAGGACGCCTTCCTCGCGCTCTGGGAGCGGTGGGACCGGGTCGGCGCGATGGAAGACCCCACCGGGTACCTGTATCGGACGTCGATGAACGTCTTCCGCAAACGAGGGCGAAGGGCCGCGCTCGCGATCCGCCGTCGCCTCGCGCTCGCACCCGATCCCGTTCCGTTCGCCGACATCGACGAGCAGCAGGACGTCGTGGCTGCCCTGCGCGAGCTCACACCCCGGCAGCGGGCGGCGGTCGTGCTCCTTGACGTCTTGGACTACTCGAGCGAGGACGCCGGCAAGGCGCTCGGCGTGACCGCGGGCACCGTGCGGGGACTCGCCTCTCGCGCACGCGAGACCCTTCGACAGCGGATCAGCGAGGACGCATGAACGACACACGAGCGGTGATCGAGCGGATCGGCGAGCGCTACGCACTTCCGAACGATGCGTTCGAACGGATGCTTCTCCGGCGTGACCGCAAGCGGCGGAACCAGCGCGTCGCGGCGGCGACGATCGCGTTCGCCGTGTTCGTGGCCGCGCTCGCCTTCGTCCTGGGTGGGAACCCGTTCGACCGCAGCGAACGCCCTGCCGTGCCCGTCCCGCCGTCGGCGAGCAACGGGAACATCACCTTCGTCAGCGACGAGGTGATCGACTTCAGCGACGACCTGTCCGACTTCGGGATCCTGTACGTGATCGATCCCGCCGGCGGGGAACCACGGAAGATCCTCGATACGAGCTGCCCGCCCCCCGGCGAGACGACGCCGTGCGAGCGCGTGGGCATCCGCAGCGTGGACTGGTCTCCGGACGGGACGCGCATCGCGTATGCGCTCTTCGGGTACGGCGCGAACGTCCGGGAGCGCGAGGGGATCTACGTGATGGAGGTTGCGACGGAGCGGGTCCAGCAGCTCACTTCGTGCACGGACCCGTGTGTTCTCCAAGACGACGTCGATTGGTCTCCCGACGGATCTCGGATCGCGTACCGGCAGGCCGACGTCTCGGGGTGCGACGCGGCGAATTCGTTCGATGGTTCCTGTGGCCTCTACACGATGAGGCCCGACGGGACCGACCGGGTGCAGCTCTCGACGGGATCGGCCGTCGATCCCGTGAGCCCCAGCTGGTCGCCGGACGGGGCCTCCATCGCCTTCTCGGCGCGGGTCGGCGAGGACTGGTTCGTGTACACGATGGCCCTCGACGGGTCCGAGCCGACTCAGCTCGCCGCCGATCTCCCCTCACCCGAGCAGACCCAACCGGCATGGTCTCCGGACGGCTCGACGATCGCTTTCGTGGCGTGGGAGGGGGCGGCCGTGGGCGCGGAGCCGACACAGCTTGATTACGAGATCGGACTCCCCTTCAAGCTGTGGGCGATGGCACCGGATGGATCGCAGCGCCGGCTCCTGACCGAGGGTTGCTGCTTCATCGGGGGCGCGGGCTTCGGGGTCCAGGGTCCCGAATGGTCGCCCGACGGCACGCAGATCGCACTGATGGAGGGCACGGGAGGGTCGGTCCGAGTGATCGACGCGGATACGGGGGAGTACATCTCCCTCCCCGGGAGGCCGACCGGCCCGATCGCCTGGCAGCCGATTCCGATCCCGTAGCACCGTGAGGAAAGAGGGAGTGAAGATGCGGAAGCGACAGAGCACCGTGTTGGCGGTGGCGATCGTGCTCGGCATCGCGGTGGTGGTCGTTGGTTCGGGCCGAGCGAGCGGGCAAGGTGATCTCCACGTCCTCATGCCGGTGGGAGCCGGTCCCACGGCGTTCCTCGATGTGGTCCGCGGCCCGGGACTCGATCTGGGGGACGGCCTCGCGGCGCGCGGACGGTTGGTCGACCCGGGAAGCGGCGAGAAGGTGGGATCGGTGTACTTCGAGTGCTCCGTCATGCGGAAGATCGTCAGCCCTGATCAGGGCCTGTGGCGCTGCAGCTACCACCTGAGGCTTGCGGATGGCGGCATCGTCCTGCAGGGGCTCGACCCGCGTGGGGACGGTGCGTCGACCTTCGCCGTGCTCGGCGGCACGAAGGCGTACCGGGGCGTATCCGGGGATGCCGTGTTCACCGACTCCGTCGATGGGACCGACATGGTGATCACGCTGACCTGAGATCTTCTGCGTGTTGCGTTCTCGGGCCCGAACTGGGTATGACGGTCCTCCACACGCGGACGAGGAGGGTCGATGGACAAGGTGGTGCACTTCGAGATCCCGGCGGACGACCTCTCCCGGGCGACGGAGTTCTATCGCTCGATCTTCGGCTGGGACCTGCAGGACATGTCGGGCCAGGGGATGGACTACACGATCGCCATGACCGTCCCGGTCGACGAGCAGCAGCTCCCGACCGAGCGCGGCGCCATCAACGGCGGGATGATGAAACGGTCCGCAGACACGCCGTCACCCGTCGTCACGATCGAGGTCGCGTCGATCGACGACGCGATGAAACGGATCGGGGAAGGCGGCGGCATGCTCGTGCAGCCGCGCCAGGAGATCCCCGGGATGGGAGCCTTCGCGTACTTCAAGGACAGCGAGGGCAACACGATGGGACTCTGGGAAACGGCTCCTGCCGCGGAATGGTGATGAAGCTCCACGTCCAGGGTCGAGAAGGCGCGGAGCAGCTCGGGATCGCCGCGCTACTCGCGGCGACCGACGACCTGACGGTAACCGACAACGAACTCGAGCCCGGGACAGAGCCGGGGGATCCGCACTACCACGCGAACCATACCGACGCGTCTATAAAAGATAGACGTTTCAAGCTTTTTCGATGAAACGGGTATGGTCGTGATTACCACCTTGCAGACGGAGACAATTACTCCAAAGACTATAATTTACTACATACAGCGACATTTTTAAAATACAACTATACAGAATCTTCATTCTCCTATAGAGTAGATATACAATCTATTACAAAGGGGATTTACAATGACCAAGAGATTGCTAGTGAGCCTAATCGCTTTTTTTGTCGTTTTTACAACTATCGGCAATGCATCTGCCGCACCGTTATTCAAAGATGTCAGTGATAGCTTCCCGACAAGGGCTGAATTGGCATATTTGGCTGAACGGGGGATTATTACAGCGGATCCGACTTCGAATTTTGGTGTAAACCAAGAAATCACCCGGTTGGAAGCGTCCGAAATGATCGTGAAAGCACTCGGACTGTCAACCGACAATCGGCCGTCGCCGAACTTCAAAGATATTAGGCCAGAAGGAAAAGGGTATGCTGTCATCGCGACGATTGCGGATGAAGGAATCATGGGCGGCAATGCCAATGGCGAGTTCATGCCAAATGCCAAGTTGACAAGAGGGCAAATGGCAGCTATCCTTGTCAGTGCATTCAAATTGGAAGGGACGTCTGATTATACTTTCCGTGACGTGCCATCAACCTATTGGGCTTCAGATGCAATTAAAACACTATTTGCTGCCAACGTCACAACAGGTTATCCGGACAATACGTATAAGCCGACTGCGTTTCTAACAAAAGCGAATTTCGCCGTATTCCTTGCACGCATTTTAAATCCGGACTTCAACCAGACGCTTTCTTGCTACCAACCCGATAATACGAAAACGCATATGGTCAACGTTCAAGTGACGACATTATGGAAACAGCCCAATAAAAGCCGGGTTATCGATCGCCCTTCATTAACAGCCCCAACAGATATCGAAAAGTGGGCGAAAAGCATGAGCATCAGTCAGAAACAATGGCTTGTCGGGAAAATCGATACGCAAGCCTTATATGGACAAGAAGTCGAAATCCTAAAGAGTAGTGGTAACTGGGTTCAAATCGCGGTTAAAGATCAGTATGTACCTCATCACAAAGCTGGTTATCCTGGTTGGGTTCCGAAATCCCATATTACGGAAGTCTATCCAAACTATAAAAATTGCCCGATTGCCATTATAGATGCGAAGACTGCGAAGCTCTACAATGCACCAAAGCTGTCCGATAAATACAAGTTCTTGGAAATTAGCTACACGACTATTTTACCTGTAGTGAAAGAAGAGAAGGATTGGCTGCAAGTTCAAACACCTGCCAACGGTGTAAAGTATGTACGGAAACAAGACGCCAAAACGGTTGAAAACTATGCGGCAATTTCGAAACCTTCTCAACAGGATATCGTTGATAGTGCTAAGAAATTCATCGGATTGCCGTATCTCTGGGCAGGCACGTCTGGATTCGGATTTGACTGTTCAGGCATCATTCACTCTGTCTATAAAAATCATGGCATCATCATCCCGCGTGATTCCTTCGTCCAAGCGGCAAATGGGACACCTGTTGCTCAGAAAAACTTACAGCCGGGCGACCTGGTCTTTTTCGGCTATAATGGCGGAAAAGGAAAAGTCTATCACGTCGGCATGTACGTCGGGAATGGAAAAATGCTCCATGCCCCGAACTCAAGTAAGAAAGTTGAAATCATCTCGTATGATACCGGTATTTACAAGACAAATTATGCCGGTGCAAGACGCTACTTAAAATGAAGTTAAAAACCAGGTGTGGCATCTATAAAGGATGCCAAACCTGGTTTTGCATTTCCAGCACTGCTGACTATCACATTCATACCTTTTATGACAGATGAAAAGAAATTGCAGTGAGTTAGAGCAATCGCTTATCGAATTTTCAACGCTAAAATAAAGATGCATTTAGGATCATCTCTCTTTTTTTTATGCGAATTAAATCCGCTAAGGTCGTAATGCCTTTCCCTTCAAGTTGTTTCACTAATTCAACAAATAAGTGTGCAGTTGTCAGAGCATCGCCAAGTGCGCGATGGCGTTGAAAACGTTTCGTTCCGAAAAACTTTGCATAATCGTCAAGATCGAGCTGATCTGATGTCGGATGCAAATAATGGATAAAATTCATCGTATCAAAAGAAGAGGGTTGTCGATACGTGTAGTTCGCCCGGGCCAGTTCCTTTTTTAGGACAAGCATATCGAAATCGAGATGGTGCCCAATCCAACCATCACTTTGACTCTCTTCACTAAATTTAAAATAGCTTTCAATCGCGCAACAGGGGAAGGGGCATCGTCGACATGTTGCTGTTCAATGGAAGTTAGTTTTGTAATATGGATCGGTAATTGACGTGCGGGATTGACAAACGTTTGGAAGGTCCTGTCTGTTACTACTAAACTTTCAACATGAACAGCTCCGATTTCAATTAGACCGATCATCCGATCCGAATAGCAAAACCCGTCGTTTCCGTATCAAAAATAGTAAAGGACATGTCTTGTATCGGTGTATTCAACTGCAAAGCCCGATCCAGTTGATAGTTTAACTGTTTTTTTCTCCAAAACACGCGAAATCACTCCTTATATGCCGAAAAGAGGTTATAGTTTTGATAGCAAATGTGATTGTAACGAGGAAACTGTCGATAACATCGTCCGTAACTCATCTTGCTCCCATTGCCGAATCGTCGAAAATTGAATGGTAGTCGTTATTTTCTCTTCACGTAAATGTTTATTCCATGAGAGCCGGATACGCGTTCGAAGCGCTACTTCATAAGCGTGACGGATATCATCCGCAAATCCAGCTGATAGTTCGCCTACATTCACCAAACCATCTAGCAATTGCAATGGGGTGGCATTGATGATGTTTCTCTGTACCGCTAAAATTTGTAAACAATGATGCAACGGAAATAAGGCGTGTTTTTTTATATCAATGCTATCCCATTTTTCTTTCCTTTTAAGTAACGTTAGAAGGGAATGATTGACTTGGGGAATTTCGCTACTTAGTTCCTGCTGTGCCATGTAATAAAGAAAAGTTTGGGCAGTTTTCAATTGTCTTCTTACCATTTTGGAAAATTGCTCATTTACTGCTGTATCTCCAATTAAAAAGCGAAAAGATAAAAAGTTATACCCGATGAGAATCTGTTCATCTGTTTTTTCGAGTGCCCATGTTCGAAGACGCCTTCGCCATTCGGAAACGGATCCTCGCCATATCATCTCACTCGACATCATCTTGCCTTTACATCTCGCATAACCGGCTTTCTCCAGATGCCTAACAATCTCTTCGCCTAGTCGTGCAAAGTAGTTTTCAGTTTGTTCCTTGTATTCATTTTTAGGATTCGCATAGACAAGGAAATGATCTTGATCAGTTAACATAAATTGTTCACCCCTAGCTCCGCTACCCATCTGGTACCATGCAAATGGAACTGGTGGAGTTCCTATGCCGTGTGTTTCCAACGATTGTACAGCTAATTTTACACAATGGCGTACAAGGCGGTCATATAACTTTGTAATGATTTCTAGTGTGTGAATTGTAGAGATTTCATCATCGATCAATGTCGATAAAACATCATATATGGCATGTTTTACAATCGGAAGATTGTCGAATGAGGAGACTTCGATTGTTTTTAATATACCCATTGATCCACGATCTCGTTTTGATATCATATTGGAAAGCGTTACGACACCTACTAAGTGATCCCCTTCTACGACAGGTAAGTGCTTTACGCCAAATTTATAAAACGATGATAGCACTTCATAATAATAGTCATGACGTGAAACCGTATGGGGATTTTTCGTCATAATATCTTTCGCCTGAAGGGGTTCGTTAATGTGCTGCGCAACGACGCGCCGGACAAGGTCCTTTTCTGTAATAATCCCCATTAATCGCTCGTTTGCATCCACAACCATAATGGAACTGATTGATTCCTCAACCATTCGTTTTGCAATGTCTTGGGCTGAGGTTTCTTCAGACATCGCCACTGCAGGTGACATCATCAGGTTTTCAACTCTGTGGACATAAGGCTCGCTTTCGCCCCATTCATCCGCTAAGCGGACTTGCTCACCCAGAGAAGCGTAGACATTGGATAAGCGGATTGACATCTTCCGTAAAATCGTATTACGGACATCCTCGTCGGCAAGCCTCTTCTGCACAACTGAGTATGGGACTTTCAAACAATAGGAATCCTCGGTAACTTGCATTTCAAGATGATGTCTATCAAGTGGACGATTTGTTTCCCCCAGGAAGAAAGCAAGATTCGAGAAGCCTAATGATTTCACCTTCTTGAAGTACTTCCAGGACAGTTGATTTTCCATCCTCGTTTTCAATAAAGATCTCGGCCATCCCTTTCAAGATGATGAACAACCCTTCGTTAGCACTTCGGAAATATGTCAACTTCTTCGATTTTCGATAAACCTTCAGCGTGCATTCGGACAGCAACACTTCAATTTCAGTTTCAGTTGCATCTTTGAATAAAAAAGCTCATGGATCTTCTTGCGAATTTCATGGTCTTCAAAATCTTGCATTCTCACTCCACCACCTTTAATTGTTCGTAGTGAATTAGAAAACCCCCTCACCTACAAATGAAAGGGAGGGGGTTGTATTCCGAATTAGTTCTGAAGTTCTCTATAGCCCGTTTCTGCCTTGAATTTAATTTCCGCATAATCGACTTCTTCTTTCCCTCTGGAAGTAAGAATCGTACCGATAACGGCTGCCAAGAAACCTGCGGGGATGGAGATGATTGCCGGGTTTGCCAGTGGGAAAATCGGATTTCCGGTAATCAGCGTGGCCCCTTCAACAGGACTCATCACACTTGGACTAAGTACAACTAAGACGAGTGAAACGATTAACCCTGTCAACATAGAAGCAATTGCTCCAGTTGTATTGAAACGTTTCCAATAAATTGTAAGCAAAATAGTTGGCAAGTTTGCTGCTGCAGCGACACAGAATGCAAGTGACACTAAAAATGCGACGTTCAGTTTTTCCGAACCGAGCGCAAGAAGGATGGAGACCACTGCAACCGAAATGGAAGCAATCCGTGCAGCAAGTACTTGTTGTTTATCCGTCACTTTTCCTTTTTTGAAAACTTCGCCGTAAAGATCATGTGCAATGGCTGATGCACCTGTCAAGACCAGACCGGATACGACAGCAAGAATTGTTGCAAATGCAACCGCGGCAACGAATGATTCCAACGCATTTCCGCCTAATACAGCAGCAAGCATCGGCGCAGCCATATTCCCTGCCGCATTTTCAGCAATAATTGCATCTTCCCCAACAAAAATTGCTGCTCCGAACCCTAAAATCATCGTGATGAAATAGAAAGCTCCGATAATCCAAACTGCATAAATAACGGAAGAACGTGCCGTTTTTGCGTCTTTTACGGTGAAAAAGCGCATTAAAATATGTGGTAAACCAGCAGTACCTAAAAATAAGGCCATGAGAACTGATATTAGTCCAAGTGGATGATCATAAAGAATGCCGGAGTGTAAGTAACTTTCCCCGTGTTTCGTTGCAGTTGCAACCTTATCAAACAAACCTGTAAAACTGAAATTGGTTCTTAAGAGTACAAGGAATGCAATGACAATCGTACCAATCATCAAGAGCACGGCTTTAATAATTTGGACCCAGCTTGTAGCCGTCATCCCGCCGAACAGCACGTATACCGTCATCATAACTCCAACAATCAGAACTGAAATCCAATAATCGATACCAAAAAGCAATTTGATCAGCGCACCTGCCCCCACAAGTTGCGCAATCATATAGAATAGTACGATTGTAATCGTATTTAAAGCTGCCGCAGCCCGTACTTTCTTTGCCGAGAAACGAGAGGCAATCATATCCGCCATCGTAAATTTCCCGAGATTCCGAAGTGGTTCGGCAACCAGGAACAACACCACTAAATAGGCCGTCAGCCAACCGAGACTATAGTAAAAGCCATCATATCCATTCAACGCAACCGCCCCAGCGATTCCGAGGAAGGAAGCGGCGGACAAGTAGTCTCCAGCGATAGCCAAACCGTTTTGCCAGCCAGTCAATGACCCACCAGCCGTGTAGAAATCACTTGCAGTTGACGTCTGTTTTGCTGCCCAGTAAGTTACGCCAAGTGTTAGTCCAATTACACCTACGAAAATTGCGATTGATATGAAGTCCATATTTTAAATCCCCCTATTTTCTAGCGCAGACGCACTAAAATAATCTTCCACCCATTTCCCAATGGAATTGCTCACACTATTTTTTTGAGTATTTCCTTCACGTCTTTATCAAAACCTGAAGCCTTTTTTGTATAGATGGTTGCAAGTGTCCAGACCATGATGAACAAGCCGAAAGAGTACATCCACGTCCAGGTAATCCGTCCAATGGCGCTATTTTCCAGAATGTTCGTATAGGATGTAAGAACCGGCAACAGTGCATAAATAGCAGTGAATAAAATTGAATAAAATAACAAGAATTTATTTTTACGTTTACTTAACTTTTTGAACTCAGGTGTATTGATCAGTTTTTCATAATCCAATTTAGCTGGCACCTTGTTCTCATTATGGCTCGAACTTTCAAAGGCAATCTCTTCCTCGATTTTGACACTCATTTTGCATTCCTCCTCTAAATGAATTGAATAATTGAAACGCTGAATGTTTTTCTTTTCGCTATGTGTTCTATCTGTATATTGACCTCCATCCATCCTTTTGCGAAAACGTTTACATTCTTAATGTAAAAAAGATAGAATTAGACAAATCATAATATTATTATAGAACACTAAATTCAAGATACCAAAATTTCCACATATAAACAAGTTGTTTTTCAGAATAATATAAACTTTGTGTTATCTTAATAATTCCGGAACACAAATCTCAAGTCTTTTCTCAGAAATCAACTGAAATATATCAATAAAATCCATTGGCAAAGAAGTTTTGAAATGCCGACAGCGCTCTGGCAGAATAGGTACTCGGGTTGCTTTTTCCGCCTATCGTTGTAAAGAAGGTGAAGGTCAAATTGTTCTGTTATAATAATGTTATCTAACTGCATGTGTTACCATTTTGAGTTTCACCTTGCAAAAACGACAATGGAGGTTTATTTATAGATGGATTTCATTCGTAAGCAGCTTTTGAAATTTGAAATGGATCCAACCTTAGTCGGTTATCTTTCCATTATCATTATGCTTCTTTTTATTACGATCATCTGTGTTGTAGCAAATTTCATCACGAAAAAGGTAGTCATTCGGATCATCACTCAAATCGTGAAAAAAACAAAATTTCAGTGGGATAATATGCTTTTGGATAGCAAGGTTTTTCATAAGCTATCTCATATTGTTCCTGCGATTATTATTTATTACTTTGCTTCAGCCTTTCCGAACCTATCAATATGTGATCGAAAAAGGTGCGATGGCCTATTTAATTATTATGGGATTAGTCGTTATCAACAGCGTATTAAATGCAATTAATGATATTTATCAAACCTTTGAAATATCCAAGGTCAAGCCAGTTAAGGGATATATTCAAGTGGTTAAGATTATTGTCGTAACGCTTGGGGTCATCTTGGTGATTGCGAACCTGATGGGTAAGAGTCCACTTCTTCTTTTAAGTGGGATTGGTGCTCTCTCAGCTGTATTGATGTTGGTTTTTAAAGATTCGTTACTAGGCCTTGTTGCAGGGATTCAGTTGACTTCTAATGATATGGTTCGGGTGGGGGACTGGATTGAAATGCCTAAATACGGGGCAGATGGAGACGTTATTGATATCTCGTTAAATACAGTGAAGGTCCAAAACTTCGACAAAACAATTACGACGATTCCAAGTTACGCTCTAATCTCCGATTCTTTTATAAACTGGAGAGGGATGCAAACCTCTGGGGGACGAAGGATGAAGCGATCATTATTTGTCGATACAACTAGTATTTCGTTTTGTACCGAGGAGATGATTAACAAATTTAAAAATATCCACTACCTTTCAGACTATATCATCAATAGGGAACGTGAAATTGCAGAGTATAATACCAGAAATAAAATTAACCAGACCAATCCAGTGAATGGTAGGGCTCTTACGAATATCGGTGTATTTAGGGCATATATCAGCAATTACCTTCAAAATCATCCTGGAATCAATCAGGAAATGACCTTGATGGTGAGGCAGTTGGCGCCTAGTGAAAACGGATTGCCAATCGAAATATATGCATTTACAAATGATGTAAAATGGGCAGTGTACGAAACGGTTCAAGCTGATATCTTTGACCATCTATTTGCCGTAGCACCAGAGTTTGGAATTCAATTATTCCAGAATCCATCTGGAAGTGATTTGAAATCATTGCGGATGAATTCAGAAGAAATCTGACAAACAAAGTTACTTATTAACGGATGCATGAAACTTTCCCTCTTTATAATACGTACTATTACTATTCGAAGAAAGAGGCGAACACCAACAGTGAATGAATCTAAAGAATGGCTACAAGAAGAACTAACCAAAGTGGAAGCTTGGGAGAAAGATCAAGGTGATTTGTGGTTTTGGGAAAAGTTAGGGCGTTTGCCGTTTAAAATGATTGATAAATGGACGCCTGCTTTTATTCAAAAAAAAATTGGACTACTATTGGACGAGCTTGGCCAGTACATTCAAACGGGTGGGCGTTATTTAAGTTCAGTTTCTAAAATCCCTAATTATTACCCAGACTTGGCTGTGCCTACATTAGAAAATGTAGAAAAGCTCCCGATTTCAACAATGGATGCTGCTGTTGAGAAGTTAACGGGTAACAGAAAAAAGCTTGCGACTCTACAAGGTGCTGGTACTGGAATCGGTGGTATTTTCACGTTAACGATTGACATTCCACTGTTACTTAGTTTGCAATTGAAAACATTGCAAGACATTGCAATTTGTTATGGATTATGATCCAAATGATAAGGAAGAACGTTTGTTTATCGTGAAGTGCCTACAGTTTGTTTCGGCTGATATTGTAGGAAAACAGGCGATCCTAGCTCAATTATCCCAATTTGATGGACCGGACGAATCTTCAAAACGCGAAGTCCTTTCTGAACTGCAAGGCTGGCGTGAAGTCGTTTTTTCCTATCGGGACCAACTTGGATGGAAAAAGTTATTTCAGATGATTCCGATTGCAGGTCTCGTGTTCGGTGCGTTTATCAACCGTTCAGCTGTAAATGATATTGCTGAAGCTGGAAAAATGCTATATCGGAAAAGAAGGCTTGTTGAAAGGCTGAAGATATGAAAAGCTCAACCTAGATGTCTTAGTCATAGCAAAAGGTAACTGGTTCAAGCACAATTTGGAGTTGTGTCAGAACCAGTATTTTTGTTTTTTCATGGTATACTATACGCGCAGAAATTACTTAATTAAAATGAATTAGATGCCCGTCACCAAAATGTACATTAAGATAGAGAGGGGTGGCGAAAAGGATGATTCTTGTAAAAGGTGTCACCTCTTTTCTGTCAACTAAATTGTCACCTAAATCAACAACATTCATGAAAAATAAAAGGGTGAATTTACAAATTACCGAAATTTCCAAACCGTTCACAACTGCTTGTGGCACTCAATCTGTAGTTATTACCTGTCGTTTTACTGCCTTTATCGATGAGCATTATGAATGCAAATCACTTGAGGATTATAATGGGAAAGTAAAACCTTTTTTACAAAATCATATAAAAAACACGATTAATCGTGTTGAGATCCATTATATGAACTATGCAAAGAAGCGGTGAGATTACTCTCCGCTGAAACTAGAATAATAAAAATGACGATGAATCACTACTGATTCATCGTCATTTTGCTGTTTGACCTATTTTTTGCCGAGTTTAAAAGGATAGTCGAGGTAATCTTTGATAGATTCATGACTGTATCCAGTCGCGTACTATTCAAAGAATTCGCGGGGAAGTGAGGATCTAAATAATTTACAACCGCTTTCAAATGGTAAGTACCTACTTGCGGCAATGGGTTTTTTAACGCATACCCTGGAATGAGCGGCCCTTCTTTTAATAGAATCGATCCGATTTGATGATACTCCCCCAAACACGCGTCAATGCCAATTATAATCGGTTCTGTGAATTGGTTATGAATCTCCTCTATAATACTTTCGAGATTCAATGCGTGGACGGGTTCTGCAATTGTTCCGAATACATGATGGGGAAATTGTTCCTCTTTTAGCATCGTCCCGACGAACGGTCCATAAGCATCACCCGTCGATCTATCCGATCCAATACATAGAAAGACAATCTCAGTGTTATGCGATTGGTACAATGCATTGAGCATAAATGACATTTCGTGTAATTCTTCTTCTGTCGACGATTCAGATGAATAATGATAATATAACTTACTCTCTTGAGGATGAACGATTTTTCTTCTTCTAAAAGGAAACATCATGCGACCCCCTTTGCGAATTGAAAGATAATTCTAAATATATAATTTCGACATGAAGGAGTGAAAACCTTTTTATTGGTAAGATGTAAAGATATATTGGTACTAGCCCACGGAAGTAGAAATATACATCCAACGTCCGGCGTAGCAGATTGGTCCATTTCTAGTTCGAAGGAAATTGCTCGAAGAGTTGATCGCGTCAAAAGCATCCTATTTGGCGGTTGAATATATGGGTTACAAAACGAAAATTATAGACGGTCTACGTGAGATTGACCTACTTCAATACCTTCCACAAGGGAATGAACAAACAGACGTTTTATAGGGAGTACTTATCTTGGTAAGGAAAGAAAAAAGGTACTGAATCGGCTGAAACCCGATTTAGTACCTTTTCTTATGTGGAGCAAAGTTATTTTTCTGCTTTTGTGCATCAAACACAAGAAAAAATGGTTTCATCAATGAAGTTTAGCCAAACAATCCAATTGTCAAAAGGGGAAGTGAACGGTATCTTTGTAATAATAGTTAAATAATATCTGCCAATTCAGAATTATGTGATTGTGAAATTCCATTTATAAGAGGATAATCAGGGAGTAAAAAAATGCATAGTTAACTGGATTCACAAAATTCAAAATGAATTGTAAGCGGTTACAGAATAGGGGGTATGGGACTTAAAATCAATGGATAGGAAAGATGAGGATATCTTGTCAGACCACATGATTTGAACTTGCATAGGAGAGACAAGTATACAGTGTAGTGTACGTATAAAAAAGAAACTTATGAACAGGAGTGGAACGCGGATGACGAAAAATAGGATGGATCAAATGACATGGGTAGAGTATGAAGCGAGTACCACGGAAAAAATACTTATTCTGCCTGTAGGATCGACAGAACAACACGGACCTCACTTGCCGCTAGGGGTCGATACAATCATAGCTACAGAAATAGCTTCAGCTATTGCCGAACAAATTCCAGCAGTCATTGCACCAACATTGTCTTATGGCTATAAATCTCAGCCTTCGAGTGGAGGGGGACCTCTGTTTCCGGGGACGATTGACTTAAATGGCTCGACTTTGATTAATTTGACGCGCGATATACTTGATGAGTTTTTAGAAGATGGTTGGACAAAAATCTTTATATTCAATGCGCATTATGAGAATGAAGCCTTTTTAGCGGAAGCCGCAGACCTGCTACTACGCAAACAAGATACAGAGTATCCCAAGATAATCATCGCCAATTGGTGGGATAATGTGTCTCCTGAAATAGTGTCCCAGGTATTTGATGAAGTGGAGTTTCGAGGATGGGCTTTAGAACATGCAGCTCTAGCTGAAACATCAATGATGATGTATTTTGCACCAGAGCTTGTTCGTGAGGATTTAATTCCAAATGATCGGATAGAGAATGCACCTACTATTCAGCAGTTCCCACCTTCCCGTACGATTGTTCCGTCCTCGGGTTGCCTCAATACAGCACGAACGAGTTCTTCAAAGAAAGGGCAATTAATTGTAGATGATGCAGTAAACAAAATAGTAACAATTTTAGCCGAGGAATTTTCCCTTCGCAGTACGGTAAATGTAAACTAATGTGATCGAATGAAGCATCGAACGCCTTAATGAATCCTAAAAAATAATGACGGGGATGTGTTCGTGATGCAAAAAGAAATTATGTTAGAAGACGGTATTACTAAAAACGAAGAACGTGTAAAGAAAGAGTATGTAGATATTGATTATACGTTGACTCACGTTCCGCAGAGTGCACGGAAAAGTTGGTTTGCAATTTTTGCTGTCCTCCTCGGGTTTACTTTTATCGTGACAACGATGGCAGCCGGTGCTAATCTTGGCACCTCGTTAATGCTTGGTGACTTGATTAAGGTTTTATTGATAGGAAATATCATTTTATCTACTTACGTAGGTATACTATGTTGGATTGCTGCTAAAACCGGGTTAAATACGATATTACTCGCACGTTATACGCTGGGGCAAGTCGGGTCAAAGTGGACGAGTATCATATTAGGTGGGACACAGATATTTTGGTACGCTTTTCAAGCAGCTTATATGGGGAAAATTTTCACTGCGAGTTTAGGAATAGAACAGTATTTTATCCCTGTTACAATTTTTTGGTCGTTATTTATGGGAGTATTTGCACTTTGGGGTACGAAGGGAATGGAGATTGTCGCCTATCTTTCAATCCCACCATTTCTATACTTGGCCTATAAAATCCCCGCGGTAAGTATAGAGACTGCAGGTTCTATTAAAAATTTGTTTCTAATAGAACCTACGACAACCATAACTTTCGCCGCTGCCATTACAATTGTGATCGGAGCATTTGTTGCCGGAGGAACACAAGCACCAAACTGGACTCGTTTTGCAAAATCGCCAAAGTCAGCATTTTTAATAGGCTTTCTAGCGTTCTTAATCGGGAATATCGTGATGGCGATCTCTGGTATGCTCGGTGGTCTTGTGATGCAAGATGGTGATATGATAAGCATTTTAATGAAAATGGGAATCATCTTCATGGCTATGATCATCCTAATATTTAATATATGGACGACGAATACGACATCAGCCTACTCTTTTGGTGTCGCAGGAGCGGAGTTCTTTAACAAACCGAATAAGGTACCCTTCGTCATCGGTGGGCTCATTATTGCGACAATCATGGCACTTACGGGAATATATGAAACATTTATTTCATACCTCACAATGTTAGGGATCTTTGTCCCTTCCTTAGGAGGCTTGATAATAGGGGATTATTTATTGAACTGGCGGAAATCATTTCCAACTATTGAGAGTGTCAAATTTAGAATGGTACGTTATTCTAACTTAATCGCCTATATTTTAGCGACATTAGGGGCATATCTGAGCTCTAAATACGATTTTGGTCTTCCACCATTGAACGGGATCATACTAGCAATTGTGTTAGTCTTTGTCATGAATGCAGTTTTTAAATTATTTGGGTTATCTGATGCACATGAAGTTCCAGAGGAGTCAAAAGTTGTATATTAAATTCACGGTGTACACTTAACCTTCAATCTATATAGACTGCTATCAAACTCTCGAGAAATCGGGAGTTTTTTGATGGTAAGAAGTCATTACTTGTTTCGATTCATTACTTGTACATGGTGCACAATGATTATAACCAAGGGTCTCGATAATTGAGCATACCAAGCCAATTCACTCATAGAGAAAACCAAGGTATACTGTAATTAATCGAATTATTCGATTGTTCAGATTTGGCTTAGGGCCATTTTGAAGGAGGAGAACATGTATGACACGTAACAAGGAGCTAGATTAGTGAATGTCTTTGACAATGTAAAAAAATCGTCATCATCTATTTCTCCACTATAAATACCAGGGAGTTAATAATTCGACGGGGGTGTATTATGGGAAATCATTATGAAGTCATAGTTGTTGGTGCAGGTTCAATGGGAATGGCTGCAGGTTACTTTTTAGCGAAAAATGGGACAAGGACCTTGCTGATTGATGCAAATGATCCGCCACATACACAGGGCAGTCACCATGGCGATACACGAATCATTCGACATGCTTACGGTGAGGGAAGAGAATATGTTCCCCTAGCACTTCGGGCTCAGGAATTATGGAATGAGCTTGAAAAGAAATCCCATCTTAAAATATTTACCCAGGTAGGTGCTATCGGTTTTGGACCTGAAGGCGAGTCAGCTTTTATCGATGAAGCAATTGCCAGTGGTAAATCCTATAATCTAGAGATCGATTTGCTGACCGGAAAAGAGATGAATGAGCGTTGGCCGGGACTCACCGTTCCGGATGACTACATCGCCTTTTATGAGCCTAACTCCGGATTTCTATACAGTGAAAACTGTATCAGGGCTTATCGAGAGTTGGCGGCTCACCATGGCGCTGAATTTTCGATGAACAACCCGGTTGTAGATATTGAGGCTTATGAAGACGGTGTTAAAGTAATCACAAAGAATGGGGTATTTACTGCTGATAAATTGATACTAAGCGGTGGTGCTTGGAGTGGGAAAATCGCCGAAAGCCTCGATCTTCATTTGCCGATTACGCCTACACGTCAGCCTGTTGCTTGGTTTGAGGCCGAAGAGTCGTTATACAATACGAATACATTCCCGACATTTATGGTAGAGGTACCAAATGGCGATTCAAAAGCTATCTATTATGGGTTTCCCACATTTGGTGGATGTGGAGTGAAAGTCGGAAGACATGAGTATGTCGACGAAATCGACCCGGATACGATGAATCGAGATTTTGGATCTGACGATAATGACGAGGCGCATATTCGAGAGTATTTAGAAAGGTTTATGCCACAAGCAAATGGCGCTTTAAAGAAAGGGGCAATATGCATTTATTCGCGAACTCCAGATGGCCACTTCATCATTGATAAACATCCGGCATACCCTCATATTTCTTTTGCTGCAGGATTCGCCGGTCATGGATTCAAGTTTGCTAGTGTGGTAGGAGAAATTTTGACGCAATTGGCCTTGACAGGTGAAACAGAGCATGACATCTCGATCTTCTCAGTTGATCGTCCAGCTCTAAAAACTCCGGTGGAAAATGTACTGGGTTGATTGAAATGGAAGCGCTTACCTGTGTGTTGTAACTCATAGAATACGTAGGTTCACTTCAACACTGAATCATTTCCAAATGATGAACAACCTTACCTAACCTTTTTAATAATAACCGAGCAGTCACGGATATTTAGTTGTATCGGGTTGATATAAAAGAGAAAGGAGGTTGTCATTTGGTAGTCGTAGAAACCGAACTGCAAGAAACGGATTCGTCAAAAGAGTTGACGTCCAGTGTTAAAAAAGCAGTTGCCGGCGCAGCTATCGGGAATTTGATAGAATGGTTCGATTACGCCTCTTACGGATATCTAGCGGTCGTTATAGCTGCGGTCTTCTTCGCTCCGGGGAACGCAACAGCAGCGCTACTAGGGGCATTCGCGGTCTTCTCCGTTTCATTTATAGTGCGTCCGATCGGAGGACTTATTTGGGGGCATTTAGGCGATAAAATCGGACGGAAACGCGTCTTGGTCATGACGATTACCATTATGTCAATATCTACATTTACAATCGGTTTATTGCCAAGCTATGCAGCAATTGGAGTGATGGCGCCACTGTTATTATTGATTTGTCGCCTTGTCCAAGGCTTTTCCGCCTCGGGAGAGTATGCGGGGGCAGCATCCTTCATCTCGGAATATGCGCCTAATTCACGCCGAGGATTACTTGTCAGTATGGTTCCGGCGAGTACGGCGGCAGGGCTGATGTTAGCGGTCATCATCGTTTCACTTCTAGAGTTTAATTTGACTACGGAGGCACTGTATAGCTGGGGATGGCGAATACCTTTTCTATTATCCGGCCCTCTGGGCATCATCGGATTGCTGATACGCCTTAAGTTGGAGGATACACCTTTATTTAAAGAAATGGAGTCAGTCAAAGAAGCAAGCTTCAACGGGTTTGTTTCAAGGCGTCAAACAAAATGGGAAACAAGTACTCATCGCTTTTGGGATCGTCTGTCTGAATGCAGTTGGCTTCTACACGATTCTAAGTTATATGCCAACTTATTTGACCCAGGAGTTAGGATTTAGTGTGATGAAAGGAATATTGATTACACTAATTTCTTTGGGGACTTACGTCATCATACTCCCATTCGTTGGGATGCTTGCTGATCGAATTGGAAGGAAACCAGTACTAATCGGCGCTTCTATCCTTTTTATACTCTTCACCTATCCGGCATTTTGGCTACTCTCTATTGGGGGACCTTATGCAATCGTGGCATTGATCATGCTTGGATTTGTATTAGCTGGTAATGATGGGGTGCTTGCAACATTTTTAACAGAGATGTTTCCGACATCAGTGCGTTTCAGTTGTTTTGCGTTATCGTTCAATACGGGCAATGCCATTTTTGGTGGAACTGCTCCGTTGATTGCCACCTTTTTGATAGCAAATACAGGTAACACGTTCGCCCCCGCTTTTTACTTGATGGCTGCCGCTTTTATTGCCTTTGTTTTTCTTCTCATGACAAAGGAAACGGCGAATAAGCCCCTCAAGGAGTAGTAAAAGGGGTAGGCTTTATCGAATATACCAAAAAAACTATGAATGATAGGAAGGGGAAATAATTATGAAAACAATCGAAGAGCTAGCAAGAACAAAAAATATTGAAAATGGCGGGAAAGTGCAACCAACCTTCTCAAGAGCGGAAATGGAACGACGCAATACGAATTTACGTAGAATATTAGCGGAGAAAGAGATCGATGCAGTGCTGTTCACTTCCTATCATAATATCAATTATTACAGTGATTTCCTCTACACTTCGTTTGGTCGTAATTACGGCCTTGTTGTTACGCAAGATAAGCATGTCACGGTTTCTGCAAATATCGATGGCGGTATGCCATGGCGCAGAAGTTTTGATGACAACATCGTCTATACGGATTGGCGAAAAGACAATTACCTTTATGCGGTTAAGAAAGTATTAAGTGACTCCGGTACGAAAACACGCCGACTTGGTATTGAGGATGATCATGTAACGCTGGAAGTTCGTCGATTAATAGAGGATGCATTCCCAGGTGTTGAGTTGGTGGACGTGTCAAAAGCGACAATGGCACAGCGGATGTTCAAATCTGCCGAAGAAATCGAACATATTAAAAATGGTGCACGTGTGGCTGATATCGGCGGTGCGGCAGTCGTTGAGGCAATCGGCGTAGGCGTTACCGAATACGAAGTGGCCTTACATGGAACAGAAGCGATGACGCGTGAAATCGCACGTTTGTACCCGCATGCAGAATTGCGAGATTCATGGATCTGGTTCCAGTCGGGCATTAATACAGACGGTGCACATAACTGGGCTACTTCCAGAAAGATGGAGCGTGGAGATATTCTAAGTTTGAATGCATTTCCCGATGATCGCCGGTTATTACACAGCCCTTGAACGGACATTATTCTTGGAAGAGGTGTCAGATCGACATCTTGAGCTTTGGGAAATTAACGTGGAAGTGCATAAAAAAGGTCTAGAACTCATTAAGCCGGGTGTAAGATGCATGGACATTGCTAGCGAATTGAATGAAATATTCCGTGAGCATAATCTACTGCCAAACCGGACGTTTGGTTATGGGCATTCCTTCGGTGTCCTTTCCCATTACTATGGGCGTGAGGCGGGTCTAGAATTGCGTGAAGATATCGAGACGGTACTCGAGCCGGGAATGGTAGTATCGATGGAACCAATGATTATGGTTCCTGAAGGGCAGCCGGGTGCTGGGGGATACAGTGAGCATGATATCCTTGTCATCCATGAAGACGGTTCTGTTGAAAATATTACAGGATTCCCGTTTGGTCCGGAACATAACATTATTAAAAAATAAATTCCTATTTGTTGGTTCGCGCTGTAATTTCTGATTTCCATTAGGCAAAAACACAAAGTGGAAATCAAAATAAAAAGAAGAAAAATTTTAGGGGGAGCTATAATGACTGAAAAAACATTGAAGAAAAATGAAAAGACATTTTTATGTGCTGAGCCTGGGATTCAATTAATTAAGGCTGGAACATACAAACTCAATGAATTGAGCGTGCTACGTGGAACTCCTAACTTGAAGGGGCAAATTCTTGATGTGCCACTTACTGCTGAAAAAGAAGCATTAACAATGGGATACTTTGCACTACAACCTTCGGAAGACTACTCTGCAGACTTTAATTTCATTGAAGTTAAAGTAGTGACGAGTGGCACAATGATTGTGCGTGATGTTGAAGGGAATAGGTATGTAGGCGAAGTTGGCGATGTTCTAATCTTTTCCCCTAATACAACGGTTATTTTCGATGGCGAAAGCGATGGAGAAGCTGTTTATTTCAAAAATATATTAGCTAATCCTAGTTATTTATAATTAACTAAGTGATGATAAAAACGTGCCTGCGGAGTCATCGTAGGCACGTTTTATTATAATAAAATTATTTAAGCTTATATTGACGAGAAAGTGATTCAATATTGAGGGCAGTTTGAATCCAGAATTGACAATCGGGTGAAGACAAATTGTCTTGAAGAAGGTCTTCAATTTTTTTAATCCGATAACGTAACGTATTCCGGTGAATGTGTAGTTTTTTTGCAACAATATCGCGGTTATAGCTATTCGAGGCGAGACATTTTAATGTTTCAGAAAGGATTTCACCTTCTTCAAAGAGTGTTTTATCAGGCAATAATTTCGTTAAAAGATGGTGTGCTTCAGCGGGACTCATATTTCCGTATAGAAGGGTTTCTCGTCGGAATTGGTCTGAAAAATAGATTCCACCTAGATGGCTTTTATATTGAACAATGGGCGCAAGTACTTTTGCACTGTCATAGCTCGATTTGAAAGAAAGGAGCTCTTGCTCCCCACTTCCGATTACGAAAACAGGGGAAATTTGATCGTTAATCGTTAATATATGAGATCTTAAAAGGTCTAAACGCGTGTTCAAATCGGAATTTTCTAAAGACGTTGTCATTAATAACACTAATTGATCTCCAAATACCTCGCAGAAGCCATTAACATCAGGTTCTTCCTCAAACCATTTGTTACAGGCACCTCGAATCGAGGCTAACTCTAAAAGTGTTCTGGGCGATAAGTTAACATTCCCTGTAAGAACAAACCCAGCCATCCATTTCCCCTTCGACTTTAGCCCGAACTTCTGGATTCTCTCTTCGACAACTAATGTAGCAGTCTGCTGTTTTTCGAGCAGTAAATCGAGCACTTCTGATTGGTATTGCCAGCGTCTAACGTCTTTCTCTTTCCTCTGTTTGTACAGGTCGATGAGTACATAAGCCGCAAACTTCAGCATAGGTACATGTAGAGTGGACAATGGCTTGTCCTTATGAAGAATCCATAGCGTTTCATGGACAGTATCTTCAATGGATAATGGTACTGTACTGAAATAGGGATGCTCAGTATCTATATGAATTGTATGATTATGTTGATCTGTTGGATGATGTTGTTCAGGCGCAAGGGTTAATTCTTTGTTGAACTGATGGATGAGCGCTTTTATTTTTTGAGTGTCTGTTACTTGCTTTTGTCCATGTGGAATTGCTTTTTCTTGAATAGTAGTTGTCCCTTTAGTTAAGACGACCGGAAGTTCCAAGAAATCTGCAAGAATTGTACAAACCTCATTGCTGTTCTGTACAGTCTGCATACGTTCTAAAAATAATGGAGAAACTTGATTGGCCAATACCTTTTTTGTGTATTGCTGTTCCATAATCTCTTGGTGGATGGCATAGGTTAATTGAACAAACGGGATTTGAAAAGGTACTTCTAATATAGGAATTGAATACTTTTCACCAAACTCCAGTAATGAAGGCGGACAACTTGTTAAGTATCGCCCTGTTGCAAGTAAAATGCCGGATATTTGATGTCGTAGCAATGAATCTAGAAACTTTTCCTCCGAATCTCTGTCTTTTGGCCAGACTTGCCCACATGAAAGTAAGAATTCCTGGCCTTCGAGAAAATGTCCAACATCCTCATGGTCAATTATGTGAACCCAGCGGATTTTACGAGCTAATCCACTTTTTCCAGAACGAACGATGACCTTTTGTAATGCAGGTAAACGCAACGTGTCTTGAACTGTAATCATACATATTCTCCCCCTTATAACTAAATTGTATATAAAGTTTGGAGTTTTGCAAATAATATATTGAGATTGGTATCAGATCTGCCTAACTTGGACTTCTACAAATTATGATTTATATTTACTGCAGGGAGAATACCTTACACGGTAGATTTAAATAATAGCAGGGGAGAAGGCGAACTTATCGAATAGCATCTTTCATAGTAAGTATTGGAATCAATTATTGGGGTTAGTCTTAACTACGAAAAACCACCCAGCATTATAGGCAAAGGGTGGTTTCTAACTTAATAAGTGCTTTTAATTTACCGCTATAAACAATTACTAAACTTAAATCACTCGCCAGTTTCCTCTGAATACGTACGTTGTCCAAGTTCTTTTTCGTAAATATATAATGCGTTTTTATCTTCCCCGATGCGTTTCAGGTACTCGATATGTGTATCGAACGATGCTTCTTCTTCAACTTGCTCGTCCAAGAACCATCTCAAAAATGAAATCGTCGCATGTTCTTTTTCTTCCCAAGCTAAGTCCGTTAGTTCATAGAAGTTTTTTGTAACTGCTTTTTCTTGTTGTAAACCCGATTCAAATGTATCCAAAATTGAGTCAAATTCAATTTTTGGCTCTGACGTTGCGGAGAATTTAGCTTGAATCCCACGGTCATTCAAATAATTGTAAATTTTCATACCGTGAAAACGTTCTTCTTCGGCTTGTTGAAGATAATAATTGGCAAAGCCACCGTAATTAGTGTGTTCGCAATAAGCAGCCATTGCCATATAAGATTGGGCGGCGTCGAATTCATTGTTCATTTGTCTGATTGAGTGCATCTGCTAGTCGTTGACTGATCATTATCTCGACTCCTTTTAATTTAGGGTACTGTCTTTTTCTAATCATAGCTCAACGCGTTTTTTCAATCACCTAATTTGTTCCGAAAAAAGGTTGATTGTTAAAAGAGGCTAAAATATCTCTGGAAAATAAATTGAACCTTTTCTTATCTCGGATGTCTAATAGGGAGTGATTGTGTGGATGAATTCAATATTAGCATTGTATTACGGACGTAATCAATACAAAAAGACAGTTCCCCGTGTGGTGCTGAGGAACTGTCTTTTCATGAATATGGAGTAGAAGCCTAAACGTTATTTTTTTGCCTTTCTTGCCCAATAGGTTGCAAGAAGTGGCCCTGAAATATTATGCCAGAAACTGAATATTGCACTTGGTACAGCAGCAAGTGGGCTGAAATGTGCCGCCGCGAGCGCTGCTCCGAGTCCTGAGTTTTGCATGCCGACTTCGATTGAAATCGCTTTTTGATCGGCATAGTTGAGCTTGAACATCTTAGCAATCAGGAAGCCGAACAAATAACCAAGACCGTTATGAAGGATGACCACTGCGAAAATGAGTAAACCGGATTCGATAATTTTCTCTTTGCTGCCTGCAACGACTGCCATAACAATCATGACGATTGCGATGACAGAAACGAGCGGCATGATGCCTGCACTCTTTTTCGCCTGTTCTTCCTTTTTCTACTGAACAGTAATCTGATCACCAATTTTGATACGTCCAGTTTGCAGCACTTCTGCATAGACACCGAAGTTGCCATTATTCTGTTTGGCAAGTGTCCGCAAGACGTTGGGATCTTTTGGCAAATCTCCTTGGGCGAGTGTTGTCATCACACAGCGCTGGGTGGGCTGGATGATTCTGAGTTGCACCTCATCGCCAATGGAAAGTACTTTATCGACCCATTGCTGTTCGATAAAACCTTCCGCGCCAGGTACATCGAGAATAAGATTCGGGCGGAATCGCCGTGGTTCGATTCGGCTTTCTGGCGTTAACTTGCGCAACGTATTGATTGTCGAAGTTGTTAGAATGTGTACCATGGCAATATCGAAAAAAGTTTCTTCTGGTGATTGTCTTGAAAATATCGTCCCGCGATTATCAAGTTCTTTGATCTCTTCGGGAATATAACCTTCAAATTCTACTGTTGCAGATGAGGGGGTGGCGATTGTCACAGATCGTTGGAAGCTTTTTGACAATTTTTCACTTACATTACCATCGCTACTTTCGATGCATTGACCGTCCGGCAGTGTAATACGAACAGAAGGGATTGGCTTAGACAATTCAACTGGTTCAGTGAACGATGCACGGTAGTTGAACATACCCGGCCATTTTTTGGGGTTTTTTGCATTGGCAAGTTTACCGGTTTCCGTGTCAATCACACCGTATGCCCTGTCACCGAGCAAACCTTTTTCTGTAAGGTCACACGCATTCATTTCTTCACCCATCATCGATTTCACTGGATACCTCCAGAGTGAAACAACTTTCATTTGTCAGTCCCCCTTTTACAATTCTACCTATCTACTATACGACAAGTAGAAGGAATATTCATTCAAATCGGTATTGAGACTTACTGAATTCTTTCGATTTCACGTATACTAGAGCTAAAAGGGATGTGGAGAAATGTGTTTAATTAATTTTCATTATAATGAGCACCCAACCTACCAGTTGATTGTTGCGGCGAATCGGGACGAGTTTTTTGAACGTCCGACAGCAGAAGCAGATTTTTGGATGGATAATCCCGCTATTTTGGCAGGACGTGATTTACGGCATTTAGGTACTTGGCTGGGCATCACGAAATCCGGTCGATTTGCAGCATTGACAAACTACCGGGACCCGGCGGAGCCTAGCATCAATAAAAGGTCACGTGGTGATCTGGTTCGAAATTTTTTAACAGGAAAAGAATCGCCAGTCGACTATTTGGAAACAGTGAAAGTGTCGAAGGATGAGTATGCGGGATTCAATTTGATTGTCGGACGTTTCGGCGAATTATTTTATTTCTCGAATAAGCAAGCGGATGTTATGGAAATACCATCGGGAACCCATGGTTTGAGTAATCATTTGCTAAACACGAAATGGCCAAAAGTGACAAAGGGAACAGCGCGGCTGCGTGCTTATGTACAGGAAAATGATCATATCAAGGTAGATGTACTATTTGACATACTCGCCGATACAGAGGCGGCACCGGAAGAACAATTGCCGAGTACAGGTGTGGAGTTGGAACTGGAACGACAATTATCTCCGCTTTTTATTGACATGCCGGAATACGGAACTCGCTGCTCGACAGTGTTGCTAGTCGGACACGATCGACGAATCACTTTTGTGGAGCGAACCTTTTTGAAAGGGAAATTGAAAGATGAAAAAGAATTTGTTTTTTTTATGAAATGATGCCGTATAGTTCCGATTGGTGGATTCATACTAAAGCAAGAATTCCATGAGAGGAGCTAACTATATGGAACGACAACAAGAACTTCAAAAAGAACTGCAACAATTACAGCAATTACAACAGCTGAAACAGCTCCAAATTCAACTGGAACAACTTGAATTTCAGATACAAAATCTACAACAACCGCAATCACAAGAAAACCAGAAGCTAACATCGCAAGAGTCGTGTCAACAGAGCGAACAACAATCACAGCCACAAGCGGACCAACAAAACCAACCTAATACTGAAAATCAACCTCAAATAGAAAATGAACAGCAACAAGGGCAACCACAAGAAAAACAAGGTCAACAACAGAAAGACCAGCAACCGTCTCAAAGGGCGATCCAACAAAGCAATCAACAATCACAGCCACAAGCGGACCAGCAAAACCAATCTAATACTCAAAATCAATCCCAAACAGATAATTGCCAACAACAAGGACAGTCACAAGAGAAACAAAGTCAACAACAGGAAGACCAGCAACCGTCTCAAGGGACAAGCCAAGGGGACAATCAACAATCAAATCAACAAAACCAACCTAATACTCAAAACCAATCCCAAACAGATAGTGGCCAGCAACAAGGGCAATCACAAGATAAACAGTGTCAGAATCAGGCAAATCAGCAACCGTCTCAAGGGAATAGCCAACAGAGCAACCAACAATCACAGCAACAACCGGAACAACAAGATGCAAACCAACAGGCGGAAACGAACAGAACACAAAAAAGTATTTTGAGCTACCAAAAATTTTGTCTATCAAAGATATCGGCCATTTGCACGGTCTACTGAGCATGAATTTACATGCGGTGAAACAATATCAGCAAGCCGCACAAAACTGCCAGCTTCCTGATATAAAATGCCAAATCGAAGAAGCAGGAAAAATGCATTTGAAGCACTACGATAATCTGCTCACTTTTATAGCTGAAAATGGAGGGAACTCCCAATGACGTCTTCCAAGAGAATTGAAAATCCAAAAACGGAACTCTCGAAAAAATCCGCTATCACTGATTATGACATTATGAACATGGCAAGGACCACAGAAAAATCGCTTTGCAACGCGTATATAGCTGCAATGGAGGATGTCGGTCATGATAGCTTATTTACTCTTTACTCCGATATATTGAAAGATACTTCCCAGCAACAGCGGAAGTTGTTCGATTTACAGTTCCAACATGGGTGGTATTCATTTACACAGGCCGATGAGCAGGCGGTAAAAACACTTGAACAGGAATTTACCGAATACAAGCAACAACTGAAATAACAGTAGCCTTGTTCCCAGTGGAGGAATCGGGCTCTTTGAATTGGGGTAAACAATAGATGCACCTTTGGCCCTCGCGCCCTTTGAAAGATGGTGATTTCGTAATAATCTATTAAAACGCTTACGGTTCCCGGTATGAGATAATAGACGAAGAATGAGAGGCGGGTATATATGACATTTCAAGATTATCGATTAAGTGATGAGATTATACGGGCACTAGACGGGCTAGGGTATTCGGCACCGACAGAAGTCCAAGAAAAAGTGATTCCTGTCGCGTTGCAACGCCAAGATATTGTCGTTAAATCACAAACGGGGAGCGGGAAGACGGCGGCGTTCGGGATTCCGATTTGTGAAATCGTGAAGTGGGAAGAAAATAAGCCACAGGCGCTTATATTAACACCAACACGAGAACTGGCGGAACAGGTCAAGCAAGATATAACGAATATTGGCCGTTTCAAGCGCATTAAAGCAGCCGCGGTATACGGTAAGCACCCTTTTGCTTACCAAAAAGAAGAATTGAAACAAAAATGCCATGTCGTTGTCGGTACACCGGGTCGTGTTTTGGACCATATCGAGCGTGGCACACTTAAACTTGACCGCATCAATCAATTCGTTTTAGACGAAGCAGATGAAATGTTAAATATGGGCTTTCTTGACCAAGTCGAGGCAATCATCAATCATCTGCCGGAAAATCGAAGTACTATGCTGTTTTCCGCAACACTTCCTGAAAATGTTGGACAACTGTCCCACAATTATATGAAGAAACCGCAACAAATCGAGATCGCTTCGACTATTACATTAACCGACCAAATCGACCATTCGCTATTTATAGTGAAAGAGCAGCAGAAATTTGAACTGTTGCGCAATGTGACTGTCGTTGAAAATCCTGATAGCTGTATTATTTTTTGTAAAACAAAAGATCAAGTGGACAATGTTACCGAACAACTTGAAAAACAGTATTACACCTGTGATCAATTACATGGGGGAATGGTACAGGAAGATCGCTTTGCGGTGATGGACGCCTTTAAACGCGGCGAATTCCGCTATTTGGTGGCAACAGACGTTGCAGCACGCGGGATTGATATTGAAAGCATTACGCATGTCATTAACTATGATTTCCCCGTGGAAAAAGAGAGTTATGTCCACCGTGTTGGAAGAACGGGAAGGGCAGGTAAGAAAGGAAAGGCGATTTCGTTTGTGACGCCCTATGAAGAGAGGTTATTGGCGGAAATCGAGGCATACATCGGTTTTGAAATCCAACAGCGGAATGCACCTTCACAGCAATCGGTCGAGGAAGCGAAAGATGCGTTCATAGAAAAAATGGAACAGTTGCCTAAGTTGAAAAAGAGCAAAAGCGAATTGGTGAACAAAGACATTATTAAACTCTATTTTAATGGAGGAAAAAAGAAAAAGCTGCGTGCGCTTGACTTTGTTGGCACCATTACAAGCATTCCAGGCGTTTCAGGCGAAGATATCGGTATTATAAAAATACAGGAAACGGAAACATATATCGAAATATTAAACGGGAAAGGGAAACTCGTCTTGTCTGAAATGAAGTCAAAGACAGTGAAAGGCAAATTGTTGAAAGTGCATATAGCGAAGAAGTGAACGATACCGGGATTTTGAATTAATCGTGGCTTGATGGGTAATTCATAGAAGTCTCTAATCGAGCGGGGGAGATTCAACTCGCTTTACTTGGACTGTTGTTATGTAGTTGTTCGCCCTAATCCTGATTCAAATGAATGATGTTGGTGAAAAATGAATTATGAGTGGAAAAGAGCGGGACCAGTAGGAGAATGGTTCCGTTTTTTTGTTATTCGGGAAAGTTGAATTAATTTCCATGTGTTGCAGCTAACGGGACAGTAGAGTTGTATGCGCAATAACTGAGTGATATTGTAATGTTTAGAAGATATGTATAATTGTGATTACCGGAGGTGAGAAATAGATTAACGAAAAGAAGGGAAGAGGAAATCTAGCAAGGAGAATACGTGATATTCAATCGGATATGATAGAGCAGCTGAGCAATTCAGGCAAGGGCTTGAAGACGGCATATAGAGGAGGAAATTATGATGAATGCGACACAAATAAAAGAAATCGCCAATTATTTAATTGCTGGAGAGGTTGAAAAGCGGGAAGTTGAAAAAGTGACTGCCCAATTAAAACCCGACTTAACGGTGGAGGAAGGCTATCTTGTCCAACAAGAACTCGTTGCGATGAAACTAGCAGAAGGGCATAAAATCATAGGACCGAAAATGGGGTTAACAAGCCAAGCGAAAATGCAACAAATGAATGTGAATGACCCGATTTACGGATATGTGTTTGACTATATGCTCATTGATAATGGAGGGGAAGTTTCCCTAAGCGATTTGATTCATCCGAAAGTGGAAGCGGAAATTGCTTTTATCATCGGTGAAGATATTGTCGGACCGGGAATGACAGGTGCCCAAGTGTTAGCAAAAACCGAGTCCGTTCTTCCCGCGTTAGAAATTATTGATAGCCGTTATGAAAATTTCAATTTCACACTGCCTGATGTGATCGCTGACAATGCATCTACATCAAGAGTCGTTTTTGGAACGACATTGAAAACGCCGGCTCAATTTGAACTAGATTTAGTTGGAGCTTCACTATCCATCAATGGAGAAATCAAGGAAGTCAGGGACTGGGGCTGCTGTTCTAGGACATCCGGCAAATGCGATTGCAATGCTTGCTAACATGCTTGCCAAAAAAGGTGACAAGATCAGGAAAGGTGATGTGATCTTGTCAGGTGCGATTACTGGTGCGGTTTTACTTGAAGAAGGCGATGTTGTGAGTGGGAAGTTCGATAGTCTTGGCGAAGTGTCATTCACAGTAACAAACTAAGCGGAGAAAAGAGGGACATCCTATGCCAATTATCCATGTCAATATGATGGAAGGCAGACCGAAAGAGAAGGTCGCCGAAGTGATTGAAAACATTACAAAAACGGTTTCCGAAACATTGGATGCTCCAGTGGAATCGATTCGGGTACTTGTTACGGAGATTCCAACAACACATTGGGGGAAAGCAGGAAAACCAGTATCCGATCATAAGTGACCCACTTTTAGTTATACAATCGTTGTTTAGTTTTAAATAAGCGTTGCTTAGTTGTACGAAAATTGAACGAAGAACAAATGTTAGAAAAAGCAGCATCGCTCCCGATGCTGCTTCCATTTCATGTTAACGCACTTGGTTCACATTTGACTGACTCGTGTTTCGACGGCGTCTACAACATCGCCGATAGACATGCCTTTCATACTGACGACGGGAAATTCGAACTCATCATTATTTCCTTCATTGATGGCCCTTACGACGCCGATATCAAATCCTGATACATTTTCATCACTACTGAACATCTGAACTTCATGCCCATTCTGTTCTAAAGCTGTTTTAACGTCTTCAAATGGTTGTTCCACTGCGATTTTTGCCACTGTCAATTCCCTCCAATCGTTGAGAAAGATGCATTCAACCTTACTGTCCCCAAAATTGGGCAAACTATGTCTGCAAGCTTCTATCGATTACTTCGTCATCATCAGCTCTTTGGTATCATATCCTTTAAATTTGATGGTCAATTTCAATGTTTTGTAATCGATAACTTCAAATGCTTCGGAGGCTTTCTTGACGAGATCTTCAGCGTCCATATCGGGTTCGATGGTCAGTTCGTTGAAAATTTCATCGAGTTTTTCCATCGCAGCGTTACCGTGCAAGTAAAGGTTTTCGATTTTGTTTTCGTAGGATGCTTCCGTCTTGTCAATTTTTTCATCATAACTGGCAACCAGTGCTTGTTTCATTTCTTTCGTATCAATTGCCACATTGAAAACCGTGAAGCCGTATGTCTCTCCAACGGAATCTTTGGTCGTTTCAGTGTCCGCAGGTAGATCTGTCACGAGATTTTGGTTGCCGCAAGCGCTGAAGATGAATAGTGACGCTATCACTGCCATAACCTGTATTTTTCGTTTTGTCATCGATTCAATCGTCCTTTCCAGAACTCCGCTACCTTTAATCTAACCGCCAGATAGCGGAGTTATACGGAGAAGAGCAACGACTGGTGCAGGATAAGGGAAAACACCTGTAACTTATAGGCGTATCATGAGGAAATGTCACACACCTAGGAAAAACAGCACGACGGGAATTGTAAGGATACTGATGAGCGTCGTGATGAACGTAGTGAACGATACGAGATCAGGTTCCGTCCCGAATTGCAGTGCGAACATCGTCGTATTGGCGGCGGCAGGCATCGAAGATTGTACAATGATGACCGCTTTTAACAGATCATTGATAGGCATGAAATAGACGATTCCGACGGCGAGCAGCGGTGACAGCACCATTCGAATGACCGAGACGGCGGTGACATAGCGGTAAGCGACTCTTTTTCGTGCGATGACTGCAAGCTGCATCCCGAGCACGAGCATGACGGTCGGAATCGATGCATCCGCCACAAGACTGATTCCTTCCATCAACGTATTCGGAACTTTCACGTCGTACAATTGAAGTCCAATTCCTAAAATAGCAGCGTAGATGAGCGGCATGCGGATAACTCGTTGAAAAGATTGACGCCAGGTTGCTTTTTCTTCTCCTCCCAATGATGCGAAAAAGATGCCAACGGTGTTCATTAACAAAGATTGAAACACCATCATGATGACTGCGTAGTCAAAACCGACAGCTCCGAAAGCGAAGAGAACGACGGGGGCACCGTAGTTTCCGCTATTCATGAACACACCACCGAGAATGAGGGCGGAACGTTCTGAGCGCGTTGCTTTCATGGCAATTGAAGTCAGCCAGACAATAAGTAGGAGAACAACAGTCAGAAGTAAACTGAAGAGAATGATATAAAAATAGTCCATCGTCAATTCGTTCGAATAAAATGTGCGGAACGCCAAAAATGGCGACATTAAGTAGAGGGCAGCTGTCGAAATTGATTTAATATCAAAGCCAATCAGTTTTTGCCCCATATAGCCAATAAAGAAAATGATAAATACGGGCAAGATAATCATAATTAAATCCAATGGCATTCATCCCTATCAACAAGTCTTTTTATTAGTATAGCAGGTAAGGCTTTAAATTCGGGAAGAACCGGGCTATCCATAATTGAAAAATTACCAAAATTGGATTAAGGTATTAATAGTATTGAAATTATGCAAATGGTTATCCCATTCCAACAGGTCGATATCGAAGCGAGGAGAAGGGGGTTTTTAGGATGAATGAAATTGTTTCAATAAAAAATGTTTCACTCCAAAGAGGAGAGAAGGAAATTTTACGGGAAATAGATTGGACAATCCGTCCAACTGAGCATTGGGGAATTCTTGGCTTGAATGGTTCAGGGAAGACATCGTTGCTCAATATCGTATCAGGCTATAACTTTCCATCAAGCGGAGAAGTAACGATACTCGGCAATCGGTTTGGGAAGACCAATTTGCCGGAATTACGAAAAAAAATTGGGTTTGTCAGTAGCTCATTGGAACGATTTACGGACTTTTTCAACAACGAGAAAGTGGAAAGAGTAGTCGCCAGTGGCAAGTTTGCGAGTTTCGGCATTTATGAGCAAGTTGCACAGGAGGATTGGGAGAAGAGCGGATGAATTATTGACAGGTTTACGTCTCGACCATTTGAAAGGGAAACCTTATCATCTACTGTCAGAAGGGGAAAAAAGACGGGTGCTGATTGCCCGTGCATTGATGAGTAATCCTAAAATGCTGATTCTGGATGAGCCTTGTTCCGGTTTGGATATCTTGTCACGCGAACAATTTCTAAGTGGGCTAGGAGAAGTTATTCAGAATAAATGTCATGTCATTTACGTAACGCATCATATTGAAGAACTTGTAAAAGAAATTACCCATGTACTGCTTCTGAAAGATGGGAAAGTTGTCGCGAAAGGTCCGAAGGAAGAAGTATTAAAACCAGAACTGCTTTCCGAAACATATAGGGTTCCGGTTACGGTGAGATGGGAACAAGATCGTCCTTGGCTTGCAGTTAATGAGGAACGGAAAGTGCCTCAATAAGTTCACAAAAAAGTGCTCTTATGAAGGGCGCTTTTTTGTTTGTTGTTATACAATTGATAGAGGCAGGAATATGTCTGTTCTATTTACAGGAAATTGGAGTGAATGTTTTGAAGAACAACGGAACGGCAACAAAACCTTTTAAAAAGCGGAATTATAAACCGATGATCATTGCATTATCCATCATCCTGATCGGAGCAATCGGTGTGTTGTCCGGCATGCCGGGTGTAGAGGATTTTGATTTGTTTGATGTAACGATTTTACCGTTGATAAACGCAATTTTGAATAGCTTCACATTCTTATTTTTACTGGCTGCACTGATTGCGATTTTAAAACGCAATGTCACCGTTCATCGCCGTTTTATTTACGCAGCTTTTGTGACAACTTCTCTTTTCTTGGTCACCTATGTGGCGTTTCATTATCTATCGTCATCAACATCTTATGGTGGAGATGGCTTTATGGCAGGATTCTATTATTTCGTGTTAATTACGCATATCATTCTAGCGGCGGCGATCGTTCCGCTAGCGCTGACGACTGTGGCCCGCGCTTGGAATATGGAGAACGAGCGTCATAAGAAAATTGCGCGTTGGACGATGCCAATTTGGCTCTATGTCAGTTTTACAGGTGTGTTGGTCTATATATTGATTTCGCCTTATTATTGAACAGAACTAAAAGCCTTCCAGGGGAAATCCTTGGAAGGCTTTTGGCTTGATGGATAGTAAAAGGTACTGGATACAGATTGTTTAAGGATTCGTCGACCACAGACCTGCTGATTTAACTAGAATACGTGGGTGCAATTTCAATTGTGCAACCATCACTTCCGCAAGGTCTTCCGGTTGCATTACTTTGTCAGGGTTACCGTCTGTCAGATTACTTTCGATTGCCAAGTCAGTAGCGACTGTACTTGGCGTCAGTGCGCTGACCCGGATGTTATGCTTCCTTACTTCCAACATCAAGGATTCAGTTAAGCCAAGCAGACCGAATTTCGATGCACTATACGCACTTGTAAGTGGAGCACCTTTTTGACCAGCTGTGGACGAGATGTTAATGATATCTCCAGATTCACGTTTGATCATTTCGGGTAATACTGCTCTCGTCACATAATAGACGCCCATTAAGTTTACATCAATGATATTTTTAAACTCTTCCGGAGAAAGCTCGAGAAACTTTCCGAACTTCCCGATGCCTGCATTGTTAATCAAAATATCGATGGGACCGAGTTCAGATTTGATATGCTCAACGGCAGCCAAGACAGATTCATTAT
>CAWBAK010000002.1:0-569956 GCA_963786805.1 uncultured Actinomycetes bacterium
AGCCGCTGTCGTTGCGGCGCACAACGCGGTGAGCGTGACCGTCCGCGGCGCGGCGCTCGGTCGGCCAGGCCGCGACGTTCCAGATGCGGCCCGAAGGCATGTAGCCGAGGGCTCTGCAGGGTCCGGCGCCGAGCGAACCCGGCCCCCACCGCGCCCGAACGAGCTCCCGGGACCCAGCCGCCCGCCGAGTACCCCATCACCGAGAGCAGTCGCCGTACTGACGCTCGGCGCGCCCCCCCAGGCGTGGCTCAGACCCAGCGCGTGGCCCACCTCGTGGGCGATGTCGGCCGGAGTCGCGACGGTGGCGACGCAGGCCCACCCCGGGTTGCCCTGCAGGCACCAGGGGCTCGGCAAGCACGACGACCTTGCGCAGCCTGGCTGGCAGCGGCCGATCTGACTGCGCCTTGTTCACGCACGCCTCCCACCGCGTGCAGGCGTTGGTCCCGGCCGCCGGCGAACTGGGCCGTGGTCTGGTCGACCCGCACCCACTCGTAGAAGTAGTTGATGTCGGCGAGGTTCCCGAGCGGCGCGTCAGGAAGAGCCCGCCTGCAGGTCGTCGAGGACGAGCTCGACCGCGCTGTCGTCCGCCGGGTCCAGGAGCCCCCCGCCGGCGTGGCGGCCGCGGCGCCGGCGGGCCGTCCTTGGTCGTGCAGGCGATGAAGAACAGGCCCGATGGGGCGGCCGCACCCGCCGGTGTGCGCTCGGCGCCGTGGCGAACGAGCCGGCAGCGAGAGCGCCGCCGCCACCAGCACGAGCACGAGCGTGCGCAGGAATGCCTTCTTCGTGATCACGATCCCTCCCCGGTCCGCTGCGGCCATCGTGAACACGGCTCGTCCGCCGGGAGGAATCGGGGGAACCCCGAGCTTGTACGCGACACCATCCTGGGCAGGACGCCATGTCACAGGACACGCCGGACCCCTTGCGAGCCAAGCTCGACGCCCTCATCGGCGAGCCGGTCGGCAGCCCCGAGGCGCCGACCGGGGCCCGATCCGGTGAACCAGCCGATGATCCGGCACTGGGCGGCGGCGTTCGAGGACGCGCAACCCGGTCTACACCGATCCGGACGTCGCCGCGGCGTCGCGCTTCGGCGGGATCGTCGCGCCGCCGCTGATGCTGCAGACCTGGACCATGCCGACGCCGAAGATCACCGGCATCGCCGAGCGCGGCGGCTCGCCGGTCGAGGCGACGGCGCGAACCCGCTCGACGCTGCTCGACGAGGCCGGCTTCATCGCCACGCTCGCGACCAACTCCGAGTTCGAGATCGTGCGCTATCTCCGCCTCGGCGAGACGTCGTCGGCCGACGACGGTGATCGAGTCGGTCTCGGAGCGAGAAGCAGACGCGCATCGGCCCGGGACACTTCGTCACCTGGGTGACGACGTACACGCGACGCGCGAGCGGCGAGGTCGTCGGCCGGCAGATGTTCCGCATCCTCAAGTTCAAGCCCGACCTGGAGGCGCTGCTGACATGAGCGACCGCCTCGCCCCGACGACGACGCCCGACACCGAAGTTCTTCTGGGACGGCCTGAAGGAGCGGCAAGCTGCTGATCCAGCGCTGCACGGCGTGCGGCGCGCTCCGCCACCCGCCGCGGCCGATGTGCCCGCGCTGCAACGTCGCTCGGCGTGGGACACGATCGAGGCGTCGGGCCGGGGCACGGTGCTACAGCTTCGTCCTGCCGCGCCACCCGCCGTGGCCGTGGTTCGACGAGCACCTACATCGTCGCGCTGGTCGAGCTCGAGGAGGGCACCCGCCTCGTGTCGAACCTCGTGCGACGTCGACGCCGGACGACGTGACGATCGGCATGCCGGTCGAGGCGTTCGTCGAGCACTTCGACGACGGCGTGTCGCTGCCCCAGTTCCGCCCGGCGGAGTGCGCACGATGACACGACGCTCGACTGGAACGCGATCCAGGTCGGCGACGCGGTCACGCCGATGGCGATCGACGTGACCGCCACGGTGATCGTCGCCGGCGCGATCGCGACGCGCGACTTCATGCCGGTGCACCACGACCGCGACTACGCCAACGCGCAGGGCGCGCCCGACATCTTCATGAACATCCTGTCCGACAACGGCTACTGCAGCCGGTTCCTGACCGACTGGGCCGGGCCCGACGCGATGGTGCGAAGGCTCGCGATCCGCCTCGGCGTGCCCGCGTTACCCGGGCTCGACGCTCGAGTACACCGGCACGGTCACCGGCACGTCGCAGCGCGGACGGCGAGGGGCATCGTCGAGGTCGAGTTCCGCGCGACGCAACGACCTCGGCGATCACGCTGTCGGGCACCGCCGACGCTCGGCCTGCCGCTCGGCGGAGCGCGCGCGTGAGCCGCTCGCTGCGCGACCGCGCCGCGATCGCCGGCATCGGCCAGACGGAGTTCTCGAAGGAGTCGGGCCGCAGCGAGCTGCAGCTCGCCTGCGAGGCGGTGCAAGGCCGCGCTCGACGACGCCGGGCCTCGCCGCCGCGCGACGTCGACGGCCTCGTCACCTTCACCATGGACTACGAGCGAGGAGATGGAGGTCGCGCGCAACCTCGGCATCCCGAGCTCACGCTGTTCACGCCGCATCCCCTACGGCGGCGGCGCGTGCGTGCGGCGATCGTGATGCAGGCGGCGATGGCGGTCGCGACCGGCGTCGCCGACGTCGTCGTCTGCTACCGCGCCTTCAACGAGCGCTCCGGGCATGCGCTTCGGCGGCGTCGGCGGCGAGCGTCGACGACGCTGCCGCCGTGGCTCGTCATGGTACGCGCCCGTACGGGCTGCTGACGCCGGCGGCGTGGGTGGCGCTCCACGCGCGCCGCTACATGCACGAGTACGGCGTGACCAACGAGGACTTCGGCCGCATCGCCGTGGTCGACCGCACGCACGCGGCGACCAACCCCGACGCCTGGTTCTACGAGCGGCCGATCACGCTCGAGGACCACCAGGCGTCGCGCTGGATCGTCGAGCCCGTGCTGCGGCTCCTCGACTGCTGCCAGGAGAGCGACGGCGGCGTCGCGCTGGTCGTGACGACGCCCGAGCGGGCGCGCGACCTGCGCCAGCCGCCGGCGGTGATCGCCGCCGCGGCGCAGGGCGCGGCCGACGACGGCGAGATGATGACGAGCTACTACCGCGACGACATCACCGGCCTGCCCGGAGATGGGCGTCGTCGGCGACGCAGCTGTGGGCGCAGTCGGGCCTGACGCCCGCCGACATCCGACCGCGTTCCTCTACGACCACTTCACGCCGTTCGTGCTGATGCAGCTCGAGGAGCTCGGCTTCTGCGGGCGCGGCGAGGCCAAGGACTTCGCGACCGTCGAGCGCCTGTCGCTCGGCGGCGAGCTGCCGATCAACACCAGCGGCGGCCTGCTCGGCGAGGCCTACATCCACGGCATGAACGGCATCACCGAGTGCGTGCGCCAGATCCGCGGCACGTCGTGCAACCAGGTCGACGACGTCGAGCACGTGCTCGTCACCGCCGGCACCGGCGTGTCCGACGAGCGGCCTGATCCTCGGACCGACGGCTGACAGGATGACGCCCGTGCCAGCCGAGGCGAGACCCCGCATCGACATCCTCGACCGCGAGTTCTGGCGGCGGAACCCGCACGACGCGTGGACGTGGTGCCGTGGCAACGACCCGGTGCACCGCGACAAGAGGTCGGGCATCTGGTGCATCACCAAGCACGCCGAGTCCTCTGTGTCGAGCGCGACGACGAGCTGTGCTCGTCGGACTCGGCTACCGGCTGAACGAGTCGCCCGGCGAGTCGAACATGATCGCCAGCGACGACCCCGTGCACCTGCACCAGCGCGGCTGGTCAACCGTGGCTTCACGCCCCGGGCGGTGCGGGCGCAGACCGAGAAGCTCGACGAGATCATCGACAAGCTGGTCGACCGATCACACCGAGCGGCCGCACCGAGGTGATCAACGACCTCGCGGGCCAGTTCCCGGCACGGTTCACCGCGTGGCTGCTCGGCCTCGACGAGGACGAGTGGTGGGCAGAAATTGAAGGTATGGAGCGAGCGGATGATGCGCATCGACGCGGCGAAGATGGACCCGACGTGATCGCCGGGATGATGGACACGATCCAGGAGCTGTGGGCACCGTGATCACCAAGTCCGAGGAGCTCCAAGCGTGTCCGGCCGACGGCCTGTGTCGACGTGGGCCAACTCGGAGATGGCCGACGGCACGCCGATGCCGGTCGAGACGGTCTTCCACGAGACCGGGCTGCGGTTCCAGGAGCGCGATCCCTTGGCCATGGACGTCAGCATGCTAGACGCCGGTGCCGACGTCCACTCGACAGCGCTACCGCGGGTCGTTCTACGTCGTGACGATGTTGACGAGCCGCGGCGGGCGCGCGATCACGCGGACCGGCTCCCGGCCGTCCAGCGCGGCCTTGACCTTGTCGGACGCCAGCGCGAGCGCCGTCGGCGTCGTCCTCGGAGATGTCGGCCGGGACCTCGATCTTGTCCCGCACCTTCGAGTCGACCTGGACGACCATCGTCACGCGCTCGACCGCCGCCAGCGCGGCGTCGGCGACCGGCCACGGCGGTCGTGGATCGAGCCCTCGCCGCCGATCCGCTCCCACAGCTCCTCGGTGATGTACGGCGCGATGGGGGCCAGGGTGTGCAGCAGGACGTCGACGCCCTCGCGCAGCTCGCGCGGCCGGCAGCCGCTCTCGCCGCCGACGCCAGCGTGCGCTGCAGCGTCATCATCTCGGAGATCGCGGTGTTGAACGCGAAGCGCTCGAAGCGCTCGCTGATCGCGGCCAGCGACGCGATGGATCGTCTTCCGCAGCTCGCTCGACGCCGCTCGGCGCCCCGGCGCCGCGCAGCGCGTCGACGTTGTCCGTCACCAGCCGCCAGACGCGCTCCAGGAAGCGGTACGCGCCGACGACGGCGTCGGCGCCCTCTTCCGGCCAGTCGTAGTCGTCCTCGGGGGGGCCGATGAACAGGATGAAGACGCGCAGCGCGTCGGCGCCGTACTTGTCCATGACCTCGCCCGGCTCGACGACGTTGCCCGAGCGACTTCGACATCATCTTGCCGCCCTTCTTGATCATGCCCTGGTTCATCAGGCGCTTGAACGGCTCCGTCGACGTCGACCAGGCCCAGGTCGTGCAGGAACTTCGTGATGAAGCGCGCGTAGATCAGGTGCATCACGGCGTGCTCGATGCCGCCGGTGTACTGGTCGACCGGCATCCACGCGTTCGACCAGCTCGCGGTCGAAGATCGCGCTCGTCGTTGTGCGGGTCGCAGAAGCGCAGGAAGTAGTAGGACGAGTCCATGAAGCCGTCCATCGTGTCCGTCTCGCGCCGCGCCGGACCGCCGCACATCGGACACGTCGTGTTCACCCAGTCGGTCGCGTTCGCCAGCGGCGGGACCGTCGTCGCTCCGTCGGCACGTAGTCGACGTCCTCCGGGATGCGCACCGGCAGGTCGGCGTCGGACAGCGGGACGATGCCGTCCGTCTCGCAGTAGACGACCGGGAACGGCGTCCCCCAGTAGCGCTGGCGCGAGATCAGCCAGTCGCGCATGCGGTAGCTGACCTCGCCGCGGCCGATGCCCTGCTCCTCCAGGTGCGCGATGACCGCGGCCTTGCCCTCGGCCGTCGGCATCCCGGTGAACGGCCCGGAGTTCGACCATCGACGCCGTCGCCCTCGTACGGCCGCGTCGGCGGCGTCGGCCGTCGGCGGCTCGACGACGACGCCGGACGGGCAGGCCCAGCTGCTGCGCGAACTCGAAGTCGCGCTGGTCGTGCGCCGGGACGGCCATGATCGCGCCGGTCCCGTACTCCATCAGCACGTAGTCGGACGCGAAGACCGGCACCTCCTCGCCGTTCAGCGGGTTGATCGCGTGCGCCTGCAGGTCGAACGCCGGCGCTCGCGCTGCGTCGCCAGGCGCTCGATCTCGGTCGTGCGGCGCACCTCGTCGACGAACGCCGCGTACTCGGCCCGCCTTGCCGGCGCGTTCGGCCAGCGCGCGCGCGATCGGGTGCTCCGCCGCGAAGACGAAGAACGTGACGCCGTACAGCGTGTCCGGACGCGTCGTGAAGATCGGGATCTCGTCGCCCGTCTCCGCGATCGTGAACGTGACGCGCGCGCCCTCGGACCGTCCGATCCAGTTGCGCTGCTGCGTCAGGACGGCGTCGGGCCAGTCCAGCTGGTCCATGTCGTCCAGCAGCCGGTCGGCGTAGTCGGTGATCTTGAAGAACCACTGCTCGAGGTCGCGGACCTCGGGGACGGTGTCCTCGTGGCGCCAGCAGAAGCCGGACGAGATCTGCTCGTTCGCGAGCACCGTCTGGCACTTCGGGCACCAGTTGACCTTCGCCATCTTCCGGTAGGCCAGGCCGCGCTCGAACAGGCGCAGGAAGAGCCACTGGTTCCACTTGTACTGCTCGGGATCGCACGACGCGAAGCAGCGGTCCCAGTCGTAGGCGATCGCCAGCCGCTTGCACGACGCCGTGAACTCGGCGATGTTCGCGTACGTCCACGTCTTGCGGATGGATGCCGCGCGTGATCGCCGCGTTCTCCGCGGGCAGGCCGAACGCGTCGTAGCCGAACGGGTGCAGGACGTCGTACCCGCGCATCTTCCAGTAGCGCGCGATCGCGTCGCCGATCCCGCGAAGTTCTCGACGTGCCCCATGTGCATGTCGCCGGACGGGTACGGATACATCTCGAGCACGTAGCGCTTCTCGTCGTGTCGGGCACGCGCGGCGCCGCCCAGGCCTTCGCGTCTCCCCATCGCGGCAGCCACTTCGCCTCGATCGCTTTGAAGTCGTACGGCTCGCTCATCGTCGTCCTCGCTCTCGTCCTCACCTAAACAAAAACCCCCGCGTGCAACAAGCGAGAGGTCGGCGAGCGCCGGTTGGGCGCTCGCCTACGTAAGGCCGAGCAGCATGACTTTCGCGCACATGTTGCGACTCGAGTATACGGTCGGCGGCGTGGAAGAGCGCATCATCCAACTGACGTCCGAGCTCGTGGCGATCCCGACGCACGAGACCGAAGCGGCGGCCCAGGAGCTCCTCGCGGCGTGGCTGCGGCGCTCGGCTTCGACTGCGAGCTCCACGAGGTCGCGCCGGATCGTCCGAACCTCGTCGCCCACCGGGACGGCACCGGCGGCGTCGTTCCTGAACTCCCACGTCGACGTCCACCCGCCGCACGACCACCCCGATCCGTGGACCGTCCGGCGCCACGGCGAGCAGCTCGATCGGCCGCGGCGTCCTCGACGCGAAGGGACAGATCGCCGCGGCGGTCGCCGCCGTGGAGGCCGAGCCGCGACACCCGCGCGTGCGTCGTGATCACCGTGCGACGAGGAGGCCGGCGGCCTCGGCTCGGAGCACGTCACGCTTCCCGGACGGCCCGTGGTCGCACGACGGCGGCATCGTCCTCGAGCCGACGGACTTCGCGATCTGCACCGCACAGGCCGGGCAACATCGACGTCCGCGTCGAGGTGTCCGCCGAGCCGACGCACGCGTACGCGCCCGAGGCGGCCGGGCTCGCCGATCAAAGCCGTGCTGTCGGTGATCGACGAGCTCGACACGTGCTCGTTCCTCAAGGAGGAGCACCCGCTCGTCGGACGTCCGCGCGTGAACATCGGACGTCTGCGCGGCGGCGAGCACCCGTGGCGGACGCCCGCTCGCGCGCAGCTCGCGATGACGCTCGGCGTCGTCCCGGGGACCGACCTCGCGGCCGCCGACGGACGAGGTCCGCTCGCGCCTGGACGATCTCGCGCGGCGCTGGGGCAACCGCGGGACGTCGTTCCTGTTCGACATCGCCGACACGAGCGAGCCGCACGACATCCCCGCCGACGACGTGCCGATCGCACGAACGGTCGCCGCCGCGATGGACGTTCCGCTCGTTCCGGCCGGGATGCCGTCGTGGACCGACGCCGGGCTTCCTCTACACGAAGCACCGGCTCCCGTGCGTCGTCTTCGGCGCCGGCGAGCTCGCGTCCGGCGCACTCGAACCACGAGTGGGTCGAGGTCGACGACCTCGTCCGACTGCTCGGAGGTCTTGCGGCGCGTGCTCAGGACCGCCGGAACAGCTCGGTGATCGCCCGAGTAGTCGCCGTCGCCGAGCCCTTCGCGCTCGGCGCGCTCGAGCAGCTCCGTCACGAGCGTCGCGACCGGCATCCACGCGTCGGCATCGCGCGCGGCCTCGCGCGACGAGCCCCGCGTCCTTGCGCATCAGCGACAGCGCGAAGGAGGCCGGGTAGTCGCCGCGCAGCGACCATCGGGCCCTTCTTCGTCACCATCGCGCCGGCGCCGCTGCGTCCGAGCACCTCGAGGACGAGCTTCGTGTCCAGGCCGAGCCGCTCGCCGAACGCGATCGCCTCGCCGACGCCGGACATCGTCACGGCGAGCACGGCGTTGAAGCACGAGCTTCATCGCCTGCCCGGCCCCCGCGCCGCCGCAGTGCACGACGTCGCCGAACACGTCGAGCACGGGCCGCGACGCGCTCGACGCACGCCCGGCTCCCCGCCGGCGAGCACGACGAGCTCGCCGGACGCCGCCTGCGCGACGCCGCCGCCGACCGGCGCGTCGAGCGTCGCGCGCGAGATCGTCTCGTGCAGCCGCTTCGCCGCCCGGACGCCGACCGTGGACATGTCGACGAACACACCGTCCAGACGCATCACCTTGTCGAGGCCGGTGTCGTAGACGACCTCTCGGAGCGCCGTCGGCGTCGGTGAGCATCGTGATGACGACCTCGGCCTGATCGGCCGCCTTCGACGCGGACGACGCGACGCTGCGCGAAGCCCTCGGTCTTCGCCGCGCGTGCGGTTCCACACGACGACGTCGTGTCCGGCGTCGACGAGGCGGCGGGCCATCGGCGCGCCCATCCGTCCGAGGCCGAGGAAGGCGATCCGCGTCAGGCAGCCGACTCGTGCGTCGAGCGCGAGCGAGGAGCCGCTCGATGTTGCGTTCGCTCGACGTGTGTCCCATGAGCCCGATGCGCCAGCACTCGCCCTTGAACGGTCCGAGCCCGGCCCCCACCTCGATGCCGTGCTCGACGAGCAGCCGCTTGCGCAGCGCGGCCTCGTCCGCACCGTCCGGGAGCCGGACGCAGTGCAGCATCGGCAGCCGCATGCCCTCCGGCGCGACGTACGAGAACCCACGCGCTTCGAGCTCACGTCGCGAGCAGCGCGCCGTTGTCCGCGTGCCGCTTCCATCGCGCCTCGAGGCCTTCGTCGAGCACGAGCTGCAGACCCGCCTGCAGCGCGGTGACCATCGAGATCGGCGCCGTGTGGTGGTAGACGCGATCGGTTCCCCAGTACCCCTCGAGCAACGTGACGTCGAGGTACCAGCTCTGCACGGGCGTCTTGCGCGCGCGCACCGACTTCCAGCGCGCGCTCGGAGTAGGTGATCGGCGCAAGGCCGGGCGGGACGGACAGGCACTTCTGCGTCCCCGCGTACGCGACGTCGACGCCCCAGTCGTCGATCGTCGACCGGCATGCCCGCGAGCGACGTCACCGTGTCGAGGACGAACAGCGCACCGTGATCGCGCACCAGCGTCGCGATCTCGTCGACCGGCTGCGCGACGCCGGTCGACGTCTCGGCGTGCACCATCGCGAACACCTTCGCGTCCGCATGGGTGCTCGCGCAGCGTCGCGAACGCACGTCGCGCGCGTCGATCGGCCGCCCCCACGGCGCCTCGACCTTCACGACCGTCGGCGCCGGCGCGCGTCGCGACGTCGGCCATGCGCGTCGCCGAACACGCCGTTCACGCAGACGATCGCTTCGTCCCCCGGCTCGAGCAGGTTCACGAGCGCGGCTTCCATGCCGGCGCTGCCCGTCCCGGACACGGCGAACGTCATCCGGTTCGACGTCGCGGAAGACCGTCGCGCAGCATCGCCGCGACGTCGTCCAGGATCGCGAGGAAGTCCGGGTCGAGGTGCCCGACCAGCGGACGCGACAGCGCTTCGAGCACCTCGGGTGCCGCGTTGGACGGGCCCGGGCCCCATCAACAGCCGCTCGGTCATGGAGCCGGGACGCAGAGGACGTGCGACGCGAGCGACGTGCCGACGGCGACCTCGGCCCCCTCGCGGACGGACGGTGACGCCCCCGTCCTCGCCGCGTCGCGGCACCTCGAGCGCCGCGCCCGGCAGCAGCCGGTTGTCCTCGAGGAAGCGCAGCGTCGTCCGGTCGAGCTCGAGATCCTCGAGGATGCGGTCGATCCGCACGCGCGTGCCGACCTCGCAGCCGTCGAGCGGCACAGGTCGTCGATCGGACGTGCCGCCGCCGCCGTCCCGGGGATCGGGTTGCCGTGCGGACACCGGTCGACGCCGCCGAGCGCCGCACGCATCCGCTCGAACACGACGTCGGACACGCCGGGCTCCATGTTCCGCACCTCTTCGTCCGACAGGTGCCACGGCACGCCGAGGACGTCCACGAGGTAGCGCTCGATCGTCCGGTGCCGGATCGCCTCCTCGGCGGCGCGCCGGTTGCCCTCGTCCGACAGGACGATCGTGCGGTCGTCCGCGAACGTGATGAGGTCCATCCGCTCCATGCGCTTCACGACCTCCGCCGTCGCCGGCGGGGACACCTTGAACCAGCGCGCGAGCCGCGCCTGCGTCACGCGCTCGCCGATCTCCTGCAGCTCGAAGACGGCCTCGAGGTAGGACTCGATCGTGCTGGTGACCGCTCCGGTCATGCGGTCAGCCTCCGACGGCTTCGAGCAGTGCGTCCATCCGGTCCTCGACCGAGCCGGTGAGCGTCTCGTACCGGATGTCGTTCACCTCGAGCAGGTGCACCATCCGCCGGTCGATGTCCGCCTGGAAGTCGGGGTCCATCGGACGCAGCCCGTCCGGGACGATCCCGAACTCGACCGGCAGGTAGAACACGTGCGGAGTACTGCGACCGCAGGTGGTGCTTCGCGATGTCGAGGCAGGTGTCCCAGAGCGCGAACTCCTTGCGGCGCTCCTGGTTCTCGAGCACCCAGCTCGCGTAGGCCATCACGTCGACGAGCGACCGGTCGCCGACGAACTCCGGATGCGTCATCTCGTTGTGGTACTGCCGCAGGAAGATCAGCGTCTCCGTCTCGACCGTGGCGTCCTTGTCGAGCTTGAACCCGAGCTCGACGATCTCTCGCGCGACCTCCGGGAGCAACGGGAGCGCCGAGCTTGGGCGCGGCGGCCTCGGCGAGCGTGGTCTTGCCCGTCGAGAACGAACCGACGATGGCGATGCGTCTGTTGGTCATCGGTCCAACACCCTACGGGACGGACCGCTCTGCGTGCCCTTCGCCCGTGCCGACGTGGACGGTGTCGCGTAGCGGGATCTGGCGGAGCATCCAGGACAGACCGAAGCCGATAAGCAGGACGGGCACGCCGCACAGGAACACGACGGACAAGCTGTGCGACAGCGCACCAGACCACGATGTCGCGGAGCCCCGGCGGCAGCGCCTTGATCTGCGCCGGACCGTTCGCGAGCCGCGTGGGGTTGATCCCCCGGACGGCGCCGGGCGGCAGTTTCGCAGCAAGCTCGGTCGCGAGCCTGGACGAGAAGATCGCCCCGAACACGGCGACGCCGAGCGTCGCGCCCATCTGCCGGAAGAAGTTCACGGCGGATGTCGCCACCCCGAGGTCCGCGTGTGGGACCGAGTTCTGGACGGCCAGCAGCAACACCTGCATCACCATCCCGATACCGGCGCCGAAGATGACCATGAAGACCGACGTCATCAAGCGCGAAGTGTTGACGTCCATGCGCGACAGCAGGAACACGCCGACGGCCGCGATCCCCATGCCGGCCACCGGCCACGACTTGTAGTGACCCGTCGCGCTGATGATGCGCCCGGACAGCACCGACATCGACATCAGGCCGAGCATCAACGGCAGGACGAGCAGTCCGGACTGCGTCGCCGACGCACCTTGGACGGCCTGCAGGTACACCGGTAGGAAGACCATCGCGCCGAACATCGCGATCCCCACGAGGACCGACACGACGGAGCTCACCGAGAAGATCGAGTCGCGGAACAGACGCAGCGGGAGCAGCGGCTCGGCGACACGGCGTTCCTGGGCAACGAAGCCGACCAGCAGCGCCGCGGCCGCCGCCGCGAGTCCGAGGATGATCGGCGAGCTCCAGGGGTACGTCACGCCGCCCCAGACGGAGACGAACAACAGGCACACCACGCCGGCGACGAGCAGCGCGGCGCCCTCGAAGTCGATCCGGTGCGCACGCGCCGGAACGGCAGCTTGAGCACGGACGAGGTGATGAACAGCGCTGACGATCCCGACCGGCAGGTTGATGTAGAAGATCCAGCGCCAGGACAGGCTGTCCACGAAGAAGCCGCCGACGAGCGGGCCGACGATGCTCGACATCGCGAACACGGCGCCGAGGTAGCCCGACGTAGCGTCCTCGCTGCCGCGGCGAGACGACGTCGCCGATGATCGCCATCGCCATCGCCATGAAGCCGCCACCGCCGAGGCCCTGGACGCCCCGGAAGACGATGAGCATGCAGCATCGACTGCGAGAGCCCGGACAGGACCGACCCGATCAGGAAGATGACGATCGCGGCCTGGAAGACGATCTTGCGTCCGTAGAGGTCGCTGATCTTGCCGTAGAGCGGGACGACCGCCGTGGACGTCAGGAGGTACGCGGTGACGACCCACGAGAGGTGGTCGATGCCGCCGAGCTCTCCGACGATCGTCGGCAGCGCCGTCGACACGATCGTCTGATCGAGAGCCGCGAGCAGCATGCCGGCCATGACGCCGCTGAAGACGACGAGGATCTGCTTGTGCGAGAGCGCTCCGCCGGTCTCCGCCAGCCCGGACGCCGCGACCTCTGCGCGCGCCACGGCTACTTCTTCCCGTCCTTCTTCGTCTCGCCGGCCCGGCCGCGCGCAGCGCGGCGTCCACGAGCTCCTCGACGAAGCGGCGGCCTTTCACCTCGAGGCGGTCCTCCCCGACGGCCTGCGTCATGAACGAGTGGTGGAACGCGCAGCCGAGCAGCAGACGCGTGAGGACGCGCGGCGTCGATGTCACGTCCGATCCGGCCGGCGTCCTGCTCGCGCCGACGTAGTCGGCGACGGCGTCGAAGGGAGCCCGGGTCTGGAGGTCGAGACGCGATCGCGTTCGCGGAACTGCGCCGCGAGGGCCGGGTCGCCGACGACGGCGCTCATCAGCGGGATCGTGTCCGCGGTGACGCGGAGCCGCTCTTCGACGACGTCGATCAGGACGCTGCGCACGGATGCGCTTGCCGGACTCCGGCCGGCAGGTGGCGGAACATCTCGTCCGCCCTCGAGAGGACGACGGCCAGGCAGAGATCGATCTTGTCCGCGAAGTGGTTGTAGATCGTGCCCTCGGCACGCCGGCCTCGGCGGCGATCTCCTTCGTCGTCGCGCGGGCCACGCCGCGCCTGGACATCACGCGCTGGGCGGCCTCGATGAGCCGCGTGCGCTTGTCCGAAACCGGTGGGGCGAGGGTCAACTGGCCGTCTCCGTCTGAGTGAGCGCTCACTCAGTCTCGCACCTGCCCCCACCTGCGTCAACCCGTCTCGCTTGCCCGCCGATGGCAGAATGGAGGCGACCAGGGGACCGCATCGCGCGGGCCTCGAGGCACAGGAGGTTGGGGCATGTCCGTATCGATCCACGACCTGCGCACCTGGCGCGAGCGCGGCCAGAAGTTCGTCATGGTGACCGCCTACGACGCGCTCACCGCCCGGATCTGCGACGAGGCCGGCGTCCCGCTGCTGCTCGTCGGCGACTCCGTCGCGAACGTGCTGCTCGGCTACCCGAACACGCTGCACGTGACGATGGACGAGATGCTCCATCACGCGAAGGCCGTCGCGCGCGGCTCGCGCGACGCGCTGCTCGTCGGCGACCTGCCGTGGGGCAGCTACCAGACGTCGACCGAAGAGGCGATCCGCAACGCGTCCGAGTACCTGCGCATCGGGATGCACTCCGTGAAGCTCGAGGGCGCCGGCTCGGCGATCGACACGGTCAAGGCGCTGACCGACCGCGGTATCCCCGTCATGGGCCACCTCGGCCTCACGCCGCAGTTCGTCAACCAGTTCGGCGGCTTCAAGGTCCAGGGACGAGGCGACGCGGGCGACGTCCTCCTCGAGAACGCGCTGCGCCTGCAGGACGCCGGCCTGTTCGCGCTCGTCCTCGAGTGCGTGCCGTCCGAGGTCGGACGTCGCGTGACCGACGAGCTCGACATCCCGACGATCGGCATCGGCGCCGGCCCCCACACGGACGGTCAGGTGCTCGTCCTGCACGACCTGCTCGGGCTGACGCCGGGACCGTCGCCGCGCTTCGTGAAGCGCTACGCGGACCTCGCGTCGGACATCGAGCGACGCGGTCAAGCTCTACGCGAAGGAAGTGTCCGAGGGGATCTATCCCGCTCCGGAGCACGAGTACAAGTAGGAACTACTCGGACTCTGTCCGCGCTTCCATCGTCCCGAGCGTACTGGAACAGCTCGGCGTACGCGTAGCCGTGCTCGCGTCCGTTCTGCTCCATCCAGCCGCGCATCATCGTCTCGACGTCCCAGTCACCGACCTGTGACTCGTGGCACTTCAGCGCCTCGATCTTGCGGTCGATCGAGTCGCGTGATGTCGACGGCGACGGGTCCCCCGCCGGGCCCGAAGAGGTAGATCTCGCGGAGCCCGCGCCACGGCTCGTAGCCCTCGTCGAGGAGCTCCGGGAAGTGTCCCGGCGTCGTCCCGGCCGTGACCGTGATGTCGAGCGACGCTTGCCCGATCGCGCGGTGGTCCGGGTGGTTCACGAACCAGCCGCCCGGCAGCGGCTGCGGGTCCATCGTCGACCATCCGCTCGGGACGCGCCTTCCGGAACTCGCGCGCGAGGTCGCGCCGGAGATCGAGCGTCGGCTCGACGTAGCCGTCGCGGTAGCCGAGGAAGATCACGTTCTCGACGCCGACGACCTTCGCCGCGCGGATCGACTCCTCGCGCCGGATCTCGGCGAGCTTGTCGCCGACCAGCCCGGTGTCGGGCGTTCCCGTCGATCCGTCCGTGACGATGACGTACGTGACCTCGGCCCCCTGGTCGACCCAGAGCGCGACCGAGCCGGCAGCCGCCGAACTCGATGTCGTCCGGGTGAGCCATCACACACAGCACCCGCACGCGGGTCGGCCATAGTCGTCAACGATACCTCGTGAGCCGAGTCGAAACGCGTACGCTAGCCGCCGGATGGTGGAGCGAACCCTGAAGAGCCTCGTGCTCATCCGCGCGAAGCACCTCGCGGAGAGCGTCACGACGCCGATGCTGCTCGTCGCCGCGGACGGCACGCTCGTCTTCTACAACGAGGCAGCCGGGAGCCTGTTCGAGCATCCCGTTCAACGACGTCGGACAGGTGTCTGCCGGCGAGTGGGGAACGAAGTTCAACGTCCGCGACCGCCACGACAACGCCTTCCCGCTCGAGGCGATGCCCGGCTGGATCAAGCTCCAGAACGAGAGCGAGCCGGACATCGGCCACGTCCGTCTCACGACGCTCGAGGGCCAGGACAAGTTCCTCGCCGCCTGCGCGTTCCCGCTCTTCACGTCGCAGCAGCAGTTCGACGGTGGACTCGTGCTGCTCTGGGAAGAGGACGAGGACGAGGCCTCCGCGTGAACGTCACCGTCTGGGGCTGCCGCGGATCGCTCCCGTCGCCGGGCGCGTCGAAGCTGAAGTACGGCGGCGACACGACGTGCGTCGAGGTCACGCTCTCGCGACGGGACGCTGATCGTCCTCGACGCGGGCACCGGGATCCGCGAGTTCGGCGCGCAGCGCTGCGACGGCGTGAAGGAGGTCCACCTGCTCCTCACGCATCTGCACATGGACCACGTCGAGGGGTTCCCGTTCTTCTCGCTGCTGTGGTCGCCGGAGACGAAGCTGCAACGTCTGGGGGCCGCCGTCGCCGATGCTGTCGCCTGAAGGAGCGACTCGCGAAGTACATGTCGCCTCCGCTGTTCCCGATCGACCTGCACGACGTCCCGGCGAGCACGACGTTCCACGATCTGCCGAACGAGCCGTGGACGATCGGTTCCGCGACCGATCACCGCGTCCGCCGTCGAGCACCCGGGACCGACGGTCGGGCTACCGCTTCGAGGAGGACGGACGCGTCTTCGCGTTCATGCCCGACCACGAGCCGGCCGCGCTCGGCGACTTCCGCACACGAGTCGCCGGACTGGATCGACGGCTTCGCGATCGCCGAGAACGCCGACGTGCTCATGCACGACGCGCAGTACACCGACGAGGAGTACGCGACCCGTCGCGGGTGGGGACACTCGAGCTTCGCGGACGCGGTGGCCTACGCGCAGGTGACGGGGGCGAAGAAGCTGCTGATGTTCCACCACGATCCGACGCACGACGACGCGACCCTCGAGGAGATGCAGCGCGGCGCGGCGCAGCTCTGGGAGGCGAGCGACGACCGTCCTGCCCTCGCGGCGGCCGGGATGACGATCGAGCTCACCGAAGCGTCGGTCTCCGTCCCGGCATAGCGTTCGCCCGGTCCGTTCCGACGAGCCGGGGCTATACTCGCGAGTCGGTTTGGGGCCGTAGCTCAGTTGGTAGAGCGCCTGGATGGCATCCAGGAGGCCAGGGGTTCGAATCCCCTCGGCTCCACGACGCGGTCGCCGCGTTCGCTCGGCCATCATGTTGCGTGGCCAAGAAGACGGCGGGGGCCGAGTTCCAGGACGTCCGGTTCGACGGCGCCGACCTCCTCGACCGCATCGGCGATGCACGCGGCGAGATCCACTTCGTCGGCATGCTCGTTCGTCGGCACCATGGCGGACGACATCGACCTCACCGGCTCCCGCTTCGACGACTGCGACCTGACGAACGCGAAGTTCGCCGACTCGGACCTCGTTCGCACGACATGGACGGCTTGTCGCGGCGAGGGCACCGACTTCGTGAGGCCGACCTGTCCGACGCAACCTTCGACCGGTGCGAGCTCGACGGGCGCGACGTTCACGAAGGCGGAGCTCGCCGGGCTCGACGTGGACGGACTGCAAGCTGATGGCCGCGAACTTCCGCGACCAGAAGGGTCTCGGGTGGAACTTCGCGACGACCGTGCTGATGTACGCCGACCTGCACGGCGTCACGCTGGACGGGCGGACGTTGCGCGGTCTCGATCTCACGGAGGCCGATCTCACAGACGCGGACTTCTCGCGCAGCGTGTTCGAGGAGTGCAAGCTCAGCCACGCGTCGTGGACGAACGCGCGCTTCGAGAGCGCCGACCTGCGCGGCGCCGACCTCGGCCCCCTGGAGAGCCTCGAGCAGCTCGCCGCGCTGAAGGGCGCGGTCCTGAACGATCGTCAGGCGAAAGCGATCGTGAACGCGCTCGGCATCACGGTGATCTCGAGCGACGACGAGCCGGAGAGCGGACTAGCCGGCCGCTTCGCGCGCTTCGACGAGCTCGGGCAGCTCGGGACGAGGCGCGTCCTTCCACAGCCGCTCGAGGTCGTAATAGCCGCGCATCTCGTCGCTGAACACGTGGACGACGAAGTCGCCGTAGTCCAGCAGGATCCAGCCGCCCTCCGGGCTCCCTTCGCGCCTGATCGGCTTGCGCTTCTCCGCGGTCAAGACGCGCTCGATCTCTTCGGCGATCGTCTTCACCTGGCGCTCCGAGGGGCGGAGCAGATCAGGAAGTGATCGGTGATGGCGAGGAACTGGCCGACGTCGACGACGGCGATGTCCCTGGCCTTCTTGTCGGACGCCGCACGGACGGCGCGTCCGATCCACTCGAGCGGCGTCAGCGCAGCGATGCGCGCGCCCCGTCCCGGTCTGCCTTCACGTCCAGCATGATATCCGGCGTCGCGGCGACGAGCGGCGCACGTCGTGCGACGTTCAGCGGAGCGGTTGGAACTCATGCTGATACAGCCCGCGCTCCCGGATGTACCGCTCCACGGGGGCCGGGACGAGGTACCTGATCGGCCGGCCGTCCGCGACGCGGGCGCGGATGTCGGTGGACGAGATCGCGAGGGCCGGGATCTCGAGGATCACGACACGGTCCTCGATCCCGAGCGCGCGCAGCCCGGCGAGGTCGTGTCCGGGACGTGTCACCGCGACGAACGTCGCGAGCCGCAGCGCCTCCTGCGGGTCCTTCCACGTGAGGATCTCGAGGATCGCATCCGCGCCGGTGATGAAGAACAGCTCGGCCCCCGGACGTTCGTCGGCCAGCGCGCGCAGCGTGTCGATCGTGAACGTCGGACCCGCTGCGGTCGACGTCCACGCGCGAGATCTCGAACGCGTCGTTGTCCGCGTCGCGCAGCTCCGACCATCGTCGAGCCGGTCGGACGGCAGGACTCACGTCCTGGTCGCGCCTTCTGCCACGGATCGCCGACCGGCACGAACAGCACACGATCGAGCGTCGAACGCATGACGCGCTTCCTCTGCGGCGACGAGATGGCCGTGGTGGATGGGATCGAACGTCCCGCCCATCACGCCGATCTTCGACGCCCGCGACATGCGGGAATCGTATTCGCTGGTGCGTGTGGCGTCACGGATCAGGCTGCTTGCGCGGTTCCGCCACTGCGTCGACGCGAGCCACGCGCACTGTGTCGAGCGCGACCGCGTGCGATCTCGGCCTCGAAGGACGCCTTGCCGTACAGCGCCTTGTTGTCCTCGAGCTCCTCGAGCGCGTCGAAGAACGCCTTGTACGGCGAGGGCGGTGCTCGTCGGCTGCCTCGTCTGCTCCGGAGCGTAACCGTCCGCCTGGGACGACGGGTGGGACTGCATCGACTGCATCTCGTCTGCTGTGCGCATCGGACCCCTCCTGTCTGCGGTTGCTGACGGAGTCGGCCCGCGGCCGGCCCTTGGATGGGCACGAACGAGCTAGTCCGTGCGCCCGGGTCAGGCCGCTCGAGCGCCGCGAGCTTCGGCAGGATCGCCGACGGGCTCCCCCGTCCCGGTGACCGCGATCTCGTCCTCGAGCTGGCCGTCGCGCATGAACACCACGCGGCGAGCGTGCGCCGCGACGGCCGGGTCGTGCGTCACCAGGACGAGCGTCTGACCACGGTCGTTCACGTCCCTGAGCAGGGACATCACCTCGGCCCCGCTCGTGCCGGTCGAGGTTGCCCGTCGGCTCGTCGGCGAGACGACGGACGGCTCGTTGATCAGCGCGCGGGCGATCGCCGCTCGCTGCTGCTCGCCACCGGACAGCTGCGAGGGCAGCTGGCCGCGGCGCTCGTCCAGGTCCGAGCTGCGCGAGCAGCGCGGCCGCGCGCTCGCGCGCGGACGTCATCGGATCGTCCCGTCGAGCACCGCCGGGCAACGACACGTTCTCACGCACGGTGAGACGGGGACGAGGTTGAAGAACTGGAACACGAACCCGACGCTGCTGCGCGGCGGACAGTCCGCGAGTTCTGTGCGCGATCCGAGCCCGGCGAGCGTGACGTCCGTCGAGCACGACCGTGCCCTCGTCCGCGGTGTCGAGCGCGCCGAGAACGTGCAGCAGCGTCGACTTGCCCGACCCGGACGGTCCCATGATCGCGACGAACTCGCCTGCGTCGACGTCGAGATCGACGCCATCCAACGCGCGGACATCGACACCGTCGCCGCTGTAGGTCTTCCGGAGGCCCCGCGCCTCGATGAGCGCCATCGCGTGCGACAGGCTACGCTCCTGTCACGTGCGGGGACTGCATTCGGTCGCGTGGCGGGGCATGAAGCGCGGCAGAGTCCGCGGTCGTTCTTGACCGGCTTCGCGATCGCGCTCGGCGTCGCGAACGTCTTCGGCGTATTCGCGACGAACGAGAGCATGCGCGACACGGTGGAGCGCAGATCACGCTCGGCGACGGGAGGAGCCGATGCGATCGCGCGACACAACAACGGCCCGTGGTTCCGCGACGAGGATGTCGAGCGACTCGATCGACTCCCGGACGTCCGGACGTTCCAGCGCTGGGGGACCTACAAGGAGCTCGAGGCGGATGGGCCGACGAAGGTCTACCTCCAAGCGGGCGATCTGCACGCGGCGCGCGAACTGATCTCGGTCCGCGCCGGACGTCTGCCTCGCCCGGGCGAAGCGGAGATCGTCCTGAGCGCGACCGCTTCGCGCGTTCTCCGCGCCGGGATCGGCGACCATGTCGTCGAAGCCAAGCCACGGGACGAGGACGGGTCCCGGCCCCCAGGCTCCCGTCGGCGCACCTTTGATCCCGACGCGCCGCAGGACCCGTACCTGGTCGTGAAGCGCGTCGGCCCGCGACCGCTGCGCTTCACGGTCACCGGCATCGTCGAGGACTACCCGTCGGTCAACGCCGACCAGAACTACGGATCGCTCACATCGAACGAGTACATGTGGAAGGTCGAAGAGCCCGACCGGATCGTCGAGATGACCTTCATGCTCGACGACGGCGTCGATCCGGACACGTGGGTCGAGGCGGCCTCCGTTGCGCTCCCGCACGTCTCGTTCAGGTCGGTCACGGGCGACCCTGTGTTCCGCGACTTCCTCGCGTCCTTCCGAGCGCTGTTGACCGGAACATCCGCACTCGCACTCTTCATCGGCGCGTTCCTCGTCTATCTGATCTTCACGCTGGCCCTGGCCGAGCGGACGCGGCTGATCGGCCTGCTGCACGCGGTCGGCGCGTCCGGACGACAGGTCGCCGGCGCGATCCTGCGCGAAGCGCTGATCCTCGGCCTGACCGCGACCATCGCCGGTGTTGCGTTCGGTCTCGTCCTCGCGGTCGGACTCCTCAGGCTCGTGTCGACGATCGGCAACCTCGGCATCGACGCGCCGGTCCGCTTGTCCGCGACGCCGTTCATCGCCGCCGTCCTCGTGGGCATGGTCGCGACCTTCGTCGGCGCAGCCGTGCCGGCCGTGCGCGCGGCTCGGATGACCCCGTCGAGGCGGTCACCGGCCGAGCGGACGTGCCGCGGCCGCCCCGCGCATGGATCGCCGGCGTCCCGCTCTTCGTCGTCGGTGTGGCCGTGATCGCGCTCCGCGGCCTGTCCTCCGATCCCATCAGTCAGGCGGCGATCACGGGCGTCCTTCTCGGCGCGGTCTTCGTGGTCCCGCTCGGCGTGGCCGCACTCGCGCGCGTGATGCGCCGCGCGATCGCGACGAGCGCTGCCGGGGTCGGGCGTGATGGTGTTCAGGCACCTCACGCGGGAGCCGGGCCGGTCGGCCTACACACTCGTCCCTGGTGATGCTCGTCCTGGCCGCCGTGATCGCGCTGACGACGGCCACGCGGTCGCTGCACGCCGACAACGAGCGGATCATCGATGCTCGGTTCGGCGCGGACCTCATCGTGTACGGACGCCATGTGGGCGAGGTCGCAGCGCAGACCGTTCGGCTCCCAGGCGTTTCAGGCGCGACGGCCATCTCGTACGGCCGGACGATCGGCATCGTCTCGGGCGCGAGGGAGACGGCGAACCTCGTCCTGATCGAGCCCGACGACTTCTTCGCGATCGCCGGGTTCCCCTGGAACGGAAGGGAACGACGCGGACGCTCGCCGGGCGCTGGTCGCGCGCACCGGAGTGCTCGTTCCCGTCGCGCCTCGCGAACCGGCACGACCTGCGCATCGGAGACACGGTCCGCCTGCAGACCGACAGTGGCGCGTTCGAGTACGAGATCGCCGGGACCTACGGCGGCGGCACCGGACCGGAGATCGGCGTCGTGCGGCAACGTCGACGACGAGCGGCTGCGGACGGACGAGGACGTCCAGAGCGCGGTGTACATCAACTTCGACGAGAGCGCGAACCGAGAGAACATGCTCGATCGCATCGCACCGGTCCTGCGCAAGCACGGCGGCCTCGCGAGCGAGCTCCGTTGGGAGCGGTCCGAGCAGAACTCGTACGGATCGGCGTTCGGCCCCTACTTCGCCATCTCGGGGGCCGAGATCAAGGATCAGGCTCGCGAGAGCTGGACAGCTACGTGCGGTTGTTCTCGGCGGTGATCGCGGTGATCGTCATCGCGGGAGCGCTCGGGCATGGCCACCGCGCTCGCGACGACCGTCGTGCTCCGGACGCGCGAGCTCGGCACGATCGAGGCGATCGGCGCAACCCGTTCGCAGATCCGCCGGATGGTCGTCGCTGAGTCGGTCTTGCTGTCCGCGACGGCGTACGTCCTCGCGATCGGTCTCGGAGCTGTGATCGTCTGGCTGTTCATCGAAGGCATCAGCGGAGATCAGCGGATCGCTCGATACGCGTCCTCTTCGCGTGGAACGCGCTCCCCGTCGTCGCCGTCCTCGCGCTCGCGATCGCGGTCGCGGCATCGATCGTCCCGGCGCGGCGAGCCATGCGGCTCACACCGGTCGAAGCGCTCCGGTACGAGTACGGGGCGTTAGGCGAGCTTCTCGATGAAGCCTGCGAGCTGCTTCAGGTTGCGGCACTCGTGGACCTGCTCGCAGTGCTCCGCGTACGCGGACATCACCGAGTCGCCGGTGTCCCAGTGCTGCGGCGCCTCGGGGTTGAGCCACCACACGCGCTTCGCCCGGTCCTTGATGTCCTTGAGCACCCACGCTTCCGGGTTGCGGTAGTTCGACCGCGCATCGCCGAGGATCAGGACGTGCGACCGGTCGTTCACCGCCTCGAGGTAGTTCTCGTGGAACTGCTTGAACGAGTGTCCGTAGTCGGAGTGCCCGTCGAGCCAGATCACGTTCGCGATCTGCAGCGCCTTCGGGATCGCGTCGGCCGGGTCGCTCGTCTTGAGCACCTCCGTCACCTCGTCGACGGTGTCGATGAACAGGAACGACCGGATGCGCGGGAACTGCACCTGCAGGCACGCGACGAGCAGCAGCGTGAACCGCGTGAACGCGGCGACCGAACCCGAGACGTCGCAGATCAGCACCAGGTCCGGACGTGACCGCGACTTCACCTTGAACTGCGGGTCGACCAGCGCGCCGCCCGTCGACAGCGACTTGCGGAACGTCTTGCGCATGTCGAGGCGTCCGCGCGCGCCCTGCTTGCGCAGCTTCGCGAGCCGCGTCGCCATCCGCCGCGCGAGCGAGTACGACCGCGCGGCGGACGTCGGCCACCTCGTCGGACGTGATCGTCGCGAAGTCGCGCTCCTCGAGCGGCACGCGCAGGATGCGGTCGGCGACCTCCTCGGCCCCCCGTTCGGCGACCATGCGCTTGCGCACTTCCTGCTCGAGGATCTTGCGCAGGCGCTCGAGCCGCGACTGCACCTCCATGCGCCAGATCGCGTTCTCCCAGTCGTCGACGCCTTCCTTCTCGGCGAGCCGCTGGAGCAGGCGGTCGAGGTCGAGGACGCGCAGCGCGCGGTACAGCAGGAACCCGCCGGACGCCTCGGCCGACAGCCGGTCGAGCACGGCGCGGGCGAGCCGACGCAGCTCGCCTTCGCGTCCCTCGCGCAGCGCCTTGATGACGGCTTCGAGGATCTCCTCGTCGTCGAGGTCGGCGAGCTCCGGCGGCGTCGCGTCGACGTCGATGTCGTCCGGATCGATCGCGATGCCCTCGGGCGCGAAGAAGAGGTCGAAGAGCGTCGAGAACACCTCGAGGTGGCCGGGGTTGCGGCACATCGCCGTCGCGAGCCCCCACTTGAACTGCTCGCGGTCGCGACCAGTCGAGGTGCTGCAGCGCCTGCGACGTCACGAGCATCTCGTGGTTGGAGACGGGAACACCCGCGTCGCGCAGCTTCTGCGCGAACGACTGGAGCCGGGCGAGCATGGCTAGTTGTTCTGCGGCGACGGCGGGAGCTTGAGCTGCTGCGCGACGCGCTCGAGGTCCTGCCGGTACTTGAGCACGACGTTCAGCGTGTCCTGCGTCGTCTCCGCGTCGAGCGTCTCGACGCCGAGCTCGACGAGCGTGCGTGCCCAGTCGATCGACTCCGAGATCGACGGCTGCTTCTTCAGCTCGAGCTGACGGATCGAGCGGATCAGCCGGACGAGCTGGTCCGCGAGCGCCTCGGGAAGCTCCGGCACGCGCGTGAGGATGATCTCGCGCTCGCGATCCGCCTCCGGGTAGTCGAGGTGGAGGTACAGCGCAGCGGCGCTTCAGCGCCTCCGACAGCTCGCGCGTCGCGTTCGACGTGAGGAACACCATCGGGTGCGTCCGCGCGACCATCGTCCCCATCTCGGGGATCGTCACCTGGAAGTCGGACAGCAGCTCGAGCAGGAACGCCTCGAACTCGAACTCCGTCCGGTCGATCTCGTCGACGAGCAGCACGACGGGCTCCGCCGAGCGGATCGCCTTCAGCAGCGGACGCTCGAGCAGGAACGGCTCGTCGAAGATGCTCTCCTGGATCTCCTCCCAGTGGTGCTCGCGTGCCTTCGTCGGCCTGGATGCGCAGCAGCTGCTTGCGGTAGTTCCACTCGTACAGCGCGCGCGCCTCGTCCAGGCCCTCGTAGCACTGCAGCCGGACGAGCTCGAGACCGCGTCGCCGCCGCGACCGACTTCGCGAGCTCGGTCTTGCCGACGCCGGCCGGGCCCTCGAGGAGCAGCGGCTTGCCGAGCCGGTCGGCGAGGTACACGGCCGTCGCGACCGGCGTGTCGCCGATGTAGTCGACCTCGCGCAGGCGCTTGAGGACTTCGTCGACGGACGAGAACCGCGTGGGCGCATTCATGAGTTGCAACAGGCTACAGGCATGGGAGCTCCGCGCTCTAGAGGACGACGAGCTCGTCGCGATGGACGACCTCGCGCGCGTCCGCCGACGAGCTTCGAGACCGCGGCCGAGTCGAGCCCGGCGATCCTCGCGAGCTCTTCGGACGTGAACCCGACGAGCCCGCGCGCGAAGGCGCGCCCGGCCTCGTCCACGATCTCGACGGTGTCGCCCGGGAGCGAACGTGCCCTCGACGCCCTTCACGCCGGCGGCGAGCAGCGACCGGTTCCGCTCGGCGAGCGCCGCGCGGGCGCCGGCGTCGACGATCACGCGTCCGCGACGGCGTCGTCGCGTAGCCGATCCACGCCTTGCGCGACGTGAGCTTCGACGGCGTTCGCGTGGAACAGCGTGCCGACCGGCTCGCCGGACAGGACTCGCTTCAGCGCGCCGAGCCGGAACCGCGCGATCACGACCGGCACACCGGACGCCGTCGCGATCCGCGCGGCGTCGAGCTTCGTCCGCATCCCGCCGGAGCCGAGTCCGGACGACGACCCGCCGGCGAGCGCTTCGACGTCCGGAGTGATGCGCTCGACCTCCTCGACGAGCGGACCGCCCGGCCCCCGTCGTGCAGCCCGTCGACGTCCGAGAGCAGCACGAGCACGTCGGCGCGGACGAGGTTCGCGACGAGCGCCGCGAGCAGATCGTTCTCGCCGAACTTGATCTCGTCGATCGACGACCGTGTCGTTCTCGTTCACGACGGGCACCGCGCCGAGCGCGAGCAGACGGCGGAACGTGTTCTGCGCGTTCACGTACTGCTGGCGGTGCAGGAAGTCGCGCGCGCGTGACGAGCACCTGCCCGCACACGCGCCCGCGGCCCTCGAACGACGACGCGTACGCGTCCATGAGGTGCGACTGCCCGACGGCGGCGGCCGCCTGCAGCGACGGCATGTCCTTCGGACGCCGCGCCAGCCCGAGCGGGTCGAGTCCGGCGGCGATCGCGCCGGACGTCACGCACACGACCTCGTCGCCCGTCGTCGAGCAACTCGCACAGATCGGCGACGAGCTTGTCGACGCGCTGCGGATCGAGCCGCCCGTTCGCTCGCGTGAGCGACGTCGAGCCGACCTTCACGACGACGCGCTTCGCGTCCTTCAGGCGGTCACGCATCGACGCACTCGGGGATCCACTCGAACGCGATGTCGCCGATGCGCACCTCGTCGCCTTCCTTCGCGCCCTCGCGCTTCAGCGCCGCCTCGACGCCCAGCGCGCGCAGCCGCTGCTGCAGCCGGCGGACGGCGCGCGGGTTGTCGAGCGGCGTCTGCGCGACCATCCGCTCGACGCGCTCGCTGCGCACGCGGTAGGCGCCGCCCTCCCGCACGACGACGACGCGGTCTTCGACCGCCGGACGGTAGACGACGAACGACTCCGGCTCGCCGAGCTCGTCGCGCGCGCGCGCGACCTCTTCGGCGAGCACGCGTGCGGAGCTCGTCGAGGTTCGTGCCCCGGCCGCCGCGGAGATCGCGACGAACCGCGCACCGCGCTCGCGCGCCCACGCCTCGGCCCCCGCGACGTCGGCGCCCGTGAGATCGGTCTTGTTGCCGACGACGACGCGCAGCCGCTCCGCGAGATCGGCGTCGTACGCCTCGACCTCGCCGACGACGGCGTCGAGGTCGCGCGACCGGATCGTGCGCCCGCGAGGTCGACGACCGCCGCGAGCACGGCGCACCGGTCGGCGTGGCGGAGGAAGCGCAGGCCCAGGCCCTTGCCCTGCGACGCGCCCTCGATCAGCCCGGGGAGGTCGGCGACGATCGAGCGCGCTCGTCCTCGTCCGAGCGCTCCGACGTGACGCCGAGCCCGGGCTCGATCGTCGTGAACGGGTAGTCGGCGATCTTCGGGTTCGCGCGCGAGATCGCGCCGAGCAGCGTCGACTTCCCGGCGTTCGGGGGGCCGAGCAGGCCGACGTCCGCGACGAGGTGCAGCTCGAGGACGAGCTCGCGCTCCTCGCCCGGCTCGCCCGTGCTCGGCGTAGTTCGGGACCCGGTCGCGTCGCGCTCTTGCAGGCTCGCGTTGCCTCGTCCGCCGCGCCCGCCGCGGCGGCGACGTACCGCGACGCCGGGCTTGGCGAGGTCGGCGAGCAGCTCGCCGGTCGTCGCGTCGCGCACGAGCGTGCCGACGGGCACGGCGAGCACGAGGTCGTCGCCGTCGGCGCCGATCCGGTTGTGCGGTCCGCCGCGGCCACGCGTTCTTCGCGCTGTGCAGCCGGTTGCGGACGTACGGCGCGAGGCTGCCGAGCCCGGGTTCGGCGACGAGGACGACCGAGCCGCCGCGGCCGCCGTCGCCGCCGTTGGGACCGCCCTTCGGCTTCGAGCTTGCTGCGCAGGAACGACGCCGCGCCCTTGCCGCCGTCGCCGGCGCTGCACGCGGATCCGGACCTGGTCGACGAAGCTCATGGCGCGATCAACCGTAGGTGCGCGCGGAGCAGGCGAGCGCGGTGTGCGACGCGGCTAGGACGCGCTGTCGACCGTGACGTATTGCGACCGCGCGACTCGTAGAACCGGACGGCGCCCGGGGCTTTGGCGAAGAGCGTGTCGTCCCCGCCGCGGCCGACCTGCGGCCCCGGGTGGATCTTCGTCCCCCGCTGCCGCACGATGATCGACCCGGCGCCGCACGGTCTCGCCGCCGAAGACCTTCACGCCGAGGAACTTCGGGTTCGAATCGCGGCCGTTGCGCGACGAGCCGCCACCCTTCTTATGCGCCATCTACGCGATCCCCGTGATCTCGACGGTCGTGAGCTCCTGACGGTGACCCCTCGTCTTCTTCCAGCCCGTCTTGCGGTGGTAGTTGAACACGCGGATCTTCACGCCGCGCTTGTGGCCGACGACCTTCGCCGTGACCTTCACGCCCTCGAGCTCGGCCGGGCGGGCCTTGATCTTGCCGCCGTCGTCGACGACGAGGACCGGGGCGAACGCTGACCTCGTCGCCCGCGGACGCGCCGAGGCGGTCGACCTCGATCACGTCGCCCGAGGCGACCTTGTACTGCCTTCCACCAGCTCGGATCACGGCGTACATGCGGAACTCCTGTGCGTGAACTCGCTGGGAAGAGCGGACAGTCTACCCGGTTTCGGCGGGAGCTCGTCCGGGTTCGACCGCCGCGTCGTTCGGCGGCGCCGGACGATCGGCGGATTGCGCTCGGGCTCGCGCGGTCGGGGGCGCCGATGGCCTCGGGATCGCTCGGCTCGGGCGCGGGAGGTGCGCCTCGGACGTCGGTGGCGCAGCGGCCTCCCGCGCCGGCGCGGGCGTGCGCTCGGCCCGGGCTCAGCTGCAGGCGGCTCGCCCGTTCGGGCGTGCGCTCGACCTCTGACGGCGCCGGTGCGGGCGTCCTCGTGCGCGGCTTCGACGCCGGCGGCGGACGCTCGCGCTCGCGGCGCGGCTGGTCGCCACCCCGGCCCTGCGGACGACGCTCGCGCGGCTCCCGCTGCTCTCGCGGGTCCGCCCGCTCCTCGGCCGCGGCCCTGGCCCGGTCGCGCGGCCTCGTCCTCGGCCGCCCGACGGCGCTGGGCGTTCGCGGTGGCCTCGCCGGCGCCGGCGCCTCGACGTGCGGCTCGTCCAGGCCGTGCCCGATCACCACACCGCGGCCCGGCGCACGTCGGGCACGGCGTCCCGAGCGCCTCGACCAGACCCTCGGACACGTTCTTGCGCGTCATCTCGACCAGGCCGAGCGGCGAGATGCCGATGACCTGGGTCTTCGTCTTGTCGTTCAGCGAGCTCGCTGCGGAACTCCTTGAGGACCGTCTCGCGGTTGCGCGCGAGGAGCATGTCGATGAAGTCGATGATGATGATCCCGCCGATGTCGCGGAGGCGGAGCTGGCGGACGACCTCCGCCGCCGCTTCGAGGTTCGTCTTCACGACGGTGTCCTCGAGGGACGTCTTGCCGACGTAGCGTCCGGTGTTGACGTCGATCACGGTGAGCGCCTCGGCCCGGTCGATCGACGATGTAGCCGCCGGACGGCAGCCACACCTTGCGCTCGAGCGCCTTGCGCAGCTGGTCGGTGACGTTCAGCGCGTCGAACAGCGACTCGGGTCCGTCGTGGTGGCTCACTCGCTCGGCGAGGTCGGGCGCGACGGCGCCGAGGTAGGCCAGCGACGCGCTCGTAGGTCTCGCGGTCCTCGATCACGAGCCGGTCGTAGTCGCGCGAGAACAGGTCGCGGACGATGCGGATCACCAGATCGGGCTCGACGTAGATCTCCAGGGGGGCCGAGCCCTTCTCCGCGCGGCGCGTCGATCTCCTCCCACAAGCCGCGTCAGACGCGCGACGTCCCGCGCGAGCTCCTCCTCTTCGACGCCCTCGGCGGCCGTGCGGACGATCACGCCGTAGCCGTCCGGACGGATCCGCCGGGCGATGTCGCGCAGGCGCTGGCGCTCGCCGTCGTCGAGGCGGCGCGAGATGCCGTGCCCGGACCCGCTCGGGACGAGCACGAGGTAGCGGCCCGGCGATCGACACCTCGGTCGTGAGCCGGGCGCCCTTCGTGCCCATCGGGTCCTTCGTGACCTGGACGAGCACCGTCTGGCCGCTCGCGAGCACCTCGTCGATGCGCTGGCGCGTCGGTGCGCCGCCTCGACGTCCGCCTTCGATGTCGCTCGGCGTCGCTGCCGACCTCGCCGATGTACAGGACGGCGTTGCGCGGCTGGCCGATGTCGACGAACGCCGCTTCCATCCCGCGCAGGACGTTCTGCACACGTCCGAGGTAGACGTTGCCGACGAGCGAACGCTTCGCGCGACTTCGTCGACGTACGTCTCGACGAGGACGCCGTCCTCGAGGATCGCGACCTGCGCCTGGTCGGCCGACCCGCCGACGAGCATGACGCGCTCGACGCCGTCCCGTCGCGCCGGTTGACGGCGCGGACGCGGGCGCCGCCCGGGGCGCCGTGCGGCGCCCCTCGGCTTCCTCTCCGACAAACTGCTCCTCACCCGTGCCCCGCGCCCGGACGAGGTCACGCTCGTCGGCTGCTCGCGGGCACGACGATGCTCTGGGGCCGCTCGGGTTCCTCGACGCTCCGCGTGGTCAGCGCGGGCGAGCGATCAGGGCGAAGACGGCCCGTCCGAGATCTCAAACCTGGCCCAGGATAGCCCTTCACTAGCGCACGAGGCGGACTCGGCCCGTCGGCGAGCGCTCAGGGAAGGCCGCGCGCGAACCGGCGCATCCGCACGGACAGCAGCAGCCCGACCGACGAGCGCCGACACGACGAGCGACGACCCCCCGTAGGACACGAACGGTAAGGGGATCCCCGTGATCGGGACGAGCCCGACGGTCATCCCGATGTTCACGAAGGTCTGGAAGGCCAGGTAGCGCGACGAGCCCGGTGGCGAGCAGCGTCCCGAAGGCGTCCCGGGCCATCGCCGCCGGCTCGCAGGCCCCGGACGAACAACACGCGCGTACAGGAACAGCAGCGTGAGCGCCGCCGACGAAGCCCATCTGCTCGGCCACCGCCGTGAAGACGAAGTCGGTCGGCTGCTCCCGGACGAAGTCGAGGTTCGTCAGGTTCACCGGGTCGCGCTTGGAGAAGAGGCCCTTCCCGAACAGACCCCCGTTGCCGACGGCCGGTCGCGTGAGCCGGTAGTTGTAGCCCTCGCCGAACTGGTCGGTCTTCGGGGTCGAGGAACGCCTCGAAGCGCTGCCGTCTGGTAGTCGCGCATGATCCCGAGCTGGAACAGCACGACGACGCCGACGATCGCCGGTGAACGCCAGGACCGCGAGGTGCCGCCAGTCGGCGCCGCCGATGACGAGCATCGATCAGCAGGATCCACAGCAGGACGAGCATCGTCCCGAAGTCGGGCTGGACGAACACCAGCAGCGCGAGCGGCGCCGTGAGTCGCCGACGCAGCGGAAGATCTCGCGGAACCCGAGGTAGCCCCGCCTGTCGGCGATGTACGCGCCGAGCATCGCGACGAGCACCGGCTTGGCGAGCTCGGCCGGCTGCAGCTTGAACAGCCCGAGCGAGATCCAGCGCTGCGACCCCTTCGTCGCGTCGCCGATCGGCGTGAGGACGACGAGCAGCAGGACGAGGCAGACGAGGTACATCACGATCGCGTAGACCTTGAAGTACCGGTAGTCGAAGAACACGGCAGCGATCATCGTCGCGCCGGCGAGCACGAGGAACACGAGCTGCCGGTTGAACAGCGCGCTCGACGCCTGGAAGCCGAGGAGCGTGCCCTGCTCCGGGTCGACGGTCGCCGTGAAGATCGAGAGCAGCCCCATCACGACGAGCCCGGCGACGGCGCCGATCGTGATCGAGGTCGAGCTCGCGCAGCAGCCCGCCGCGCGCGCGCCGCGCCGGCATCGAGCTCGCCGAGCGCTCGGCCAGCGTGGCTCATCAGTCGGCCGCCGCTCCGGCCTTGAACTCGCCCTTGCCGGACGTCGAAGTACTGCTCGAGCACCTTCCGGACGATCGGCGCCGCGATCTGCGAGCCGCTCCCGGACTCCTCGACGAGCGCGACGACGACGATCTGCTTGTCGTCCGGCCTTCGCGATCGACGCGAACCACGAGAACGGCTGCTTCGGCTTCATCTGCGCCGTCCCGGACTTGCCGCCGACGTCGATACTGGTCGATCGGGAACCCGTCGAACGCGGCCGCCGCCGTCCCGTCGTCGCGGACGGTGCCGTTCATCGAGCCCTCGATGAACGCGAGCGCTCCCGGCGCGATGTCGACGCGCTGCAGCACCTTCGGCGTCGCCGACTTCGGCACGACGCCGGACTGCGCACGCCTCGTCCGACGACGGTCGGCTGCGACACGTCCAGCTGCGCGAGGCACTTCAGGACGTGCGGCCGGTACACCGTCCCGCGGTTCGCGATCGCGGCGTACGCGCTCGCGAGCTGCAGCGGCGTCGTCTGCAGGAAGCCCTGGCCGATCGCGAGGTTCGCCGCGTCGCCCGGGAACCACCGCCGGTCGTAGGTCTGCGCGTACGAGAAGCGGTTCCACTTCCACTCCGCGTCGGGGACGAGGCCCTCGGCGCTCGCCGAGCAGGTCGATGCTCGGTCGGCTGCCCGAACCCGAAGTTGCGCGCGACCTCCTGGAGGTGCTCGCCGAGCTTGCGCTTCTGCGCGTCCATCTCGATACCGAGCGTGTAGTAGACGATGTCGCACGACTCGGCCAGCGAACGCGAGAGGCCGACGCGTGCCGTGACCGTCCGGCGTCCAGTCGCGGAACACGCGGTTCCCGATCTTGATGTAGCCCGGGCACGTAGAACGTGCGGTCGCGCAGATCGGGCTGCACGTCCCACGCCGCGGCCGCCGTCAGCGGCTTGAACGTCGAGCCCGGCGGCACCGCCTCGGCGATCGCGCGGTTGAGGAACGGCATGTGCGCGTCCGGGTGCGTTCAGCTTCGCGAGCTCACCCCGCGGCGTCGAGCCGACGAACAGGTTCGGATCGAAGTCCGGGTTGCGACGCGAGCGCGAGGACCTCGCCGCTGCGCGGATCGAGCGCGACGACGGCGCCGGCCGGCGCCTTGAACTTCTTGCCCGACGTCCGGGTCGGTGAAGCCGCGCGCGAGCTTGATGCCGTTCTCGAGCGCGTCCTCGGCCGCCTTCTGGACGGCGGCGTCGATCGTCAGGATCGCGTCCCACCCGCGCTGCGGCGGCTCGCCGCGCGATCTCCTCGACCGGGTTCCCGCGCACGTCGACGGCGATCCGCCGCACGCCGGGCTTGCCGGCGAGCCAGTCCTCGTACACCCTCTCGACGCCGACCTTGCCGACGAGATCGCCCGGGCGGTACTCGCGCGACCGTCGTCCCCGCTCCTCGGCGCTGCGCCTGGCGTTCCTCGCGTTCGCGCGAGCTCCTCCTCGCCGATCTCGCCGATGTGGCCGATCGCGTGCGACGGCGAGCGCGCCCATCGGGTACTCGCGCACCGGGATCTCGAGATGCGACGACGCCGGGGAACTGCTCGGGATGCTCGCTCAGGTAGACGACGACGTCCTTGTCGACGTCGAGCGCGATCGGACGAGGCGTGTGCGGGCCGATGCGGTCGGATCGTTGACGATGTCGCGGACGTCCGTCTCCTCCATCTCGCAGCGCGCGCGCGAGGTCGCGGACGACCTGGTCCTCGCCGTTCGGCCGGCACGCGCGACACGTCGAGCGCGACGGTGAGCGCCGTGCGGTTCCGCGCGAGCGTCCGGCCCTCGCGGTCGAAGACGAATCCGCGCGGCGCCTGCTCGTAGACGAACCGGATCGACGTCCGCTCGGCGAGCGCCTGCGCCTCGCCGCCCGCGAGCACCTGGAGGTACCAGAGCCGTCCGACGAGCGTCGCGAGCAGCGACAGGACGAGCAGCTGCACGACCGCGAGCCGGATCGGGCTGATGTTCCGGTTCGGGCTCATGAGGTCGCTCGTTCGCTCGGCGCATCCGGCTCCTACTCCACGGCGGGGCGCGCCGCTCTCGACGCGCACGACGCGCGAGAGCAGCGGCATGAGCAGGGGCGAGATCAGCGCATTGTACGCGGTGGTGATGAAGAGCATCCGCGGCAGAGGCGACGCGTCCACCTGGGGGCCGAGGAACACCGCGCCGAGCCCGTAGAGCAGCTGCGAGACGAACGTCGCGCCGGCGAACGTCCCGACGACCGGCCCGACGCCGCGCGGGATACCGATCAGCGCGACGCCGTACGCCGGTCACCGCGTACGCGAACGCCGACAGTCCCGTCGGCGTCATCGAGCAGCAGGTCGCGCACGAGACCCGGCGACGAACGCCGGCCGTCGCGGCCGTGCGCGGACGTTCGCCGATCGCGAACGCGGCGACGACGAGGATGAGCAGGTCGGGACCCATCCCGACCATCGGCAGGCTCAGCGTCAGCTCGCGCGACAGCAGCAGCGCGAGCACGCACGCGATCGCGAAGACGACGTACCGCCTCATCGTCGCTCAGCTCTCCGGCCTCGGGCGTCGGCGACGGCGGCGCCTCGATCACTTCACCCGTCGACACCGCGACGGAGACGATGTCGAGCTGCGAGAACCGGACGAACGGACGGACGCGTGATCGTGTACGACGTCCCGCGCGCGGCGAGCTGCACGTCCTCGACACGTCCGACCGGGCAGCCCGGCGGGTAGATCCCGCCCTGGTAGCCCGACGTCAGCACGTCGTCGCCCGGCTTCACCGCGCCCTGGTCGAGCGCCGCGCGCGACACGAGCTCGAGCTCGAGGTTGCGTCCGCCGGTTCCGCGCGCGAGCCCGGTCTCGCCCGACGCGCCGATACGCACACCGACGGCCGACTGCGCGTCGGTGAGCAGCAGCACCTTCGCCGAGTTCGCGCCGGCCCACGACCGTCCGGCCGACGAGACCCTCGGGCGCGAGGACGGCCTTCTCGTCGGTGACTCCCGACGCCGCGTCCCTTGTTGATCGTCGCCGAGCGCTCGAGACCCGACAGCGACGCGCCGATCACCCGCGCGTGGACGGCCCGGACGCCCGACGCTCCCCTCGAGCTGGAGCAGCGCGTGGATGCGGGCGTTCTCCCGCGCGACGTCGGCGTACGTCTCGGCCTGGCGGCGGAGCTTGAGGTTCTCCTCCCGGAGCTTGTCGGTTCTCGTCCCGGAGGCTGCCGAGGTCGCCGATGCTGCCGACGACCGACTCGAAGGGCCGGACGAACCCCCGGACGCCCGCCTGGAAGACGTCGAAGACCTGCGTCGTCGCGCTCGCGACGCCGTCGAGGATGCCCGTCCGGAAGTCCAGCGTGAGGACGGTCGACCGTCGCCAGCAGCAGGAAGGCGATGAACAGCCGATCGCGCAGCGGTGCGCCGCCACATGCCGTGCGCCGGCCTACGGACGCGTCGAGGTGATCAGCACGTTCCGGAGCGAGTCGATCTCCTCGAGGCAGCGTCCGGCACCGAGGACGACCGCGTGCAACGGACTCTCGGCGAGGTGCACCGGCATGCCCGTCTCGTGCTTCAGGCGTTCGTCGATGCCCGCGGAGCAGCGCGCCGCCGCCGGTGAGCACGAGTCCGCGATCCATGATGTCGCCGGCGAGCTCGGGCGGCGTGCGGTCGAGCGTGTTCTTCACCGCGTCGCAGATCTGCGCGACCGGTTCCTCGATCGCGCGCCGCACCTCTTCGGCCGAGATGATGATCGTCTTCGGGAGACCGGACACGAGGTCGCGTCCGCGGATCTCCGCCTGCGGCTCGCCGGGAAGCGGGAACGCCGAGCCGACGGCGACCTTGATCTCCTCCGCCGTGCGCTCGCCGAGCATCAGCGAGTACTCCTTCTTCATGTAGTTGATGATCGCTTCGTCGAGCTCGTCGCCCCCGATGCGCAGCGAGATCGACGTGACGATGCCGCCGAGCGAGATGACGGCGACCTCCGTCGTCCCGCCGCCGATGTCGACGACCATGTTCCCGGTCGGCTCGTGGATCGGAAGCCCGGCGCCGATCGCGGCGGCCATCGGCTCCTCGATGATGTGCACGCGGCGCGCGCCGGCCTGGTAGCCGGCCTCCTCGACGGCGCGCTGCTCGACGCCGGTGATCCCGGACGGGACGCAGATGACGATGCGCGGCTTCGCCCACCGCCGGCGGTGCACGCGGTGCGATGAAGTACCGGATCATCTTCTCGGTCACGTCGAAGTCGGCGATGACGCCGTCCTTGAGCGGACGGACGGCCTTGATGTGGCCGGGCGTCCGGCCGATCATCCGCTTGGCCTCGTTGCCGACGGCGAGGATGTGGCCGGTGTTCTGGTTGATGGCGACGACGGACGGCTCGTTGAGCAGGACCCCTCGGCCGCGGACGTAGACGAGCGTGTTCGCGGTCCCGAGGTCGACGGCCATGTCGCGGCCGAGGTATTGGAAGGCGCTTTCGAGCACCGATGAGGAACTCCCTACCGGCGGGGAAGACCCATTGTGGACCAGGTCACAAGGTCGGTCAAAGGGTCGCGACCTGCGGAAATACGGATCCGGAACATCGACCCGTTACCCTGCGCCCCGACCCTATCGTTAGTACACCGACACGGAAACGTCGGCCCTTGGAAGGGGGATGGGTATGTCTGGAGGTACACGAGGAGCGCGGGTACGGCGCATGCTTGGCGCCGGCTTCGTCGCTCTCATCATCGCGGGTGGGGCAGTTGCCGCGCCCCGCCTCAGCAGCAAAGCTCGCGTCGTTCTCCGGAACCGGCACGGGTTACGCACTTCGCGTCACCCTGGACGTCCGGAACCGCTGATCGACGCGGTTCCGGCGCTGCAGGGCGTTCTGGACACGGTCTGGGCGGCGGTGCCCGGTCAGCTCGGGGACATTCCCGGGCGTGCATCGACCAGACGTTCATCAAGACCACGTCGGACGCAACGCGGCTCGACGCACAAGGCGCGTTCGGTGCTCGCCGAGGGTCTGCTCGAACCTCGACTCGCTCGAGGCGACGCAAGATCGGGGACAGCCTGTCGAAGGTCGTCCAGACCATGCAGCTCCCGTCGGCGGATCTTCCGCTCATCGACGGCAGCATCGGCACGCTGAAGGCCGCGATCCCGTCGGCGACCGGCGTCAACGGCAGCGGCGTGCTCGAGTCGCTCAAGGTCGGGCTTCCGCTCGACCAGCTGCCACCGGCGTCGTCACGGACCTCGCTGGAACAGCTGACCGACGCGGTCGACGAGCATCACCGGCGCAGCTCGATGGCGTGCTCAACGGCGTCCTCGGCGAAGCGCTGGACGGACCTCGTCGGTGACCTGACCGACCAGATCGTCGACCTCGCCGGTGGCACTCACGGGCTCGCCGGTCTGCTGGGCGGTATCGCGGGTCGGTCTCGGCACTCCCCGTGGCCGACCTGGACGACCCGGCAGCGGTGTACGGCGCGCTCGACAGCGTGCTCGACCCGACAGCTCTGCTCGACCAGATCACCGACCTGCTGAACGCGAGCTTGCTCGAGGGCGCGCTGGCCGATCTGTCCGGTCTGATCAACATCACCAAGGCAGCGCGCACGGGCGACGGTCTCGCGATCGCCGACTCGGCCGCCACGCTGAAGAAGCTCAACGTCCTCGGTGGTCTGGTGGACGTCAGCCTCCTCAACCTCAAGTCGCACTCGGAGGCCGCCGGTGTCGCCGGTTCGGCCAAGAACACCTCGAGCTGCAGCCTGGGTGACGTCAAGATCGGTGGCGACGCGCTCGCCCTGGGCTTCGACGGCAAGACGATCTTCGCTGAACGGCGCAGCCGCTGTCCCGGTCGTCGGCGACCTCGTCGGCACGGTCAAGGGTCTCGTCGACCAGGTGCTCGCCGTCGCGGGCATCGAGGTCGGGCTCTGCGAGAACTCGGTCAGAACGACGCTGCGGCGGATGGCTCCGCAGCCGCCAACCGCGATCTCCGCCCTCCGCGTCAAGGTTGCCCCGCTGAACCTGTTCAGCCTCGTGATCGACCCCACGGTCGAGACGCAGGCGGCAGCGCAGGTCGCAGGCGGCGCCGGTGGTCGACGAGGACGACCCGCCGCTGCCGCGCACGGGCCCGGCTGCGCTGGCCACGATGCTCAGCGGCATCGGCCTCGCGGGTGGCGCGCTCTTCGCCCGGAAGCGGTTCTTCGCTCGCTAAAGATCCGCGCAGGGATGTTCGATCGGGGGCCCTTCGGGGCCCCCGATCTTTTCCGTGGCAGATTCGCCTACAGGTCCGGGAAGAAGAGGCCGAGCTCGCGCTTCGGCCGACTCCGGCGAGTCCGAGCCGTGGATCAGGTTCTCCGTGAGCTCGATCGCGAGATCGCCGCGGATCGTCCCGGGCGGCGCGTCGATCGGGTTCGTCGGACCCATCAACGTCCGGACGACGGACACGGCCTCGAGACCTTCGACCGCGAGCGCCATCACCGGTCCGGACGTGATGAACGACACCAGGTCGCCGAAGAACGGCTTCTCCGTGTGCTCGGCGTAGTGCCGTCCGGCGAGGTCTTCGTCGATCGTGAAGAACCGGCCGGCGACGAGGCGCAGGCCCTTGCGTTCGAGACGTCCGACGATCTCGCCGACGAGCCCGCGACGGACGCCGTCGGGCTTCACGAGCACCAGTGTTCGTCTGCGTGTCAGCCATCGTCCCTCGTTCCTACGTGAGCGCGCCCCGGCCGCGCAACCGGATCGCGCGCCTCCGACGCGGTGTAGAAGCTCCCGAAGACGAGCACGAGGTCGTCCTCGCCGGCCAGCCCGATCGCGTGGTCGACGGCTGCAGCCGACGTCGTCGACGACGTCGATCGCGTCGTCCTCGAGCCCGAGCTCGCGGAGCGCGTCGACGAGACGCGCTCGGCGTCGGCGGCGCGCTCGGTCTTCGGGACCGTCACGACGACGTGGTCGACGATGGGCGCCCAGATCGCGAGCACGTCCTCGACGGGCTTGGAGCCGACCATCCCGACGACGAGGATCAGCCGCTCGTGCGCGAACGCCTCCTCGACCGCCTGCACGGACGTTCGTCGCGGCCGCCGGGTTGTGTCCGCCGTCGACGACGACGAGCGGATGACGGCCGCAGGATCTCCATGCGCGCCGGGCAGTCGGAGCGTCGCCGAGCGCGCGCTCGAGCACGTCCTCGGCGATCGCGCTCGCCGACGAACGCCTCGACGGCCGCGACCGCGAGCACCGCGTTGCGCGCCTGGTGCTCACCGAACAGCGAGAGGAACACGTCCTCGTACGTCCCGTGCGGCGTGCTGATCGTGATCGTCTGGCCGCCGACGGCCGGGTAACGCTCGACGAGGTCGACGTCGCGGCCGAAGCGCAGGACCGTCGTCGCGCCCCCTTCTCGTCGCGCGCTGCGTTCGACGATGTCGAAGAGGTCGTCCTGCTCGACGCCGGTGATGACGACGCGTCCCCTGCTTCGCGATCCCGGCCTTCTCCCACGCCGCCTTCGCGAGGTCGCCGCCGAACTGGCGGATGTGGTCGAGCGAGACGTTCGTCACGACGCGCGACGGCCGCGTCGGCGACGTTCGTCGCGTCGTACTCGCCGCCGAGCCCGGTCTCGAGACGGCGGCGTGGACGGCACGGTCGAAGAACGCCTCGAACGCGAGGACGGTCAGCAGCTCGAAGTACGTGAGCTCGTCGCCGAGCCGCTCCTCGACCAGCTCGATGAACGGCTGCGAGGTACGTCGAGCCGCTCGGCGAAGCTCTCCTCGTCGATCGGCTCCAGCGCGAAGCCGATCCGCTCTCGGACGTTGCCGAGGTCGGGCGAGGTGTACGTCCCGACCGTCATCCCGAGCTCGGTGAGGATCGCCGTCGCGATCGCGAGCGACGGAGAACTTCGCGTTCGTCCCCGAGACGTGGAGCACCGGGATACGAGCGCTGCGGGTCGCCGAGCGCGTCCATCATCGCCGCGACGCGCTCGGTCCCCGGACGGATCCCGAACCGGATGCGCGAGTTCAGGAACTCGATCGACTCTGCGTAGTTCAGGAGCCGAGCTCCTCGAGCTGCGCGCGCAGGCAGCGCCGCGCGTCTCCGAGTGCTCCGCGAGCTGCGCGCGCACCTTCTCGACGACGTCCGCCGGCGCCCCGGACGTGAACTTCGGGTTGTCGAGCTTGGCCTGCGCGCGGCCGGCGCGCTTCTCCTCCTCGGCGATCTCGCGCTCGAGGCGCGCGCGCTCGGCCCCCACGTCGACGAGCTCGCCGAGCGGCAGGTAGATCTCGGTCGATGCCGGCGACGGCGCGCGACCACCCGTCCGGCTGCGCGCCGACGCGTGATCTCGCCGACGGCGGCCAGCGCGCTGAAGCTCGTCCGCGTAGCTCCAGGATCAGCGACGTCGCCGGCCCGTCCGCGATCGACGACGTCGATGCGCTGGCGCGGCGGGATGCGGTGATCGTGCCCGGAACCGGCGGATCTCGACGACGATCGACTGCAGCAGCGCCATGTCGCGCTCGGCGTCGTCGTCGACGTGCGCCGCGTCGGCCGACGGGCCACGCGGCGACCATGATCGACGCCGGCGATCGCCTCGCGACCGCGGCAGCCGCTGCCAGATCTCCTCGGTGATGAACGGGATCATCGGATGCGCGAGCCGCAGCGCTCGTCTCGAGGACGTGGTGGATCGTCGCCTGCACGGCCGGCCGCCGCGCCTCGTCCGCCGGTCTTCGCCATCTCCAGGTACCAGTCGCAGAACTCCGACCAGACGAAGTGGTAGACCGCGTCGCGACGCCTTCTGGAAGTCGTAGGCGGCGTAGCGCGTCGTCCACCGTCGTGACGCGTGCGCGCGAAGCGCGACAGGATCCACCGCTCGGGAAGCGCCGGCTCGTCCGGAAGGGGGCCGGGGATCGCCGTCGAGCTGCTGCAGAGCGAACCGCGACGCGTTCCACAGCTTGTTGCAGAAGCGGCGCGCGCCCTCGACGCGCTCCTCGCGAGAAGCTCGATGTCCTGGCCGAGGTTGCAGCCGAGCATCATCCACAGACCGCAGGGCGTCGGTGCCGTACTCGTCGATGATCTCGAGCGGGTCGATCACGTTGCCGAGCGACTGCGACATCTTCGTCCGTCCTCCGCATCGCGGACGACGGCGTGGATCACGACGTCGTGGAACGGGATGTCGCCGACGAAGTGCAGGCCGGTGAAGATCATCCGCGCGACCCAGAGGTAGATGATCTCGCGCGCCGTCGACAGGACCGTCGTCGGGTACCAGTACGCGGAGGTCCTCGGTGTCGTCGGGCCAGCCGAGCGTCGAGAACGGCCACAGCTGCGGACGAGAACCACGTGTCGAGCGTGTCCTCGTCCTGGTCGATCTCCGTCGAGCCGCACGTCGCGCACGCGTCCGGGTCGTCCAGGCGCGACGGTGATGTGGCCGTCCGGGCAGTACCACGCCGGGATGCGGTGACCGAGCCAGAGCTGACGCGAGATGCACCAGTCGCGGATGTTCTCCATCCAGTCGAGGTAGACGCGCTCGAACGGCTGCTCGGGGACGAAGCGGACCTTGCCGTCCCGCACGACGTCGATCGCCGGCTGCGCGAGCGGCTTCATCGCGACGAACCACTGCTCGGACAGCCACGGCTCGATCTGCGTGTCCGGCGTGCGGTCGCAGTGCCCGACGGCGTGGATGTACGGCCGCTCCTCCGTTCTCGACGACGCCCTCGGCGCGCAGCGCCTCGAGGACGGCCTTCCGCGCCTCGTAGCGATCGAGACCTTCGAAGCGTCCGCCGTTCTCGTTGACGGTCGCCGTCTTGTCGAAGATGTTCACCGCGGGCAGACCCTGGCGCTCGCGCGATCTCGAAGTCGTTCGCGTCGTGCGCGGGCGTGACCTTCACCGCGCCCGTGCCGAACGTCGGATCGACGGCGTCGTCGGCGACGATCGGGATCTCGCGTCCGACGAGCGGGAGGATCGCCGTCTTGCCGACGAGGTGCTTGTAGCGCTCGTCGTCCGGGTTCACGGCGACGCCGGTGTCGCCGAGCATCGTCTCGACGCGCGTCGTCGCCACGGAGATCGAGTCCGTCGCCGTCCTTCAGCGGATAGCGGAGCGTGACGAGCTCGCCCTCGGTCTCCTCGTGGTTGACCTCGATGTCCGAGATCGCCGACGTGCACTTCGGGCACCAGTTGATGATCCGCGCGCCGCGATAGATCAGCCCTTCGTCGAAGAGCCGGACGAACACCGTCCGCACGGCGTGCGACAGCCCGGGATCCATCGTGAATCGCGTCCGGGACCAGTCGGCGGAGCAGCCGAGCCGCTTGAGGGCGCCGAGGATGCGCGCCTCGTACTCGTCCTTCCAGCGCCAGAACAGCGCTTCGAACTCCTCGCGTCCGAGGTCGAAGCGGGTCTTGCCTTCGGCCGCGAGACGGCGCTCGAGGACGGCCTGCGTCGCGATGCGCGGCGTGGTCGGTGCCCGGCACCCACAGCGTCGGCCGGCCCTGCATGCGCGCGCGCCGGATCGAGGACGTCCTGCGTGATGTTGTTGAGCGCGTCGCCCATGTGCAGCGCGCCGGTGACGTTGCCCGGCGGCATCGACGATCGAGAACGGCTCGCCCGGGCGCGCCGGTGTGGCCGCGGAAGTACCCCTGCTCCTCCCAGAAGGCGTACCAGCGGTCCTCGACGCCTTTGGGGTCGTATGCCTTGGGAACTGCAGTTCGGTCATGGTCGGTCCTCGATGATTGCGGATGTGAACGGCGCGGTGGAGCGTCCGGCTGTCAGCCGGATACTCGAGGACCTACGAACGGCGCCGTCAGGTTCACCGAGCCACTGTAGCAACGGCACCGCCGGGCCAACGGCTCAACGGTCGCGCGCACGACGGCGGTACTCCGGAGCGAGCGGAAGACCATCGGTCGCCCTGGCGGCAGAGCCGCTGGGCGGACCGCTACTGTCTGGTGCGTGCAGACACTGACCGAGCAGGCCCAGGCGCGTCGCGCGCCGGAGACGTCATCCCGGTCGAGCTCGTCGAGCGCGCGCTGGCGGAGGCCGAGCGCGTGCAGCCCGTCCTCAACGCGTTCACGCACGTCCTCGCCGACGACGCGCTCGCGCGCGCGAAGGAGCTGGAGCCGGGGCGACCCGGTCGGGCCGCTGCACGGCGTCCCGATCGCGGTGAAGGACCTCTACGACGTCGCCGGCGTCCTGACGACCGGGCTGCTGCGCGGCGTACGACGACCGCGACGCCGGCGTGCGAAGACTCGGCCGTCGTCGCGAAGCTGCGAGCGGCCGGCGCGATCATCGTCGCGAAGACGAACCAGCACGAGCTCGCGTGCGGCGCGACGACGCTGATCTCGTCCGCGGGCCGTGCCTCAACCCGTGGGACACCGCACGGATCCCCGGCGGGTCGTCCGGCGGCTCGGGCGCCGCCGTCGCGGCCGGCGTCGTCGCGATGGCGATGGGCTCCGACACCGGAGGCTCGATCCGGATCCCGGCGTCGTTCTGCGGCGACGACCGGGCTGAAGCCGACGCACGGCGCCGTCAGCCTGCGCGGCGCGATGCCGATGTGTCCGTCACTCGACACGGCCGGTCCGCTCGCGCGCAGCGCCGAGGACTGCGCGCTCGTCCACTCGGTGCATCGCCGGGCTACGACGCCGACTACCTGTGGTCGCGCACCGGGACGTACGATCCGCCGAGCGAGGCTCGACGGCATCCGCGTCGGCATCCCGCGTTCGTACTTCGAGCTGATCGACACCGAGGTGCGCGTCGCGCGTCGAGGAGGCGGCGAAGGTGCTCGAGTCGCTGGGCATGCACGATCGTCGAGGTGGAGGGCCCGGACATCGCCGCAGGCGTTCGGGACGTTCGGCACGCGTCTCGCCGAGGTCGCGCACTGCTACCGCGATCTCTGGGACGACGACCGCATCACGCCGAACCTCGCCGCCTCATCGCCGTCGGACGGCAGACTCAGCGCGCCGGACGCGTTCGGCGGACGCGAGCTCGAGCTGCAGGTCCGGCGCGAGTTCGCCGAAGCGTTCGAGCATGCCGACGTGCTGCTCGCGCCGTGCACCGTCTTCCCGGCCCCCAGGATCGACGACACCGAGATCGAGGTCGAGGGCGGCACGCTGGACGTCCACGGCGGCGGCTGCGCGCGGCTGACGATGCCGGTGAACGTGGCCGGACTCCCCGCGCTCGCGCTTCCCGGTCGGGTTCTCGAGCGCGGGCACGCCGATCGGCGGCTCAGCTGATCGGCAACCCGTGGTCCGAGGCGTTCCTCTGCTCGATCGGCGCGGCATACCAGCGCGAGACCGATTGGCACCTGCGGGTGCCGGACGTCGCGTCCGACGTCGGATAGACGTCGCAACGCAACGGGTCTCGGACCTAGCGCACGGCGCAACCCACTTCCGCCGCACCGGATACGTGTCGGCCTGCGCCCAGTTCTCCCACGTCGTCGAGTCCGCTCGCTCGACCTCGAGGCACGAACACGTCGTCGTGTTCACGCGACGCCCGACGCGAAGCGTCACGGCTGCCGACGCGACCCGACGCTCGACCGGATCGGCAACGAGCCGCGCCCGTGCCACGGATCGAGAACTCCGCGTCCTCGCTCGGCCGGGAACGCGTGCAGCATGTACCGCGGATCCGTCCGCAGATCCGCGCTCTTCGGCGACAGCCGCGGGATCGCCACGAACAAACGCCCGTCCCCCACGAACGGACACACGGGATGCACGCGTGGTCCTCGATCAAGGGCTCGAACCGTCGCCAGGTACGCCGGCCCAGCATCGTGCTGCGAACAGCAAGCGCCGTCCGATCTCCCCGATCTGCCGGGGCACGCCGCCAGGAACTTGCTCCCACCCGACCATGGAGCCGAACGCTAGCCGCGCGAGGTGACAGCTCCGCACGTCGGCGGAAGGAGATGCAGCGACTGAACGCGCGAGCGTCCCGGCGCTACCTACGCAGAGCGCGTTCGCGCTTCTGACGCGACCCGCGCGCCGCAGACCCGCCGCGCGCGACCAGCGTGGGCGGCGCTTCCTTGAGCACCGTCTCCTTGGTGATCACGCACTTCTCGATGTCGGGCGTCGACGGGATGTCGTACATCACGTCGAGCAGGACGTCTTCGACGATCGCTCGCAGCGCCCGGCAGCCCGGTACCGCGCTTCAAGCGCTTCCTTCGCGATCTCGCGCAGAGCGTCGTCGGTGATCTGCAGCTCGACCTCGTCGAACTCGAGGAACTTCTGGTACTGCTTCATGATCGCGTTCTTCGGACGCGTCAGGATCTCGACGAGTGCGTCCTCTTCGAGGTTGTGTACGAAGGTCGTGATCGGCAGGCGCCCGATGAACTCGGGGATCAGCCCGTACTTGAGGAGGTCCTCGGGCATGATCTGCGCGAGGATCTCGCCGATGTCCTTCTCGCCCATCTTGCGGACGTCGGCACCGAAGCCGATGCCCTTGCGGCCGATGCGTCCCTCGACGATCTTCTCGAGACCGGCGAACGCACCGCCGCAGATGAACAGGATGTTCGTCGTGTCGATCTGGATGAATTCCTGGTGTGGGTGCTTGCGCCCGCCCTGCGGCGGAACCGACGCGACGGTGCCTTCGAGGATCTTCAGCAGCGCCTGCTGGACGCCTTCACCGGAGACGTCGCGCGTGATGGACGGGTTCTCGGACTTGCGCGCGATCTTGTCGACCTCGTCGATGTAGATGATCCCGGTCTCCGCGCGCTTCACGTCGTAGTCGGCGGCTTGGATCAGCTTGAGCAGGATGTTCTCGACGTCCTCGCCGACGTAGCCGGCTTCGGTCAGCGCGGTCGCGTCGGCGATCGCGAACGGGACGTTCAGCATCCGCGCGAGCGTCTGCGCGAGGTGCGTCTTCCCGCAGCCCGTCGGGCCGATGATCATGACGTTCGACTTCGTGAGCTCGACCTCGCCGTCGGTGCGCTGCTGGCCCATCGAGATGCGCTTGTAGTGGTTGTAGACGGCGACGGAGAGGATCTTCTTCGCTTGGTTCTGGCCGACGACGTACTGGTCCAGGAACTCGTAGATCTCCTGCGGCTTCGGCAGTTCCTCGAGGCGCGTCTCCGTGGTGTCGGAGAGCTCCTCCTCGATGATCTCGTTGCAGAGATCGATGCACTCGTCGCAGATGTACACGCCGGGACCGGCGATGAGCTTCTTCACCTGTTTCTGCGACTTCCCGCAGAAGGAGCACTTCAAGAGTTCGTCCTGGAACTTCGCCACCCTGTCCCCCCGTTTGGGTCGCTACTCCTTCTTGGCCTCGGCCGGCTTGGCCTCGGCACTCTTCCCGCTATCAGCCTTACCGTTGCCGGACTGGAGCGCCAGCAACTTTCTCGCCGTGATGACCTCGTCGACCATCCCGTACTCCTTGGCCTGCTCGGCCGTCATGATGAAGTCGCGGTCGGTGTCGGTCTTGATCTTCTCGATGGTTTGACCGGTGTGCTGGGCGAGGATCTCGTCCAGCCGGGCCCGCAGGCCCAGGACCTCGCGTGCCCATATCTCGATGTCGGCCGCCTGGCCGCCGGCCTGACCCCGCGGCTGATGGATCAGGATCCGCGAGTTCGGCAGCGAGTACCGCTTGCCCTGCGTGCCGGCCGAGAGGATCACTGCAGCTGCCGACGCGGCCATCCCCATAACCGTCGTCGAAACGTCGTTGCGGACGTACTGCATCGTGTCGTAGATCGACAGCAACGCGTAGATGTCGCCGCCGGGCGAGTTGATGTAGATGCGGATGTCGCGATCGGGATCCTCGGACTCGAGGAACAGCATCTGCGCCATGATCAGGTTCGCGACCTGGTCGTCGATCGGCGTGCCGAGGAAGATGATCCCGTCCTTCAGGAGCCGCGAGTAGATGTCGAACGCGCGCTCACCGCGTCCGGTGCTCTCGATCACCATCGGGATGAGCTGATTCACAGGTCTGTCGGTCATCAAGGCTCCTTGTCAGGCGCTGCGTCGGGTGAAGGCTCGTCCTTCACCGTGACATCGGCCCGTTCGACGAGCAGATCGAGGGCTTTGGCCCTCAGGATATCACCGTCCACGGACTTCCAATCCTCTCGTTCGTCGATCAGTTTCTGCAGGTCATCGGCCGTTCTGCCCGTCCGCGAGGCGAGCCGGTCGAGCTCAGACCGGCGGTCGTCGTCCGAGACTGCCAGACCCTCGACCGCCGCAACCGCGTCCAGACCGAGGCGCGCGGACAGGTTGCGCTCGGCCTGCTCTCGGAACTGGTTGCGGAGCGAGTCGGCGTCGAGGTTCTGCGCGTCCATGTACTGATCGCAGCGTCGCGCCCTGCGCGGCGAGGAGCTGCGCGAGGTTCGTGACGAGTCCGTCCACCTCGAGCGTCACCATGCCTTCAGGGAGGTCGATCTCCACACCGTCGGCGACGAACGCGTCGAGCACGTTCTCGCTTGAGGGCCTGATCCGCCTGCGTCTCGACGACCTCCGCAAGCCGGGTGCGGATGTCGGCCCTGAGCTCGTCGAGCATGTCGAACTCGGAAACCGTCTTCGCGAACTCGTCGTCCAACGCGGGCAGCTTCCGCGTCTTCGTCTCCTTGACGAGGATCTGCATCCCGACCTGCCAGCCGGCGCGGTCGCCGAACCGCTCGGGGAGCGTGGCGGTGATCTTCAGGATGTCGCCCTTGCGCTTGCCGAGGAGCTCCGCGTCGAGCTCGGCCACGAACATCTCGGCCCCCACCTCGACGAGGACGTCTTTGAACGTGAGTTCGTCGATCGTCTCGTCGTGGCGATAGGTCGTGAGGTCGATCTGGGCGTAGTCGCCGGTCTGGAGCGGCCGCTCGGTCACCTCGAGCGAGGCAAAGCGTTCGCGCAACCGTTCGACCTGTTCTTCCACATCGGCGTCGGTACACTTCGGCCGGCGGCTTCGTCGCCACCAGGCCCGTGTAGGTCTTGAGGATCGCCTCCGGACGGGTCTCCACCACAGCCTCGAACGTGAGGTCGCTGCCGTCCTCGAACGCGGTGACATCGATGTCCGGCGGTGCGACGACGTCGATGTCCTCGGTCCGCACGGCCTGCGCGTAGAGATCGGGGAGCAGGTCCTTGAGCGCTTCGCTACGGACGAAATCGCGTCCGAGGCGCTGATCGATGACGGCGCGCGGAGCCTTGCCTGGACGGAACCCGGGGACCTTCACCTCTGCGGCCAGACGCTTGTAGGTCTGACTGAGGACCTTCTCGACGTCCTCGTGAGGGACCTCGACGGTCAGCTTGACCTTGTTCTTCCCGACCTCATCGACCTGCGTTTTCAAGGTTTCGCCAGGGTATCCGAGGTTCGACGCACCAGGTGCTTCGCCATCGTCAGAAACGGTCACCGGCCGACGTCATGTCGTGGCGGTGCGAACGGCACGGATCGACCTCCGCCGACGGCTACGCTTGAGACGTCATCTCGGGGCGTAGCGCAGACCGGTAGCGCACCGGCTTTGGGAGCCGGGGGTCGCGGGTTCGAATCCCGCCGCCCCGACCGTCCGTGCGGGACGCACCACTGTGCCCCCGCAGGCCCCCAAGACCCGATCGCACGTCGAGCCGGCGCTTACACTTTGGTTCGCACCAACCCCGCGGGAGTAGCTCAGTGGCAGAGCTCCAGCCTTCCAAGCTGGCTATGCGGGTTCGATTCCCGTCTCCCGCTCTCACGGCGGCCATCCTTGGCGTGCGCACCGCAACCTCTAGAATGACATCGGTGTGATTCACCGACCGTGAGGGGCTCGTGCGACGGATCCTCCCTGTGCTCGCCTTCGTGATCGCCGCCGGCGTCGTCGTCGTCGCGATCATCGAGCTCGACGGCCGCTCAGACACCGGCGGTCTCGCCATCCCCACCCTCGCGCCGGCGCTCAGTCCCGCCGTCGTCGGTCCGACGGTGTCACCTCGCGTCACCGCGCGCCCGTCGCCTCGGCGGACGGCGAAGGCCGCTGCGACCAACGCTCCGACACCCGCGCCGTCGTTCTCACGCACGCCCGAACCACGACCGATGCCCGAACGCACGGCCGCGCCTCCGCGCACGCCGACACCGAGCCCGGAGCCGACGCCGCACGTCGGCCCGATCGACAAGTCGAACGGAGCGACGCCACACACCGGCGGGAACTCCGTACCAGCCGGTGTCGCGCTGGCCGTGGCCGCCATCGCATCGCGAGCGCGGTCTGAACGTCAGACGCCGGTCATACTGAGCCCCAACCCGAGCGCCCGTAGCTCAACTGGACAGAGCAGCGGACTTCTAATCCGCAGGTTCCGGGTTCGAGTCCCGGCGGGCGTGCTTCCGGCTCAGGCGCCGGTCTTCTCTTCGGCCAGCCGTTGCGAGATGTGGGCTTGCGCCTCGTCCATCAGTCGGCGTGCGATGTCTCGAGCCGTCTTGCTGAACAGGGTGTCCGCGGCGCGCTTCACGCTCCGCAGCGCCGACCGATAGGCGGCGGCGCGCGGGCGTGCCGCCATCGCTGCGGCTTCGCGCTCGTCCTCTTCGATGAAGTCCGGACTGGTCGACCGGAGGACGACGACCTTCTCGATGCCGTCGATGTCCATCAGCGCGAGCATGTCCGCGTCGTAGAACAGCTGCTCGACCCTCGACTGCGGACGCGGGAAATGGAGGTGGTCGCCCGTCCGCTCGGCGTACTTCTTCGCCTCTTCCTCGATGAAGGGGAACGGGCCCATGTGGCAGAGGATGCCGCGCTGGACGGTCGCGATGAACTCGTCGCTCTTCCCGAGCTCGCGGAGCCGCTCCTCGGCGACTTCCGCCCCCGCTTCGGCGTGGAGCATCAGGTGGGTGTCCGCCTTCGCCGCGTCATGCAGGATCGAGATCGTCTTCAGGGTCTGCGTCCTCCTCGCTCAGACCCTCGCCCTCGGCGATCTCCTCGACGTGGTGCAGCACGACGGTCGTTGTGCCGGTTAAGCGAGTCGACGACGTCCGGAGCCTTGCCGCTGCGCGCGTAGCGGTCGGAGACGTAGCTCATCAGAGCCTCGAAATCAGCGGCCCCCATGATGCTCATGCCGCCACGCCCCAGAACACGAAACGACAAAGTACACGAGAGCGCCGCCTCACGCGAGGCGGCGCTCCCGTGAACGACGCGCTAGCTCAGCCGGTGCAAACCGTCTTGGTGAGGTTGAACCGGTTGAACGGCGGCGGCACCTGGTTCGGTGTCGACCCCGCAAGCGCCACTGCCCCACACACGTCGGCCAGGTTCGGACGAGCCGGCGCGAGCGCCGTTCCCGGCCTGGTCGAGCACGGGCTCCGCGAGGCTCTGGGCCTGCGCACCCGCTGCACTGTCGATCTGCGTGAAGACCGGATCGGCCGGTCCGGGCGCGAACGCACCGGCGCAGAAGATCAGGACCGGCGTCGAGACGAATCCAGGACTGAACGGCAGTGACCCGCCGAGCAGCACGGCCAGCAGAACCGCCGTCCCCACACCGGCGCAGCCCGGGCGAAGCGCGAACCCGGTCGCGTTGGACACCGGCTGGGACGCGACCGCCACCTGGATCAGCACAGGGATCGCAGCATCTTGTGCCTGCTGCAACGCCGCCGTGACCGGCTCAGGGATCGCCGGCAGCTCCGGAACCTGCGCCTGCGCGGCCGGAGCCGCGAAGATCGCGCCGATCGACAGGCACAACACAACAGCCAGACCGCGGACGAGCCCGCGCCTGGACACACCTTCGTGGGAGGTCGCTGTGGCGACCATGCTCCCCGCCATGAACTGCTCCTTCCATCCCGGGCCGCCCCGACGCGGCCCGTTCACCAGGAATACGTTCCAGGGGGCCGATTCCTTGCAGGTGTCTTCCGAGCCGGACGGGGACCGCCCCGAGGTGTGACGCGCACGGCCCCGAACCCGTCCCTCGCGTATCCTTTGACGGCACGTGGTGGCCGTAGCTCAGCTTGGTTAGAGCGCCTGACTGTGGCCTATCCCGGGCTCAACGCAGAAGCCACCTGGGACAACGGGTCCTCGGACCGACCGCTGAAGCCACAATTATCCGCTGCCGTTGTCGGCGACGGTCGCTACGTTGACCACATGGCCGTCGAGCCGTGCACCGCCGACCGTTGCGTGCTCTGCGACACGATCCGGACGCGGCCGTCCGCTCATCTCAAGTCTGATCACGGTCACCATGAAGAAGAAGACGGCGAAGGAACTGACCGGCGACCTGGAGAGCGTGCGGCGCTTCCGAACAGCGTTCGACTCCTTCCGAGAGACACAGAAGACCGGGGACAGCGGCTTGGGCATGCGGTACTGGTTCCGCGACGAGAGCTTCAGCCAGGACGAGGCAGCCGAGCGCCGTCGGCGCGCGAACGAGGCCGCTGGGCGGGCAGCCCGGGCGACGCGGGTCGTGAGATCGTCGTCGGGCCACCACCTGTGACGGGCGTGGGCCCCGTGCGCCTGAACCCCATCGACAACTGGGCCAGCGCGTTCTCGAACGAACCGGGTCTGCACGCCGTGTCCGTGAACGTCGTTCGGGACTTCGTGGACTCGTCCATCGGGCAGCTCGAAGCCCTTGTGGATGAGGCGAAGAGCGAAGAGCGGAGCCTAGCTGGGCTTGGCCCGCTTCATCAGCTTCCCTTCCAAGGTTCGTGACGCGGCCGGACTCGACGCCGGGACCGGCGGGGGTCGTGCCGTATGGGGGCTCGCCGCTGTGATGCAAGGAGTCTTCACGAGCATCGTCGCGACGGCGATCATCGCGGGCGTCGCGTGGATCATCACGTCAATCGGCTGAGCGTGTGCAGGATCTCATCATCGACGGCCTCGATCCCGATCATCCATCCCGGGCACTCGCCGAACACATCCACACGGCGATCGGACATGTTGCCGAAGACCGAGGAATCCAGGACGCGTTGGTCACCCTCCGAGTCGCGGATGACTTCCAATCCGCCGTCCAAGATGTGCTCGACACGAGGGAAGCCAGTCGTCCATTCACGCTAGATCGCGTCGGCGGTGTCGCCGTCGCGAAGACGATCCCCACCATCCCCGACTACTCCGAGACGACGATCGTCGTAAGTGATGCCTTCTTCCACAGCGACACTGCTCAGCGCCGCACACACTGTTTCTTCTCGCGCACGAGTTCGCTCACGTGCCCATCGAGCGAGCGCGCCGGACGTGTGTGCCTTGGACCTCGTGCTACTGCCCTCCGTTACCGGAACCGAGTTCGCGCAGAGCATCGCGCGATCGGCTACCGATGAGTACCGGGCGGACGTGATCGCAAGCATTGTCCTGGGCGCAATGGCGTCTGTGGGTTCGCGCGGCGCAACCGGTTACTGACCTCTGGGGTGACTCTCATAGCGGAAACCCTCCGCGATGCCCTGGACGCCGTTGTCACCGGGCTGGCGCGAAGTTGTCCACCGGTATCGAGTGGGCTCGATCGACTTGTTCGAGCTGTGCAGGCACGTCATGGAGACGACTGATCAGACGTTCACTTCGCTCGGTCACGCTGAAGCCACCGCCGAAGCCGGGGGGCTACCTTCGCCCCTCGAAGCCCTCTCCGGTCATCCCGCTGCGAGTCTCCTGGGTCCTGCGTGGTCGGAAATCATGACGACCCTTGACGACACGCAGGTGCTTCCACCGATCGATGAAGTGCGTGCTCTAGAGGATCGGATCGCCGTGAGGGGTGGAAACGCGATTCTCAACATGTGGGAGAAGCTCGACCTCATCATCGAGGAGTCTCCTGATCGACAATGGGCGATGTGGGTCGACTCGCCGTGAGGAAGCTGTCGCGCACGGCGGCCATCGATTGGGGAATCGCCGCACTGGAAAACGCCGAGGCCCTTCTTGAAGACGCTGTGATTCTGGTCGAGCACGAGCGCGCAGCGCGCGCATTCGCGCTCTTGGTGCTGTCGATCGAGGAAGCGGGCAAAGGGCTAACGCTACTCGGCGCGGTATACGCGAAGGTCGATGACCGCATCTTACGCGAATGGGCAGTCGCTATCACACGTCAGGGAGGAAGCCATGTTCGAAAGATCCTCCCGATCGTGCACGAGTTGATTAGGAAGCAGGAACACCCCAATGAGTTGCTGCGACAATGTGTTTCTTGATGAAGCGCCGGTCTTCGCGAAAGGGCTCCACGAAGACAAGCTGTCCGCGCTGTATGCCGATATCCAGTTCAGGGACCGCGGGGTCTTCGAGGTCCGATCCCCGCTTCAGGAAATTCCGCTCGACCGCGCTCGGCTAATGATCAGCAACTACGGTCCAGAGATCCGACGGCTGAACAGTCACGCCCGTGAACTGAGACGGATCATCACGGAGCGCGTCGCGTCGGAAGAGAGCTAATTCCTCTTCGTCTCATGGCGTCGGTGCCCGGCCGGATTTCGGCGTTCGTAGTCCTGGCGGTTCGTGGACTTCTCGATCGAGTCGAGCGTGTTCTGGACGAACTGCCGGACGATCCACTCCGCTCCGGAGAAGTAGAGATCGCGGACCGGCGTCACGAAGCTGAAGAGGAACAGGATCGCGATGGCGACGAGCGGTCTAACGATGTTGTCGCGGCTGGCTCGGCGGCGGGACATCTCGTTGCGGACTTCGGCAGCCAGTGTCCTCGCCTTGAGCGCTCATCAAGGATCGCTCGCTTCGCCGGACGGCTGTCCTTCCAAATCACAGTCGTTTACTCTTGTATCAGGGGGTTGCGCATGGCCGAGGGGTCGATCCTTCGGCGACGGGGGGCACTCGTCCTCTCGGTCAGCCGTGGTGCTTTCCTTTGCCTCTGGCCGTCTCGCGTTCGGCCAGGTCGATCTCTGCGGGGCTCCGTCGAACCCGTACGGCTACACGTTCTGTAGCGACGCTGGCGGAACGACGATCACGAACCCGCCCTCCGACTTCTGTTCGAACCTCCCGTGCATCGGGAGTGCCCCGGACCACGACACGTTCTGGGCCGGTCGCGGCCACGTCATCGAGTGTCAGGACGGGGACTTCTCGAAGTCCGGCGGCATCCAGGGATCATGTTCATCGCACGGCGGTAACAACCGGACGCTGTATGCCGTCGCAGCGCAAGCAACGACCGCGCCGACGGCGACCCCGACGACCGGCGGCGGCGGTACGACGACGACACCGGCACCGACGGCTGCCCCGACGCCCGCCCCGACGCCCGCCCCGGTCGCGACCGCAGTCCCGCAACTCGGCAACACCGGTTTCGGCGACCGACCTCATGGGGATGAGCGCCTTGTCGTTGATGGAGATCGGTGTCGCGCTCATGTTGTTGACAGGCTGGATCTCGCGGCGCCGACGGTCCATCGCCTCGCGTTCCTCTGACGGTTTGCGGACGACGACTGCCTCCCTTTACGCGCTGCTCCCGCGTTTCGCTCGTCCCGCGCCGTGATCGCGTCGTGAATTACCCGTCGTGAACCCGTCACGGCGCTTCTACGTGGTCCTCATCGCGCTAACGTGCGTCGCTCTCGCGGCGATCACTGCTTCCGTCGTTTGGAACGCGACCCGAGGCCCTGGATTCGCCACACAAAGCACGGTGCAGTCGAGTCCATCCGTCACGCCAGAGCAAGTCGGTCCTGAATACGCCGCGATGTGGTCGGCTCTCAACACACCGGCCACCGAAGTCCAGCAGCACTGGACGACATCGATCGACTCCGGGTCGGTCCTCGATTTCGTTGAAAGGGCGCAGCCGGGGGCCTCGGAGCTTGCCCGCCAAGCAGCGCAGCACTCGCTCGATGCGCCGCCGCAGCTGCGGCGCGCCTACGAGTTGGCCTCGGAGATCGCTACTCGAATCCAGGAACTCGTTGTGCTCCACGAGCGGTTCCGGAACGAGCGCGTGGACGCGACACTCACCGGCGACGAGGGTGCAGACGCACGCGCGGACGACCTGATGTCGGAGCGGGACGGGATCCTGTACGAGTTGCGCAGCAAGATTCCCGCCCTGCGCACCGAACTCGACGCAACTACTCCGTAGAAGGCCACCGAACCGGGCAAGGGCGACCGTCGCGCCGGACCGGAGGTGTCCGAAGCACACGACGGCCGCCATCATCGGCGGGCGACTCTACGCCCCGGCGGCTGTCCCTCCTTCGCGGCCTGTGGAGCTGTTCCCGGCCACGAGCGGTGATGAGATTGCGCAGACGCCGTCGCGGCCGGTCCTCGTCGCCGACGATCTCGGCCAGAACCAGCGCCACGGTTACCGGCTCGGGCACGGCGACCGGCTTCGGCATTTGCCGTCGTGAGTCACGCGCTCGCTTCTGCTCCGCCGCCGTGGCCAGCAGGTGGTCGAGTTCCCGTAGCTGGACGAGTTCGGCGACGAGCGTCCGCACCTCCGCAAGATCGGCTCCACGAGTGCGCGAACCTGGCTCCGCAGCTCGCGCTTGCGATCGATCATGGTCGCGTTCAGCTCCGACGCGAGACGCGCCCGCAACTCCAACTCCTGGCGATCGAGTTCGCCCTGACGCGTGTCGTGCTGCTGCTGAACCGCCCCACGCGTCTTCGGCTTCAGGAGTTTCGGCACCTCAGGCTCGATGATCTCGGCCAGCTCTTCGGAGCCCATCGCGCGGGACAGCCGTTGCTCGAAAGCACGGACGTCCTTCGCATGCGCGTCCTCGGCGCGTATCACCTCAGACCGGAACGCCGACCGCTGCTGCGCGAGTTCCTCTCGCGCGCGATCGATCTCGATCTGTTCGGGATGTTCGGACAGAAGCGGGTGACTCACGCTGCATCGACTCCTTCGGGATCGAGCCGGAACGGTTCCGGCTTGTTCTTCTCGATGTGCTCACGAGCGCGTGCGGCTCCGCGCTTCATAGCGTCCGCCGTGCCCTCGGCTGGCTTCGGTGGCTCCTTCTCCGCGTACTTCGCGCAGACCTTTGCAACGAGCCGACGGTCGGGGTGTTCCATGTGCAGGTTGCGCACCTTCGCGCGCAACCTACCGAGGAGCATCGGGTCGATCGGGCTCGTGTGATCGATCCGCAGCGCGTTGCGTTCCCGCTCGCGCAGACCATCGGCGTCTTTCGGCTTCGACATCTCGTCTCCTTTCGTCAGCGGGCGTAGCGGACTCGTTCGGCGATGCGCTCCAACGCCTGCTTGATCGCTTCGCGCTCACCGCCCGGCGGCTTCGGCTTCGGCTCCCACGGCTCGGGCGAGCGATCGGGGTCGTACCTTCGGCGGTCGTAGACCTTCAGCACCTGCGGCGGATTCGACATCAGCGAGTGCGCCGCGAGTGCGATCGCAATCACGCGGTCGTTGTGGCCGGACGCGTCGTGGTCCATTCTCGGCGCCATCCCGGGAGCGGACTCACGCAGGCGGATGTTCGCCAGCTCTTCGAGCAGCTCGTCGTCGGACGGCAGCGCAAGCATCCGGTCGGCGAGCAACGCGTACAGCGTCGCGGTCAGTCGTCCGTTGCTCGCCGTGCTGAAGTTGATCCTGCACCGGCAGACCGCGATCGCTGAGCCGCTGCATCAAGCCGACGGCTTGATATGGATCGAAGGTCACACGACTCAACCGGTAGAGCATGTGCGCCTGCACCAGCTCGGCTTCGATCGCGTCCAAGCGCACCTCACCGCCGAAGTTCTTCGGATCGAGCACGATCAGCCGATCGAGGACGACGCGGATCGGCGCGACGTGCTTCGGCAACCGTGACGGCACCGGCATCCACCGGCTCGGCGTGACAGATGGCGATCGCCGTCCCGGTCGTGTCGCAGGCCCACGTCCACACCGGCGACGTAGTCGAACCCAGCGCGCGCGTGCTGCGGACCGTCGAGCTGCACGGCTTCCTGGAGCGCCTCCGTCGTGACGAGCCGCTCTTCGCCTTCGGTCCAACGGTTCAGGTGCAGCCGGTGTACTGGCTCGGCAGCAGGAGCGCTCGCTGCGCTTCGAGGTCGCGCGCGTCGATCCACGGCACCGGGCCCGGGATCTCCGCAACGCGCCAGTGCTCGGACGAGCGCGCTTCCTTCAGGACGCCGTAGCTCCAGTGCACGGGATCACCGGCGCTCGTGATGATGAGCATCCGGCCGCCGATCTTCGGGACGGCCGACACAGCGGCGGTGAACACACCACGGGCTGCACGTGCTCTTCCAGACGGCTAACTCATCGATGATGAGCAGCGACGGGCTCAGTCCGCACGTGCGCCTGCTTCGTCGGCCGAGATGATCGTGATGCTCGCCCCGGTCGCGCGACGGACGGTCCCGGCGTGCTTCGACCTTCAGCACCTCACCGAGCCCGGCGTGCGCGGCGATGAAGTCCGGCTCGATCTCGTCCACGATGATCGCGGCCGCTTGCGTCACTGGCGACGCAGTGAAGCCGTGCACGTGCCGGTGCCAGCTCGCACAGTGCCGCCGCGGCGATCACCGCCGCGTCCTCGGGACTTGCTCCCGCCTCGGGCGCGCGCCTCCAGCGGTACGGCGGACATCGTTCGGATTCGGATCAGCATGCGCTCGACGTACGGCCCACTGGAACGGCGCTGCGCAGTCTCCCGAACGCTGCCCGTCGCCGATGATCAGCGACGCCGCCACCGGATCGCCGCGTTCATCAGCCGTCCTCGCGTCACTGGCAGCTAGTTGTTCGTGGCCTTGCCTCTTCTCCAGGATCTGGTGCCGCTCTTCTGCCCTCAGTGCCTTCAGGGCATCGGCGGTCGTCTTGCCCCTCGCCGCGGCTCCCGAGGGCGAGACCTACGCCGACTGGGCGCACAAAGGACTCAACGCACTTCGAAGAGCTCGGCATCCCTGCCCGCGTGGTCGAGGTCAAGGAGCGCGGTGACGCCTTCAAGGAGGAGCTGCTCGCCGAGCTCGACGGGTAAGCGCGATCTTCTTCTCCGGGGGGAACCCTGCCTTCCTGGCCGATGCCGTGACCGGCACACCGCTCGGCGAGATGCTTCTCGCGACCCTTGATCGTGGCGCGGCGCTCGCCGGGTGCAGCGCCGGCGCGCGTCTCTTCGGCGAGGTCTCGCCCGAAAGCGTCACCGACCGCATCGAGGAGGACACCCGGGTCGCCGGGACGCGGCTCCTTCCGGGAGTCTGGGTGGTGCCGCACTGGGATGCGCTCCTCACCGGGTTCGCGAGTACTTCCTCTGGGCACCCCCGAGTGGGGTCGCTCTGGGGAATCGACGAGAACACGATGCTCGTCCGCGTTCCCGACCGATGGGTCGTCTTCGGCGAGGTCGATCTCCGTGCGCGCGGGAGACGAGGAGCTCCGGCTCCGCGCCGGCGGCGAGATGCCGCCGGAGGCGCTGCTCCTCCCGGCTAGCCCCGACGGAGGCCGCCGGAGATGCTCACCGTCGGCGCATCCGGAACTTGCGAGCGCCGAAAAAAGCTCCGACAACGAGCATCAGGACAACCGCGCCTGCGATGGCCGGGACCATCGATCCAGGTTGGCTGGACTCGACGGCGACCGGCACCGCCGCGCCGTCCTCCGGGAAGGTAATCGTCGCTCCAGCGGGGCGTTCCAGGAGCTCGAAGCGTTCCCGTACGACCTCTGGGGCGACGCCGTCAATACGGCGAGCTGGATGGAGTCCCAGGGCACGCCCGGAGAAATCGAGATCACGCAGGCGACGTACGAGCTGCTGAAGAATGAGTTCGTCTGGAGGCGACGCGGAAAATCCTGGTCAAGGGCAAAGGCCAGACGGAACCTGGTACCTCGTCGGACCGCGGTCGGACGAAAGGCCGAACGGACCGGGACGCCAGCCCGGAAGTGCGGGAACTGTCGATCGGCGGTCAGTAAGGAAAGGAGCCCCGTGGCGGTTCGCTTCCGACTGGCAGAGCGTCCTAGCGAGGCACGTCCAGGAAGTTGTCGACGGGGGTCAGGAAGAATCCAGCCACCGTGAGGCCGACGTTAGCCCAACCAATCAGGTTCCAACAGTTGCGAGCATGCTCCCCCGCCGTTGACCCACTGATGGCTCGGTACGCGGCTCGGCGGGCAAGGAGCAGGCCGACCGACGCCACCGACCATCACGAGCAGGCTGGAGGGGGGCCACCACCAACTGGGCGAGTGCAGTGTATCTCGAGAACATCGGCAGCATGAAAAAATGTGATGAACGTAGCGTGGCTAGCACTCTCTAGAGCTCGCCATGGATGCCACTGCATCCGAGCGAGCGCCGGTCCGCTGGCCGCGTCCGCTCAGCGCGCGCCCAACGGACCTGTCTTCCCACAGCTGAGGCCCTGGTCGGGGCTCGCGAGACGAGGGGGCTGGGGTCTGTTCCACTGCGCGAGCATCGGGATCCTCCGCTGGAAGATTGAATGGTGCTCTTCTCGGTTTCCGTTTATGCCAGCGAGGAGGACGGATGTCCGGGCGGTGCTCGTGGAATATCTGCGGGAAGCCGGATCCAGGTTTCTCCCGGTAGCTGGGCGCACCGCGAGCCCGCGCCGCAGGGTGGAGCCTGCCGTCTGCCCCTCCCGCGGCCTCAGAGCGGGCCGCGGCCTCAGCATCTACACATCGGGGCCGCCCACGCCGAACATGGGAGCGATGGAAGCGCAGCCGAGTCGAGTCAAGCTAGTCCGTGAGGCCTTGGAGGCCGAGGACGCTTCGTTCGAGGCGTTCTTCGCTGCCGAATGGCCTCGACTATTCCGGGCTCCTCCTCTTGCTCACCGGGAACAAGCACGAGGCGGTATATGTTCACCCAGGAGTGTTCCTCGAAGCTCCTCGAGCGCTCGTTGCGACACGCTCGATCAGAGGGCAGATCTTGAGGGCTGTCTCTTTCCGGACCGCGCTGAATAGCTACAGGAACTCTATACGTCGATAAAGGCCGCGCGGCCAAGCGCGTGCTCGCACCGGGACAGGCCGGTACCGATCCTTTCGAGCAGGTCTCCGAACGCGAGAGCGCGGTTCGTCTCCTCCTCGGGCTCACCCGGCGTCAGCGTGCGGCGATCGTCCTGACCGGTATCGAGGGGATTCGACTACCGGCAGACTGGAGCCCTGCTCGGGGTCAAGGAGTCCACCGTCAGAGCGCTCGTGTCACAGGCGAGAGCTCGATTCGCCACGGAAATGGATAGCGACCATGAGTGACCAGAGATCTGGAAAGAGCCGAACGGGCAGCCAAAGAGCGTCGTGGTGCCAGACGGTCGCTTCGAAGACCTGCTTCGGCGACGCGACCGCAAGCGCCTGAACCAGCGCGTCGCGGCGGGTGTCATCGGGATCGCGGTCTTCGCGGCGGCGATCTGGACCGTGACGTCCGTCGGGGCGTTCGATCGCACCCAGACACCGGCGGTTCCAGGAGGGGTGACCGGACCGGCGGAGACCGGACCGAGCAGGGACATAGGCGCGAATCCCCCAGACCGACTACCTGCTCGATCTGAACACCGGCGAGATGACGCCGCTACCTGAGAGCATCGTCGGTACGGAGGACCTCACCGCCGGCTATGCCGTCTCTCCCGATGGGTCCGAAGTCGCTTACTACGGTCGCTCAGAGGACGGCGGCGTGCAGGTCTTCGTCGCGAACCTTGACGGGACGCACGTGCGGCAGATCACGCACAACGGGGCCGCCACACCGATCTGGTCCGGTTCGCCTGGGTGGTCTCCGGACGGGACGAAGATCGCATACGTGGGGTACCCCACCGGCAACGTCACGAGAAGGGGCTTCGTCATCGATCTGGCGAACGGGGTGACGACCCAGGTGACGTTCGACACGGAGGAGGTGGAAAGCATCCAGTTCTCGCCGGACGGGTCATCGATCCTTTACACCGCTTCTGACCTTCCCAACGGGGATGGCAGACGCGCGATCCGGATCGTGCCGGCCACGGGGGGCGAGGCGTCCACGCTCGAAGCCCGTAATCGCACCTGGCAAGGCTGGCAGGTTCCCGCCGACGCCCAGCTCTCGCCTGATGGATTGCTCTTGTCCTACATCTGCGCGCCGGGACCGGATGTCTGCTGGGCGAACGCCGATGGCTCAGGCACCAGGGTGCTCGCCTCGGCCGACGACGCCATCTTGAGTGCGCGTTGGTCCCCCGACGGAACACGGATCGCGTACTGGGTGTTCCATCCGGTTGAGGTGTGGGTGATGGATGTCGCAACCGGCGTCGCCTCATACGTGACCGAAGGTGCACATCCGGTCTGGCTCGACGATCACACCCTCATCGTTGAGCAGCGATCGTTGCCCCGGCCCCGGCGGGTCCGAAAGCTGCGGCGGTTGAGCCAGGGAGTGGCTCCGGTGGCACGCGGCAACGCGTCAACGTCTGTGGGCGCTAGAGGACTTGAACCTCTGACCTCTTCCGTGTCAGGGAAGCGCTCTACCGGACTGAGCTAAGCGCCCGAGAGCCCGCATGCTATCGGACGACGCGATGGGCCCTTCGAGGCGGGGACCGGAATTGAACCGGTGTACAGGGTTTTGCAGACCCTTGCCTAACCACTCGGCCACCCCGCCGAACACCCCGTATCCGGGGCGAACGACCAGTCTATCCAGACGGCGACGAGTGGCCCGGGGCGACCGGTTACCCCGCCCGGGTACGCGCGAGCTCGGCCTCGAGGTCGGCCGGGCCGTATCGCTCCTTCCGAACCCGAGCGTCCAGATAGATGAGGACGCTCACCAGCGCGAGGTAGGGCGTCGTGATGATCGACGCGATCGCGCCGCCGAAGGCCTGCGCCACCGCGCTGTCGCCGAACAGCTGGGTCAGCAGCCCGCTGAGGAGACTGGTGCCGATGCCGACGATCACGATCGTCCCGAACACGGGCCACGAGCGGCCCTTCACGAGGTTCCAGGAGCGCTTGAGCGCCTCACGACCGCGCCGGTCCTCGATCACGAGCGCGGGCTCGGATACCCAGAAGCGCGTCAGGAAGATGAACCCGGGGACGATGAGCAGGATGAACCCGCCGAGGACCGCGAGCCCGATGAGGATGCCGACCAGGAGGATCGACCAGAAGCGCGACGAGGCCGAACCGGAGGCTCTCGCCGATGTCCATGTCCCGGCCGAGGAACGTCCCGGCGGCCGCCCGGGTGATGGCGCCCTGGAGCGCCGTGTACCCGAGGACCGAGAAGAGCAGGAAGACGAGCGAGGCGGCGATCCCGGCGAAGAAGGCCCCGTCCACCACGACGGTCACCCCGTCGCGGATCTCTTCGCTGGTCAGCGACTCGTCCAGCCACAGGTCCGTGATCAGCGCCTGGCCGATCGCGAGCGGGATCATCACGACGGCGACCATCGCGAACAGGTTCTTCCAATGCTGGCCGTAGAGCTGGAAGGCGTGACTGAGGATCTCGCCGACGGTCCTCGGGCGGAACAGACGCGGGCTTTCGGGCGGCTCCGGGATCAGCGGGTCCATCGGCCAGGCTCCTTCTCTCAGGCGGCGGGTCGCCGCGCGGCCAGCCTAGCGGACCGGACCTCGGCGTCATGTGCCGAGCCGTACCATGAACGCCGTGTCAACGTCGCCCGGACTGCAGACCTTCTATGACGGCTGGGCCAACTACCAGCGCCTCGTCCTCGCCGCGATCCGGGATCTGACCCCCGAGCAGCTCGCGCTGCGGACCGCTGCACACCAGTGGGCCGTCTGGCAGCTCGCCGGTCACATGGCCGGCGCCCGAACCTACTGGTTCCACGACATCCTCGGAGAGGGGGACACCGCCACCCGTGACATGTTCCGCGTCGCCAGCACGACCGTTCCCGACCTGCCGCTCGAGGACGCGGGGTGGGAGGACGACGAGGATCACCCTCGTGACGCGACCCAGCTCGTCGAGGCCTTCGACGTGACCTGGACGATGATCGATGACTGCCTCCGGCGTTGGACACCGGACGATCTCGCTGTCGGATTCTCTCGCGAGCGCCGGACCGGCACTCAGACGTTCACCCGGCAGTGGGTGATCTGGCATCTGATGGAGCACGACCTCCACCACGGCGGCGAGATATCGCAGATCCTCGGAAGTCACGGGGTTCCGGCGCTTAACCTCTGAGAGGAAGGGACGACGGAGGCCCTTTCCTGTGGGTCTCTGGAGCGGACGACGGGATTCGAACCCGCGACCCCCACCTTGGCAAGGTGGTGCTCTACCACTGAGCCACGTCCGCGCAGCCCATCGAGTCTAGAAGAGCGGCCGGGAGACCTTCAACCGGCCCAGGCGACCGACCCTCAGGAGGTGCCGGTTGAGCCGAACCCGCCTTCGCCGCGCGTGGACGACGGGAGCTCGTCGACCCAGGCGGGATCGAGGTCCGGCACGGCGACCACCACCAGCTGGGCGATCCGGTCCCCGCGCGCGATCTTCACCGGTTCGTTCCGATCCAGGTTCACCACGGCGCAGATCACCTCGCCGCGGTAGCCGGCGTCGATCAGGCCGGGCGCGTTCGCCATCGTGAGCCCGTGCGCGCTCGCGAGACCGCTCCGAGGGAGCACGAGCCCCGCGTAGCCGTCCGGGATCGCCACCGCGATGCCGGTCGGGACCATCGCCCGCTCCCCCGGCCCGACCTCGATGTCGACGGCCGATCGCAGGTCCAAACCCGCGTCGCCGGGATGCGCCCGCTCCGGCAAGACCGCCTCGGGATCGACCCGCGTGAACGGCAGCTCGGTCACGCCGGCTCGACGAGCTCGAGTCGATTGCCGAACGGATCGCGGACGTGGAACCGGCGGTAGCCCTCGAGCTGAACGTCCTCGTCCAGGCGGTACCCGGCGGCGTCCAGCCTTCTCGCGGAGCTCGTCGAGGCCGTTCACCAGGAACGCCGGGTGCGCCTTCCGAGCCGGCGAGAAGCCCTCGCGCTCGACGCCGAGGTGGAGCTCGAGCGATCCGGAGCGGAACCACAGTCCCCCGCGTGGCGCGAGCTCGCTCGGCTTGGGGACCTCGGGCAGACCGAGGAGCTCGCCGTAGAACATGCGCCCCGCCTCTTCTTCGCCGGCGGGCATCGCCAGCTGGATGTGGTGGATCGCGGTGAGCTCGTACGCCATCGTCGCGCGGAGCCTACCGAACGGCGCCGACCGGAGCGAAAGCCCCGGCCGGCATCCCCGTTCCGTTCGGAAGGACCCTACGAGCAGCCGCTCGTCGACCCGCAGCTCGGGCAGACGTAGCAGCTTCCCGCGGGCTGCATCTTCGAGCCGCACGAGTAGCAGAGCGGAGCGTCGGCAGCGTGCGCCTCGGGCTTGGGCTGCAGGTCGATCGGCTGCGGCGGCGGCAAGGGCGCCTCGGCCTTGACCGCCTCGACGACGGCCTCCACCGTGGTGCCGAGCTTCTCCGCGGCCTCGGCGGCCACCGTCGCCTTGCGCTCGTCGATCGAGCGGATCCCGAGCGCCTCCCGCTGCTCGATCGGCAGGTAATCGAGCGCCAGCCGACGGAACACGTAGTCCACGAGCGAGGTGGCGAAGCGGATGTCCGCGTCGTTCGTCATCCCGCTCGGCTCGAACTTCATGTTGATGAACTTCGAGACGAAGGCCTCGAGCGGAACCCCATACTGAAGTCCGAGCGAGACCGCGATGGCGAACGCATCCATCACGCCTGCGAGCGTCGAGCCCTGCTTCGAGGTCTTCAGGAAGATCTCGCCGAGGCCGTCGTCCGGGTACATGCCGGCGGTGATGTAGCCCTCGGCGTCCCCGACCTGGAACGAGCGCGTCGTCGAGGGCCGGACCGAGGGCAACCGCTTGCGGACGGGCTTGGCGAGCTCGGCCGGCTCGGGCACCGCCGCGGCCGTCTTCTTCTTGTCGGCCGACAGCGGCTGCGCCACCTTGCAGTTGTCGCGGTAGATCGCGACCGCCTTCAGGCCGAGCTTCCAGGACTCGATGAAGAGCTGCTCGACCTCCTCGACCGTGACGTGCTCGGGCATGTTCACGGTCTTGCTGATCGCGCCGGAGATGAACGGCTGTGCCGCCGCCATCATCCGGACGTGGCCCATGTAGTGGATCGGCTCGGCGCCCATCGCCGTGTCGAACACCGCGTAGTGCTCCTGCTTGAGGTGCGGCGCATCGGCGACGGAGTTGTGCTCGGCGATGTAGCCGACCACGTCCTCGACCTGCGCCTGGTCGTAGCCCAGGCGGTCGAGCGCGCGGGGCACCGTCTGGTTCACGAACTGCATCGTGCCGCCGCCGACGAGCTTCTTCGTCTTGACGAGCGCGAGCTCGGGCTCGATGCCGGTGGTGTCGCAGTCCATCATCAGGCCGATCGTGCCGGTCGGAGCGAGCACGGTTGCCTGCGCGTTGCGGTAGCCGTGCTTGGCCCCGAACGCGATCGCGTCGTCCCAGGATTGCTTGGCCGCCGACAGGAGCGCCTCGGGCACGTGCTCGCCGTCGATCTCGTCCGCCGCCGCCCGGTGCTTGCGCATGACGCGGAGCATCGCGTCCGCGTTCGGCTCGTAGCCCTCGAACGGGCCCGTCACCTCCGCGATGCGCGCGCTCGTCCGGTACGCCTGGCCGGTCATCAGCGCGGTGATCGCCCCGGCCCACGACCGCCCGGCGTCCGAGTCGTACGGCAGGCCGCGGGCCATCAGGAGCGCGCCGAGGTTCGCGTAGCCCAGGCCGAGCTGGCGGAACGCCCGCGCGTTCGTCCCGATCTTCTCGGTCGGGTAATCCGAGTTGCCGACGAGGATCTCCTGCGCCGTGAACATCACGTCCACGGCCTTGCGGAACGCCTTCACGTCGAAGGTCCCGGCGTCGTCGACGAACTTCATCAGATTGAGCGACGCGAGGTTGCACGCGCTGTTGTCCAGGTGCATGTACTCCGAGCACGGGTTGCTCGCGTTGATCCGTCCCGTTGCCGGACAGGTGTGCCAGTCGTTGATCGTCGTGTCGTACTGCATGCCCGGGTCGGCGCACTCCCAGGCGGCATCCGCGATCTCGCGCATGAGGTCGCGGGCCCGAAGGGTGTTCGTCGCGTAGTCGCCGGTCACCGCCTTGAGCTTCCAGTCCTGATCGGCCTCGTACGCCTTCATGAACTCGTCGGTCACGCGAACCGAGTTGTTCGCGTTCTGGTACTGGATCGAGTAGCTGTCCTTGCCGTCCAGGTCCATGTCGAAGCCGAAGTCGCGAAGCGCGCGGGCCTTCCGCTCCTCGACCGCCTTGCACCAGATGAAGTCCTGAACGTCGGGGTGGTCGACGTTCAGGATGACCATCTTGGCGGCGCGGCGTGTCTTGCCCCCGGACTTGATCGTGCCGGCGCTCGCATCCGCGCCACGCATGAAGCTGACCGGTCCCGAGGCCGTGCCGCCGCCCGCGAGCGGCTCCTTGCTGGAGCGGATCTTGCTGAGGTTGATCCCGGAGCCCGATCCGCCCTTGAAGATCGTCCCCTCCTCCACGTACCAGTTCAGGATCGAGGACATGCGGTCGTCGACGTCCAGGATGAAACATGCCGAACACTGCTGCGGCGTGTCGGGAACGCCCACGTTGAACCACACCGGCGAGTTGAACGCTGCCTTCTGGTTCACGAGCAGATGGCTGAGCTCTTCCGAGAACACCCGGGCGTCGTCCTCGCTCGCGAAGTACGCGTCCTTCCTGCCCCAGTTCGTGATCGAATCGACGATCCGACCCACGAGGTGACGGACGCTCCATTCGCGCTGCGGCGTTCCGAGATGACCGCGGAAGTACTTCTGGGACACGATGTTCGTGGCGTTCTGCGACCAGGTGACGGGGAACTCCACCTCGCGCTGCTCGAACGCGTTGCCGCCCTCCTTGTAGTTCGGGATCACGGCATCGCGAAGCTCCCATTCGATCTGCTCGAACGGGTGCACGCCTTCTTCGGTGAAGTACCGCTTGAACGTCAGGCCATCACGGATGACCTGGACGTCCCCCTCCTTGGTCGCCACGGGTGCCCCCTTCCATCTGACTTCCGGCAGGCCTTCCGGCCGGTTTCCAACAGGTGGGGAAGAACGTGTGGATAACTACAGGCTTGTGATTCAACACCTCGGAGCCGTCGGCGTCAAGACCACTTACCAGGATATCTAGCGGTCGCGCTCATCGTCGACCACTACATATAGCGGTTTAGCGAGCTCGGCGTTTCGCGGCCTCTTTCGGGACCAGCGCCCCGAGCTCGCGCTCGAAGTCGCCGAGCTCCTGGAAGTCCTTGTAGACGCTCGCGAACCGCACGTACGCGACGTGGTCGAGCTTCTGCAGCCCCTGGAGCACCTCGAGGCCGACCTGTTGGGACGTGATCTCGGGGCCCTTGCGCCGCAGGCGCTCCTCGACCCGGGTCGCCAGACGCTCCACCTGCTCATCGGTGACCGGGCGGTTCGCCAGCGCCTTGTCGATCCCGGCGACCATCTTCTGGCGGTCCCAGGGCTCTCGCGTGTCGTCGCGTTTCACGACGATCAGGCCGGCCCCTTCCACCCGCTCGTACGTGGTGAACCTCCGGCCGCACGAAAGGCATTGGCGCCTCCGCCGGATCGCCTCCTCGCGCTCGGCGGGGCGCGAGTCCACGACCTTGTCCTCCGCGTGACCGCACCACGGACATCGCACGGGCTTCACCCCAACATGTAGTAGCCGAGCGCACGGTACGAGCGAGATGTTGGCCCGTCAACCGGCGGACGGGACGAGCAGGGTCTGACCGGGAACGATCGCTCCCGGATCCACGTGGTTCGCCGCCGCGATGGCGTCCACCAGCGGTCGAGGGTCCTCTCCAGGAGCGACGCCCCGGGCGATCGACCAGAGCGTGTCGCCCTCGCGGACGACGTAGCTGGAGCGCGAGGCGAGCCCGGGGCCTTGGTCCCCCGCGACGATGCGCCCCAGTGGCCCTGCCCAGACTCCGGCGACGAGCGCCACCGAGAGGGTCGCCGCCAACCGGCGTCTCCTCCGGTACGGGGTCCTGGAAGGTGCTCGAACGCCCGTTCGGGTCATGTTCCCACCCTATCGAACGCCTGTTCGGAGTCAAGCCCGGAACCGAACATATGTTTGATTGCCTCCTCGGCGCGTGCTAGGTTCCCCGGAGCCTAGGAGGGGGCACCGACATGGCACAGGCCGAGCTCACACCGCGACAGCGCCGCATCTTGGATTTCATCTCGGGGACCGTTCGTGAGCAGGGGTATCCCCCCACCGTTCGCGAGATCGGCGAGGCGGTCGGCCTCACCTCCTCCTCGAGCGTCCACGCGCAGCTCGCGAACCTGGAACGCCGTGGCCTGCTCCACAAGGACGCCACGAAGCCCCGCGCGATGACCTTGTCCGAGCCGAAGATGGACGGCGTCGTGGTGCCGATCCTCGGCAAGGTCGCGGCCGGCGCACCGACCCTCGCCGACGAGCACGTCGAGGACTACCTCACCGTTCCCACGTCATTCGCCGGGAGCGGCGAGCTCTTCGCCCTGAAGGTCGAGGGCGACTCGATGGTGGGCGCCGGGATCCTCGACGGCGACGTGGTGGTCGTGCAGAGCCAGTCCGACGCGGCCAGCGGCGACATCGTGGTGGCGCTCCTGCCGGGGCCGGCGGAGCCCGAGGCCACCGTCAAACGGCTCAAGCGCGAGCGGAACCGCGTCATGCTCGTCCCGGAGAACCCCCGGCTCGAGCCCTTCGAGATGGACCCCGAGGGCCGCATCCTCGGCACGGTGGTGACCGTCCTGCGCAGGCTCTAGGCTCGCGCGAACGACGACCACCGGAGGGTTCATGTCCGACCAGCAAACCTCGACGGCGCTCGAGCGCCAGATCGCATCGCAACCCGAAGAGCTCGAACGCCTGCTCTTCCAGCCGATCCCCGACGAGACCGTGGAACGCCTACGACAGGCGCACCGGATCTGGGTGGTGGGCACCGGAACCAGCCAGCACGCGGCCGAGCTCGGCGCGGGGATGCTCCACGAAGCCGGCCGCGCCGCGTACGCGGTGAGCTCGATGCACTTCGTGAACTGGGCGCCGCCGATCGATCCGCACGACGGCGTGATCCTCATCAGCCACAACGCCGGCACGGAGACGTCGTACGCCGCGGCCGCCTGGGCCGTCGCGTCCAAGGCCGGGGTGCGGATGGTTCCGATCACGCGCCGCGGTGGAGCGATGCCGGACGCGATCCAAACCGTGGACAAGGAGACGTCGCACACCTTCACGGTGAGCTACACGGCCGTCCTGTTGCTCCTCGCCCGGCTCGCGAACGAGCTCGGAGCCGAGGCCTTCGACCGCGAGACACTCGTCCGCGTCCCCCACGCGGTGCGCGACGCGATCGCGGATCCGGGAACCACGCAGATCGCACCGCCGGAGCGGCTCCTGGTGCTCACCGGCGAGGGTCCCTCGTCGGTCAGCGCGCGCGAGGGAGCGTTGAAGCTCCGCGAGGCCTCTCGGTTCCCGGCCGAGGGCTACGACGTCGAGGCCCTGCTGCACGGACACGCCGTGCCGCTCGACGCCCGGGACCATCTCGTGCTCCTCACCCCTCCGGACACCGACGGGCTCATCGACGGCGTCGCGGCTGCGGCGACCGCCGAGGGTGTTCCGGTCACGCGGGTGCACGAGACCTCGGACCTGCCACCGGTCCTTGCCCAGATCCCCCTCGTCGTCCGGCTGCAGCTGCTGGCGCTCCGGTTCGCGAACGAGCGAGGATTCGATCCCGATCTCGCGATCGAACGCGCGTGGGCCGACGAGGGGCTCTGGACGATCGGGTCGCCGGCACCCGCAAACTGAAGGGCCGCCCAGACCCGTCGTGCGGATCCGGCCTCTATCGGCGTCGGCTATCCGGCGTCGGCGCGGGCGCCCTGCTCGAGGCGGAACGGCTGCACGGCCGAGAACTCCCGCTCCCCCACTCGAGCGCGGACGAGCGTTCCGTCCTCGCGAGCGTCCTCGGACAGGACCTCGGCATCGCGATGCAGCAGCGCGGTTACGTCCTCGCGCCCGTACGGCACCAGGAGCAGCACCTCGATCGGGAACCGTGGCAACGCGGACTCGATCGACACCATCAGCTCGTCGAGACCCTCGCCGGTGCGCGCCGAGATCGCGACGGCTGGGCCGTCGATGCGGGCGAGGGCGCGAGCCCGCTCGTGCTCGGACACCCGATCCACCTTGTTGAGCGCGACGACCTCCGGGATCCCCGAGGCCCCGATCTCGTGCAGGACCGTCCGCACGGCCTCGATCTGGCGGAGAAGGTCGACCGAGGACGCATCGGCGACGTGCAGGATCAACGTCGCGCGGGCGACCTCCTCCAAGGTGGACCGGAACGCCTCGACCAAGTCGTGGGGCAGCTTGCTGACGAAGCCGACGGTGTCCGAGAGCGTGGCGGCGCGTCCGCTCGGCAGCTGGATCTTCCGCACGGTGGGATCGAGCGTCGCGAACAGCTGGTTCGCGACCACGACGTCGGAGCCGGTCAGCGCGTTCATGAGCGTGGACTTGCCGGCGTTCGTGTACCCGGCGATCGCGATCTGCGGCACGCCGGAGCGTTCGCGGCTCGAACGCTTCACGTCGCGCGTGCGCGTGAGCTCCTTCAGGTCCTTCCGGAGCTTCGAGATGCGCCGCCGGATGTGCTGGCGGTCGATCTCGAGCTTGGTCTCACCGGGTCCACGCCGCGTCCCGATGCCACCGCCCATCCGGCTCATCGCCTCGCCCCAGCCGCGCAGGCGTGGCAACAGGTAGTTGAGCTGTGCGAGCTCGACCTGCGCCTTGCCCTCGCGGCTGCGCGCGTGCAGCGCGAAGATGTCGAGGATCAGCGCAGTCCGGTCGACCACCTTGACCTTCAGGCGCTCCTCCAGGTTGCGCAGCTGACCCGGTGTGAGCTCGTCGTCCAGGATCACGGCCTCGGCGCCGGTGCGGTGCAACGCTTGGTGGACCTCGTCGAGCTTGCCCTTGCCGACGAAGGTCGCGGGGTTCGGGTCCTGACGCGTTTGAAGGACGCGCGCCACGGGCTCAGCGCCGGCGCTGTCGGCGAGCGCGGCGAGCTCGTCCAGGTCCGACTCCTCCAGACCTCGTCCGACGCCGACGAGCACCGCTTTCTCCGTGACGCGAGGACGCCACGTCGCCGCGAGCGGCGACTCGAGCGTGGACGTGTCGTGGGTCCCGCGCGGCTTCTTCCGGCCGTCCTGCGACATCAGGCGACCGCGGGGCGGCGTCGCGGGTTCAGGAGAGCGCCTTCCCGATGCGTTCCATGGCCTCCGAGAGCCGGTCGTCCGGCACCGTGAGCGAGAAGCGGACGTATCCCTCGCCCAGGTCCCCATACCCATTGCCCGGCGCAACGAAGACGCCGACGTCGTCGAGCAGCCGGTCGGCGAAGCCCACCGAGGTCTCGCCCTCGGGCACCGGAGCCCAGACGTAGCACGATCCGAGCGGCGGCTTCAGGGACCAGCCGAGCTCGTTCAGGGTGCCGACGACGAGGTCGCGCCGTCGTTGGTAGATCGCGCGGAGCTCGTCGAGGTGATCCTGCGGTCCCTCGAGCGCGGCGATCGCCGCGCGCTGGACGGCGGTGAATTGTCCGCTGTCCAGGTTCGTCTTCACGACGCCGAGCGCCTCGATGGCCTCCGCGGATCCGACCGCCCACCCGATCCGCCACCCGGTCATGTTGTAGGACTTCGACGTCGAGCCGAACTCGAGCGCGACGTCCTTCGCGCCGGGGACCTGGAGCACGGACGGCGCGACGTAGCCGTCGAAGGTGATCTCGCAGTACGCGGCGTCGTGGAGCAGCCGCACGTCGTGTGCGCGGCTGAAGGCCACCGCCTCCTCGAGCGTCGTGAGATCGGCGACGGCGGCCGTCGGGTTGGCGGGGAAACCGAGCCACATCGTCTTCGTGCGTTCGCTCACCGCCGCCATCGAGAGATCCGGCACGAACCCGTGCTCGGCGAGCGCCGGCAGCGAGACCGGCGTCCCACCGGCAAGACGCGCCGAGGCAGCGTAGACCGGGTAGCCGGGATCGGGGACCAGGGCCTCGTCCCCCGGGTCCACGTACGCGAACGCCACGTGCCCGATCCCCTCCTTCGAGCCGATCAGCGCCATCACCTCGGTCTCCGGGTCGAGCTCGACGCCGAAGCGGCGGCCGTACCAGGCCGCCACCGCGCTGCGGAACTCGATCGACCCGTAGTAGCTGGGGTACCGGTGCGTGGCCGGATCGGCGATGGCTTCGCTGCATCGCCTGCACGACGTGCTCGGGCGTGGGCATGTCAGGGTCGCCGACGCCGAGGGAGATCACGTCGACCCCCTCCGCGCGCTTGGCGGCCAGCTTGCGGTCCAGCGACGCGAACAGGTACGGCGGGAGCGTCTCGATCCGTTTGGCGACCCTCATCCGCTCACGCCTCGGGCGGCGAGCCACGCCTCGTCGATCGTCGCCTCGAAGACGTGCTCGGCGGGACCGGTGAGGAGGATCTCGTCCTGCATGCGCTCGACGAGGAGGGTTCCGCCCGGGAACCGGACCTCCGCACGCGCCGGGACGAGACCGGCTTCGTTCGCCGCCACGAGCGCGGCGCACGCGCCAGTGCCACACGCCATCGTCTCGCCCGAGCCCCGCTCCCAGACCCGCGCCTTCACGCCGCCGTCGAGCGCCGCGATGAACTCCACGTTGGTCTTCTCCGGGAACCGGGCGTCGTGCTCGATGCGCGGACCGATCGCGCGGACGTCGACGTCGTCCGGGTCCTCCTCGACGAACAGCACGAGGTGCGGATTGCCCATCGAGACCGCCGTCGCCTTGTAGGTCCGGCCGTCGACCTCGAAGGGCTCGGTCAGGAACGACTCGTCGGGCGGTCCTTGCATCGGGATGTCGCGGCGCGCGAACGCCGCCGGGCCCATGCCCACCGTGACGTTCCGAACGACGGCGCCCTCGGTATCCAGGGAAAGGTGCTTCCGGCCGTCCCGGCTGCCGACCTCGAGCTCCGTCGCCGTGGTGAACCCGCGGTCGTACACGAGCTTGCCCAGACAGCGGATCCCGTTCCCGCACATCTCGGCGAGCGAGCCGTCCGCGTTGCGATAGTCCATGAAGAAGTCCTCGCCGTCGGCGCTCCCCCGCGTCACGCGGATCACGCCGTCCGCCCCGACGCCTCGGTGCCGGTCGCAGAGCGCCGCGACGAGCGCCGGCACGAGCGGGCGTTCGTCGTCGAGGTCCTCGAGCATGACGAAGTCGTTGCCCGTCCCGTGGTACTTCCAGATCTTCAGCTCACCCATCCGGTCTGCCTTCCAGGTACCGCGCGATGTCCTCGACAAGGGTAATGGCGCCAGCCGGCACCCGCCTCGAACCACCGGATCCGCGGGTCCCTGCGGAGGAAGGCCATCTGACGCCGCGCGAGCGCCTTCGTCCGCCTCACCGTGCCCGCGACCGCCTCGTCGAACGACCACGCTCCGGCCAGATGGCGGGCGAATTCAGCGTACCCGATGGCCTGGGACGAGGTGAGCCACCCGCCGAACCCGCGACCCACCAGCGAGCGCACCTCGTCGAGGAGGCCGCGCTCGAGCATCTCGGTCACCCGCGTTTCGATGCGATCCGCCAGGATCGCGCGCGGCATCTCGATCCCCGCGGCGCGGACCCGGCCGGGGTCGTAGCGCTCCCACGCCTCCGCGAAGCTCGAGAACGGCCGGCCGGTGAGCCGCGCGACCTCGAGCGCGCGGATCGTCCGACGGACGTTGCCGGGCTCGATCTTCGCCGCGGCGACCGGGTCGCTCGAGGCGAGGCGCTCGTACATCGCGACCGCGCCCACCCGCTCGGCCTCGGCCTCGAGGTCCGAGCGCACGTCCGGGTCGGTCACCGGGAACTCGAGGTCGTCCACGACCGCCCGCTCGTACAGGACCGTTCCGCCGGAGAGCAGGATCGCACGGCCGCGCGCGCGGATGCCCTCGATCGCCTCGCGGGCGAGCGCCTGGTAGCGCGCGACGCTGAATGGCTCGGAGGGGTCGGCGACGTCGACGAGATGGTGCGGGATCCGGGCGAGGTCCTCCGGCGGGGGCTTCGCCGTTCCGACGTCCATCCCTCGATAGACAAGCATCGAGTCGACCGAGACGATCTCGGCCCCGAGTCGTTCGGCGACTGCGGTCGCGGCTTCTGTTTTGCCCGAGGCGGTGGGACCGAGCAGAGCGAGCAACGGCGCGACCGCTTCGCTACGTGGGGCCATCAGCCGACCGCGACGTTCTCCCGCACGAGCTCGCCGTCGAGGTGGTGCGGGTGCGCCGCCACGATCCGCGCGTCGAGGAAGCTGCCGGGCGCGTGCTCGCCGTCGAGGTGCACGAGCCGGTTGGTCCGGGTGCGCCCCTGGACGCGACCCTTGCGTCCGGTCCCCTCCACCAGGACCTCCGCCGTGGAGCCCACCTGCGCGCGCATGCCTTCGAGCGCGATCGCCTCCTGGAGCGGGACGAGACGGTCGAAGCGCTCCTGGACCACCGGCTTCGGCACCGGGTCCTCCATCGTCGCGGCGCGTGTTCCCGGACGCGGGGAGTACTGGAACGTGTAGGCCTGGTCGAAGCGGGCTCGGCGCACCACGTCGAGCGTGTCCTCGAAGTCCTCCTCGGTCTCACCGGGGAACCCGACGATGATGTCGGTGCTCACCGCGACTCCCGGGATCGCGGCGCGGATCCGCTCCAGCCACTCGAGGTACCGCTCGCGCCGGTAGGAGCGCTGCATGACCTTCAGCACGCGATCGGAGCCCGACTGCAACGGGAAGTGGATGTGCTCGCACACCTTGTCGCTCTCGGCCATCGCGTCGATCACATCGGGCGTGAAGTCGTGCGGGTGCGGGCTCGTGAAGCGGATCCGCCGGAGGTCCTCCACCTCGTTCACCGCGCGGAGCAGCTGGGCGAACAACGGCTTGCGGGGCGAACCGGGCACGGTCAGGTCGCGCCCGAACGTGTTCACGTTCTGCCCGAGGAGGGTGATCTCGACGACGCCCCGGCGGGCGAGCCCTTGGACCTCGGCGAGGACGTCCCCGATCGACCGCGAGAGCTGCGGCCCGCGGACGAGCGGCACGATGCAGAACGTGCACGCGTTGTCGCATCCGACGGCGATCGAGACCCACGCGTGATGCGAGACCCCGCGAAGCGCCGGCAGCGCACTCGGGAACACCTCGGTCACCTCGCTGACGTCCATCTGCGGTCCGTCGGTCTCGGCGCGGTGCAGCAGATCGAGGAGACCCGGGAGCGCGTGGGTGCCGATGACGACGTCCACCCACGGCGCCCGCTGCTGGATCGTCCCACCGTCCTTCTGCGCGAGGCATCCCGCGACCACGATGCGCATCGCGGGGTTCTTCTGCTTCAGCGGACGAAGGTGCCCGAGGTTCCCGTAGAGACGGTTGTCGGCGTTCTCGCGGACCGCGCACGTGTTGAACACGATGACCGAAGCGTCCTGCGCGTCTTCGGTCGAGACGTACCCGTCCGCCGTGAGCAGCCCGGCGATCCGCTCCGAGTCGTGCTCGTTCATCTGGCACCCGAAGGTGCGCAGCAGGTACCGGCGTCCGGTCACGCCCCCCAGGCTACCGCTCCCGCCGACGGGCTCTCCTCATTTCGCGTACTCGACGGAGCGGGTCTCGCGCACCACCGTGATCTTGATCTGCCCCGGGTACTGCAGCTCCTCCTCGACCTGCTTGGCGATGTCGCGGGCCATGACCTGCGCGGTGAGGTCGTCGATGTCCTGCGGCTTGACCATCACGCGGACCTCGCGTCCGGCCTGCATCGCGTAGACCTTCTCGACGCCCGGATAGCTCGTGCAGATCTCCTCGAGGCGCTCGAGGCGCTTCACGTAGGTCTCGAGGCTCTCGCGGCGGGCACCGGGCCGGCCGCCCGAGATGCCGTCGGCGATCTGCGCGATCACGGCTTCGATCGTGCGCTGCTCGACCTCGCCGTGGTGGGACTCGATGCAGTGCACGACCTCGGGGGACTCCTTCATCCGGCGGGCGATCTCGGCGCCGATGATCGCGTGCGAGCCCTCGATCTCGTGGGTGACGGCCTTCCCGATGTCGTGCAACAGCGCTCCGCGCTTGGGGATCGCGGGATCGATCCCGAGCTCCGCGCTGATCGCCGCCGCGACGTGCGCCGACTCGACGAGATGCTTGAGGACGTTCTGTCCGTAGGACGTTCGGAACTGCAGGCGGCCCAGCAGCCGGATCATCTCCGGATGCATGTCGGTGATGCCGACGTCCAGGACCGCTCCCTCGCCCGCCCGGCGGATCCGCTCCTCGATCTCGTTCGCCGACCGTTCGAAGGTCTCCTCGATCCGCGCCGGGTGGATCCGGCCGTCCTGCACGAGCTTCTCCAGGGTCAGACGGGCGGTCTCGCGCCGGACGGGGTCGAACGACGAGAGCACGACCGCTTCGGGCGTGTCGTCGATGATGAGGTTCACTCCGGTCACCGCCTCGAACGCCCGGATGTTGCGGCCCTCGCGGCCGATGATCCGTCCCTTCATGTCCTCGCTCGGGAGCGAGAACACCGACACGGTCGACTCCGCCGTCTGCTCTGATGCCACCCGCTGGATCGCGATCGTCACGATCTTGCGAGCGCGCTCCTCGCCTTCCTCGCGGGCTCGTTGCTCGATCTCACGGACGGTCGACATCGCCTCGCGCTTCGCGTCGTCGACGACCTGGGTCCGCAGCGCCTCCCGGGCTTCCTGCGCGGTCATCTGCGCGATCTCCTCGAGACGCTTCCGGTGCTGGTCCGCCGCATGCTCCAGTTGCTGCCGCACCATCTGCAGCTTCTGGTCGCGGTCGTCGAGCTCACTCGCCCGCTTGTCGACGTCGTCCAACTTGCGATCGATCGTCTGTTCCTTCTGGACGAGCCGCTCCTCCTGACGCTTGACCTCCTCGCGGCGAGGCCGCAGGTCCTCGTCGGCCTCGCGGCGCAACGCGCCGATCTCGTCCTTTGCCTGCACCAGCGCCTCGCGCGTGAGGCGCTCGGCCTCGCGCTCGGCCTCCAACACCAACTGCCGGGACTTGGCCTCCGCGCTGAGGGCCTGGGACTGCGCGACCGCTTTCCTGACGAGGAAACCGACCGCGACCCCCACCGCCAGGGCCACGACACCCACCACCGCTTCCATCGTTTCGCCTCCAGACACGCACGAAGCCGAGCGAAGGTCGATCGCGCCTTGCCCGGCTGTGCGGTCGGAAGTACGACGGATCTACGGCATGCGGAGACCGGGTGGCCCTTCGCGGCCCCAGATCCTGTGTGCTCCCTGCGACGAGTGGTCTCTCAAAGTCGTGTCAGGCACTAGTCGAACAGTTGGCGATCCTCTGAAACCTTCTAGAGGCGAGGGTACGGCCTCCCGGCCCGAGAGGCAAGACATGACCGGTCCATCGGCCTCCGACCTGCCCGTGAACGGCCCCGTTCAGCCGAGGTCGGGGTCCTGGTCGTCGACCGCGAGGGCCGTCCGGGCGGCCCGCCTGGCCAGGTCCGGGGCGTAGCCCCGGCGGGCCAGGAACGAGACGAGCCGCGCGAACGCCTTCTCGGGCGGGAGCCCGGCGAGCCTGGACGTCCGCGATCGGGCGAGCTCGAGCGACCCGCGTCTCCTCGTCCTCGGCCCCGAGGCCGGCGAGGGCACGCTCCACGGTCTCGCGATCCAATCCCCGGGACCCGAGCCGGCTCGCGATCGCGCGGTGGCCCGACCGCCGGACGAGGACCTCGTGCTCGACGGCCTGGCGCGCGAACGCGTCGTCGTCGATCAGCCCCACGGCCTCCAGCCGGATCAGCTCGGCCTCGACCTCCTCGGCCTCGAACCCGGCGCGGAGGAGCCTGCTTCGGAGCTCGCGCTCCGACCGGGGGCGAACCGAGAGGAGGCGCAGCGCGCGCTCGTGGCAATCGAGCGGGTTCTTGGCGACGCCGCGAGAACGACCGGGCCCGGCCAACCCTTCCCCTTAGCTGGCCGGTGCCCCGGTCGTCTCACGCTCTTTCGCGCCCCTCTTGGGCGCGGGCTCATCGATCACGACCACGTCGGAGAGGTCCCCCTCCGGCACCAGGTCCGGGACACTCTCGGTCGGACGCTCGTCTCCCGCGTCGCCGAAGGCCGTCAGGCCGACGGCCTCGCGGACCTTGCGCTCGATCTCGGTCGACATGTCGACGTGCTCGGCCAGGAACTGCCGGGAGTTCTCCTTGCCCTGTCCGAGCTGGTCGCCCTCGTAGGTGAACCACGCCCCGCTCTTCTTGATGATCTCGAGGTCGACGCCCACGTCGAGCAGGCTTCCCTCCTTCGAGATCCCGAAGCCGTACATGATGTCGAACTCGCACTGGCGGAACGGCGGCGCGACCTTGTTCTTCACGACCTTCACCCGCGTGCGCGAGCCGACGACGTCCGTGCCGTCCTTGAGGTTCTCGATCTTGCGGACGTCGAGCCGGACCGACGAGTAGAACTTCAGCGCGCGGCCACCGGGCGTCGTCTCGGGGCTGCCGAACATCACGCCGATCTTCTCGCGGAGCTGGTTGATGAAGATGGCCGTGGTGTCGAACCGGGAGAGCGTCCCGGCGAGCTTGCGCATCGCCTGGGACATCAACCGCGCCTGGAGACCGACGTGCGTGTCGCCCATCTCGCCCTCGATCTCGGCCCGCGGAACGAGCGCGGCCACCGAGTCGATGACGACGACGTCGAGCGCCCCCGAACGCACGAGCATGTCGGCGATCTCGAGCGCCTGCTCGCCGGAGTCGGGCTGGGAGACGAGCAGCTCCTCGATGTTCAGGCCGAGCCGCTGCGCGTACGTCGGATCGAGCGCGTGCTCGGCATCGATGAACGCCGCGATCCCGCCGTTGCGCTGCGCCTCGGCGATGATGTGGAGACACACCGTCGTCTTGCCGGAGCCTTCCGGACCGAAGACCTCGACGATCCGCCCGCGCGGGATGCCGCCGACGCCGAGCGCGATGTCGAGCGCGAGCGAACCCGTCGGGATCACCGAGATCCCGGCACCCATCGGGTGCTCACCGAGCTTCATCACCGCACCCTTGCCGAACTGCTTCTCGATCTGCGAGAGCGTGACGTCGAGCATCTTGTCCCGATCCATCCGCGAGGCCTCCTTCTGCTCCCTCGGCCGACGCGCGGCCGCGCCGTCTTGTGCGGGGCGCACGCTATCGCGAGGTTCCGACACGAATGACGCTCCTGTGATTACAGCGGTGAAAGCCGGTCCGTGCAACCCCGGACGCTACTCGAACAGGTGTTCGAGGTCAAGCATCCCGATGGGGCGGGATCAGGGCGGGAACTCGCAGTTGCGCTGCACCTCCGCGGAGCAGATGTCGCGGTCGGGACCCCCGTTCGCCACGTCGCGACCGGGACCGCCGACCAGGGCGTCGTCCCCCCGCTGGCCGAACATCTCGTCCCTCCCGCCGCCGGCCGTGGTCGCGTCGTTGCCGTGTCCGGACTCGACGCGGTCGTCGCCCCCCTGCCCCCGAACCCCGTCGTCACCGGGGCCGGCGCAGACCTCGTCGTCGTCACCGGAGACCCGGATCTCATCGTCACCGTCCAGGGCGACGACGACGTCGACGAGCGGCGTTCCGACCAGGTCGTCGTCGCCGCCGGTCCCCTCGATCGTCGCGAGGATGCCGTTGCACCGCAGGGTCGGCAACGTCGTGCCGACGCTCTGCCAGCTCGGAGAGAAGTCCGCGCCGTCCGACAGCGGGATGGGCGATCCGCCCGACGCGGAGGTGACCGCGATCACGATCTCGGAACCCGTGTTCGCCGCGTGGGCGATCAGTGTCCCGTCGGGCGACCAGGACGGCTCGAACGATACGGGCGTGTTCGGCGACGTCGTCACGAGCGTTACCGGATCGCCCGAGGATGACGGCATCCGGTACACCTGCGGGCTGAGGGCCACCGCCCGGTCGGACTCGAACGCGATGGACAGGCCGTCCGGCGACCAGGTGGGGGATCGGTCGTCGGCCGGGTCGTCCGTGAGGAACTGCAGGTCGTTCCCGTCCGGCCGGATGGTGGCGATCTCGAAGTCCGCGGCGCCGGCCGTCGCGAACGCGATCCGCTGTCCATCGGGGGACCACTCGGCCTCGAAGTCGAACGTCCCGTTGCGCGTCACCTGGGTCTCGTCCGAGCCGTCGGGATACATGACGAAGAGCTCGAAGTCGCCGTCGCGCTGGCTGGTCCACAGGATCTTCGACCCGTCGGGCGACCAGGTCGGGTCGTAGTCGGACGCCGGATCGTCGGTCAGCTGCACGACGCCGCTGCCGTCGGCGTTCATCACGTAGACGTTCGGGTCCCCGTCGCGCTCGCTCGTGAAGGCGATCTTCGTTCCGTCCGGGGACCAGGCGGGGTCGTAGTCGTCCTCGGGGTCGGTCGTGAGGTTGGTCTCGGGGCTCCCGTCGGCATCCATGACGTAGATCTCGAAGTCCCCGTCCCGCAGCGACCCGAAGGCGATCTGGCCGTTGGTCCCCGGCGGGGTCGCGGCCGCGGGCGGCACCCACGCGGCGACCAGTGTGACTCCGGACACGAGCACGACGCGCAGCTTGCTCATCGGCCTCCTTTCGACACGACGCATCCTGTGCGACCCGGCCCGGTCGCGCAACCACGCGCCCTTCCTGATCGCCGAGGCTTAGTCCCCGAGGGCGAACGCACCCAGGTCCTCGTACACGGGCGCGGGGCGACGCAGATGGCTGCGGTACAGGACGATCCGGTCGATCTCGAAAAGGTCGGAGATGAGCTCAACGTCTTCGAGCCCCTCCAGTTCAATCGGTGGAACGAACCGCGCCACGGTGAGATGCGGGGTGAACCCGCGCTTCTCGGGCGCGAACTCTGGCGAGAACGCCTCGTCCAGGGAGGCGGCGATCCGGGCCAGCCGGCCCTCGCGGTCGTCGAGCCCGACCCACAGGACGCGCGCGCGACGCGCGTTCGGGAAGGCGCCGAGCTCGAGCACCCGGGTCGGGACCGGCGCGTGCTCCCGCGCGACCATTCCGACCGTCTCGTGCACCCACGGAACGAGCCTCGGCCACGTCGCGCCGAGGAACTTCAGCGTCACGTGCTGGTTCTGCTTCGGAACCCACTTCGCGCGGGGGAACCGCTCTCGCCACGGCGTCACGGCGCTGTGGGCGGCGTCGCGGACCGGCTGTGGCACGTCGAAGGCGACGAACAACCGCAGGGGCCGCGCTTCCGGACGCGAGGCTCGATCGCGCGCCATGGCTCGAGCGTCCTCAGTGGACGACGGGCTCGGTGTCGGGCAAGGGCCGGCCCTCGAGCAACCGCCGGACGAGATCGAGACCCGCCTGCTCGGAGAACCGCACAACCATCGCGCGGTCGCCGAAGGCCTTGATCCGTCGCTGATAGACCACGTCGCCCGCGTCGAGACCGACCCAGACGGTGCCCGGCGGCGCCCCGTCGTGGGGTTCGGGTCCTGCGGCGCCGGTCAGCGAGACCGCGATGTCGGCCCCGAACAGCTTCCGCGCGCCGGCGGCCATCTCCGCGGCGCACTCGCGGCTCACGACCCCCGGGCCGTCGATCGTCTCCGGCGAGACACCGAGCAACGACCGCTTCGCCTCCACGTCGTAGCAGACCGCCGAGCCGAGGAGATAGTCGGACGCGCCGGCCGCGCGGGCGAGACGGGCCGAGAGCGACCCGCCGGTCAGGGACTCGGCGCATGCGATCGTCTTGCTCGCGCCGCGAAGCAGCCGCCCCACGACCTCCTCGAGCTCCTCATCGGAGGCCGAGGTCACGAAGTCGCCGATGCGCTCCGTCACCTGCTCCACGAACGGAACCAAGAGCGCGCTCGCCGCCTGGACCGATTCCGCCTTCGCGGTGAGACGCACGCGCACCTCTCCTCCGCCCGCGAGATAGGCAACGGTCGGATTGACCGAGGATCGGAAGAGATCGTCCAGGAGCTCGGCGACCCGCGATTCCGCGATGCCGACGCACCGGACGATCCGCGAGACGATCGTCGCCGGCCCGGCGGCCGCCGCGAGCTCGTGGAGCACGGTTTCCTCCATCATCTCCCGCATCTCGGCCGGCACGCCGGGAAGCGCGTAGATCCGGGCTCCGTCCACGTCGAGGACGATCCCCGGTGCGGTCCCACGGTCGGGCGTGATCGTCCGGGCGCCGGCGGGAACGTCGGCCTGGATGAGGTTCGAGTCCGGCATCTCGCGTTCGGCGCGCGCGAACTTCTCGCGGATCAGCGATTCGATCTCGGCGCGGCGCTCGAGCGGAGCTCCCGCCACCTCGGCCAAGCCGTCCCTCGTGATGTCGTCCTGCGTCGGTCCGAGTCCGCCCGTCACGATGACGACGTCCGCCCGGGACAGAGCGAGCCGCACGGCATCGACGATGCGGGGAACGTGGTCGCCGACCGCTTGATGATGCAGGACGTCCACGCCGATCTCGGCCAGGCGCTCGGAGATCCACTGGGCGTTCGTGTTCGCGATCTGGCCGAGGAGGAGCTCCGTCCCGACGGCGACGACCTCGGCCCTCACGGCGCCCGGCTCACGGGGTCGGGGACGCCGTGGCGTAGCTGTACGTCTTCCTCCACGGACGCCCCGCCCGACCCGGGAACCCCTCGTCTCTGCCGTTCACGGTGATCTGCGCCGCGCCGCCCTCCGAGAGCCGGATCGTGACCGAACGGTCGCCGTCGAAGGAGCGCCCCTCCCCCACCTCGAGATGGAAGATCTGGACCGGGGCGTCGTCCGCCACGATCCGGACCTCGACCGGCTGCCGGGCAAGGACCGCCACGGTGATCGGGCGAGCCGTCGTCACCATCGCCGGCGCCTCCGATGGCAGCTCCGCCGGTTGCGGGGCGGGCTGGCGGGCGGACAGGATCCCGAACGCGCCGGCCAGCACGAGGAGCGTCGCGGCCACCATGCCGATCAACCGGTGGTTGTCCCGGCGACGGGATCCGCCCATCACGGACTCCGGCTGCAGGGGAGCCGCCGTCTGGGTCCGGGGCGGCGCATCGGTCCGGCCGGCGGCGTAGGCCGCGATGACCTTGTCCGGCGACAGGCGAAGGTAGGAGGCGTAGGTCCGCAGACACCCGCGGACGTGCACGTCGCCAAGGAGCTGGTCGAACTCGTCGCCCTCGAGCGCCTCGAGGTACTCCCGGCGGATGCGCGTGTCCCTCGCGGCCTCGTCGAGCGTGAGGCCGCGCGCGGAACGCACTTTGCGCAGACTGGGGCCGAGTTCGGTCAGCCCGCGCTGCATCGGATCCTCCGGGCCACGGGGTCGGGATTCTAGGCGGGCGCCCGGAGGTCGTCATCGAGAGCCCCCGATCCGTGCCCGGCCTTCGGGCCGCCGGGCCGCCCGGCACAAGGCCTAGGGCGGAGGTCCGATGACCGAGCCGCGGACCGGGGGATATCGTCGAGGCGTTCGGTCTCCCCCGTCTGTCGAAGGGCAAGGGTTGTCCGCAGAGGTCGTTTCGCTCGGTTCGCGCTCGCCGTTCTCGATCGTCGAGCCGGTGAGCTCACCGCAGCTCGAGGCCGAGGGCCGGGTCCGCTACCTGTTGGTGAGCGGGAAGCAGGACGACGGCATCTGGGGCCCGGTCGGCGCGGTCTGGCTGTCCGAGGACGCCCGGCGTGGAGGGTTCCTCGTCCACCCGTGGGGACTGTTCGAGGGGAGCGAGTTCGTCCGGGGCTATCGCTCCGCGCTCAAGCGGGGATGGGTCCCCGAGTCCATCTACCGGTACTGGCAGCGGGAAGTCTGGCGCGGAACCTACGCGATCGATCGCGAACGCGAGTCCGAGACGCTGCCGTTGCTGAACGACATGCTCGTGTCCCTCTAGGCGGGAGGCGAGACCCGGGCCTCGCGAGACTCCGCCCACTCCTCGGACGTGATCAGGACGTCCCGCGCCTTGGAACCCTGCGATTCACCCACGAGTCCTCGCTCTTCGAGCAGGTCCATCAGCCGGCCGGCACGTGCGAAGCCCACCTTCAGCTTGCGCTGCAGCATCGAGGTGGACCCGAGCTGCGAGCGGATCACGAGCTCCGCCGCCTGCTCCAGGAGGTCGTCGTCGTCGCCGAGACCCCCGTCGTCGACGGGCGGCCGGCCGAATCCCTCGACGCTCATCGCGTAGGACGCGGGGCGCTGCGCGCGGATCCACTCCGAGATCTGCTGGATCTCCTTCTCGGTGACCCACGCGGCCTGCAACCGCGCGGGCTTGGACGAGGACGACGGAGAGAACAACATGTCCCCGTGCCCGACGAGTTTCTCCGCGCCGTTCATGTCGAGGATCACGCGCGAGTCGGCCTGTGACGCCGTCATCAGCGCGATGCGCGACGCGATGTTCGCCTTAATGAGCCCGGTGACGACGTCGACGCTCGGGCGTTGGGTGGCGACGACGAGATGGATCCCCACCGCCCGCGCCATCTGCGCGATCCGGCAGATCGCGTCCTCGACGTCGCGCGGCGCGACCATCATCAGGTCGGCCAGCTCGTCGATCACCACCAGCAGGTAGGGGAACTCGACGACCTTGTCCTCCTGCCCCGGCGGGATCCGCAGCGTGCCCTCCGCCATCCCGGCTCGATACCCGTCGATGTCGCGCACGCCGACCATCGCGAGGAGCTCGTATCGCTGTTCCATCTCGCGCACCACCCACGAGAGCGCCTCGGCGGCTCGCTTGGGATGCACGATGACCGGGACGAGCAGGTGCGGCAGGTCGGCGAAGTGCATGAGCTCGACCCGCTTGGGATCGACCAGCACGAGCCGGACCTCCTCGGGTGAGGCTCGCATCAGGATCGAGGTGATGAACGAGTTGATCAGGCTCGACTTCCCGGCGCCGGTCGCGCCGGCGATCAGCACGTGCGGCATCGTCGTGAGGTCGACCAGCTGGGCCCGGCCGTGGACGTCTTTTCCGAGCGCGACCGACAGCGGATGGCGGTCGTCCCGTGCGGTCTTGGAGCGGAGCACGTCGCCGAGCATCACGAAATCGCGGACCTTGTTGGGGACCTCGACGCCGATGGCCGACTTGCCCGGGATCGGCGCGATGATACGAACGTCGGGCGTCGCGAGCGCGTACGCGATGTCGTCGCCGAGGCTGAGCACCTTGTTGACCTTGGTCCCGGACTCGACCTCGACCTCGAAGAGCGTGACCGTCGGGCCGCGGTGTGCGGCGACCACGTGCGCCGGGACGCCGAACGTGTTGAAGGTTCGCTCGAGCGCGTCCGTCGTGTGCTCCTCGTCGCGCTCGTTGCCGGCGGCCGGCGGCGACGTTCGAAGCAGGTCGAGCGGTGGAAGCTGGTACTTGCCGCCGAAGGCCTTGCGGACGAGGTCCGGGACCGCGACCGGCTCCGCTTCCTCCTCTTCCTCTTCTTCTTCCTCGTCGTCCAGGACCTCGACGACCGGGACGCGCTCGTCGGTGTGGATCACGCGCGGCTCGCGGCGGCGCGACACCTCCGGTTCCTCTTCGTCCTCATCCATCTCGTCGTCGTCCTCCACGCGGGTGAACGCATCGCGGATCCACGCGGTCACCGCCGACAAGGGCTTCCCGGCGAAGATCAGGAGCCCGAGGACGAACGCGCCGCTCCAGACGATCGCGACGCCGATCCTGGAGACGAGCTTGCCGAGCGGCCACGCCGCGAGCGCGCCGATGGCGCCCGCCGCCTCACTCAATCTCGCGAACCCCGCGAACGGCCTCGGGTTGTCGGCGGCGAGCGACAGGAGCGCGAGGAGACCGACGAACGCGATCGCGAACCCGATGAACATCCGCAGCCGGTCCTCTTCGGCCGTGCCGCGCAGGAGCAGCACACCCCAGTACAGGGCAAGGACCGGGAACACGATCGCCGTCACGCCGAACAGACCGCGGACGAGCCAGTCCAGGCCTCGGCCCACCGGCCCGGCGGCCTCGAACCACAACCCGAGGATCGCCAGGAGCGCGAGCACCACGAGGCCGATCCCGAGCGCGTCCCGGGCCCAGGGGGCGAGGTGCTGGCGAACCGACGTCCGGGCGGGGGTCTTGGACCGGCCACGGCCCTTGGTCTTCGTCGCCAATCACACCTCCAAGATGACGGGCAGGATCACCGGCTTCCGCTGGGTCACCTCGTAGAAGTACTTGTTCAGCGTTCGCCGGACGTTCTGTTCGAGGAGTCCGCGGTCGACCACCTCGGCCTGAGCGGAATCCTGCAGCGTAAGCATGACGCGTTCCCGCGCCTCTTCAAGGATGTCGCCCGAGGTCTCGTCGAACACGAAACCCCGGTTCACGATGTCCGGTCCGGCGACCAGCTGGCCGTGGTGCGCGTCGATCGCGATCACGACCACCACCACGCCGTCCGAGGACAGCTTGCGGCGGTCCCGCAGGACCACGTTCCCGACGTCCCCGATCCCCAGGCCGTCGACGAACGTCATCCCGGCCGGAACGCGGTCGATCAGCTGGACCTTCTCCCCCACCTCGACCACGTCGCCGTCCTCGCAGATCAGCACGTGGTCCGACGGGATGCCGACTTCGGTCGCGATCTTCGCGTGGTGGGACAGGTGCCGGCGCTCGCCGTGGATGGGGATGAACCATCTCGGCCGGACGAGCGAGAGCATCAGCCGGAGCTCTTCGGCCGCGGCGTGTCCGCTCGCGTGCACCGGGTAGGCCGGAAGGTGGAAGACGTCCGCCCCGGTCCGGTACAGGCCGTCCACGACGCGGTGGATCGCCGGCTCGTTCCCGGGGATCAGGCTGCTCGAAAGGACGACGCTGTCGCCCTGCTTCAGCTTCACCCACTTGTGCTCGCGGGCGGCCATGAGGCTGAGCGCCGAGTACGGCTCGCCCTGGGAACCCGTACAGATGACGACCACGCGCGAGGGATCGAGGTCGTCGACCCGTTCGATCGCGATCACGTCCTTCTCGGGGACATGGAGGATCCCCAGGCGGCGCGCGGCCTCCACGCTCTGATGCATCGAACGCCCGAGGAACGCGACGACGCGTTCGTCCGAGCGCGCCGCGTTCACCACCTGCTGGACGCGGTGGATATGGCTGCTGAAGCACGCGACGACGACCAGCTGTGGCGCGCGGCCGATGATGTCCTGCAGCACGGGGCCGACGCTGCGCTCGCTCGTGGTGTAGCCGGCCTCCTCGGCGTTCGTCGAGTCCGAGAGCAGGAGGTGGACGCCGCGTCCCGCCTCCTCGGCGAGCCCGTGCAGGTCGGTCGGCCGCCCGTCGAGCGGCGTCTGGTCGATCTTGAAGTCCCCGGTATGCAGGATCGAGCCGTAGGGAGTGTCGATCACCACCGCCACCCCGTCTGGGATCGAGTGCGTGACGCGCAGGAACCGCATCGAGAACGGTCCGGCGACCGCGCCCTCTCCCAGCGTGACGGGACGGAACTCCGCGCGATCGCGGACCTGGTGCTCCTCGAGCTTGCCCTCCAGGAGCGCGAGCGTGAAGGGCGTGCCGTAGACCGGGATCGAACGCTCGACCTCGCGGAGCAGGTACGGGAGGGAGCCGATGTGGTCCTCGTGTCCGTGCGTCAGGACGACGGCCTCGACGTCGTCAAGGCGCTGACGGACGTACTCGAAGTCCGGGAGGACGAGGTCGATCCCCGGCATCTCCGCGTGGGGGAACGAAAGGCCAACGTCCACGATCAGGATGCGCCCGTCCATCTCGACGCAGGCCATGTTGCGGCCCACCTCGCCCACGCCGCCGAGGAAGACGACGCGTGGAGCGGACGCGGCGTGATTCGACTCAGAGGAGCCGGGCATCGACCAACGCCTTGCGGATCCGCTCGCGTTCCTCGGACGTGGCCGGCACGAGCGGCAGACGCGGCGGCCCGACCGGGATCCCGACCAGCTCGAGCGCCGTCTTGACCGGGATCGGGTTGCTCGTGATGAACAGCGCGTTGAACAGCGGCGTGAGCTCCTCGTGGATCTTCCGCGCCGCGGGCACGTCCCCGGAGAACACCAGGTCGCACATCTGCCGGATCCGGTCGCCGACCAGATGCGAGGCGACCGAGACGATCCCGACACCACCGAGGCACAGGTAGCCGAACGTGGCCCAGTCGTCGCCCGAGTACACCTCGAACTCCGGTGGCGCCTCGCTGATCAGCTTGGAGATCGATTGGAAGTCGCCCGTCGAGTCCTTCACCCCGACGATGTTCGGGATCGCGGCCATGCGGAGCAGCGTGTCGTGCTCGATCCGCGTCCCGGTGCGACCGGGGATGTTGTACGCGACGATCGGAAGGTCGACCGCGTTCGCGACTCGCGTGAAGTGCTCGAGCAGCCCGCGTTGCGGAGGCTTGTTGTAGTACGGCGTGACCAGAAGGAGCCCGTCGGCGCCGATGGCCTCGGCCTCGCGCGACAACTCAACCGTCTCGGCCGTGCTGTACGTACCGGTGCCGCAGACGACCTTCCCCGATCCCTTCGCGACGTCGATGACCTCGCGGAAGAGCTCGATCTTCTCCTTGTGGGTGAGCGTCGGCGACTCGCCGGTCGAGCCGGCGACGACCAACGATTCCGAGCCGTGCTCGAAGAGGTGAGCTGCCAGCGAGCGCGCCGCATCCAGGTCCAATGAGTGGTCCTCGTGGAACGGTGTGACCATGGCGGTGACGACCGCCCCGAACTGACCGGTCATGGGTGCCTCCTCGGGTGGACGCTAGCATCCTGCCTCGATGGCATACAAGAGCCACATGTGTCACAGGTTCAACGAGGGGTTCGCGTCGAACGCGAAGGCCTCGTGGCTCCGGGGTCCCGGTGGCCTCGGGCCACTCATGCGCCTCACGCTGCTGGCGCGCCTCTCGTGCTCCCCTTCGGGCGGCGGACCGCCTCGGGCTATCCTAGCGGGATGCCGCGGATCTACACCAAGGCAGGAGACGACGGGACCACCGGCCTGCTGTACGGAGGTCGCATCTCCAAGGCCGACCCGGCGACCGAGGCGTACGGGACGACAGACGAGGCCGTGGCGGTCCTGGGACTGGCCCGGGCGCTCACCGAGGATGCCGCGCTCGCCGAACGCATCCTTTCCCTGCAACGTCAGCTGTTCGTCGTCGGCGCCGATCTCGCGACCAATCCGGATGAGCGCGGCAAGCTGCAGCCCGGCGTCTCCCTCGTGACGGACGGGGACGTGGACGGCCTCGAGACGTGGATCGACGAGCTCGTGACGGCACATCCCCTTCCGAACGCGTTCATCGTTCCCGGTGCCAGCCCGGTGTCTGCCTGTCTCGACGTGGCCCGCTCGGTCGTGCGCCGCGCGGAACGACGCGTCGTCGAGCTTCGGGACGGCGGGGCCGAGGTCAACGAGGCGGTCGTGCGGTACCTGAACCGCCTGTCGGACCTGCTGTTCGTGCTCGCCCGCGTCGCCGCCGGCGAGACCGAGCCCACCAGTCGCTGACCGGGGCTTTTCAGGCGGTTCGCACGAAGGCGCCGTAGTTGTCGGTCCCGAACAACAACACGAGCAGGCCGATGTTGCGCACCTCGATGCCCTCGAACGAGATCGTGAACGTGACCGTCTCGCCCGCCGGCGTCGGCGCGGGTTCCGCGACCTCACCTTCGATCTCGGTCCCGTCCCGCGCGTCGAGGATGTAGAAGTCCGGGGACTCGAGCTCGCGCTCGGTGCCGTTGTTGACCTCCATCGTTCCCTCGGTGCCGTCGATCTCGACGACCACCCGAAGTCCCGCGTTCACGTACTCGTACGTCCCCCGCGCCGCCGGCCCGGTCGTCACCGGCGTGGGACCGACGCCGCCGGTGGTGTTCCCCGTACCACCTGTGCCGGGTCCGGTCGGCTCTCCCCCGCCATTCTCGTCGCCGGTGCAGGCAGCAAGCAGCGCCGCGAGGGCGAGGGCGAGCGCGATGAACCGAACGGTAGGCTTCACGGGTCGCGGCATCGTACAAGACGGACGGAGATCGCCCGCTGTGAGAACGCTCGAGGTTCGACGACACGCCAAGCGCGATCCCGCGGCCGACCGCCTCTCGGTCGCCGGCCGGGCACAGGCGGAGGACCTCGGCCGGGACCTCGAAGGCACGTACGACGTCGTGTTCATCTCGCCGGCGCAGCGGGCCGCCGAGACCGTCGCGTGGATGCTCCGTGGGCGGCATGAGCAGCTGCCGCCGCACGCGGTGATCCCTGGCCTCGCCGCCAAGGACAACGACGGCTCCCCGCTCGCGATGGCCGGCGTGCTCTCGGCGCTCCTGGACGCCGTGCCCGACGGCGGGCGAGGCCTGGCCGTGTCGCACATGCCGCTGATCGAGCGCGGCGTGCTGGGTCTGACGGCGCTCGAGATCGAACCGCTCGGCGAGTGCGAGGGCGTGCTCCTCACCAAGGCCGACGACGACTCGGCGGTCAAGGTCGAGGAGCTCCGACGGGGATGAAGCGGTAGCTCGGGCCCGAGAAGGGCCTCAGAAGAACAAGGGACACCACGGCGCGGGGTCCCACCGGAACATCGCGTCGGCGAGCGCGAGCGCGCCGGCTCGTTCCTCGTGGACGCGACCGGCCCGGTGAAGCTGCAGCAACGTGGATCCCCCGAGGTAGGCGGCGGCGAGCTCGTTGACGGTGAGGAGGAGGTCGGCCTCGTCGGTGGTGGGCCTGCAGGACGCGCCGTCCGGTCCCGCGACGAGCTCGTAGCGGCCGTCGTTCCAGCTGCAGAAGGCGTCCCGGACCTCGAGGACGACGCGACCATCGACCGCGTAGCGGCGCGCGGCGAGCGCGGCCGGCAAGTCGACGAGCCGGACCCACACCGCATCCTTGATCCGAAGGTTCAGGCGCCGGGGCTCACGGAGCAGATGGAAGAGCGGCTCGTCGGACGGACGGCCCCACGCCGTGACGCGCTGGATCAGGTCGACGTCCAGGACGAACCGCCACATGCTCGCGTACGCATCCGGCCCGAGCGCGTCGAGCGCGTACAGCTCGAGCACGTTCCTCGGGATCGATTCCTCCCAATTCGACTTCACGTGGTACACGGCGAAGCCGTCCGGCCCCTCGCCCGAGTCGTGAACGGCGAAGAACAGGCGGCGCTCCTCGCCATGCTGCTTGTCGGCGAACTGATAGTTGAACCAGGTGGTGTCCATCGCCATCGTGCCGGGCCGGTTCAGGCGGGCACGGTCCCAAACGGACAGGATCTGGTCGCGCGCCGCATCCCGGTCGAACATGCGGACGCGCCCGCCCGTTCCGGCGCCCGGGACGAATGCGCTGCGCGCCGTCTCCAGGTCGGTCGCGGCGTTCAGCGAGGCAAGCCCGTACCCGAACCGACCGTAGATGCCGCCTTCGGAGGCGAACAACGCGGCGACCGGCTCGCCGCTCTGATGCGCGTCGTCCAACTGGCGTCGCATCAGCCCGGTGTTGACCCCCCGGCGTCGATGCGTCGGCTTCACCCCGACCCCTGTGACCCCGACGGTCGGCACCGCGACGCCGCCGGGAACCGTCATCGTGAAGATCACGGAGGAGGCGCAGCCCACCATCTCGCCGTCGTCGATCGCGGCCAGACATCGCGCCGGGTCCAGGACGGAGCGCTCGGCCTCGAGGTCCTCCGGGCGGAGGTGCCCGCCGAACGCGGTCTCGATGGCGTGCATCCAGGCCTCGAACTCGTCTTCGGCGATCGTTCGGATCTCGATATCCATCTGATGTCCCCTGGCCTGATGTTCCTCGAGGCTCTTTCGTCTCGACGACCAACGTACGCGCGGTCGGAGCCCGAGCTTACGGGTCCTCGAGCCCTTCGAACAGGTCGGTCAGGGGCGTGGCCCCAGGCTCGCGCTCGGGGTACGCGACGACGAAGGACTCGGTCCCCAGGAGCTCCCGCCAGAGCTCGAACGGCACGTCCTCGAGCTCGGCCTGTGTCCGGTGACGGCGAAGTGCCTCGAGCTTGCGCTCGTAGACATCGGAGCAGTCGACCGTCATCCCGACCTCCTCGTCGGGGACACCTCGCGGCTGGAACGGCTGCGTCGGATCGATCGGCGGAAGCCCGCGCTCCCGCAAGAGCTCGTTGAACCGGTCGATCGCCGAACGCGTCACGCAGCAGTACAGCAGCCTGCGGAAGCCGTCGGCACCGGCGGCGCGCGCCGCGTGGAACGCCGCGGTCGCCGCGGCCCCGACCGCGATGTGATCGGAGTGCCCGGTGATCCCCTCCGGACCGAAGGTGACCACGACGTCGGGTCGGGCTTCCTGCAAGATGGCGAGGTACACCGCGACGAGGCTCTCCTGGGGCACGTCCGCGACGCCTCCGTCCGGATACCGCAGGAAGTGGATCTCCGGCTCGAACCCGAGGGCGGTCCATGACGCCCGGTCCTCCTCCTCGCGCACCGAAGCGAGCGTCTCGCGCGACGCCAGGCTCGGATCGGCGATCTGCCCCGCCTCTCCGCTCGTCGTCATGACGACGTCGATCTCGGGACCGGAGCCGGCGTGCTTCGCAACGCTGCCGGCGATGCCGTACGTGTCGTCGTCGGGATGCGCGAAGACCCCGGAAAGCTTCACGGGAGTGGCGGCAGGTCGAGCAGGGGCTCGAGGCCCACCGTGAGGCCGGGACGCGTCATCACCGCTCGAGCAGCCATCAGGACGCCGGGCATGAATGAGCTGCGATCGGTGGAGTCGTGGCGGATCGTCAACGTCTGCCCCTGCCCACCGAAGATGACCTCCTGGTGCGCGACCAAACCCGGGAGCCGGACGGAGTGGATCCGGATGCCGTCCACGTCGCCACCGCGCACGCCCTCGAGGCTCTCGTCGAGCGGGCCGCGCCAGGGCTCCGTGCGCTCCTGCTCGATCCGGTGGACCGTGGCGATCGCGGTCCCCGATGGCGCGTCCGCCTTCTGGTCGTGGTGGAGCTCGATGACCTCGACGGCCGGGAAGAATCGAACGGCCTGCGCGGCGAACCGGAGCATCAACACGGCACCGAGCGCGAAGTTCGACGCGACGATGACGTTGGACTCGGCGCCCTCGTCGCCGATCATCCGCTCGATCGCCTGCAGGTCTTCCTGCGAGATCCCGCTCGTTCCGACCACCAGGTGGATCGCGTGGTCGATGCAGAACCGGATGTTGTCCATCGCGACGTCGGGGTGGGTGAAATCCACCGCAACCTCGGCCTCGGCTTCCAGGAGCCGGTCGAGCTCGTCGCTGATCGGGACCGCGATCTCGGAGTGACCGATGAGTGCGCCGACATTCTGGCCGATCTTGGACCGGTCGATCGCCGCGACGAGCGCCATGTCGTCGGCCTCGGCGACCGCCCGGCAGACCATCAGGCCCATCCGGCCGGCGGCGCCGATCACGCCGACGCGGATCACCCGAGCGCGCCCTTGTTGAAGGGGCCGAGGACCGTCGTCGTCATGGGTTGCGAGAGTACCCGCTCGGCGGCGCGCCGCGCGTCGTCGGGCGTCACCGCCGCGATGCGCGAGAGCAGCTGGTTCACCGTGAGCGTTTCGCCGTGACTGATCTCGGACTTACCGAGCCTCGACATCCGCCCGCCAGGATCTTCCAGCGAGAGGACGAGCGAACCCTTCATGTGTCCTTTCGCGCGCTCGAACTCGTCCGCGGCCAGGCCCTCGCGGGCAACGTTCTCGAGCTGAGCCCGGAGGATCGACAGGACCTCCTTCGCGCGGCCTGGCGTCGTCCCGGCGTACGCGCTGAACAGCCCGGCCTCCGCGTACATCGAGTGATAGCTGTAGACGCTGTACGCGAGGCCACGCTTCTCGCGGATCTCCTGGAACAGCCGCGAGCTCATGCCGCCGCCGATCGCGGTGTTCACGACGCCGAACGCGAACCGATCGGGATCGGTCCGGGACAGCCCGGTCGTGCCCACGCACATGTGCGCCTGTTCGGTGTCGCGGCGCTTCACGAGGGACCGGCCCGAGGCCGCGGGCACCGTGCCGGCCTTCCGGACGTTCCACGCCGCTGGTTCCTCCGCACGAACGGGTCCGGTCTCCATGCTCGCGGACAGGAGTTCCACCAACTGGTCGTGCTGCAGGTTCCCCGCGGCGACGACGACCAGGTTGCCCGGCACGTAATGCCGCCGGTAGAACCGCCGGACCTGGTCTCGGGTGGCCGCCTTGATGCTGCGCTTGGTCCCAAGGATCGGCCGTCCGAGCGGGTGATCGGGCCAGAGCGTCTCGGTGAACAGGTCGTGGATCAGGTCGTCGGGCGTGTCCTCGTGGACGTTGATCTCCTCCAGGATCACGCGCTTCTCGGCAACGAAGTCATCCTCGCGCAGCACCGAGTTCTGGAACATGTCCGCGAGGTGCTCGACCGCCATCGGCAGGTCGCGATCGCGGATCCTGCAGTAGAAGCACGTGTACTCCTTCGCGGTGAACGCGTTGATGTCGCCGCCGACGGCGTCGAACGCCTCGGCGATGTCGCGCGCGCTCCTCGTCTTCGTCCCCTTGAAGAGGAGGTGCTCGAGGAAGTGGCTCGATCCGCTGATCGGCGGCGGCTCGTCGCGGGAGCCGGCGAGCACCCAGAAGCCGAGCGCCACCGAGCGGACGCCGGGCATCCGCTCGGTGACCACGCGCAGGCCGGAGCCGGACTCGGTGCGGCCGATCGACACGATCGTCCCTAGGACTGCGGGCTCGAGGGCGGACCGTCGGCGGGCGGCACGGGCGTGTTCTCGCGAACGGCCCGGTCCTCCCTGGGAGCCCGGTCGCGGTCGCGGGGCCGCCGGTCGCGGTCGCGGCCGCCGTCTCGCCCGCCACGGCCACCGCGATCGCGGTCGCCGCGGTCACGGCGCGGGGGCCGGTCGTCCTCGACCTCCATCCCCTCCGGGATCGCCCACTCCTCGCCGACCGGCTTGAGGCTGATCTTGCCGCGGTCGTCGATGTCCACGACCTCGACCTCGATCGTGTCGCCCACCTTCACGGCCTCCTCGACGCTCGCGAGGCGCTTGCCCCGGCCGAGCTTCGAGATGTGGATCAGCCCGTCGCGCCCCGGCACGAGGTTCACGAACGCGCCGAACGTCGTCGTGTTGACGACCGTCCCGGTGAAGTGCTCCCCGATGTTGATCGGACGCGGGTTCGCGATCTCATCGATGATCCGGGCCGCCTCGTCCGCACCGGCACCGTCGCGGGCACCGACGAAGACCGTCCCGTCGTCCTGGATGTCGATGTCCGCTCCGGTCATGGCGACGATCTCGTTGATCTTCTTGCCCTTGGGCCCGATGACCTCGCCGATCTTGTCGACGGGGATCTTCAGCGTCAGGATCCGCGGCGCCTTCGGGTTGACCTCGGTCCGCGGCACCGGGATGGCTGCCTGCATCACGTCCAGGATCTTCAACCGCGCTTCCTTGGCCTGGTCGAGCGCCCCGGCGAGCACGTTCCCCGGCAGTCCGGTCACCTTCATGTCGAGCTGGATCGCCGTGACGATGTCCTTCGTCCCGGCGACCTTGAAGTCCATGTCGCCGAGCATGTCCTCGGCGCCCAGGATGTCGGTCAGCGTCACGAAGGTCCCGTTCTCGGCGATCATCCCCATCGCGATGCCGGCGACCGGCGCCTTGAGCGGCACGCCGGCGTCCATCAGCGACAGCGTCGAGGCGCACACGCTCGCCATCGAGGTCGACCCGTTCGAGGCGAGGATGTCCGAGACCAGACGGAGCGCGTACGGGAACTCCTCCTCCGGCGGGATCACCGGCACGAGCGCCCGCTCGGCGAGCGCGCCGTGGCCGATCTCGCGGCGGCGGGGTGAGCCGATCCGGCCCACCTCACCCGTGGAGAACGGCGGGAAGTTGTAGTGGTGCATGTAGCGCTTGCTGTCCTCGGGGTCGAGCGTGTCGATCATCTGCGTCATCCGCAGCATCCCCAGGGTGGTGACGTTCAGCGCCTGGGTGTCCCCGCGGTTGAACAACGCCGAGCCGTGGGCGCGCGGGATGAGACCGATCTCGGCCGAGAGCGGACGGATGTCCTTCGGTCCCCTGCCGTCCAGACGCACGCCGTGCTCGATCACCCGGGCCCGCATGACCTTCTTCTGCAGGTCCTTCCACGCCGGCGAGATCTCCGCCTCGCGGGTGGCATAGACCTCCGGGCCCCACGTCTCGAGCAGGTGGCCCTTCAGGAGATCCTTGATCTCGGAGAGCGCCGTCTCGCGCTCCTGCTTGTCGGTCACGATCGCCGTCTCGAGACGCTCCTTCGCGTACGCCTCCACGATCGACCACGTGTCTGGCTCGTACAGCGGGCGTGGCTCGAAAGGCTTCGGCTTCACGTCGAGCTTGCTGAGGAACTCGAGCTGGAAGTCGATCAGCTCGGCGATCGCGCGCTTGGCGGCCTCGAGGCCCTGCGCCACGACCTCTTCGGTCGGCGCCACGGCACCCTCGGATCCGCCGAGGAGCTGCCAAGTGTTGTCCGGCGCCTCTCCCTCGATCATCAAGATGTCGATCTCGCCGGCATCGTTGCGCCGGCCGGCCACGACGATGTCGAACGTGGCCTCCTCGACGTCCAGGAACGTGGGGTTGATCTGCCACTCGCCGCCGATGAGGCCGAGCCGAACCGAGCCGACGGGACCCTCGAACGGGATGCCGCTGATCATGGTGGCGAGGCTCGCGCCGTTCATGCCGGGGATGTCGTACGGGTTCGCCATGTCGGCGGACAGCACGGTGATCACGACCTGGACCTCGTCGCGGTAGCCGTCCTTGAAGGACGGGCGCATCGGCCGGTCGGTGAGCCGGGCCGTCAGGATCGCCGTCTCCGAGGGGCGGCCCTCGCGGCGGAAGAACCCGCCGGGGATCTTGCCGGCGGCGTACATCCGCTCCTCGACGTCGATCGTGAGCGGGAAGAAATCGATCCCCTCGCGGGGCTTGGCTGTGGTACAGGTGGCGAGGATCTGCGTCTCGCCGTATTGAACGGTGCACGAGCCGTGCGCCTGCTTGGCAAGCTTGCCGGTCTCGAACGTGAGTGTCTGGTTCCCGATCTGGCGGGAAAGTGTCGTGGCCATCGGCCGTTCCTCCTTCAGAGTTTCCGCGCGGCGCGGTCGCGCCGCGCGAGTGTTGAGGCGGGAGGGCCGGTTGTCAGTGGGGAACCGCCGAGCTGGCTCGGAGGCTCGCGACTGAGAACCGACCGGGACCGCCGTGCTCCGGTCGTTCAGTGGGTCGTTCGCATCCCTCCTGCCGCGGAGAAGGCGCTCCTGCGAGCGCCCCCTTGGTCCTGCATCCTTATCGCCTCAGACCGAGCTTGGCCACGAGATCGCGGTACCGCTCGATGTTCTCGCGCCGCAGGTACTCGAGGAGGCGCCGGCGACGGCCGACGAGCATGAGGAGACCCCGCCGTGAAGCGTGATCCTTCTTGTGCAATTTCAGATGCTCGGTGAGGTCGGAGATCCGCTTGCTCAGGACCGCGACCTGGACTTCCGCGGAACCCGTGTCGCCGTCGGAGCGCCGGTGCTCGCCGATGATCTCGGCTTTCTGCGTCTTCGTTAGTGTCATGACCAGCGGAAAGGCTACCAGACGAGCAGACCGGCCTAGACGGCCGTGCTGATCTCGAGGCTCCAGCCGCCCGAGAGGGCACCCTGATCGCCGACCCCGTCATCGAAGACGAAGAGGCTCCACGTCCCGTTCGGATCCGTCCCGTCGAAGGCCGAGAGCGCGGCCGCGTGCGGAGCTGCAGGGGCGGGAGCGGTCCCGTCGAAGAGGCAGCATCGCTTCTCCCTCGTCGGCCGATAGCTGCCCGAGACGATCAGCGTTTCGTCCGGGACAGGCGCGGGAGCGGCGTCGTCGAACGTGAGCGACACGTTCCCTACGGTGTCGAACCCTCCCATGTCCGCCATGAGCACCACGCTCTGGCCCGCCGGCCCGACCAGCAGGATGTCCACGTCGTCGGGGAACTCGTGGCCGAACCCGGACAGCGTGACCTTGACGTCCGCGACGGTCCCGACGAGGCCAGAGACCTGGATCGAGGAGGGATACGGAACGCCCTGACCGAAATCCGGGATCACGATCTCCTGGCTGCTGGAGATCACGGCCGGTGACGGGGCAACGGTGGGCTCCGTCGGAGATGGCTCCGCGGTGCCGTCACCACCCCCGGTCTCGATCAGCAGGCTCCAGCCCTGGGCGATCTGCCCCGCGTCACCGGCGCTGTCGTCGAAGACGAACAGGTTCCATTCCCCGTTCGGATCGGTTCCCTCGAAGACGGAAAGGGCCGTGCCGTAGGGCGGCGACGGTGCGGGGGCGCCGCCCTGGAAGCCGCAGCACTCTCCCCCGCCGCGGTCGGTCCCCACGCTCGGCAGGAAGGTCCCCGAAGCGATCCGTCCGCGGTCGGGAAGAGCGGCGGTCGCGGCGTCGTCGAACGTGAGCGTCAGGTCGCGCACGCGGTTGCCACCGCCGACGTCGGCCATGAGCACCGCGTTCGCGCCGCTCGGACCGACCAGGAGCACGTCCACGTCCTCGGGGAACGCGTGGGAGAAGCCGCTGAGCGTCACGGTGAGCCCAGAGATCGTGTCGGTCGCGCCGGCGACCTCGATCGGCGCCGGGTAGGGGTTCGCGGTGCCGACGTCCAAGATCGTGACCGCGCTCGTGTTCGCGATGTCGATCGGCGGTGGCGGCGTCGGCGAGGCCGGAGACGGAGCGGGGACGGAAGGACCGCCGTCGTCCCCGGACAGCGAGAGTCCCACGATGACCAGGATGGCGGCGATCAGGAGGCCTGCCGCTCCGAAGATCGCGATCAGCCGCGCGTTGTTGGATCCCCCGCGCTTCGAAGGTGGCTCACCCGTGGTGGACGGGAACGGCGGCGCCGTGCCCGGAGCCGAGACCGGCGGCACCGTGCCGGGTCCCGACGCGGGTGGTGCCGTGCCGGCCGCCCAGCCCGGCGCCGGAGGCGGCGGCGCCAGGACCGTCGGCGCGGCCGGGACGGATGGCGCTTCCTTCGGCCCGGACGGCGCGCCGAGCGCCCTCGCCGCCCGGTCGATCAGCGCCGTGGCGGTCTGCGGGCGGTCGTCCGGGTTCTTCGCCATCCCCTGCGCCATGACCTGGTCGATCTCGCTGGGGAGGCTCTCTCGAGCCTGGGTGACGCGCGGCGGCGGATCCTGGATGTGTCCGAACAGGGTCGCGACGTCGCTGTCCTTCGCGAAGGGCACCTTGGCGGTCAAGCACTCGAACAGGACGCAGGCGAGCGAGTAGCCGTCGGTCCGCCCGTCGACGTCGTGCCCCTGGATCTGCTCGGGAGCGACGTAGTCGACGGTGCCCATGAACGTGCCGGTCTTCGTGAGCCCGCTGCGGGAGCTCGTGTGCTTGGACAGTCCGAAGTCCGAGAGGTAGACGTGCTCCTCTCCCTCGTCGTTCGCGATGAGGATGTTCGCGGGCTTCACGTCCCGGTGGACCAGGCCACGGCGGTGGGCCGCGTCCAAGGCCGCCGCGACCGGGCGGAGCAGCGCGATCGTCCGATCGGGGTCGAACGGGCCCTCGCGCGTGAGCAACGTCCGAAGGTCCGTACCGCGGACGTAGCGCATCGCGATGAAGAGCTGTCCCTCGGCCTCGCCCGCCTCGTACACCGGAACGATGTTGGGGTGCTCCAGGCCCGCCGCGAGCTGCGATTCGCGCACGAAGCGCGAACGGAACGCGTCGTCCGCGGCGAGCTCGGCCGACAGGACCTTGATCGCTACCCGCCGGCCGAGACGGGTGTCCTCGGCGAGGTAGACCACGCTCATCCCGCCGCGTCCGAGGAGTGACTCGATCCGGTAGAGACCGAAGGTGGAGCCCGCTCCGAGGTCTGCGCTCACCAGGGCTTTCTAACAGACCGCGGCCCGGTGCGCGGGGTTCGTGCGGGGTTCAGCGGTTCAGCGAAGGACCGGGTGACCCGGCGACTCGATGAACGCCGGGAGGAGACGACCTCGGATCTCCCCGTTCGGGAGGACGACGACCTCGGCCACGGCGGTCGTGGAGCCGGCGACGGAGAAGTTCGGCCAGACGAAGTTCCCGAGCCCATAGAAGATCGGACGTCCCTCGTACGTGTCCATCGGCTGGAGCCGGTGCGCGTGGTGCCCGAAGATCATGTCCGCGCCGGCATCGATCATCCGGTGCGCCTCGTCGACCTGGTACTCCCTCGGCTGCGTGTCGAGCTCGACGCCCCAATGGATCACGACGACGACGAGATCCGCGTTCGCCTCGGCCTCGCGGATCGCACGCAAGGCGCGAGGGAAGTCGTGTCCCACCGCGGTTCCGGGCTTGGTTGCCGTGGCGACCTGATCGAGTGGGTCGAGCACCTCGCCGACGCCGACGATGCCGATCCGCCACCCCTTCACTTCGACGTAGTGCGGGGCATCTGCCTCCTCGGCGTTCCTCCCGGCGCCGACGGCCACCAGGCCGGCCCGCTCGACGTTGCGGATCGAATCCAGGACCGCGTCCGGTCCCTGGTCGTACCCGTGATTGTTCGCCAGGTTCGCCACGTCGACGCCGAACCGTTTCGCGACGGGGAGCGCGGCGGGGTCGCAGCGGAAGCTGAACGTCTTGGGGATCGGAGCGACGATGTCCGTCGAGGGGCATTCATGGTTGATCACGGTGAGGTCGTCGTCGCGGAAGAGCCCGTCGAGGCCGCTCCACGCCCACCCATAGCCATTGGTGCGGAACGCCGGGATGTAGTTGGGGTCGAGGCTCACGTCGCCGGTCGCGTGTATGACGATCCTTTCCCGTGGCGCAGGGGTGGGCGCGCGCGGCGTGGCCGCGACGGCGCCGGGGGAACCGTCGACGGGGGCGTCCGTGCTCGGTGCGTTTGTCGGCGTCGACGAGCCCCCGGCGCTCTTCGCAGCCACGCCATCTCGACCGTTCCCGGCTCCGTCGTGTCTCGTCGTTGCCCAGGCGAGCGCTCCGGCCGCCGCGATCGCGAGCACGACCAACAGGGCGGTGAGGGGGAGGCGGGGGCGGCGGGCGTGGCGGGGGGTCATGGATCCGATCCTTCCACGGGGTCCACCAGTGCCCGGGTATGACGCACGTCCCGATCCATCGCTTCCACGAGCTCGTCCGCGGAGTCGAACCGGATCTCGGGTCGCAGGTAGGCCCAGAACTCCACCGCCATCTCCCGTCCGACGAGGTCGCCTTCGAAGTCCAGCAGATAGGACTCGACGTGGAGTGGCTCGGTGCCGAACGTGGGGTTCGTGCCGACGTCGATCGCCGCGACGTGGGCACGGCCGTCGACCTCGGCGCGGCCGGCGTAGACGCCTTGTCCGGGCAGAAGCAGCCGCGGCCACGTCTCCAGGTTGGCCGTGGGGTATCCGAGGACACGCCCCCGGCCGGCACCCTCGACGACCGTCCCGTCGAGGACGAACCGGCGCCCGAGTGCTCGCTGCGGCCACGCGAGATCACCGTGCGACAGCGCCTCGCGGATCGACGAGGAGGACACCACGCGCTCGTCGAGCTCGACGAGCTCGACCCGCTCCGCCGAGAACCCGTAGCGGCCTCCCTCGGAGATGAGCATCTCGACGTTGCCGCATTGCGCGATGTCCGAACGTGAAGTTGGCGCCCATCACGCAGTGGACGGCATGCAACCCGTCGCGAAGGACGTCAGAGACGAACCGTTCGGCCCGCCACTGCGAGAACTCCTCCGTGAACTCCAGGACGAGGAGCACGTCGATCCCCGTCTCCTCGATCAGCCGGCTCTTGCGCTCGACGCTCGTGAGGAGCCTCGGCTCCTTGCCCGGCGTGAGGATCTCGCGCGGATGCCGGTCGAAGGTGACGGCCACGGCCGGAACGCCGCGTTCCCGCGCGGCGGCCACCGTCGCCGCCAGCACGTTGCGGTGCCCGAGATGCACGCCGTCGAAGAAGCCGACCGTGGCAACCGTGCCCTCGTGCTCGAGCGGGATCGCGTCGAGACCGAACCGCCGTTCCATCAAGGCGAAGGGTATCGACTCAGGAAGCAAGGACGACTTCGGGGCGCGCCTTCGCGCCGTCGTCCCGGTAGATCCCGATCAGGCGGTCCCCGGGTCCGAAGACCGCGTACGGCCCCACCAGTCCGGCCGGCCCCAGGATGCTGCCGTTCGAGGCCGCGGTCGCCTCGTCGCCGGAGATGTCCACGCGTGGGAGATGGGCCACGGCGGCTCCCACCGGCCGGGGTACGGTGACGGCGTCCGGCTCCTCGGCGTCATCGACGCGATACGGCCCGATCGCGGTGCGCCGCAAGCGCGTGAGGTGGGCACCGCAGCCGAGCGCCGTTCCGACGTCGGCGGCGAGAACGCGGACGTAGGTCCCACCCGAGCAGGTCACGCCGAACTCCACGTCGCGTCCGTCGAATGACCGGACCTCGAACGCATCCACCCGGATGCGACGGGGCGGAGCCTCGACCGTCTCGCCCGCCCGGGCGGACTCGTACAGCTTTCGCCCTCCGACCTTGACGGCCGAGTACGCCGGCGGGCGCTGCATCGACTCGCCGACCAGCGCGGCGACGGCCGCCTCGACCTGCCCGCGCGAAACGTCGACGGCGCTCGAGCGAACGACCGTGCCGTCCGCGTCCAGCGTGTCGGTTTCGACACCGAGGCGTGCGGTGCCCTCGTAGACCTTCGGGAGATCGCCGAAGAAACGAAGGAGGCGCGTCGCCCGTCCGGCGCCGACGAGCAGCAGGCCGGTCGCCATCGGATCGAGGGTTCCCGCGTGCCCGACCTTGCGCGTCCCGAGGGTGCGACGCACGGCGTCGACGACGTCATGCGACGTCATCCCCTTCGGCTTGTCGAGGAGGAGCAGGCCTTCGGGCCCGCGCGGCATGTTCCGCAGGCTACCCGTCGTCCGAGCTCGCTCCGCTCACGGCCGCCTTCAGGCGCTCCACCGTTTCGGACAGCCCGTGCTTCGACGTGTACCCGGCGGCGAGCCGGTGGCCGCCTCCCCCGAACCCGGAGGCGACCGACGCGACGTCGTGTCCTCCCTTCGAACGCACGCTCACCTTGAATCGGCCGTCGCGCTGCTGCTTGAGGACCGCGGCGACGTCCGCCTCTCGAGCCGTTCGGACGACGTCGATCAGGTCGTCCGTCTCGGTGGCGGTCACCCCCGCCTCGGCGAGATCGGCCTGCGTGAGGTAGGTCCAGATCAGGTCGGCGTCGGGTTCGAGCGTGACGCGCTCGAGCGCCACACCCAGGGCCTTCAGATAGGGGATGGAATCGTCCTCGTACAGCGCCTGGACGAGCCGGGTGTGGTCGAACGGGAACGCCCGAAGCTCCGCCGCCAAACGGAGCGTCTCCGGGGTCACAGCCTGGTACTGGAACCGGCCCGTATCCGTCACGAGCCCCGCGTACAGGCACGTCGCTGTCTCGACGGGGATCTCGCCGCCCATCTCCTTCAGGAGACGCCAGACGACCTCGCAGGTCGAGCTCGCCGCCGGGTCGATCAGCGGGATCGTGCCGAGGCCCTCGTTGCTGACGTGATGGTCGATCCAGATGAGCGTCGTCGCCTTGCCCGCAACGGGCGCCAACATCGCGAGGCGGTCGAGCGACGCGACATCGCACGTCACCATCACGCCGGGCTCCTTCGGGAACTCTCGCGGCGGAACGAGCGACTCGTGACCCGGCAGTTCCGAAGCCCAGCGCGGGAGCTCGAAGGGCTCGTTGGGGAACGAGCAGATCGTCTGCTTCCCCCTCGCCCGCAGGAAGTTCGAGAGGCCGAGCATCGAGCCCAGCGCATCGGCGTCGGGATTGACGTGACCCGCGAGGGCAACCATCGAGGCCCCCTCGAGCGCCGCGGCGGCCCGCCCCAGCATCTCCTTCATCGTTCCTCCTCCGCTTCGGCGTTCGATCCCTGCTCCTGGGCTACCGCTTCGGTGCTCGAGCCCTCGCGCTCTTGGGCTACCGCTTCGCTGCTTGAGCCCTCGCGCTCTTGGGCTACCGCTTCGCTGCTTGAGCCCTCGCGCACACGGCGGAGCAGCTCCTCGATCCGCTCCACGCTCTGCAGCGTCTCGTCTTCTTCGAACTCCAGGTCGGGCAGCACCTTCATGCGGACCTGATGCGCGATCAGCTTGCGGAGGTGCCCTCGCGCCGAGCGTAGGGCGGCGGCCGTGGACCTCCGCTCGCGGTCGTCGCCGAGCGTGCTGTAGAACACGCGGGCACGCCGGAGATCGGGCGTCACCTTCACGCCGATCACCGTCACGAACCCGACACGCGGATCCTTCAGCCGTGGGATCTCCTCGGCGAGGATCTCCCGGAACTCCTCCGAGACGCGGCTCGGCCGGCCGCCTTCTGGCATCGCTCAGTCCTCCGGGTAGTGCAGCGACACTTCCGCTGCGATCAGATCGACCTCGCCCCAGCGCTCGACGAGCTGCTCGACCTCGTGCAGGACACGCTTCGCGTGATACCCCTCACCAGCCGCCACCGCGACCGCGAGCGCCGTCCGCTGCCACAGCTCGTGGTGGTCGACCTCGGCGACGGAAACGTTGAACTTCGCGCGGATCGCGTTCGTGAGCGTCTTCACGACGTGACGCTTCTCCTTCAACGACCCGCATCCGGGGATCCGGAGATCGAACCGCTCGAGCGCGACGAGCATCTCGGCCGCCTACAGCTCGCGGGCGACCTCGCGGACCTCGTACGCCTCGATGACGTCACCTTCCTTCAGGTCGTTGAAGTTCTCGATCCCGATGCCGCACTCGAAGCCCTCCGAGACCTCGCGAACATCGTCCTTGAAGCGGCGGAGCGACCCGATCCGGCCGTCGTACGCGACGACGCCGTCGCGGACCACTCGGGCTCGAGAGTTCCGCGCGATCGTGCCGCGGGTGACGTAGCACCCGGCGATCACGCCCATCTTCGGAACCCGGAACAGCGCCCGGACCTCGGCGGCACCGAGGTCCGCCTCCTGCTGTTCGGGAGCGAGCATCCCCGAGAGCGCCGACCGGATGTCGTCGATCGCGTCGTAGATCACGCGGTAGAGACGGACGTCGACGCCCTCCTTCTCGGCGAGCTCTCGTGCCTGTACGTCGGGCCGCACGTTGAAGCCGAGCACGATCGCGTTCGAGGAGAGCGCGAGCGAGATGTCGCTCTGCGTGATGGCGCCTGCGGCGCTATGGATCACGTTCACGCGGACCTCGTCCGATGGAAGCTTCGCGAAGGCGTCCTTGAGGGCGCCGATCGATCCCTGCACATCCGCTTTCACGATCAGGTTGAGCTCGGGGACGGCGTCGAAACGAGCCTGCGCCATCAGCTCCTGAAGCGTCGGCGGGCGCGCCGACACCTGCTCGGCGGCGCGGACCTTCGCCTCGCGCTCCTGCGTGAGGTGGCGCGCCTCGCGATCGTCCTCGACCCCGCGGACCTCGTCCCCCGCGTTCGGGGTCGCCGACCATCCGAGGATCTGCACGGGCTTGCTCGGACCGGCCTGCTTCACGGCGAGACCGTTCTCGTCAAGCATCGCGCGGATCTTCGCCCACGTCGTCCCGGAAACGACGGTGTCGCCCACTTCCATCGTGCCCCGTTGCACCAGGACGGACGCGACGGGTCCCCGGCCCTTGTCGAGATGCGCCTCGAGCACGGTCCCTCGGTCGCGCCCCTCGGGGTCCCCCTTCAGCTCCTCGACGTCGGCGACCAGCAAGATGGTCTCGAGAAGTCCCTCGAGGTTCGTCCGGGCCTTCGCGGAGACATCGACGAATTCGTGGGTGCCGCCCCACTCGGCGGGGACGATCCCCTGCTCCACGAGTTGCTGGCGTACGCGAGCGGGATCGGACTCGGGCTTGTCGATCTTGTTCACCGCGACGATGATCGGCACCCCCGCCGCTTTCGCGTGGTCGAGCGCCTCGATCGTCTGCGGCTTGACCCCGTCGTCGGCAGCCACCACGAGGACCGCGATGTCGGTCACCTTCGCGCCCCGCGCTCGCATCGCCGTGAAGGCCTCGTGGCCGGGAGTGTCGATGAACGTGACCTCGCGGCCGTTCGTGTGCACCTGGTACGCCCCGATGTGCTGCGTGATCCCGCCGAACTCCTGCGACACGACGTCGGTACGACGGATCGCGTCCAGCAGCAGCGTCTTCCCGTGGTCGACGTGCCCCATGATCGTGACGACGGGGGCGCGAGGAACCAGCCGGCTCTCGTCGACCTCCTCCTCGGTTTCTTCCTCCTCCTCGAAGCCGACGATCTCGGCCTCGTAGCCGAGCTCGCCGGCGAGGAGCGAGATCGCCTCATCCGAGAGGGACTGCGTGGCGGTCGCCATCTCGCCGTGCGAGAACAGGACCTTCACGACATCGGCGGCGCTTCGCCCCGTCTTGTCGCCGATGTCCTGTGCCGTCGCACCCCGCACCACCTTGAGCACAGGCAGGGCCGGCCCCTCCGGCTCCGCAACAGCCACCGCCGTCTGAGCTGGAGCCGCCGCTGGAGCCGCGGCCGCAACGGCAGCCGGAGCGGTGGATGCCTGCGCGCCCGGAGCCGCCAGGGGCTCGTCGACGCCCACAGCGCCGGGAAGCACGGACGATGCCGTCGACGCCTCCCCCGGCGGGCCGGGCGCGGAGGCATCCACCTTCGCAGGAGCAGCCTTCTTCCGAGGACGCGCCTTCGGCGTCGGCTCCTCGACGGCCTCCTTCATCTTGGCCTCGGGAACCGCCTTGCCACCCGATGCGCGGAGTCGGGGAACGGCCTGGTCGGGCACGGAGGAAGACGCGGTGAGACCGTCCGCGCCCATCTCCTTCAACGCCTCGAGCAGCTCCTTGCTCGTGACGCCGAGCTCCTTCGCAAGTTCGTGAACCCTCACGTGTGCAACTCCCCTTCGATCTCCTGCCTAAGCCTAGCGGCTGGGTCGGGTGGTGCCGCCCCTGCCCGGAGCGCCCGAACGAGCGCGCCGTGCGCCAACGCCGCGTCCACACACGAGCGGTCGCGATGCAGATACGCCCCGCGGCCCGGCTGCCGCCCGCTCGGATCCACCGTGACCCTCCCGCCGGGATCGACCGCCAGTCGGAGCAGCGATCGCTTCGGAGCGCGGGCCCGGCAACCAACGCACGTGCGCTCGGGCTCGTGCGTTCCGGGCACGGTTCAGGCCTCCGCCGGCTCCTCGGCTGCCTCCTCGACCGCCGCGGTCCCGTCGGCCGGAGCGGCGTCGTCCGCGCCATCGGCCTCGGCCGCCGGCACCGACACGGACTCGTCGACGGACACAACCTCGGGCGCTTCCTCCGCCGGTGCCGGTGCTTCCTCGTCCGCTGCCGGCGCATCCACCGCAGCCTCGGCGGCCGGAGCGACCGGCGCGGGCTTGGGCGCGCGCTGCTCGTCGGCGAACTGGGTCTCACTCTTGATGTCGATCCTCCAGCCCGTCAGTCGCGCAGCGAGCCGAGCGTTCTGGCCCTCCTTACCGATGGCCAGCGAGAGCTGGTAGTCGGGCACGATGACGAGGGCCGTCTGGGTCTCGGGATCGACGCGGGCCTCCTTGACCTTCGCGGGCTGCAACGCGTTGGCGACGAGCGCCGCCGCGTCCGCGCTCCACGGCACGACGTCGATCTTCTCTCCGCGCAGCTCGGTCACGACGTTGCGCACCCGCGAGCCTTTCGGTCCCACGCACGCGCCGACGGGATCGACCGCCGGCTCGTTCGAGGAGACGGCGATCTTCGAGCGGTGCCCCGGCTCGCGGGCCACCGCCTTGATCTCGACGATGCCCTCCTCGATCTCGGGGACCTCCAGCTCGAACAGCTTCTTCAGCAGGCCCGGGTGCGTGCGCGAGACGACGATCTGCGGCCCCTTCGTGCCCTTGCGGACCTCGGTGATATAGGCCTTCAAGCGTTCGCCGTTGCGGTAGGGCTCGGACGGCACCTGCTCCGCTTGCGGCAGGAGTGCTTCCACCTTGCCGAGGTCGAGCAGCGTGTACCGGCGCTCGGACTGCTGGACGATGCCGGTGACGATGTCGCCCTCGCGCCCCGCGAACTCCTCGTAGGTCATCTCGCGCTCGGCGTCGCGCAGCTTCTGGAAGATCACCTGCTTGGCCGTCTGCGCGCCGATGCGCCCCTTGAACTCGTCGGTGACCTCGACCTCCTCCTCGGAGAGGACCTTCTTCTCGGTCGTCACCTCTCCGTCGTCGCCCTCGTGCTCGATCTCTTCGAGCTGCTGGACCCAGACACGGAGATCTCCGGACTCGGGATCGATCTTCGCGCGGACCCCGAAGGCCTCTTCGTCCAGGTCGGGATGCTGCTGCTTCCACCACGACTTGTAGGCGGAGGCCATCGCCTCCTCCAAGCCGGCCAGGATCGTCTCGAACGCGATGCCCTTCTCGCGCTCGAGCTCCTTCAGCGCCGCGATCATCTCTTGGTTCATGTGTCGCTCCCCTTCACGCGCCCCTTCGTCACCGCAGGGCCCCACTCGAACACGGTGCGAGCGGACGCGATGTCCGCGTACGGGACGCGCAGCTCTCCGCCGTCGGACGCGATCACGATCGCTTCCGAATCGGCCGAGACCAGCGCGCCCTCGTGCGTCCTTCGGCCGCCGACCGGCACGGCCGTCTTCACCTTCACCGTCTGCCCGACGCTCCGTTCGAAGTGCCGGGGCTCGCGGAGCGGCCGTTCAAGACCCGGCGAGCTCACCTCGAGCGAGTACGCCCGATCGGGCGAGAACGCCTCGAGGTCCAGACGTCTGGAGACGCGCTCCGACGTCGAGGAGATCGTGTCCAGATCGATCCCGCCCTCGCGGTCGACGACGACCCGCAAGACCATCCGGCCGGCCTCCTTCTCGAACGAGACGTCCCACAGCTCCAACCCGGCGGCCTCAACGACCGGCCGAACGAGCTGCTCGACAGTTCCCCGCTCCGCTGCCGCACCCACCGAAGGGTCCCCCCCTCCGAAAAAGAAAGTGGGCGCGAGCCCACTTCGGGTGAAACCGCTCCGTTGCTTGCGGGAAGAAGTATACGCGACCAGGGACGTTCGGCCCGGCCACGGCCCCGCTGAGCAGGGCAAGGAGCGATCCGCGGGGGTTACAAGGCCCGGCGCTGCCCGCCCGGACGGTTCCAGTGATCGCGGGCGTTCATGCGGCGCACCAGTCGGGAGTCGTCCCATCCGCGGTGCATCCGGATCCCGAGCTCGTGGCACGCACCCTCGGCCGACTCGTCGCTGTCGAAGACGTCGCGGACCCAGTTGCCCTCGACGTCGATCAGCACCAGGTCCCACGTGCGGAGGCCGACGGGCTGCAGCACGGCCTCGACCTCGGGGTGGAGCTTCGCGAAGTCCCGAAGCCCGTTGGGGGCGCGCCCGGCCATGCCTGCGAGCCTACGGCGCCGTCTCGAGCAGGTCCAGAGCGGCCTGTGCGGCATCCGCCAGGGGTGCCTGGGACCGCTCGCCGCCGGCGCGCAGCTTGAGATCCGCCGTTCCGGCCGCGACACCACGCTTGCCTACGACGACCTGGACGGGGTACCCGATCAGGTCCGCGTCGGCGAACTTGACCCCGGCGGTCTGCTCCCGGTCGTCGAGCGCCACCTCGACGCCGCGCTCTGTGAGCTCGCGATAGATCCGTTCGGCCTCGGCGACGACCCCTTCGTGATCCCGGTTCGCGACGATCACGACCACGGCGAAGGGCGCCATCACCTTGGGGAGCCGCAACCCCGCCTCGTCGTAGTACTGCTCGGCCGCCGCGGCGAGCACGCGCGAGATCCCGATGCCGTGACTCCCCATCTGGTACAGCCGAACCGATCCGTCCTCGTCGACGAAGGTGGCGCCGAGCGGTTGCGAGTACCGGGTGCCGAGCTGGTAGATGTGACCGACCACGATCGAACGGCCGACGCGGAGCTCCCCGCCGCACCTCGGGCAGCGATCCCCCTCGCGGAGCGCCACGAGATCCTCGTACCGGTCGACGCGGAAGTCCCGGGGGGTGTTCGCGCCGGTGACGTGATGCTCGGCCTCGTTCGCCCCCGTCACCCAGTCGCCCGCCCCTTGAACCGCGTGGTCGGCCAGGACCGTGACCCCCTCGTCGAGTCCCTGGGGTCCGACGTAGCCCTTGACGAAGCCGCGGGCGGCGAAGTCGCCGTCCTCGAACCGACGGACCGGCGCGGGGAACAGCAACCGCTCGAGCTTGGCTTCCTCGACCTCGCGATCACCCGGGAGCAAGACCGCGACCGTCGTGCCTCCGGCGTCGTACAGCATCGTCTTGAGCATCCGCTCACCCGACATCCCGAGGAGCGAGGAGACGGCGTCGATCGTGGCGGCGTTCGGCGTGTGCACCTTCTCCAGGGGCGCCGACCCCTCGCCCGCGGCGGGCTCCGGTGGCTGCGGCGTCGCGGCCTTCAGGTCGGCGAGGTAGTCGCCGTTCACACACTCGGCGAACAGATCCTCTCCGACGTCCGCGCGCGCCATGAACTCGTGGTTCACCCCGCCGCCGATCTGCCCTGGCTCCGCCTCGACGATCACATACGACAGCGCGCACCGGTCGAAGATGCGGCCATAGGCCTGGTACATCCCGTCGTACGAGCTCGCCATCGCCTCCTCGTCGCGGTCGAACGTGTACGCGTCCTTCATGAGGAACTCCCGCCCGCGGAGCAGGCCGAAGCGGGGACGGAACTCGTCGCGATACTTCCACTCGATCTGATACAGGTTCACCGGAAGGTCGCGGTACGAGGGGAGGTCCCCGGCGACGAGCAACGCGACGACCTCCTCCTGCGTCGGGCCGAGCAGCATCTCGCGGCCGTGGCGGTCCGTCAGCCGGAACAACGTGTCGCCGTAGAGGTCCCAGCGGCCCGTGGCCTTCCACGGCTCGGCGGGCAGCAGGATGGGCATCCTCAACTCCTGCGCGCCGGAGGCCTCCATCTCCTCGCGGACGATGCGCTCGATCTTGCGGATCGATCGGAGCCCGAGCGGAAGCGTCACGTACACCCCCGACGTGACCTGTCGGATGAACCCGGCACGCAGCAGCAACCGGTGCGAAGGCGCCTCCACCTCTGCGGGATCCTCCCGGAGCGTGGGCGCGAACAGGTGCGAGAGCCTCATGGGCCTCTCAGGATAGCGCCCGCGTGTCCCGCCTCAGCTGTGCGTGACGACGTTCACCACCTGCTGCCACGTGAGACCGTCGAGTGCGTACTGGTTGAACGTCGCGAGGTTGGTCGGCACCACGGGGTCGCGGTTGATGCCCGTGAAGTCGCCCCACCGCTCCAGGCCCGAGGTCGCGTCGTACGTATCCAGGCCGGGCGCGAGCAGGACCTGCGCCGCAGCGGTGCCGTTCGGTGCCACCTCGGCGACCCAGGCCGAGAGGAACTCGTCCCCCGGCGATCCCGCCCGGCTGTAGGTGACGAACAGGTTCCCGGATGCATCCGTGGCGACCGACGGCCATCCCACGTCCACCTCGGGCGCCCCGATCGTGCCCTTGCGTGAGAGCGTCGAGCTGTTCAGCCGCGTCGCCGGGGTCACCTCGTACCACCGCGCCGCCGACTCCAGGTACCCACCCGTGACCGGGTCCGGCTTGAAGTTCTTCGCGACGGCATGCGCGGCGAACAGCTCGTTGCGATCGGCGTCGAAGTACGCATTGATCAGCCGCTGGTCGCCGGCATCCCACCAGAGGTCGCGATCGTTGATCCCTGCGCCGCCCTGGGTCCCGAACGGGGGGAACGTCGTCTTCCCGATCGTGACCGTCCCCTTCTTCAGGATCACGTTCGTCGCGGTCTCCTTGATCCGCCACAGGGCCAGATACGAGTTCCGGCCGGCGAGCTGGACCGAGAGCAGGAGCTGTGTCGAGGCCGGCGTTCCCACCGTCTGCGCCGGCTGGAGCGTGAAGGCCTGGATCCCGTTCGCGTCGCGCGTCTGCGTCCCGGCGAACACGTCCGGCACCGGGTTCGGCTGGGTGCAGTCATAGAGCGGGCCCTTGGGGATCGACATGACCTGTGCGAAGAGGAACCGCCCCTGCGACGAGGGGAACGTGAACTGGTTCGAGGTGATCGTGACGCGGTCCTGGTTGTACCCCAGGCCCGGATAGTCGGCCCAGACCGCCGGCGCACCCGGGAGGGCGTCACCGGGGAAGGAGGTCGCACACCACGTGTTCAGGTCGGTCGCGGTCGCGTTCGGGATCGCGACCGCGATGATGCGCGAGAGCTGCGGCGAGTCGTCCTGGACCAGGTACACGAGCACGAACGTGTCGTTGTACTGGTCGTAGATCACCTTGGGGTCGAAGGCGAAACGCCCCACGGAGTCGGGATGGAGCGACTCGAGGAGCGTCGGCGATACGACCTCGACCCCGAGACGGTCGTAGACGGCCACACTGCTATTGACCGCGGTGACGAAGAAGGTGTCGCCGAGCGCTCCGATCGTATCCGAGGGCTTGGCGTCCTCGACGTCGGGACCTTGCGCGTCGAAGCCGAACGACGAGGAGGGGGCGCGGGTCTCGGAAACCCGATGTGCCGATCGGAGGTCGCCGGCTGTACGTCCTCGCTGCGAGAACACGTCGAAGGAGGTGGGTCGGTCGTGCGACGTCGTGACGCCTCGGCCGTGCACGTTGGCTCGCGACGCGACCCTCGCGTCCGGACGAGCGCGGGCCGGATCCGTCGTCGCCGGAGCCGCCAGCGGCGACGCCGTGAGGGCGAGCACGAAGAGGACGAGCATCGAGCGGACCAACGAGCGCATGCGCGGGCCTCCCCAGCAGGTTGGGCCGGGACCCTACCGCGGGTCCGCGTTGCGCGTCCACGCACCGCGCGCGATCGATCAGACGTGGCCGACGACGTGCACGACCTGCTGCCAATCGTCCGTTGCGCCGCCGCCGTCGGCAACGGCGATCTGATTGACCACGGCGACGAAGGCACCGCTCACGGGATCGCGGGACAGGCCGTTGTAGTCGCCCCAGCGCTCGGGACCGGGGACGGCTTCCATGCGCGCGGTGCCGGCGCGCAGGAGTGCCGTGGTCGCGTTCGTCGCGCCGGGAACGACCTCGGCGACCCACGCCGACAGGAACTCACCGGTGACCGCGCTCGCTCGGTTGTACGTGACGAACAGGTTGCCGTCGGCGTCGGTGCCGAGGGTGGGCCATCCCGCATCGGTCTCGGCCTCTCCGATCGTGCCGAAACGCGTGATCCTGGACCCCGGGAGCCTCGCGGACAGGCGGATCTCGTACCACCGGATCGCGCCCTCGACGTAGCCACCCGTCTGGGTGTCGGGGCCAAGGTCCCGCGCGATCACGTGCGCGCCGTAGACGCGGCCGCGGTCCAGGTCCGCGAAGGCGTTGATCAGTCGCAGGTCGCCGGGGTCCCACCAGGTATTCGCCGTCTCGAGACTCCCGCCACCCTGTGTCGCGAAGGGCGCGATCGCGACGTCCTTGACGCGGAACGCGGTGCGCGCCAGGGCGAGATCGTTCCGCGCCTCGCGCAGACGCCACAGCACGATGAAGTTCGGCCTTCCGGGTTGGAAGGAGAGCATCAGCAGCTGGCGCCCGGGACCGAGCGTCGTCGCCGGCTGCAAGCCGAACGCCGGCGAGCCGTCCGGGTTGCGGGTCTGCGCGCCGAGGAACGTGTCGAACGCCAGCGTGCGGTCGCAGTCGTAGAGCCGCGTCTTGGGGAACGCGAGCGCGATCGCCCCTTCGAACGCGAGATCGTCGAACGCGAACGTGTTCGCCGTCACGACCACGTGGTCCCTCGAGTAGCCGAGCCCCGGGTAGTCGGCGAACTGCCGTCCGTCCCCCGCCGTACGGTCCCCGTTCACGATCGCTCCGCACCAGGTCTCGGGGTCGTTCGCGGTCGCGTTCGGGATCGTGACGAACAGGATCCAGGAGCGGCGACGGGCGTCGTTCACCCCGAGGAACACGAGGACGAATCGGTCGTCGTACTGGTCGTAGACGACCTTCGGATCGAAGACCTGGGTCCCCGTCGGCAAGGAGAAGAGGCTCCGGAGCGGGTTCGGTCCGACGACCGGCGCGCCCGTCAGGTCGTAGAGCGCGTAGGAGGTGTTCACCGCCGTGAAGAACCAGCTCACTCCCATCGCTCCGGTTGGATCGGCGGGCCAGTTCCCTCCGATCCGCGGGATCGCGTCGAACCCGAACGTCGACTCCGGCGCCCGGGCCTGCCAGGTCGCCCGGCCGTCACCCATCGTGTTCGAGCGGGGGGCCTGGGACCGCTCGGACCCGACGGCGACCTCGGGCGGCCGGGTCGGCGCGAACGTGAACGTCCGATCCCGTGCGTTCGCGCGTGGCACCGACGAAGACGGCGCCGCGGGAACGAGCACGGAGACGACGGCGAGGGAAACGACCACGGCACATCGGCGCGTGAGCTTCGCCATCGGAACCTCCCGGGCGGCCCGGTCGCCGCGTCCGCGTAGCCTATCCATGCGTCCGTGCGACGCGCGTTGACGCGGCGCGGCCGGCGATGGGACCATCGGCGACAGATGGCCGAGCGCGGGAACCGCTGGTCCTGGCCCTGGGGCGTTTGACGCCCAGGTCCGCGCGCTCGAAAACCGAACGCATCGCGATGAGAGCCCCGGGCCGGTTCCCGGGGTTCGCCGTTTTTCGGCTCCAGAGGGTGATGACGTGAACGTTCGGCCGGATCGCGACACCTTCGACTCGCTCGCGAGGGCGAACCGGCTCGTCCCCGTGTGGACGGAGTTGCTGGCCGACGTCTCCACGCCGGTGGGCGTGTTCCCCGCGCTCGCCGGCGAAGGTCCCGGGGTCCTGCTGGAAAGCGTGGAGCGGTCCGAGCGATGGGGGCGGTATTCCTTCGTCGCGGGAGATCCGGCGGCCGTCGTCATCGTCGACGAGAAGGGCATGCGCGTCGAGGACGTCGCTCGCGACCTCGGATTCGACGTGCCGGGGACGGGCCACGCGCGCACCGATCTCGTCGCGCTGGCGGAGCGACTGCACGCGCCGCGCGTCGAGGGACTCCCGTCGCTCACGGGAGGGCTGGTCGGTTTCCTGTCGTACGAGGCCGCGGTGCTCCTCGACGGGCACCCCTTCCCTCCGGGCGAGACCCCCGGTCCGCCGGTCGGGCTCCTCGTCGTCGATCGGGCGGTCGTGTTCGATCACTGGCGCCAGCGTCTGCTGCTCGTCGCGCACGTGCCCGCCCCCGCCTACGACGAGGGCATCGCGGCACTCGAGGATCTGGCCGCGCGTCTCTCGTCCCCCACCTCCCCGCGGCCCGAGCCACCGGGTGACGGCCTCGCCGACGAGGGAGCGGGCGAGCCGAACATGCCGGACGAGCGATTCCGCGAGATCGTGCGCTCGATGAAAGAGCACGTGTTCGCGGGCGACATCTATCAGGGTGTGCCGTCGCGGCGCGTGAGCTTCGCGTCGTCGCGGGGCGGCTTCCCGGTTTACCGGCGTCTGCGCGTCACGAACCCCGCGCCGTACATGTTCTTCGTGCGGATGCTCGGGCTGGAGCTCGCCGGCTCGTCCCCGGAACCGCTGGTGCGCGTGGAGGGCCGTCGTGTCACGACGCGACCAATCGCCGGCACGCGGCCGCGCGGCGAGACCGAACTCCGCGATCGCCTGTTCGAGCACGAGCTCCTCGCCGACCCGAAGGAACGGGCCGAGCACGCGATGCTCGTCGACCTCGCGCGGAACGACCTCGGGCGCGTCTGCACGCCGGGGACGGTGCAGCCCACCGAGCTCATGGTCGTCGAGCGCTTCTCGAAGGTGATGCACATCGTGAGCACCGTCGAGGGCGAGCTCGCCGAGGGCCGGCACCCCCTCGACGCGCTGGCCGTGACGTTTCCCGCCGGGACCGTGACGGGCGCACCCAAGCGCCGCGCGATGGAGCTCATCGCCGAGCTCGAGCCGACCGCTCGCGGCCCCTACGCCGGCGCGGTCGGCTACTGCACGTTCGCCGGCGACCTCGACTTCTGCATCACGATCCGCACCGCCGTCGTCGCCGACGGACGCGCGCACGTGCAGACGGGCGCGGGGATCGTCGCGGACTCCGACCCCGAGGTCGAGCTCGCGGAGACGAAGGCGAAGGCGGCCGCGCTCCTGCCCGCCGTCCTTGATGCGGAGGCGAGCCCGTGATCCTCGTCGTCGACCACTACGACTCGTTCACGTACAACCTCGTGCAACTGATCGAGAGCCTCGGCGAGCCGACGGAGGTCGTGAAGAGCGACGCCGAGCCGGCGGAGGCGCTCGTCGCCAGAGGCCCTGCGGCGGTGATCCTGTCGCCCGGACCGGGTCGGCCCGAGGACGCGGGTTGTTTCCCCGAGTTGCTCGCGATCCTTCCGCACGACACGCCGGTGCTCGGGGTCTGCCTCGGGCACCAGGCGCTCGGCATCGCGGCCGGCGGCGTGGTCGAGCGGGCCGCGCCGGTGCACGGCAAGGCGTCGCTCGTCCATCACGAAGGTGTGGGGATCCTCGCCGGCGTGCCGAACCCGTTCGAGGCCGGCCGCTACCACTCGCTCGTGGTGCGGCGGGACGGCCTGCCCTCCGAACTCGAGCTCACGGCGTGGAGCGACGACGGATTGGTGATGGCCACCCAGCACCGAACGCTTCCGCGCTTCGGCGTGCAGTTCCACCCGGAGTCGATCCTCACGCCCGACGGGCCGACGATCGTCCGCAACTTCCTGACCCTTGCGCGGCGGTAGGCGCGCGTTCGGACTTAGCCGTCGGTCCCGACGGCGGCGCGCTCCGCGTCGATCTTCTTGGCCTCCTGGATCAGGCGCTCGACGAACCGATCCTCGGGGATCTTCTCGATCACCTCGCCCTTGACCACGAGGAACCCCTGTCCCTTGCCCGCGGCGATCCCGAGGTCCGCCTCGCGCGCCTCGCCGGGTCCGTTCACCACGCATCCCATCACCGCGACGCGGATCGGAACCTTCAGCCCTTCCCGCTCGAGCGCCTCGTGGACCTGCTTGGTCAGACCCAGCACGTCGACCTCGGCACGGCCGCAGCTCGGGCACGCGACCAGGTCGAGGCCTCGCTTGCGCAGGCCGAGCGACTGCAGGATCTGCGTTCCAACCTTGACCTCCTCGACCGGATCGTCGGTGAGGCTCACGCGGATCGTGTCGCCGATCCCCTCGGCGAGCAGCGTGCCGATCCCGACGGAGCTCTTCACCCCACCCATCGGCATGGGGCCGGCCTCGGTGACGCCGAGGTGGAGCGGGTAGTCGCAGCGCGCGGAGAGCATCCGGTACGCCTCGATCATCACGCGCGGGTTCGAGTGCTTGACCGAGATCTTGATGTCGAAGAAGTCCTCCTCCTCGAGGATCCTCGCCTCGTTCAGCGCACTCTCCACGAGCGCTTCGGGGGTCGGCGCGCCGTATCGCTCCAGCAGCTCCTTCTCCAACGAGCCGGCGTTCACCCCGATACGGATCGGAACGCTTCGGGCTTTCGCCTCGCGGGCGATCAGACGGACCTTGTCCTGGTACTTGATGTTGCCCGGGTTGATCCGCAGTCCCTGGATCCCGGCCTCGAGCGCCGCCATCGCGTACTTCCACTGGAAGTGGATGTCGGCGACGACCGGGACGGTCGACTTGGCCGCGATGGCGGTCAGCGCCTCGGCGTCCTCCCAGTGCGGAACCGCGACCCGGACGATGTCGACCCCGGTGGCCACGAGCGAGGCGATCTGCTGCAAGGTGGCGTTCACGTCGGCGGTCTTCGTGGTGGTCATCGACTGAACGCTGATGGGCGCGTCCCCGCCCACGGCGACGTCGCCGACGCGGATCTGACGGGTCTTGCGGCGCTCTGCGAGCATCGCTCTCAGTCTCCCAGGCAGACGACGACCTAGTCGCCGAACACGTGGAACACGACCTGGCGTTCCTTCGGCTCGTCGAGCTCGAGCAGGATCAGCCGTTGCCATCGGCCGAGCATCGGCTCGCCGCCCGAGAGCGGGATCGCGTGCGAGGAGGACGACAGCAGCATCGCGGTGACGTGGGAATGGCCGTTCCGCCGTTCGTGCGGATCGTCCAGGTTCTGCGTCCGCCGCGCGAGATCGTCGTGCGCGAAGTACCCGTCCTCGGGCACGAGCCGGGTGACCCGCTCGCGGAAGTCCTCCAGGGCTCCCTCCTCCCACTCGTTGATCAGGAGCGTGCACGTCGTGTGTGGGCAGAACACGACGACCGCGCCGTCCGTGACTCCCGAGTCCTTGACCGCCCGCGCGAGCTCGTCCGTGAGATCGAGGTAGGCGTAGCGCCCCGACGGGGTCACCTCGATGGTGGTGGTGGTCGACTTCAACGGCTCCTCCTTGGTGTCTCGCTTGTTGTCTCGGACTCCCGCCCGTCGTCGACCGGGAGCTCGAACGTGAACACGCTGCCCTTGCCCGGCTGGCTCTCGGCCCAGATGCGGCCCCCGTGAGCCTCCACGACCGAACGCGCGATCGCCAGGCCGATGCCGGTCCCTCCCTCGTCGCGCGATCGCCCGGGATCGACGCGGTAGAAGCGCTCGAACACACGCGGCAGATGCTCAGACGCGATGCCGGGACCCGTATCGGCGACCGCGACGTCGACGGATCCGTTCCGGGTTGAGGCGCGCACCGTCACCCGGCCACCCGACGGCGTAAATCGCACGGCGTTGTCGAGCAGGTTGAACAGGACCTGGTGGACGCGTTCGGCGTCGGCGTACACCGGAGGCAGATCATTCGGAAGTTCCTCGGCGAGCTCGACGTCGCGGCGGCCCCGCATGACGCCGATCTCCGAGAGCACGCGCGCGACGAGCGGTGACAGGGCGACGCGCTCGCGGACCATCGGCACGTCCCCGGACTCCAGGCGCGACAGCTCCAGCAGCTGGTCGACCAGGCGCCCGAGTCGTTCGGTCTGGGCGAGCATCACCTGGAGCGTTTCGGGATCGGGACGCTCGACGCCGTCGAGCAGGTTCTCCAGGAGCGCGCGCAACGCCGAGATCGGCGTTCGGAGCTCGTGCGACACGTTCGCGACCAGATCCCGGCGAAGGCGTTCGAGGTCCTCGAGCTCACCGCTCATCCGGTTGAACGCGACCGCGAGCTGTCCGACCTCGTCGCGAGAGCGCGTCTGCACGCGCTGGCCGTAGTCGCCGGCCTCCATGCTCCTCGCGGCCTTCGCCATCTCGCGCAGCGGCTGCGTCATCCCACGCGCGAGCCAGCGAGCGACGAGCAGGGCCGTCGCCGCGGCGACCGCCCCTGCGACGAGGAGCTGCCACCAGAACTCGAAGAGGAAGCGGGTCGACGCCACCCAGAAGCCCGGTTCCTCTCGAACGGCGTAGAGCATCCCTCCCTCAGCGGGTCGTACCGGTACGGCCGCGTATTCGATCCCGTTCGCGACACCGACGTGGACGCCCCCGTCGAACCGCGGAGGCTCTGCGAGCTCGGGACCGGCCCAATGGAACCCCCCGTCGCGGAGGATCGCGATCGACGTCTCCGGCGGAAACGGCTCGCGCGAAGGGAACGGTCCACTGCGCTCCTGCGCGATGCGCAACAGGTCGACGAGATCGGCGTCCCGGAAGGAGTTCCGCAGCGCGAATCCCAGGAGGAAGTACACGAGGACGACGGTCAGACCCACGGCGAACACGATGACGGAGCCGAGCTTGGACCGGATCGTCGGGAGCTTCTCGAACGGCCGCACGGTCACGCGTCTTCCCGGAAGGCGTAGCCGACGCCGTGGATCGTTCGGATGAACCGCGGCCCGTCTCCGTCCTCGCCGAGCTTGCGCCGGATCCGCGCGACGTGAGAATCGACGACGCGGCCACCGGCGTAGTCCCGGTAGCCCCACACGCGTTCCATCAGCTGCTCGCGCGTGAACACGACGCCCGGCTCCCGCGCCAAGGTGATGAGGATCTCGAACTCGAGTGGGGTGAGCGGCACGTCGGCCTCGTCGACGGCGACCCGCCGGCGGGTCGGATCGATCGACATGCCACCGAGCTGCAACGGTTCGGTCGATGACGCCTGGCCGATCCGCTCGACGCGCCGCAAGATGGCGCGCACCCGCACGACGAGCTCGCGCAGGCTGAAGGGCTTCGTGAGGTAGTCGTCGGCGCCGACCGCGAACCCCGCGATCTTGTCGGCCTCTTCCGTGCGGGCCGTGAGCATCAGGACCGGGACCCACCGGTCGCGTTGCAGCTCCTTGCAGACCTCGAGCCCGTCCATCCCCGGAAGCATCAGGTCCAGGACGACGAGGTCGGGCCGCTCCCGGGCCGCCGTCTCGATGGCCTGGCCGCCGTCGCCGGCGACGAGCACCCGATAGCCCTCGTTCTCGAGGCGCGCTCGGACCGCCTCCGCGATCGTCTCTTCGTCGTCGACGACCAGGACTGTCTGGGGGGTCACGAGAGCAATCGTATCCGCAGGCTGTTGCGTCCTATCCGGCGGCATGTTGAGAAATCATGGTGGCGCCGCCCGGCGCACGCTCAGAAGCTCGGCGGCTTCACCAGGTCGACGTAGACCACCGCGATCGTGAACAGGATGAAGAACGCCGCGACCACCGCTGAGACGGGAACGATCTTGCGCATGTCGACGGGCTTTCCGCGGATCTTCTCGAGGGCCAGCACGGCGAGATGGCCGCCGTCGAACGGCGGCAGCGGAAGCAGGTTCAACAGGCCGACGAACACGTTGACGTACCCGAACAGCGACAGGATGTCCCAGTAGTCACCGCGCGATGCGAAGTCGCCGGCGACCCGTCCCACGCCGACGACGCTCGCGGGATCTTGGTCCGTGCGAGGCGCATCGGTGAAGACCAACTCGATCACCCGCTCGATCCCCGAGGGGCCGAACACGCGCGCGACCCCGTCCACGGTGGCGACGACGGATTCGGCGATCAGGTCGGCTCCCTCGGTCACCGCACCGAGGATGCCCGTCTTCTCGCGCAGGCCGTCGCCGAGGAGGACGCCGAGCCTCGCGACCTCCTCGCCCTCCTCGACCACGATCGCCGCCGTGATGTCGACATGCAGGGTCTCACCGTCGCGGATCACGGTGAGCGTGATCGGCTCGTCGGCGTGATCCTGCGTGTACTCGATGAGGCGTTCGGCGGTCGGATCCTGGATGTCGTCCACCGCGACGATCCGGTCGCCGGGCTGCAGACCGGCCTGCGCGGCGGGCGAAACCTCGCCCCCGAGCCGTGGGACGACACCCACCAGCTCAGGGCTCCGCGACGTCGGCTGGCCGACGAAGCCGAGCCAGACGGCGAAGCACAGGAACGCGAGCACGAAGTGCGTGGACGGCCCTGCGACGATCACGAGCGCGCGCTGCCATGCGGGTTTCGCCCCGTACGTCCTCGGCAGGTCCTCGGGGAGGACCTGCTCGTACGGGTTCATCCCGGCGATCTTCACGTAGCCACCGGCGGGGATCCATTTGAAGCCGTACTCGGTGTCTCCGCGTTTGGTGGACCAGATCCGAGGACCGAACCCGACGAAGAACTCGGTGACCTTGATGCCGAAGGCCTTGGCGACGCCGAAATGCGCCGCCTCGTGGATCACGATCACGAAGATCAGGGCGACGAAGAATGAGACCTGACCGAGGGCGCCCATCCGATCGGTCTACCGCGCCTCGATGATCTCGGAGGCGCGGCGGCGGGCCCAGGCGTCGGCCCGCTCCAGGTTCACCACCGAGACGACCGACGCGGGTGCCTCGTGCTCGTCGACGACGGAGTGGACGACTTCGACGATGCGCGTCAGTGGGATCTTGCTTTCCAGGAACGCCATCACGGCAACCTCGTTGGCCGCGCTCATCACCGCGGGGAAGGTGAGCCCGAGCTCCCCGACGCGGTAGGCGAGATCGAGCGCCTGGAACGCTTCGCGGTCAACAGGCTCGAACGTGAGCTTGCCGTCGGTGAGCGGGACGGAGCCGACACCCGACGGGAGCCGTTCGGGCCATCCGAGGGCGAGCTGGATCGGCAGCCGCATGTCCGGGACCGCGAACTGAGCCATCATCGACCCGTCTCGGAACTCCGCGAGCGCGTGGACGATGCCCTCGGGGTGGATCACGACGTGGATCTGGGAGTACTCCAGGCCGAACAGGTAGTGGGCCTCGATCACCTCGAGCCCCTTGTTCATGAGCGTCGCGGAATCGATCGTGATCTTCGGTCCCATCTGCCAGACGGGATGCGCGAGCGCCTCCTTCACCGAGGCCTTCGCGAGCTCGTTCCTGGTCCATCCGCGGAAGGGCCCGCCGGAACCGGTGAGGATCACGCGTTTCACGTCCTCGCGCCGCTCTCCCCGCAGGCACTGCGCCAGCGCCGCGTGCTCGGAGTCGACCGGGATGAGGCGTTCCGGCTCGCTCTTGATGAGATCCATGACGAGCTCGCCGCCGACCACGAGGCTCTCCTTGTTCGCGAGCGCCAGCGTCTTGCCGGCCTGCAGCGTCGCGAGGGTCGGGCCGAGACCGGCGGAGCCCACGAGCGCGTTCAGGACCATGTCCGCCTCGGAGTCGCGGGCGAGGGTCTCCGCCGCGTCGTGGCCGACGAAGAGCTCGACGCCCTTGATGCCCGACAGCCGCTCGCGAAGGTCGGACGCGGCCTCTTCATCGGCGAGCGCCACGTAGGGGGGCATGAACTCGCGGATCTGGCCCACGAGCAGCTCGTGGTTCGTCCCCGCGGACAGACCGACGACTTTGAACCGGTCGGGGTGGCGCCGAACGACGTCCAGGGCCTGCGTGCCGACCGATCCCGTCGAACCGAGGATCACCAGCGTGCGCACCGAGAAAGAGTACCCCCGCAAGGGCGACTCGATGGGGAAGCCGGGCCGGCCTCCGCTCAGAGCAGGATGAACCTGAGGTAGATGAAGGCCGCGGGCGCCACGAACAGCAGCGCGTCGATCCGGTCCAGCACGCCGCCGTGACCCGGCAGGACGCTGCCCATGTCCTTGATCTCGAGGTCCCGCTTGAGGAGCGACTCGGCGAGATCGCCGAGCGGGGCGAAGATGCCCACCACCACGGCCAGGCCGACCGCCCGCGGGATCGTGTCGAGCAGGTCCACGGACGACGCCACGGCGCCGACGGCGACCGCGGCCGTGACGAAGGTCGCCCCGATCGCGCCCTCCCACGACTTCTTCGGGCTGATGTTCGGCGCGAGCGGGCGGCTCCCCCACCACGTCCCGACGACGAAGGCCGCGACGTCGTACGCGACCGTGAGACCGATGATCGAGAGCGCGAGGCCTCGGCCCTCCGGAAGCTCGAGCACCACCAACGCGTAGCCCGCGAGCAGCGGGATGTAGATCACGCCAAGGAGCGTCAGGGCGATGTTCGTGACAACGTTCCGCCGGTGCTGGGGCGGAACGGTCATGTACCAGAGGAACGTCGCGACCACCGTCAGGCCGACCACCGCGAGCATCGCGCCCTCGCCCCGGAAGTACGCGGCGCCCAGGACGAGCGCCCCCGACACCAACGCGAGCGCCGTCGCGGGCTGGTAATGGCGCTTCTGCAGCGCGAAGTAGAACTCGCCCTGCGCGAGGAGCACGAACACGGCGGCGACGACGGCGAACGCTCCCGAGCCGATCGCGAGGGCGCCGAGCGCGAGGGCCGCGAGAACCACTCCCGTCACGAACGCCATCGGCACGTCGCGCCCGGCGCGACGCTCGGGCTCCGTGCCGACCTCCATCGCCGTGGGCTCCTGCCAGCTCGGCCCACCGAGGCCCTCGGCCCCGACCCGCACCGTGCGCGTCCCTTCGGGCTGCCCCACGTCGGTCCCGGCCTCGTCCTCGTCGTCGCCCAGGAGCGCGGCGATCTGGATCTCCTCGGTCGGGCGAGGCGTGGTCGTGGGCAGCTCGGCCTCGTCGCTCACGTCGGCGCGCACCGATTCCGCGAAATGGTCGGCGGCGGCCTCAACCGCGTCGAGGTCGGGCGCCGCTTCCATCGCGCCCTCCTCCAGCTCGGCGACGGACTCGTCCTCACTTTTCGGACCCGGCAGGTCGACGTAGGCGCTCGGCGAAGCCGCGAACGAGGACTCGGAGAGCTCACCGGACTCCAGGTCCTCCTCCGCCTCGGACTCGAAGAGGAATGAGCTGACGCCGTCCCCCTCGGTGTCGTCCTCGGTTGTGCCGCTCGCCTCGGTGGACCACACCGAGACCTCGGACCGCTCCCCTCCGGGGGGGCCCGCGAACAGGTCCTCCTGCCCGGGGGTCGGGCGTGTGGCGGCTTCGAGGTCGTCCTCGTCGGACTCGATCCGAACCGGCCCCTCGAAGGGAGCGACCGCCTCCGCCGAGCCGGGGCCGTCTTCGGTCGAGGGCGCAACCTCGTCGTCTTCAGCGGCGTCGCGAGACCCTTCCTTCGGCGATGCCGAGGGATCGCTCGTCTCGGGCCAGTCGACGTCTTGGATGGGCGCGAAGAACTTGTCGAGGTCCTCGAACAGGTCCTCGCCGCTCTCCGAGCCGCCTTCGCCCCGGCCCTCGCCCTTCGACACTAGATCTCCTTCAGCTCGGTTTCCTTGTGCGCCACGACCTCGTCGACCTCGGCCACGTGCTTGTCGGTCAGCTTCTGGAGCTCCTTCTCGGACCGGACGAGGTCATCTTCGGAGATGCGGCCCTCGCGCTCAAGCCTCTCCAGCTCCTCCTTCGTGTGGCGCCGGATGTTCCGAACGGCAACCCGTCCCTCCTCGCCGCGATGGTGCACGAGCTTGATGAGCTCCTTGCGGCGCTCCTCGGTGAGGGGCGGGAAGCTGAGCCGGATCACGTTCCCGTCGTTGCCCGGCGTGATCCCCACGTCGCTGGACATGATCGCTTTCTCCATCGCGGAGATCGCGTTCTTGTCGAAGGGCTGGATCACCAGCGTCCGCGGCTCCGGAACGCTGAACGAGGCGAGCTGCTGGATCGGGACCAGCGTCCCGTAGTAGTCCACGACGATCCTCGAGAGCAGGGCGGGCGTGGCTCGGCCGGTCCGGATCCCCGCGAGCTCGTCCTTCATGACGACGATCGCCTTCGCCATCTTGTCGGTGCCTTCCTTCATCGCCGACTCGACCGTCACGCTCCACCCCCGTGGACCAGCGTGCCGATCGGCTCGCCCGAGACCGCACGGCGGATGTTCCCCTCGTGACGGAAGTCGAAGACGATGATCGGGAGCTTGTTCTCCATGGCGAGGCTGATGGCGGTGGCGTCCATCACGGAATAGCCCCCGCGAAGGACGTCGAGATACTCGATCGACTCGAACCGCGTCGCGCTCGGGTCGACATGCGGATCGGCGTTGTAGACGCCGTCGACCTTGGTCCCCTTGAGCAGCGCCTGGGCTCCGATCTCCAGCGCGCGCTGGGCGGCCGTCGTGTCGGTCGAGAAGTACGGGGCGCCAAGACCCGCCGCGAAGATCACGACCCGTCCCTTCTCGAGATGGCGGATCGCCCGGAGTGGGATATAGGGCTCGGCGACCTGCGCCATGTGGATCGCCGTCTGCACGCGGGTGGGAAGGTGCACCTTCTCGAGCGCGTCCTGCAGCGCGAGCGCGTTCATGACGGTGGCGAGCATCCCCATGTAGTCCGCCCTCGAGCGCTCCATCTCCGGCGCCTGTCGGCCGCGGAAGATGTTGCCGCCGCCGACCACGACCGCGCACTGGACGCCCAGGTCGACGACGTCGGCGAGCTCGCGAGCCAGCATCCCGGTCGTCTGCGTCGAGATCCCGTATCCGGTGTCCGGCGGGGCGAAGGCATCCCCGGAGAGCTTCAGGAGGACCCGGTGGTACAGCGGACGCTCCGCGGCCTCGTGAGTCCGATCCTCCGGCATGCCCGTACCCTACTCCGGCTCCTCGCCCAGCTTGAACCGGACGAAGCGCCGCACGGCGACCTTCTCCCGAACCTTGACCGAAACCTCGTCCAGGAGCTGCTGGATCGTCTTCGAGTCGTCCTTCACGTACTTCTGGTCGAGCAGGACCGTCTGCTCGTAGAAGGCGTTCATCTTGCCCTCAACGATGTTCGCGACGACGTGGTCGGGCTTGCCCAGCTCCTTGGCCTGCGCCTCGTAGATCCGCCGCTCGGCCTCGACCACCTCCGCGGGGACCTCCTCGCGTGTGAGGTAGCGGGGCGCACTCGGGCTCGCGACGTGAAGCGCCATGTCCTTGGCGAGTTGCTTGAAGTCGTCGGTGTTCGCCGCGAAGTCCGTCTCGGAGTTCAGCTCGACCAGTGAGCCGACCGTGTTGTTGAAGTGGATGTAGGACTCGATCCGCCCCTGGTTCGCGACACGCCCGGAGCGGCCCTTCGTGTCCCCCAACCCTTTGGTCCGGAGGATCTCCTGGGCTTTGTCGAGGTCCCCGTCCGCCTCCTGCAAGGCTCGCTTCGAGTCCATCATCCCCGCCCCGGTCACGTCCCGAAGCTTCTTCACCTCCGCCGCCGAGACGTCCGCCATCACTTCGCCCCACTCGGATCGCCCGAGCCGGCGGCCGGCGGGTCGGCCGCAGCTGCCGGAGCCGCCGGGGGCTCGTCGACGCCCGCCACGCTGGGAAGCACCGACGCCGCCGTCGACGGTTCCCCCGGCGGGCCGGCCGCGGAGGCCCCAAGCGAGGCCACAGGCTCGGGCTCCGGCTCGATCTCGGGACCGGTCGCCCGGGTCACGACCGACTCCCGGCCGATCTGCCGGCCCTCGACGAGGGCGTCCGCGATGATCCGGGTCACGAGGGACACGGAACGGATCGCGTCGTCGTTGCCGGGGATGACGAAGTCGACCTCGTCCGGGTCGCAGTTGGTGTCGACGATGGCGATGACGGGCATCCCGAGCTTGCGGGCCTCGTTCACCGCGATGTGCTCCTTCTTCGTGTCGATCACGAAGATCGCGTCGGGCAGTCGCTCGAGGCTCTGCATGCCTCCGAGGTTGCGCTCGAGCTTCTCCTTCTCGTGGCGCAGACGGATCGCCTCTTTCTTCGGCAGGTAGTCGAACGCGCCGGTCCGCTCCATCTCGCGCAGCTCGCGCAGCCGGAACAGCCGCCGGGAGACCGTCTGGAAGTTCGTGAGCATGCCGCCGAGCCAACGCGTCGTCACGAACGGCATGCCGACGCGGGCCGCGTTCTCCTCGATGATGTCCTGCGCCTGCTTCTTCGTCCCGACGAACAGGACCACACCGTTGCGGCGGCCCAGATCGCGGACGAACTCGTAGGCCTCCTCGAGGCCCGTCAGAGTCTTCTCGAGGTCGATGATGTAGATGCCCGAGCGTTCCCCGTACAGGAACCGCCCCATCTTCGGGTTCCAGCGCCGCGTCTGGTGTCCGAAGTGGACGCCTGCCTCGAGGAGCTCGCGCCTGGTGACGACGGGCACGTGCGCCTCCTTCCGGTTGTGTTCCTCCGCAGGCCTCTCCCCGACACCGGCCCGGCGAGCCGGGACCCCGGAGTCGGTCCTCCTGCGTGTGAGCTCGGTGCCATCGGCACCGGCGGAACGGCAGTCTACCAGCGCCGATGCAGCGGCCCGCTACCGCCGGCCGCGGGCACGAGCGGGCCGAGCTCGCGCTGGCTGTCGCCGAGGGACGGGCTGATCGGGCACGTCCGGCTCGGCCACGATCCAGCGGTAGGCGAACGCCGCCATGAACACGAGATGAAGGACGTTGAACGCGAAGACGACGATCCACGACGCGAGCGAGGGGTTCGCGGTGATCTCGTTCCCCGGCGTGACCAGCAGGGCGACGGGGAGCGAGACGACGAAATACAGCGCGCATAGCGTCAGATGACGGCCGCCGGGGAGCATCGCAGCCCGGCCCGACCTTCGCAGGCTCTCGATGACGCCGCGGCCCTGGCGGATGGCCGCCGTGGGTGCGAACCCCGTGAAGAACAGACCCCCGACGAGGGCGGCGACCGATCCGAGGAACCCGATGCCCGGGCCGAGCGCCTGGAGCGCCGCTTGTCCGATGAAGATGAACGAGATCGATGCGAGCTGGACGGCCAGCTGGGTCGGGACCGCCCGGAGTCCGATCAATACGCCGTATCGGCTCGTCCGGCCGTCCACGATCGACTCGACGATCAGCCCCGCGAGGACGGCCGTCAGCACCGCCCGCACCACGCTCGCCACACCGAGGAAGATCAGGAAGGTCGTTCCGAGCCCGAACAGGCTCACACCGGTGCCGAGGTCGAAGTAGGTGCTGATCGGTGCCATCGCGAGGGTGTCCGAGAGCCGGCCCGGCGCCCCCTCGAAGCCGAGCGCGACCAGCAGGAGCCACGTCGCCGCGACCAAGACGACGGCGAGGACCACCAACACCGGTTGCGTGAGGACGACGAGGAACCCCCGGCCGAGCGAGCGGCCGAGCGTCGGGAGCGCCGAGTCCCCGGCGGACACCATCGAGCCGCCGAAGAGCCCGGCCCGGCGCGGGGCTCGCTCCTGGATGACGGGCTCGGCGACGCTCGGCCGTGCCGAAGACGACCGGGGCCGCCGTTTCTTGCTTTTGCCGCTCACGGCCGCTCGGTCTCCTCGGTCTCCTCGTCATCCACGTCGTCCTGGACCCCGTCGTCGCCGGCGTCCTCGAGCTCGGGCAGCGTCGCGCCGAACCGGCGCCGCAGGAAGATCCCGGGAACGAGCAGGGCCGCGACCACGATCACGGCCGCGACGCCGATCCGCGAGAGCGTCGTCGGCGCATCGAGCTCCGTCGGCGAGGGCACGTCCACTAGTCGGCCCTCCGGGTCGTGCTCGAAGGCGATCAGGCCGGCGTCCCGGCCGCCCTTCTCGGCGACGATCGCACCGGTCGCTAGCGCGAGCGCCCCGAGCCGCCCGGGGCCGGTTCCCGCTTGCCAGACGAGATGGCCGGAGGTCGCGTTCAGGGCGACCAGGCGGCCGTCGTTCAGCCCGAGGAGCACGGTGTCGCCGGACACGACCGGCGAGCCGAGGACGACCTCGTTGAACTGATAGCTCCAGACGCGAGCGCCGTCGCTCGCTTCGAGCCGGTAGAGCCCACCGCCGAGGTCGGCCACGTACACGGTGCCCGGCGGAAACGCAGGAGCGCTGAACGGCGAGAACAGGGAGAGCGCGAGGGAGGACCATCGTTCCTGCCCGTCCTCGGCCGCCAGGCCCCGGACGAAACGATCGGCGGACCCGACGACGACGATGCCCTCGGCGGCCGCGGGCGCGGAGATCGCGCTCGAGCCAAGCTGCGGGAACACGCGCCAGGCGCAGTCTCCCGTGGACGCCGAGAAGGCGCCGACCGCGACCGCGCCACCGTCCGCGTTCCTGCCGACGACGAGCACCCGGTCCTCGGCGACGCCGATGGGCACGTCGACGGCGCCGCCTTCGAACGCGTCGCACGCGGTTGCCCCGGTCGCGCCCTCGACACCGGATCCCTCGGCGAGATCGGCTGTCCAGCGGACCTGCCCGTCCGCGAGGGCGATCGCGTGGACGATGCCGTCCTCATCGCCGACGTATGCGGTGTCCGCGTCGACGGTCACCCCCGACCGCGACTCCGCGCCGAGCGCCGCGCGCCAGCGCTCGGTCTGGTCGGCGAGGTCCAGCGCGACGAGGACCGACCCGTCGTCGACATCGTCGGAGGGTGATGGCGACGACGTCGGAGAGGCAGACGGCGGAGACGGGGTCGGCGAAACGGAGGCGGAGGGAGCCGTTGCGTCGGCACCGTCGGGTCCCTCGAGATAGAGCACGGTGGTTCGGTTGCCCGTCACGACCGCCGGGGTCGAGATCGGTCCGCCGGAGCGAGGGACCTCCCAGGCCAGCTCGCCGGTGGCGAGATCGACCGCGTAGACGGCCCGCTCGCCGACCGAGATGGCAACGTCCTGGACGATCACCGCGCCGGAGAGCTCCTCGTCCCCGGGTGCGGGGAACGTCCAGCGGATCCGGTACGGAGGTTCGGGGCCCTCTGCCAGGACTCCGCGATGGTCGGCGCTCCCCTGGAACTGGGACCAGGCACCGGTTTCCTGCGCGACCACCGGAGCCGCGGCGAAGGACGAGACGACGGCCGACGACACGAGCGCCGCCCCGGCGAGGGCGTCACGCAACCGACGGCGCGCGTTCGGGGACAGCGGGACCTTCCTGGTCTGGGAGTGAGCGTGAAGGGTCGTGGAGCCCGCACATCCTAGCCGCGCCTCGCCGTCCCGACCTCGGACCGCGGCGGAGTCGCGAGGACGACCCGGTACTCAGCTCGACGCTTCGGAGAGCGGTGCGAGCCGGATGTACCCCGAGACGCTCGGCGGCTCGAGGAACTCCATCGGGTCGAGATAGGTCCCGTCGAGCCGGACGCCGAAGTGCAGGTGCGGAACGCTCGCCCCGGGATGGCCCTGCCCGGTGCGCGCGATCGGCGCGCCTCGAGGGACCACGTCGCCCTTGCGCACATGCGTCTCCGAGAGCCAGGAGTACGTGCTCGTCAAGCCGCCGCCGTGGTCCAGGGTCACGAACAGCTGGCCTCCGACCTTTCCCGAGAAGGCCACGGCGCCGGCCTCCGGGGCGATGACCACCGCTCCGACCGGGGCGGCCACGTCGATCCCGCGGTGCCCCGCGCCGAACGGCGTTTCCGGCGCGTCGAACGCGTGGATGACCGGACCGCGGACGGGCCAGGCCCAACTGCCGTCGGCGACCGGGGATGCGGCCGAGGGTGCGACGAGTTGCGTACCGACGAGCATCGTGAGGATCGAACGAACGAGCACGAGCGCGCGCCTCCTCCGGGGAGGCCGTGACGCTAGCGCCGGTCGAGCGGGCGCGCCGTGACGAAGCTCACAGGTTCGGCTACTCGGTCTCGACCAGCTGCAGACGCAACTGGCCGACGGCCTTCGTGTGGATCTGACAGACGCGCGACTCGGTGACACCCAGGACGTCGCCGATCTCGGCCAGGGTCAGACCTTCGAAGTAATACAAGGTGACGACGATCTTCTCGCGCTCGGACAGCGAGTTGATCGCCGCGGCCAGAAGCCCGCGCGTCTCCTGCCCCTCGAGTCCCGTCGTGGGATCGACGCCCCGGTCGGCGAGCGTGTCCAGGAGCGATACCTGCTCGCCGCGGTCGCTGCCGACGGACAGCAGCTCGTCGAGCGCGAGCACCGAGACGAACGAGATCTGGTTGATGACGTCGTGGAGCTCGCGCAGCGTGAAGCCGAGCCGCTCCGCGATCTCCTTCTCGGTCGGAGCGCGCTTGAGGATCGACTCCAGGTTCGCGTACGCCTTCTCGATCTCGCGCGCCTTGAATCGCACGGATCGCGGCACCCAGTCCATCGCGCGGAGCTCGTCGATGATCGCGCCCTTGATCCGCGGGATGGCGTACGTCTCGAACTTGTTGCCGCGCGCCGGCTCGAACTTCTCGAGCGCGTCGATCAAACCGAACATGCCGTAGGAGACCAGATCGGCCTGATCGACGCTCGCCGGCAGACCGGTGGCGACGCGGCTCGCGACGTACTTCACGAGCGGCGCGAAGTGCAGGATCAGGCGCTCGCGGATCGCGGGCGAGGCGTTCTGCTTGTACTCGACCCAGAGACCGGCGAGCTCGTCGTCCGTTCCCGCCGGTCGCTCGCGCGTCACGACGGGGGTTCCGGAGGGGCCGGCCTTCTTCGGCTTGGCGGTCTTGGCGGCGAGCTTGGTCACGACCTTCGCTTCGGCCTTTGCGTTCGCGACCTTGACCACCTTGGGGCGACCGCTCTGGGACCCCACCTTCGACCCGCGCTTGGGAGAAGCCTTCACCGAGGGCTTGGACCGCGCCCTGCCGGTGTCCTCCGACGCCTTCGCCGCCCGCGCCATCAGGCCCTCGGGTGACTGCGCCGGTACGCCTCGAAGAGCCGGGAGCGCGTGACGTGCGTGTACCGCTGCGTCGTCCCGACGCTGGCGTGCCCGAGCAGTTCCTGGACGGCCCTGATGTCCGCTCCTCCCTCCAGCAGGTGCGTGGCGAAGGAGTGCCTGAGGGTGTGCGGCGTAACCCGCCGCCCCGTCAGCGTCACGCCCCCGTATCGTCCCACAAGCCGCCTGATGTCGCGTCCACCAATCGGGTGTTTCCTCCCGTTGAAGAACAGCGCGCTCGAGGGGGTCTCGGGCGCCATCTGTGGCCTGCCGTCCCGGATCCAGGCGCGCAGCGCGTCCCGGGCCGGATCGGAAAGCGGCAGGTCCCGTTCCTTCGAGCCCTTGCCGAAGACGAGCACGCGTCCCCGGTCGAGGTCCACCCGGTCGAGCGTGAGGCCTGCGGCCTCGCTCACACGCAGCCCCGACCCGTAGAGCAATTCGAGGATCGCCCGGTCGCGCAGCGCCACCGCGCGATCGAGCTCGCGTTCGCTCGCCGCCGCTTCCGGTGCCTCGACGAGCGCCGCCGCCTCGGGCACCCGCAAGACGGTCGGGAGCCGGGACGCGACCTTCGGCCGCCCGAGCAGGGCCGCCGGGTCGGCCTCGAGGTGCTGGTTCGACGCGGCCCACCGATAGAAGGTGTGGATCGCGCCGACGCGGCGCGCCACGGAGGCTCGCGCGTATCCAAGCGTCGACAGCTGCGCCAGGAAGCGACGGAGGTCGTGAAGGGTCGCGCGCACCAGGGAGCGGCGCCCGCGCGCCAGGAAGGCCGCCAGCTGCTCGAGGTCGCGCCGATACGCGATGACGGTGCTGTCGGCCAGATGGCGCTCGAGGGCGAGATGGTCGCAGAAGCCCTGGATCAGGGCGGCGTCGGGCGCGTGAAGGTCCTGCTGGCGGGCCATGGAGTCGCTCACTTGTACCAACCACCGAGGGGTGGTTCAAGCGTCCCGGCGCAGGACGGCCGGTCGACCTACGATTCCTCCTCGTGGAGCTGGACCTGTTCGTGACTCCGGGCCTGGGCGACACCGCCTACCTGCTGACCTCGGGCGACGAGGCCGCGGCGGTCGACCCGCAGCGCGACATCGCCCGCCTCGTGGAGACCGCGAAGGCTCGAGGCGCGCGGATCCGCTACGCCGTCGAGACCCACGTGCACAACGACTACGTCTCGGGCGTCGCCGAGCTGCGCGCGGCGACCGGCGCCGAGATCGTCGGCCCGGCGACGGCGAACTACGCCTTCGGCTTCCGGCCGATGGAGGACGGTGCGGAGCTCCAGGTCGGCGACACGAAGCTCATCGCCGTCGCGACGCCCGGGCATACCTTCGAACACACGGCGTACCTGGTTCGCGCGGCCGGCTCGGACCGGCCCTCGGCGGTGTTCTCGGGTGGGAGCCTCATCGTCGGAAGCGCGGGCCGCACCGACCTCCTGGGGCAGGAGCACACGGACGAGCTCACGCGGCTCCAGTTCCGCACGATGCGAACCCTCGCCGAGCTTCCCGACGACGTGCTGTTGCTGCCGACCCACGGAGCCGGCAGCTTCTGCGCGACGTCGCCGCCGGGCGAACAGCGCACGTCGTCGGTCGGCGCCGAGCGACTCGCGAACCCGGCACTCACCGCAGTGGACGAGACCCTGTTCGTGGCCCAGCAGATGGAGGGCCTGCCCGCCTATCCCGACTACTACGCCCACATGGCGCCGATCAATCGCGCGGGTCCTCACGTGTACGGCGAGGTGCCGTTGCCGGCGGCGCGATCGGCGGAGCACGTCGCGGCGCTCCTCGCATCGGGCGCGTGGCTCGTCGACGCGCGCGACGGCGCGTCGTTCGCGGCCGCGCACGTCCCCGGATCACTGAACGTCCCGCTCGAAGAGTCGTTCGCGAGCTACGTCGGATGGCTCGTCCCGTTCGGAGCACCCGTGGTCCTGCTCGTGCCCGATCACGGCGCGCTCGTCGAGTCGTCCACGCAACTCTTCAGGATCGGGTACGAGCGCCTGGAAGGTCATCTCGAAGGAGGGATGGACGCGTGGCGCGCGGCCGGCCTCGACATCGCGTCGTACGCGACCGTCGAGCTCTCCGAGCTCGTCGCGGAGCTCGCGCGCGGCGAGGCCGGCGACGTGGTCGACGTGCGACAGATGTCCGAATGGGACGAGGGTCACCTCGAGGCGTCGCGGCACATATTCGTCGGCGACGTGCCCGGGCGGATCGACGAGTTCGATCCGAAGACGACCACGACCCTCATCTGTGCGAGCGGCTACCGCTCGGCGATGGCGGCGAGCGTCCTCGACGGTGCAGGGATCCCCGTGCGTCTGGTTCCGCGAAGCGGCGTCCCGCGCGCGCTCAGGATGCTGCGACCCTCAACCTGATGCCGCGCCGGCCTTGAGGGTCGACTCGTAGCGGCCGCCGACGCCTCGAACGAGCCCGCGAAGCTCGAGTCGCATGAGGAGCGAGACGGCGTGCGGGATCGTGATGCCGAGCGCGGCGGCGACGCGGTCCGGCAAGGTCGGTCCGGTGAGCTCGGCGAGCGCTCGGCGTTCGTCTTCGGAGATCTCCAGCCGCTCCACCACCTGTTCCGCCACGAGCTCGAGCCCGAGTTCGTGCAACAGGTCCTCGGCGCCTCGGATCATCGTCGCGCCGTCACGGATGAGCTGAAGCGGGACCTCCGCGAGCGGGTTCGTCACGGCTCCGGGCACCGCGTACACGTCCCGGCCGAATTCCATCGCATGCTCCGCGCTGATCATCGAGCCACTGCCCTTCGCGCCCTCGACGACGACCGTTGCTCCGCACAGTCCCGCGACGATCCGGTTGCGAGCGGGGAAGTTGCGCTGGACCGGCGGGGTACCCGGCGGATACTCGCTCAGCACCGTGCCGGTCGCGCCGATCTTCCGAACGAGGGCGCGGCTCCCCGCTGGATAGACGGCGTCGATGCCACATCCCATCACCGCGAGCGTCGTCCCGCCGGCGTCGAGCGCGCCCTCGTGCGCGGCCGCATCGATCCCCCGAGCCGCGCCGCTCACGACGACGACTCCCCCGAGTGCGAGCGCGCGTCCGATCGAGGCACCGAGCTCGCGACCGAGCGCGGTGCAACGGCGCGCACCGACGACGGCAACCGCCCGCGTGGGATCGGGCGCCGGACGTCCGATCACGTACAGCACCGCCGGGGGATCGTGGATGTTCACCAGCTGCGCCGGGTACTCGGCCGATCCCCACGGCACGATCCTCGCCCCACAGGAGTCGACCGCAGCCGAGATCTCCTCGCCGTCCACCGTCCTCGCGAACGCGCGGTCGTTGTCGCTCCCGGCGCTCCCCTGGCGGATCGCCGCGAGCGTGGCCGCCGCGGACCCGCGTTCGGCCGCCACCGCGATCAGCTTGCGCGGGGTGATCCCACGGAGCCCGGACAACACCAGCACCGCGTGGAGATCTGCGGTCGTGGTCACGAACGCGTCGGGCCACATCGGACGCGGCGGCATCTCGTCGTCCTCGATCGGCGGCCGTCGCTCAGCCGGCATGCGCCAGCCCGTGGCTCGGATCCGTCTCGCGGTACGCGAGCGCCTCGACGACGTGTTCGGAACCCACGTGGTCGTCGCCGGCCAGGTCAGCGATCGTCCGCGCGACCTTCACGGCGCGGTCGAACCCACGCCCCGTCAACGCGTGCCGGTCGACCGCGTCGGCGAGGAGCTCACGCGCCTCGGTCGCGACCTTCGCCTCACGCCGGACGAGCGGCCCCGGCAACTGGGCGTTGCAGTGCAGGCCGAGCGATGCATATCGCCTCCGCTGTCGAAGACGGGCTTCCTCGACCCGCGATCGCACGATCGCCGACGCCTCACCGGCGATCTCTCCGAGCAGCTCCTGCCGGGTGAGCCGGGGAACGGTCAGTCGGATGTCGACGCGATCCAGGAGCGGTCCGGAGAGCTTGGAGCGGTAGGTCTCGAGCCGGTCATCGCGGCACGTACAGCGCCGGCTCGAGTCGTCGGCGAAACCGCACGGGCATGGGTTCGCCGCGGCGACGAGCGTGAACCGGGCGGGGAACTCGGCCGACCCGACGACGCGAGCCACGACCACGCGGCCGTCCTCGAGCGGCTGGCGCAGCCCCTCGATCGCATCGCGCCGGAACTCGGTGAACTCGTCGAGGAACAAGACGCCGTGATGGGACAACGAGACCTCGCCGGGGCGCAGATACGTGCCACCCCCGCCGAGGAGCGCCGCGAGGGAGATCGAATGGTGGGGGGAACGGAAGGGCCGCTCCCGCACGAGTCCGCCCTCGTCGAGCAGACCGGCCACCGAATGCAGCTGCGTGACCTCGAGGGCCTCGGGCCTGGACATCGCGGGAAGGATCGTCGCCAACCGGCGGGCCAGCATCGTCTTTCCGGCGCCCGGCGCTCCCATCAGCAGGATGTGGTGTCCGCCCGCGGCGGCGACCTCCAGCGCGCGCCTCGCCTGCGCCTGCCCCCGCACTTCCGAGAGGTCCACGACATGGCGGCCGTCGCCGACTCCGCTCCCAGGCGTCGCTGCGATCGGCGCGGGCCGCCAGGTCCCGCGGAAGAAACCGACCACGTCACCCAACGATGTGGCCCCGACGACCTCGAGACCGTCGACGAGGGCCGCTTCCGCCGCGTTGGCCGACGGGACGACCACGCCGCGAAGGCCGGCACGGGCGGCCGCGATCGCGACCGACAGGACGCCGGGCGTCGGGACGAGCGTCCCCTTCAAGGAGAGCTCCCCGGCGAACGCCCACCCGCCGAGCTTCGCGGCCGGAACCTGCCTCGATGCGGCGAGCACCACCGTCGCGACCGGCAGGTCGAGCCCCGGGCCTTCCTTGCGCAGGTTGCCGGGCGACAGGTTCACGACCACACGCCGGAGCGGCCATTCGAGCCCGGCGCTCTCAACCGCGGGCCGGATCCGGTCCCTCGCATCCTGCACGGCCGTGCCCGGAAGCCCCGTCAGCGTCAGCGAGGGCAACCCGCGGCCGATGTGCGCCTCGACGACGACCGGATACCCGCGGACGCCGACGACGGTGACCCCGACGACCTTCGCGTACATGCCCGGTCTATCGCCTGCCGGCGACGGCGCCACGGGCGTTCGCACGCCGCATCAGAACGCGTCCTCGAAGATCTCGACGTCCGCTCGCGGACCGAGCCACACGCTCGCGACGTCGAAGCGAGCACGGACGTCGAGCGGCCGGTAGGACTGGAGGAAGACCTCGGCGAGCTGGCGCAACTTCCGACGTTTCGACCAGTTCACGGCTTCGTAGCCGCCGCCGAACGCCGCCCCGGTTCGGGACTTCACCTCGCAGAACACCAGCACCCGTCCCCGTTGCACCACGAGATCGAGCTCACCCAGCGGGCATCGCCAGTTGCGCGCGACGACGCGGTACCCGCGACGCTCGTACGTTCGGACCGTGGCATCCTCGCCGCGCCGGCCGCGCGACGAACGCTCGTCCGCTTCGGATGCCGTTTCGGATGCCGTTTCGGATGCCGGCCCCGCGATTCGCTCCACGACGAGACGCTAGCGCGCGCCACCGACACGACTCCTCGGACGGAGGCGGACGGACGAGGCTCGGTTCGATCCGAAGTGGAGCTACGGGGCGATCGTCGGTTCGTCGTCCCGGCGAAGCTCCTCGACGTTCACGTCTCGCTGCGTCATCACCCGGACGCTCGACACGAATCGCGCGGGCCGGAACATGTCCCAGACCCACGCGTCGGCCAGGCGGACCTCGACCCACCCGCCTTCCCGCGTTTCCATCTCCACCTGGTTCGCGAGGTAGAAGCGGCGCTCGGTCTCCACGACGTAGGTGAACATCGGGACGACGTCGCGATACTCACGGTAGAGCTCGAGCTCGCGCTCCTCCTCGAACCGCTCGATGTCGTCGTCGTTGTCGCTCACGCTTCCTCCTCACCGCCCGCTTCACCGATCGAAGGCTCGGAGTCGTAGTACCCGGTGCGCAACCCCTTGAAGGAGTATCGGTGGATCGGCGACGGTCCGTGCGCACGGATCGCGTCGCGATGCTCGTTCGTCCCGTATCCCCGGTTGTGATCGAAGCCGTACACGGGGAAGCGCCGGTGATACCGATCCATCATCCGATCCCGCGTCACCTTCGCGACGATCGACGCGGCGGCGACCGAGGCCGTGACCGCGTCGCCCTTCTTGATCGACAGGTTCGGCACGCCGAGCCGCTTCACCGGGAACCCGTCGGTGAGCACGTAGTCGGGCTCCACCGAGAGCGTCGTGACACAGCGCCGGAGGAGCCACAGGTTCGTCTTCTGCAGCCCGCGACGGTCGATCCGTGTCGAAAGACACTTGCACACCGACCACGCGACGGCGTCCCGCACGATCCGCTCGTACGCGTCCTCGCGCTGGTTCGCGGTCAGCAGCTTCGAGTCGTTCACGCCCTCGAGATCGAACCCGGCGGGAAGGATCACCGCCGCCGCCACCAACGGGCCCGCGAGGGCTCCGCGTCCGGCCTCGTCGGCGCCGGCGATCCTGTGGAACCCCTGCTCGCGCAGGCTGCGCTCGTACCGATCAAGGTCGAGCGTCAGTGCACCCATCCGGCCCTCGAAGGCGGCCAGATCAGGACGAACGCCCGGCCGATCACTTTGTTCACGGGGACGAAGCCGAGCCCGGCTCGCGAGTCGTTCGAGTTCCCCCGGTTGTCGCCCATCATGAAGAGCGCCCCGTCGGGGACCCTCACCGGCCCGAAGTCGGTCATGCTCGCACGCGCTTCCTGCGTGAGGTACGGCTCCCGGAGCTCGCGACCGTCGACGTAGACGATGTGCCGGCGGATCTCGACCTCCTCACCCGGCAGGCCGATCACCCGCTTGATGAAGTCCTCGTGCTCGGGGCGGGCGAACCCGATGCCCTCGGAAAGCCAGTGCAGGAAGCCGTCGACGACCCCGCGATCGGACGAGGTTCCGTCCTTCGGATCGGCGAAGACGATGATGTCGAACCGGGACGGCTCGTAGAACGCCTTGTTCACCAGGACGCGGTCGCCCGGCTCGAGCGCAGGCTCCATCGAACCCGACGGGATGTAGAAGGCCTGGACGACGAAGGTCTTGAGCAAGATCGCGAGCGCGATCGCGAGAAGGATCAGGACCGGGAGCTCGCGAAGGAACGACAGGACGCCGCGGTGTTCCGGCGGCTCCGGGGGGTCCGCGGGCTTCGAGGCTTCGCCGGGCTTCGACGGCTCGCCGGGTTCCTGAAGGGTCTCCCGGAGTTCGTCGCTGGGCTCCGTCGCCTCGGCCGGCTCGGGCGCGCCGGTCGGGCGGCGCAGCACGGGCTTAGCCCTGCTCCTCGGTCTGAGGCTGGCCGCCGACGTCCGCTGAGACCTGCTCGAGTTCGGGTTCGGCGCCTTGGTCCTCGGTGAGCTCCCCATCGGGCTCTCCCGCCTCGGGCGCTTCCTCTGTTTCGCCGGCCTCGGCGGAAACCTCCGCCGGCTCGGATCCCTCCTCGAGTTCCTCGACGGGATCCTCGGCCCCGTTGCCGGCGGCCCGCTCGGCCTCGGCTGCCGCGATCGCGGCGAGCTCGTCCTCGCCGAGCCGGCGCTCGCGGATCCGCGCCTTCTTCCCCCTGCGTTCGCGAAGGTAATAGAGCTTCGCGCGGCGCACCCGGCCTCGGGAAACGACCTCGAGCTTGCCGATCGAGGGCGAATGCAGGGGGAACGTCCGTTCGACGCCGACGCCGAACGAGATCTTGCGCACGGTGAAGGTCTCCTGGAGCCCCCCGCCCTGGCGCCGGATCACGACCCCCTGGAAGACCTGGATGCGCTCGCGACCGGCCTCGACCACGCGGACGTGGACCTTGACGGTGTCGCCCGGACGGAACTCGGGCACGTCCGTGCGCAGATAGGCCTTGTCGACGAGATCGGTCTTGTTCATGGCGGGACGGCCATGGTAGCAGGGGCCCAGCTCCGGACCGCTACTCCTCGAGCAGGTCGGGTCGGTTGCGCAAGGTCTTCTCCCGGGCCGCCTCGCGCCGCCACCGCTCGATCGCCGCGTGATCGCCCGACAGGAGCACCTCGGGTACCGCCATCCTCCGGAACTCCGGCGGGCGCGTGTAGTGAGGATGGTCCAGGAGGCCGTCGTGCCCGAACGAGTCGCGCTCGTGCGACTCGTCCCGACCGATCACCCCCGGCACGAGGCGGGTCACGGCTTCCAAGACGACGAGCGCCGGCACCTCGCCGCCGGAAAGGACGTAGTCGCCGATCGAGATCTCCTCGGTGCCGAGACCCTCGACGACACGCTCGTCCACGCCCTCGTAGCGGCCGGCGACGAGCACCAGCCACGGCTCCGCCGCGAGCTCGCGAACCAGCGCCTGATCGAGGCGGCGGCCGGCCGGAGAGAGCAGCAGCACCCGTTTCGGATCCGGTCCGAGCGCTTCGACCGCCGCGAAGATCGGCTCCGGCTTCATCACCATCCCGGGACCGCCCCCGTAGGATTCGTCGTCGACCTGGCGGTGCTTGTCGGTGGCGTGGTCCCGGATGTCGTGCACGCGAACGTCGAGCACGCCCTTCTCGATGGCCTTGCCGAGCAGGCTCTCGCGCAGCGGGCTCTCGAGGATGCCGGGGAAGATCGTCAGGACGTCGATGCGCACCGCGGCATCATTCCACGGTCAGGCCGGGGATCTCCCTGACGACGATGCGCTTGCCGTCGACGTCCACCGAGACGAGCACGTCCTTCAGCACGGGGATCAGCGTCTCGGTCCCCTGCTCGTCGACGGCCGACCAGACGTCGTTCGCCGCCGTGTGGATCACCTCCTGCACCGTTCCGAGCGCGCGCCCGGTGTCGGTCTCGACGGCGCATCCCTGGATGCGGTGGTCCCACCACGAACCCTCGGGGAGCTCGGGAGACATCGACTCCGGGACGACCAGGAGCGCGGAGCGCAGGGCCTCCGCCTGTGTTCGGTCGGCGACCTCGCGGAACTTCACCAGCAGGCCGCTGCGATGGGGCTTCGAACCCTCCACCGTCAGCCGCCGGCCGTCCTCGAGCCACACGGCCTCCCCCGGGTCGAACCGCCCGGGCACCTCCGAAAGCACGAGGACACCGAGCTCACCCCGGATCCCGTGCGGCCGTCCGACGCGACCGACCGCGACGGTCGGTTCGTCCATCGCCTCTCCCGGCTAGTCGGCGATCTCGACGTGGCAGTGATGGAATCCCGCGCGCGTGGCTGCGGCCTTCATCACGGCGCGGATCGCGCGCGCCGTGCGGCCACCGCGGCCGATCACCTTGCCCATGTCTTCCTGCGCGACGCGCAGGGTGAGGAGCACACCGCGTTCGTCGTGCTTCTCGTCGACCTCGACCGAATCGGGGTCGTCGACGATCTCTCGAGCGACGTACTCGAGGATGTCCTTCACGCTCTCGTCCGTGGTCAGGACGCCTTCGCGGGCGCCTTCGCCGGCGCCTTCTCGGTCTTCTTCTTGCCGGTGCTGCGAACCTTCGCCGGCTTCTCCGGCCGGTCGGCCGCGAACTTGTCCCAGATGCCGATCTTCGTCATGAGCACGCGAACCGTGTTCGAGGGCTGTGCGCCGACCCGCAGCCAGTGCAGCGCTCGTTCCTCGTCGATCTCGATGAGGGACGGGTCCTCCAGCGGGTGGTACTTCCCGATGTTCTCGATGAACCGGCCGTCGCGTGGGCTCCGCTGGTCCGCGACGACCACTCGATAGAACGGGCGCTTCGTGGCGCCCATCCGCCGCAACCTGATCCGAACCGACATGTCCTCTTCTCCTACTCCTGATCGCGCTACCCGAGCCCCGGGATGTTCGGCATCCCCGGGATGCGGGGCATGCGCTTGCCGCCCATGAGGCTCTTCATCATCTTGCGGGCCTGCTCGAACTCCTTGAGCAAGGCGTTCACGTCCGTGGTGGTGGTTCCGGACCCCCGGGCGATCCGCATGCGCCGGGTTCCGCCGATCATAGCCGGATCGCGGCGCTCCTCCCTGGTCATCGACTGGATGATGGCCTCGGCCCGCGCCATCTGGCCGTCGTCGACCTGGAGGTCCTTGATCGCGTTCTTGCCGCCCGGGACGCTCGGAAGCATCGCGAGGAGATCCTGCAGCGGCCCCATCTTGCGGACCTCCTGCATCTGCACGAGGAAGTCCTCGAGGGTGAACGTCGCCTCGAGCATCTTCTTGGCCGCGTCGGCCGCGCGATCGGAGTCGAGGTTCTCCTGCGCCTTGTCGATCAGGGACAGGACGTCGCCCATGCCCATGATCCGCGAGGCCATCCGGTCGGGATGGAAGGGCTCGAGGTCCGCGACCCGCTCTCCCGTCCCTGCGAAGAACACCGGCCGTCCCGTCACCGCGGTGATCGACAGCGCGGCGCCTCCCCGGGCATCCCCGTCGAGCTTGGTGAGGACGAACCCGGTGGTATCGATCTCGCGCATGAAGGCGCGCGCCTGCACGACTGCGTCCTGACCCGTCATCGCGTCGCACGCCATGAGGACGTGGTGCGGCTTGATCGCGTCCTTCACGCGGCGGGCCTCGCGCATCATCTCCTCGTCGACATGCAGTCGTCCGGCAGTGTCGACGATCACCACGTCGAACCCCTCACGGCTCGCGTGCTTCATCGCGCTCTTCGCGACCTTCACCGCGTCCTTGCCCTCGGATACGACCGCGACGCCGATCTCCTCGCCCAGCATCATCAGTTGATCGATCGCGGCGGGTCGCCACAGGTCGGCGGCGACCAGGAGCGGCCGCTTCCCCTTCTCCTTGTACATCCGAGCGAGCTTGGCCGACGCGGTGGTCTTCCCCGACCCTTGGACGCCGGCCATCATGATCACGGCCGGTTTCGCGCCGGGGAGCTGGAGCGGCGACTGCGTGCCCCCCATCGTCGCCTGCAGCTCGTCGCGGACGACCTTGATCACCTGTTGCGCGGGGGTGAGGCTCTTCATCACCTCTTCGGAGAGCGCTCGCGCTCGAACGCGCTCGAGGAGCTCGTCGGCGACCTCCACCGCGACGTCGGCTTCAAGAAGCGCCGTCCGCATGTCGTCCAGGGCGTTGTCCACCTGCTTGGGGTGAAGCTTCCCCTTGGACCGGAGCTTCTTGAAGATGCCGTCGAGACGGCCGGTGAGCGCATCGAACATGGAGGAAAGGTTACGACCCGGCGGGCGGCGGAGGCGGCTTGGCCTCGCCCTGCAGGACCCGCTCGACGGTCCGAAGGAGCGCCGTCGGCGAGAACGGCTTCGTGAAGTACTCGTCGGCGCCGAGCGACAAGACGAAGTCCCGCCCCTCCTCGCCGGTCGCGGTGACGATGATCACGCGCACGCTCTTCGTGGCGGGATCGCCCTTGAGCTCGGAGAGCACGTCCGCGCCGCTCGTCCCGGGGATGTTGAGGTCCAGGAACATCAGGTCCGGCGGCTGCGCTCGCGCCATCGCGAGCGCCGCAGCACCGTCGGGCGCCTCGCGGATCTCGAACCCCTCGTGCTCGAGGATCAGCCGCATGGCCTCCCGCATGGTGGGGTGGTCCTCGACGATCATGATGTCGGCCTTCGCCATCGTCACGGCCCCAGCAACCGGTCGGCGAACGCCCTGGCCTCGAAGGGCTCCAGGTCCTCCAACCCTTCCCCCGTCCCGACGAGCTTGACCGGGACACCGAGCTGTTCGCGAACCGCCAGGACCACGCCCCCTTTCGCCGTGCCGTCCAGCTTCGTGAGGGCCACCCCGGTCACCTCGACCGCGTCGGTGAATGCCCTCGCCTGCGCGATGCCATTCTGCCCCGTCGTGGCGTCGAGCACGAGCAGGGTCTCATCCGGCGGGCGGCCCGAGGCCTTCTCGAGCACGCGGCGCACCTTCCGGAGCTCGTCCATCAGCGGCTGCTTCGTGTGCAGACGTCCCGCCGTATCCACGATCAGCACATCCGAGCCCCGAGCCTGCGCCGCCCGCACGGCGTCGAACGCGACCGAGCTCGGGTCCGCCCCTCGCGCCTGGGTGACCAGGTGCGCGCCAGAGCGCCGCGCCCATGCGTCGAGCTGCTCGGAGGCTGCCGCGCGGAAGGTGTCGCTCCCGGCCAGGCTGACCGCCTTGCCGTCCCGAGCGAGCCGCGACGCCAGCTTGCCGATCGTCGTCGTCTTCCCGGACCCGTTGACGCCCACCACCATCACGACCCCGAGGCCTTCGCTGGGGAGATCCAGCCCCGCTCCGTTCCGCAGGACCCCGACCACCTCGTTCGCGACGAGCTCGACCGGATCCGCGCCGTCGTCGTACCGCTCGCGGACCTCGCGGACGATGCGCGACGCGGTCGCCGGTCCCACGTCGGCCTTGATGAGGAGATCCTCGAGCCGGACCCAGGGGTCGTCCTCGCCGGCGCCGGCACCGAACAGGGATCGGATGCGTGAGCCCAGACCGTCGCCGCGAACGGCAGGACGCGCGGGCCGCGACGGAACGGGGCGCGGACGAACGTCGGTCCGGCTCCCCCGCGCGCGTCGCGTGAGCCGAAAGCCCACGAAGCCGCCCAGGGCAAGGACGACGACGACGAGCAGGACAACCCACAGACCCATGAGCGTTCCAGGCTAGCCGACGACGTCCGGCTCGGGAACGGCGACCGCAGCGAGCTCAGCCGGCCGCTCCTCGACGCTGTCGCCTTGGGGATGTTCGAGGCGCTGCGCGAGGACCTTCGAGGTCCCGTCCTTGCCCATCGAGACCCCGTACATCATCCCGGCGACCTCCATCGTCCGCTTCTGGTGCGTGACGATGATGACCTGCGACTCGCGAGCGAATCCCTCGACCAGCTTGATGAACCGGTGGAGGTTGACGTCGTCGAGCGCAGGCTCGACCTCGTCCATCAGGTAGAACGGGCTCGGCCGCGCCTTGAAGATCGCGAACAGGAACGCCATGGCGGTGAGCGCGCGCTCGCCGCCGGACAGCAGACTGATCCGCTTCACTCGCTTGCGTCCGGGACGGGCCTCGATCTCGATGCCGGTGTTCAGGAGGTCCCCGGGCTCGGTCGCGACGAGGCGGCCCTCACCGCCGGGGAACAGCTCCGCGATCAGCCGCTCGAACTCGGAGGCGACGTCGCGGTAGGCGGCCTCGAACGTGGTGGCGATCTCGGTCTCGATGCGTTGGATCACTTCGAGAAGGTCCCGACGCGCCTTGCGGACGTCGTCCACCTCGCGCTGGAGGAACTCGTGACGCTCCTGCAGGGCTTCGAACTCGCCACCGGCGAGCAGGTTCACGCGGCCGAGCAGTCCGAGCCGCCGCTGCACCAGTTCGGCCTTGCGCTCGAGCGCGGGCACCGCGTCGCCCTCGGTCAGCTCGGCGAGCGCTTCCTGCGGATCGCGCTGATGGCCCTCGCGCAGGAGGCGCTCCGCGTCGCGGATCCTCCGCTCGAGGTCGCCTCGGAAACGGTCCTCGTCCTCGTACTCCTCACGCAGCCGCTCGAGCTCGGTGGAGGCCCCCCGCCACAGCCGGTTCGCCTCGGCTTCTTCCTCCGTCGCCGCGCGATCGGCGTCGGAGGCGGCGGTGCGTGCCGCCGTCGCGTGTTCGAGCGCGCCCTCGGCGGTCGAAAGCCGCGCCTCGGCGGCGGCCCGATCGCGTTCGGCGGTCTCGACGGTCGCGCGAAGGACGTCGGGGTCTTGCGCCGCGAGCCCGTCTCGCTCCGCCCGAACCGATGCGAGCCGCGCCTCGAGGCTCGAGCGGTCGCGGCGGAGGGTTTCGACGGCGACGCGGGCCTGGATCGGCGGCTCAGGGGTGCGCGGCAGCTCGGGAAGCTCGTGCGTGAGCGGTTCGGCCGCCGCGAGGCTCGACCGCCAGGCCGCCGCACCGTCATCCAGGCCGGCGAGCCGCTGCCCGACGATCTCGTCTTCCTTGGCGATCGACGCCAGGTCGGTTTCGATGCGCCCGATCCGGTCGGCGGCGCGAGTGATCTGCGCGTCGGACGCCTCGATCCGCTCGGTCAGGTCCTCGAGCTCGGCGCCGATCTCCTCCAAGCGAGCGCGGCGCGGCTTGAGGGCGGCCTTCGCCTGCGCGAGGTCGTGCTCGACGACCGCGAGCTCGCGCCGGATCTCGCCGGCTCGCGAGTCCGCCTCGGGCGTCGTGCGGATCACGGCCGGGCCGAGGAGGACTCCCTCCCGGGTGACGAACGACGCCTTGGGGTGCTCGCGGTGCTTGACCACCGCCTCGTCGAGCGAGCCGGCGAGGTAGATGTCGGTGAGCACGGTCGTCACGAGTCCCCGAACGGCCGGGTTCGCCTCGACGATCGACAGCAGGGTGCGCTCGCCGCGCAGGACGGTGCCGGCGGGACCGCCGCCCGCGATCGAGAGGATCGCGCCGTCGCCTTCGGGCGCGTCCGCGATGGCCCGGCCCTCCTCCTCGTACACGACGGCGTCTGCGAGCGACCCGAGGCCGGCGCGGAGCGCTCGTTCCCATCCCTTCTCGATCTTCACGAGCCCGGCCAGCAGCCCGATCGCCCGGTCCCGGTGTCCCTCCAGGAACCGGGAACCCGGCGTCTCCTCGAGGTCCGTCAGCCGAGCCTGGAGCACGTCGCGACGGTGCTCGTGGCGGCGGACGGCCTCGTCGCCCTGAGCGACGACGTCCGCGAGCGAGTGCCGTTCCCGCTCGAGCAGCGTCCGCCGTTCCGACAGCGGCGTCGTCTCGGCGTCGAGGCGCTCGACGTCCTGGGCGAGCGTCTCCCGCTCCCCTTCGGCCGCCTCGCGGCGCGCTCGCACCAGGCCGAGCGATTCCTCGATCCGCGAGCGCTCGCGTTCGTACGAGGCGAGTGAGCGGCGAAGCGTCTCCATCTCGGCCCGGTGCGCCGCCGCTTCCTCGGAGACCCGACGCCGCTCCTCCTCGACGCTCGAGCGCGATTCGACCGCCGCCCGGAACGTGCCCTCGGCCTCCTGGAGCTCGAGCTCCCGGGCGCCCAGGTCCACGACGACGTCACGGAGCCGGTCCTCGAGCCGGCGCAGATCCTCCTGAAGACCATCGAGCCGGGCGTCGCGGCCGGCCTCGGCCGCGAGCAGCCTGCCGGGCGTCGGACTCGAGCTCGACGGCGCGACGGAGCTCGAGCTCGGCGGCGGACTTGGCCGCTTGGGCCTCGCGGAGCCGGCCCTCCACGTCCTGGAGCGCCCACACCGCTCTCGCGCGTGCGTCGGCCGCGGCGCCGATCCGCTCGTCGAGGCCGTCGAGGCGCTCGCGCGCCGCCTTCCGCTTCGCGAGGCCCTCGTCCCATCCCGAGGAGCGGCCCTCGCGATCGGTCATGAGGTCGCGCAGTCGTGCGGCCGCGAGCCGGATCGTGATGGCGTCGGCCTCTGCGGTGAGTTGCTCGTGGCGCGTGGCCATCTCGGCCTGTTGCTTCAGCGGCTTGAGCTGACGGCGGAGCTCGGCGAGGACGTCCTGCAGCCGGAGGAGATCCTGCTCGAGCCCGGAGAGCTTGCGCTCGGCCCGGTCCTTGCGCTTCCGGTGCTTCGCGATCCCCGCGGCCTCCTCGACGTACTGGCGCCGCTCCTCGGGCCGCGCGGAGAGCACCGCCTCGAGCTGGCCCTGCCCCACGACCGTGTGGAGGGCTCGCCCGATGCCGCTCTCCGAGAGCAGCTCCTGGACGTCGAGCAGCCGGACGACCTGTCCGCCGATCCGGTACTCGCTGTCGCCGGAACGGAAGATCGATCGGCTGATCTCGATCTCGCTCATCGGGACGGGGATCAGACCCGCCGTGTTGTCGATGATCAGCTTGACCTCGGCGAGTCCGAGGGCGGGGCGCAGCGGGCTCCCGGCGAAGATGACGTCGGCCATCTGGGTGCCGCGGAGCGCCCGCGGGCCCTGCTCGCCGAGCACCCAGCTGATCGCGTCGACGAGGTTCGACTTGCCCGATCCGTTGGGGCCGACGATGACGGAGATGCCGGGCGCGAACTCCAGGATCGTCTTGTCCGCGAACGACTTGAAGCCTCGGATCTGGAGGGAGCGAAGGAACATCTGCGGGCGATGCTAGCAGCGGCTCGTGCTCGGACCGGGCATCTCCGGGCGGAAATCGCGGACCCGTTCCTCAGCCGGAAACGCGGAACGTCGTGTCGCCGGCCGGGTCCTCGGGCACGGCCTCGACGGCGTCCACCTGCGCGAGATCGGGCCCATGCCGGCACCAGTCCACCAGCGCGTCGACCGCGACCTCGTCGCCCTCGAACACCGCCTCCAGACGGCCGTCGGGAAGGTTCCGGACGTACCCGCCGAGGCCGGCGTCGCGGGCGAGCCGCGCACACGTCGCCCGGAAGAACACGCCCTGGACTCGCCCGGACACGGTCACGCGAACCCGCTTCACGTCGGCATACTAGGTTCGTGCCCCGGTACGACCGCCGCGATGCGCTGCTCGTCGTCGACGTCCAGAACGACTTCGCCGACCCGAAGGGAAGCCTCTCCGTCCGCGGAAGCGAGGAGATCCTTCCCGTGATCAACCGCGACGTGGTGGCGGCGCTCGCCGCCGGCGCGACCGTCGTCTTCACGCAGGACTGGCACCCCGAGCGCACGCCCCATTTCGAGACGGACGGCGGGATCTGGCCGGTCCACTGCGTCCGCGAAACCTGGGGTGCCGAGCTGCATCCGGCCCTGCACCGTCCTGCGGACGCCGCCGTCCTGCGCAAGGGCGTGGACGGGGAGGACGGCTATTCGGGCTTCAGCGTCCGCGACCCCGGGACCGGCGAGGTCGAGGCCACGGGGCTCGAGACCCTGCTGCGCGACGGGGGGATCGAACGCGTCTTCGTCGCCGGCCTCGCGACCGACTACTGCGTGAAGGAGACCGTCCTGGACGCGCGCCGCCTCGGGTTCAACACCGTGGTGCTTCGCGACGCGGTCCGGGCGGTCGACCTGCAGCCCGGCGACGGCGATCGCGCGATCGATCGGATGCGCGAGGCCGGCGCCGAGATCGAGTAGCCGAGCTCGTCAGCTCTGGCACTGCGGGCAGAAGTACGCGTTCCGGCCCGAGATCTTCACGGCCTGGATCGGCGTGCGGCATCGGCGGCACGGCAACCCGGTCCGGCCGTAGACCTTCAGCTCGTTCTGGAACTCGCCGGGCTTGCCGAACAGGTCGAGGTACGCCTCGTCGTCCAGCGTCGTCCCCCGGAACCGGATCGCATCCTGCAGGACCTCCTGCATCGCGCGGTAGAGACGGCGCACTTCCTGCGAGGAGAGCGAGTCCGACAGCCGGTCGTACCGGAGGCCGGCCGCGAACAGGACCTCGTCCGAGTAGATGTTGCCGAGGCCGCTGATGAACTTCTGGTCCATCAGGAGCTGCTTCATCTTCGATGCGCGTTCGGCCAGCGCGCCGCCGAACGCGTTCCACGTGAACACGTGGTCGAGCGGATCGATCGCGATGTGTTGGAGCTCCTTGACCTTGCCGAGCTCGTCCGCGGCCGTGACGAACATCTCGCCGAACGTGCGCGGGTCGATGAAACGAAGGTCGCCACCCTGCTGGAACGTGAGGATGACGTGGGTATGCGGCGGGAGCGGCACCCGCTTGTTGCCCCGCACGAACTGGCCGCTCATCCCGAAGTGCACGACGAGCACGTCCCCGTTGTCCAGGTGCAGGAGGACGTACTTTCCCCGGCGCTCGGCCTTGGTGAACTTGCGGCCGACGAGCCGGTCGGTGAACTCGCGCCGCTTTCCGTGACGCCGGATGACGCGCATCGCGTTCTTGGACGGACGCACCTCCGCCTCGGTCACCTTCCGGCCGACCACGTCCTTCTCGAGGTCGCGACGCACGACCTCGACCTCCGGCAGCTCCACCTACGCCCCCTTCGCCCGCTGGGGAACCGGGTGGTCGGGGACGGGACGCTCGTCGGCCTCGTGGTTCGCGGCGGCACCGTCCGGGGCGGTCCGCTCGGTCAGCCGCAGGTACGCCTCGTGGGCCGCCTGCTGCTCCGCCTCCTTCTTGGATCGTCCGATCCCGCTGCCCCACCGCTCGCCGGCAAGGTGCACCGTCGCCGTGAACTCCTTCTCGTGATCGGGCCCACGTTCGCTGATCCGGTAGTCGGGCAGCGCATGCATCTCGGACGAGGCGAGCTCCTGCAGGATCGTCTTGTAGTCCCGCTCGCCCTCGCCGCGGACGTACGCGATCATCCGCGGGCGGAAGACCCGGACGATCAGGTCGGTCGCCGCGTCGAGACCGCGGTCGAGATAGATCGCGCCGAGCAGCGCCTCGAGCGCGTCCGCGAGGATGCTGCTCTTGTTCCGGCCGCCGCTCATCTCCTCGCCCTTGCCGAGCAGGACGAAGCGCCCGACCCCCAGATCCCGGGCGACATCGGCGAGCGCACCCATGTTCACGATCGCCGCGCGGAGCTTCGCGAGCTCGCCCTCGGGCATCTCGGGGAACTCGCGGAACGCCATGTCCGTGACCACGATGCCGAGGACGGCGTCTCCGAGGAACTCGAGCCGCTCGTTGTTCACCGGCAGGCCGTTCTCGAACGCGAACGAGCGATGCGTCAGCGCGGTCTCCAGGAGGGCGCCGTCGCGGAACCGGCCACCGAGGACCCGGTCGAGCGCTCTCGGATCTTCCGACGCGTTCGGATCCGGGCCCACGCTCCGGTCCGGCCCCACGTTCCTACTCGACCTCGATGGCCTGACGGCCGGCGTAGTACCCGCAGTTCGCGCAGACGCGATGGGGAAGCTTGGGCTGGTGACACTGCGGGCACTCGGAGTACGTCGAGGGTTGCGCCTTCCAGTTCGCCTTGCGCTTGGCGCCCCGCGTGTGGGTCTGTCGTCTCTTCGGAACCGGCATGGTGGAGCCTTCCTCTCTTGGTCTTCAGTTCCCCAGTTCGTCCTCGCGCTGCACGAGGACGTCCAGGGCGGCCCACCGCGGGTCGATCGCGGCATGGCCCGGACACTCACCGAGGTTGCGGTCCCCGCCGCAGATCTCGCAGAGGCCGAGACAGTCCTGCTTGCACAGCGGCGAGAACGGCATCTCGAGCACGACGGCGTCCCGGAGCATGGGCTCGGGATCCAGCGTGAGCTCAGGGGACAGCGCGTAGTCGTCTTCCGGACCCGGATCCCGCACGAACAGCTCATTCATCGCGACGTCGAACGGCTGGTCGAACTCCTTCAGGCAGCGCGCGCATCGCATCGCGAAACGCCCGCCGACGCTGCCGTGGACGAAGATGCCTTCGACGACGCCCTCGAGCGTGAGGTCGCCCTCGAGCGGCTCGTCCTCCGGCACGACGGCGAGCTCCGTGCGCAGTCCCGGCACCGGTTCCTCGAGGCGGACCCGCTTGGCGGAGCCGGGCTTGTCGAGCAGGTCGCGGATGTCGATCTGGCGCATCACGCCTCCTCGTCTCCCTTCAGGTCCGCCATCATCTCGGGCATCTGGACGTCGGGGCCGATGTCGACGTTCGTGCCCGGGACCGAGCGGAGCTTCTCGCGCCCGGCCTGGACCTGGTCGATCGTCCGGCCGAGCGATTGGTTCGAGACCATGATGTCCTCGAGGATCTTCTGGAGCGCGTTCTCGAGCTGCGCCAGCTTCGCGTCCACGTAGTCCTCGGCCTCCAGCCGCAACCGGCGCGCGTCGTCCTGCGCCTCCTGCTGGATCCGCTCGGATTCCTCCTGGGCGCGCTGCACGACCGCTTCGTGCGAGGCCATACGCAGCTGCTCCTCGCGCGCCTGGTCGACCATGGTCTCGGCGTCGCGCCGCGCCTTCGCGAGGAGCTCCTCGCGATCCTTGACGATCCAACGCGCCTGCTTGATCTCGTCGGGAAGCGAATCCTTCAACTGCTCGATCAGCTCGAGCACCTCGTCGCGATTGAGCAACGCGGACGACGACAGTGGCATCGACTTCGCGTCGCGCACCATGTCCTCGAGCTGGTGGATCCGGGCCGACAGATCCATCTAGCCACCGCTCCCGAGCCGCTCGCGCAGCCGCTCCGCCACGACGGGAGGGACAAGCCCAGAGACGTCGCCGCCGAACCGGGCGACCTCTTTGATGAGGGATGAAGAAAGGAACGACCACTCGGGTGCCGCGGTCATGAACAGGGTCTCAAGACCGCTGAGCGAGTGGTTCATCTGCGCCATCTGGATCTCGTACTCGAAGTCGGTGAGCGCTCGAAGTCCCTTCACGACCAGGTCGGCGCCGCGGCGTGTGGCGTAGTCCACGAGCAGACCGTTGAAGGCGTCGACCTGGATGTTCGGCAGGTGGTGCGTTGCCTCTTTGAGCATGGAGACGCGTTCCTCGACGGCGAACAGGGGTTGCTTCGCGGGGTTGTCGAGCACGCCGACGAGCAGCGCGTCGAAGCGCCGAGCAGCCCGTTCGATGATGTCGAGGTGACCGTTCGTCACGGGGTCGAACGTCCCCGGACACAGGGCGGTCAAGCCCATCTATTCCTCCCGGAAGATCAGCACCGTGGAGTCGCCGTACTCCAGGCGTTTCGCGATGCGCCAGTGTACTGGAATGACAGGCGTGGAACTCCTGCTCCGGCGCGTGAGGGCGACGGCGCCCCCGGGCGCGAGCCACCCTTCCGAGAGGGACGCGAGCACGAGGTCCACGTCCTCGGCGGGGGCGTCGTACGGCGGGTCGGCGAGCACGAGGTCGAACGGCCCCCCTGCCGATCCGACGTCACCGGCGAGGAACGCGGCCACGCCGGACGTCACCACTCCGGCACGCTCACCCAGGCGGGTGCGTTCCAGGTTGGACCGGAGCGTCCCGACGGCTCCCCGGTTGCGCTCGACGAAGACCCCCCGCCCCGCTCCCCGCGAGAGCGCCTCGATCCCGAGCGCCCCGGTCCCTGCGAACAGATCGAGCACCAGGGCGTCGGGCACGTCTGCAGAAAGGCTGGAGAACAGGCCCTCACGCGCGCGGTCGGAGACCGGCCGGACCCCGGCCGGAACCGGCGCGAGGCGAACCCCCTTGGCGGATCCCGCGATCACTCGCATCCGCCCGTGATGGTCCTAGATGAGCCCCGCTTCCGCAGCATGGCGCACGAGCTCGGCACGGCTCCGAAGGCCGAGCTTGCGCATGACGCCCGCCCGGTGGTTCTCCACGGTGCGGACCGAGACGTAGAGCATGGTCGCGATCTCGGTGTTCGTGTGCCCGAGCGCGATCAGCCGCAGCACCTCGCGCTCGCGCGGCGTCAGGTCGTCGACGGCTCGCGCGCGCACCCTGCCCGGCGATTCCTTCCACTTCGCGAGCGCGGCGCCGAGCGACGGCTGCAGGTAGTCCTCGCCCCCGGCGACCTTGTGCACCGCATCGACGAGCTCGCCCCCGGCCGTCTCCTTCAGGAGATAGCCGCGCGCGCCAGCCGCGAGACACTGCTGCACGTCGGTCGGGTTGTCCACCATCGTCAGCACGAGGATCGCCGCCTTCTGGTAGCGCTCTTTCAGTCGCCGGACGACCTCGACCCCCCGTTCATCCGGAAGCATCAGGTCGGCGACGACGACGTCGGGCTCGACGTCCAGCGCCACGGCCTCCGCGACCGACGAGGCCTCGGCCATCACGTCGATGTCGTCCTGTCGCTCGAGGAGCGCCCGCAGGCCTTCGCGCACGACCACGTGGTCGTCCATGAGCAGCACCTGGATCTGTCCCTCACTCATCGGACCCCGCTTCCGGGATGGGGACCTCCAGCCTAATCCTGGTTCCCGCCTTGACCGCGGATTCGACGACCAGGTTGCCCTCCACGAGCTCCGCTCGCTCACGCATGCCGACGAGACCCAGGCCGCGACCGGTGGGTACCCCCTGCGGATCGAACCCGCAGCCGTTGTCCTCCACGAACGCGGACACGGTGCCGTTGTACCGGTGGAGCAGGATCGAGATCGCGGACGCGGACGCGTGCTTCTGCGCGTTGTGCACCGCTTCCTGGACCACGCGGTAGACGACCGCCTCGGTTTCCTGTGCGAGACGCAAGCTCCCGATGTCCTCGTGCAGGTCGACGGTCACGTCGGGTGTGCACACCTCCTCGGCGAGGCGGCGGAGCGCGGGTACGAGCCCGAGGCGTTCCAGCTCCGGTGGTCGAAGGGTCCAGACGAGTCTCCGGCTGTCGACGATCGCGCGCCGGATGAGCTCGTTCACGCGAACCGCGCGGGGCCTGGCTTCCGGTGGCACGGCATCCTCGAGCTCTGAAGCGAACAGCGAGATCGAGGTCAGCACCTGTCCGAGGCCGTCGTGCAACTCGAGCGCGACGCGCTCGCGCTCCTCCTCCTGCGCGCGGACGATGCGATGCAGCATCTGCTGCCGTTCCTCGGCCAGGCGCTCGAGTTGCCCCGCGCGCTCGGCGAGCGTTTCCCGCATCCGCGTCTGACGGATCGCGACGGCGAGCTCGGAACCGACCTCCTCGGCGATGTCGATCGCCTCTTCGTCGAAGGCATCGGGTACGAGCGAGGACAGCACCAGCACCCCGAAATGACCGTCCTCGGCGAAGAGCGAGATCGAGAGCAGGCTGCGGATCCCCTGGGTCCGCGACCGGTCCACGAACGAGCCCCCGACGTCGGTGTCTTCCAGGTCGCGGATCAACAGCAGCTTCTCGTGGGCGAGCAGCTCGCCCACCCACGCATCCGACGGATCGGGTCCGGCAGGGACGTCGCCCATGACCGGGGAGTGACGCACCGCCACGTTCGTGCAGCTCCCGCTCTCCTCGAGCAGGAACACGCTTCCGCGATCGAACGGCACGAGGTGACGAAGGTGTTCCAGCGCGCGTCCCGCCATGTCCTCGATCGACCTCGCCGAGAGCACGTCGCGGTCGACCTCGTGCAGGAGCTCGAGCCGCGTTGCGAGGCGCAGCTGCCGGTCGAGCGCGCGCCGGCGTTCCTCCTCGGCCCGCCTTCGGCCGGTGATGTCGACGAACAGCCCTTGCCGGACGAGCGGCGTTCCATCAGGAGCGTCCACGCTCGTCGCCTTGTCGTGAACCCACACCTCCCGCCCGTCGGCCGCCACGAAGCGATACTCGAGCTCGAGCGGCTCGCCTTCCTGGACGGACCGGGCCTCCGCTTTGAGCACCCGTTCTCGATCCTCCGGGTGCACGATCGTCGTCCAGAACGTCGGGTCGCGCGTCCACACCTCCACCGGATACCCGAGCATGCCGACGACCTGGGGGCTGACGTAGGTCACCACGGAGGGGACCAGATGCGGGTCCGTGAGGTACACGACACCGGGACCCCGCTCGACCAGGCCTCGGTACTTCGCCTCGGCCGTCGCGAGCGCGGCGCTCGAGCGCTCGCGTTCGATCGCGTGACCGACGATCGCGGCGATGCCTTGAAGGAACCGCACGTCGTCCCGGGAGAAGACGCGTGGCCTCGCGGACAGCACCTCGAGCACCCCCAACGGACGCGTGGCCCCGAACACGGCCGTCGCGATGCCGCTGACCACGCCGTGCTCGACGAGGAGCGCTCGCGAAGAGAACCGCTCGTCGGTGTGAAGATCCTCGACGATGACCGGCTCGCCGGCGTGCAGCGCGTACGTTCCCAGCGTCGACTCGTGCCCATCGATGAAGGGGGAGCTGCCGAGCCACCCGGTTCCGACGCGGAGGACCAGTGAGTCCTCGTCCGGCGGGAGCTCGAAGATCCCGGCGATCTCCAGATCGAGCGTGGCGGCGGCGACGCGCGCCGCCTCGTCGAGCAGCGACTGGAGCTCCCCGCCCGTCAGGGAGAGGAGTCCGAGACCGGCGACCGCCTCCTGTTGTCGCTGCCGGTTCGCGAGCTCGTCGGCGACGCGTCGTCGTTCGGTGACGTCCTCGACGACGCCGAGCAACCCGTTGACCTCGTCCTCGGCGTCCCGGAGCGGTGCGACCGAGATGCTCACGTCGATGCGCGAACCGTCGTTGCGAAGCCGTTGCGTCTCGAACCCGGCGATCGTCTCACCGGAGAGCTCGCGCCGGGTCAGCTCGTCGAACTCTTCCTGCTTGTCCGGCGGGACGTACGGGAGCGGTTGGCCGACCACCTCTCTCGCGGTCCAGCCGAACATGCCTTCCGCCGCCGGGTTCCAGTGACGGACCCGGCCGTCCTTCTCCAGGGCGACGATCCCGAGCGGCGTGGCCTCGAACACCGCGCGGAGGGACTCGCTCAGGTCTCGGAGCGCCTCGCCTTGGATCCGCTGCGTGGTGATGTCCACCATGACCCCCTGCCAGCACGCGGGGCGGTCGCCGTCGGCCGGGATGAGCAGGGCCTCGTCGTGGATCCACACGATGCTGCCGTCCCGATGCCGGGCTCGGTACTCCACGCTCAGGGAGCTGTCCGCGAGCTCGTTCTCCTTCAGGACTCCCGGAAGGTCATCCGGATGGATCACACGTCGCCACAGGTCGTCGTCGGACATCCATTCCTCGGGGGTGTACCCGAGCAGGAACTCGAGCTGCGGCGCCACGTAGACGCAGTGCGTGCGATCCGGATCGCTTTGGTCGATCTCATTGAGCCACACGACGCCCGGGACACGCTCGACGAGCGCCCGGTATCGGGTCTCCGAGTGCCGGAGCGCGTCGTCGGTCAGCCGGGCCGAGGCGTCCGAACGGTCGCGCTGCCGGCCGAACCCGCGCACGAGGTAGGCGACGAAGACGGAGGACGCGGCGACGAACACCAAGCCCTTCGTCGTGTGGAGCCAGAAGCGAGGCCACCCGTCGAGGTTCACGTGGATGATCGCGTTCGTCAGCACGACCCACACGGCACCGAGGACGGCGAACAGCCAGACGGCGCGGACCGGCGAGCGGTCCACGCCGCGACCCCGGCTCCGCCCGGGAGCCGGCTCGTCGGACGCGTGATGCCTCACGAGGTTCCCTCGGCACCGCCGGGGGGCCCCTGAAGGCAGCCAAGCCCCTCCCGGGCACGTCGACCGTCCACCGTCGTGCGCGTGAGGGCTAGGTGTTGAACAACCAGTCGATCGAGCGCTCGAACCGGCCACGGAGCTCCCCGAGGAGCGCCGGATCGTCCCGCAGCTCGGGATCGCCCTCGATGACTCCGAAGGCTCGGGCACGGGCGCGGCGGACGAGGTCGGCGTCGTCGGCCAGACGCGCGAGCTTGAGATCGGGCAGGCCGGACTGCCGGACGTCGAACAGGGTCCCTTCGCCGCGGAGGCGAAGGTCCTCATCGGCGAGCGCGAACCCGTCGGTCGTCGCGACCATGGCTTCCAAGCGCCGCCGAGCCTCCTCGTTGTCCTCCTTGCTCTCGTCGAACAAGACGCAGTACGAGCGATGGGCGCCGCGGCCGATGCGTCCCCGCAGCTGGTGCAGCTGCGCGAGGCCGAAGCGCTCGGCGTTCTCGACGAGCATGACGGTCGCGTTCGGGATGTCGACACCCACCTCGATCACGGTGGTCGAGATCAACAGGTGGTGCTCGCCCGAGCGGAACGCGTCCATCCGCCGTTCCTTATCGGCGGGACGCATGCGTCCGTGGAGCAGCTCGACGGACAGGTCGGGGAAGACGTCGGTGGCCAGGCGCGCAGCCTCGGCCTCGGCGGCACGGACCTCGGTCTTGTTCGCCTCGTCGATCGCGGCGCACACGACGAACGCCTGGCGGCCCGCTTCGATCTCGCGTCGCACGAGGTCGTACGCCGTCTCGCGCTCCGGCCCGGTTCGTGCGATACGGGTCTCGACGGGCTGCCGACCGGTCGGCATCTCGTCGAGGACGACGACGTCCAGGTCTCCGTAGTACGTGAGCGCGAGCGTCCGCGGGATCGGCGTGGCGGTCATGATCAGCACGTCGGGTGACCCGCCCTTGCCTTTCAGCGCCATGCGCTGGTGGACACCGAACCGGTGTTGCTCGTCGATCACGGCGAGCGAGAGATCCGCGAACGACACGCCTTCTTGGACCAGCGCGTGTGTTCCCACCACGAGGTCGACGTCGCCGCTCGCGATGCCGTCGAGGATCCGGCGGCGATCCTTCCCGGTGATGGCGGCGCTCAGCAAGGCATACGTCACCCGCGCCTGCTCGTCGTTCTCGGGTGGCACCGGATCGAGCAGCGAGCCCTGCCCCCCATCGCTCGCGCTCCGTTCCTCCGCGAGATCGAGGAACGGCACGGCGCCGAAGGGACCGAGCAGCGCGTCGATCGAGCGGAAGTGCTGGCCGGCGAGGACCTCCGTCGGCGCCATCACCGCCGCCTGATGTCCGCTCTGGATCGCGACGAGTGCCGCGTGCAGCGCGACGAGCGTCTTGCCCGAACCGACGTCACCCTGGAGCAACACGTTCATCGGACTCGAGCGCGCCATCGCGCCGCCGACCTCCTCCATCGCGCGCCGCTGCGCCTTCGTCGGCTCGAACGGCACCGTCGCCAGCAGGCGCTCGACGAGCGGTCCGTCCGGGCGGTGCACGATCCCCTGCTCGGCCCGCTCGACCCGATGCTTGCGGAACGCGACGCCGAGCTCGAGGATGAACAGCTCGTCGAACTTGAGCCGCTCCTGTGCCGCGTGGAGCTCCTTCTGATCGTCGGGGAAGTGGATCCGCCGGATGGCCCGGTCGAACTCCTGGAGCGATTCGGCTCGCACGATGGCTTGCGGAAGCGGGTCCGCGATCTCGGGGATCTGCTCCAAGGCACGCCAGACGAGCTCGCGAACGGTCCGGGTCGTGATCCCTTCCGTTGCACGGTGCACCGGCGTGATGCGCCCGGTGTGGACGAGGTCCTGCTCGTCCCCCTTCAGGAGCTCGACCTCCTGATTGGCCAGCTGCATCCTTCCGCGGTACAGCTGCGCCACGCCCGACACCGCGAGCTCGTGGCCGGCACGGTAGGCGTTCGCGATCCACGGTTGATTGAAGAACGTGAGATCCAGGTAGCCCGAGCCGTCCGTGAGCGTGACGGTCACCATCGAACGGCGGTTGCGCGTCTGCCGCTTGTTCACGCGTTTGACCCGGGCGATCACCGTAGCGTACTGGCTCACCCGCAGCTCGCCGATGCGGGAGACCTGCGAACGGTCGATGTAACGGCGGGGATAGTGATGGAGGAGGTCGCGCACCGTGTGGATCTCGATGCCGGCCAGGACCTCGGCGGCGGGCGGCCCTTTGGCTCGAAGACCCGTTCGGCGGTTCGCGAGCTGCCGGTCGATCGAGGAGACGGGCGCGTCGAGGCTCAGCGCCATCGGCGCCGAACCCGCTTCGCGCCGGCGTCGTAGACCATGCGTGCGTTCTACCATGCGCCCGGTGAGCTCCCCCCGCGCGGTTGCCCTGATCCTGGTGACGGCGTTCGCCGCCGCGGCGTGCTCGGAACCCTCGACCGACCCCGGCCTCGGTTCACGCTCGCCCGTCCCGGCCGGGAATGCGGCGGCCGCGACGCTGCTTCCGGCCGACGCGGCCGCCCTTCCCGAGTTCGATCTCCCGCGCTTCGAGCGGCTCCTCGGGCAACTCGAAGGGACGCCGGTCCTCGTGAACTTCTGGGGGTCGTGGTGTGCACCGTGTCGCGACGAAGCTCCGCACCTCGCCTCCGCGCACGGGTCCTACGGCGACCGGGTGCAGTTCCTCGGCGTGGACATCCTGGATGCCCGTGAGGGTGCGCGCGCGTTCATGCAGGAGTTCGGCTGGACGTACCCGAGCGTGTTCGATCCTCCCGCGTCGATCCGTGACGGGCTCGGACTACTCGGCCAGCCGGTGACGCTCTTCTACGACGCCGGCGGGAACCTCGTGGAGCGATGGGTCGGACCGATCCCCGCCGACGAGCTCACGATGCGACTGGACGCGCTCGCGGCCGGCTGATCGCGCGCCGGGAGTCCGTTCGCCTGCCGGCGCGGCCCTCGGTCAGCCGCGCCCCGCCAGGTCCTCGCTCATCCGCCGGATCGAAAGACGCGCGGGAGCCGGCGTCCGCAAGACGTCCAGGATCGAATCCGATCGCTTCACGAGTCCGGTCCGCATGCGCGCCTTGCCCGCGCGATGCGAGGTCTCCGCCGACATCCGCAAGGCCCGCGCCGACCATACGGTCGCGCCGAGCGAAGCCCACGAGGCCGCGGCGGCCTGGAGATGGTCGTGCGCCAGATCCGGATGGCCGTCCGCAAGTGCGCGCAGGGCGCGGTTCTCCTTCGCGACTGCGTCGGTCTCGGGGTCCTCCGCCTGCTCCGCGCGCCCCTCACGTGTTGCGGCGCCCGGCCCGGCGCCGGACAGGAGCCGGCTCTGGGTCGCGAGGAGTGTGGCGAGATGCTCGGTTCCGCTCGCGCCGCTCCGACGCGCCTCCGCGGCCGCGCCGGCCAGCTCGCGCTCCGCCTCGTCGAACCGGCCGGCGCCCAGGGCGGCCCGGCCTCGAAGCAACGACGCGAGCGGCTGCCAGAGCGCCCAACCGTGCCGCTGTGCGCCCGATCCGAGACGTGTCGCCAGGGGTCGCACCTCGTTCCACTGCCCACGGTCGAGCCGGATCCACGCCTCCACGAGCGCGACGTCCATCCGCGTGAGCGCCTGTCGCCGCTGTTCGACCAGGCGCCGGGCCGAGGCGAGCCGCCGGGAAGAAACTCCCGGTTCGCCTCGGCGGACGGCGGCGCGAGCCTCCGCCAGGAGCCCGAGCGCGTGCAGGCGCGAGGAACCCAGCTCCCGAGCCACCCGCAGCAGGTCCTCCGCCAGATCCGCCGCCTCGCTCGGTGACCCGACGGTCCCTTCGGACAACGCCTGGATCAGCAAGGCGTCGGCCTCGGCGTATCGGTCACCACACCGAGCGGCGAGCGGCTGCGCCTCGCGCATGTGCGCGATCGCGAGGGCGTGCTCGCCCCGGTAGAACGCCGCGTAGCCCGCCGTGCGCGCGAGCGACGCGCGCGACCGAAGGTCGCCCTCGTCGCCCGCGAGTCGGTTCGCTCGCTCGAACCATCGGCGGAACTCGGCGCCCCCGCGCGGGGTGAGCAGGTAGGCGAGGTCCTGCGCCGCGATCGCTCGCCCCCAGCGGTCTCGCGCGCGCCCGAACAGCCGGTAGGACTCCTCGAGATCCTCGAGCTCCCGGTCGTAGTCCGCGACGCTCCAGGACTCGGAGCGGCGATGCAGGGCCCAGGCCTCGCCGCGCAGGTCCCGCTCGGCGTGGAACAGCTTCCGGGCGTCCTCGAACAGGTTCCGCGCGCGCGTTGCCCGGCCCAGGTCGGACTCGGTCCGGCCGAGCGCCAGGAGCGCGCGAGCCCGGCGGCCTCGGTCGCGCAACTTCGTCGCGAGCGCGCGCGCCTCCGAGGCGTCGGCACGCGCCTCGCGGTGGCGGCCCATCTCGATCAGGCTCTCCGCACGGCCGATCCGAAGATCGGCGAGTTCCGCGTCGCCGATCGAGCCGGCGGAAGAGACCGCGACGGCGATGGCTCGCTCGTAGATGGACTCCGCGAGCCGCGCCTCGTACGCGAACGTTCGGTCCGCCCATCGCCGCAGATGACGGACCGCGAGTGCCGCGGTGTCATCGACCGGCGAGGGATCGGTCCGGGACCGTGCCAGCGTCCATGCCCGCTCGTAGTGGTGCGCGAGCAGACCGAGCGGCTCCTCCGTCAGCGCCCCGCTCTGTTCGCGCAGCCAATCGGCGATCGCGTGGTGCAACGTGGCGCGCTCCCCACGGGGGAGCGACTCGTACGCGACGTCGCGGATCAGCAGGTGCTTCGTCTCGTACGCGACCGCGCCGGGGATCAAGCTCGGCCGTCGAACGAGGAGACCTCGGCGTTCGAGCGAGCGGAGCTTCGCGCGGAGCCCTTCACCGCCGTGCACCTGCTCGAGGAGCCGGTCCCAGGTGACCTCTCCCGAGACCGCGGCGCTCTGCAGGACCGCCTTCTCCCCCGGCGGGAGGCCGTCGAGTCGCGCCGCGATCAGCAGCCGGATCGTGGATGGGACCCGGCGCAGGCCTTCGGGATCCACCACCCGCCAGGTCCCCTCGTCGGGTGCGAGCGCGCCCGCCTCGATGAGCATCCCGAGCGTCTCCTCCAGGAAGAGCGGGTTCCCGCCGGCTCGGGTGAGGGTCGCCTCGACGGCCTCGGGGACCTCATGGCCAAGGACGTGCCGAGCCAGCCGTCGCATGTCGTCAGCCTCCAGGAGCGGGAGCTCGATCTGGGCGAGCCCCCGCAGACCGGGTCCCGGCCGGGACAACCCGAGGAACAGGACGCGCGCCGCCCAAGGCTCGCGTTGCACGTCGCGCAGCACGTCCATGAGCTCGGCGCTCGCCCAGTGCAGGTCGTCGATCACCACGATCGATGGGCCCTCGCTGGCCACGAGCTCGATCGCCACGCGCCCCGCACGCACGGCGTCCTGGACGGACCCTCGGTGCTCGCCCGCGGCCGGCTCGGTCCCGAGCAGGAGCCGGAGGTCGCGCGCGAGGCCGGGACGGTCGGGCCGAGGCACCCGTGGCGCGAGCCCGCTCACCGTGTCGTCGATCGCCTGAGCGCTCGCATCGGGCGCGAGGCCCAGCCCGGAAGCCACCGCCTCGGCCAAGGCCTGGAGCGGGAGAGGATCGCCGAAGGAACGGCACCGGCCGACCAGCACGCGGGCCACGCGCCGGCGACGGAGCTCGGCGGCAAGCCGGCTCTTGCCCGAGCCCGGCTCGCCGGTCACCAGGAGCACGCGTGCGTGTCCGGACCGCTCGATCTCCCGCAGCTCCTCGCGAACGCGATCGATCGCGTCCCGGCGATCGACGAAGACGCTGGACGAGCCCGTCCTGGTCGTGGAGCCGGGGCGCAGACCGCGCGCTTCGAACGTCGGAAGGCTCTCCGGCTTCCCCTTGGCCCGGCGGTCGCGCCGCGGTCCATACCGGACGGCGTGGGCCGACCTTCCGCGTGTGCGCTCGTCGACGAGGATGACGCCGCCGGGCGCAAGGTCGGCGAGCCGGGACGCCGTGTTCACGGTGTCGCCGATCACGGCGAAACCGGACCGCTCTGATGACGGTGCCACCATCACCTCTCCCGAGTTGATGCCCGCATGAACCTCCGGGAACGGGATCTCCCGATGCGCGGCATTGAGCTCGGCGACGTGTTCGCGGACGGCGAGCGCGGCGCGGACGGCACGCTCGGCGTCGTCTTCGTGGGTCGAGGGCACACCGAAGATCGCCATGAAGCCGTCCCCCATGAGCTGGGGGACCGTTCCGCCGAACCGCTCGACGATGCGCTGCAACGCCAAGAGCCCCGGGCGCAGGAACCGGTAGACCTCCTCCGGATCGAGCGACGCCGAGAGCGCGGTGTATCCGGTCAGGTCGACGAACAAGACGGTGACGAGCTTGCGCTCCCCCCGCCCGTCGACGACCGCCCTCGGGCGGGGACTCACCGCGCCTACGAAGCCGGCTTGCCGGGCCGGATCTCGTTGCCCGGGAGGTGCGCGTGCGCGGTGACCGTCCTGCGGATGCCGGGAACCGCCCTGACGTCCCGGGCGACCATCTCGTTGACCTTCCCCTTGGTGTCCGCGCCGAGATCGATCAACAGGTCGTACCCGCCGGTGACGAGCGCCGCGCCGTACCAGAAGTGCTCGTGGTTCGGATCCTCGTTGAAGCGCTGCTCGAACTTCCGATCGAGATCCTCCAGCACCTCGAACGGATCGCGGTCGGCGATCGTCGCGCGGACGAGTCCGCAGTACTCGGGACTGCCGCGCTTGGGTGCCGCCAACCGGCTCGACTGGACGATCGTCGAGGTCTCCGAGCGCAACCCCGCCTCCCAGTAGACCCCTGAGATCGCCTCCTGGAGCTCCTGGAGCGTGTCGAACTCGACGGCCGCGAACACGACGAACGTCCCGACGAACTCGGCGACGAAGTAGACGCCCGGCTGTCTCGCGAGGTTCTGCTTCACGGTCCGCGGATCCGGATCTGGGTCGCGGATGAAGATGTATCCGACCTCGTCCTTCGGCATGGCGATCCCCCCTCGGCGACGGGCCAACTGTGCGCCACCCGCAGCCCCCGGCGCAACTGCTGGCCGGCCTGCGGCGTTTGCTACCCTTGACCGGTCATGGCAGCCGTCTGCGACATCTGCGGGAAGAAGCCGTTCTTCGGCATGCAGGTCTCCCACTCCCACCGCCGCTCTCCGAAGCGGTGGAACCCGAACGTCCAGCGGGTGCGCGCGGTGGTCAACGGGACGCCGAAACGCGTGAACGCCTGCACGAGCTGCCTGAAGGCCGGCCGGGTCCAGCGCGCCGGCTAGCGCAGATCCAACGGGCCGGCTGACCCGGCTCGAGCGCGTTCACACGGGGCGGATCCCGAACAACGGATCGACCGGCCCGATCCCCTGACCGATCGGTAGCGCGTGGCGGATCGCCTCGGTCACGAACGCCTTCCCCAGCCGCACGGCAGGCAGCAGGTCCTCGCCCTTCGCGAGATACGCCGTGATCGCCGAGGAGAGGACGCACCCCGTGCCGTGGGTGTGGGGCGTGTCGATGCGCTCGGCCCCGATCCACACGGGGTCGCGCCTGTCGAGGAACAGGTCCTCGGCGCGATCGGTCCCCTCGAGATGCCCGCCCTTGACCAGCACGGCGGACGGGCCCATCGCCAGGATCGCCCGAGCCGCGTTCTCCATCTGCTCGCGCGTCTCCACCCGGAACCCGGCGAGGCCACCCGCCTCGGGCAGGTTCGGGGTTACGAGCGTGGCCAGCGGCAGGATACGTTCGCGGAGCGCGCCGACGGCGTCCTCGTCGAGGAGCGCGTGCCCGTGCTTGGAAAGGAAGACCGGATCGACGACGAGGTTGGGGATCCGGGTCTCGGCGATCGCGTCGGCCACCGCCTCGACGATCGCCGCCGACGCGAGCATGCCCGTCTTCGCCGCGTCGACGCCGATGTCGGTGGCGACGGCGCGGATCTGATCGCCCACCGTCTCGGGCGACAAGGCTTCGTATCCGAAGACACCCTTGGTGTTCTGCACCGTCACGGCGGTGATCGCCGTCATCCCGAACACCCCGAGCGCGCTGAACGTCTTCAGGTCCGCTTGGATCCCGGCACCGCCACCCGAGTCGGAACCGGCAACGGACAGTGCCCGGGGGCGAGGCGCGTGCTCGCTCATGCGAAATGGTCCCATCCCTTCGAACCGAGCGGGGTCTCGCGCCCGTCGTCGCCGACGGCGACGAGACCTTCTCCTTCGATGATGGTGCCCACCGTCGTGAGCGTCACGCCGAACCGCTCATCGAGCACGCGGCGAGCGGCCTCGGCGTCGGTCGGATCCAGCGTCGCGACGAGCTCGTAATCCTCCCCGCCGCCGAGGGCGAGCTCGAGCGCATCCACGCCCAGCGACGCCGCTCCGGCACGCAGGGGTTCGGCGACGGGGACGGCGGCCAGCTCGACGCGGGCGCCCACCCCGCTCGCGAGGCAGAGCCGCGAGAGATCCTTCGCGAGCCCGTCCGACAGATCCATCATCGCGTGCGCGCCCGACTGCGCCAGCGTCTGGCCCTCGCCCACCCGCGCGACCGGCCGCGCAAGGGCGTCGAGCAACGCGCGGCCCCAGGGGCTCGACAACGCGGCGGTCATCGCTGCCGGCTGCGCGCGCGAGAGTGCGAGGCCTCCGGCGGCCGCCCCGAGCGCACCGGTCACCACGATCGCGTCGCCGATCCGAGCCGCCGAACGCGTCACGGCGCGACCTGGCGACACCTCCCCGACCACCGTCACCGACACCACGACGAGATCGGCGCGGTTCGTGTCACCGCCGACGAGAGCGAGCGCGTACTCCGCGCAGGCGTCGCGCATCCCTCCGTACAGTTCCATCACCCACGCGGCCTCGACGTCCGGCGCCAGGCCGATCCCGGCGAGCGCGGCGCGAGGACTGCCGCCCATCGCCGCGATATCGGAGACGTTGACGGTGACGGCCTTGGCGCCCAGGTCGCGTGGCGAGATCGACGCGCGCTCGAAGTGGACCCCTTCGATCAGGAGATCGGTGGTCAGGACCTGCTGACCCCGTCCTGGTTCGATGACCGCGGCGTCGTCGCCCACGCCGACGACGACCCCGGGCTGCGATCCGGACAGCAGCCGGGTGATCGCCGCGATCAGCTCGTCCTCGGTGAGTTCCATCCGCTTCGTCGCGACCGCCTGGGTGCGTCCGTCCGTTCCGGCGCAGTCAGATCCCGCGGTCCGTTGGGTAGGATAAGGCCGCTCGGAGCGTCTTCGACCGGCGCTCTTCGGGCGCCGAACCCGACGAAGGAGTTCTCCCCGTGAAGGTCCAGGCGCGCTCGGTCCACGACAATCCTTCGGTCGAGGAGCTGCGGGCGTTCACCGAGCAGATGCCGCAGTGCCGCATCACCGAGTTCGGCAACGTGAACGTGCAGACGAAGGTCACCTCACGGAGCGCGGGGAGTACGTACGTCGTCGGCGAGGCCTCGTCCGGAAAGACGATGACCCGCGAGGAGTACGCCCGCATCGCCAAGTTGCAGGACGAGTACCTTCGCGGCCGCGACGTCGTCGCGATCGACGGATCCATCGGCAACGATCCGGGATTCGCAACGAAGGCGCGCCTGTTGATCGAGAAGGCGAACGCGAACATCGCCGGGATGCAGCGGAAGCTCTACTTCCCTCGCGAGGATCGCGACGAGCCCGAGGTGCAGGTGATCTACACGCCGAACCTCGCGGCGCCGGGTTACCCCGACGACCGGGTGATCGCGGTCGACCTCGAGAACGGCGTGACGAGGGTGCTCAACTCGGACTACTTCGGCGAGTCCAAGAAGGGCGGCCTGCGCATGTGGAACAACAAGGTCTACGGCCTCGGCGGCCTCGCCCTGCACGCCGGCCTCAAGGTGATCCCGACGGCGGACGGCGAGAAGGTATTCATGATCATCGGCCTGTCCGGGACCGGCAAGACGACGACGACGTTCACGGTGCAGAACGGCAGCGAGCCCGTGCAGGACGACTTCGTCGCGCTGATGCCCGGTGGCAAGGCCTACGGGACCGAGAACGGATGCTTCGCCAAGACCTTCAGCCTGGATCCCGAGTTCGAACCGAACATCTACGACGCCGTGGTGAAGTCGTCGTCCTACCTGGAGAACGTGTACCAGGACGCGCGCGGCAACGTGAACTTCTTCGAGGAGAGCTACACCCAGAACGGCCGCGCCGTCTTCGAGATGGGCGACCTCGCGCGCTCTCGCGACGCGACGACGGTCGGCACCGTCGATTGTCTCCTGATCTTGAACCGGAACCAGAACATCATCCCCGCGGTCGCCAAGCTCGATCAGGAGCAGGCGGCGGCGTACTTCATGCTCGGCGAGACGACGGGCACGTCGGCCGGTGGCGCCGCCGAGGCGGGGAAGTTCCTGCGCGTGCCGGGGACGAACCCGTTCTTCCCGCTCCCCCACGGGCTGCAGGGCAACCGGATCCTCGAGCTTCTGGGGACGCACCCGATCGATACCTATCTGTTGAACACCGGCCGCGTGGGCGGCGACGAGCGCGACGAGCGCTCCAAGAAGGTGAAGATCCCGCACACCTCGGCATGCGTGAAGGGCATCGCCGAGGGATCCATCGCCTGGACCGAGGACGACGACTTCGGCTACCTGGTGGCCGAGCGCGTCCCGGACTTCGACGACGCGGAGCTCCTGCGTCCTCGCCGGCTGTACGAACGCCTGGGCCGGATGCAGGAGTACGCCGACCTCGTCGAGCGGCTGAAGGCGGAGCGCGTCGCGCGGCTCGAGGAGTTCCCCGAGCTCACCCCCGAGATCGTGAAGGCTGCCGGCTAGGCCTCAAGTAGCGAAGCGGTAGGCCGATTCGCGAGGCCTCAAGTAGCGAAGCGGTAGGCCAACGCACTAGCGCTCGGGAGGGGTCCTTCGTCCGAGGAACCAGCCGCCGACGAGTTGGAAGCTGGCGAGGACGAGAGGGACGATCAGGTACCAGCGGTACTGCTCGAGCTCGTCCAGGCCCGGGCGCCCCGGCGTTTCCACCGTCGCGTAGATCGCGAAGAACCCCGCGAGGGCGAACCACAGACCGGCGCGTCCGGTGACGAACAGGGCGTACAGCGCGTGGTCGGTCGCGTCGACACCCTCGAACCGGCGACCCGACCATTTCACGAGCGACCGGATGCCCACGAGCGCCAACAGAGACGCGAGCACGATCTCGAAAACCCTCATCCCCGTTCCCCGTTCACCCGGTCGAGGGCGGCGACCACCTCGTCGTCGCTCGTCTGGTCGAAGCGCCGGTACCACTCCCCGACCGCCAGGAACGGCTCGGGCGTGGCGAGCACCACGATCTCGTCCGCTTCGTCCGCCAGCCGGCGGAGCGACGGCACCGGTGCGACGGGCACCGCCAGGATCGCCTTCGACGCTCCTCGCGCGCGAGCCCAGCGGAGCGCGGCCGCCGCGGTGCTCCCCGTCGCGATGCCGTCGTCGACCACGATCGCCACCTTCCCTTTCACGTCGACCGGCGGTCGGCCCCGCCGGTAGGCGCGCTCGCGACGCTCGATCTCGCGTTCCTGCGCGGCGATCTCGCGCTCGAGGTACTCCGGCGTCACGCGAAGGGCCTGCAGGAGACGCCGGTCCAGCACCCGCACGCCCGGCGCCACCGCGCCGATGCCGAGCTCGGGGTTGCCCGGTGCACCGATCTTGCGCGGCACGACGACATCGAGGGGAGCACCGAGGGCTCGCGCGACGACCTCGCCCACGATGACGCCCCCGCGCGGGATCGCGAGGACGACGGAGTCGGTGCCGACGTGGTCGACGAGCGCCTTCGCCAGCTGCTCGCCGGCGTCGGTCCGGTCGGCGAAGATCACCGTTCCTCCATCTCGCGTCGGGACCCCTCCTCGTCGAGCTCCCGCCGGCGATCGGGGATCACGCCCACGATCCGATGATGCCACGCTCGGCGCTCGGTCGCCCTCGGCTTGCCGCGCGCGGACGTCGCTGCATAGCATTGGGCCCGCCTAACGAGGAGGTCGTCGGTGGTCCAGGCCTACATCCTGATCCAGACCGAGGTCGGAAAGGCCGCGCAGGTCGCGAAGGAGGTCCGCGAGATCAGCGGCGTGTCCGAGGCCGAGGACGTCACGGGCCCCTACGACGTGATCGTGCGCGCAGAGGCCAAGAACGTCGATGAGCTGGGCAAGCTCGTCGTCGCGAAGATCCAGGGGGTCGAGGGCATCACCCGGACCCTGACCTGCCCCGTCGTCCACCTGTAGGAGTTCGGGACCCGGGCGGCGCGGCTAGGCGCCGGTTCCCTTCTTCCGCTCGACCTCGTGCCGTTCCATCGCGAGGTCGATGAGGCGATCGACGAGATCCGCATACGGGACCCCCGAGGCCTCCCAGAGCTTCGGGTACATCGAGATGCTCGTGAAGCCCGGGATCGTGTTCACCTCGTTCAGCAGGACGCGTCCGTCGCGTGTCAGGAAGAAGTCCACGCGCGCCATCCCCGCGGCGTCGATCGCGCGGAAGGCCGTGACGGCCAGGCGCTGGACCTCCTCGAGCGTCTCGGCGGGGATGTCCGCCGGCACGATCAGCTCCGCCCCGCGCTCGTCGAGGTACTTCGCTTCGTAGTCGTAGAACTCGTGACGCCCCCGCGGGACGATCTCACCCGCCACCGAAGCGACGGGGTCGTCGTTGCCGAGCACGGCGCACTCGATCTCACGTCCTTCCTCGACGGCGCGCTCGAGCAGCGCCTTGCGGCCGTACCGGAACGCTTCCTCGAGCGCACCGCGGAGCTCCTCCGCCGCATGCACTTTCGTGATGCCGACCGAGGAGCCGAGCGACGCGGGTTTGGCGAACAGCGGGTAACCCAGGTGCTCGGCGCGCGCCTCGACGCCCTCGGGGTCCTCTTCCCACACGCGCTCGTGCACGACCTCGCTCTGCACGACCGGGATGCCGGCGTCGAGGAAGAGGACCTTCTGCACGGCTTTGTCCATCCCCACGGCCGAGCCGAGCACCCCCGAGCCGACGTACGGCACGCCGGCCATCTCGAGGAACCCCTGCACCGACCCGTCTTCGCCGTAGGGGCCGTGCATGACCGGGAAGACGACGTCGATCTCGGTTCGGACACCGTCGGGTCCGACGAGGGCGTGCGAGCCGGGCTCCTGGTCCAGCGCCACATCCCGGCCCGACTCGTTCGCCACGCCGGCGAGCGCGCTCCGTCCTTCGCCCGATCGCACGGGGGGTCCATCTGGCAAGCGCTGCCAGTGTCCCTCCTTCGTCACGCCGATCGCGATCGCCTCGTACCGCTGCGGATCGAGCGCCTCGATCACCGAGCGAGCAGAGATCACGGAGACCTCGTGCTCGGCGGAGCGGCCGCCGAACAGGACGACGACCCGGCGTCTCACACCTTCTCCAGCGCGCGGGCGAAGTCCTCGACGATGTCGTCCACGTCCTCGATCCCGACGGCTACCCGGATCAGGCCGTCGCCGATCCCGGCCGCGCGGCGCGCATCCGCGTCGAGCTGACGATGCGTCGTGGATGCGGCGTGGCCGACCAGGGTGTGCGTCCCGCCGAGGCTCGCGGCGATCCAGGCCAGCTCGAGCGCGTCGCAGAAGCGCTGGCCCGCCTCGACGCCGCCTCGGACCTCGAACGCGAGCATCCCGCCACAGCCCCTCGGGAGCTGCCGGCGCGCGAGCTCGTGCTGGGGATGCGACGACAGGCCCGGGTAGTGGACCCGTTCCACGTTCGGGTGCTCCTGCAGGAAGGTGGCGAGCGCCAGCGCGTTCTCGCCGTGACGTTGCATCCGGAGCTCCAGGGTCGCGAGTCCGCGCATGCAGAGCCAGGCTTCGAGCGGCGCCATCGTCCCCCCGGTCTCGATCACCGTGTCGCGAAGCCGGGCGGCGTTCTCCTCGTCCGAGCACACGACCCCGCCGATCAGGTCGTTGTGCCCACCCACGTACTTCGTCGCCGAATGGAGCACGAAGTCGAACCCGTAGCGCGCCGGGTTGCACAGGTACGGGGAGGCGAACGTGTTGTCGACCGCGGCGGGAACTCCGGCATCGCGGCACGCGCGCCCGAGCGCCTCGAGATCGGCGACGGTCACGTTGGGGTTCGCGATCGTCTCGCAGTAGAACAGCCGCGACCCCGGGAGGGCCTCCTCGACCCGGGCGAGATCGTGCGCGTCGACGAAGGTGACCTCGATCCCGTATCGCGGCATGACCTTCTTGAACAACGCGTACGTCCCGCCGTACAGCTCGGGGCTCGCAACGATCCGGTCGCCGGAGGCGGCCATGGACGTGACCACGGTGTGGATGGCCGCCATGCCGCTGGCGAACGAGAAGCCCGCCTCGGTGCCCTCGAGATCGGCCATGAGCGTTTCGAACGCACGCAGGGTTGGGTTGCCGTAGCCGCGCGTGTACGTGTAGCCGGGGCGACGGAACGCGATCGTCTCGGCGTAGTCCTCGGAGGTGTCGAACCGGAACGTGGAGACCTGGAAGATCGGCACGCTCGGGGCATCCTGTTCGACCGGCGGCATGCGCGCGCCGTGGATCGCTCGCGTGGCGAAGCCCGGAGCACGCTCGTCGGTCACGCGGCCCAGCCTACTCCGTGCTTCGGCGGCGAGGTTCCGGCCCCGTCACGCGCGCCCATCGAGCCGGATACCGCTCCCGCAGGTCCGCGACGAGGGTGGAGAGCTCGCCCATCAGCTCATCGGTGAGCGCGCGCACCGTCGCGGGATCGGCATCGGCCACGGCACGCGACGGGAGGTCGAGCGGTTCGCCGGCGCGCACCCAGATCGGGCGTCCGAACGCGAGGCTCTGTCGTCCATCCCTGCGCCACACGTATTGGCCGCCCCAGGTCGCGACGGGAAGGATCGGAACACCGGTCGCGAGCGAAAGGCGGACCGCGCCGGTCTTGCCCGGCCCCGGCGAGAAGTCGGCGTTCGTCGTCGTGGTGGTGCCTTCCGGATAGATCACGACAACCTCGCCCTCCTTCAGCGCCCGCTGCGCATCCTCGAGCGGCGTCGCGTCGCCCGCGCCGCGGCGGACCGGGATCTGCCCGGCGCCTCGGAGCACCGGGCCGACGACCGGCTTGTCGAAGAGCTCCTGCTTCGCCAGGAATCGCGGGTGGCGGCCCGCCGCGTCGACGAAGTAGCCGTGCGCGAGCGGATCGAGGTAGGACAGGTGGTTCCCGGCCACGATCAACGGCCCCTCGGAGGGGATCCGCTCCAGACCCTCGAGCCGCCAGTTGAACCAGAGCTGGAGCGGCGGCCGCAGCACGGTCTCCATCACGCGGTACCAGGGCTCCAGCGGTCGCCCTCCTCGATCGTGGAACGCCGGCCGCTCGTGCGTGCGGCACGGTGGCTCTCCCGGGCGACGGATGCTACCGCTTCCCACGCAGCCGAACCCACTCCCGAGCGTTAGCCTTGGGGACGTGCGGATCATCGCGGTTCCCGTGAAGTCGCTCGCGCGCGCGAAGACGCGCCTCGCTCCCACGCTCACCACGCTCGAGCGCGGCGCGCTGACGCTCGCGATGCTCGAGGACGTCCTCGACGCCACGAAGGCGGTACCGGGATGGGAGACATGGGTGGTCTCGCCCGACGAGGTCGCGCTCGAGATCGCCGCCCGCCGTGGCGTACGCCCGGTGAGCGAGGAGAAACCCTCGCTGGCCGGCGCGATCCGTCAGGTCGAGCAGCTCGCGAACGAACAGGCCGCCGACGCGCTCGCGATCCTTCCCGGCGATCTTCCACTCGTGACGCCTGAGGCGTTGCACGAGGCGTTCCGAACGCTGGGTGCCGTGGTGCTGGCGCGCTCGGCCGACGAGGTCGGCACCAGCCTGCTGCTCCGGCGCCCGCCCAAGGCGATCCCGGCCCGCTTCGGCCCTGACTCGTTCCGGCGTCATCTCGAGCTCGCCGCGCAACGCGGGCTCCCGGCCGCGGTGATCGATCGCAGGGAGCTCTCGTTCGACCTCGACCGGCCCGGCGATATCCTCGCGCTGTTGTCCGAGGGCCGGCGCGGGCGCACCCGGGACGTCTGCTTGCAGATGGACCTGCCGGAGCGACTTCGACATATCGCGTAGAGAACGACCCAGGAGGAACCATGCCGCAGGGAACGATCAGGGACTTCGACCTCGGGGAGCGCGCGGGATCTCTGTTGATGGACGACCGCACCGAGGTCTTGATCGACGCCACGTCCGTCGAGGGGTCGGGGATCCTCGGTCTGCGGATCGGGCAGCGGGTGCGGTTCGACCTCGTGGAGGAGGGCGGCCGCAAGCTCGCCCGGACGCTTCGGATCGTGACCTTCTGAGCCGTTCGCTGAGGCGCTCGCCGAAGCGCTAGCGCCGCGACGAGACCCTGCGCCGCTTCGCCGCGATCAACTCTTTGAACTCCTTGCCGGGCGAGAACCAAGGCAGGTCCCGGGCGGGCACCACGATCGGCGTCTGTGGTTTCCTCGGGTTCCGCGCGATCCGCTTGTTCCGGCGCTTGCGTTCGAACGTGCCGAACCCGACGAGCGAAACACGGTCGCCTCGGGCGACGGTCTCGCGGATGACGTCCATCGAGGCGTCGACCATCCGGCCGACGTCGGCCTTGCTCGATCCGGTCCGCTTGGCCACCTCGGCGACGAGTCCGTTCTTGTTCATCGTGCCTCCCGCGTCCCTTCCACCGTAACGAGAGGCGCTCCCCATGGTCAATGCCCCGACCCCATGCGACGATGATGGGGTCGTGAGGAAACTCCTCGGCGCCTGCGCTCTGGCCCTCTTCCTCGCCGCGTGCTCCGGCGACTCGGGACGGGAGTTCGCGAGGTACTACGACCCCGAGGGATTCTTCGTGACGAACCTTCCGGCGGCGCACGACATCACCGTGACGCCGCCGCAATCCACCGGCGAGGGGCCGGGCCTGCTGACCGGAGTCGTCGCGAGCCCGCCGCAGCCGAGCCCCGCCGCACCCACGACGACCGCGTTCAACCTCGCGCCGGAACAGCCACAGGACCAGACGATCTACGAGGCCCTCGTCATCGCGACGAGTGGCTTCGACGACCTCGAGCAGATGGGCCTGTACTTCCTCACCGGGGACCCGGCTATCGATGTGCAGGTCGACGACCCGGTTCGGATCGACGGCCACGCGGGACGGTTGCTCGTCGCCGACATCACGCAGGACGGACAGGCGACGGCGAGCCTCGCGGCGGCGATCACGCTTGGCGAGGGCGGGACGGGATTCCTCGTCGCCGCGGTCTTCCCGCCGGGGCGGTGGGAAGCCGAACGCGAGGACTTCTTCCGCGTCCTCGGCTCGTTCCGCGCGAACATCCCTCCCGGGCTCGAGACGTTCCCCGTGACCGGTGGGGGCCCCTGATAGCATCGAAGTCCCACTGGCCCGTGGGGTAACGGTAGCCCGGCTGACTCTGGATCAGTTAGTCCTGGTTCGAATCCAGGCGGGCCAGCGATCCGGGATCGACTCCCGCAGAACTCACGGGATCCCACACTGCCCGACGTCGGCCGAGCGCTGGTTGTTGCCCTCGTTGGACTCGGCGACCTGCTGCTGTACATCGGCGAACGCCGTGACGTTGCCGCCGACGCACTGGTAGCCAAGCTGAACCTTCTCCCCCGCCCCGAGCGCCGGGACCGACAGCGCCTGTCCGTCGACGGTGACGATCGAGGGACCGGCGTCGCCGGGTCCGATGTTCGCGATCGTCACCGAATCCAGGCCGAGCGAGGAGACGATCAGGTCGGGCAGGCACTGGAACGGCCCGCCGCTGCGGGAGTTGTTCCGCTCGTTCGATTCCTGCACCCGGCCGCTCGCGTCGGCGGTCGCCGTCAACATTCCGTCCGTACAGGGGAACGTGACCGTCGCGCTGCGTCCGGCTGCGAGGCCCCCGATCGAGAACGTTCCCGCCGGGCCGACGTCCACGACGAACCCGCCGGCCGAGCCGTTCCCGATGTTCGCCACCGTGACCCCGTCCGAGGAGACGCTCTGCACGACGAGGTCCGGGAGCGCGGGTGGCGGCGTCGTTTGCGTCGGGCTGGGGGTGACGGTCGGGCTGGGCGACTCGGACGGTGACGGGCTCTGACAGTCGAACGGGCCTGCGGTCCGCGCGTTGTTGGTCTCGTCGGATTCCTCGATACGATCGGTCGAGTCCGCAGCCGCGGTGAGGGATCCCTGTCGGCACTTGAAGTCCAAGCGCGCGCTCGCACCGGGCGCCAACCCGTCCTCGACGGTGAACGCCGTGCCGCCCACGGAGACGACGAACCGGCCGGCCGGCGCGTCCCCGACGTTCGTGACGGTCAGGGACGTCGCCGCGAGCTCCGTGACCACGAGATCGGGGGCCGGCTGGCCGGTTGGGCTCGGCGACTCGCTCGGGGACGGGGTGCTCGAAGCGCTCGGAGCCGGGATCGGCGGTGAGGGCGCCGGAGACGAGTCACCGTCGTCGGTCCGCGAGAGTTGGTACAGACCGAGGGCGACGCCGCAGGAGCCGAACGCGAACAGCGCCGCGACGAGCACACCGAACGCGCGTCGCGAGAACACCGAGGCCCGCTCGATCCCGGCCCCGGGTTCCGCCGGTTCCGGAACGGGTTCGCCGGACGGTCTGGGCGAGCCTTCTCCCTCGCCGTCGGCCATGCCGCATCCAAGCATCGGGTCCACCGTCGGTCAACGCACTCGGGCGCTAGGGTCGTGGGCGTGATGCAAGAGGGCGAACTGCTCTGGCGTCCGCCGGACGAACTGGTTCGCGATGCGAACCTCACGCGTTTCCTGGGCTGGCTCGAACGCGAGCGGGGCCTGCGGTTCGAGGACTACGACGCCCTGTGGCGCTGGTCGGTCTCGGACCTCGAGGGGTTCTGGTCAGCGATCTGGGAGTTCTCCGGGGTCCGCGCGCACACGCCATTCGAGGCCGTGCTCCCCGACCACCGGATGCCAGGCGCCCGATGGTTCGAAGGTGCGCGCCTGAACTACGCCGAGCACGCGCTCGCCGATGCCGACGACCGGCCGGCGATCTTCGCGCGGGGCGAGGACGGGCGGGCGCTCGACCTCACGCGGGCCGAGCTCGCGCAGCGCGTCGGCGCGGCGGCGGCGGGCTTGCGGCGTCTCGGTGTCGGGGCCGGAGACCGGGTGGCGGCGTTCCTGCCCAACGGTTCCGAGGCGGTGATCGCGTTCCTCGCCACGGCGAGCCTGGGCGCGATCTGGTCCTCGTGCTCGCCGGACTTCGGAGCCCGTGCGGTCGTCGACCGGTTCCGCCAGATCGAGCCGAAGGTGCTCGTCGCCGTCGACGGCTATCGATACGCCGGTGCGGACCACGACCGCAGCGCGGTCGTGCAGGAGATCGCCGACGGCCTTCCGGGACTGGAGCGGCTGGTCCTTGTCCCGTTCCTCGCCGATGGGTCCGGCCTCGCGGGACACGCGATGGGTTGGAGCGAGCTGCTGGCGGAGCCGGCCGAGCCTCGGTTCGAGCCCGTCCCCTTCGACCATCCGCTGTGGATCCTCTACTCGTCGGGAACGACCGGGCTTCCCAAGGCGATGGTGCAGGGACACGGTGGGATCGTCCTCGAGCACCTGAAGTCGCTCTCGCTCCACCTGGACCTCGGACCGCGGGACCGGTTCTTCTGGTTCACGACGACGGGCTGGATGATGTGGAACTTCCTCGTCAGTGGACTGCTCGTCGGCGCCTCGATCGTGCTGTACGACGGGAGCCCCGCGCATCCCGGGCTCGGCAGGCTCTGGCGGCTCGCGGAAGAGACCGGGATGACCTACCTCGGCACAAGCGCGCCCTATCTGCACGCATGTGTGAAGGTCCGCTTCAAACCCAAGAAGGTGGCGGATCTCCACGCGCTTCGCGCGATCGGATCCACCGGCGCCCCGCTCTCGCCCGAAGCCTTCGCCTGGGCTTACGAGCAGGTCGACCCGGATCTCTGGCTCGGCTCGATCAGCGGAGGAACGGACCTGTGCACGGCCTTCGTCGGTTCGAACCCACTCCTGCCGGTCCATGCCGGCGAGATCCAGTGCCGGTGCCTGGGCGCGAAGGTCGAGGCGTTCGACGACGAGGGCAGCCCGGTGCTCGACGAGGTCGGTGAGCTCGTGATCACCGAGCCCATGCCATCCATGCCGCGTGTCGTTCTGGAACGACCCCGACGGTCATCGGTACCGGGAGAGCTACTTCTCCGTCTACCCGGGCGTGTGGCGTCACGGCGACTGGATCAAGGTCACGGCGCGCGGGACCTGTGTGATCTACGGACGGTCGGACGCGACGCTGAACCGCGGCGGGGTGCGCGTGGGGACGAGCGAGCTCTACCGCGTCGTCGACACGCTCCCCGGGATCCGGGAAAGCCTGGTCGTGGATACGGGACGGCTCGGCAGCGAGGGTGCCCTCCTCCTGTTCGTCGTCCTCGAGGATGAACGAGCGCTCGACGACACCCTTCGAGACACGCTCGTGAACGAGATCCGAACGCAGCTCTCACCCCGCCATGTGCCGGACCGGATCCTCGCGGTGCCCGACATCCCCAAGACGCTGAACGGCAAGCGCCTCGAGGTGCCGGTGAAGCGCCTCCTCATGGGCGAGCCGCTCGAGGACGTCGCCAGTCCGGGCTCGCTGGCCGATCCCGAAGCGCTGCGCTTCTTCGCCGACCTCGCGCCGACGATCGGGACCACGAGCGAACGAGGCTAGGGCGCCATCGTGAGCGCCATCAACGCCTTGCCGGTGTGCAGCCGGTTCTCCGCCTCGTCGTACACGACCGATCGCGGCCCGTCGATCACCTCGTCGGTGACCTCGCTGCCACGGTCCGCCGGAAGGCAGTGCATGTACAGGGCGTCGGCCTTCGCGAGGCCCATGCGCCGGGCGTCGCAGATCCAGTCCTTGTAGCGCGCCGCGTCGGCGAGCGCGGCGGGTTCGTCGGTGAACAGGTCCAAGCGTCCCCACGACTTCGGGTAGACGACGTCGGCGCCCTCGAAGGCCGCATCCATGTCCTCGACGGTCGTGATCGTGCCGGCGCCCTGCGCGGCCGCTTCCTCCGCGCGCTTGCGTACCTCCGGCATCAGGTCGAAACCTGGTGGATGGGCCAGCACCACGTCGATGCCGAACCGCGGCAGCAGCGTCAGCAGGCCCTGCGGGACCGAGAGCGGCTTCGCGTACGACGGCGCGAACGCCCACGAGACCGCGACGCGCAGCCCGCGGAGATCCTGCCCTCGACGCTCGCGGATCGTCATGAGGTCCGCCAGCGTTTGCGTGGGGTGGTCTACGTCGCACTGCAGGTTGATGACCGGCGCCTCGGCCCACTTCGCGACCTCGCGCATGTACGCGTTGCCCTCGTACGGCACGAGATCGTGCCGGATCGCGAGCCCGTGCCCGTAGCGAGACAAGATGATCCCCATGTCCTTGGGACTCTCGCCGTGCGCGATCTGCGTCTTCTCGGCGTCCAGGAAGTGGGCATGGCCGCCGAGCTGCGTCATCCCTGCCTCGAAGGCGTTCCGCGTTCGCGTGCTCTTGTCGAGGAAGAGCATGAACAGGGTCCGGTCAGGGCAGCAGCCGGTGGGGCTCGCCCCGCGCGAACCGGGCCTTGAGATCGCCTGCCAACGAGATCGCCTCGTCGATCTCGGCCGTGCTCCAGTCGAGGGTCTCGATGTAGTCGCGTCCCTTCAGATCCCAAGCGTACTCCTTGTCCGCACGCTTCGCTGCTTAAGCGCTACTCCTTCTCGATGAGTGATTCCTGGCCGAGATCCGCGCCGAAGTACTTGGGCACCGGTTCCTGACCCGGGACCTCCGGCACCGCGGGCCACGGTGCCGCCGCGGGTTCGCGAAGCCCGACGACGTCGTCGGGCTGCACCGGCGCCCGGTTCAATGGGAGGCCGGTCGCGTCGCGCATCGCGGCGACGATCGCGGCCGTCGAGACGATCGTCGAGATCTCACCGACGCCCTTGGCTCCGTACGGAACGTCGGGTTCGGGATCCTCGACGATCGCGGTCACGACCGGCGGCATGTCGAGCATCGTGGGGATCAGGTAATCCGTGAACGACGCGTTTGCGATGGCCCCGTCGCGGAGGAGGATCTCCTCCATCACGGCGAGCCCGAGCCCCTGCGCGCTGCCGCCCTCGCTCTGTCCCTCGACGCCCTGCGGGTTGATGGCCTTGCCGACGTCCAGGGCCGAGGCGAGCTGCACCACTCGGACGAGGCCGAGATCCTCGTCGACCTCGACGACGGCGCGCTGCGCCCCGAACGCGAACATCACGTGGATGTCGCCCTGACCCTTCTCGTCGAACCGACTCGTATCGCGATGGTGGAACGTGCGCGTGGCGGCGATCGGTTCGTCGAGCAGATCCACGAGGCCGGCGATCGGAACCCCGTCGTCGAGGACCTGGCCCGCTCCGAGCGAGAGCTCCCCCTCGGGCTGAAAGCGGGCGATGGCACGCGCGAACACCTCCTCGGCGATCGCCCGGCAGGCCATCTGGACCGCCCCGCCCCCCATGAAGGTCTGACGCGACGCGCTCGTCGAGCCCGCGGAGTCGACCTGCGTGTCGGCGGCGTGCAAGAGGACGTCGTCGATGCCGAGCTCCGTCCTCGCGACCTGCGTGATGATCGTCGAGAAGCCCTGGCCGCACTCGACCCCGGCCGTGTGGACCTCGGCGACCGGACCCCCGACGCCCGCCGAGAGCGTCACGCGCGCCTGGTGGAAGTCGTCGAACCCGTCGCTGTACGCCACGTTCTTGAAGCCGACGGCGAACCCGACACCGCGTTTCAAGCCCTCGCCGTGCCCGACGTTGCCGGCGCCGCCCGGAAAGGTGATGGGGTTGCGCTGCGCGGCCGGCTCGGGATCCGGCGGCAACGGGATCTCGAGCGCCGCCTGCACCACCTCGCGGAGCGGGGCGCTGCCGCGGATCGTCTGTCCAGTCGGCAGGACCGATCCCGGCGCTACGACGTTCCGCAACCGCAGCTCGACCGGGTCGATGCCGAGCTCCCGGGCGAGCTTGTCCATGTTCGCCTCGTGCGCGAAGCACACTTGCGGCGCGCCGAACCCCCGCATCGCTCCGCAGGGCGGGTTGTTCGTGTACACGGCCGTCCCTTCGAGCAACGCGTTGGGGATCTCGTACGGCCCGGCAAGGAAGGTGGTCGCGTTCGCGATCACGGCCGTCGTCGACGACGCGAACGCGCCACCGTCGACGACGATCCGTCCCCGCGCGGCGACGAGGCGTCCTTCGCGGGTGGCGCCGGTGCGGAGCCAGATCCGCGACGGATGACGGTGCACGTGGGCAAGGAAGGATTCCTCGCGCCCGTACGACATCTTTACGGGCCTTCCCGTGTGGAGCGCGAGCATGCAGGCGTGGAGCTGCATGTGGAGGTCCTCACGGCTCCCGAACGCGCCGCCGACCCCCGCGAGGGTGAGGCGGACCTTCTCTTCGGGCAGGTTCAGTGCGGGCGCGATCTGTTGCCGGTCGACGTGCAGCCACTGCGTCGAGACGATGAGGTCCACGCCTCCGTCCTCGGCCGGGATCGCCAGGCCGGCCTCGGGTCCGAGCGCCGCCTGATCCTGCATGCCCGTCTCGTAATAGCCCTCGACCCAGACGTCCGCGTCGGCGTCGGGATCCCCGTGCTCGATCCGGACGTGGCGAAGGATATTCCCCCAGTCGTGGAGCTTGGGTGCGCCGGGGTCCAGCGCGGCGACCATGTCCAGAACGGGGTCCAACACGTCGTACTCGACGTGGATCTTCGCCGCGGCCCGCTTGGCCAGCTCGAGCGTCTCGGCCGCAACGATGGCCACGGGCTGTCCCGCGTACAGCACGAGGTCCCAAGGCAGGACCGGCTGGTCGGAGAACTCGAGCCCGTAGGTCTTCTTCCCCGGCACGTCCTCGTGGGTGAGCACCGCGTGGACGCCCGGGCTCGCAACCGCCTGTGCGAGGTCGATCCGCCGGATCCTCGCGAAGGGATGCGGGCTGCGTAGCGTCGCGCCCCACAGCATCCGGTCGTGCCACAGGTCGCTGCCGTAGGCGAACGAGCCCGTTCACCTTCGGCACGCCGTCGACGCGCCGAACGCTCTCGCCGATGATCCCCCGCGTGCGCTCGCGCGTGCGAAGGCTCATCCGGTCTCGGCGATCCGTCGCGCGACGCGGTGGCCCTCGCGCACGATCTCGTCCTCGTCCGCCGTGACGAGACGGCCGTCTCGAACCACCGGACGCCCCTCCACGAGGAGATGCCGAACGCGCTCCGATGCCCCCATGAGGAGGCCGGCGACCGGGTCGGCCTCGGCGCCGACCTGCGCGAGTCCGTCCACCGCGAAGAGCGCGACGTCCGCTCGCTTGCCCCGCTCGATCGACCCGGTGTCGTCGCGGCCGAGGATCTCCGCACCTCCCCGCGTCGCCAGACGGAGCGCCTCGCGATCGCTCAACCCTCGCTCGGGACCCGCGGCGCGCGAGACGAGCATCGCCTGACGGATCTCGCCGAACAGGTCGCTCGCCTCGTTCGAGGCCGGACCGTCGACGCCGAGGCCCACGCGGGCGCGTTCCTCGAGCAGGCCGCGAACGGGAGCCACGCCGGCCCCCAGGCGCAGGTTCGACGAAGGACACGACGCGACACCGCTCGAGGTCTCGCCGATCCGGCGGACGTCCTTGTCGTCCAGATGGACGCCGTGCGCGAACCACACGTCCGGACCCACCCAGCCCCAGTCATCCATCAGCTCGAGCGGCCGCCGCCCGAAGCGCTCGACACAGAAGCGCTCCTCGTCGAGCGTCTCGGCCAGGTGCGTGTGGAGCAGCACGCCCACCCGGCGAGCGAGCTCGGCGCTCTCGCGCATCAGGCGCTCGGTGACGCTGAACGGCGAGCACGGCGCGATCGCGATCCGCAGCATCGCGCCGGGCGACGGGTCGTGGAACCGCCGCACGGCATCCTCCGACCGCTCGAGCGCCTGTTCCGTCGTCTCGACCACCGAGTCCGGCGGCAGCCCTCCGTCGGCTTCGCCCAGGTCCATCGAGCCGCGGCACGGATGGAACCGCATGCCGAGCGATTGCGCCGCCTCGATCTCGACGTCGAGCAGGTCGCCGATGCCTTTCGGGTGGATGTAGTGGTGGTCCGTCGTCGTCGAGCACCCGGCGAGCGCGAGCTGCGCGAGCCCGGCGCGCGCCGCGGCGTGCACCCACTCCGCGTCGACCCCTGCCCAGACCGGGTACAGGGCGACGAGCCAGCCGAACAGACCCTCTCGCCCCGCGCGCGCGCGGGTGAGCGTCTGATACAGGTGGTGATGGGTGTTCACGAGACCCGGAAGGGCGATCGTCCCGCGCCCGTCGATCCGCTCGTCGGGCTCGGCCGGGGGCGCTCCGGTACCCACCCACGCGATCACGCCGTCCTCGATCAGGATCGACCCGCCCGCGATCTCCGTCCCCGCCCCGCCGGCCGAGACGTCGTCGTCGACCGTGACCACGAACTCGCACGAGTCGAGCAGCACCGTCGTCACGAGATCGCCTCTCGCCGGCGCTCGGCGGCGAGCGCCACGGCGTCGAGGATCTTCTGGTAGCCGGTGCAACGGCACAGGTTCCCCGAGAGCGCCTCCCGAACGACCACCTCGTCCGGTGACGGATCGCGATCGAGCAGGTCGGTCACGGCGACGACGAGCCCGGGGGTGCAGAACCCGCACTGCACCGCACCGGCCTCGACGAACGCCTCCTGCACCGGATGGAGCCGGTCGCCGTCGGCCAGGCCCTCGACCGTGCGCACCTCGCGCTCGTGGGCCTGCGCGGCGAGGACCAGGCACGAGCAGACGAGCTGCCCGTCGAGCCACACCGAGCACGAACCGCATTCGCCCTGGTCGCACGCGTTCTTCGAGCCGGGGAGGTGGAGCTCGTCGCGCAGGAAGTTCAGGAGGCTCGACCCCTCCCACGCATCGGCCTCGCGCCACTCGCCGTTGACCGAGATGCGGATCAGCACCGGCTCATCCGACCATCGCTTCGTCGGCGCGCTGATCCATCGCCCAGCCGAGCGCCCGGCGCGCGAGCACGTGGACGGCGCGGAGCCGGTATGCCGCGGTTCCGCGGACGTCGTCGATCGGCCGCGCGGCCGCGGCCACGCGCTCGGCGAACGCCTCGGCGACACCGGACGCGAGCGGCGCCGCGAGATCGTCCCAGGCACCCGCCCGCTCGAGCTCCCCCGCGAGGAAGGTCTCGGCTTCGGCGGTACGCACCGCCGTGGGCGCGACCGCTCCGAGCGCCACGCGGACGGTCCGTTCCGAAGGGTCGAGCGCGAAGCACAGCATCGCGATCGAGATGACCATCGCGTTCCGAGTCCCGACCTTCGAGTACGACTGCGGGCCGTCGAGGTGACGCCACCGGGCGCCCAGGATCAACTCGTCCGGCGCAAGCGTGGTCTTCTTCACCCCGACCACGTACTCGTTCCACCGAACCCATCGCTCGCGGCCGCCCGCGGCGACCAGACCGATCTCGGCGTCGTGCGCCGCGAGCACCGGGATGCTCTCCCCGGCGGGCGAGCCCGTGCCGAGGTTGCCCCCCACGGTGCCGCGGTTGCGGATCTGCGGCGACCCGACGCCGCGCGACGCCTCCCCGAGCGCCCGCAGCTGCGGCAGCTCACGCATGATCCGCGTGTACGTGACGCCCGAGCCGAGGAACACCCGGCCGTCGTCGAATCGCCACTCCTGGAGCTCGGGGATGCGCGAGATGTCCAGGAACGCCTCCGGGCGGACCTTGCCGAAGTTCATCTCGACCATCAGGTCGGTCCCGCCGGCGATCGGTACCGCCTCGGGGTGCGCGGCGCGAAGCTCCAGGGCCTCCTCGAACGTCCTCGGGAGGAGGACGTCCATCAGAAGACCCCGCCCTCGAAGGCGTCGATCATGGCCCGGACGTCGTCGCCGAGCGGGTACAGCACGGGGCACGTGCATCCGGCCTCGACGTACTCGCGCACTTTCGCGCGGCATTCGTCCGCTGTGCCGGACGCGGTGATCATCTGCACGACCTCATCGGGTACCAGAGCCATCGCCTTGCGGATCTCTTCCGGGGTGGCGGGCCACGTCAACACCTTGGCGATGTCGTCGAGCAGGGACTGGTCGACGCCGCTCGCCTTCCCGATGTGCGGCTGCTGGCCCAGGTACTGCGTGACGAGCTCGCGGGAACGGTCGAGCGCCGCATCTCGGTCCTCGTCGAGCGAGCACACGACGAGCTGCGGGCGGTCGATGTCCTCGACGATGCGGCCGGTCTTCGCGGCGCCGGCGGCGAGATGCTCCATCGCCGACGCGTTGTACGCGGGACTGACGAGATAGTTGAGCAGGACGCCATCGGCGATCTCGCCGGCGAGCTCCATCATCTTCATCCCGGTCGCGCCGAGATAGATCGGGACGTCCCGCGGAGAGCGATCGCCGTGCACGATGTCGATCTCGATGTCGTCCACGTCCACGAAGTCGCCGTGGAACGAGACGTTCTCCATCGCGATCAGACGGCGAACGGTCTCGATGTACTCGCGCATCGCCGCCAGCGGCCGTTCGCGCTTCACGCCGACCTTCGTCGCGAGCGGCTCCCACCACGCGCCGATCCCGAGCATCACGCGGCCCGGCGCGAGGTCGTCGAGCGTCACGAAGGTGGCGGCCATCAGGCCCACGTTCCGCGTCCAGCAGTTGACGACACCGGAACCGATCTTGATCCGCTCGGTCGTCGCGGCGAACGCGGCCATCGGGACGGTCGCCTCACGCACGAGACGGCTCTCCGCCTGCCACACGGCCTCGAACCCGTGCTCCTCGGCATGCTGCACGTAGCGGATCCCGTCGGGGATGGGGTGCGCGTCCTGGAGGTACAGCGCGACTCGGCCGTCGGACCTCACGCCCACCGGGTCAGTTGCCTCCCTCCGGCGTGAAGGGATGTGCGCCGATCTCGTCCATCCGGCGCCACAGACGTTCGGCGACCTCGCGCGAGCGCCCGCGCAGCTCGCGATCGTCCGTCCGCGTGAGCCGCCGGTCGCGCACGACGAACTCGCCGTTCACGAGGACGTCGCGCACGTCCCTTGCCGACAGCCCGAACACCCAGTGGCCGCCGAGGTTCTCCGACGAGATCGGGGTCGGCGGGTCGTAGTCCAGCACGACCAGGTCGGCGGGCGCCCCGGGCTCGATCCGTCCGAGGAGCGGCTCGCCCGTCGCGGCCGCCGCCAGCCGTCCGGACGCCGCCACCCGCGCGACCGCCCACTCCGGGCCGACGGACGGGTCGGACTCGCGAGCGCGCAGGTACGCCACCCGGGATTCGGCGAACAGGTCGCCGTCGAACCCATCCGTCCCGAGCGTGAGGCGGTTGCCGAGCGCGGCCACCGGAGCCTGGCCGACGCGGTTGTTCATGTTCGAGCGGGGGTTGTGCGCGACCCAGGATCCGGCCGCGTGGATCAGGCTCGCTTCGCGCTCGTCGATGTGCACGCAGTGCGCGAGCACGGATCGATCCGAGAGCGCTCCCGCGTCGGCGAGCCGCTCGACCACCCGCCGGCCGAAACGCGCCTGCGCATCGCGCTCGTCGGCGGCGTCCTCGGCCACGTGCACGTGGATCCCGGTGCCGAGCTCGTTCGCGAGCTGCACGCAGCTCGCGAGGGTCTCCTCGGACAACGTGAACGACGCGTGTGCACCGACGAGCTGGGAGGAGAGCGGGTGCTTGCGCTCGGAGAACCGGCGATGCTCTTCGAGCCCTGCCGCGGCGCGCTCGGGACCGTCACGGTCGGTGACCTCGTAACACAGGACCGAGCGCGCGCCGACCTGCTCGAGCGCCGAGGCGACCTGATCCAGGGAATCCTCGATCGCGTTCGGCGAGGCGTGGTGGTCGACGACGGTCGTGGTGCCCGCCAGCAGCGCGTCGGCGCCGCCCACCCAGGCCGAGAGCCAGACGGCCTCGGCGTCCAGAGCGCGGTCGAGCCGCCACCAGACGCGCTGCAGGATCTGCACGAAGGTGCTGGGCAGGTCCAGCCGGTACGGCATCCCACGTGCCAGCGCCGAGTACAGATGGTGGTGGGCAACCACGTTGCCCGGGATCACCAGGCAGCCCGAGCACTCCACCCGCTCGGCGTCCGCCGGCGGGGTGTCCGCGGCGACGCACCCGCCCCTTCTCCACCAGCACGTCCCGGGTCGTCACCGTCGGTGGTTCGAGCGACGTCACGACCGTGCCGCCGGTGAGAAGGACGCTCACTCGCCCTCCGCGGAGCGAGCGGCGGCCCCGACCCGCTTCGGCACGAGCGCCGCGGCCGCGGCCGAATCGCGCATCGGGAGCTGGGTGCGCCAGCGGCCGTCGAACGCGTGGAGCGCGCCGGCGCACGCGGCGGCGGTGGGGACGAGCCCGATCTCGCCGACGCCCTTCGCTCCGTAGGGACCCTCCGGCTGCGGCACCTCGACGACGATCGTCTCGACGTCGGGCATCCGCGGCGCGGGGATGATCCCGAGCGACTTCAGCGTCATCGTCGTCGGAACGCCGTCCACCACGGCGTACTCCTCGGTGAGCCCGAAGCCGAGGCCCATGTGGACGGCTCCCTCGATCTGACCCTCGATCAAGGTCGGGTTGATCGCCTTGCCGACGTCGTGCGCGGCGACGACCTTCGTGAGACGGCCCTCCTCGTCCAGGAGCACGACCTGGACCGCCCACGCGTACGCGAAGTGAGTCACGGGGTTCTCGGCCCCGTCCCCCGGCTTGTTCGTCCAGTCGATCACGACCTCGCCGAAGAACTCTCGTCCGGCGAGGTCCTCGATGCCGCCGCCGTTCAGCTCGGCCTTCAGGTTCGTGGCCGCCTGTTGGATCGCACGGCCGCCGAGCACCGTCGAGCGCGACGCGGTGGTCTGCCCGGTGTCGAGCTCGCGCATCGTGTCGACGATCACGTGCACGCGGTCGGCAGTCAGTCCGAGCTCCTCACAGACGATCTGGAGCAGGGCGGTGTGCACCCCTTGCCCCATCTCCGTCCACGAGTGGAACAACGTGACGGTGCCGTCGGTCTCCGGACGCAAGATCGCGGCGCCTCGCTCGCGCAGCCCGTTGCCGATCCCGGTGTTCTTCACGCCACACCCGATCCCCGCGAAGCGGGCGTCGCGATAGACGTCGCGCACGGCCTCGAGACAGGCCTTGATGCCGACGCCTTCGCCGAGCACCTGTCCGGTTCCGAAGCGGTCCCCGACCTCGAGCGCGTTGCGCCAGCGGATCTCCCACGGGTCGATGCCGACGCGCTCGGCGAGGCGATCGAGCATCCCGTCGATCGCGAAGGCCACCTGGTTCACGCCGAAGCCGCGCATCGCTCCGCACGGCGGGTTGTTCGTGTAGACGGCGGTCGACTCGATGTCGACGGCCTCGAACTTGTACGGGCCGCACGCGTGGCCGGCCGCACGCTCCAGCACCTTGTCGCCGACGCTCGCGTACGCGCCGGTGTCGCCGACGATCCGGACGCGGATCCCGGTCAGACGGCCCTCGTCGTCGGAGCCGACCGTGTAGGTCATCGTCAGCGGGTGGCGCTTCGGGTGGAAACGCAGGCTCTCGGCCCTCGACAGCGTGAGCAGAACCGGCCGGCCCGTCGCCAGCGCGCCGAGCGCGGCGTGGCACTGCACGTTCAGGTCCTCCTTCGCGCCGAACGCCCCGCCGTTCGAGACCTGCGTGACCCGGACCCGTTCTTCCGGCCATCCGAGGAACGACGCGACCTGATGTCGGTCCTCCCACACGCCTTGTCCCTGGGACGAGACGTGGAGCGTGCCGTCCTCTTCGGGAACGGCGAGCGCCGACTCGGGCTCGAGGAACGCGTGCTCGATGAACTGCGTCCGGAACGTCTCGGTGAGGACGTGCGCCGACCGCTCGAGCTCCCCGTCGACGTCGCCGCGCTTCACGATCGAGGTCGAGAGCACGTTGCCGCCCTCGTGCAGGCGCGGTGCGTCCGGCTCGAGCGCGGCGAAGGGGTCGGTGAGCGGCTCGAGCACCTCGTACTGGATGTCGACGAGCTCCGCGGCCTCGCGCGCGGCGTGCCGGCTCTCGGCGACGACGACGGCCAGGACGTCGCCGACGTACCGCGTGGTCTCACCCTCGGCGATCAGCTGCGGCCAGTCCTTCGTGATGGCGCCCTGCACGCGTTCGCCCGGCACATCGCCCGCGAGCAGCACGGAGACGACCCCGGGGTGCGCCCGCGCCCGCTCGATCCCGATCCGGAGCACGCGGGCTCGAGGGTGGTCGCTGAAACGGATCGCGCCGTGGAGCATCCCCGGCGCGGTGAGGTCGTTGATGTAGGGCTTGTCGCCGAGCGCGAGCTCGCGCCCCTCGTACCTCGCGGTGCGCGACCCGATCCGCCCGGACATGTCGACCTCGGGCATCGGCTCCCCCGCCCGAGCCTTCGCGACGAGCTCGACGGCGTCGACGATCTTGATGTAGCCGGTGCAGCGGCACAGGTTGCCGGCCAGCGCCTTCGAGATCTGGTCGCGGGTCGGCGCCGGCGTCTTCGCCAGCAGCCCCTCCGCCTTCATCAGGATGCCGGGCGAGCAGAAGCCGCACTGCGATGCGCCCGAGACGACGAACCCGTCGGCCCACTGCTCCCGCTCCTCGGACGACAGACCCTCCTGGGTCATCACGTCGCGTCCCTCGGCGTGCTCGGCCTTCCGGGCGCACGACACGACGGCCTTGCCGTTCACGAGCACCGTGCACGCGCCGCACGAGCCCTCGGGGGCGCACCCGTCCTTGACGGAGGTGATGCCGAGCTCCTCGCGGAGCAGCTCGAGCAGGCTCATGCCCGGCCGCGTCTGCACCGAGACCGGACGACCGTTCACCGTGAGGTCCACGACCTCTCCTCCTCCGCTAGCCCGTCCCGCCACCGGTCGCGAGGTAGCGCTCGGGGAACGCCGCGTACCACGCCACCGCCAGGGGCAGATGATCGATCGGACACTGATCGTCCACGCTGTGCGCGTACACCTCGTTGGCCGGCCCGAACCCGATCGTCGGGATGCCGAGCTTGCCGGCGCTCGAGACGCCGTTCGTCGAGAACACCCACCGGCTGACCTCCGGCGTCCGGCCGAGCGCGTGCTCGCCGGCCTCGACCGCCGCGCGGACGCCGCGGTGATCCTCGGGCGTCACCCACGTCGGGAAGTACTTGTCGGTGGACAGGGTCAGTCCCGTGTAGCCCTTGCCCTCGTACCTCAGCAGCTCGACGGTCGCCTTGCCCTCTTGGACCGCCGGCAGCGCCTCGAGCTCGGCTCGCGCCGATTCCACCGACTCGCCGATCGTGAGCCGCCGGTCCAGGTAGATCGTGCACCCGTCGGGGACCGCGTTGATCGAGGGTGTCTGCGCGTCGATCTTCGACACGACGACCGTCCCCTTGCCCAGGAACGGGTCGAAGGTCAGACGCTCGTTCAACGCCTCGATCTGCTCGACGATCGGAGCCATGAGGTAGATCGCGTTCTGCCCTCGCTCGGGCGCGGAGGCGTGGGCGGCCTTTCCCGTGGTGTGGAGCGCGAACTCCGCCCTCCCGCGGTGACCGCGGTAGACCTGGAGGTTCGTCGCCTCGCCGAGGACGACGATCTCGGCCTTCGGGATGGTGTTCGTGAGGAGGTACTCGAGGGCGAGCCCGTCGCAGTCCTCCTCCTGCACGGTCCCGACGACCCACAGCGTGAACGGAGACGTGTCGATCCCGAGACGCCGAAGCGCACCGGCGCCGTGGACCATCGTGGCGATCGCCGCCTTGTTGTCCGAAGCGCCGCGCCCGTACATCACGCCGTTCTCGATCGTCGCCTTGAACGGCTCGGTCCGCCAGAGCGAGGGGTCGCCGGTGTTCACGACGTCGATGTGCGAATCGAAGACGATGTGGACCGGGCCGTTCCCGATCCTGCCGATCGCGCTGCCGAACCCGTCGACGATCACCTCGTCGAACCCGACCGCCTGCATCTCCTCGCCGATGCGCTGCACGACGTCGTGCTCGTCGCGCGACAGGCTCGGCCGCTCGATCACATCGGCCAGGAAGCGCGTGACGTCCTCGCGGACGCGCTCGGACTCCTGCTGGTACCGGTCGTCGAACTTCATGACCCGGCCCCACCGTCGCGGGCGGCGCCGGTGAACAGCACGGCCACATGCTCGTCGGCGCCGAGCTCGCCCCGGCGCGAGAGCTCCAGCAGACCGGCGAGGCCCGCCGACCCGGTGTGGTCGACCTCGATCCCGGTCGCATCGCGCGCCAGATCGTTCGCGGCTCGCAGGGCCTCCTCCGAGACGAGCACCGGCGTCCCGTCGGTGGCGAGCATCCCCGCGACCACGGCGGCCCAGTCGTAGGTCTCGTCGTCCAAGATCCCTTCGGCGACGCTGCGCGGCTCCTCCTCCCACGGCCACATCACCTCGGAACGGTGGGTCCGCGCCCACGCCATCGCGTCGACGGCGCTCGCGGGCGTGACCTCGTGACCGGCGCGCTGGCGCACGCGCATGAACGCGCGCTCGAGCGGGTGCGCGTTCGCGGGCTGCACCGCGTGGATCCGCGGGAGCCGCTCGGGCGCCTCGAGCAGCGCGGCGTCCTCGAAGGCCCGCACGCACGCGCTCGCCAGCGCTCCGCCGCCCACCTGGACGACCAGACGGTCGAGCGAGGATCCCTCGTGCGAGAGCTGGTCGACGAGCTCGAACCCGAGCGTCTCACCCCCTTCGATCGTGAGCCCGTTGTCCGGACCCTGGCACGTGAACGGGACGGCGCCCTCCGCGACGGCGCGCTGCAACGCGTGGTACGTCGGGTCGCCGGGCACGCCGTCCGTACGCTCGCGGACCTCGACCGTGGCGCCGAGCTCGTTCAGGCGACGCACCACCGCGTCGTCCGCCCATGTCGGCACGAACACGCGGATCGGGCGATCCGCCGCCCGGGCGAGCACGGCGGCCGCGAGCGCGGCGTTCCCGCAGCTCGCGATCGCGAGCTCGCGCCCCTCGGGGGCGAGCCCGGCCTGCTCGGCGACCAGGATGTGGACCATCAGCCCCATCAGGTGCCGCGCCTTGTGTGAGCCGGCGCACGTTGCCGGTCTCGTCCTTGACCCAGACCTCGCACCCGAGGCGCTCGGAGAGACCGTCGCTCCGCTCGAACGGCGTCTGCACGAACCCCCGGCCGTCGACCGCCGCGACGGCCTTGTCGAGCTGTTCGACCAGATGGACGTGATCGTCGTCGCTCATCCCGTTCGCGTGTCCCAGGTGATACGCGTGGAACAGCCGGCGGTAACGCACGAACGGGTTCGGCTCGTCCCCGTCGGGGAAGCTCACGTGCGTCGGGTCGAGCTCGCGCACCATGACGTGGTCGACGTCGTCGGTTCCCGCGCTCGGACAGCGGAACGGGAACGGCTCCTGGGGTGCAGCCGTGTGCCCGCACCCGGCGCAAACGACCGTGGTGGCGGGTCCGCCGCTCACGCGGCCTCCATCCCGGTGCGGGCGTTGAAGGCTCGGATGGCCTCGTCCCACGGCGGCAACTCCTCGCGGAGCCCGCGCCAGAACGACTGATCCTTCCGCGCGACGAAGTCCTCGATAGACACGCCCTGCTGCTCGACCCACGTGAAGTAGCCGAGGTTGAAGATCCGCTCGCGATCGCCGTCGGTGAGCTGCAGCATGTCGCCCGTCCCCTGACCCTCGAGCGAACGTCCGAACGTCTCCGCCGCCTCGTTCGCCCCGAACCCGTTCGGGAAGTCGCGCGCCAGGACCTTGTCCACCTCGGTGCGGTACATCGCTGCTCCGTCGGTCGCGACGGTCACGATCACGTCGTCCGAACCCAGCCCGAGCGCCTTCGCGGTCTTGATCGCGGCGACGACGTTGGCGATGCTCGACAGGCCGAACGAGTCAAGCGCGGCGGTCGTCGCGTCGTCGACGCCGCGCTCACGCAGGAACGCGCGACCCTTGTCGGTGTTGAACAGGACGTTCAGGGCGTCGGAATCGCGGTCGCTCACGTCGACGACGACGTCCGTGTTCATCACGTTGTGGATCAACGGCACGTGCTTGTCGCCGATCCCCTGGATGTTGTGCTCGCCGAACCCGTTGCGCAGCAGCGTGGGGCATTCGAGCGCCTCGACCGCGACGGTGGAGGCGCCGAACCGCTCCTTCAGATGGTCGCCGGCGGCGAGCGTGCCGGCGGATCCCGACGCCGACACGAACGCCCGCAGCCGCAGTCCCGGCTCGCGCTCGTGCAGGTTCTCGAAGACGTGCGCGAGCGCCGACCCCGTCACGAGCAGGTGCACCAGGTGGTTGGGGTACTCGGAGAACTGGTTCAAGATCACGTTCGCGGGGTCCTCCGCCAAGCGCTTGCACTCGTCGTAGATCTCCCGCACGTTGCTCTCGACGCCGGGCGTGCGGATGATGTCCTCGGGTCCCGCGACCCAGCGCTCGAGCCACTCGAAGCGCTCGCGGCTCATCCCCTCGGGGAGCACCGCGACGCCGCGGCACCCCATGATGCGGCTGATCGCCACTCCGCCCCGGCAGTAGTTGCCCGTCGAGGGCCAGATCGCGCGCTGTGACGTCGGATCGAACCCGCCGGTGACGATCCGTGGCACGAGGCAGGCGTACGCCGCGAGCACCTTGTGGGCGCCGATCATCGGGAAGCGGTCGCCGAGCGCGACCACGATCCTCGCGTCCACGCCGGTCAGCTCCCGCGGCAGGACGACGTGCTCGGGCACCTCGACCGTGGAGCGCCGGTCCGCGGCGTTGTACCAGTGGACCCGGAACAGGTTCAGGGGATGCGGCGCGTCGGGGTCGATGCGCTCCAGCTCGTCCCGGATCCGTTGCGGGACCTTCCCCGGGTCGCGGAGCTGCTCGAACGTGGGCAGGGCGATCCCCGCCTCGCGGAAGCGCCCCACGGTCCGTTCGTCCGCCGAGGCGTGCATCCCGGCATGCGTCGTTTCGGTTCGCGACATCTGCGGGTGATTCTAGGCGCGGCCACCGAGGGCTGGACAGCCCGCCCGGTCGGCCCCGATGGACCAGATCAGGCGAGCGTTCCGACGATGGTGAACACGTCTCCCGGGCAGGTCCCGTCCAACATCGTCCCCTCGCCGCGGATCTCGGTCACCAGTCCTTCCCCCGCCACGTCGTTCTCGTCCACGATGGCGGCGAAGACCTCGAACTCGACGTGCATCTGACCCTCGCCGCACGGGAGGGCTCCGATCACGTCCCCCTCGTAGGTCTTTCCGAGCCTCTTCAGGTCTCCCTTGACGGGTGGCGTGACCACGTCGACGTCGCATGGGTGAGGGCCGGTCCGCTCCGTGCAGTCGGACGCGAACTCCCACGTGGCGTCCGTCGCCGAGCCCCCGCTCGCGTCTCCCTGCGGGGAGAAGGTGAGGTTGAACGTGCCGATCAGGTCCGCCTCCGCGAGCGGCAGGAACGGCTCACCCGTCGCCCCGGTCGGAGCGGTCGGTCCCGAGACGCCCGTCGTTGCGGTCGCACCCGTCGCACCGGTCGTCCCCGTCCCGCCTCCCCCGTCGTCGTCGGACAGGAGGGCGAACGCGGCGAACCCCGCGCCCAGGAGCGCGACGATCACCGCCGCCGCGATCAACGGCGTTCGCGAACGCGGTCCGTCTGCAGGTGGCGGCACGTGCGAGGGAGGGGTCGCCGGCGGCGACGGCGCATCACCGATCGGCGGTGGTGTCGGCAACGTGGGAGCGCGCCCGGACGGTGCGTCGGGGAACCCCGCGCCCCCGGTCTCGCCCCCCGCGACGCCGCCCGGTTCCGCAGGCGAAGGCGCGACCACGGTCTCGCCGATGTTCACGCCGACCGGCGGCGTCGCGACGCGAGGCAGCAACGCATGCCGGGCCGCTCGCGCGAGCGCCACGCAGTAGGGGTACCGGTCCTCCTTCTCTTTGGCCATCCCCGTCGCGATCACCGCGTCGATCTCGGGGGGAAGCTCAGGGCGCAGCGCCGAGACGCTCGGCGGAGGGTCGGAGATGTGCGAGAAGAGCACCGCCGCGTCGTCCTCCCGTCGATAGGGCGGGCCGCCGCTGAGACATTCGAACAACACGCAGGCGAGCGCGTACTGGTCGGTCCGGCCGTCGACGCCCTTGCCGCTGATCTGCTCGGGCGCGATGTAGTCGATCGTCCCCATGAAGAAGCCCGTGCGCGTGAGGCCGCTCGTCTCCTGGGTCCGCTTCGTCAGACCGAAGTCCGACAGATAGGCGTGGTCGCCGCCGTCCGCGCCGGCCCCGACCGCGACCAGGATGTTCGCGGGCTTGACGTCGCGGTGCACGAGTCCCTTCGCATGCGCCGCATCAAGCGCGCCGGCCACCTGCGTGATGATCGACACCGCACGCTCGGGATCCAGGCCGCTCTGCTCCGAGATCAGCTGTTTGAGGTCCGTCGTTTCGACGTACCGCATGGCGATGAACAACAGGTCGTCGTCCTCACCGGCCTCGTAGATCGGGATGATGTTCGGGTGGTCGACCGACGCGAGGCGCTCGGACTCGGCGATGAAACGCTGGCGGAACGTCTCGTCGGCGGCGATCTCGGGCGAGAGCACCTTGAGCGCCACCTTGCGCTTGAGCCGGTCGTGCTCGGCCAGGTAGACGACGGCCATGCCGCCACGACCGAGGATGGACTCGATCCGGTAGCCGGAGACGGTGTCGCCGACGGAGAGGGTTCGGCTCACCCGGGCAGGCTACGCGAGGCGCCTGAAGCGCGCCATGCCGTTACGGACGCGGGTCCAGGACGACCGGCGGCAGCGGATCCTGCGTGAAGTCGAACTCGCGCAGGATGTTCCCCAGCACGTTCACTTCCTCTCGCACGGTGGGTCGCGAGTCCGGCCGGGACATCGTGTCGGGGTCCAAGCGAGCGCCGCCGAGGAACAGGTCCTCGATCAGCCGGAGGTAGGCGTCGAACGAGAGCGTCTGCGAGTCGATCGTCCCCGCCCTCGCCCAGGGACTGATCGTGAGCCCCGGAACGCGGATCCCGTAGCCGTTGCGGTCGACCCGTGGAGGCTCGACGTGGTCGTAGAAGCCGCCCCAGTCGTCCCAGGTGAGGAAGACGGCCGTCTCCTCCCAGTCGGGCCCGCGCATCAGGGCGTTGATCACGTTCGTCACGTGCCGCTGGCCCTTCCAGATCGGCTCGCCGGCGCCCGGGTGCTCGCCCACGCCCGAGTACGGCATCACCCACGACACCGAGGGCAGCGTCCCGTTCGCGGCGGCCTCGAAGAGCTCCGTGTGGCCCTGGATCCGGTTCATCTGGTGCGTCTGCCGGATCGTCGTGAACCATGGGAGCGGGTTCTGCTGGCTGACGGTCCGCTCACCGGTCCGGTCGTCCGGGCAGGGGTCGAAGAAACAGGTGTCGTCCCCGACGTAGTAGGACCAGCTCACGCCGGCTTCGTGGAGCAGGTACGTGATGTCGGTCCACGCCCAGATCGGGGACGTCCTCGTGTGCGCGTTGGATCTGCGCCTCGTCGTTCAGCTCGAGGTCCGAGACGCAGCTCATCGGATCCCTCGGGTCCTCGCAGTGCGCCGCCCACGCGGAGATGAGGAACAGGTGCGCCGGGCAGCGTCCACGAGTCCGCCGGGGCGAACATGTGGTCCTGCAGGACGAACTCCCTCGCGTACCTCCAGTAGTTCGGGATCGTGCGAGCGGTGTGATAGCTCATCACGTCCGGCTGCCCCTGCGGTCCCAGGTACGTCGCGCACGCCGGATCCTGCGCGGTGATCGGCGCAGTGGATGGGGCTGTCGATCACCGATCGGATGAACCCGTCCATCCTGCCGCCGTTCACGTCGACGCGAGAGTGTCGCTGCGCGTGCGGTCCCCCTTCCTGCAACTGCTCCGTCGTCCGGTACGGCGGGACGCAGCGGTCGAGGATCGGGTCGGGAACGCAGACGCTCGGCCGCCCGTCGCGCATCGGGATGCCCTCGGCGCCGGGGAACGTGCCGAAGTAGTGATCGAACGAGCGGTTCTCCTGGACGATGAAGACGAGGTGTTTCAGGTGATCCCTCGCCTGCTCGAGCCTCGTGGGCTGCGCGGCGGTGAGGCCGGCGCACTCGGGGTCGGTCCCGAGGTCGGTCCGGAGGTCGGTCCGGCGGTGACGGCCGCCGCGGGTGGTGTCGACGTCGTGCACGCGGCGGCGACGAGTGCGGCGGCAGCGATCAGCGCGAGAACGAGTCTCGTGGCGGGCGGACCTGGCATCCGCCCGAGACTACCAACGGCCGGGATTACGGCTTTCCGGCGCCCGGGTCCAGGATCAACGGCGGCAGCGGGTCCTGCGTGAAGTCGAACTCGCGCAGCAGGTTCCCGAGCGCGGGCACCTCTTCGCGCACCGTGGGTCGCGAGTCGGGACGGGTCATCGTCCTCGGATCCAGGCGTTGTCCGCCCAGGAACAGGTCCTCGATCAACCGCAGGTACGCGTCGAACGAGAGCGTCTGCGAGTCGATCGTTCCGGCCCGAGCCCACGGACTGATCATCAGCGCCGGCACGCGGATCCCGTATCCGTTCACGTCCACGCGCCGCGGCACGACGTGGTCGTAGAACCCACCCCAGTCGTCCCAGGTGATGAAGATCGCGGTCTCCTCCCAGTCGGGTCCGCGCATCGCGGCGTTGACGATCTTCGTGACGTGCCGCATGCCCTTCCAGACAGGCTCGCCGTTGCTCGGGTGCTCACCGACACCCGAGTACGGCAACACCCACGACACCGAGGGCAGCCTCCCGTTCGCCGCGGCCTCGAAGTACGAGGTGTGCCCCATCACGTTCCGCATCTGGTGGTTCTGCCGCACCGTGGTGAACCACGGCAGCGGGACCTGCTGCATCACCGTCCGCTCGCGGTTCCCGCTCCGCTCGCACCGGCCGAAGAAGCACGTGTCGTCCCCGACGTAGTAGCCCCACCGGACGTCCTGTTCGTGGAGCAGATACGTGATGTCCGTCCACGCCCAGATCGGCACGTCCTCGCGAGACTTCTGGATCTCGAGCTCCTCGAACAGCTCCAGGTTCGAAACGCAGCTCATCGGGTCGCGCGGGTCCCGGCACCGCGCCGCCCACGCCGAGATGAGGAACAGGTGCGCGGGCAGCGTGTAGGAATCCGCCGGGGCGAACATGTGGTCCTGCAGGACGAACTCCCGCGCGTAGGTCCAGTAGTTCGGGATCGTCCGGCCGGTGTGATAGCTCATCACGTCGGGCTGGCCGAGGGGCCCAAGGTAGCTGGCGCACCCGGGGTCGTCCCGGTTCTCCGCGCACTTCTGCGGGCCGTCGATCACCACCCGGATGAAGCCGTCCATCCTGCCGCCGTTCACGTCGGCGACGGAGTCGGGGTGCGCGTGCGGTCCCCCCTGCTGCAGATGACTGGTCGTGCGGTACGGCGGAACGCACCGCCCGAGGATCGGGTCCGGAACGCAGACGCTCGGCCGTCCGTCGCGCATCGGGATGCCCTCGGCGCCGGGGAACGTGCCGAAGTAGTGATCGAACGATCGGTTCTCTTGGACGATGAAGATCAGATGCTTGATGTGATCCTTCGCGAGCTCGAGCCTCGTCCCCTGCGCCACGATCGGCGTCGGCGATGCCGTCATCCCCGCCGATCCGGACAGCGTCGCGTCTCCCGAGGCGGCCGGCGCATCGACAGGCAGCTCACCTTGTCTGCAGGCGGCTGCGACGAGAAGGAGAACGACGAGGACTCCGGCGCCGTTCAAGATGTGGCGCGACCTAGGCATCCAACGGCGAGCCTATCCCCCACCGCGGTCATCCGCGAACGGGACCGATGCTCCTGCGTGAGAGGATGACCGCGGACCGCACGAGACCAAGGAGCCATCGTGGAACGGCAGGTCGGACCGACCGGCAAGACGCTCGTCACGCTGATCCCCGGCGACGGCATCGGGCCCGAATGCGTCCGGGCTGCGCAACGGATCGTCGAGGCGGCCGGGGCGAGCGTCGAGTGGGAGGAGCGCGAGGCCGGCGCGGAGGTCTTCAAGAAGGGACTGCCGTCCGGCGTCCCGCCCGAGACCATCGAGTCGATCGAGCGCACCCGCGTCGTGCTGAAGGGGCCGCTCGAGACCCCGGTCGGGTTCGGCGAGAAGAGCGCGAACGTGACGCTGCGCAAGCTGTTCGAGACCTACGCGAACGTCCGTCCGGTCCGCGAGCTGCCGGGCGTGAAGACCCCGTACAGCGGCCGAGGGATCGACCTCGTCGTCGTCCGCGAGAACGTCGAGGACCTCTACGCCGGGATCGAGCACATGCAGACGCCCGGCGTGGCACAGACGCTCAAGCTCATCAGCCGCAAGGGCTCCGAGAAGATCGTCCGGTTCGCGTTCGAGCTCGCCCGCGCCGAGGGACGCGCGAGCGTCGCCTGCGCGACGAAGGCGAACATCATGAAGTTCACCGAGGGCATGCTGAAGCGCGCGTTCGAAGAGGTGGCGCCCGAGTATCCGGGCATCGAGTCCTGGCACGTGATCGTCGACAACTGCGCGCATCAGCTCGTGAAGCGGCCCGAGCAGTTCGACGTCATCGTCACGACGAACATGAACGGCGACATCCTGTCTGACGAGTCCGAGCGCGCTCGTCGGCGGCCTGGGCTACGCGCCGAGCGCGAACATCGGCAGCGACGTCGCGATCTTCGAGGCCGTCCACGGCTCGGCCCCGAAGTACGCCGGCAAGGACGTGATCAACCCGACGGCGGTCATCCTGTCGGCCGTGCTGATGCTGCGGTACCTCGGCGAGTTCGAGGCCGCCGCGGACATCGAGCACGCGATCCTGGTCACGCTCGAGCAGGGCATCCTCACCGGCGACGTGGTCGGGTACGACAAGGGAACACCGACGTCCAAGTACACGGAAACGATCGTCGGGAACCTCGGCAAGCGCTCCGAGCAATGGCAGGTGCGCGACTACAAGCCGATCGAGCTCCCCCAGGTCTCGGCGCGGCCCGACTTCGTGACGCCCGACACCCGCGCGGTCGTCGGCCTCGACGTCTTCGTCGAGTCGGCCTTCAACCCGGAGGACCTCGGGGCGAGCGTCAAGGAGCTCACCGGCGGCATGGACCTGGAGCTGAAGTCGATCTCGAACCGCGGCCGCCAGGTCTTCCCGCCGACCGGCGCGGCCGCCGACATGGTCGACCACTACTCGTGCCGGTTCATGCTCCGCGAGGGTTCGAGCGAGCTCTCCGACGACACCGTCCACGAGCTGCTGCGACGCCTCTCGACGCGTCACCGCTGGATGCACCTCGAGAAGCTCCAGGTGTTCGACGGCGAGCAAGGGTTCACCCGGGCGCAGGGCGAGAACTAGCCGACCGATCCGCTACGCCGGCACGACGGCGACCGCCTCGACCTCGATCATCCCCTCCGGGATCACGAGCGCCACGACCTGCACTGCCGTGCTCGCGGGCGGATCCTCGCCCAAGTACCGGCTCCGAACCTCCCGCATCCCGTCGATGCCGTCGAGGGTCGTCAGGAACGTGGTCGTCTTCACGACGTCCGCGAACGTTGCGCCGTTCGCCTCGAGGATCGCCGAGAGGTTCTCGTAAACCTGCTCCGTTTGGCGCCGGAGATCTCCCACGCCTACCACCGCCCCCGAAGCATCGAGCGCGATCTGACCCGCGACGTGGATCCAGACGGCTTCGGCCGTCTCGGTCCGCACCGCGTGCGCGTATCCGCGCGGGGTCGCAACCGTCCCCGGATTCACTCGGATCGAACGCATGCTCATCCCCCTTTCGGTATCCTTGCCTCCTCGCGCCGGCCAAGCGCCGCCGCGCCCCCGGTCCCATCGTCTAGTGGCCTAGGACACCACCCTCTCAAGGTGGAGACACGGGTTCGAACCCCGTTGGGACTACGCCGGCTTGAGGCCTCGTCGCGTCGTCATGCGAAGCCATCTCGAGCGAGCTTCGTGCCGAGCTCTATCGCCACGTCGACGAGGGCATCCACATCGCGTTCGGTCGTCCGCCAGTTCACGATCGCGGGGCGAAGGGCGACACGTCCGTCGTATGTGGTCGTCCCGACGTACACGCGGCCGTCCTCGATGATGGCCTCCCCCAACCGGCGATTCAGCTCGTCGAGGTCGCCCTCGTCGAGCCCGGCCGGCCGGAAGCGGAAGCACACGACGTTCAGCGGCACGTCTGCCAGACGCTCGAGATCGGGTTCCTCGTCGATCCGCCCGGCCAGCCGCTGCGCGAGATCGAGGTGCCGCTCGACCATCGCGCGGTAGCCGGCCCGACCGTACGCTCGCAGGCTCGCCCAGGCCGGCAGCGCCCGGGCGCGCCGGGACATCTCCGGGCCGAAGTAGCCGAAGTTGGGATGCGGGTCCTCGGGTGACGGCAGGTAGTCGGCACTGGCCGTGAACGCCTTCGGCAACGCCATCGGATCGCGGACGAACGCGAAACCGGAGTCGTAGGGCACGTTCAGCCACTTGTGGCCGTCGGCGATCACGGAGTCGGCTCGCTCCACCCCAGCGGCCAGCGCCTCGGCGCGAGGCGAGACGCGTGCGAACAGCCCGAACGCGCCGTCCACGTGGAGCCACGCGCCGTGCCGCTCCGCGAGGTCGGCCACGGCCTCGATCGGGTCGAAGTCACCCGCGTTCACCTCCCCCGCCGTCGCCACCACGATGGACGGGGCACCGCCGAGATCACGGAGGGAGGCCTCGAGCGCCTCCAAGTCCAACCGCCCAACGCGGTCTCGGGCGAGCCGGCGAACACTCGCCCTGCCGATCCCGAGCATCGCCAGCGCCTTGACGGCGCTCACATGGATGTACCCGCTCGAGAGCACGGTCACCGGCGGTAGCCCGGCAAGTCCGCGCTCCTCCACGTCGACGCCGTGATGTTCCCCATACCAATGGCGGGCCGCGGCCAGGGCGGTGAAGTTCGCCATCGTCGCGCCGGTCGTGAGCACACCGGCCCACGAAGCGGGGAGATGGAAGAGCTCCTTCAGCCAGCGGATCGTCACTGCCTCCAAGCGCGATCCGAGCGGTGTCCCCACCCAGCTGAAGGCGTTCTGGTCCAGAGCGGATGCCAGCCAGTCGCCGCCGAGCGCGGCGGGAGTGACGCCACCGGTCACGAAATGGAACATCCGAGGGCCGGATGACCGAACGGCGGCAGGTACACCGTTCTCGATGAGCTCGCGGAGCGCATCGACGGCACCCGAGCCTTCCTCGGGGAGCGACCCGTCGAATCGCGCGGCCGCCTGGTCCGCGCCGGGAAGCCGTGCCGGGGAGTCGTCGAGCTCCGCCAGATACTTGCCCGCCTCCTCGGCGACCAACCGCAGTGCGGCCTCGGTCTCGGCCACCAAGTCGAGCGGGTCGGTCACGGCTGCCGTCCTTCGATCGCGCGATCGTCGCCGTCCTCGTCGCGATGCACGCGGATGTCCGAGAGACCGGCGCTCTCCATGGTCTCGGCGACCACGCCCGCCTGGTCGCCGCCGAGCTCGAGGAGCACGTGCCCTGCGGGAGCGAGCCAGTCGGCGCTGAGCCGGGCCACCTGCTGGAGGAACGTGGTTCCGCCCGCGCCACCGTCGAGGGCCTGCCGCGGCTCGAAGGCCAGGACGTCCCTCGGCAGAAGGTGGAGCTCCTCGGTCGGAACGTACGGGACGACGGCGGTCAAGACATCGACGCGGCCGCGGATCGACTCTGGCAACGGCTCGTCGAGGTTGCCCAGGAGCGCTCGGACTCCGTTCCGTCGGGCGCACGCCACCGCGACGGGATCCACGTCGGTCGCGAACATCGTCGCCCCGCGCTTTGCCGCGACGAGGACGGCCGCCACCGCTCCGCTGCCGGTGCAGAGGTCCACCCCGATCCCATCCGGAGGCATCAGTGAAGCCGCTCGGCGGGCGAGTCCTTCTGTGTGGGGCCGCGGCACGTACACGCCGGGATCCACCTGCAGGCGGAGACCGTAGAAGAGGACGAACCCGGTGATCCAAGCGAGCGGCTCGCCGCGCAACCGGCGCGCGACCAGCTCCTCGAGCGGTCGCGAACCATCTGCCGCGGCGCGCACCAGCTCCGCGGCCTCCTCTTCGGGCGCCACGCAACCGCCCGCCGCCAGCTGCTTGACGAGCGTCGTGTGATCGACGGCTCCGCTCTTCATCACCTGGATACTGCCCGAACGAAGCGAGAGGCGCCGGCTCTCGCCGGCGCCTCTCACATCCACAGCGATCGCGAACGACCCTGGATCAAGGGATCCCGGTGCTCGTATCACCCTCTCCAGGGTTGAAGTCAGTCGCGGTGTCGGTGCCACCGCCGCCGTTGAACCCGTCGGCGCCGGTGCCTCCGGTCAGGGTGTCGTTGCCTGCACCCCCGAACATCGTGTCGGCGCCGTCGCCGCCGGCGAGGGTGTCCTTGCCGGCGCCGCCGGACGAGAGGTCGTTGCCACCGAGGCCGTCGAAGACATCCGCGCCGTTACGCCCGAAGAACAGGTCGGCCCCAGGCGTGCCCGTCAGGGAGCTCGCACCGCTGCCGGCGACGCTGACGGTGATGGCGACCGACGCCGACTTGCCCTCGAGATCCGTCACCGTGAGGGTGACGATCGAGGTGCCGTTGGCCCGAGTGGTCGTGATCGTCACCGTTCGGTTGGCTCCGCCTCCCCCGAACGCGATGCCGCTGTTCGGGACGACGGCGGTGTTGCTCGACGAGCCGGTCAGGACAAGGGAAGTAGCCGGACTCTGAGCGTCGCCGACCCTGAGATTCATGGTGCCGGTCGTGTCCGAGTCGGCGTTCCCGCCACGCACGACCTCGATCGTCGGCGGCGTGGACTCGCTAAAGCAGAGGGACACGGTCACGTCGTCGACGTACCAGCCGTCGATGCCCGTGCACCCGTCCATGCCGAAGTCGAACCGCAGCTGGATCGTGTCGCCCGCCGCTGACGCCCAGCGCCGCGAGGTCGATCTGCGACTCGCCCCCAGCTGCCCCCCAGCACTGCCGCCGTCGGTGCCGCGTGAAGCCAGGCTCGCCCGCGAGCGGGTTGGTGTTGCCCGCCGCCGCCGTTTGCAGCGTCGCGTTGTAGCGGGTTGAACGTGAAGGCGGCAGTCCGGCACGAGCGTGAACGGCCCGCCGTTGATGCTGATCTTCACGTTGCCGCCGTCCCAACCGGCCTCCGTCGCGACGTAGTGGTCGAACGTCAGCCGCGGCGCTGACCCGGTTCGCCGCAGGGATGCTGGATCAGCGGACTCTGCATGACGCATGCACGCCCGAGACGTCGCCGGCTCCGCCGTCGCAGTTGCCCGCCTGTCGGGTCGCGCCGCGAACGCCGCGGCGCCCGGGCGCCCGCCGGGCAGCGACGTGTCGTGCGACCCAGTCGAAGTCCGGGCCAGCCCGGCGAACGACTCCCTGCGTTCGTGAGCGTCCAGCCGCCCAGCCCGTCTTCGAAGTCCTCCTCGAAGATCGTCGCGCGGGTCGATGTCCGCGCAGACCGCAGGCTCGCCCGGCTGCAGGATCGGCTGGAAGTTGCACTGCGTCGTCGGGTCGGTCCGGAGCTCGACCGCCGCGATCATCTCGGCGACCTGCGCGCAGTCCGCCGCGGTCATCGACTGGCCGGACGGGCCGGCCGGCGTCGAGCTGGTGCTCAGCCCTGTCAGGTGGCCCGCCGATCAGGTCGTTGCACGACGGCCTCGAGCGCGTCGGCGTGGTCGGCGAAGTCGGTCGTCGGCGTCTGGTAGACCGCCTGGCGCGGAAGTAGAGGTGCGCGGCCTTGACCAGCCCGATCGCCCGATCGTGTGGCCGTTGTAGGTCCCGCCGTCCACGAGCAGGGCGTACCCGTGGTTCGGCACGCCCGAGTTCGTGTGCACGCCACCGCCGTCGCAACGTCGAGCAGAAGTACTCGGCGTCGGTCACCTTGCCGGGGTCGGAGACGCACCTCGGGTTCCACATGTCGCGGATCGCGCCGCCGAAGCGCCGGTCGCGTCCTCGCCCATGCAGCCAGCGGTACGTTGTCCTCCGGCGCGGGCGTGGCCTTGAGCCGCATCGTGACGTTCACGCCCCGGCGAGCTGCACCCTTGATCAGGTTGCCGATGCCGAGCGCGATCCGCACCGACGGGATCGTGATCGTCGGATCGACCCCGGCCAGCGGGTCGGCGGGCCCCAGACGTTGTCCGCGACGAGCACGCCGATGGCCCCCGCGTTCTGCGCGTTCTTCGACCTTGACCGTGAACGCGCACAGCGCCGCGGTCGACGAGCGCGATGTTGCCGGTCACGCCGCCCGTTGCGAACGGCTCGCAGCCGTCGCTCGTCGGCGGCGACGCCGTCGTCGGCCGAGGACCACGTCGCCGGTGACGGCCCGGTGGCGTCGCAGCGGCGGGCCGAACTGCGGCCGCCCCGGCGGTGCAGAAGCCGGCGATCGACGCCGGGCTGTTGATCATGACGTAGCGGCCGGCGACCGTGTGCGAGGTGCAGCCGCCGGCGGCCCGCGTCGGCGTCCGGCGCATCGGTGCCCGTAGCCGTTGATGCAGGTCGACCGTCTCGCCCCAGATGTCCGAGTACGACTCGTTCAGCGCGCCCGACTGCCACTGGTAGATCAGGTCGTGCGTGAACTGGGTGTAGGCGTGGCCCCACTCGTGCGCGACGACGTCGTCGGCGGTGACGCCGTTGCAGTAGTTGGTGGTCGCGCCGTTCCAGTTGGCGTTCGGGCACGCGATCGTCGGGTCGTTGTTGACCGACTGCATGAACGCGCCCGCGCCGTCGTAGGAGTCGCGGCCGAACGCGTTGGAGAAGAAGTAGTACGCGTCACCGCTGCCGATGACGATGTTCTGCTGATCCTGCGTTGAGCGCGCCGGGGAACGCGTCGCCTTCCTCCCAGACCTGGGTGGCGGTGCTGCTGCTCGAAGAGCACTCGGCGGAAGAGCGCGTCGTCGACCGCCGAGAAGCGGTTCAGGATCTTGCCGGCGTGCGCGTGGACGTAACACGAACTCGCGCACGGTCGACGCCGTTGGTGACCTCGACCTCGTAGGCGAGCTGGTTCGTGCCCTCGAACGTCGCGGATCAGACCGGTCCGGTAGACGAGCAGCGTCGTCGACCTGGCGGAGAGGTCGGCGGCCTCCACCTGCGCCCGCTGTCCCGACTCGTCCGTCGGCGGGTGGTCCACGACCTCCGCGATCGCGCGAGCCGCCGCTTGTGATGCCGACAGCCTCGCGGTGCGGTGGCGATCGAGATGTCCGGGACGATAGACGCCGTTGACCGCGGTCAGCCGGTTCGCGGCGTCGAGGTGCGCCTTCAGGACGCCCCCGAACACCGGCAGGCCCTGGTAGAGCTGCTCGTAGGTGAGATGCATCGCGCCGAGCTCGTCGGTGAACCGCGAGGTCAGCTTGAGCTGGGAAGTGTCGCGGATGCCGAAGATCCCGCCGAACTCACGGAAGAACCCGAGCGCCTTGCCGGCGGGAGCCGCTCCCACGCTCGCCGGGAAGAGATCGCCGTTCCGTCCGACCCGCACGAACCCCGCGACCCCGGTGCTCTTGCGGGTCGACACGAAGACCGTTCCGTCGGCGCTCGCGCGCAACGCACGGATCGAGCGTTCGCTGAGGTGGGTTAGGGCGCTTGCTTGGCTCGGTCCGGCTTCGGCGTTGTCCTCGGGCGCGCCGATGGCTGCCACCAGCGGCTGAGCCACGACGAACAACGCGAAGAGCACGATCAAGGCGCGGATACGCATCCGGTCCATTCCCTTCCTCCTCTTCCTGAACTCTCAGGCCGACTCCGAGCAGGCTGGATCCCGAACACGGCTGGGCATCGTGCGATGCGACCTTCCCTTCTGCGCCCGGTTGGCGTCTCAATTTCACCCTAGGCACGCTCCGCGTTCTCGCGCAACTAAGAGAAGGTGCGCTGCCGGGCGGGATCTGGGGTCGCGCGACTCGAAGCGATGAGGCGGCCGGGGCGGGCCGTCTGCGGAGTAGGAACGCGGTCGTTCTGTCCGGCCGATCTCGAAACGGGCTTTCGGCGCGTTCGTTAGCTCGTCGGCAGGACGGGACGAGACTCCTGGCCGTTCGCCTTGTTCCGAGCGGCCTCCAGCTCGAGCTCGAGGACGCGGACCCGTTCGGTCAGGGCGTCGCGCTGGCGTTCGGCGGCCGCGAGGGCGTCCTCGGCCCGCTTCCGCAACTGGAACTCATCCTGGAACCCGGCCTGCATGTAGGGCGGGATCTCTCCGTCGGCCGGCACCCCGTCCTTCGGAGCCTTGCGTCCGCCTCGGTCCGCCTCTCGAGACTTGACCTTGGCGGTCTTCGGGCGGCGCTTCATCGTCCCGAAGACGCCGAAGAACACCCAGGTAAGGACGTACAAGGCCACGCAGACCCCGGCGCCCACCCCGGCACGGACCACCCATGGTTGCCAACGCTCGCTGGCGGGCTCGACGAGCGCTTCATGCGAACGCCCGAGCTCGACCGCGAGCAGGATCGGCGGAGACTCACCGACCCGGATCGACGTCAGCGTTCGGAACCGGTCGCCCAGGACCTGGCTCTCCGACACCCCCGCCGTGACGGCGTGGATGTCGTCGCGCATGTCCGCCTCCCGGTCCCCCACGAGCGCGGGATCGTCGGAGAACAAGATCGTTCCGTCCGCCCGCCACAAACGCACGCGGTTGATCGGGCCCGCGAGGACGTTCTGCTCCAGGGACGCGAGGATCTGGTCGTACCTCGCTCCGCGGATGGGCGCCGAGGCGTCGGCCGGCGACAGCAGCGGTTGGATCACGTCGATGGCGAGCTTGCGGGCATCCCTCGTCGCGCCCCGTTCGAGCTCGCTCGCGAAGTACAGGTTGGCGGCGTACGCGACCCCGCCCAGGAGCAGGAGGATCCCGGCCAGCGTCGCCCAGAGCGCTCGGAGCGCCGAACCCGGCTTCGGCCTCGGGGGCGAGGCGATGTGGTCGTACATGACCTTGAACCATCGGCGCGGGAGACCCCGGAACTGAGCCCGATCTTCAGGTCTCGGTACTCTGAGCACGCAGGCTCAGGCACGAAGGGGGAAGATCTGGACGAGAACGGGTGGACGCCGGCGATGCCCAGCGAGGAGCTGGCCGAGGGCAGGCCCATCCGGGTCGAGCTCGACGAGGAGGCCGTCTTCCTTGTCCGGTCGGGCGACCGCTTCTTCGCGATGGAGAACCGGTGCTCGCACCAGGGTGCGCCCCTCCACCGAGGCCCGGTCCGGTTCGGCTCGCTGAACCACGTCACGTGTCCCGCCCACGGGAGCATGTTCAACCTCGAGACCGGAGCGGTTCTCCGCGGGCCCGCCTTGAAGTCGCTGGCCACGTACGATGCCCGGGTGACCGATGGGATGGTCGAGATCAGGAAGCGGAACTGACGTGGGCGGCGGGAAACCGATCGGCCTCGTCATCGGATCGGCGGTCGCCGCGGCCTTCATCCTGCTTCCGGCCGCTGATCGTCCCGCTCTTCTACCTGTTCGCGAACGTCTACGCCTTGATCGTCGGCACTGATTTCTCCTCCGACACGATGAACGTGGCCGTGTTCCTCACCGGCCTCGTCATGGCGGTCACGCTGCCCGTGCTCCTGCTTTCGGGGGCCGTCGCGCTGATCGGGCGGGGTCTGTCTCCGAAGAACCGGGACGCCTGACCGCCTCGTTGCCTTGTGCCGCACCTGGCAGTCGTCCTACTGTCCGCCGCATCGGGTGAAAGGGGTACGGCGAAGTGAGCATCCATTCGAAGGTTCGGCTCGGGTTCGTCGCGGCGGTGGTGGGGGCCTGTCTGCTCGTCGCGGTGCCGGCGCTCGGAGTGAACCGCGACGGCCTGTGGAAGGGCTCGACGTCCCAGGACCGCATCATCCGGTTCGAGGTCGAAGGCGACACGATCACGGCGGTGAAGACCTCGGTCTTCCATGAGACCTGCAACCTGGTCGTGCTCGCGAACCCGCGGAACACGGCGTTCGCGATCGATGAGGACGGAGCGTTCACGATGCGGTTCTTCGGCGGCACGAACGGGCAGGACCGGCTGATCATCAAGGGTGAGTTCACAAGCCGGCGGCGCGCGAGGGGGTCGTTCCGCTCCGTTCAGGACAACCCCGACTGCCAGGACACCGTCAGAGGGACGTGGAGGGTGAACAAGCGGCAAGGCCCCGTGACCTGACCACGGGCTTGCCGGGTGCCGCCGCCTTCTAGCAGCCGGAGTCGACCCAGCGGGGCCCGGCGCCGAGGGGCACGCCGAGCCGCTGCGCCACGCGCTTGAGTCGCCGACGATAGATCCGCATCTCGCCGTGGTTCCAGTCCGCGTGGGTCGAGCACTGCCAGTCTTCGTACCGCTCCCGGTGATAGGGGCTCTGGAGGATCTCGGCGTGACCGATCACGTTGCCGACGTTGATCCCGAACCGGAGCATCAGCCAGGCGGACAGGCGGAGCGATGCGCGCATCATCCGTCGGTTGTCGAGGATGCCACGCGCGTTCGTGCCCACGTGCTCGATGCCGATCGCCGTCCAGTTCATCCCGATCGCGTGACGGCAGCGGATCGCCAGGTTCACCAGCTGATAGACGGTGCCGTCGGTGTCGATGATGAAGTGCGCGCACACCCCGGGCTTCTCCCCCAGGTGCATGCCGTTCGCCGCGAAATGGTTCCACGCCGAGTCGAACGAGGTTCCCGCCGTGTAGTGCTCGACGACGACCTTCGGGTTCGTCAGCTCGTACGTCCGCTCCCCGTAATGACGTTTCGAGTAGGCGGCCATCTGGCGCTTGCGTTTCGCGCCGAACGGGATCTTCTTCCACTCGATCTCCGGCTGGATCGCGCCGGGGTCCGGAGGGTCCCCGGCAGACGCGGGAACCTCCGGAACCAGGACGGCGAGCGCGAGCACGAGGACAAGGACGCGCTTCATGCGGTCGCGCGGAGGCGCTCGATCGTTCGTTCTTTGCCGAGGAGCTCCAGCGATTCGGGCAGCGGCGGCGAGACGACCGAGCCGGTCACCGCGGCGCGCACCGGCTGGAAGCCCTTCGTCCGGTTCAGGCCCGCCGACGTCGCCACCTCGTCGAGCGCCGCCTTGATGGCCCCGGCCTCCCAGGGCTCGAGCGTCTCAAGGGCGTCGGCGACCTGGGCGAGATAGCCCGGCGGAGCCTTCTCGATCACGGCCCTGGCCTTCTCGTCGGGCACGATGTCGTCGGTGAACAGGAACCGCAGCAGCTCGACCGAGTCGGTCAGGTGCTTCATGCGCTCCTTCACCAGCGGCATCGCGCGCCTCAGCAGCGCGGGCTCGGGTGAGAGGCCCGCGGTCGCGAGGAAGTGCAGGCAGCGCGCCGCGAGGTCGTCGTCCTCCAGCGGTCTGGATGTAGTGGTTGTTCATCCACTCGAGCTTGTCGACGTCGAAGCGCGCGGGATTCTTCGACACGCGCGCGAGGTCGAACGCCGCCAAGAAGCTCGTCCTTGGAGACGAACGTCGTCTCCGCGTCCTTGGACCACCCGAGCAGCGCGAGGTAGTTCATGAGCGCCTCCGGCAGGATCCCCTGCTCGCGGAAGGCCTCGACGCTGGTCGAGCCGTGGCGTTTGGACAAGGGTTTGCCGTCGCTCCCGTTCACCTGCGGCACGTGCGCGTACGCGGGCGGCGTGCCCCCGAGCGCCTCGATCACCGCCGCGTTCCTCGGCGCGCTGTCCAGCAGGTCGTCGCCGCGGATCACGTGCGTCACGCCCATGAGCATGTCGTCGACGGCCACGGCGAGCAGGAAGACCGGCGAGCCGTCCGAGCGCATCAGGACGAAGTCCTTCAGGAGCCCCGGCGCCCATCGGACCTCGCCCTTGACCAGGTCGTTCGTCACCCACTCGCGCTCGGGCATCCGGAACCGAACCGCGTGCGAACGCCCCTGCGCCTCGAACGCGGCCCGCTGCTCCTCGGTGAGATCGCGGCAGCGGATCGTTCGGCGGCGGACGGCTGCTCTTCAACGCCGACGTTCGGCGCTCCTCGAGCTCCTCCTCGGTGCAGTAGCAGGGGTAGGCGTTGCCCTGCGCCAGCAGGCGCTCGGTCATCTCTCGGTAGATCGGCAGACGCTGGGATTGGCGGTACGGCTCGTGCGGGCCGCCGACGTCGGGCCCCTCGTCCCAGTCGAGCCCGAGCCAGTGCAGCGAGTCCATCACCCCGTGGAACGCCTCCTCGGTCACGCGCGAGGCGTCGGTGTCCTCGATGCGAAGGATGAAGTCGCCGCCGTGGTGCCGCGCGAACGCCCACGAGAACAGGCCGGTCCGCGCGTTCCCAACGTGGAGCGAGCCCGACGGTGCCGGCGCGAAGCGGGTGCGGACATGCGACGTCACGTCGCGGCGTCCACGGGATTCGAGAGCGTGCCGACGCCGTCGACCTCAACCTCGACGACGTCGCCGGTGGCGAGCGGCCCGACGCCCTCCGGGGTGCCGGTCAGGATGACGTCGCCGGGGAGCAGCGTCATGAACGACGTGACGTACTCGATCAGGGTCGCGACCCCGAAGACCATGTCGCTCGTCTGCCCGGCCTGGCGGATCGCGCCGTTCACGCGCGTCTCGACCCGGACGTCGGTCGGGTCCAGGTCCGTCTCGATCCACGGCCCGAGCGGGCACGAGCCGTCGAAGCCCTTCGCGCGTGCCCACTGGTCGTCGGTCTTCTGCAGGTCGCGCAGCGTCACGTCGTTCGCGCACGTGTAGCCGAGGATGAACTTGTACGCGTCCTCCGTGCGGACGTGCTTCGCGATGCGTCCGATCACGACGGCGAGCTCGCCCTCGTAATCGACCCGCTTGCTGATCGGCAGGAGCCAGATCGGGTCGTGCGGCCCGATCACCGCGGTCGAGGGCTTGAGGAAGACCAGCGGTTCCTCCGGGACCTCCATGTCGAACTCCGCAGCGTGCGCCGCGTAGTTCTTGCCGATGCACACGCACTTGGAGGGAAGGACCGGCGCGAGCAGCCGGACGTCGTCGAAGGGGACCTCCTCCCCCGTCGGGAGCGGGTCCTGGAAGAACGTGCCTTTCAGCACCCGGATCGTGTCGGAGCCGAACTCTGAGGCGCCGGTGGCGATCCGGTCGCCGTAGCGGAAGCGGACGAGACGCATCGCCCGCAGGCTATCGCAGCGACTCGAGGACCAGCGCCCCGCGGGGTGCGCGGCGCTACCCGAGCGAGCGGCGCCAGGCGGCCGGGACCGAACGGTCGACGTCGATGCGCTCGGCGCCCAGCCACCCGGCCAGGTCGTGCACGGCGTTCGAGACGGCCGCGGTGGTCACGGCGTCCGCCTTCACGCCCGGCTCGGGCACGACGTGGCGCACGATCAGGCGGGAGCCCTCCCGGTCGTTCGCCGGGTCCACCCGCGCGAGGAATCGGTCCCCGTCGAGCACCGGCATCGAGTAGTAGCCGTGACGGCGCTTCACGGCGGCGACGTAGATCTCCATCTTGTAGTCCAGGCCGAAGAGGTCGAGCAAGCGCTTGCGGTCGTGCATGAGGTTGTCGAACGGCGACAGCATCGTCGTGCGCGGCTCCCACCGGCCGCGTTCGATCCGCTCCAGGAGCGGAAGGTCCTCGCGATGCACGTACCAGGTGCCGGGCCGCGGGGTCCCGTCGTCGACGACCTCGACCCGTTCGGCGAGCCCGCTGCGCTCGAACCCCTCCAGGATCTGAGGCAGCCCCGGGTAGCCGTGCGTGAAGTGCCCTCGGACGTGCGCCGCCGTGCCGACGCCGAGGCATCGGAGCGAGAGCTCGATCGCCCGGCGGGCGACCTGGCCATCCGACATCCGTTCACGCCGCACATCTTCGGGCAGCACCCGTTCGGCGAGGTCCCACCACTTCTCGAGGCCGTTCCGATCGGCCACCATCACCTTGCCCTGGATCCACAGGAACCGGACCATCTGGTCGACGTTGCGATCCCTCGTCCACCCACTGGACACCCAGCTCTCGACGGAGTGGTCGGGGAAGTCGCGGACGCGGAGGGGGCCGCGCCGGCGGAGCTCCGAGAGCACCGAGCGGCGCAGCTTCGCGTTCGACCGGATCCAGTCGCGGGTTTTGTCGCTCCACGCCGCCGGCCCGGTCCCGGGCCAGTTGCGCATCCGGTACCGGAAGATCGGATAGTCCTCCGAGAGGACGATCGAGGCGGCGTGCGCCCAGTACTCGAACAACGAGTGGTCCCGGAACAGCAGCCGGTCCAGCTGGCTGGGCTGGAAGTCGGCGATCCGGCTGCGCAAGACGAGCAGCGGGCTCCGCGCCACCACGGAGATCGGGTCGAGCTGCACGCACCGGATCGAGCGGATCACGTCGAGCACCTTCGCCGGCGAGGAGCGCGGCGGCGTGCCGGCGAGGCGCTGCGTGGCGATCGCGAGGCGGCGCGCGGTGCCCACGTCGATCCGGCGGAGAGCGCTCATCCCTCGGTCAGGCGAGCCGGGTCCCGATGCCCCACGTGACGCCGACGCTCCGCCAGTACCCGGCGATCGTCTCGACCGGTGCGAGGCTCTGGAGCTCCTCGACGGGCGAGCTCCCGAACTCGAGCTCGGCGTCGCCGGTCCAGACGTCCGAGCCTTCCCAGTCGTAGCTCTTCATCGTGACGAGCTCGTTCATCGACGGGGCGCTCCCCTCCTCGATCGACGGGAAGAAGCGGTGATGGAGCATCGGGAGCGCGTTCACGAACCCGTTCGAGTCCGCAGGCCCGGTGATCGTGAACCGGGCGTCGATGATCCGGCGGTCCTGCACGGCCACGCTCGCGCCGAAGCGGCCGCCGGGCTCGAGCCGCGGCCCGGCCTTCCCGTGACGAACCGGCCGCGTGATCCAGATCGAGCCGAGCTTCTTCGGATACCCCTGGTGCCACCCGCGGACCATCGCGAAATCCTTGTCGACCCAGATCAGGACGCATCGGGAGTACTGCTCGCCGCGGTAGGAGCAGCGGACGACGAGGAACGCCTCCTTGTACTGCGACCGGATCGGGTCCAGGAGCTCCTCGTACGAGTCCGAGCAGGACTGCCAGTCGGCGAAGATCATCGCGACCGCGTCTGGATCCTCGTCCACGGGCGCGAGCGGTTCCGGCAACCAACGAGCGACGGAGCCCGGTGCCGCTCGATACTCGATCGTCAGCAGGTCGCCCGAGTAGTGCCACGGCGGACCGGGGACGACCGAGGAGCGGCCCTCGGGCGTGAGCGGCGGGACGAACCCCTTGAGTTCCGCCATGCGCGGCATACTACCTTCGGCTCCGAACGACCTTCGTCGCGCAACGGAACCGGCCCCGGAGCTCGGGAGGACAGACGGTGGAGACCAGGCGGATCCTGCTCGACGGCATGCCGACGAGCGTGACGCGCGAGGGCGAGGAGCTGCTCGCGCCCGACGGCCGTCGCCTGCCGATCGACGAGGCCCTGCACCTGGCCCCCTGCGAGCCGACGAAGATCGTCTGCATCCACCTGAACTACGAGAGTCGCGTGAAGGAGTTCCTCGCGAAGCTGCCCGCGGCCCCCACCTACTTCCACAAGCCGGTGAGCGCGCTGAACGCGCACGGCGGAACGGTCGTGCGGCCGCCGCGGTGCCGATACCTGAACTACGAGGGCGAGATCGCGATCGTGATCGGCCGCGAGTGCCGTCACGTGTCGCCGGGCGAGGCCGGCGAGTACATCGCCGGATACACGGTCGCGAACGACTACGGTCTGCACGACTTCCGCGACACGGACGCGGGCTCGATGCTGCGGGTCAAGGGCGCGGACACGCTCTGCCCGCTCGGCCCGGGGCTCGTATCGGACTGGGACTTCCGCGGGAAGCAGATCCGCACCCGGGTGAACGGCGACGTGGTGCAGGAGGGCTCGACGGACGAGATGGTCTGGGACATGAACTACCTCGTCGCCGACATCGCGCGGACGATCACGCTGATGCCTGGCGACGTCATCTTGTCGGGAACGCCGGCGAACTCGCGCCCGGTCGAGCCGGGCGACGTCGTCGAGGTCGAGGTGGACGGTCTCGGCGTGCTCCGGAACACGATCGTGGAGGGCTCGGTCCCGATCCGCGAAGACGTCGGCGCCCAGCCGAGCGAGTCCGAAGAGGTGATCTCCACGGCCCTCGGCGGCGACTGGGAGTTCCGCGGGATCCGGCCGCCGAAGCGCGACTAGGAAGCCTGCGTTCGGAGCTCCAGCTCCTCGAGGCCGCACTCGCGGCACGCCCACCCGGGCGGGCCGTCGCCGCACCTGCCGGGCCGGAGCATCACCTCACCGTTCGCCCAGAGCTCGCGCAGTTCCGGGTCGTCGGGGGTGCCGTACAACACGTCGACGAGGTCCTTCGAACCGCACCGCGGACATCGCCGGTGGATCCCGCTGCTCATGGCTCGATCGTAGCCTCGTCCCGGTCGATGCGGTAGACGCGGTGGAGCAGGCCCTTGAAATCGGCCTCGCGCTCGACGTGCATCCCGAGCTTCTCGGCCACGCGTGCCGACGGCGTGTTCTCGGGCAGGATCAGGCTGATCAGATGCCCGACCTCCAGGTTCGCGAACGCCCAGTCGCGCGCCGCGGCGGCCGCCTCCGGCGCGTACCCCGAGCCCTTCAGCCCGGGACGCACGTGCCAGCCGATCTCGACCAGGCGCTCGCCCTCGACCTCCTGCATCGCCGGCCCGATCGTGCCGACGAACGCGCCGTCTTCCCGAAGCTCCGCGACCCACAGGCCGAACCCGTCCTGTTGGTACCGCTCGAGCTGGCGGGCGATCCACGCCACCGTCCGCTCGCGATCGAACGGCGCCGGATAGAAACGCATGTGTTCCGGGTCGGCGAACATCGGGGCCAGGTCGTCCACGTCCTGCGTCCGATACGTCCGCAGACGCAGGCGTTCGGTCTCGAGCGAGAACCCCTCGTCCACGGGCCGGACCCTACCGCCGGGCACGCTCGCCGGCTTCCCCGACGCGAGCGGGGTGCACTATCCTCGCGAGGACCGTTCGCTCCCGAACGGCCGTTCAGAACGATGGCCAGGAGAGCTGAGTTGGACATCAAAGGCAAGCGGCTCCGGCTCCTGTTCTCGGACGTGCTCGGGGTGGAACGGGGCAAGTACCTGTTCGGCGACGTCGCCGACGGCGGCCGGGCCGCGTTCTGCGTCGGCGTCTATCCGCTCACCACGGACAAGGAGATCCTCGACATCTCGCGGCTGCAGTTCGACGTCGGCCTTCCCGACGTCGAGGCGTTCGTGGACCGCGACACGCTCCGCCAGGGCTGGGAGGAGGACACGATCGTCGGCATCGCCGACGTCCAGCAGCACGGCGTCCCGTTCGGCGTCGACCCCCGGCAGGTGCTGCGCGCCGCGGTCGAGCCGTGGCAAGCGATGGGGTTGGAGCCGATGTTCTCGTTCGAGTCCGAGTTCTACCTTTGTGACAAGGGCGAGGACGGCGCGTGGAAGCCGGTCGACCTGCCCTCCCACCGGGTCTACGGGACGGGGGCCGCGATCGACCCCGACGGGACGGTCGACGAGATGGTGCGCGCCTCGTTGAAGACGGGATTCCCGATCGAGGCCTGGGGGGCCGAGTTCGACAGCGCCGCCTACGAGGTCAACCTCCGCTACAAGGAGGTCATCGCCGCCGCCGACGAGTGCTTCCTGTTCCGCCTGCTGGTGAAGGAGATCGCGGCCAAGCACGACAAGCTCGCGACCTTCCTCGGCCGGCCCTTCAACGACCGCGGCGGCAGCGGCCTGCATCTGAACATCTCGTTCCGGCGCGAGGACGGCTCGAACGCCTTCCACGATGCCGGCGCTCCCGACGGTCTCACGCCGATGGTCAAGGGCTGCATCGCCGGCCTGCTCGCCCACCACGAGGCGATCGCCGCCATCGCCGCCCCGCACGTGAACGCCTACAAGCGGCTCCAGCCCGACATGCTGAACGGCTACTGGGCGAACTGGGGCTACGACGACCGCACCGTCTGCATCAGGGTCCCGCCGGCCCGCGGCGAGGGCACGAGGATCGAGCATCGGATGGCGGACGGGGCGGCGAACCCCTATCTGGTCGCGGCCGCGGTGCTCCACGCGGCGCGGTTCGGCGTCGATCACCAGATGCAGCCGCCGGCGGCACAGAACGTCGGCGAGCCCGTGAACACCGATCGCCGGGTCCCGCCCACGCTCGAGACCGCGCTCGCGGCACTCGAGGCCGACGCCGAGCTCTGCGCCGCCCTCGGCCCGTGGCTGATCGAGACGTTCACCAAGCTCAAGCGCGCGGAGTGGGAGCGCTACCAGAAGGCGGTCGAGGACACGGGCACGACGGACGTGACGCCGTGGGAGATCGCCTACTACCTGCCGTTCTTCTGAACACTTCTGACTCCTCCTGACCGAGGGCCCCCATCCCCGTCCGGGGGATGGAAAACCCAGCCGCATGGCCCCTGCTCCGGTGGACGTTGTTTTGCCGATACAAGCACTGCGGGCGGGACCCGAAGTGAGCACGTCCGTGGGAGACCCTGATGAGCACCCAGAGGATCAACGGACGACGCGGGCAACGTGCCGCGATGGCCGCTGCGCTCGTCATCGGGCTCCTCACCGTCGGCGGTGCCGCGAGCGCCGCCACCCCGTGGACGATCGACGAGTTCCCGATCCTCACCGTGGCCGGGCTCCCGAACGAGATCGTGAAGGGGCCCGACGGAAACCTGTGGTTCACCGAGAGAACCGGCGCCGTCATCGGGCGGATCACCCCCGCGGGCGTCGTGACCGAGTTCCCGATCGCCGATCCCGATCCCCGTCCCGAAGGGATCGCCGCCGGTCCGGATGGGAACCTCTGGGTCGCGCTCCGCAACGCGAACGCCATCGCGCGCGTGACGCCGGCGGGCGCCATGACGCTCTTCCCGCTGCCGAGCTCGAGCGCGGTGCCGATCGACATCGCCCTGGGTTCCGACGGCGCGATGTGGTTCACGGAGCGGACCGGCAATCGCATCGGACGCATCTCGATGGCCGGCGCCATCTCCGAATACGCGCTTCCCGCCGGGAACCCTCGCCCGACCTCGATCACCGCCGGCTCCGACGGAGCGATGTGGTTCGTCGAGTCGAACCTCGACGGGATCGGACGGATCGCCATGGACGGGACGGTCACCGAGTTCGGCCTCGGCGCGAGCGGGCTGGGCCTCGGCGACGTCGTGACCGGCTCCGACGGCGCGATCTGGTTCAGCGAACAGGCGACCAACACGATCGGCCGCCTGGCGTTGAACGGCACCGTCACGCGGTTCACGCTGCCGACGCCGAACAGCTCGCCGGCCGGGCTGGCCCTCGGGCCGGACGGGAACGTCTGGTTCACCGAGCGCGACGGGAACGCGGTCGGCGCGATCTCGCCGGCCGGCTCGATCGCCGAGTTCGGCGTCCCGACCGCGGGCAGCGGTCCGTTCGGCATCACGGCCGGACCGGATGCGAACGTCTGGTTCACCGGAGCCTTCTCGGACACGATCGGTCGCATGAACCTGCCGCTCGCCGACCCGCCGCCGGACGATCCGCCGCCGGACGATCCGCCGCCGGACGACCTGCCCGTGGACGACGTCACACCGCCCTCGATCACGATCTCCTCACCGGTCGACGGCGTCGCGGTCGTCGGGATCGCCGGCGCCAACGCCCGCGAGGCGATCATGGCGAGCTTCATCTGCACCGACGAGGCGGGGGGGTCCGGCCTGGCGAGCTGTGTCGGCACGGTTCCGAACGGATCCGCGCTCGACCTGAGCCCCGGGATCCACAGCCTCACGGTGACGGCGTCCGACAACGACGGCAACATCGCCAGCGTCACGCACTCCTACGTCGTGTTCGCCAGCTGGAAGGGCAAGCTCGACCTCCCGCCGGCGTGGTCGAACGTGAAGGCCGGACAGCAGGTCAAGGTGTCGTTCGACCTCGGCGGGCGCGAAGGGCCAGACATCTTCGCGGCGGGCTCACCCTCCTCCGCGCCGATCGACTGCGTCACCGGGGCATCGCTCGGTGGTGGAAACGCCGTCGACGGGGATCTCAAGATCAAGCACAAGGGCGACCGCTACGACTGGCAGTGGCAGACCGACCGAGCCTGGAAGGGCACCTGCCGCGCGCTCACGATGGACTTCGCCATCGGAGACGGCGTCGCGATCCGGCTCCTCGTCCGCTTCAGCTGACCTGCGCTTGCCTTCCCCGTTCGTTCGGTAGCAAACTATCCGGCGAGCGAAGATTTCCGCTCCGAGGGGAGGCGCGCGGTGAGCGCGGCGACGTCCGACATCGATCTGTCCACCATCGACCTGGTCGACCCCGACAGCTACGTCGAGCGCGTGCCGTTCGAATGGTTCGATCTGCTTCGCCGGCAGCACCCCGTCTTCTGGCACGACGAACCCGGGGGGAACCAGGGGTTCTGGGCGGTCACCCGCTACGACGACCTCGTCACCGTGCACATGGACTGGCCGACCTACTCGTCGGAGAAGGGTGCGGTGGCGCTCGAGGAGCTCGACGAGGAACAGCTCCGCATCCGCCGCTCGATGCTCGAGACCGATCCACCCGCCCACCGAGCGCTCCGGAACATCTGCAACAAGCGCTTCAGCGCCCGGGGCGTGGGCGCGTACGAGGACTTCATCCGCGATGTCGCCCGCACGGTGCTCGACCGGGCACTCGAGAAGGAGGAGTTCGACTTCACCATCGAGGTCGCCAAGGAGCTCCCGATCCGATTCCTGTGCGCCATCTTCACCGTCCCCCAGGAGGACGCCCCCCTGCTGATCCGCTGGGGCGACGCGATGATCGGCAACCAGGATCCCGAGTTCACCGACGCGGTGGTCGACAAGGTCGACACCGAGGAATACCGGAACCTGCCGTTCCGCTCCCCGATCGCGCTCGAGCTCTTCGAGTACGCCAACCGCCAGCGCGACCTGCGCCTGGAGGAGCCCCAGAACGACGTGATCAACGCCCTCACCGTCGCGCAGCGCGAAGGAACGCTGACCGAGCACGACTACAACAACTATTTCGGCCTGCTGATGATCGCCGGGAACGAGACGACGAGGCACACCATCAGCCACGGACTGCTCGCCCTCCTGGAGAACCCCGACCAGATGCGGATGCTCCGCGACGATCCCTCGCTGATCTCGAACGCGGTCGAGGAGATCCTGCGCTGGGCCACGCCCGTGATGCACTTCCGACGGACGGCGACCCGGGACCACGAGCTCCGCGGTCAGCCGATCCGCGAGGGCGACAAGGTCGTCACCTGGTACATCAGCGCGAACCGCGACGAGGAGAAGTTCGAGGACCCGTACCGGTTCGACATCGCCCGCAGGGGCGCGGGCGAGCACGTCACCTTCGGCCCCGGCGGGCCTCACTTCTGTTTGGGTGCGCACCTCGCGAAGCTCGAGACGAAGGTCCTGCTCCAGGAGCTCCTGCCTCGTTTGCGGTCCATCGAGCTCACCGGCGAGGTCGAGCGGATGCGCTCGAACTTCGTGAACGGCATCAAGCACATCCCGGTTCGCGTCGAGCTCGCCTAGACGCCCTCGGCCGTCTTCAGCATCGAGCGCAGCATCCCGGCCATCGAGTCCTGCTCGTCCGGCGTGAGGTCGGAGGTCACCGCCGACTCCTCGGCGTTGAAGCGCGGGAACAATGCCTCGATCTTCTTTCGGCCCCGCTGGGTGAGCGAGACGCGGACCATCCGGCCGTCCTCCGAGCTCTTCCTGCGCCGCACGAATCCACGGCGCTCCAGGGTGGTCACGACGCCGGTCGACGTCGGCCGGCTGATGCCGACGGCGGCGGCGAGGTCGCGCGACTCCATCTCGCCCCAGACCCAGAGCACCCAGAGCGCGACGAAGGACGTCCAGGACAGCCGGTCGTCGGCGAGGACCTTGGACTCCATGTGCCGCCGGATCGCGGCCGAGGTGCGGAAGAGATTGGAGACCGCCCACATCGCCCGGAAGTCGAGTGGTAGATGTCCGAGCCGTTCCAGCACCTTGCGCTCGGCCGGCAGGAGTTCCCCGTCCGCCATGCGGCGGAGTCTACCCTCGGGCCTCGGACCGCTTTTCGAGGTTCAGCAGTCGTAGATGAGGTTGTCCCCGGGACCGCCCCGGCAGCGGTCGTTGCCGGGGCCGCCGAAGATCCGGTCGTTCCCGAGACCGGCGAGCAGGACGTCCGCGCCCCCTTCGCCGTTGATGTAGTCGTCGCCGCCGTTGCTGACGACGCGGTCGCGACCGCTGTTCGCGTTGATGAAGTCCCGTCCTTGTGCGCCGATCAGCCGATCCGCGCCGCGTTCACCTTCCATGACCGTGTTCCCGCGGAAGCCGCTCGCGTCGAAGGTCAGTCCGCCGCCGACGAGCATCGTGAAGTGGCCGTCCTCGAACCCGGACACCGTCGAGGTTCCGCTGACCAGGACGAGCGAGGTGTCGGTCAGCGTCACGTCCCCGAGGGCCTCGATGATGAGCAGGTCGTCGCCGGTCGAAGCCGAGAGGTCGTCCGATCCCTCGGACGTGTAGAAGCGGTCGTTCCCATCGCCGCCCGAGAGCTCGTCGTCGCTGGGCGTCCCCTTGAAGGTGTCGTTGCCTCCACCGCCGTTGACGCGGATCGTGGTGAGACCCGGGAAGTCGATCGGGACCACCTGGTCCATGTACAGGACGTCGCTGCCGGCGTTGGCGTCGACCACGATCCCGCCGAGGTCCGCGCACGCGAACGGTCCCGTGCCGGGGTTGTGGTCGTTGACCATCACGTCCCCGCCGTCACACCGGATCTCGACCACGTCGATCCCGTCGGTCCCGGTTACCCGCAGCACGTCGCCGTCCACCTGTGAGGTCACGGCGGCTGCGGCGGGGCTCGGCCAGGCGAGGACGGTCGAGGCCAGCAGAACCGAGAGCGCGATCCGGCGGCGCATGTCTCGGATGGTACGGCCCTTGGGTCACGCGGCCTATCGGCCGTTCGGTCAGACGTAGAAGGCCTTCGGGGGGTCCTCCATCGTGAGGACATCGCGCTCGAGGCTCCAGGCGCTCACATCGGACTCCGCCTTGCCGTCGAAGACAAGCTCCACGAGCGACCGCCCGAACACGCTCGCGAACTTGAACGCGTGCGCCGCCCCCTGGCCGACCGCGGCACGCTCGTTCCCGGGGATCAGGTCCAGGACGAAGTCCCGGTCTGGCGTCAGCGTGTACAGGCACGTCTTCTGTTCGAGGTAGGGACCGAACCCGCCGGGAAGGTGCTCGCGCATGAACGCGTCGACGGTTTCCGAGTAGTCGGGCCCGGGCTCGAACGAACGCGTGTCCCCGGTGACCTCGGGACCACCCACGTCCCACCCGATCTTCGCTCCGGTCCCCTCGAACGACGGCAGACCGTAGAAGGAGGGAACGCCCATCCAGATCCAGACCGGGAAGCGGTCGGGACCGAACGCGTCCTGGTCCTTGGCGGCGTAATACGTCACCTGCTCCTGGGTGACCGTGAGATTGATAGGACGCCAGAGCTGGGCGAGGAGCTCATTCGTCCAGGCGTCGGCCGCCAGGATCAGGCGCTCGGCGCGATAGGTCCCCGCCTCGCTCTGGAGCTCGTACATCCCTCCGGTCTCACGGATCTCGAGGACGCGTGCACGCTCGAGGAGCGTCGCGCCCATCGAGGTGGCGAGGCGCCGGTGCGTCGCGTTGGCTTTGGCCGCGGCCGCGATGCCCGAGTCCTCCTGGAACATGACGCGGACGTCGTCGGCGATCCGCCACTGCGGCCAGCGGCGCATCGCGTCCGCCGCGTCGAGCCATTCGTACGCGATCCCACCGACCTCGTCGAGCGCGCGCGTGTAGTCCTGCATCCAGCCGTGCGCGTTCTCCGGGTACAGGTCGAGCCCGCCCGTCCGGTACACGAGCTGCTGCCCCGATTCCTCCTCGACGGCCGCCCAGGCCGCGTAGGAGTCGCGGGCGAAGCGGACGTACTCGGGCGCGTGATACGAGAGCCGGATGATCCGGGTGTGGTCCTGCGAGGCTCCGCGTCCGTGGCCGAGCTCGAATCGCTCGAGCCCGAGCACCCCCGCGCCGGCGCGCCGGGCCGCCCAGTAGACGGCGCCCGAGCCGATGCCGCCGAGACCGACGACGGCGACCTCGAACTCCCTGCGTTCGGACACTCAGGCCTCGGTCTCGCTGTGGTCGTGGTACTCGTACGCGCTCATCGCGCGTCCGCTCTCGCTCTTCCACGCGCGCTCCTCGGCCGGGACCTTGCCGAGCGCCTTGGCCATCGCGCGGACGTGCGCCTGGATCGCGCCGCAGCACGACCCGATGTAGTTCACCCCGCCTTCGGCGGCCTTGCGCGCGTAGTCGGCCATCTCCAGTCGCGAGAGCTGGAGCGGGTCCAGCTCGTACGGGAACCGGGGGCCGGCCGTGAAGTCCGGCGCGTCCGCGGTGGTCCGGTAGGCCACCGGCTGCGCCGCGACGAACCCGCCGGTCGTCGCCTCGCGCATCTGGATCGCGATCGGCAGCTGCTGGTCCGGGCCGTTCAGGCAGTTCACTCCGACGATGTCGGCGCCGGCGTCGATGAGCCTCTTCGCCGCTTCGCCCGGGGTGTCGCCCTCGTACGTGATCGGCTCAACCTGCTCGAACGACATCGTCGCCATCACCGGCAGGCCGGTCGCCTTCGCCCGTTCGACGAACAGGATCGCCTCGCCGAGGTAGGAGAAGGTCTCGCCGATCCAGAAGTCGGGCGGCCCGGCGTCGACCTGGTCCTGCAGCTGGCGATCGAACAGCGATCGGACGTGGTCGGCGCTCGAAGTGTCGTCCGGCTCGTAGGCCCAGGTGAGGCTGAGGTTCCCGGCCACGAGCGCGTCCCCCTCGGCGGCCACCTCTCGGGCGATCCGGACGGCGGTTCGGTTGATCTCGTCGACCTTGCCCGCCATGCCGACCGTGGCGAGCTTGTCGTCGCTCGCGTAGAAGGTCATCGTCTGGAGCACCTCCGCGCCGGCCCGGAGGAACTCGCGGTGCAGTTGCGCGAGCGCATCGGGATGCTCGATGACGACCTCGGGCGTGAACGGTCCGGCCTGCACGTACCCGCGCTTCTCGAGCTCGAGCAGATAGCCGCCGTCGCCGAGCACCGGCCCCTCCGCGAGGCGTTCGAGGATCCCCTTGGGCATGTCCCCTCCTGACGTCGGCTGAACGGTGGGTCAGGAGTCTAGGTCCAAGGAGAGCCACCGCGCGATGCGATCCATCCGCCGCATTGACCGGAGGTCACGCGTCGCGTTCAGGACATGACGAGGTCACGCGTCGCGTTCAGGACATGACGAGGTCACGCGTCGCGTTCAGGGCATGACCAGGACGGCCTCGATCGAGGGGAGCTCGGCGGCCACCTCATCCCAGGTGCTGCCCTCGTTCGTCGAGGCGAACACGCGCCCGTCCGCCGTGCCGAACGCGGCCAGCTCGTGCGTCGCGTCGAGCCAGGCGCTGTCGATGTTGCCGTCGAACCACTCGGGGAGCCCGGTCCGGCATCGCTCGAGCGCACCACCGCCCACCGGCCGGCGGTAGACAACGGCGCGTCCGCCTCGCGGCCCCTTCGACGCCGACACGAGAACGGTGTCGCCGCAGACGGTGACGCCGCGGCAGTACGTGGAGTGCAGCCCTTCGTCATCGATGCTCCAGGTCTCGCCGCCGTCACCGCTTACCGCCAGCCCGAGCGCGCACGCGGCGAAGATACCGGGCTCACCCGCCCAGACCTTGTGCACGTCGGTGTCGATGTCGATCGTCGGCTCCCAGGTACGTCCTTCGTCCTGCGACCGTACGATGCCGCCGACGTGGACGTTGACGTACACCGCGTCGTCGTCTTCGGAGATCGAGCGGGTGGCCGGCGGACCGCCCCAGCGGCGTGTACCATCGTCGCGGCCGGCGACTTCGTCGAAGCCGGTGACGGTCTCGAGCGGCGTCGGCGGCCGGACCACCCGGAAGAGGTGCGCTTGCGACGTTCCGGCGATGATCCCGGCGACAGTGTCGGCCAGACACTCGACGTCGAGGTTGCCGACCTGAACGACGCGGGACCAGCCGTCGGCGCTCGTTCGCCAGATCTGGTTCCGGTCGAGCACCGCCCAGACCTCCGTTCCCTCGCGCGCCAACAAGGTCACGGCGCTCGGGCTCTCGAGATCCCGATCCGATCCGCTGGACGGCGTCCGGCTTGCCGTCCTCGAACACATGGAGTCCGTCGCTCGCTCCGACAAGGATCCTCGTCACGACACGATGGTACGGCGCGGTCCCGCGGATCAGCGCTGGGCGGTCTCGAGCACGGGGACGATGCGCTCGAGCGCCCAGTCGAGCTCCTCGCGCGTGATCACGAGCGGAGGAGCGAGGCGGATCGTCGTCTCCTGCGTGTCCTTGGCGAGCACGCCCTGCTCGAGGAGTCGCTCCGCCGTCCGCTTCGCCGGCCGAGCCTCCGGCGTGAGCTGGATCCCGGCCCACAGGCCGCGGCCGCGGACCTCCTCGACGGTGGGAAGGTCCGCTTCGCGCAGCGTCTTCAAGAGGTAGTCGCCCAGATCGCGCGAGTTCTCCTGGTACTCGCCCGTCCGGAGCATCGCGATCACGCGGCGGCCGATCGCACAGGCGAACGGGTTCCCGCCGAACGTGCTTCCGTGTTGGCCGGGCTTCAGCACGCCGAGGACCGGCTCGTCCGCGACCACCGCCGAGAGCGGGACGATGCCTCCGGCGAGGGCCTTGCCCAACAGGACCATGTCGGGCCGAACGCCCTCGTGCTCGACCGCGAACGTCGTGCCGGTGCGGCCGAGGCCGGTCTGGATCTCATCGGCGATCAGCAGGACGTTCCGCTCGGTGCAGAGCTCGCGAGCGCGGCGCAGGTACCCGTCGGGCGGGACGACCACTCCCGCTTCGCCCTGGATCGGCTCGACGAGGAAGGCCACGGTGTCCTCGTCCAGGGCGGCCGCCAATGCGTCGGCGTCGCCGAACGGGATCGAGACGAACCCCGGCGTGTGCGGCTCGAAGTCGCGCTTGGAGTCCTCGTCCGAGGAGAAGCTCACGATCGTGATCGTGCGCCCGTGGAAGTTCCCGTCGCAGACGACGACCTTCGCGCGGCCGGAAGGCACGCCCTTCACCCGGTAGCCCCATTTGCGTGCGACCTTGAGCGCGGTCTCGACCGCCTCGGCGCCCGAGTTCATCGGGAGCGCCATCTCCATCTCGCAGAGCTCGGCGAGATCGCGAAGGAAGGGCCCGATCTGGTCGCTGTGGAAGGCGCGACTCGTGAGCGTGAGCCGGTCGAGCTGCTCCTTCGCGGCCGCGACGACCTCGGGGTGCCGGTGGCCGAAGTTCAGCGCCGAGTACGCGGCCAGCATGTCGAGGTAGCGCCGGCCGTCCACGTCGGTCACCCAGCAGCCTTCGCCCTCGGCGATCACGACCGGGAGGGGGGCGTAGTTCCTCGCCGAGTAGCGCTCGACGAGCTCGATGTGCTCCTGGCTTGCGAGACGGTCTTCGTGCGTGGTCATGGGTCCTCCGGACGTGGGGCGGCCGCGCTTCCGACGGAGTGTACGGCGCCCGCGAGCGCTCACGTCGTGATCGCGGCGGCGAGCTCCTCGAAGTTGTCGACGTAGCGAGCGACGTCCTCGTCCGAGTGCACGATCGACGTGCTCCAGGACTCCCACTTGGATCCGGGGCTCTTGAACACGCCGCGGTTCAGCTGCCACAGCCACGCGAGCTGCGGGACGCGATCGTCGATCTCCCACAGGTCGCGGTACTCGTGGATCGGCTCGGCGCGCCAATCGATCGAGCCCTTCGCGCCGAGGAGCTTCATCGAGGCCGGGAGACGGTTCTTTGCGATCACGTCGTTCACGCGTTCGAAGCCCGCGTTGATGCGGTCGAACTCGCGGTAGGCGTCTTTCGTGAGGACCTCGGCAAGGTTGACCTTCATCGCGGCCATCGTGAGCGGGTTGCCGTTGAACGTGCCCACCTGCTCGAGCTCGCCGCGGACGATCATGCCCATCGCTTCTTCGGTGCCGCCGATCGCTCCGCACGGCAGCCCGCCCCCGATCGCCTTCGCGAGGCAGATGAGATCGGGAACGACGCCGAACGCCTCGACCGCCCCGCCCCAAGCCAGCGTGCAGCCGGTCTTGACCTCGTCGAACGCGAGGAGCGCGCCGTTCGCGTGGCAGATCTCCTTGAGCTCGGCGAGGTAGCCGGGGTCGGGCAGGACCAGGCCGCAGTTGGTCATCGCCGGCTCGACGATCATCCCGGCGATCTCGCCGGGGTGCTCCTCGAAGGCGCGGCGCGCCTCCGCCGCGTCGTTGAACGGCACGTTGACGATCTGCTCGGCGATGCCGGCCGGCATCCCCGGCGTCTGCTCGACGGAGGTCGGGTGGTCGCGCGGCCCCGCGGCCTCCTGCGGAGGGAACACACTCACCATGAGCGAATCGTGATGGCCGTGGTAGGTGCCCTCGATCTTGAGGAGCTTCTTCCGGCCGGTGACCGCGCGCATGATCCGCGTCGCGTCGAGCGTGGACTCGGTCCCCGAGTTCCCGAAACGCCAGAGCGGCAACCGGAAACGCTCGGCGAGGCTCTCGGCGCAGTCGAGCGCGTCCTCCGTCGGTTGCGCGAAGTGCGTGCCGAGCTCGACGCGCCGCTGCACCGCCTCGACGACCTTCGGATGCGCGTGCCCCATGACCATGACGCCGTAGCCGTTGTGGTAGTCGACGTACTCGTTGCCGTCGATGTCCCACACCCTCGAACCCTTGCCGTGGCTCACGTAGATCGGATGCGGCGGCCAGGATTGCCACGACGACGAGACGCCACCCGGCAACCGCGTCTGCGCCCGCTCACGGAACTCGAGCGATCGGGCGTGCTTGCCCTCGAGGGCCGCCGTCTCCTGCTTCGTGAGGCGCTCGACCAGGTCGAGGTCGATCTCGACGCGGTCCTTGCCCTCCATCGGCTCCCCCTGCGGTTTGACCCGCCATTCAGTCTACGCGGCGACGCCGGCCGTCCCGCTAGCCGGACACGGCCACCGCGAACCGCTCGACGTTCTCGACGGCGCGACGCAGGTCGTCCTCGGCGTGCGCGATCGAGAACATCCACGGGTCTCCGGCGGGAACGAGCACGCCGCCGTTCAGGTGGTACAGCCAGAGGAGGTGCTGCAGCCGGTCGTCCCCGGTGGCGGCGTCCCGGAAGTCGCGGACCGGCTCGGCGCGCAGGTGCACGGAGCCACGGCACGCGATCGACGCGACCGTCGCCGGCAGATCGTGTCGCGAAAGGACCTCCCGGATCCCGCCAGCCAGCACCGGCTCGAGGGCGGCCAGACGCTCGTACGCGTCCGGCGTGAGGACGTCGGCGAGCACCGCTCGCGCCGCCGCCATCGAGAGCGGGTTGCCGTTGAACGTGCCCTCCTGCTCCATCGTGCCGTCGGCGACGACGCGCATGACCTCCTCGGTGCCGCCGATCGCGCCGATCGGCAGGCCGCCGCCGATCGCTTTCGCGAGCGCGATCACGTCGGGCGTGACGCCGGACCACTCGGTCGCGCCGCCGCGCGCGATCGTCACACCCGTCTTCACCTCGTCGAACGCGAGGAAGGCACCGTGACGATGCAGCGCGTCCCGCAGTCCCGCGAGGTACCCGTCGTGCGGCAGCACCACGCCGACGTTCATGAGGATCGGCTCCAGGATCATGCCGGCCACGCGGTCGCCCTCGGCCGAGAGCACCCGGTCGACCGCGGCGAGGTCGTTGAACGGCACGATCCGCAGCGCCTCCCCGAACACGCCGGGAACGCCCGCCGTGTTCGCTCACGGCGGCGGGACGATCGCGGCTTCCGGCTTCCTCGATGTCCGGCCAGTACGAGAACGCGAGCCCGTCGGAGCTGCCGTGGTACGACCCCTCGACCTTGATCACGAGGTCCCGCCCCGACGCCGCGCGCATGATCCGGCAGGCGTCCATCGTCGCCTCGGACCCGGAGTTCTTGAAGCGCCACAGCGGCAGGCCGAACCGCTCGGCGAGGAGCTCGGCCACGACGACGGTGTCCTCGACGGGCATCGCGAAGTGCGTGCCGAGCGCGACGCGATCCCTGACGGACTCGACCACCTTCGGGTGCGCGTGGCCCACCACCATCGCGCCGTAGCCGCAATGGAGGTCGACGTACTCGTTGCCGTCGAGGTCCCACACCCGTGCGCCTTCGCCCCGCTCGCCGTAGATCGGGTGCGGATCGAGTGCGTGCCAGCTGCACGCCACGCCGCCCGCGAGCGACTGCCCGGCTCGCTTGAAGAACTCGATGGACCTCGGCAGCTTCTCGCTCAGCTCCGCGGCCTGCTGCGCGATGAGTTCTTCGACCTTCGCCCGGTCGATCTCGACCATCTCGTTCCTCCCCCCGGTGTGCGGGCGAAGCATAGGCGCGGCCCGGCCGAGGTCGGGGGCGGATCAGCCAGCGATCGCGGCGGCGAACTCCTCGAAGTTCTCGACGTATCGGCGGGCGTCGTCGGTCGTGTGGACGACCGAGGTCGTCCATGTCTCCTGCTTGGACCACGGCGACTTGAATACGCCGCGGTTCTGCTGGAAGAGCCAGGCGAGGTACGTGATCCGTTCGTCGATCCCGATCGTGTCCCGGTACTCACGCACCGGTGTGGCGCGGTAGATGACGGAACCCTTGGCGCCGAGACCCGTCACATACGCCGGGATCCGGTGCCGTTCGATCGCCGCGCCGCAGCCCTCGGACAGCGCCTCGTGCACCGAGTTCAACCGCTCGTAGACGGTCCGGGTCAGCACCTGCGTCAGGCAGGCGCGCATGGCGGCCATCGTGAGCGGGTTGCCGTTGAACGTGCCGGCCATGTCGTACTCGCCGCGCACGACCGGTCCGAACAGCTCCTGGGTCGCGCCGATCGCGCCGCACGGCAGACCACCGCCGATCGCCTTCGCGAGACAAACGATGTCCGGCGTGACGCCGAAGACCTCGACCGCGCCGCCGTAGGCGATCGTCGCGCCGGTCTTCACTTCGTCGAACGCGAGGAAGGCGCCATGCGCGTGGACGAGGTCCTTCAGACCCTGCAGGTAGCCGGGCTCCGGCATGATCACGCCGCAGTTCATCATCGCCGGCTCGACGATCATGCCGGCGACCCGGCCCTCGAGCTCGGCGAGCGCGCGCTCGACCGCAGCCAGGTCGTTGAACGGCACGACGCGGACGAGGTCTGCGAAGGCCTTCGGGATGCCGGGCGCCTGCGGAACCGTGACCGGGTGGTCGCGGTCGCCGATCAGGTCCGGCTCGGGGACGACGGAGAACATGAGCGAGTCGTGGTGGCCGTGGTACGAGCCCTCGACCTTGATGATGAGGTCTCGCCCGGTCGCAGCGCGCATCAGGCGGACCGCCTCGAGCGTGGCCTCGGTCCCCGAGTTGCAGAAGCGCCAGAGCGGAAGCCCGAACCGGTCGACGAGGTTCTCCCCCACCGCGTCGAGACCCTTGGTCGGCTGGGCGAAGTGCGTGCCGAGACGGCCCTGCTCCTCGATCGCCTCGAGGATCTTCGGGTGGGCGTGTCCCGCCACCATCGCGCCGTAGCCGAGGTGGAAGTCCAGATACTCGTTGCCGTCGATGTCCCAGATGCGGCTGCCCTGTCCGCGCTCGATATAGATCGCGTGCGGGGGCGAGTCCTGCCAACTCGATGCGACACCGCCCGCCACCGTGCGCTCGGCGACCGTGCGGTACTCGATGGAGGCCCGGTGCTTCGGCTCGAGCCGGGCCTCCTCGCCCGCGATCAGGCCGTCGACCCGCTCGAGGTCGATCTCGATCGTCTCGCGTACCGCCATGTCGGAACGGCCTCCTGCTGATCGATGGGCCCTGTGCCGTTTGAACGGCCGTTCAAGTGTCCCGCCCGCGGTGGTCCGCGTCAAGCGTTCGGGCAGTTCGGAGCGGTGGCGACGAGCGCCATTGCTAGAATCGGCTCTCCTGCACGTGGTGGCCGTAGCTCAAGTGGTTAGAGCGCCAGGTTGTGGTCCTGGAGGCTGGGGGTTCGAGTCCCCTCGGTCACCCCACGCGACACAGTGACGAAGGCCCGTTGGTTACACTCGGCCGGGCCTCTAGCTCAATCTGGCAGAGCAACGGACTCTTAATCCGCAGGTTCGGGGTTCGAATCCCCGGGGGCCCACGACCCGATGTCGTATTTCCGCGTGATCCACTGTTCGCGATCACGTCCGAGCGTTCACGAGATTTCCCGCCCGAGCGCCTCGAAGACTTCGACGGGGCGCACCATCCCCTTCAACGGGACCGCGCCGAGCTCTCGGAAGCCGATGTCGTCGCGTTCCCCGGTCAGACGAACGACCTCGGCATCCACCAGGGTCTGGCCCGGTTTCGCGAACCCCGCAAGTCGAGCGGCGAGGTTCACGGTTCGACCGTAGTAGTCGCCGTCCTGGAAGATCACCGGTCCGACCGCGATCCCGGCGTGTGCGGGCGGAAGGCCGACGTCTTGCGTGCGGCCGCCCACTTCGATCGTCGCGAGGACCGCCGCGGCGGGGTCCCGGAACGAGAACATGACGCCGTCGCCGAGCCACTTGACCGCCTTCCCGTCGCGACGCACCACCGCTCCCTGCACCAGCTCGGTCAGATCCGCGGCGAGACCCGCGGCGGCCTTGTCGCCTCGTTCCTCGGTGAGCCGCGTGTAGCCGGTGAGGTCGAGGAACGCGAACGCGGTGGGGCGTTCGGGCCGTTCGTACAGGCCCATCGCTTCGATCGCACTCTCCATGTGCTGGACCCCGTCGTCGGTCCATACTCGCTCCTGCTGTCGCCGGTAGATCGCGAGGAGGAATCGCTCCATGTTGGGCGCGAGTTCTGCCCCGATGGGATTCACGGCATCCAGCATCTCGCCGTGGCTGAGTCCGGCCTCCAGACGCGGCACCTCGATGAGCCGGTGAAACACATCCCCCTCAGATTCGGCGATCCGGCGAAGCGCGTCCGCGTAGACGCGGACGATTCGGAGGTGCGTCTGCGCGTCGACCCCCGCATCGAACGCCACTCGCGGGAGCTCGAGCATCGCGGGAAGGTCGTCGGGGGCTGCGTCGTCCGGCTCGGGGCGGACCTTGCCCAGAGCCTCCTCGGACGCGAGGACGAAGTCGAGGGGAAGGTCCAATTCGTCGGCGACCTCCGCATAGGTCCGCGGCGACAGTGAGGCCCACCGGAACTGGGGACCGTCCATGAACGAAAGCGAGAAGCGTCCCTCTTGGATGGCGCGGCCGATCGCCTCGACCGAGAGTCCGCCGCGTTCGGAGGACCGCACGAATCGGACGCGATACACATCCGCGCCGGAGAACGTCCCGTCCTCGGCCGCCGCAACGATCCCCAGCTCGACGAGCCGCTCGACGAATGCGGCGGGCACACCCGCTCGCTCGGCCAGCTCGTGGGGGCCGTTGGCGATCACGGTGGGGCATGATACGGATCAGCGCTCGAGCAGCGGCTCGAGCCACTCGGGTGCGACCCGGCCCTCCAGGCGCAGGAACGGCGGTTCGAGGTCGGGAACCCGTTCGAGGACGTGCCGCGGCCTCGTCGAGCGAGATCGAGGCAGCACGGTCCTCGGCCTGGATCTGCATCGGGACGAGGTGCACGTCGCTCGCGGTGCAGATGCCCGTCGCTTCCCGGCGGGCGAGCGCGAAGGCCATCGCCGCATCGATCGCTCCCTGCTCGTCGAGCGGCTCGTACCACGTCGCGAACCGATGTTCCTCGCCGGCTCTCCAGAGGTTGCGGGCGACGGCCTTGATCAACATCAGCCCGGCATCCTGCGCGCGGACCTCCTCGACGAGCGCTTCGAAGTCGCGCAGGTACTCGGGATAGCGGGTGAGGCGGTAGTTGTACGGGGTGAGGACCGTGTCGAACGGGAACCGGCGCAGCGCCTCGAGATGCACCGCGGGCGCCTTCATCCCGTGTCCGGTGATCCCGATCGCGCCGGCGAGCCCTTCGTCGCGAGCGCGGATCGCTCCCTCCAGCGCCCCACCGGAGGCCGTGCGCCGGTCGAGATCGTCGAAGGCCCCGACCGAGTGGAGCTGGATCAGGTCGACGCGCGCGACCTGCAGCCGTTCGAGCGATCGGCGGATGCTGTCGTACGCCGCGGTGGCCGTCGGATCGCCCGTCTTGGTCGCGAGGAAGATGCGATCGCGGATCTTCGGCATCCACGGGCCGAGCCTAAGCTCCGAGTCGCCGTAGTCCGCCGCCGTGTCGAAGTGGTTGATGCCCGCGTCCAGCGCGAGCTCGATCGACCGGTCGGCGACGTCCTGGGTGACGTCGGACAGCGCAGCGCCGCCGTAGATCAGCACGCTGCTCATGTGACCGAGGCGTCCGAGCCTGCGCTGCTCCATCGCTGCGGTGACCCCTTCTGGTCGACCCTTCCCACCCTATCGGCCCACGCCCGCGCGAGGTCTGGGGCGAACCCTCTCCTATGATGCGGGCACGATGTTGCGACTGTTGACCGCCGGCGAATCGCACGGCAGAGGCCTCGTGGGGATCCTCGAGGGCCTTCCGGCCGGCGTGCCCATCTCGCACAAGGCGGTCTCCGACGAGCTCGCGCGGCGGCGGCTCGGCCACGGCAGGAGCGGCCGCCAGAAGGTCGAGGCCGACACTCTCACGATCGTTTCCGGCGTCCGGCACGGTCGGACGCTCGGCTCCCCCGTCGCCCTGACGATCGACAACGTCGAGTGGGAGACCAAGTACCAGGAGCTCATGGGTGTCGAGGGCGAGATCGACCCGGGCGACAAGCTCACGAGGCCTCGTCCCGGGCACGCCGACCTCGCGGGATCGCTGAAGTACGGGTTCGACGACGTCCGCAACGTGCTCGAGCGGGCGAGCGCGCGCGAGACGGCGACGCGCGTCGCCCTCGGCGCCCTCTGCAAGGCCTTCCTGGCCGAGCTGGGCATCCACGTCGTATCGCACGTCGTGCGGATCGGCAGCGTGGCGTCGCGATCGAAGCGGATCCCGCGCCCCGAGGACATCGAGTCGGTCGACGCCTCACCCGTTCGTTGCTTCGACGACGACGCGAGCGCGCGGATGGTCGCGGAGATCGACCGGATCCGCAAGGATCGCGACACCGTCGGCGGCGTGTTCGAGGTCCTCGCGTACGGGTGCCCGACCGGGCTCGGCTCGCACGTGCACTACGACCGCAAGCTCGACGCGCGGCTCGCGCTCGCGCTGATGAGCATCCAGTCCGTGAAGGGCGTCGAGGTCGGCGACGGGTTCGCCTCGGCCGCGCGAGCGGGTTCCAAGGCCCACGACGAGATCCTCCCCGGGAACCGGCGCAAGACCGCCCGGGCCGGCGGCATCGAGGGCGGGATGAGCACGGGGCAGACGATCCGTGTCCGAGCCGCCATGAAACCGTTCTCGACCGTGCCCAAGCCGTTGTCGACCGTGGACCTCGGGACGGGCGAAGCGGCCGTCGCGATCACGCAGCGGACCGACACCTGCGCGGTCCCCGCCGGGGCCGTGGTCGGCGAAGCCGTGGTCGCCCACGTCCTGGCCGACGCCGTCCTCGAGAAGTTCGGCGGGGATTCGCTCCCCGAGACGCGACGGAATTTGTCGGGATTCGTCGCCGAGCTTTAGGCGCGGGCTCCAGGCGATTCAGGTTCTCGAACAGCTGGTGCCCGTGTAGGTGAGCGCGTACGACGAGAGCCCGTAGGGGTGGTGGTTCTCCTCGCTCGGGTCGGGCAAAGCGCCCGTTTGTCGCGAAGCGCGGAACTTCGCCCTCTACTTGTGGATCTCGACCGGGGTTCCGAGCGGGAGGTCGACGAGGGCGCGTATGTCGTCGTTGAACACGCGAACGCATCCGTGCGAGACCTTCTGCCCTCGATCGCTGGCGTAGGGAGTGCCGTGGACCGCCATGCGGCCCTCCCCGGGCCAGTCCGACAGGGCCGGCGAGAAGCCGGACAGGCCGAGCGCCATGATCCCGTAGGGGTTGTTGGGGTTCTCGTAGTGGACCTTCACCCAGACGTAGAACTGGCCGGTCCCGGTCGGGGTCTGGTCCGTACCGACACCCACCTGGAACCGGTCGACGAGATCGTCCCCGTTGTAGTGCCAGAGCATCCGCTCCGACAGGTCGACCTCGATCCGGTCCTGCCGCCGCTGGATCCTGATGTCGTCCTCGTGCACCCACGCGGTCGTGCCGTTCGGCCGGAGCGGAAGCAGGAGCTCGTACCAGGCCTCGCCGTCTCGTCGCGCGGCGTCCGCGATCAACAGCGGTGCCGACTGTTGGAACGGGTTGTGCGTGTCGAACGCGAAGTCCGGCTGGTCGCTGCTCCCCGGGCGGTTCCACATCGGCGTGTAGCGCTTGTCCGGCAGCGCCACGAAGAAGCCATCGTCAGGAAGGAGCGGCTCGGGCTCGGGACGCGGACTCTCGGTAACCTCGTCACCGGTCGGGCCGGTTGGCTCGGTGACGCCGGGCTGCAGGCTCGTAGACGTGTTGGTGGCGCTGCCCGATGGCGAGCACGCTACGAGGAGGAACGCGAGGACGACGGCGAGCGCGAAGGGGCGGCGGGGCACGGCGTCCATCCTCCCACGCGGTCCGGTGGTACGAGGGTCAGCCGTCGCTCGAGGCGGGACCCTCGACGTTCACGACCGGCTCACCTCGTCCCGATCGCACGACGACCGCCGTTCCGTGGACTCCGGCCGGGTTGCCCTCGCGGTGGATCGATCCGCGCGGCACGAACAGGAAGTCGCCCGGGCCCGCCTCGACGACACTCGCGCCGCCGGGACCGGACTCCATCCGGAGCCTCCCCGAAAGGACGTAGATCACGGACTCGTACTCCCCGTGATGGTGCCACCCCGAGATCATCCCGGCGTCCGTGCGCGCGAACCCTGCCCACGTCGTCTCGGTGGAAACCGCCTCTTCGCGCTGCATGCCGGGTGTCGGTGCGCCCGGTCGCCTTTCCGTCTCCCCGATCTTCAAGACGGGATCCGCCTCGCCCATCCATGCCTCCTCCCACCGCGAACCGTGATGCTAGGGCGGTAGCCTTCCCCGCGCGAGCGTGGCGGAACCTGGCAGACGCGACGGACCAAGGACCGCGAACTCCCCTCACTGACTTGACACCGGCAGATGAGCCGGAGGAACGTCGCGTTCGTCGTGAAGTGGGGTGAGTTCGCGTCGCTTCGTCCAGACCTTGCGGACGCTGGACGGCAGTTGCTCTATCAGCACGGCGTCGGACTGGCCTTCTTGGCGACCACCCGCGCCGATGGTGGTCCACGCGTTCACCCGATGTGCCCGCTCCTCACGCAAGGCGAGCTGTACGCGTTCATCGTGCCATCACCGAAGCAGCGCGACCTGAACCGGGATGGTCGCTACGCGTTGCATTCGTTCCCGGCCGATGACAACGAGGACGCCTTCTACATCACAGGACGAGTGCGGCGTGTCGCGGACAGCGAGACGACCGACGCGCTCGCGAGCCAGTTCGCCGCAGAACGCGGCATGATGGAACCACCCGCCGACCTGGAGGCCTGGGAGCTCGTCGCCTTCGACATCGAGTCGAGCCTCCTCACTCGCACGACAGGACACGGGGACCCATCGCCGAAGCACACGGTGTGGCGCGCGCCGGAGAAATAGTCAGACATCGGCGGTGACGGGTGGTGGTCGTCCAGCGAAGGCCGCGTCCTCCGACCCATGTACGCTTCCGGCCCATCTCGACCGATTACCCTGGTCAAGAGAAACACCACGCGAGAGTGGCGGAACCTGGCAGACGCGCCGGACTTAGGATCCGGTGCCCGAAAGGGCGTGGGGGTTCAAATCCCCCCTCTCGCACCGACCGCGATCTTCAGCGTCACGGCTCTCGCCCGAGGCGCGAGACCGCCTCGTCCTCTTCGTGACGAACCTCCTCCCGGATGTCGGAGAACCGCACGGCCTCGAAGGCCGTCACGCCCACCATCACCGCGGTGAGCAGTCCGAGCGCCGCGAGCGCCGGGATCTGCGCGGCGAGCGGGATCAGGGCAAGGAGCAGCGCCGCGGCCACGACCCGATGCAGGTTCGAGTGGTGAACGATCCGATACTTGAACGCTACGTTCGAAAGCAGGTAGAGCGCCACACCGCCGTACATCGCGATGAGAGGCAGCGTCGCAAGTGCCTCGGACAGGTCGTGGTGGGCCCCGTCGCCGGTGAACTCGAGCACCTTCTTCATACCGAGAGCGAACAGGACGACGCCGGCGATCATCGGGAAGTGCAGGTAGGTGTAGGCGTCCCGGGCCATGCGCGTCCGCTCCTCTCCCTCGGCCCGGCGAAGCACGCGCTCGGCCACCAGCGAGACGACATCGAAGTAGGCCCACCAGATGCCTCCCGCGATCGTGAGCCCGAGGACCGACGCGATAACGATCGGCGCCGAGATCGGCAACGTGGCCACCCCTACGCCGATCGCGACGATCGATTCACCGAGGGCGACGATCAGGATCAGCCCGTGGCGCTCGGCGAAGTGCCCGGCCGAGTTCAACCTCCATCCCGACGCCCCGGCGAGCATGGTCCCGACGTAGTCGACGACCACCGCGGCCAGCCACGCGAGGGTCTGCGCCTGGCCGTCGAGCTGCGAGGCGACCAACAGCAGCGCGGTGCTGCCGAACAGCGACGGCATGAACCGGACGAGCTGCCGTCGAAGTGCGGCGTCCTCGCTCGCGAGGAGCCAGAAGATCACGAGGTGCAGCAGGCGAACCGCGAGGTACGCGATCGCGAGCACGACCGGACCGCTCAGCCCGCCGAGGCGGTCGTCGAAGGCCTCCGGCACCGACAGTGCCAGCACGAGCACCGCGGCCATGGCGCCGAACATCGCTACGCGGCCGATCCCCTCGTCGGCGCGGAGGACGCTGCCGAGCCAGGCGAAGCCCACCCAGCACCACCAGAGCAGTGCGAGCACGAGCATGCCGCGCACGATCCCCCAACCGGTCAGGTCGTCGGCGATGAGCGCCGTCACCTGGGTCAGGGAGAAGACGAACACCAGGTCGAAGAACAGCTCGATCGGCGTGACCCTGGCCTCTTCGGTGATCGACAGGACCCGAGGATGTCGGCCGTTGCTCACCCTCGAATGGTGCCACGTCCCGGACGGAGACCGCACAGCGCTCACGCCTCGCCAGTCGGAGAGAGGGTGCTACCGTCGATCCGCCATGCGTGGATACGGGGGCGCCCGGTGAGATCTGCCCTCCGATCCGTCGCGGCGGTCGCGGCCTTCCTCGCACTGGCAGCAGCGTGCACGGAGTCGCCCGAACGCGACCTCCCGGACGTGGTCATCGGCTCGCCGACGGATGCCCCGGTCGCGAGCTCCCCCTCGAGCGAACCGGCCGGCGTCCCGACCGATGTCGGTCGTCTCGCCGTTGTGGACGCGCTCGGCAACCTCGTCACGATCGCTCCGGACGGGACGGACGTGGTGACGCTCGAACAGGGGGTGGAGGGACAGATCGTCGTGCAGCAACCGACGTGGTCGCCCGACGGCAGCCGCGTCGCGTGGGTCCGGCTCGAGGTTGGCGACACCGGGATCTCCAGCGTCCTCGTGACCAAACAGGGTGATGGAACACGGCCGACCGAAGCGCCGACCGCGGGCGCGCCCTTCTACCTCTTCTGGGATCCGACGTCGTCGCGGATCGCCTACCTCGGCTCGGCGGAGACATCTCAGATCGAGCTCGGCATCGTCGAGATCGCCGACGGCGGCCGCGAGGCAAGGTCACTCGATGCCGGCCAGCCGTTCTACCTCTCGTGGGCGCCGTCCGGAGAGGAGTTGCTGGTTCACGTCGGGACCGACCGGCTCGAACGGCTCGACCTCGACGGCACCCTCGCAACCGTCGACGCCCGGCCGGGCGCGTTCAGCGCTCCCGTGTGGACCTCGGACGGCCGAAGCCTGGTGTACGCGACGGAGATGGGCAACCGTCAGCGGCTCGTGACGCAGGAGGTCGGAGAGAGACGAGGGCGACAGCTGGTGCGGTTCGAAGGAGCCATCACCTTCGTCGTCAGCCCGGACGGAAGCCGCGTGGCATTCCAGGTCGTCGTCGGTCAAGACGACGTGAGCCCGCTCTCCGTGCTCGATCGCGAGACCGGAGCGATCAACCGCGTGGCGACCGATTTCGTCCCCGCCTTCTTCTGGAGCCCCGCGGGGGACCGGCTCCTGTACCTCCTCCCGGAGCCCGATCCGGACCGGATCTGGTTCCGCTGGGGGATCTGGGACGGCCAGTCGACGTTCGGCACGTCGCGGTTCTATCCGAGCCTCGTTTTCGGGCGGGACTACCTTTCGTTCTTCGAGCAGTACGCCCAGAGCATGAGCCTGTGGGCCCCGGACGGATCCGCCTTCGCCTATGCCGGCTACAACGAGGCGGGCGAGGAGGGCATCTGGGTTCAGCCAGCGCAGCTGGAGCGCCAGCCGGTCCTCGTCAAGGACGGGGTATTCGCGACCTGGTCGCCACGGTGAGGCGCTGAGCTCTTACGTCTTTGGGTGATATCGGAATCACCCCCCCGAACCTCGATGACTACCCGGACGTCCGATGCGGCCGTAGCCCGCCTACGGGGAGACTCTTGCTGGGTCTCGGGAAACAGGGCCCACCGATCAGGGGAGACGTGTCGGGATGTTGGCGGTTACCGCGAGAGGGCTGGTGACGGCCTCTCGCGCGACGGAACGACGCGTCGTCGCGGCGTCCCTCGCCTTCCTGCTCGCCGGCGTGCTCGCCGGCTCCCCCGGTCCGGCGCCGGGCGGGTCGACGATCCCGGTAGGCAAGGTCGACCCCGGTCTCCTCGACGCGATGGTCGACGCTCCGGGTTCGACCCTTCGGCTCATCGTGAAGGAGACGGCCCCGGCCTCCGACGAGGCCGAGCATCTCGTCCGTGGCCTGGGTGGCGCGATCACGCACGAGCTGCCCATCGTCAGCGGGTTCTCCGCTCTTCTGCCGGCCGAAGCGCTGCCCGAGCTCGCAGGCTCATCGGCGGTCGGGCTGGTGTGGGGCGACGCCGAGATCCGGATGAACTCCGGATCCACGAACTGGTACGACTCGAGGAGCTCCAACCAGGAGTGGCGCCAGGCGATCCGGCTCTCGCTCGATGGCTTCTACACCGGCTCCGGCGTCACCGTGGCCGTCCTGGACACGGGAGTGAGCCAGGTGCCGGACCTCGGCGACCGGGTCTTGGCGCGGGTCGATCTCACGCCGGAGCAGGACGGGTTCGACCGGTACGGGCACGGGACCCATATGGCGGGGATCATCGCCGGGGACGGCTCCGCTTCCTCGGGCGAATGGAAGGGCGTCGCGCCCGAGGCGGATCTCGTGTCGGTGAAGGTCGCGGGCGCCGACGGCTCGACGGACGTGTCGGTCGTGATCGCGGGGCTGCAATGGGTGTTGGAGCACAAGAGCCAGTACGGCATCCGCGTCTTGAACCTCGCGTTCGGGACGGACTCTCGGCAGGGCTACCGCCTCGACCCGTTGAACTACGCGGTCGAGCAGGTTTGGTTCGGCGGGATCTTCGTCGTCGCCTCGGCGGGGAACCGCGGTCCCACCGGGGGCACGATCAACAAGCCCGGCGATGACCCGTTCGTCCTCACGGTGGGGGCCGTCGACATCAAGGGCACCGGAGACCGCGGCGACGACGTCGTCGCGCCCTTCTCGAGCTGGGGCCCGACGCCGGACGGCTTCATCAAGCCCGACATCACCGCGCCGGGCATCTCCATCGTTGCTTCGCGTGCCGCCGGGAGCACCATCGACCAGCAGCACCCGGAGGGTCGCGTCGGCGACTGGTACTTCAAGGGAACCGGGACCTCACAGGCGGCCGCGATCGTCTCCGGCGTGGCCGCGCTGATGTTCCAGGCGGCCCCCACGCTCACCCCCGACGAGGCGAAGACGGCGATCATGCGCGGAGCTACGAGAACGTCCACCTACCGCTCCGGTGGAGGCGCCGGGATGATCGACGCCTCGGCCGCGATCCAGCTGGCACGCAGGAGCATCTATGTCACTGCCAACCTGGGGCTCGTCCCGTCCACCGGACTGGGTTCCCTCGAGTCGAGCCGGGGCTCGTTCCACGTCTACGCCGATGCCGACGGCGACGGGGTCTGGGATCTCGTCACGGGCGAGGTCGACGTCCTCGGGCAGCCGTGGTCGGCGACGTCCTGGTCGGCACTGTCGTGGTCCACGACCGTATGGGCGTCGCTCGTCAACGTGAGCATGGGATGGGCCGCGACGTCGTGGAGCGCGACGTCGTGGAGTGGAACGAGCTGGAGCTCGACCTCGTGGAGCTCGACCTCTTGGAGCTCCACCAGCTGGAGCTCGACCTCTTGGAGCACCGCCGCATGGAGCTGACACGATGAGCCAGCGACCCGCGCTTCCGCGTTCGGCCCGCCTGTTGATCCTCGGGACGGTCGTGGCCGGCGCTGCGGCCCTCGCCGCGCACGTCGAGGAGTTCCGCACGTGGGAGCAGAGCGACGTCCTGACGTGGGCCGCCCTGATGCTCGCGATCGCCGCCGCCGAGCAGTTCTCGATCCCCCTGCGGCACCGGACGGAGACCGTGAACTTCTCGCTGACGGACGGGCTCTGGGCGGCGGCGCTGCCGCTCGTCCGGCCGGGGGTCCTCACGCTGGCCGTCGCGACCGGCGTGTTGCTCGGTCACTCGGTCCGGCGGTGGGCGCCCCAGAAGGTCGCGTTCAATGCGGGTCAGTTCGTCATCGGCATCACGGTCGCGGAGGTCGTCTTCGCTCAGTTCCGTCACGGCCCGATGACCGACCCCGCAACCTGGCTCGCCGTCGCGATCGCGATGTCCGCGTACTTCCTCGTCAACGCGAACCTGGTCGTGCTCGTCATCTCGCTCGTCGAGCGCAAGCCGTTCCTCGCGGTCCTGATCCCCCCGCTGGGCGTGAACGTCCTGCACTGGGCGGGCAACACGGCGCTCGGGATCCTCGCGTCGATCCTGTGGGTCTCGAGCCCGGCCGGGCTCCCGCTCCTGGCCTTCCCGCTGGCGCTCTCCTACCTGGCGTATCGCCAGTGGATCAAGTCGGTCCGCGAACGCAACCACATGCGCGACCTCTATGAAGCCGGACGCGTCCTCGCCGGACCGCTCGAGACCACGGGCGACTTCAAGCCGTTCCTCGAGTTGCTCGAGGAGATGCTCGAGGCGGAATGCGTCGAGCTCGTGGTCCTGGACGAGGATCGGATCACCGTCCACAGCTCGGGAGGGACACGATCGCTCACGGCCACGCCCGAGCGCGGCGGTCAGCGCCCTCCGCTCGAGGCGTTCGTCCGGGTGCACATGGGGCTGTCGCCACAGATCGCGCTGATCGGGGGGACGGAGGACGCGAGAGGCGTCGTCGCGGTGTACCGCCGCGAACCGCTCCGCGCGCCGGAGCGCTCGCTTCTCGATGCGCTGGCGATGCAGATCTCGGTTCGGCTGCAGAACCACAAGCTGTTCTTCCAGACGTTCGAGCAAGCGCAGCTGGCCGAGATCGTCGAGCACACGTCCGACGGCATCTTCGTGGTCTCTCACGACCGGCACATCGTGTCGTGGAACCCGGCGATGGAGCGGATCACCGGCTACACGCGGGAGGAGGCCGTCGGCCGCACCTATGAGGAGATCTTCGGGCTTCGAGCGCTCGCGGACGGTTCACTCGCGGCGTCGCTGAACCCCCAGAGCGCCGGTGGCGAGGCGCGCGACTCGCTCGTCGTGACGAAAGAGGGCGAGCACCGCTGGATCCGCCACACGGGCACGCCCGTGCGCGATCGCGAAGGCGACCCCAGCGCGTGCGTGATCGTGGCCCACGACGTCACATCCGAGGTCCAGACCGAGCAGATGAAGAGGGACTTCGTGGCGATGGTGTCGCACGAGCTGCGAACGCCGCTGACGCCCCTCAAGGGATTCCTCTCGACGTTGCTCGAGGGCACGGCGGACGACTCGCCTGAGGCCAGGCGCGAGTACTACCGGATCATGCTCCGCCAGGCCGACCGGCTAGAGCGCCTCATCATGGACCTCCTGAACGTGTCGCAGATCGAGTCGGGCACGATCGACCTGGATCTGCAGCCGGTCGAGGTCACCTCGCTCGTCGCAGAACAGGCCGTGGAGTTCCGCGGGCAATTCCCGGGTCGCACGATCTCCGTCATCGACGGGAACGGTCCCGTCCTGGTGAAGGGCGATCCGTTCCGGATCCAGCAGGTGATCGCGAACCTCCTTTCGAACGCGATCAAGTACTCCCCGACCGACGCCCCGGTCGAGATCAGCATCCTTTCCGTCGGCGACGAAGGGACCGTCTCGGTGCGAGACCACGGCCAAGGTGTTCTGCTTCCCGATCCCGAGCGGGTGTTCGATCGCTTCTACCGGGCCGAGAGCCGCCCGGACCGCCAGGTGGGCGGGACCGGGCTCGGGCTGTACATCGCCCGGCAGCTCGTTCAGGCGATGGAAGGACGGCTGTGGCTGGTCTCGAGACCAGGCGAGGGCTCGACGTTCTCGTTCAGCCTCCCGCGAGCCGACGTTACCGTCGTCAAGCCATCATCGAACGGGAACGGCCACGCCGAGTCCCCGATCTCCGTCGTCCTCGGCTGATCGCCCTCCCCGCACGCGTCCCCGACTCCACCTTGATGCCACACTCCCGCTCGTGGACCTGAGCGATCCGTCGGGCGGCCTGCGCCGACCGTCGCGACTGCGGCCCGGTGACCGGTTGGCCGCGGTCACGCTGTCGTGGGGCGGGCCGGGTGAGGTCCCCCACCGGTACCAGGCCGGGAAGCGGCAGCTCGAGGAGGCGTTCGGCGTCTCGGTCGTCGAGATGCCTCACACGCTCTCCGACCCGTCGTTCGTGGCCGATCATCCGCAGGCCCGCGCGGACGACCTGCATCAGGCGCTCGCGGATCCCACCGTCGCGGGCATCGTCTCGACGATCGGAGGCGACGATTCGATCCGGCTCCTGCCGCTCCTTGACCTGGAGCTCGTGGCGGCCAACCCGAAGGTGTTCCTCGGCTACTCGGATTCCGTGATCACGCAGATGGCGTTCCTGCGGGCCGGCGTCGTGTCCTTCTACGGGCCGGCGATCATGTCGGGGTTCGCCGAGAACGGCGGGATCCACCGCTACCTTCGCGATGGTGTCCGGCGGATGCTCTTCGAGCCCGAGGCACCACTTGACTGGCCGGAGAACGACGGGGGCTGGACGGTCGAGTTCGTCGAGTGGATGGATCCCTCCAACCAGGAGCGGCCGCGCACGTTGTTTCCGTCGTCGGGCCGGCGCTGGCTCGGGGGCGAACCTGCCGAGGGCGCCCTGGTGGCGGGCTGTCTCGAGGTGCTCGACTGGCTCCGCGGCACCGAGTGGTGGCCGCCGCTCGACGGTGCCGTGCTCGCCCTCGAGACGAGTGAGGAAGGTCCTTCGCCCGAAGCGGTCCAGGGGTTCCTTCGCTCGCTCGCGGCCGCCGGCGATCTTGCCCGCCTCGGAGCGCTGCTCTTCGGCCGACCGGGCGGAGCGACGCTGCCGCCGGAAGAACACGCGCGCTACGACGAGGTCCTCCTCCGGGTGGTTCGCCAGGAATCGTCGCTCGAGGCCGTCCCGATCGTCACCGGACTCGATTTCGGGCACACCGACCCGATGTGGACGCTGCCGCAGGGTATTCGGGTCCGCGTCGACCCCTCTTCCGAACGGATCACCTTCCTGGAACCAGGCGTGTCCTAGGCCGTTCGAGGGTCCCGCCCGCTGGGGGACCTTCGGCTCTGCGGACGAAAGATCGTTCCTCCGATACCTCCCACATGTCCCCGAGCGGGAGCTGTTGACGTGCGCATCCTTCCCAGGAAAGCGTCGCTCGGCCGCCGCCTGTTCGTCGCGGTCGCCGGCATGCTGTTGCCGCTGGTTGCGGTCGGCGGTCTTGGGATCCTGACCTTCCGCTCAACCGGCAGCGCACTCGAGGCGTTCCGCGCCGAGACGGTCGGCCAGTCCACGCGGATCGCGAAGGTCAGAGATCTTATGGTGGCGGTCGACGATGCGGGCGAGCTCTACGCCGAGACGCCGGATGATGCGGCCCTGGGCGAGCGCTACCTCCTGGCCAGCGCCCAGATCGACGAGGGCTTCGACGGCCTCGAGACCCTGAACAGCCATGAAGAGCGCCTGCTGGTCACCGCGGCCCGTGCTCGATGGGAAACGGCTCGCACATCCATCGAGGCCGTGATCCGGGATGGGGGCGGAGACGACAACTCGCTCGATCCCTTCCACGACCACGTCGACGGGGCGGCCGCGTTCCTGTCCGACGCCGTCGCAGAGAACGTGAACGAGGTCGCCGACGAGATCGCGTCCTTGCGAGCGCGAGAACGCTTCCAGTTCCTCGCGTCGCTCCTGACGCTGATCGTCGGATCGATCATCGGTGGGCTACTCGCCCGCAGGGCGTACCGATCGGTGACCAAGCCACTTGCGCTGTTGGAGGAAGCAGCGGGCAGGTTCGGCTCGGACGACTTCACCTACCTGATCGACGTGAGCGGTGACGACGAGCTCGCCCACGTGAGCAGCTCCTTCAACTCCATGGCCGAGAAGCTGAAGGTGAGCAGGGAAGCCCTGCATCAGCAAGCCCTGCACGACCCCTTGACCGGATTGCCCAACCGGACCCTGTTCATGGAGCGGGTGGAGCGCGCGATCGCTCGCGCGAAGCGGCGGAAGACGCCCGTTTCTGCGATGTACCTGGACATCGACAACTTCAAGCAGATCAACGACAATTTCGGCCACCAGGCGGGCGACGAGGTCTTGATAGCCGTCGCCGAACGCCTCAAGGGAGCGCTCCGAACCGAGGACACCGCGTCCCGGCTCGGGGGCGACGAGTTCGGCGTCCTGCTCGAAGAAGACGTCGACGGGGCGACCCGAGCGGCGGAACGACTCATCGGGACCCTCGTCGGGACCTACGCGGTCAGCGTCGGCGAGCTTCAGGTCGGGGTCAGCATCGGGGTCGCGGCACGGCAGGACGCCGAGGAGCTCGACGAGCTGCTCCATCAGGCCGACGCCGCGATGTACGTGGCCAAGGCCTCCGGCAAGGGTGGCTGGCGGGTCTTCGGCCCCGACATCGACATGGCCCTGCTCGGGATCCGGTCCCCCGTCGACCGAGCTGCAGCATCGCCGTCGAGCGCAAGCGAATTCGTCGTGCACTATCAGCCGGTCGTGGACCTTCGGAGTCCGGCAGGATCTCCGGGGTCGAGGCCCTCGTCCGGTGGGCACACCCCGAGCGGGGACTTGCTCCCTCCCTCGGAGTTCCTCCAGGAGGCCGAGAACACTGACGTCACATCCTGTCGATCGACCGCTGGATCCTCCGCGAGGCGTGTCATCAAGTGCGCGCCTGGCAGAAGAACATCCCGGGCGCCGAGGATCTCTCTCGTGCATGTGAACATCTCGGCGAGGAACTCTGCAGCATCCGGGGCTGGCCGATGAGATCGCCGAGGTCCTGCGGTCCTCCGGCCTGGCACCCGGCCGCCTGGTCCTCGAGATCACCGAGACGACTCTGGTGCAACGATCCGCAGGCGGCGGCCAAGGAGCTCAGGCGGCTGAAGACGCTCGGTGTGCGTGATTGCGCTCGACGACTTCGGAACAGGGTTCTCCTCACTCAGCCATCTGCTGCGCTTCCCGATCGACACGATCAAGATCGACCGTTCGTTCGTGTACGCGGTCGGGAAGGACGAGCAGACGATCGCAACTGATGCGCGCCATGATCGATCTCGGCGGGACCCTGGGCTTGCGGGTCGTCGCGGAAGGCATCGAGATGCACGACTAGCTCGACTACCTCCTCTCGATCGGGTGCCGACAGGGCCAGGGCTACCTCTTCGCGAAGCCGATGGCGGCCCTGTCGTTCGAGCACCTCCTTCGCAAGCAGCTGCCGAGCGGCTGCCGATCGAGGTGGGCCTCGCCAAGCTGCTGAACATGGACGGTGTCGGATCGCCTGAGCCTCCTCGGACGGCTCGCCGCTCGCCGCTACGCGGTGAGCCTCGACAGGTCCGGCTCGCGACCCTCGAGACCGAGCAGCCAGTTCCGAACGTTCTCCCCGAGATGCGGGACGAAGTAGCCACCCTCCTGCAGGACGATCGAGCTCCGCCCGAGCGCATCGAGGCGCCGGCCGGCACTCGTGATAGGCCTCGGTCGTGAGCGCGAGGTCGCAGATCGGGTCGCGTTCGTACGTGTCGATGCCGAGGGAAACGACCACGACGTCGCAGTCGAAGGACGCGATCGCCTCCAGGCCGCGGTCGAGGTTCGCGAGGTAGTCGTGATCCGAGCAGTCCTTCGGCAGCGGGAGGTTGAGGTTCGCTCCCTCGCCCGGACCGGTCCCGGTCTCACCGGGATACCCGGCGAAGTAGGGGTAGGCGCGGTCCGGGTCGCCGTGCAGCGACACGTACAGGACGTCCGAACGCGCGTAGAAGATCTGCTGCGTCCCGTTCCCGTGGTGGTAGTCCACGTCGAGGATCGCCACCGCTCGCCCGGTGCGAGTCGCGACGTCCTCCGCGACGATCGCGGCGTTGTTGAAGAAGCAGTACCCGCCGAACATCCCACGGGCCGCGTGATGGCCGGGAGGACGGCATAGGCCGTACGCGTGCCGGTCGCCGGCCAGGACCAGGTCCGCGGCGGTGAGCGCCACGTCGACGGCCGCGCGCGCCGCGACGTACGTCCCTTCCACGATCGGCGTTGCCGTATCGAAGCACCACGTCCCGATGCGCCCTCGCGGCGTCCGGGGGGCTCGCCCGGGACCCATGCCCTCGCGGAGTGCGGGGAGCGGGAACGTGTCGGGGAAGATCTCATCCGCCCGCTCACCGAACGCCCGCCAGTCGTTCCAGGCGTCCTCGAGGAACGCGAGCATCGCCGGGTCGTGGACCGCCGTGATCGGTTTGGCGCCGTGCTCGCTCGGCGTGACGAGCTCGAAGCCTGCGTCGGACTCGAGCGCCCCGCGGATCGTCTCGGCGCGGTCGGGTGTCTCGAAGATCCCGATCGTGCGGCCGTCGGCCATCTCGTGCTTCGGCGAGTGGCCGCAGATGCTCGGACGAGTAGACGACGCGCATCGCGCGGATGCTAGCCCCTTCGGCCAGGGCCTACCGCTTCGCTGCTTGAGGCCCGAGCTTCTCGCGCAGCGCGCGGAACGCCCGGCCGCGATGGCTGATCCGATCCTTCTCCTCGTCGGTGAGCTCGGCCATCGTGCGTTCCTGCCCCTCGGGCACGAAGGCCGGGTCGTAGCCGAACCCGCCCGAGCCGCGTGGATGGAGATCGATCGTCCCCTCGCACGTCCCTTCGGCCCACACCTCACGGCCGTCGGGCCACGCGACCGCGGCGACGCACCGATAGCGCGCGGTGCGCTCGTCCGCGGGCACTCGCGTCACGGCCGCGAGGAGCGTCCTCAAGTTCTCGTCGTCGTCGGCGTCTTCGCCCGCGTACCTCGCCGATCGAGGGCCCGGCGCGCCGCCGAGCGCATCGACCTCGATGCCGGAGTCGTCGGCGACGGCAGCCATGCCGAGGGCAGCGGCAACGGCCCGGGCCTTCTCGAGCGCGTTCTCGAGATAGGTGTCGTGCGGCTCCTCGACCTCGGGCCACGGACCCTCGTGGTTCTGTGACGTGATCCACTCGACCGGCCAGTCCGCGCAGACCCGCAGGATCTCCCGGAGCTTGTGGGGGTTCGCGGAGGCGATCGCCAGGCGCTCGGGCAGGACCACCGTCAGCCGAGCACGCCGTGCTGGGCCTTGGTGAGCTGCCCGATGCCGGACTCGGCCAGGTCGAGCAGCGCGTCGAGCTCCTTGCGCGAGAACGGCTCGCCCTCGGCGGTTCCCTGCACCTCGACGAGGGCGCCCGATCCGGTCATCACGACGTTGCAGTCGACCTCGGCCCCGGCGTCCTCCTCGTAGGACAGGTCCAGCACGGGCTCGCGGCCGACGACGCCAACGCTCACGGCGGCGACGGTGTCCAGGAGGACTCCGGGCTTCACGACCTCTCGCACCTCGAGCGTTTCGACCGCGAGCGCCAGCGCGAGATATCCGGCGGTGATCGAGGCGCACCGTGTCCCGGCGTCGGCGACCAGCACGTCGCAGTCGATCGCGATCGTCCGCTCGCCGAGACGCTTCAGGTCGGTCACAGCGCGCAGGGAACGGCCGATCAGGCGCTGGATCTCCTGCGTCCGGCCGCTCGGGCGGCCCTTGCTCACCTCGCGGGCCGAGCGCTCGGCGGTGGCGCGGGGAAGCATCGAGTACTCCGCGGTCACCCACCCCTTGCCGGTTCCGCGCATCCATCTCGGCGCTTCCTCGAGGACCGAGGCGGCGACGAGCACCTTGGTCCGGCCCTGCGAGAAGAGCACGGACCCCTCGGCCCACTCCTGGAAGCCGAGCTCCACCTCGATCGGGCGGAGCTCGTCCGGCGCGCGGCCGTCGGGGCGAGGGCTCACGCGGGCCCCGGACAGCGCACGTTCACTCGCCCACCTCGTAGATCGCGTGCTCCACGGCGGCGTCGATCGGGCCGTCGAACTCCTCCGCGGCCTGCGCCTTGGAGATCTCCTGGTCCAGTGTCGGCCAGATGTGCGTGAGCACCAGGCGCTCGACCCCGGCATCGCGCGCGTGGATCGCGGCCTGCCGGGACGACAGGTGGAACGGCATCAGGTCGTCACGGTCCTGCCAGGTGGCCTCGGCGAGCAGAAGGTCGGCGTCGCGCGCGAGGTCTTCGACATGGTGCGTCGGCCCCGTGTCCCCGGTGTAGGCGAGCACGGTCCCGTCGGACTGGAACCGGAACCCCAGCGCCGGGAGCCCGAGATGCGCCATCGGCTCGGTCTTGACGCGGAACGGACCGACCTCGAACGCCTCGCCTGGGGCCACCTCGGTGAACTTGAACGCGCTGCGCATCACCACCTGCGAGTCGATGGACACCACGTCGGCCAGCTTCTGCGTGAAGTCCGTGGGCACGAACACCGGGAAGGCCCGGCTCGCCGAGCTCGCCGTAGTGCCACGCGTAGAAGCACGGGTACAGGTCGACGAAGTGATCGGGGTGTTCGTGACTGATCACGATGCCGTGGATGTCCTTGAGGTCGATGTGACGCTGGAGGTTCGCGAGCGTCCCGGTCCCCGCGTCCACCCACAGGTTGAAGCCGTCCTCCTGGATGAGGTACCCGCTCGTCGCCGTGCCCGGGTTCGGCCACGTGCCGCTCGCTCCGAGAACCGTGAGCTTCACCCGCCGACCTCCACCGCGGCGACCGCCACGGCCTCCACGCCGCCGAGCGCCGGGCCGAGGAAGTGGTGGGCGACCGAGCGGAACTGCGCGGGGTCCCCCGTGGTGAGGAACTCGTGGGTGGGGTCGCCGACGTTTTCCCGGAGCAGGTCCGAGGAGCGCAGCGTCGCGTACACGTCCTTGGCGGTCTCCTCTGCGGACGAGACGAGCACGACGTCCTCCCCCATCACGTATCGGATCAACCCGGACAGCATCGGGTAGTGCGTGCATCCCAGGATCAGGGTGTCGATGCCGTCCCGACTCAGCGGCTCAAGATACCCTCGCGCGAGCGAGAGCAACTCGTCGCTCGAGGTATCGCCCCGCTCGACGAACTCCACGAACGCGGGGCAGGCCACCGAGACGAGCTCGACGTCCGCGCCGGTCGCCCGGACCGCCCGGTCGTAGGCCCCGCTCTTCACGGTCGCCTCCGTCCCGATCATCCCGACGCGATGGTTGCGCGTCGCGCGCACCGCCGCTCGGGCGCCGGGGTCGATCACGCCCACGACGGGAACGCCGTGGGCGTTCGTGACGTCCGCGATCGCGGCCACCTCGATCGAGTTACACGCCACGACGAGCATCTTCACGTCGCGGTCGACGAGGTAGGCGGCGATCTCCAGGGCGAATCCGCGGATCTCATCGAGCGGCCGGGGACCGTAGGGGAAGCGGCCGTTGTCGCCGACGTACCGCATGGGTTCGTGCGGCAACAGGTCCACGATCGCGCGGACGACGGTCAGCCCGCCCACGCCGGAGTCGAACACACCGATCGGACGGGGATCGCTCACGGGCTCACCACCACAGGGACTCCCCCACGCCCTTCTCCGCGCGTTCGAGATCGGGGGCCCAGGCATCGGTCGACAGGTACTTCCATCCGCCGTCGGGAAGCAGACACACGATCTCGGCGCGCTCGAGCTCGGCCGCGATCCGCTGCGCGACGTGGATCACGGCGCCCGAGGAGACGCCTGCGAAGATCGCCTCTTTCTCGGTGAGCTCGCGTGTGGCCCGGAGCGAATCGGAGGCGTTCACGAGGAACTTCCGGTCCAGCACGCTCTCATCCAGGATCGGCGGCACGAATCCCTCGTCGAGCGAGCGGAGCCCGTACACGAGATCGCCGAGCTCCGGCTCGGCGGCGATCACCTTCACCTCCGCGTTGTGGCGGTGCAGGCGACGGCCAACGCCGGTGAGCGTCCCGCCGGTGCCGAGGCCCGCCACGAAATGCGTCACCTCGGGAAGGTCGCGAACGATCTCCTCGCCCGTTCCCGTCTCGTGGGCGAGTGGGTTCGCCGGGTTCCCGTACTGGAAGGGCATGTAGTACCGGTCGTCGCGCGCGAGCCGTCGCGCGACGTCGATCGAGCCGTTCGTGCCCTGGTCCCCGGGCGAGAACACGATCTCGGCCCCGAACAGCTCCAGCAGGCGGATCCGCTCCTCGCTCGCGTTGTCCGGGATGACGACAGTCAGCTTGTATCCCTTGCGGCGCGCGACCATCGCGAGCGCGATCCCCGTGTTCCCGGAGGTTGGCTCCAGGATCGTCTTGTCCTGCGTCAGCGCTCCCGAGACCTCCGCGGCCTCGACCATCGCCTTGGCGATCCGGTCCTTCGTCGAGCCGGTCGGGTTCTGTCCCTCGAGCTTGGCCCACAGACGCACACCGGCCTTCGGGCTCATCCTCGGCAATCCCACGATCGGGGTGTTGCCGATCGCGTCCAGGACGTCGTCGTAGCGCATCGGGGGCGATTATCCCAGCGGGCGGGCATCCCGCCGCGGCGCCGTTACGCAGGGGTGGTGGGCGTCCGCTCCTCGCCGCCGGCGACGGCCGGCAGGATCGAGACGGTGTCGCCCTCGCGCACGGCGGTCTCGAGGGACCCGAGGTATCGGACATCCTCGTCGTTCACGTAGACGTTCACGAACCGGTGGAGGCCGCCGTCGTCGGTGACCACGTTCTTCGTGATCCCCGGGTACCGCGTCTCGAGGTCGGACAGCAGCTCGCGGAGCGTCGCCCCTTCGGCGTCGACACGCGGCTCGCCGCCCGCGTGCTTGCGGAGGATCGTGGGCAGCTTCACCTGGACGGGCATCGCTTCGGTCTCCTACTCCCCTGGGTCGGTCGGGTTGGTGGACACGCCGTGCTCGGCCTCGGACGGCGTCCCGCCCGGGGCGATGCCGCAGAAGGCGTCGTAGTCGATCAGCTCGGTGATGGTCGGCTCCTTGCCGCAAACCGGGCAGTCGGCGTCCCAGCGAACCTTCACCGTCTGGAAGTCCATCTGCAGAGCGTCGAAGATCAGGAGCCGGCCGATCAAGGGGTCGCCCTTGCCGGTGATGAGCTTCACCGCCTCGGTCGCCTGGATCGAGCCGACGATGCCCGGCAGCACCCCGAAGACGCCACCCTCCGCGCAACTCGGCACCGTGCCGGGAGGCGGCGGCTGCGGGAACAGGCATCGGTAGCACGGCGCGTCCTGGCCCGGCATGAACACCGTGGCCTGGCCGTCCCACTGGTAGATCGAGCCGTAGACGAGCGGTTTGCCGAGGAGCTGCGTCGCGTCGTTCACCAGGTACCGCACCGGGAAGTTGTCGGTGCCGTCCACGATCACGTCCCACGGTTCGAGGACCTCGAACGCGTTCTGCGAGGTCAGGATCGTGTCGTAGGGCACGACCTCGATCGTCGGGTTGATCGCGCGGAGCCGGTCGGCGGCGCTGTCGACCTTCGGCCGGCCGACGTCCGCGGTCGAGTGGATGATCTGGCGCTGCAGGTTGGACTCGTCCACCCGGTCGAAGTCCAAGATCCCGAGCGTGCCCACCCCGGCCGCCGCCAGATACATCGCGACCGGCGACCCGAGTCCCCCGCTCCGATGCAGAGCACCTTCGCGTCGAGGAGCTTGCGCTGCCCGTCGCCGCCGATGCCCGGCAGGATGATGTGCCGCGCGTACCGGCGGACCTGCTCCTCGGTGAACCCGTTGCTCACGAGACCACCACGTCCTCCTCGGCGACCTCGCCGGCGTCGGCGATCGTGAACGCCCGCAGGATGGGGTTGTCCCGGTCGGAGAGGGACATGATCAAGTAGAAGGACTCGGGGAACATGGCCTGCGTCCCGTCGGGCCACAGGGCACGCTCACGATCGGTCTTCGAGGGGTAGGCCTCGGAATGCGTGTGCGTGTGGAAGATCCCGAGCAGGTCCCAGCCCGAGTCGTCGATCTCGTTCATGACCGCGTTGTGCTCCGTCGGGTCGAGCCGGTAGGTGACGGGGCTCGCGTCGGCGTTCGTCATCGGGAAGAACTTCACGGCCCGGCCTTCCTTGCCCGCCAGCAGCCCGCACGACTCGTTCGGGAAGCCGGCGCGCCCGTGCTCCACCATCTCGTCGAAGGAACCGCGATCGATCTCGAACATGCAGTTGCAAGAACCCTACCAGCGCGGTGGTATTCCCTGAACCGCGGTTCAGGTCCCCGCGGTTAGCCCTCGTGCGCCGCCGCGAGCCGGCCGGTCACCGCGATCGTCCCGGGTCTGCCCTCGACGCTGACGCCGATGTCGGCGGCGCGCACACCGCGGCCCGCGAGCTCATCGGCCATCCACTCGTGATCTGCCGCGGCGATCAACAGCCCGCCCGAGGTCTGTGCGTCCGAAAGGACCAGCTGCTCGGGCTCGGTCAGCCGCCCCCACTGCACGTGCGGACGAACGTGGGTATGGTTGCGCTTCGTGCCGCCGGGCACGACGTCCTTCATCGCGAGGTCGAGCACGCCGTCGAGCACCGGCACGGCGCTCGCGTCGATCCGGGCGCCGACGCCCGATGCCTGCAGCATCCGCTGGAGGTGCCCGAGCAGTCCGAACCCGGTCACGTCGGTCGCCGCTTCGGCGCCGACCTGCAGCATCGCCTCGGCCGCGTCGGCGTTCGTCGTCGTCATGAGCTCGACCGATCGCGCCAGGAGCTCCTCGCCGACGACTCCGCGTTTGTGGGCGGTCGTCGCGATCCCGACGCCGAGCGGCTTGGTCAGGAACAGGTGCGCGCCGGGCGGGACGGTCGAGTTCCGCACGATCCGATCCGCGTCCGCGAGGCCGAGCGCCACCATCCCGTACTTCGGCTCGGGGTCCGTGATCGTGTGGCCGCCGAGGACGGGGGCTCCCGCCGCGCTCGCCACGTCGATCCCGCCCTGGAGGACACGCCCCAGCATCTCGAGCGGGAGGTCGTCGACGGGCCATCCCACGACGTTCAGCGCGAGGAAGGGGCGTCCGCCCATCGCGTAGATGTCGGAGAGCGCGTTCGTCGCCGCGATCCGGCCCCAGTCGTACGGGTCGTCGACGATCGGCGTGAAGAAGTCGAGCGTGGCGATCAACGCCTGTCCGTCGGGGAGGCGGACCACCGCGGCGTCGTCGCCGGTATCGGACGCGACGAGCACGTCCTCGGAGACGGCGGGAAGCCTCAGCGAGCCGAGCACGGTCGCCAGGTCGGAGGCGCCGAGCTTGCATCCGCACCCGGCGCCGTGGCTGAAGCTCGTGAGCCGCCGCTCCTCGACCGCCATGGGCCAAGGATACGGCGGGCGCGTAGGCTCGCCGAGTGCGAGTCGCCGTCATCGGCCACAACGAATGGATCGAGTTCGGACGGGTGGACCACGTCCCGGTGGCCGGCGAGATCGTTCACGCGACCGTCGGATGGGAGGAGCCCGGCGGCGGGGGCGCCGTCGCCGCCGTCCAGCTCGCGCGGCTCGCGGGATCGAGCACGTTCCTCACGGCCGTCGGCGACGACGAACGCGGGATCTGGACCGGCCGGGACCTGACCCCGCGCGGGGTGCAGGTCCGCGCGGCGGTTCGCGGCGAGCCCACACGGCGGGCCGTGGTCTTCGTCGACGCGAACGGCGAGCGCACGATCGCGACGCTCGGGCGCCGGCTCGAGCCGGAGGCGGCCGACCATCTGCCGTGGGAGGAGCTCGATGGGCGTCGACGCGATCTACTTCACGGCGGGTGACGACGGAGCGCTCCGCCATGCGCGGAACGCCCGGGTGCTCGTCGCCACGAGCCGCGCGATGAAGCGCCTCGCCGAGGCCGACGTCGAGCTCGACGCGATCGTGGGGAGCGCTCGCGACGCGGCCGAGCGGTACGACCCGAGCGGGCTCTCGACCCCTCCTCGCCTCGTGGTCATGACCGAGGGCCGCGAGGGCGGCCGGTACGAGACCGCGGATGGGCGGAGCGGGACGTACGAGACGCCCCCGCCGCCCGGACCGGTCGTCGACACCTACGGCGCGGGCGACTCGTTCGCCGCCGGGCTGACGTACGCCCTCGGCACCGGGCTCGACGTCGAGAAGGCCCTCGCGCTCGCGGCCAGGTGTGGCGCGTGGGTGGTCGCGGGTCGCGGCCCGTACGAGCGCCAGCTGACCGCGGCCGACCTCGACGCGTAGACCGGCGTCTTGCTCGGGCGCTAGGCGAGCGTCGAGACCTCCATCGCGTGGTGCTCGCGGACGTCGGCCGACGCGGCCATCGTCGACGGTCCCAAGAGTCGGTCGCCGTCGCGCAGCTCCTCGCGGATCGTCGCGAGCTCGCGCCGCGTGAAATCGCACCTGGGCGGGACGGGCTCGATCCCGTACAGGCGCGCCGCGTTCAGGCCGAGGACCTTCGCCTTGAGCTCCTTCGTGAGCTCGGGGTAGCCGTAGCGCTCGCGGAACTCCTCGGAGATCCGGAACGCGCGGAACGCCTGGATCTGCGGCTGCGGCGAGCCGTAGAAGAGGCAGTCGGTCCCCCACACGACGTTGTCCTCGCCCACGTGCTTGAGGAGCTTGCCGAGGACGTGCGCCGCCTGCGTCGGCGTCCGCATCACGTTCCACCACGTCGAGCCGAGCTCCGCGTACACGTTCTCGTTCGGCCCGATCCCGGCGCGCTCGAGCGAGGCGATCAACCGGTTCACGCCCACCTCGGCGGTGGCGCTCGTGTACGGCCCCTCGAAGCCGCCGGACTCGTACCCCGAGTGGTACACGACGAAGTTCACGTCGCGGTTCTTGCGCGCGGCCGGCCCGATGTCCATCGGCGAGGAGAACCGGCTTCCGCCGCTGAATCCCTTGTGCACGCAGATCGTGGTGATCCCGATCTCGACGCTCTTGCGGATGAACGGCTCGCCGACCTGCGGGAGACCGGCCTCGTGGTCGTCGAGCCACCAGGCGCCGCCGCCCGGATCGAAGAAGTCGGGGAAGTGCGTGAACGTCTTCCACGCGCGGATCGGATGCGAGCGCGCGACGTCCTCCATCCCCTGGAGGACCGAGTCGAGCGAGCCGACGTTCGGAAGGACCTGGCCGTGGAGCAGGATGCGCTCGTCGCGGCAAAGGCCCTCCACGATCCGCCGGGTCTCGAACATGATCTCGGGCGACAGCGGCGATCCCTCTGGATAGATCGGGAGCGCCGAGAGCACGACCACGTTCGTGTCGCTGCGGATGAAGAAGGCCTCGAGGAAGTGCTCGATCGAGTAGCAGACGCGCGGGTCGTCCTCGCCGCAGTGCTGCTGCGGGAAGCTCGCGTAGAACCCCTCGCCGTTGAAGACCGGGTTCAGGTCGTACTCGAGCAGGTGGCCCTGGACGTCCATGATGAATTCCTCGCCGCCGACGGCCCCCTCGGCCGCCTCGGGCTCGGTCGGCGCCTCGGGCGAGATCTCGAAGCCGCCGCCCGGCTCGGTGGTGGGTGTCTCGGGCCGGGCGCGATGGGCCTCGCGCGTGCAGGCGTCGAGCGCGAGCAGCGTGATCGAGGCCGCGCCGAGCGTCCGCAGGAACTGCCGGCGGTCGATGCCGAGACGAGCGGCGGTCGCGGTGCACTCGGCGCTCGCCCGTCGGACGGCCTCGCGCACGACGGGCGGCAGCGCGCGCGGGTCGTACTCCCCGTTCGAGCACGGCCCGAACTCGATCGGCAGGCGTGGTTCGTCGTTGGCGGTCATGGATCTCTGGAGTTGACCGTACTTCCGCAGTGCCGGTTCCGCAGGGGCTAGGTGCTGGGGCGGAGGTGGCGTGGATCCATCCCGCCGACCGTCAACACCTTGACGGTTCGGCCCAGTGCGTTTGGGGTCAAGGTCTTGACGGTCGGCCGAAACAGACCCGTGGTGCTCCTACTCCGCCGACTCCTCGATCGACTCCTCGACCTGCTCCTCCGGAGCTGCGGAGCCCATCGCGTGGTACCCGCCGTCGACGTGCACCATCTCGCCCGTGATCCCCCGCGAAAGGTCCGAGAGCAGGAACGCGATCGCGTCGGCGACCGGTGTCGCATCCGTCGTGTCCCAGCCGAGCGGCGCGCGGGCATCCCATCCGTCGGCGAGCGCCTGGAATCCCGGGATCCCCTTCCCGGCGATCGTCCGGAGCGGCCCGGCCGACAGCGTGTTGACGCGGATCTTGTGCGGGCCGAGGTCGCGCGCGAGGTACCGGGTGATCGACTCGAGCGACGCCTTCGCCACACCCATCCAGTCGTAGATCGGCCAGGCGAACCGCGCGTCGAAGTCGAGCGAGACGATCGCGCCGCCGTGCTCCTTCATCAGCGGCAGCATCCCGACGGCGATCTCCTTCAGCGAGAACGCGCTCGTCTTGATCGCCGTGGCCACGCTCTCCCACGGGGTGTTGAGGAAGTTCCCGCCCAGCGCGTCCTGCGGCGCGAACGCGATCGCGTGCAGGAACCCGTCGACGCGTCCCCAGCTCGAGCCCAGTTGGTCGGCGACCGCCTTGATCTGCTCGGGATCGGTCGCGTCCATCTCGAGGACGTCGACCGGGTTCGGCAGGCGCTTGGCCGACTTCTCGGTCAGCCCCATCGCGCGGCCGAACGACGTCAGCACGATCTCGGCGCCCTGTTCCTGGAGGGACTGCGCGGCCGAATACGCGATCGACTCGCGCGTCAGCACCCCGGTGACGAGCAGCTTCTTGCCCTCGAGCAGCATCGACTCCTCCTTCTGGCCGGCGGCCGCGCTCGGGCGAACCCGCCGGTGCCCGGCATGCTATTGGTAGCGCCGTGGATCTGAAAACGGCCGCGAAGGTCGACCTGCACCGCCACCTCGAGGGCGCGATCCGGCTGCGGACGCTGATCGACCTCTACCGCGACGCCGGCGAGCCCCTCCCCGAGTCCACGCCCGAGGAGCTCTCGTCGCGCGCCCAGGTCCTCCAGCCGATGAAGAGCCTGGAGGAGGTCCTCGCGCGGTTCGAGATCGCGCAGCGCGCCTTCTTCGATCCCGAGGCGGCCGAGCGCATCGCGTACGAGGCGGTCGAGGACCTCGCGCTCGACCACGTGCGCCTGGCCGAGCTCCGCTTCTCGCCCGAGTTCCTGTGCGAACCGCACGGCCTGGACTGGGACGACGCGATGGCCGGGATCGTACGCGGCGTCGAGCGCGCGCTCGCGAGAGCACGACGTCGCCGTCGGCCTGATCGCGATCGTGAGCCGGAACTACGGGATGGCCTCGGCCGAGCGCACCGTCGACTTCGCGCTCCGCCATCTGGACCGGCTGGTCGGGTTCGACCTCGCCGGGGACGAACGCCCGTACCCGCCGTCGATGTACGTGGACGTGCTCGAGCCCATCGTGAAGGCGGGCCTGTCACTCACGGTGCACTACGGGGAGTCGGGCGGACCGCAGTTCCCCCGCGAGGCGATCGAGGCGCTCGGCGCGCTGCGGCTCGGACACGGCGTGAGCGTCGCGTGGGATCCCGGAGGTCACGGCGCTCGCCCGCGAGCGCGGCACCACGCTCGAGATGTGCCCGACGTCGAACCACCGGACGAACGCGGTCGCGAAGATCGGGGAGCACCCCGCGCGGCGCCTGCTCGACGAGGGCGTGCGCGTGACGATCAACACGGACAACCCGGGGCTGTTCGCCATCGACCTCACCCACGAGTTCGAGGTCTGCCGCGACGATCTCGGATTCCGCGACGACGACCTCCGGCGGGTGACCGAGAACGCGATCGACGCCAGCTTCGTCGACGCCGCGACGAAAGCCGACGTCCGCCGGCGCCACTTCGGCTGGCTCGACGGCTGATCCTGCGGGAGCTCACCCGATCGTGCGGAGCGCCCTCCACTGGTCGTCGCGGATCATCGGGAAGGTGTAGTAGCTCGCCCCGATCACGTCTCGAGCCCGGATCGTGTCGACGAACCCGCGCGTCTCCTGCGCGCTGGCGTCGGACGCGATGCCGCCGATCACGTGGATCGGGACCTGGAGCCCCGCCGTCTCCTGCCGCAGGATCAGGATGTTCTTCGCCGTGTACCACGCGGCACCGTCGCGCCCGGCGACCCGATACGTGAAGTACGTCATCGGCAGGAACACGTCGTAGAGCTCGGCGATCTCCCGGTACGGGAACGCCGACCAGTAGTAGGGATCCGTGCGCACGCGGCGCGGCGAGGGCACGATGGCGCCGAGCGGGTAGTTCGCACCGACCTCGCGGCGGAGGTGGTTCGACAGGGCGAGGAGCCGCCTCGTCCGGGCCGTGGGGTCCGCTACCTCCGGCGACTCGATGTCGAGCGCGAACGAGGAGAACCGGTTCCCACTCGGCGTCGTGAACCTGATCGCGGCGAGCGCGCGCTTGCGGTCCGTCCGGACGTCGCGGAACCCGGGCAGGTACCACGCGACGACGTCGAGATCGTTCGCCGCGGCCGCGTCGAGGAACCGCACGACGCCCTCAGCATGGACGAACGGCTGCCCGCGGTTGAAGTTCGAGGTCTGCAGGTAGATCGTGCGGACGCCGACCGCTCGCATGGACGCGACCGTCGCCCACGGATCGGCCCAGGCCTCGTCGTCGTAGATGTCGATCCACGTTCCGAGGCCGTCGTAGGGGTTCTCCGCACCGGTCGAGACGACGATCGCGCCGGCAGACGCCGAGATCGTGCCGTTCGCGAGCACGCCCCGCTCGGGGCGCTGGGACCTGAGGTCGTGACGGACCTCACGCCGCTCCTCGCGGATCGCGTCCTTCGCCGCGTTGCACGCCGGAGCGGCCAGCGCGAGCGCGAGCACGAGCGCGATCCACCGCGGACGAACGTGCACCGCTACCCCCTGCCTCGTCTCGTCGACCACCCGCTGCCGCCGGCGGTTCCCCCCGCCGATACAACGTCCTCATCGGCTCGGAGTCACCTACCCCTGAGGACTTCGCGGCCCGGCCGTCCGCGGAGCGCGCACGGTGTGAGTCAGCCCGCGCGGATAGGATTGCGTTTGGACGCAAACGGCCGGAAGGATATCGATGACCGAGCAGACCGACGCCGCCCGCGAACTCGTCGACCGCTACTGGGAACGGCTGCTGGAGCACGAGCCACTGCTCGGAACGATGGTCGGGGACGAGCGCTACGACGACCGTCTCCCCGATCCGAGCGAGACGGGCCGCGCGGCGCGCGAGACGTTGCATCGCTCCGCGCTCGAGGAGCTCGCCCTTCTGGACCGCGATGGCCAGGAGGAGGAGCTGCGCACGACCCTCGACATCCTGGAGGCGATCGCGACGCGCGAGATCGCCAGCCTGGAGCACCGGCTCGACCGCCTCTCCTCGGTGAGCCACCTGTGGGGCCCGGGCGGGCTGATCGGCGAGCTCGCCTCGATGCAGCGCGCCGACACGCCGGACCGGCTCGATCGCTACGTCGCCCGGATCTCGGCCGCGCCCGCGTTCTACGACGCCGTGATGGACGTGATGCGCGATGGCCTGGCCGCAGGGGTCACCGCTCCTCGCGTCGTGGTCGAGCGCGCCGTCGCCCAGGTCGAGCGCCTGATCGAGACGCCGGTCGAGGACTCGCCGGGCCTGCTGCCGGTTCCGCCGGAGGACGAGGCGGGGCGCGAGCGCGTCGCCACCGCGCTGCGCGAGCGGTTCATGCCGTCGCTCGGCCGGTACCGCGACGCGCTGCGCGAGTACCTGCCCTCGGCGACCGAGACGCTCGGCCTGTACGCGCTGCCGGGCGGGGACGAGATCTACGCCGCGCAGATCCTCTCGTGGACCACGCTGCCGCTCGAGGCGCAGAAGGTGCACGACCTCGGCGTCGAGGACCTCGCGAAGATCCAGTCCGAACGCCGGCTCGCGGCGGAGCGGATCGGCGCGCCCGACCCCGTGCAGGCGCTGGCGCTCCTGGACGAGCGCGGCAACCGGGCAACGTCGAAGGACGAGCTTGTCGGTCTCGCCGAGGAGCAGGTCGCGAAGGGCTGGGACATCGCACCCGGTTGGTTCGGCACGATGCCGTCGGAGAACTGCGACGTGAAACCGGTCGAGGAGTTCCGCGAGGCCGACATGCCGTTCGCGTTCTACCAGCCGCCGTCGGCCGACGGATCTCGCAAGGGCATCTACTACGTGAACGCCGGCGACCTCGAGGGCAAGCCGCTGCACCATCTCGCGACGACGACGTACCACGAGGCGAACCCCGGTCATCACTTCCAGATCGCGCTCGAGCAGGAGATGGGCGACCGGCCCGAGCTCCGCCGCTTCGGCGGCCTGATGGCGGGCTCCGCCTTCGCGGAGGGATGGGGCCTGTACAGCGAGCGCCTGGCCGACGAGATGGGCCTGTTCGAGGAGGAGTCCGAGCGCATGGGGATGCTCGAGATGCAGGGGATGCGCGCGGCGCGGCTCGTGGTGGACACCGGGATCCACGCGTTCGCGTGGACCCGCGACCAGGCGATCGAGCAGATGGAGGAGGCCGGCGTCCCGCACGTCGACGCCGTGATCGAGACCGACCGCTACATCACGCTTCCCGGCCAGGCGCTCTCGTACAAGATCGGACAGTTCGAGATCGAGCAGCACCGCGCGAACGCCGCCAAGCGCGACGGCACGTCCTTCTCGCTCGCCGCGTTCCACGACCGGTTGCTCGCGCTCGGCTCCCTGCCGCTGTCGGCGCTTCGGCGCGAGCTCGAACGCTAGCGCTTCGACGCGCTAGCGCGGCTTCGTCGCTCGGAGCAGCAGGTACTCCACGACCCCGTTCCGCCACAGGAGCTCGGTCTGCGCGAGCATCACCCGGGCAGCGAGACGCATCGCCGCGGGGGCTTCGTGGTCGCCGTCCTCGAGCCGCCGCCGGACGAACCGGAGCGCCGGCCCGATGACGCGCTCGCCGACGAGGCGCGACTCGACGTCCTCGAACCCCGCGCGTCGAGCCATGGCGGCGATCTCGTCGGCGGTGGCGGCGACCGAGGGCTTGAGGCCCCACACCCGGAGCTGCGTCAACCCGGCGAGCGCCTCGGCCGGCCCTCGGGGCCTCCGCTCGGTCGGCACGTCGGACATCGAGAGCACACCGCCCGGCGCCAGCACGCGGTACGCCTCGCGGAAGAACCGGGCCCGAGAGGAGAAATGGAACGCGGCCTCGACGCTGATCACGCCGTCGACGCACCCGTCGCGCAGCGGGATCCGCGTCGCGTCGCCGTTCACGGGAAGCGCTCGCGCCTCTTCGAGGTCCTGGCGTCCCGCGACGAGCTGCGACCGCGTGATATTCAAGGCCACGAGGCGGTTCGGTTCGGCGACCCGCGCGATCACCGGGTCCTGCGCGCCCAGGCCGTTCCCGACGTCGAGGATCGTCCCGCCGCTCGGGAGGTCCGCCGCCATCGTCTCGACCAGGCGCCGGACCGCGACGGGCGCCTCGGCCGGGTCGGAGCCGTCGCCTTCCCACAGCCCGAGGTTCAGCCATCCGTCGTCGAGCGCGAGGAAGAAGTCGGGACCGATCGAGTCGTAGACCGCGGCCGCGGGATTGCGTCCTTGCTTCAGGAGCCTCGCGGCGTGGATCAGATGCTCCCGCGTCCAGGTCCTCGTCATGCCCAACCCACCCTACGGCGCGCGCGCTAGTCTTCGCGCTCATGGAAACCACCGTCGACCGCGCTCGGCTGGCCGAGCTCACCGGTCGCGAGATCGAGCGCTTCGAGCAGGAGCATCCGCGATCGCGCGAACTGTTCGAGCGCGGCAAGCGCAACCTCCTCGCCGGCGTCCCGATGCCGTGGATGACCGAGTGGGCCGGCCCGTACCCCGTCTTCGTCGACGAGGCCGAGGGCGCGCGGTTCCGAGACGTCGACGGGCGCGAGTACGTCGACCTCTGCCTCGGCGACACCGGCGCGATGACGGGACACGCGCCGAAGGCCGCCGTCGAGGCCATCGCGGAGCAGGCGTCGAAAGGCATCACGCTCATGCTCCCGACCGAGGACTCGATCTGGGTCGGGGCCGAGATGGAACGCCGGTTCGGCCTCCCCTTCTGGCAGTTCTGCCTGACCGCGACCGACGCGAACCGCTTCGCGATCCGGCTCGCGCGCGCGATCACCGGCCGCCCGAAGATCCTCGTCTACAACTACTGCTATCACGGCTCGGTCGACGAGACGATCGCGACGATCGAGGACGGTGTCCCGGGCTCGAGACCCGGGAACATCGGTCCGCCCGTGAACCCGACCGAGACGACGCGCGTCGTCGAGTTCAACGACCTCGACGCGCTCGACGAAGCCCTCGCGCACGGCGATGTGGCGTGCGTCCTCGCCGAGCCGGCGCTGACGAACATCGGCATCGTGCTGCCCGACCCGGGCTACCACGACGCCCTCCGCGAGCTGACGCGCAAGCACGGCACGTATCTCGTGATCGACGAGACGCATTGCATCTGCGCCGGTCCCGGCGGCGCGACGAAGGCCTGGGGCCTGGAGCCCGACCTCCTCACGGTCGGCAAACCGCTCGCGAGCGGCGTCCCGGCGGCGTGCTACGGGATGAGCGCGGAGGTCGCCGAGCGCTCCCTCGCGTACATGGACACGTTGCCGACCACCGATGTCGGCGGCATCGGGGGAACGCTGTCGGGGAACGCGCTCAGCCTCGCGGCGATGCGGGCCACGCTCGAGCACGTCCTCACCGACGACGCGTTCGAGGGCATGATCGCGCTCGGCGAGCGGTGGGCGGACGGGGTCAAGGGATCGATCGAGCGGCACGGCCTTCCCTGGCAGGTCCAGCGCCTCGGCTGTCGCGCCGAGTACTGGTTCGCGCCCACGCCGCCTCGCAACGGCGGCGAGGCCGCCGCCGTCGACGATCACGAGCTCGCAAGGTTCACGCACCTGTACGCGTTGAACCGCGGGGTCCTGCTCACGCCGTTCCACAACATGGCGCTGATGTCCCCCGCGACCACCGAGGACGACGTCGATGCCCATTCGATGGTCTTCGGGGAGATGTGCCAGGAGCTCAGCGCGTGACGGGGCAGCCGCGGATCTCGCACGTCATGATCGACTCGCAGGATCCGGACGCCCTCGCCCGGTTCTGGTGCGGTCTGCTGTCGACCGAGGTCGAGTCCCGTTTCGACGAGGGGCGGTTCGTCTTCCTCTCCGCCGGATCGCACGGTCCCGCGATCGGGATCCAGCGAGTCCCCGAGGCCAAGGTGACGAAGAACCGCGTGCACGTCGACGTGACGGTGGACGACCTCGGAGAATGGACACGGTGGGTGCGTCGGAACGGGGGGTCGCGCGTCGCCGACCATCAGGCGGCGGGAGTCCACTGGCGGATCATGGCCGACCCCGAGGGCAACGAATTCTGCCTCGTGCCTTCCGGTCCATGACGTTGCGAGGCGGCTACCGGCTCAGAGCTGGTGCCAGATCCTGGTCTCCCACTCCAGACCCTCGGTTCCCGCCGTCGAGTTGAACTCGTCCCCGTACTTCTCGGACGCCGCATGCATCTCGTCGTGCGAGGCCCACTCCTCGAGCAGCGTGACCTCGTTCGGGTCGTTCTCGGCGTAGTACAGGCCGACAGGCTTCCCCCCCATCTCGCCCATCTTCGGCTTCCATCCCTCGTACGCCTTCTTGAAGCGCTCCACGTCGGGAGCTCGGACGCGCATCTGGACCAGGACGGCCATCTTCCCCTCCCTCGGATCGTCCGGAGGCTCTCAGGCAACCACCGGGTGCTCGCCGGCGCAAATCGAGCCGCCTGTGCTGCAAGCACGTCCCTCACGATCCGGGCTCGAGGCCATGACTTCACACTCGATGCACGTCATCGGTCGGCGCGAAGGACCTGACGGATCTTGACCCGTCCCGGACGGAGGACCGCCCCCGAGTAGATCTTCGTCGCGATCGGCACGAGCGCGATCGTCGTGCCGATCGACACCCCGGCCGAGAGCAACGCGCCCCACAAGCCCGTCTCGCCCAGCACGATGCGCGAGGGCATCACGAGCGGCGCCGACGGCGGCAGCAGCGACGCGACGGTCGCGAGCGTCGACGAGGGATCGCCGATCGCGTTGATCCCGATGATGAACGACCCGACGATCAAGATCGTGAGCGGCGTCATCGTGCTCTGGAGGTCCTCCTGCCGCGTCACGATCGAACCGGCGACGGCGAACAATCCGGCGTAGAAGAAGAACCCGAGGACGAACCACAGGAGCACGATGCCGATCGTCGCGATCGCCCCCGAGGCGAAGTCGAGCGACCCGACGAGCTGTGCGGCCGTGAGCCCCACCAGCCCGATGAGCAGGAGCTGCGCCAGCCCGAGCAGGCCGATCCCGAGGATCTTTCCGCGCAGCAGCTGTGACGGACGCACCGTCGCGAGCAGGACCTCGACGACGCGCGAGGACTTCTCCTCGACGACGCCGGCGGCGACCCAGTAGCCGTACGCGAACAGCTGGCCGTACAGGGCGAGCACGCCGACGAACGCGACGGCCGAGTTCTCGCGTCTGCGATCGTCCACCGGCTCGAGGGCGCGCACCTCGAGCGGCGGCTGGTTCAGCGCGGCCTGCACCTCCTCCTCACTGAGCCCCGCATCCTCGAGTGCCCGCGCCGACCGGACGCGCAGGGACACGACCTGCAGGATGCCGACGAGCTCCGCCGGCGGCTCGGACCGCACGAGGATCCGCTCCGCATCGAGCAACGCGGCGTCGACCCCCTCCTCTCGCACGGCGCGGGTGGCCGCCTCTTCGTCGGGGAGCTCGCGCAGCGATACCTCGATGCCGAGCGCCGCTGCCGCGTCGACGACCTGCTCGCCGATCGCGCGCGACTCCTCTCCGACCACGCCGAGCTCGAACCGGGTCTCGCCTCCGAATACCGCGGTCGCCACGATGACGCCGACGAGGATCACCAGCGTGATCGCCGTCGAGATGACGAAGCCGCGATCGCGGGCGCGCTCAACGAACTCCCGGCGCGCGATGATCGCCCAGATCCGGCGCGTCCCGCTCGTCTGGTCGGTCGCGCTCACGAGTGCCACCACCGTGCGGAAGATGTCGGCGAGGCTCGGCCGCACGACGCTGAAGTGCCGGACCTCGCCCGCCGCCCGAGCCGCGTCGAGGACGTCGCCCTCCCGGACGCCCTCGTCGAGCTCCAGGATCGCGCCCCCGGGCAGCCGCTCGACCACCCGCACGCCGCGCATCGCGTCGAGCCAACCGGGCGCCGCCCCACCAACCTCGACCCGGACGAGCCGGCGCCGATCGGCGGCCCGAAGCTCCGCGATCTTGCCCGCGGCGACGATGCGCCCTCGGTCGATGAGGACGACCGACTCGCACAGCCGCTCGACGAGCTCGAGCTGATGGCTCGAGAAGACGACGGGCACGCCGGCCGCCGCCTGCGCGCGCAGCACGCCGGACAGGACGTCCACGCCGACGGGGTCCAGACCGCTGAACGGCTCGTCCAGGATGAGCACCTCGGGGCGATGCACGAGCGCGGCGGAGAGCTGCACCCGCTGCTGGTTGCCGAGCGAGAGCGTCTCGGTGCGATCCCTCGCCCGATCCCCCACGCCGAGCAACGTCGCGGTGCGCTCGGCCTGCGACCTCGCGTCGCCGGCACCCAGCCCGTGGAGCCGCGCCAGGTACACGAGCTGATCGAGCACGCGCATCTTGGGGTACAGGCCACGCTCCTCCGGCATGTAGCCGAAGCGCCGGCGGATCTCGAGGTTGACCGGTCTCCCCCGCCACCGAACCTCGCCCGCGTCCTGTTGCAGCACGCCGACGGCGATCCGCATCGCGGTCGTCTTGCCGGCTCCGTTCGGACCCACGAAGCCGACCATCTCGCCCTCGGCGACCGAGAACGACACGTCGTCCAGGGCGACGACGTCGCCGAACCTGCGCGAGAGCCCTTCCAGCTCGAGCGCGGACACGGGCTAGGAAGCCGGCCGTTCGTCGAGCAACAGGACCGCCTTGCCGTTCACCCGCCGCTCGAGCAGCGCCTCGATCGCCGACGCCGCCTCGGTCCACGGCACGACGAGGTCGATCTGGCTGACCAGCCGCCCCTCCGCGACGAGCTCGGCGAGCGCCGCCAGTCGCGAGCTCCCGATCCGGCCCTCGAGCAGCTCGTACGTGACGAAGTAGCCGAGCATCGTCGGCGACCCCTTGCGGTAGAAGGTCCGGGGATCGAGGTTCGCCGGCTCGCCGGAGGAGTTCCCGAACGTCACGATGATGCCCTGAGGAGCGACCCGCGCGACCGCCGCCACGAGCGAATCGCCGCCGACCGACTCCGCGATGAGGTCGAACGGCGCTCCCTCGTGCGGGAGGCCGACCGAGATCTCGTCGGCGCCGAGGTCGCCGAGTCCTTCCCCTCGCTCGGGCCTTCCGACGATGGCGGTGACGTGCGCCCCCGCCATGTGCGCGAGCTGCACCGCGAACCGGCCGACGCCTCCGGAAGCGCCGGTGATCGCGACGCTCCGGCCGAGCAGCGTCCCGGTCACGGAGAGCACGCCGACGGCGGTGAGGCCGGCGACGGGAAGTGTCGCGGCCGTCTCGAACGACAGGGAGTCCGGGATCGCGGCGAGATGGTCGGTCCGCACCGCAGCCCGCTCCGCCCACGCGCCTCCGTTCACCCAGCCGACGACCCGCGCGCCATCGGAGGGACCGGTCCCGTCGGCGGCCGCGCGGACCACGAGGCCCGCGAGATCCCAACCCGGGCTCCAGCCATCGTCGGCGGCGCGCAACGCCGAGCACTCGCCGCGGTTCAGCGACGAGGCGTGTACCTCGACGACCGCGTGGTCGGCTCCGGGCTCGGGTTCGGCGACCTCGCGGATCTCGATGCGACCCGGCGCGTTCGGGGCGGCCACGAGCGCTCGCAAACGATCCTCCTTCGCCGAAGGGCTACGTGATGATCTGGTGGGCCATCGAGAAGCCGCGCTTGGCCTTCTGCTCGGCCTGGATCAGGTGCATCAGCGCGTTCACCTGCGCCAGGTGCGTGAACGCCTGCGGGAAGTTGCCGAGATGCCGGCTCGTGCGCGAGTCGATCTCCTCGGCGTACAGCTGGAGCGGGCTCGCGAAGGACAGCAGCTTCTCGCACAGCTCGCGCGCGCGCGGGACCTCGCCGATCTCGGTGAGCGCCGAGACGAGCCAGAACGAGCAGATCGTGAAGGTGCCCTCCTCGCCCGAGAGCCCGTCGTCCGTCTCCTCGACCCGGTACCGCAGCACCAGGCCGTCGACCGTCAGCTCGTCGGCGATCGCGAGCACCGTTGCCTGGATCCGCTCGTCGCTGGCGGGAAGGAACCGCACGAGCGGCATCAGCAGCATCGACGCGTCGAGCGCGGTTCCGCCGTAGTACTGCGTGAACACGCCGCGCTCGTCGACGCCGTTCTCGCAGATGTCGGCGTGGATCTCGTTCGCGATCGCGCCCCACTTCTCCTTGAGCGCGTCCTCGCCCCGTCTCCGGGCGAGCCGGGATCCGCGATCGAGCGCGACCCAGCAGAACATCTTCGAGGACGTGAAGTGCTTCGGCTCGCCGCGGACCTCCCAGATCCCGCGGTCGGGCTCGCGCCAGTTCTCGATCGCCGCCTCGACCTGCGAGACCGCGAGCGCCCAGACGCGTTCGGTGACGCGGTCGCGGGACTTGGCGTGCAGGTAGATGGAGTCCAGGAACACGCCCCAGACGTCATGCTGGCGCTGGTTCCACGCGCCGTTGCCGATCCGCACCGGCTGTGCGCCCTCGTACCCCGAGAGGTGGTCGAGCGTGGACTCCGTCAGCTCGCGCTCGCCGCCGACGCCGTACATCACGCCGAGGGCTTGGCCGTCCTCGCAACGGTCGGCGACGAACTCGAAGAAGCCGTCGGCCTCCTTGTCGAAGCCGAGCGTGTACAGGCCCCAAAGCGCGAACGTCGAGTCCCGGATCCAGCTGTATCGGTAGTCCCAGTTCCGCTCGCCGCCCGGCGTCTCCGGGAGCGAGGTCGTTGCCGCGGCGAGGAGCGCTCCGGTCGGCGCGTAGGTGAGCCCCTTCAGCGTGAGCGCGCTTCGCTGGAGGTAGGTCCGCCAGGCGTGATCGGGGAACTCGCCGTGGTTCATCCACTCTCGCCAGTACTCCTGCGTGCGCCACATCCGATCGGCGGCCTCGGCATAGTCCTGCGGCGCCGCATGATCCGACCACGAGAGGGCGACGAATCGTTGGTCGCCTTCGCGCAGCGTCGTTTCCGCATGCGCGCGCCGGCCCTCGAACCCCATCCGGAGGTCCGTCGAGAGTTGGAGCGGTTGCTCCGAGCCGTCGATCCGGCCGATCGCTTGCTTGTAGCCCTCGCCCGCGTACTCCCACGCGATCTCCTTGCGGCCGTACTCGGGCGCCGGCTCGCAGTCCATCGCCAGCTCGACGTGTCCGTTCACGCACCGGATCGTTCGGAGGAGGCAGTGCTCGGCCTCGTGGTCGTCCGGAGGCCGTTGGTACTCGACCGCTCGCTGCGTGTCGTCGTACCAGGGGCCGATGAGCAAGGCGTCGCGGACGACGATCCACCCCGTTCGGGTCTGCCACGTCGTCTCGAGGACGAGCGTTCCCGGGACGTAACGCCGGCCCGCGGGGACGGTCACGTCGGCGGGTCCGACGCGGAAGTGGCCGGCCGCCCGGTCGAGCATCGCCGCGAACATCGACGGGGAGTCGGGGCGGGGCAAGCAGAGCCACTCGACGTTGCCGCTCGGCGCCACGAGCGCCTGGACCTGACGGTCCGAAAGGAACGCGTACTGCGCGATCGGCGGGAAGGGACTCCCTTCCGCGTACGGTCCGGTCCGACGCATCCCCGGATAGTAGTCGGCGTATGCTCCTCGCCCAAAGGAGGATCGGATGATCAGATCGCTCCGCGTTCGCGCGCCGATCACGCTCATCGGGATGGCGTTCCTCGTCGCCGCCTGCAACTCGTCGACGACGGTCACCCCGCCGGAGGCCACCGGGGCGACGGGGGTCACGTCGGAAGAGCCGACGGGAGCGACGGGCGCCACGGCGGGCTCGGGCGCGACCGGCGTCACCGGAACCACGGCCGACGCGTGCGTCCTGCTGACCGAGGCCGATGCCGCCGAGGTCCTCGGCGGCGCGGTCACGTTGGCGGCCGATCCGATCGGCGAGGGCCTGATCACGGGAGAGCCCGACAGCTTCACGAGCGTCTGCTACTACCGCCCCGAGCCCGACGACTTCGCGAGCTACGTGTCGCTCGTGGTGATCACGCCCGGCTCGAGCACCGAGGCCGAGGTCGAGCTCGAGGCCTCACAGGGCCGGCCGCTCGAAGGCCTCGGGGACGAGGCGTTCGTCGCCGGTGAGCAGGCCGTCACGGTTCGCGTCGGAGAGACGCTGTTCGCCGTGTTCGTCGTCCGCGACGCCACGCCGGACACGATCGCCGAGGAGACGATCGCCCGCCGAGCGGTCGAGCGCCTCTAGCGGTCGAGCGCGATCGCGAGCACCTCGTCGATCGTCTCGACGGGGTGGAACACGATCTCCTCGCGCACCTGCTCGGGCACGTCCTCGAGGTCGCCCTCGTTGCGCTTGGGGATGATGACCTCCTTCAGTCCTGCCCGGTGCGCCGCGAGCGACTTCTGCTTCAGGCCGCCGATCGGCAGCACGCGGCCCTGCAGCGTGACCTCGCCGGTCATCCCGATCGTGCTCTTCACCGGCGTTCCGGCGAGCAGCGACGCGAGCGCCGTCACCATCGTGACGCCGGCGCTCGGGCCGTCCTTCGGCACCGCGCCCGCGGGCACGTGCACGTGGAACCGGCCGCCGAGCTTGCCGGCGTCGATGCCGAGCTCGGCCGCGTGCGACCGCACGTAGCTGAGCGCGATCTGGCCCGACTCCTTCATGACGTCGCCGAGCTGGCCGGTGAGCATGAGCCCCTCGGGACCGTCGCTGTTCTCCAGCCGCGTCGCCTCGATGAACAGGACGTCGCCGCCCGTGCCCGTCACGGCCAGGCCCGTCGCGACGCCCGGGACGCTCGTGCGCTCCGCCGCCTCGAAGAAGAACCGGGGCCGGCCGAGGTACTCGCGCACCTCGTCGACGTCGACCGTCACCGGGGCCTTCGCGTCGCCGCGCGCGAGCTTCGTCGCGACCTTGCGGAGCGCCTTGCCGATCTCGCGCTCGAGGTTGCGGACGCCGGCCTCGCGCGTGTAGTCGCCGACGATCTGACGCAGCGCGCCGTCGGTGATGGCGACCTCCTCGGCGTTCAGACCGTTGCGCTCGCGCTGGCGGTCGAGCAGGTGGTAGCGCGCGATCGAGACCTTCTCGTCCTCGGTGTAGCCGTCGAGCCGGATGACCTCCATGCGGTCGAGCAGCGGGCCGGGGATCGTCTCGGACACGTTCGCGGTCGAGATGAACAGCACCTCGGATAGGTCGAGGTCCACCTCGAGGTAGTGGTCGCGGAACGTGTGGTTCTGCGCCGGGTCGAGCACCTCGAGCAGCGCGCTCGAGGGGTCGCCGCGCCAATCGGCGCCGACCTTGTCGACCTCGTCGAGCATCATCACCGGGTTCTTCGTGCCCGCCTCCTTGAGCGCGCGCACGATGCGGCCCGGGAGCGCGCCGACGTAGGTGCGCCGGTGGCCGCGGATCTCGGCCTCGTCGTGGATCCCGCCGAGCGAGATGCGGACGAACTTGCGTCCGAGCGCACGCGCGACCGACTCTCCGAGCGACGTCTTCCCGACGCCCGGAGGGCCGACCAGCGTGAGGATCGCGCCGGAGCCGCGGCCTTGTGCCGGGCCCATCCCGCGCTCCTCACGCAGCTTGCGCACCGCGAGGTACTCGACGATGCGGTCCTTCACGTCGTCCAGACCGGTGTGGTCCTCGTCGAGGATCTTCCGAGCCTCGGCGATGTCGAGGTTGTCGTCGGTCCGCACGTCCCACGGGATCTCCGTCATCCAGTCGAGGTACGTGCGGATCCATCCGTACTCCGGCGACTGCTCCGAGGTGCGCTCGAGTCGTCCGAGCTCGCGCTCGGCCTCGGTACGCGCGCTCTCGGGCATGTTGGCGTCGGCGATCTTCTTGCGGTACTCCTCGACGACGTTCTCGCCGCCGTCCTCGTCCAGCTCCTTGCGGATCGCCTCCATCTGCTGGCGCAAGATGTACTCGCGCTGGTTCTTCTCCAGGCCGTCGCGAACGTCGGTGCGGATCTTGTCCTTCAGCTCGAGCTCGGCCAGCACCTCACGCGCCCACTCGAGGACCCGCTCCAGGCGCTGCTCGACGTCGATGGTCTCGAGGACCTCGACCTTCTGCTCGAACGTGAGGTCCGGGGAGTACCCGGACGTATCCGCCATCTGGCCGGGGTCGCCGATGCCGCGCAGGAACTCGCCGACCTGCGGCACGCCGCGAGCCTCGACGATGTTCTCGATCGTCACGCGGTATTCGCGGGCGAGCTCGCGCGCACGGGGGGTCGACTCCTCGGGGTCGGGCCGGCGGTCGACCTCGACCCAGATCGCGTCTCCGGTGCCCGGAACGCCGCGGCTGACGACCGCGCGATGCAGCCCGCGGATCACGAGTGCCTCGAGCCCGTTCTGGAGCCGGCCGACGTCCTCGACCTTGGCTACGGTCCCGACCTGCGCGAAGCGCTGGCCGATCCGGGGCACGAGCAACAGCTCGCCCTCCGTGCTTTCTGCGGCGGCGACGGCCCGGCGGGCCTCGTCGGATTCGACCGTGAGCGTGACCACCATCCCGGGAAGCACCACGCCGGTGGTGAGCGGGAGGAGCGGCAGGACCTGCGTATCGAGCTGGGGCATCTTGAAAGCTCCTGTTCGTTTCTGGTGCGCTGTTGGAATCAATAACGGGTACTCGGCCGTGCCTATTCCAAGATGTAAGCACGATTACACCCGAACGACTTCCCCACCGAAGGGGTTGTGCGGGCGCCTATCCTGGGCGCGTGTTCGAGCGCTTCACCGACCGGGCCCGTCGGGTGGTCGTCCTCGCCCAGCAAGAGGCGAGGAACCTCGACCACAACTACATCGGGACCGAGCACCTCCTGCTGGGCCTGGTCTCCGAGGGCGAGGGGATCGCCGCCCTGGCCCTCGGGCAACTGGGCATCTCGCTCGAGCGCATCCGAAGCGACGTCGAGGCCATCGTCGGCCGAGGAAGCAAGCCGCAGGCCGGGCACATCCCCTTCACACCCCGAGCGAAGAAGGTGCTCGAGCTCTCCCTCCGCGAGGCGCTGCAGCTCGGTCATAGCTACATCGGGACCGAGCACATCCTCCTCGGATTGGTCCGCGAGGGCGAGGGCGTCGCGGCGCAAGTGCTGGTGAGGCTCGGCGCAGACCTCGACCGGGTTCGGGAAACGGTGACCGAGCTCCTGCCCGGATCCTCGGAGAGCGCGGGTCGTTCACCACGGCGGCGAAGGGGCAGGCGCATCCTCGAGGAGGAGCCGTCGGGCTCCCCCGTCGCATCCGAGGATTTCCCGATATGCCCGTCTTGCGCCGCGCCGCTCGCCGAGACGATGACCGTCAAGGTGCTCGAGCTCACCGTCGACGAACAGCCCGCGCACGTGAAGGTCGCGTATTGCAGCCGTTGCGGGACGGCGCTCGGAACGATCCTCTAGCCGACCGGCGTGAGCGCCGGCACCAGCAAGACCGCGCCCTCGCCGTAGCGTTCGTCGACGGCCCGGCGGGCCTCCTCGGTCGCGACGACGACGCCGATCTCGACGCGGTTCCGCGTGACGTCGCCGCTCGACCACGTCATCTGCAGCCCGAGCTCGTCCCCGATGTCCGCCGCGAACCCGTCCTGGATCCTGCGCAGCTCGTGGAAGGTCCGCTCGAACTCCACGACACACAGTGGCCCGCCCCACGTCTCGCGGATCTGCGCAACGTGGCGGTCGAGATCGCCGGTGAACCCGACGTTCGCGATGATCCCGCCGGGCTCGACGATCTCCTCGCCGACCGGTTCCTCCACGTAGTCGATCCAGAAGCCCGCGAAGTCGGGTTCTTCCTCGGCCGCGTGCATCGCCGTGAGCATGTCGTCATCGGTGGCCATCGAGAGGTTCGGCGAAGCGTCGGGAGACGCCCACCCACCGTCGGGCTCGGGACACGGCGTCCCGATCGGTCCCTGGTCGGGATACGGCTGCGGTGAGCCGGCGTCGACCACCGCGAACGTCGTGCCGTCGTACGTCCCGGTCACCGTGAAGGAACCCCAGCTCGCACCTTGCGCGGTCTCCTCGCCTTGGACCGCATCCCAATCCCATCCGACCAGCGGGATCCCGTCGCACTGGGGCGGGAACGATTCCATGATCCCGCCGACGCACAGGACCGGCCCGCTCCCGTCGTCGAGAACGAAGCCGTTCGTCTCATAGGTGATGGACCCGTCGGGACTCGGACCTCCTGGGTCTCCGTCGCCTGACCCGGCCGGCCGCTCCGCGCACGCCGCGAGCGCCATCAGCGCGAACGCGACGATCGGGAGTGGAAGGCGGGAGCGCTTCACCTCGGTGGGACGCCTCGCGCACCCATCCGGGTCCCGCCGCACTGCCCCGACGCGGCTCATCGCTCGGGGATACGTCGCACCGCAGGGCGCCGGATGACAGGGCCGGTAGGATGCCGCCTTCATGAACGGGCCAGCCATCGTCGCCGAGGGTCTCGTGAAGCGCTTCGGGAAGGTCGAGGCGCTTCGAGGCATCGACCTCCAGGTCGAGCCGAGCACCGTGCTCGGCCTGCTCGGTCCGAACGGGGCCGGGAAGACCACCGCGGTCAGGATCTTCACGACGCTGCTCCGTCCCGACGAGGGCCGGGCTACGGTGGCCGGCCTGGACGTGGTCCGCGACGCCGAGAAGCTCCGGCACGTGATCGGCCTCGCGGGTCAATACGCCGCGGTGGACGAGAACCTCACCGGCCTGGAGAACCTCGAGATGGTCGGCCGGCTGTACCACCTGCCGAAGGCCGAGGCTCGCGCTCGCGGCGAGGCGGTCCTCGAGCGCTTCGACCTCACGGACGCCGCGCACCGCACCGCGAAGACGTACTCGGGTGGGATGCGTCGCCGGCTGGACCTCGGCGCGAGCCTGGTCGGCCGCCCGCAGGTCTTGTTCCTCGACGAGCCGACCACGGGCCTGGACCCACGCGGGCGTCTCGAGATGTGGGACGTCATCCGCGACCTCGTCCACGACGGCACCACGCTCTTGCTCACCACGCAGTACCTCGACGAGGCCGATCGGCTCGCCGACAAGATCGCCGTGATCGACGGCGGCAAGGTCATCGCGGAAGGGACCTCGGATGAACTGAAGCTGCGCGTCGGCGGCGAGGTGCTCGCGATCCGGGTCGCCGATCGAGAGCGGGTCAGCGAGGCGGCCGGCGCCGTCCTCGGGCTCGGTCCCGGCGGGGGAGGCGTGGACAACAACAGCGGGGAGATCACGGTGCCCGTCGGGAGCGAAGGCACCACCGTCCTGACGGAGGCGGTACGCCGGCTCGACGAGGCGAAGATCCCGATCGCCGACATCGCCCTTCGCCGTCCGTCGCTCGACGACGTGTTCCTGTCGCTCACCGGCCACCTAGCCGAGGGCGACGGCCAGGTTCCGGAAGAGGCGGGCGCTGGGGCTCGGAAGGGGCGGCGATGAGCGCGACGGGCGTTCCGGCGACGGCATCCGGGAACCGGCTCCGGTATGCGGTCTCCGACTGGATGGTCCTGACCAAACGCAACCTGGTCACGTACATCCGCAAACCCGATCTGCTGGTCTTCTCGACGATCCAGCCGGTGATGTTCGTCCTGCTGTTCGTGTACGTGTTCGGTGGCGCGTTCGAGCGGATCCTGCCCTCGAACGTTTCGTACGTGGACTTCTTGATGCCGGGCATCTTCGTACAGACCGGGATCTTCGCCGCCATGCAGACCGGCGTCGGCTTGGCCGACGATCTCCAGAAGGGGCTCATCGACCGGTTCCGCTCGTTGCCCATGGCGCGCTCGGCCGTGCTGGCCGGGCGGACCGCCGCGGACACGGTGTCGGTCATCTTCCAGGCCGTCCTGATGTTCATCGTGGCCTACCTGGTCGGCTACCGGCTGCACGAGGGCATCCTCGAGTCACTGCTCGCCTTCCTGGTGCTCGTGGCCGTGGGCTACTCGTTCACGTGGATGTCGGCGTTCGCCGGTCTGTCGCTGAAGACGATCGAGGCGGTCCAGGCGGCGACGTTCACCATCGTGTTCCCGTTCGTGTTCGTGAGCTCGGCGTTCGTCCCGGTGGAGACCTTCCCAACGTGGCTGCAGGGCATCGCGAACGCGAACCCGGTCACGATCTGGGTCGACACGGTGCGCGTGCTCACGCTCGGCGAGCTCTACACGGAGAGCGCGAGTCCGCTGTTCCGCGAGGTCCCATCGCTCGGGACACTGCTCTGGCAGTCGGCGGCCTGGATCGCGGGGCTCATGGCCGTGTTCGCGACCCTCGGCGTGCGCGTCTACCGCCGCACCTAGCCCGTCAGGCCGCACGCGACGAGTCTCAGGTGGCGTCTCGCTCCTGCCGATATCTCCGGTCGGAAGGGAGATCGCCATGCAGGCACCGCCGACCGACGGCGCACCCGCCCAGGACCGCCGCGTGCTGGTCTGTCCTGCCTGCCTGGCGCTGAACGCCGGCGACGGCGGCGCCTTCTGCTGGCAGTGCTTCCGGCCGTTCAACGGCTCGGAAGCCGTCAGCGGCACCGAAGCCGCCGTCGGCGCAGCGGTCGCCATGCCGCCCCCGCCACCGGCCTCCGCGCACGCCGTACGCGGCATCTCGTGGACCCCGCGGCCGATGGAGGCCCCCGTCTCTGCTCCCCCCGGGCGGAACCTTCGCGTCCGGCTCGGCGCCATCCTGCTCGCCGTCGCGGTGAGCGCCGTCGCGTTGTCGTTCTTGAACCGCAGCGCCGACGTCGCGCTCCCCGAGTCCTTCGGCGGGCTTTCCCGGATGCAGGACGCCCAGATCGACGCGCTCCTGGACGAGTTCCGTGCCGAGGCCGTTCGCTCGGGCGTCGACGCCGACATGGCGCTCTACGGCTCCGCCGGCCTGCCGAGCGCGGGACTCATCTGGATCAAGGACCTCGCCGTGCCCTCGACCGATGACGCGTTCGAGGCCTTCGCCACCGGGTTCAACCAGGAGCTCGGCGTCGGAACGCTGGATCGGTCTCGAACGACCACGTCGACGATCGACGGGGTCTCGTTCCTGTGCGCGCCCGTCGACGCCTCGGGGCAGCCGGCGAACCTCTGCATGTGGGACGAGGACGGGGTCCTCTGGATCCTGCTCGACCTCTCCGGCGCCGGCCGGCTGAGCGGAACCGAGCAGCTGGCCGTCAGCGCACACGGCGCAACCTCCGCCTGAGCGTCGCCCTCCCACCTGGGAGGGAACTGCCCCGCCGGGAACATCCCCTTCCGCGGAACGGTTGTCATCCCTCGTTACAGTGACCCATTCAGCGCGAGAGGAGGAACGCCTTGCCGTTGTTCGGCTTCGAGGGTGACAACGCCAAAGAGAAGGTCATCGTCCTTCTCACGATGTGCTTCGCCCTCGCGATGGCGATGCTCGACAACACGGTCGTCAACGTGGCCCTCCCGACGATCAGCCGCGAGCTCGAAGCGGGCGTCAGCGAGCTGCAGTGGATCGTCGACGGCTACGTCCTGGTGTTCGCCTCGCTGCTGCTGACCGGCGGGATCGTCGGCGATCGCTACGGACGCAAGAAGACCTTCCTCGCCGGCCTCGTCGTGTTCACGATCGCCTCCCTCGCGTGTGGCCTGTCACAGGACACGACGCAGCTGATCCTCGCTCGAGCCGTGCAGGGCCTCGGCGCCGCCCTCCTGCTCCCCGGAACCCTGTCGATCATCACGGTGACGTTCCCGCCGCACGAGCGCGCCCGCGCGATCGGGCTGTGGGCCGGGATGTCCGCGCTCGCCCTCGCGCTCGGCCCCACCGTGGGCGGTCTCATGGTCGAGCGTCTCGGCTGGGAGTCCGTCTTCTTCCTGAACGTGCCGATCGGGATCGTCGCGTTCCTGGTGGCGACACGCACCGTGCGCGAATCGGTCTCCGAGCAGCAGCGGAGCCTCGACCTGCCGGGCCTCGCGCTCGGCACGTCCGCGCTGTTCCTCGTGACCTACGGCCTGATCGAGTCCAACGAGATGGGGTGGACCGACCCCCTGATCGTGTCCTCGCTCGCCGGATTCGTCGTCCTGCTCGTCGCGTTCCTCGTGTGGGAGATGCGCAACCCGAGGGCCATGATGCCCCTCACGCTGTTCCGGATCCCCGCGTTCTCGGCCGGGAACGCCGTCGCGTTCAGCGTGTCGCTCGGGATGTTCGCGACGTTCTTCTTCCTCAGCCTGTACATGCAGACGATCCGCGGGTACACCGCGTTCGAGGCGGGCGTGCGGTTCCTGCCGATGACGCTGGTGATCATCGCCACGGCCCCGCTCGCGGGACAGTACGCGCAGAAGCACGGGTCCAGGATCCCGATGACCTACGGGTTGCTTCTGGCTTCGGGCGGCCTCTTCGCGTTGTCGCGACTGTCGGTGGACACGCCCTACCTGTTGATGCTGCCGGTCTTCGCGATCATGGGACACGGCATGGGCGCCACGATGGCGCCGATGACCGCGGCCGTGATGAACGCGGTCGGCCACGAGCGCGCCGGGCTGGGCTCGGCGATGACGAACACCTCTCGCGAGGTGGGCGGTGTCTTCGGGATCGCACTGCTCGGAACGGTCCTGACCACGCGGCTCCGCGGCGCGCTCGAGCCGGCGCTCGCCCAGATCGGGCTTCCGCCGGAGCAGCAGGCAGCCGTCGCCGCGGCCGCCGGGCGCGGGAGGATCGACCCCGCGCTGCTTCGAACCCTCTCGCCGGAGCAGCGGGCGGCGGTCGCCGAGGCGTTCCGGCAGTCGTTCATGAGCGGGTTCCGGGTCTCGCTGTTCCTCGGGGGCCTCGTGCTGCTCGCCGGGGCGTTCGTCGCGAACCGGTTCATCCCCGGTCGCGCCGCCGCCCGTGAGATGCATGCGGCTCGCGGGCGTGAGGTCTCGGGCGAGGCCGCGCCCGCGATGGAGTTCTAAGCTCTCCGGAGCGGCGCTCGAGGGTGGGAGGCGAGGACATGACCGATCAGGACGCGGACGTCATCGAGCAGATCGAGCAGCTCGCGCACGAGGAGCACGCGCTGTTCGAGAAGGAGTCGCGCAGCGAAGCGTCGACGCGCGAGCGGGCGCGGCTGAAGGAGATCGAGGTCCAGCTCGACCAGTGCTACGACCTGCTCCGGCAGCGACGCGCCAGGCGCGCCGCCGGGCTCGACCCCGATGGCGCTGCCGTGCGCGACGAGACCACGGTCGAGGGGTACATCGCCTAGCCGGTCGCTACGATCGCACGGACGTCTCGGGACGGCGATCGAGATCGCGGAGCGCCGTGCTGAACCGGGCGGTGAGCGTCACGGCGACGTAGGCGGCTCCGCTGCCGAGCAGCGTCGCTCTGAGTCCCACGGTTTCGATCAACCAACCCGCGACGAGCACGCCGAGTGGCATCGCGATCCAGGCGGCCGCGTGCGTGGCGCCGAACACGCGCCCTCGCATCCCGTCGGGGATGCGCTCGAGGAAGACCGTGTCGATCACGGGGTTCAACGGGCCGGACGCGATGCCGCTCAGGAACTTCGCGCCCACCAGAACGCCGAGGGGCGGGAAGGTCGCCGCCACCGGATACCAAGCGGAGGTGAACAGGAACCCGAAGGTGAACACCCCGCGCCGCGAGAGGCGCTCGCCAAGGCCGGCGAACGCCAGCGCGCCGACGACCGAGCCGGCGCCTGCCGCGCCGACGAGCAGTCCGAGGCTCACGGCGCTGCCGTAGACCTCTCTCGCGTATACGGGCAACGCCACCATCGCGACCGCGTCGAGCGAGTTCGTCAACGCGACGGTGAGGACCAGCACCGCGAGCGTCCGGTCCCGGCGCAGGAACGCGTAGCCTTCCCGGAGCTCGCGGAGGTACGAGGTGGCCGGCCGGTCCGTCGCCTTCGCCGGCCTCGGCACGCCGAACGCGATCGCCGCCGCCGAGACGAGGAACGTGGCGGCGTCGACCCAGAGCACGTTCGTCGGCCCGGTCACCGCGATCAGGAGCCCGGCGAACGGCGCGCCGGCGAGCCGTGACCCACGCTCGACGACGGCGGACGCGCCCGTCGCGCGTTCGTAGCTCCATCCCGCTCGCGCAGCCGCGTCGGGCAGGAGCGCGGTCCGTGCCGAAGACCCGGGTGCGTCGAGGAGCCCGCCCAGGAACACGAGTACGAGGAGCTGCCAGAACTCCAGCCCGATCGTCGAGTGCATGAGCGGGATCGCGGCCACGGCCCCGGAGCTCGCGAGGTCGGACAGGATGCTCGCGCGCCGGTACCCGAGGCGGTCCACGAGCGCTCCCCCGAACAGCCCCGAGAGCACCACCGGCAGGAGCGCGGCGAACGCGGTCACGCCGGTCTTCGCCGCGCTCCCCGTCGTCTCCAGGACGAACCACGGGATCGCGATGAGCGCCGCCACGTTCCCCGTCATCGAGACGGCGTTCGCCGCGAAGAGCGCGAACAGGGTTCCCCGATCCCGCTCGAGGACCGCGCCCGACGCCGGGGCGTTCGACTCGTCGATCACGTCCGGCGCCTCCGTGGCAGCAGATGCACGATCGCCTGCACCATCTCCGCACCCTCGCGAGGAGGTCGCGCCGCCCACCACTCGATGGTCGCCGCGAGCTCGTCGCGCATCTCCTTCAGCTCCTCGGGAGTGAGCTCGAGGATCCAGTCGCTCATGTCCGAGGCATCCACCCATCCCGCCGGCCAGCTCGGAGCGTCGGCGACCCACTCGGCTGCCCTCGACGCGTGGGCGTTGGCGACCTCCCGGCCGAGCGCCTGCTCGGCCGCCACCCGCTCCGGCGTATCGAGAAACTCGACCGTCGACCAGCTCGTGCGCTCGTGCGCCGCGCGCCACCAACGCTGTTTGCCGTCCTCCGCGAGCTCGGGCGCCTCCTCGATGAACCCGTGAACCGCGAGCTGGCGCAGGTGGTAGCTGGCCAGCGCCGGGGAGACCTCGAGACGCTCCGCCAGCGTGGTGGCCGTGGCCGGACCGTCCGTGCGCAGGTGCCCGAGAAGGCGGAGTCGCAACGGGTGCGCGAGCGCCCGCATCTGGGACGGCTCCGTGAGGCGGAGGGTGCTCGGTTCGGTGGCCATATGCGCAAGGATACTTTCGCAAGATACCTTGCGCAACCCCCGAGCGTGCCTGTGCGCGCCCTTTTTTACTCGGCGATGGCCGCGACGAGCTCGCGACAGAACGCCGGGATGTCGTCGACGACCCGGCCCCAGACCAGGTTGCCCTCCCGGAACGCCGGCTCGTCGACCCAGGTCGCGCCGGCGTTGACCAGGTCGTCCTTGATGCCGAGACTTCCCGTCGCCCGATGTCCCTCGACGATCCCGGCCGAGATCCCGACGAGCCCCGCGTGGCAGATCAGCCCGACGATCTTGCCCTGGTCGTATGCCTGGCGGACGAGACCGGTGACCTCCTCGTAGCGACGGAGCTTGTCGGGCGCCCAGCCACCCGGCACGACGACGGCGTCGAAGTCGTCGGCCGAAACGGCCTTCGCCGCGACGTCGCTCGATGCCTTCAGACCGTTCTTGCCGCGAACCTCGTGGGCGGCCTTCGTGCCGACGATCGTGACGGTTGCGCCCTCCTCGCGCAGGCGCATCACGGTCACCCAGAACTCGAGGTCCTCGAACCCCTCCTCGAGGAACATCGCGATCCTCTTCGCCGACAGGCGCTGGTCCATCACGGGCCTCCTCGCTCCGGGCCGGTGTCGGGGTCTACCGTATCGCCGATGGAGCCGACCTTCTTCGCGACGCCGGCGACGTTCCGCGCATGGCTCGAGAAACACCACGACACGACATCGGAGCTTCTGGTCGGCTTCTACAGGAAGGGGTCGGGCAAACCCAGCATCACGTGGCCCGAGGCGGTCGATCAGGCGTTGTGCTTCGGGTGGATCGACAGCGTGCGCAGGAGCCTCGACCACGAGCGCTACACGAACCGGTTCACGCCGCGCAAACCTCGGAGCAACTGGAGCGCGGTCAACATCAAGCGCGCGAAGGCGCTGATCGACCTCGGCCTCATGCACCCCGCCGGGCAGAAGGCGTTCGACGCGCGGACGGACGATCGATCGGCGATCTATTCGTACGAGCAGCGGCACGCAGCCAAGCTCGATGCGGCGTACGAGCGACAGTTCCGCCGGAACAAGCAGGCGTGGGAGTACTTCCAGGCCAAGGCGCCCTCGTACCGGACGAGCGCCGTCTACTGGGTGATGAGCGCGAAGAAAGAGGAGACGCGGGAGCGGCGTCTCACCACGTTGATCGAGGATTCCGCGCAGGGGCGAACGGTCCCGCCGCTCACTCCCCCGCCGAAGAGGCGCTGACGCCCCAGAGCAAGCGTTCCGGGCTTCCCATGGTGGCTTGATAGCGTGCCCGGATGGGAACGTCACGGGCCCCCGCGGTGCCGCTGATCGCGTTGCTGCTCGTCATCTCCGCATGCACCTCGACGTCGCCGTCGGCGACGCCGGATCCGTCGATCACCGGGTCCCCGACCGGGAGCACCGGTCCGGCGGGGCCCTCGTCTTCGGAGTCGCCGGGCGCGGAGTCTCCGGGCGTTGCGCCGCCCTCCGGCGAGGCCCACACATCCATCACCATCGCGCCGCCTGACGGTGGTTCGTTCCTGGTGCGCGGGTCCTTCCCACGGGTTCCGTCCCCCTGCGTCGACGCGGAACGGCGACGGCTCGTGGCCCGGTACCCGGGGACCATCTGGGTCGAGCGCGGGGAGGACGGCACGCTCGAGCTCCTCGTGACGTTGCCGTTCGAGAAGTACCTCGAGGGCATCGCGGAGGTCCCGGCGTCGTGGCCGCGTGCGGCGCTGCAGGCGCAGGCGGTCGCCGCGCGGAGCTACGCCCTCGCGACGACGGGTTGGGACGGGGAGGAAGGCGAGCCGTTGCCGACCCCGATCTGCGCGACGACAGCGTGCCAGGTGTACCGGGGGATCCCGGTCCCGTTCGAGCCGTCGGTCCGCCGCTGGTACGCCGCGGTCCGGCACACGTCCGGCGAGGTGCTGCTGCACGACGGCCGGCCCGCCGAGACCGTGTACTTCTCGACCTCCGACGGGCAGACCTACGGCAACGACGAGGTCTTCGGCAGTCCCCCGCTGCCCTACCTGCGACCGGTCGTCGAACGCGACGACGGGGCCTCCGCGGTGTCTCGGTGGAGCGTGCGGCTTCCGTTCGAGGATCTCGCGACGTTCCTGCATGCCGGGGGCGAGTGGCGACGAGGGAAGGCGATCTCGAGCGTCCGCCTGGAGGGCGGCAACGTCGTGGTGGAGGGGGCCGGCGTGACGCGCTCGATCGAGTCGAGCACCTTCCGCGGCGTGGTGAACCTGTGGGCGCCGTGTCTCGATCCCGGGCGGTACCCGCCCGCGAGCTCGAAGGGAACCTCGCTGCCGATCACGATCCCGTCGCGATGGATGACGATCTCGTCCGAGCAGGACGCCGCGGTCTTCATCGGACGTGGTTGGGGCCACGGCGCCGGCATGGTGCAGTGGGGCGCGTACGGGAAGGCGCTGCGCGGCCTGTCGGCCTCGGACATCCTGGCCTTCTACTACGGCGGGCTGCGGCCGAAGCGCTATCCCGAGCCCGGGCTGATCCACGTGCAGGTCGCCGACGGCCTGACCTCGCTGCGCATCAAACCCTCAGGGCCCGGCGCGGCGCTCGACGGCGAGGTGCTCGGATCCGGCCTGATCTCGATCGACGGTGGCGACACGCTCACCGTGACGACCGATGGCGACATCTAGCGGCATCGAGCGCGACCTCCGCTCGATCCTGGCCGTGCAGGCCCTTCGGGCGTTCGCGTACGGCTTCGCGAGCGTGGTCCTGGGAGCATCGCTCGCCGACGGTGGCTTCTCGCCGACGCAGGTGGGCCTCGTGTTCACCGCGATGCTCGCCGGCAACGCGATCGTCTCGATCGGTGTAGGGGCCTTCGGCGAGCGGATCGGGCGGCGCCGGCTCTACGCGCTGCTGCTCGCCCTCATGGGTCTCGCCGGCTCGGTCTACGCGTTCGCCGACGCGTTCTGGATCCTGGTGCTCATCGCCCTCACAGGCACGCTCTCGACCGACCCGAACGAGTCAGGCCCGATCACCTCGATCGAGCAGGCGATGATGGGCAGCTCGCCGCGCGACGTCCGCGCGCGCGTGTTCGGCCGATACAACGCGGTCGCGTACCTCGCGGGCGCCGCGGGGGCGCTCGCCGCCGGAGGACCGGAACTCCTGCGCCGAGCAATCCCCTCGCTCCCGGCCGATCAGCGCTGGCTGCTCCTGTTCGCGCTCGTCGCACTCGCCGGGGTTGCGATCTCGCTTCGCCTGTCACCGGCGGTGGAGAGCGCCGTCCCGACGACGGGCCGGCCGCTCCAGCGATCCAGGTCGACGGTCGCCCGGCTCGCTGCGCTGTTCGGCCTCGACGCGTTCGCCGGCGGGTTCGTCGTCTCGACGTTCGTCGCGTACTGGTTCTCGTTGCGGTTCGGGACGAGCACGGAGGGGATCGGCGCCGTCCTGTTCGGCGTCGGGCTCTTGCAGGCCGGGTCCTCGGTCGTTTCCGGACGTCTCGCCGGGAGGATCGGCCTGCTGAACACGATGGTGTTCACGCACCTCCCGTCGAACGTCCTGCTCGCGCTCATCCCGCTGATGCCGACGTTGGAGCTGGCGATCGCGATGCTGCTCGTGCGGTCCACGTTGTCGCAGATGGACGTTCCGGCCCGGCAGGCCTACGTGGTCACGATGGTCGATCCGTCCGAACGGACAGCGGCGACCGCGTACACGAACACCGCGCGATACCTCGTGCGCCCGTTCGGGGCGGCGGCCGCGGGCCTCGTGATGCAGCGGGTAGCGCTCGGCGCGCCGTTCGTCATCGCCGGGACGCTGAAGGTGATCTACGACCTCGCGCTGTACGCGACGTTCCGCCGTGTTCCTCTTCCGGACGAGACCGAGCCGGCAACCACTCCGGACTATCCTTCCGCGTCCGCCGCGCGGTAGGAAAGGAGCACGACGCCCGAGCCGAACGCCGACGTCTCGACGAGCTGCAGCTCGGCCTTGTTCGATTCGTCGAACAGACGCTTCCCGGTCCCCACGACGATGGGGTAGACCAGGAGCCGGAGCTCGTCGAGGAGGCCCTTCGTGATCAGCGCGCGGACGAGCCGGCCACTGCCGTAGATCAGGACGTCCTGGCCGTCCTGCTGCTTCAACTCCGTGATCCGCTCGGCGAGACGCGCCGCGGATCAGCGTCGAGTTGTTCCATCCGAGCGGCTCGTTCAGCGTCGTCGAAACCACGTGCTTGGGGAGCGTGTTCATCCGGTCGGCGAACCCGTCCTCGTCGGTCCTGCCCGGCCACGCCGCGGCGAAGCCTTCATAGGTCAGCTTGCCGAGCAGAAGCGCGTCGCTCGCGAAGAGCTCGTCGTGCTTGAACTTCGCGATCTCGTCGTTCCAGTAGGGGCCGGACCATTTTTCCGGTGCCTCCACGACGCCGTCGAGCGCGAGGAACTCCGTGGCAACCACTCGTCTCACGACGCGCCTCCCGCCTTCGTCGGCGGCCGGAACTGTAGTCCGCCGGCCACTGCTCCCTCCGTCTCCCGATCCCGTTGGGTTCAGCCATCGACCGTACCCACATCGGAGGCCGTCGCGCGGCCGGCTCGCTGATCCGCTGCTTCCTCGAGGGCCGTTTCACGATCGGCGCCCGAGCCGACGTGCCGCAGGGTGACCACGGCCAGCGCGGCGATCGCGATCGCCACGACCGTCGCGATCGCGGATGACACCCGCATCCCCTGGATGAATGCGGCGCGAGCGCTTTCCACCAGGGCCGCGCCGAGCTCTCCGGGGAGCCGCTCGGCGACGCCGACGGCCGCCCCCAGCGTGTCGCGAGCGACCGCTGCGACGCCGGCGGGGACGCCGGCCGGCATCAGGTCGGCGAGCTCGCTCCGGTAGATGGCCGTCGCCGATGCTCCCCAAGATCGCGATGCCGAGCGCCCCGCCGAGCTCGGCGCCGGTCTCCGAGATCCCGGAGGCGGCGCCGGCGCGCTCGGGAGGCGCCGAGCCGACGATGAGGTCGGTCGTCGCCGTGAAGACCGGCGCGAGCCCGAGCGAGATGACCACCGAGGCCCACGACCAACGTCGTGAGGTCGCCCGTTCCGTCGACGGTGGTGAGCATCGCGAGACCGGCGGCGCCCATCGCGAGGCCGGCCGCCGATCACGGGGGCCGGACGGACCCGGCGCAGGATCCTGGGGCCGACGATCGACCCGACGATGAACCCGCACGCCGACGGCAGCGACCAAAGACCCGCCTGCAGCGGCGAGAGCCCGAGCACCAGCTGCAGGTATTGCGCGACGAACAGGAAGTACCCGATCACGATGAAGATCCCGAGCACGTTCGTCGTGAGCGACGCGTTGAACGCCCGGATCTTGAATAGGCGGACGTCGATCATCGGGTCCTCGAGCGATCGCTGGCGCCGCACGAACACGACGCCCACGGCGAGCCCGGCGACGACGGAGGAAACCGGCAGCAGCCCGAGCCCATCCTGCGCGATCTCCTTCAGACCGAAGATCACGGCGAGGATCGCGACCAGCGACAACGCTGCGCTCGCGGGGTCGAGGCGTCCCGCGTTCGGGTCGCGGTACTCGGGGAGCAGCCTCGGCCCGAGGACGAGCAGCAGCGCCATCACCGGCAGCGCGAGCAGGAAGACCGATCCCCACCAGAAGCTCTCGAGCAGGACGCCGCCGAGCACGGGACCGATGGCGCCGCCGGCCGAGAAGCCGGCGATCCAGACGCCGATCGCGATCGAGCGCTGCCGCGGGTCGAGGAACATGCTGAAGATCAGCGAGAGCGTCGACGGTGCCAGCGTGGCGCCGGCGATCCCCTGGAGCGCGCGGGCCGCGATCAACATCTCGGCGCTCGTCGAGAACGCGGCGAGCACCGAGACGGCGGCGAAGGCCGCCCCGCCGATCATGAGCAGCCGACGGCGGCCGATCCGGTCGCCGAGGGTTCCCATCGTGATGAGGCAGCCGGCGACCATGAAGCCGTAGATGTCGACGATCCACAGCAGCTGCGCGCTCGTCGGCTGCAGGTCCGCGCTGAGCGAGGGCACCGCGAGGTGCAGCACCGTCAGGTCCATCGCGTAGAGCAGGCAGGCGAGCGCGAGTACGGCGAGCCCGATCCATTCACGCCGTCCGGCCTGGGGCGGGACGGCGTTCGCGCTCCGCTGGGTCTCCGCCGACATCTCCGAACCTCCCGTGTGAGTCTCGATGATGAGACCGACGGCCGAGCGATAACTCATCGGTCGGCGGGCCGAGGCGTCCTCCAGGAGCGGTGTCCGGAGGCTCGCCTATCATGGCCGCTTCGACGGCGTTAACCCGAGAGGACGACCGATGACCGAGCTGGCCGAGACCGACGATGGGACCTCACGCGCCGCCACACGCGCGCCCGAGGACCTCGACCGGCAGCTCGAGCAGCATCGGACGGAGCTCACCGCGTACGCCTACCGGATGCTGGGCTCCGCGTTCGAGGCCGAGGACGCCGTGCAGGAGACGTTCCTTCGCGCCCTGAAGGGGTTCGAGGGGTTCGAGGGCCGCGCGGCACTGCGATCCTGGCTCTACCGCATCGCGACGAACGTCTGCCTCGACATGCTGGGCGGCAAGGAGCGGCGAGCGCGGCCGATGGACCTCGCGCCGGCGAAGGCCGCCGACACCGCGCTCGGCGAACCGCTGCCCGAGGTCACGTGGATCCTGCCGGTGCCCGACGACCGGGTCGTTCCGCAGGACGGCGACCCCGCCGAGGTCGCGGAGTCGCGCGAAACGGTCCGGCTCGCGTTCGTCGCCGCGCTGCAGCATCTGCCGCCCAAGCAGCGAGCCGTGCTCATCCTGCACGAGGTCCTGCGATGGAAGGCGTCGGAGGTCGCCGAGCTGCTCGAGACCAGCGTCGCGTCAGTGAACAGCGCCCTACAGCGGGCTCGCGCGACACTCGAGGCCATCGACGTCGACACGGTTTCGGAGCCGGTCGACGAAGCGCAGCGGGCACTCCTCGCGCGCTACGTCGACGCCTTCGAACGATACGACATGGACTCGCTCACCTCGCTGCTGCACGAGGACGCCGCCTGGAACATGCCCCCCTACGAGCTGTGGTTGCAGACGCACGACGACATCCGCGCGTGGTGCCTCGGCCCAGGCATCGGGTGTCGCGACTCCCGCCTGCTCCCCACGACCGCGAACGGCTCGCCAGCGTACGGCCAGTACAAGCCCGCGCCGGAGGGCGACCTCGAGCCCTGGTCCCTCCAGGTGCTCGAGATCTCAGGCGGCCGGATCGCCGGGATCACGTTCTTCCTGGACACCGCGCGCCTGTTCCCGCTCTTCGGGTTGCCCGCGCGGCTCGAGGCCTGAATCGGCGCACGGCAGGACCTCGTCCAGCCCGAGGAGCCCGAGCAGCTCCAGCAGCTCGGGTGGGGCGTCGTCGAAGCGGATCCGACGCCCGAGCCGGAGCGCGGTGAGCTGCAACCGGGACAGGGCATCGACGGTGACCGCATCACAATCCAGCGCGCCGACCTCGCACGTGATCGGACCGACCGCGCGATCTTCGATTAGCGCGCGCGCGCGTTCACACAACGCGGGGATGTCCTCACGCGTGATTGGGCCCTCGAGGGAGAGCGCGGGCGGGTTGGATTCGGGTGGTGGTCGCGGCATCCGAGAGAACAGACCGGCCGGCCGGAGGAAACTCATCGCTCGACCGATGAGTTCGGCGTCGCCGTACGGTCACAGCGGGTGGAAGAACTGATCGGAGGTGGTTGCGATGAAGTTCCGAGCGAAGATCCTGCAGGCCGGCAAGACGGCCACCGGCATCGAGGTACCGGCGAAGGTCGTCGACGCGCTCGGATCGAAGCGACCGAAGGTCCGCGCGACGATCAACGGCTACACCTACCGAAGCAGCGTGGCGCCGATGGGCGGAACGTTCATGCTCGGCGTGAGCGCCGAGGTCCGCGAGAAGGCCGGCGTGGCCGGCGGCGACACCGTGGACGTCGAGCTCGAGCTCGACACCGCCGCGCGCGAGGTCACCGTTCCGCCCGACTTCGCCAAGGCGTTGAAGAAGGATGCGGCCGCCAAACGGTTCTTCGAGGGCCTTCCGTACAGCCAGCAGCGTTGGTTCGTGGACGGGATCGAGGGCGCGAAGAAGCCCGAGACGAGGCAGCGTCGGATCGAGTCGTTCGTCGAGCGATTGCATGCAGGCCGGGGTGCGCGCTGACCCGGGAGCAGTGACGCCCACGCCAGACCGGGCATACGGTGTCCGGATGAACACGACCCGCGGTGCGGGCCGAGCCTGACGAGAAGGAGCGCCTTGCGATGGCCCACCCGTTCGAGCTCACCGACGAGATCCAGGTCGACGCGACCCCCGAGGAGGTGTGGAACGCGATCGCCACCGGTCCGGGGCTGGACTCGTGGTTCATGGGCAAGAACGAGGTGGAGCCGCGCGAGGGCGGGGCCACCCGGATGGAGCTCCCCGGCTTCGCGTTCGAGTCCACCGTGACCGCGTGGGAGCCGCCGACACACCTCCAGCTCCGCTCGCCGGAGGGCCCGGACGGCTCGGTTCACAACTTCGAGTACACCGTCGAGAGCCGAGGCCAGGGCAACACCCTCGTCCGGTGGCTCCACCACGGCTTCCTCGGTGACAACTGGGAGGCGGAGTACGAGGGCCTGAGCGAGGGCGACCCGATGTACTTCGACAAGCTCGCGAAGTACCTCACCTACTTCCGCGGCCGGATCGCGACGCCGGTGAACGTCTTCGGACCGCACGTCGGCGACCGCGAGCAGGCTTGGGAGGTCTTCCGCCGCGGTCTCGGTCTCCCGGGCCCCGTCGCGCTCGGCGACCAGGTGCGCCTCACGCCGGAAGGGCTCCCACCGATCGAGGGCGTCGTCGACTACCTGTCGCCGAGCTTCCTCGGCGTGCGGACCGACGACGGGCTGTACCGGTTCATGCACACGTTCGACGCCGCCGCGGGGCTGGGACACCACATCTTCGTCGACGGCCTGGACCAGCAAGCGACCGAGCAGGCGTGGGCGTCCTGGCTCACGAAGCTGTTCGGATAGCAGGAAGGAGTTCCGCGATGGAAACGGTCACCTCGAGGGACGGCACCACCATCGCGTTCGACAAGCTGGGCGAGGGACCGCCGGTCGTGCTCGTCTGCGGCGGGTCCGTGGACCGCATGGCCGACGCGGCCCTCGCGCAGCAGCTGGCGTCGGACCTCACCGTCTTCAACTACGACCGGCGAGGCCGCGGCGACAGCGGCGACACCCAGCCCTATGCCATCGAGCGCGAGGTCCAGGACATCGAGGCGGTGATCGAGGCGGCGGGCGGATCGGCGTTCCTGTGGGGTTCGTCGTCCGGCGCGGCGCTCGCCCTCATCGCCGTGGAGAGCGGCGTCTCGGCCTCGAAGCTCGCGTTGTGGGAGCCGCCGTACATCCCCGACGAGGTCCCCAAGCCGCCCGCGGACCAGGTGGAGCAGTACGAGACGATGGTCGCCGAGGGCCGGCGCGGCGACGCGGTCGAGTACTTCATGTCGAAGGTGGTCGGCATGCCGCCGGAGTTCGTCGCCGGGGCGCGGAACGCTCCGTTCTGGGCGGCCACCGAGGCGCTGGCGCACACGCTCGCCTACGACGCGCGGATCATGAGCGACTACACGGTGCCGGTGGACCGGGCGGCTTCCGTCAAGGTCCCGACGCTCGTGGTCGCGGGCGGGGCGGACATGCCGTGGATGCGACAGACCGCCCAGGCGCTCGCGGACGCCCTTCCCGATGGCCGGGTCCGGTTCCTCGACGGACAGGGTCACGACGTCGACCCCGCGGTCCTCGCTCCGGTGTTGGTCGAGTTCTTCACCGCCTGAGGATCGCGCGACGGGCTCGCTAGACTGACCGGCCGTGTCGGAGATCGGTGGGGCGGCGTCGGATCCCGCGGATCGTGAGCGTGAGCGCGGGCGCATCACCGATCTGCTGAAGGCTCACGCGCCTCCGGACTGGCAGGAGCGGTTCCGGACGGACGAGCTGCTCGACGCGATCATCGACGGCGAACCGATCCAGATGTTCGTGATGGCCGCCGACATCCGCGAGTCCACGACGCTGATGAAAGAGGCGATCCGCTTCGAGCGCTTCGCCTTCACGATGGACAAGTTCGTGAGCGCCGTCCGCCGCGGGATCGGTGCACCCGGCGGCTGGTTCGACAAGTTCACGGGAGACGGCTTCCTCGCCTACTGGATCGTGCAGACCGCCCCCGAGGACGCGTACCACGAGCAGTTCGTCGAGGCGGCCGGCAACATCGTGCACACCGCCCATACCCTGATCGACTTCTTCCACCGGCTCGTCCTGGAGGACTTCCGCAGCAACTCGCGGAACCTCTCGGAGGGCGTCGGCCTGTCGATGGGCCTGGACGCCGGACCGGGATACCTCGTGCAGATCGGCGGCGAGCTCACCGTCGTCGGGCCGCCGGTGGTGGGCGCCGTCCGGATGGTCACGGCCGCCGCGCGCCCTCGCGAGATCATGGCGAACGTCTTCCTCGGCGAGCGCCTGCGCGCCGAGCAGGACGGCGTGTACGAGGGGCTCGGCGTGACGGTCTCGCGCGAGTTCCGCCCAACGAAGGAGTATCCGCGGGGTCAGGAGGTCTACGCGTTGACCTTCGACGGCGACGGGTCCGGTCTCGAACGCTCCCAGGGTTCGTCCGATGACGGACCCTCCGAACCCGAATCGGAGGGTCCGATCGCGGGAGGACCCGGCCGATGACCGATCGAGGGCCTCACCACCGTCACGCCAGTGCCGTCAGGCCGGGGGCTCCATCGGGCTCATGAGCTGGAAGTAGTTGTCGTCCGGATCGGAGAACGTGGCGATCGACATCCCCGAGGCCGAGGCCTGGTCCGGCTCGTATGGCTCCTGGATCACCGTCGCACCGGCCGCCTTGAGGCGTTCGAAGTCGCCCTTCACGTCCGCGGTCTCGATGTTCCAGATGACCCGGCCCGGGGCGGCGTTCTTGCCCTTGACCTGATCGTGCGGGCCGACGGTGACAGCACCGCGGCCGATGATCCAGCCGGTGTAGCCGCCCTCGTCCCAGCCGGGCTTGCCGAAGAGCTTGGTGTAGTACTCGGCCAGACGCTTCGGATCCTCAGACCCGATCAAGATGCTGTTCAGGTTCATCCTGCCTCCATTTCGTCCATCGGCTTCCGTCTCCACTCGACTATCTCATCAGACCGCGACGGGCGACCGAACTCATCGGTTCCCGGCGGTCATCACGAGACGAACGCCCTCGCCTCGGCAACGAGCGCCCTCCACCGGCGGGATGCGGCCGGCGGAAGGCTCAGCCACTCCTTCATGACCCGGCCCGGGCTGGGCTCGAAGCGCCGGCCGATGCCTTCGTCGACCAGCTCGTCGACCCGTGCCTTCGGAACCCGCACCACGAGCTCGCCGTGCACGAGCATCGCGTAGATCTTGTTCGAGATCCGCAGCCCTTCGGACCGCCCGAAGCCGGTACCGCCCTTGACCCCTCGCAGCCCCAGCTCGGCCTCAGCGATCGGACCCCAGACCTGCTCGGGCGTCCTTGGCTTCCTGCCCACGCTCGTCATGCGCCGTGTCTCACGGGATGAGCCAAGGGCTGAGCATGGGCTCAGCCTAGAACTCCCGCTCACCCGCGTATACAGCCAGCATCCCTACTCCGAGGTGCATAGCCACCGAGAGCATGGGAATGCGCACGTTCCTCTAGCTGGTCTCGAGACCGGTGCGCTCGGTGTGTGCACGCTCCTATCTTCTGGCCGAAAGGCCGTCGGCGCGTCCCTACGGAATCTGCTAGACCTGTTGGTCCACGATCCCTGAGGGGGGATGTATGAAGAGGCGTGCGATCTTTGCCGGTACCGTCCTCGCCGTCGCGCTCGTCGCGTCACTGACGTCTGCCAGGGCTGCGCGCGGAGGTTTCACGACGAGCCGTCCGAGGATGCTCACCGCGGTCAAGGCGGGCGTCACGGTCACACCGCTCCTGACGGTCGGGGACACGCTCCCCGGCGGGATCCGATACGAGGCGATCCCGGACGGGATCTCGCTCCGCAGCATCCCCGGCGGACGTGCCGAGGTCTTCGTGAACCACGAGACGAGCAAGGTTCCGTTCCCGTTCAACACCGCGGCACCGACGTCCGCGAACGGCGAGAGCGACTTCGACAACTCTCAGGTCACCAAGCTCGTCGTCGATGCGTCGACCGGCGGCACCCTCAAGGCTTCCTTCGCGATCCCGAGCGCCGCCGGGTTCCAGCGCTTCTGCTCCAACTACCTCGCCACGGCAGCGGAAGGGTTCGCCCGGGACATCCTGTTCACGAACGAGGAGTCGCCCGACTACGTCCTGCGGAAGGAAGACTCGTGGCCGCCGGCGCTGAACGACCCGGCGCAGGAGGAGAACGGCGTCGTGGTTGCGCTCGACGTCAAGAAGGGGACCTACCACTCGATCTACGGCATGGGCCGGCACAACCACGAGAACGCCGTTCCGATCCCGGGCTTCGACGATCTCGTCGTGCTGTCCGGCGACGACACGTTCACGAGCGGCTCGCTCACGGTCCCGCCGGGCGGCGCCGTCTCGGGCACGGTGCCCTCGCAGTCCGAGCTCTACTCGTACATCGCGCCCGACACGGACTCGTTGCTGGCCGACGAGGGCGACCTCTGGGCGTTCGTCTCCGACACCGCGGGCTTCAACGACTACTACGACTTCACCCCAGGCTCGACGCAGAGCATCACCGGTCACTTCGTCCAGGTGCCGAAGAACATCGCAACCGGGAAGAACCCGGACGGCTCCGAGATGAAGGCGGCAGACGTGCCGGCTGCCCAGGGCGGGCCGTTCCCGGCGCCGCCGAATGACGGCAGCTGGCAGCGCGATCTCCGGATCTTGACGCCGACGGGGATCGACGGACCGCAGTGGGTGCTGCAGTACTGGGCCGTCCAGAACAACGTGTTCGAGTTCGTCCGGGTCGAGGACATCGCGTACGACAAGCGTCCGGGCGAGGGGAACGTTGCCTACATCGTCGACTCGGGTCGCGGCACCCTCCCGGGCGCAGCGCCGTTCTTCGGACCCGGCATCTCCACGAACGGACGGGTCTGGAGGATGGAGTTCGATCCCAGCGACCCGAAGGTCGTCACGTCCTTCAGCGTGTTCGTCGAGGGCGACGACGCCGAGGTCAAGACGGTCGGCGAGGTCCATCAGCCGGACAACATCGAGACGACCCAGACGGGTCTCCTCCTCACCGAAGACCCCGGCAGCAGCCAGCAGTTCACCGCCGCCCAGCAGACGTCGGATCTCGGGAGGGCGACGACCGCGCGGCTGATGTACGTCCCGTTCTCGAACCCGGCCGTGCCCGAGGTCGTCGCGCGGGTCGATCAGTCGACCGACAACGGTGCGACCGATTTCGACGCACGCCCCGCCGGCAACTGGGGCGCGTGGGAGTCGACCGGCATCGTCGACGCCTCTGCGGCGTTCGGCCCCGGCGCGTACCTGATCAACGTGCAGGCACACACGCTGTGGGTGCAGAGCGCACCGGGCAATGACACGTACATCGATCCCCCACCGCCCGATCCCAACAACAACCCCGACTTCATGTTCAAGCGCGAAGGCGGGCAGCTGTTGCTGATCCGGATCCCCGGGATCTAGCGATCACACGCTGGAGCGACGAGGGGCGCCCTTCGGGGCGCCCCTCCGCTCGTCCTGAGGGATGGACGAGGCGCCGGTCGATCCCGCGACCCGCACATCGCGCCCCCTCGGAGTGCCGACAAGCGCTCCGTCCCGCATGACGACGCTTCCACGGATGATCGTGCATCGCACGCGGCACGAGACGGAGGCGCCCTCGAACGGTGTCACGCGCGCCCGACTGTGGAGGTTCTCGTGCCGGATCTCCCAGGGATCGCCGGGGCGGACGATGGTGATGTCGGCGTCCGATCCGGGCAGCAAGCTTCCCTTTCGCGGCCACACGCCGTAGGCCCGCGCCGGATCTCTCGACGTGAGCGCCACGTACCGTGAGGCATCGAGCCGGCCCTCCAACACGGCGGTGAAGAGCAGCGGCAGCTGCGTCTCCACGCCGATGAAGCCCGACTTCACGTCCCAGACGGACTCAGCGATCTTCTCCTCGGGAAGACGCGGAGCGTGATCGGTGGCGATGTTGTCGATCGACCCGTCCCGGAGCCCTTCCCAGAGGGCGTCCCGGTCGTCGCTCGACCTGAACGGGGGGGAGAACATCAAGACCGTTCCCTTCCGCTTCGTATCCTCGTCGGTGAACCAGAGCCACTGCGGGCCGGTCTCGGCGGTGACGTCGACTCCCGTCCGCTTCCCGGTCCGGATCGCCTCGAGCGACTCCATCGACGTCACGTGGCAGACGTGAAGCTTCGTACCCGGCCGAACGCGCGAATGAGATGCAACGCTCGACCATGTCGTACTCGGAGATGCTCGGCCTTGCCTCGAGGTTGGCGACGGCGTCGTGACGACCGGCCGATCGGAGCGCTTGCGCCCGACGGGGATAGATGTGCGGGTTCTCGGCATGGACGGCAGCTCGAAGGCCCGTCGCGGCGATCCGCTCGAACGCCTCGAGGAGGGCGCCGTCGTCACACGGCGAGATCCCCTCGATCGCCTGGTGGAGGTACAGCTTGTAGCCGATCACGCCGGCCTCGGCCATCCCCTCGATCTCGTCGAGGTTCTCCTGCCCCACGATCCCGAAGAGACCGAAGTCGACGTAGGACTTCGGCGTCACGATCGAGCGCTTCTCGTTCACGAGGGCTCCCGTGGACGTGGGCGGGATCGTGTTCGGCATCTCGAAGACGGTGGTCACGCCGCCCATGACCGCCGCGGTCGAGCCCGTCTCGAAGTCCTCGTGCCGCGGAAGGCCGGGTTCCCGGAAATGGACGTGCGTATCGATGACGCCCGGGATGACGTAGTCACCCTCGGCGTCGATCGTCTCGGCTGCCTCCGGGAGCGCGTCGTCGTCGCCGATCGCGACCACCACGCCGTCCGTTGAGGCAACCCCACCCTGGAACGTCTGATCGTCGAGGACGACACGCCCGTTGCGCACGACGAGGTCGGCCGTGGTCATCGATCGCCTTCTGAGCGTCGCCCGACGTCCACGACGTGCTCATCCCGTCAGCGCGGCGTCCAGCGCGTCCAGGAAGGCGGCGTTCTGATCCTCCGTCCCGACGCTCACGCGGATCCATCCCTCCAGCAGGTCGCCACGCACCATCACACCTCGGCGGTAGAGACCCTCGGTCACCTCGTCCGCGGGTCGCAGCAGCGGCCGGAAGAGGAGGAAACCTCCTTGCGGATCCGGAGCGACCTCGACCCCATCCATCGAACCGAGCGACTCGTTCAGGAACGCGCGGCCGGTCCTGGTCGCTTCGATGTTCCGTTCGAGATGATCCTCGTCCTCGAGCGCAGCTCTGGCCGCGGCCTCGGCGACGACGCTCACGCTCCAGCTGGGCCGGAACTTCGCCAGCGCCGTGATGGCCTCCTCGGAGGCAACCGCGTATCCGACACGAAGCCCGGCCAGCCCGTACATCTTCGAGAAGCTCCGCGTGACGACGAGGTTCGGCACGGAGTCGACCAGCGTCACCGCGGTCCTCGACCGGAAGTCGTCGGCGGCTTCGATGTAGTGCTCATCGAGGACGACGACGGCATCGGGAAGACCTTGGGCCAGTTCCTGAACGGTCGCCGGATCGGTGAAACGGCTCGTCGTGTTGTTGGGAGAGGAGACGAACACGACCTTCGCGCCGGTACCCACCGCCGCGATCGCGCTCACGTCGACGTCGAACGGGGGGGAGATCCGGACCGATGTCTCTTCCCGCTCGGCCAGGATGGCGACCTCGGCGTAGGCGGTGAAGGAGGGATCGATCCACAGGACCGTATCCCCCGCGTGGGAGAAGGCCCTGACGATGAGCGGCCAGGTCGAGGACGAGCCGGTCGCGGGCAGGACCTGCTCCGGCTGGATGCCGAGCACCTTGGCGATCGCCTCTCGGAGCTGGGGCACCGATGAGCTCGGATACCGGTGCAGCTCGTCGCCGTCGGAGGCTCGGCGGATCGCTTCTCGGACCAGCGGAGAGGGGCCGAGAGGCGCCTCGTTGGACGAGAGCTTCACGATCTGATCCAACGGGATCCCGTAGCGGTCCCGGATCTCGCCGGCGGTCGGGCCGGGGATGTACGGGCGTAACTTCCGAACCGCGGTGTTGGCGTTCCGCTCGAAGACGCTCACGTGATCCTCCTCTTTCGCGCGATGGCGTCGTACTCAGACGGCAGCCGGCTGACCAAGGAATCCCCGGAGCGCCTCGATGTTCTGAAGGACCGCGTCCTTCCCGTTCAGCTTGTCGACACACGAGCGGATGACGAGGAACTCGACTCCGGCGTCGACGTACTCCCGAAGTTTCTCGCGACACTCCGTCGGCGTCCCGAACACGACGAACGCCTCGAGCATCTCCTCGGTGATCGCGCGGTAGGCGCCTTCGACATCTCCGCTCCAGTACGTCTCCCGCAGAGCCTGCACCTGCGGAAGCTGATCCGTCGTCTTCACGATGGGGTCGAACTCCGGATAGATGATGTAGAAGAGCAGTCCCCGCTTCGCCGCCTCGATCGCCTCGTGCCGGTCCTCGGACGCCGAGAACACGATGCTGCAGCCGATCTCGATGTCGGCCGGGGAGCGACCTGCGGCCTCCGCCCCTTCGGCCACGAGCTCGATCGAGTCGCGGATGAACCGGGGCGTGCTGAGCGAGTTCAGGATCACCCCGTCGGCGACCTCGCCCGTCAGGCGTCGCATCTTCGGCCCCGTCACGCCGAGGTAGATCCGGATGTCGCGCGGCGCATCCGTCAGTGTCGTCAGGTCGGGATAGTCGGTGATGTTGAAGAACTCTCCGTGATAGTTCGTCGGCCCCTCCGACAGCAGGCTGCGGATCACCTCGACGTACTCACGCGCACGCACGACGGGACTCCGGAATCCCCCCCCGAACCACGCCTCCACGCGTTGCTTGTAGCTCGTCCCGAGCCCGAGGATGCGGAACCTGCCGTTGGAGACCTCGCTCAGCGTGAGCGCCGCCGCGGCGGTCTGCATCGGAGACCGCACGTACATCGGGATGATGTTCGTGCCCAGGTTGATCGTTCGGGTCTCCAGTGCGGCGCGCGTGAGGATCACCGCGGCGTCGCGGCCGGCGGACTCGGACATGACCCCGTACTCGAAGCCGCTCGTCTCCGCCTCCTGCCAGCACGCGATGACGTCGTCGACCGGGATGTCCAACAGGCTGTAGAAGGTCAGTGCAAGGCTCGGCATCTACGATTCCACCCCCATCGTCGCCGCGCGGGGGCGATCGACGACATCCAGGTCCAGCCACCGTCGGAACAGGTCAAGTGCGTTGGTACGCATGGCTTGGTGCTCGCGGTCGAGCTCGCCCAGAAGACGCGGAAGCGCCTCGGTTCCGAGCACCGACTCCAGCGCATCGGCGTAGGCAGGGATATCGCCCCACTCGCGAACCGCTTGCGGCGACACCTCCAAGTGGAACTGCAAGCCGTAGGCCCGCCTCCACCGGAAGGCCTGATGACGATAGGAAGCAGAAGAGGCCAACAGGAGCGCGCCCCGTGGGAGATCGAACGTGTCGCTGTGCCACTGGAGTGTGAGGAGACGCTTGGGGAGCACGGAGAAGACGGGATCCAGCATGCCTTCACGTTCCAGGTCGACGGCAAGCATCCCGACCTCAGGTGCGGCTCCTTCATAGACGCGGGCACCGAGGCTCGCCGCCAGCAGCTGGGCACCGAGGCACACGCCCCAGAACGGCCGGTCCGCGCGGACGAACTCACCGATGAGATCCTTCTCCGCTCGCAACCACCCGAACGAATCCTCGTCGTTCACGCTCATCGGCCCGCCCATCGCGATCAGCGCGTCGAACCCTTCCCAAGCCGGTATGGCATCTCCCCGATCGAGCTCGACGGCGACCGTCGCGATCCCGCGTTCGTCGAGCTCGTCCTGGAACGCGCCCGGCGCCTCGCACTCCGCGTGCTGCAGGACGAGGACGGTGCGCTCAGATCTCATCTGCGCGCCAGAAGATCAGCTTCCTGCCGACCCACTCGAGGATGAAGTACCCGACCGCGCCGACCGCGGCGAGGATGACGATCACGGCGAACACGCGATCGATCCGAAGCTGGAAGTTGTAGAGGTTGAGCAGATACCCCATGCCGGACGATGCCCCGACGAACTCGCCCACGAGCGCACCGATCACGGCGAACGTCAGCGCCGTCTGGACCCCTGCGAAGATGATCGGAAGCGCGTGCGGCAGCGACACCTTCCGGAAGACCTGGAACCGCGTCGCGCGCAACGATCGCATCAAGCGGATCGACTCCTCGGGCACGTTCTCGAGTCCGACCTTCGTATTGATGAGCACCGGGAAGAACGCGATCACGATGGCCATCACGACCTTCGACGTCTGGCCGAAACCGAACCAGGCGATGAACAAGGGCGCGAAGACGATCTTCGGAACCGCCTGGAACGCGACCACGAAGGGATACGTCACCCGGTTCACCACCGTCGAGATCGCCAAGAGGACGCCGGCGACGAATCCGATCACGGTGCCCAATGCGAACCCGATCCCGATCTCGCTCAGGGTGACCGTGAAGTGCTCGAGGAAGAAGTCCGTCTGGACCAGCGTCCACAGCGCCACCGCCACCTTCGAGAACGGCGGCAGGATGATCTCGGAGACGAACCCGACCCGCGGAAGCACTTCCCACAAGGCGATCAGGACCCCGAGGAGCGCGAGCGAGCCCAGCCGATACCGCCACGATCCCCTTCGTCGCTCGGGCGGCCTGCTGGTCACGGGCTCGACCTCGCTCACCCGCTCGCGGGTCCGGTTCACGGTTTCCCTCCCAGGAGGTGCCGCACCTCGAACACGAGGTCCGAGAAGACCGACTCGTGCATCACGGAGACATCTCGCGGCCGCTCGAGACCCACGTCGATCACGCCCGCGACCTCGCCGGGCCGAGGCGTCATGACGACCACGCGATCCGACAGGAACACCGCTTCGCCGATGTTGTGCGTCACGAACGCAACCGTCATGCGGGCGGCATCCGTGACCCGAAGGAGCTCGAGGTTCATCGCCTCTCGCGTGAACTCGTCCAGCGAGCCGAAGGGCTCGTCCATCAGGACGAGCTCGGGCTCGTACGCCAATACGCGAGCGAGGGCGACGCGCTGTTGCATCCCTCCGGAGAGCTGACGCGGGAACGAACGGGTGAACTCCCCGAGACCGACGAGCTCGATCGCGGCGCGTGCCTTGTCGGCCGATGCCGGCTTGTCTCCCCCGAACACCTCCGCCGGAAGGAGCACGTTCCGTTCCACCGTTCTCCACGGAAGCAGCACGGGAGCCTGGAACATGAACCCGACCTTGCGGCTGGGTTCCCGGATCTCTCGGCCGTGCAGCAGGACCGAGCCGCTCGATGGAGCGAGGAGGCCCGCGATGATGTTCAGGAGCGTGGACTTGCCGCAGCCGCTCGGGCCGACGAAGCTGACGAACTCGCCCTCCGAGATCGTGACGTCGACATCGCGCAACGCCGTGACTTCGCCGGTGGCGCCGGCGAATACGCGCGTCACACCACGGGCCTCGATGATCGGCGTGCGTTCCGAGTGCCGCTCCGTCGGTTCCAAAGACACGGCCGGCAACACTACGTGGCCCCGGAGTAGTTAGCCGCCTCCTCCTCCACCGCCGCACGGTCGAAGTCGTTCGCCTCCTCCAGGAGGGAGTCGTCCAGGGCTTGGTCGAGGTCCACGGGCTCCGGAAGCGCACCTTCCTCCTCGCTTCCCTGGAGCAAGAAGTCGTGGTACGCCTGGAACCCGGCCACGTTGTGCGAGCCGGTCGGTTGACCCGAAAGCACGGCCGGAAGTGTGGTCAGACCGGTTGAAACCTCGAAGAAGGCGCGAGCGAGCTCCTCGTCCTCGAACGCTTCCGGGGCCACCTGGGCCAAGATCTCGAGCGCCGCCTCCGGATTGGCCTGCGCGAAGACGATCGCCTTGCTCGCCGCCCGGAGGAACCCCACCAGATCGTCGTGGCGGGATGAGAGCGTCTCCTCCGACGTCACCACGCCGTCGGCGGGATATGCGGCGGCGTCCTCGGGAAGGATCACGGTCACCTCGATCCCAGCCGCCTCGACCGCAGCGACGTCGAAGACGCTCGAGGAGTACGCGTCGATCTCCCCCGACTCGAGCGCGTCGATCGTGAGGGCCGACCCCTCCCCGACGGGCACGAGCTCGACGTCCTGCCCCTCCGCGAGTCCTGCTTCCCGCAGGAGAGCGCGGACAAGGGGCACCTCTCCACCCGAGAGCTCGGAGATGCCGAGCTTCTTGCCGCTCAGATCCGCGACCGAACTGATCCCCGCGTCGGCACGGGCAACCAACGTGAAGATGTTCGAGTACTGGAGCGAGTAGATCCACTTGAGGGGTTGACCCGATGCGACCCCGATGAGGAATGCGCCCGGAGCGGGAAGGGCGGCGTCGGCGTTGCCGGCGATCAGCTGCTGGATCGCGGCGCTCGAGCCGTCGGCGGCTTCCAGGGTTGCGTCGAGACCTTCGTCCTCGAGGTACCCGAGCTCCTCCGCGAGGTACCACGGGTAGAACTGGATCGGATCCTGGACCGGGAACATCATCGTGAACGGCCGGAGCTCCCCATCTCCGTTCCCCCCACCGTCCCCCGGGTCGTCGTCCCCGCAGGCCGCGGCCACGATCGCCGTGGCGAGCAGCAGCGCGATGACCTGGGCGAACGTCCTGCGCCGTGTCCTGCGCATCCTTCCCCTCCCTCTTCGGCGATGAGGCATCCTGCATCCTATATAATCCCTGAGGTACGACGCTTGCAACATGACCTCCCGGAGAGCACAGTCCGGAGTGCCGGCTCCACGATCGGCTGAGGAGGGCGCCCATGGTGGACCACGTGCCGCTCGCCCTGCTCGAGGCGGATCGGCGAACGACCCGCGAACAGGTCTACGAAGCGCTCCGTCGTGGCATCCTCGGAGGCGCCCTCGAGGCCGGCACCAGGCTCATCCAGACCGAGGTCGCGGACGCGCTCGGCGTCAGCACGACTCCGGTCCGGGAGGCCCTTCGCGATCTCGCCGCCGAAGGGCTCGTTCGGTTCGACGACTACCGAGGTGCCGTCGTTCAACGGCCGAACCTGGCCGACATCCGCGAGATCTACAAGCTGCGGATCATCCTGGAGCCCGCGGCCATCCGTCAGAGCCTGGAGAACCTCACCGATGAGGATCTGACTCGAGCGACGGACCTCCAGGATCTGATGGATGAAGAGCGTGACCTCGGCGTCTGGGTCGAGCTCAACAACCAGTTCCACGCGGTGTTCGACGACTCCAGGTCTCCACGGATGAATGCGATCCTGCGGAACCTGCGTGACAGCGCCGCGCTCGTCGTCGGCTTCTCGAATCGGGTGCGGCCGACGCTGATCGACGGCAGCAATCGTCAACACCACCTCCTGCTGAAGGCCTGCCGCGACCACAACGGCGACGACGCCGCCAAGATCGTGGAGGAGCACGTTCGCCAGACGCTGGATGCGATGGAGCAGTACTTCGCTGAAGTGAGCGATCCTCCGCACTAGTTGCTGCGCATGGACTGGGTCGGGGTCGCGGCGGTCGTTGTCGCGGTCGTCCTTGGAGCCTTCGTCAAAGGGATCACGGGCGCCGGCCTGCCCCTGATCGCCATCCCGGTGCTTGCGACCGTCGTCGGCCCGGAGGAGGCGGTCGTCGTGATGACGATCCCTACGTTCGTCTCGAACCTGATGATGCTCCGCGCGCACCGGCGTCCGCTCAGCGACATCCCCGATCTGGTGCCACTGCTCGTCGCCGGCGTGATGGGCACGGCCATCGGAGTCTGGCTCCTCCGGGAGCTCAGCACGGACGCGCTATCGCTGGTCCTCGCCGGTACGGTCATCCTTTATGTGATCGTCCGGTCGACGAACCCGCAGCTACGACTCTCCCCTCAAGTCAGCAGGTTCACGGCGCCGCCGGTCGGTCTCGCCGCGGGAACACTCCAGGGGGCCGCCGGGGTCTCCGGACCACTCCTCGCGTCATACCTCCACAGCTACGGCATAGATCGATCCACGTACCTCTTCGGGCTCACGCTGTTGCTTCAGGTGTTCGGGCTCGCCCAGATCGTCGGCGTCGCGGTCACGGGGCTCTACAGCGCCGATCGGCTACTCATCAGCGCGCTGGCGGTCATCCCGGTTGTCATCGTCACGCCGCTCGGCATCGCACTCTCGCGAAGGCTATCAACCGTCGGATTCGACCGGCTCGTGCTCATCGTGCTGGTTGCGTCGGCCGTGAAGCTCGTCGCGAACACGCTCTGACGCCCTGATCCTACCTCGAGGCATCCGGCTTCCCACGGACCCACCTGCGGAGAGACAATCGCGCGGGGGGATCGCCCTTGACGGCTCGAAGCGCTCGACGGGTGGCTTGGTCGGTCGGTCTCGCGTCGATCGCGCTCATGGTGGCCGGCCTGGTCTTCCGGTTCCTGGATCGGTCGGCGACGCTGCCGCGGGTGTCCGACGCGTGGAGCGCCGGAGGCGTCTTCGGCGTCGTCGCGAACCTCACGCTTCCCTTCTTCGGCATCGTGATCGTCTCGCGGCGCCGCGAGAACCCGATCGGGTGGCTGCTCCTCGTGGCCGGGCTGGCGCTCGGGCTCGGGAGCTTCTCACGCTCGTACGCGCTGCACGCGCTCGTCGCCGATCCGGGCTCGCTGCCGGGCGGGAACGCGCTGGCCTGGCTCGCCACCTGGGTCGAGTCGATCGCGATCGGTCTGCTGCCGTGGCTGTTCCTCCTGTTCCCGACGGGCGACCTGCCATCACGGCGCTGGCGACCGCTCGCGTGGCTTATGGCTGCGCTCCTCGTCCTGCTCCCTGCGAGCTTCCTGGCCTTCGCCACCGAGACGTGGAACCGTCCGTTCGTCGACTTCGAAACGATCTCGGGTGGGACCGTGCTGGATATCGCACGGTTCCTGATCCTCGGATCGATCCTCGCCCTCGTCTTCGCGACCCTTGCATCAGTCGCCTCGGTCATCGTTCGGTTCCGCCGCGCTGATGGCGAGGAACGCCTCCAGCTGAAGTGGTTCGTGAGCGCGGCCGCCGTCGTCGCCGTCGCGTTCTGCGCCGCGATCTTCGTCGACAACCAGACGACGGGGTTGATCTTCACGTTCTCCCTGGTGCTGCTCGACGCCGCCATCGCCGTCGCGATGCTGAAACACCGCCTCTACGACATCGACGTCATCATCGGCAAGGCGGTCGTGTACACGATCCTCGGTGCGTTCATCACGGTCGTCTACGTGCTTGTGGTCGTCGTGGTCGGCGCGTTCATCGGAGCCACGGAGGGCCTCGCGATCATCGCGACCGCGATCGTCGCCGTCGCCGCGCAGCCCGTGCGTGAGCGAGCCCGGCGCGCCGCCAACCGGCTCGTCTTCGGGAAGCGCGCGACCCCGTACGAGGTGTTGTCGGAGTTCTCGGGAAGCGTTGCCGGTGCGTACGCGGGCGAAGAGATCATGCCGCGGATGGCGCGACTGCTGGCCGAGGGCACCGGGGCAACCGCCGCCAAGGTGTGGCTCCGGGTGGATTCCGAGATCCGACCCACGGCGGTCTGGCCCCCCGACGCCGGCCTCGGATCGGCGAGGCGGCTCGTGAACCACGAGCTTCCGGAGTTCGCGGACGCCGACGCGGCGGTCCCGGTCCGCCACGGCGGCGAGCTGCTCGGCGCGCTCACCGTGTCGAAGCCGTCGAAGGAGTCGCTCCTGCCGGCGGAGGAGCAACTGATCGCCGAGCTCGCGGCGCAAGCCGGCCTTGTGCTCGAGAACTTCCGATTGATCGAGGACCTCCGTTCGTCGCGCCAACGGCTCGTCGCGGCGCAGGACGAGGAGCGCCGGCGTCTGGAGCGGGACCTCCACGACGGCGCGCAGCAGCAACTCGTGGCGCTCGCGATCAAGGTGCGGCTGGCCGAAACGCTGGTCGGCCGGGAGAAGGAGCAGCGTGAGGCTCTGCAAGGGATCGGGCGCGATGCGCAGGAGGCGCTCGACAACCTCCGGGATCTCGCGCGAGGCATCTATCCCCCGCTACTCGCGGATCAGGGGCTCCCCGCCGCGCTCCAGTCCCACGCGCGGAAAACGACGTTCCCCATCGCGTTCGAGATCGAGAACGTGAACCGGTATCCCCCGGAGGTCGAGGCGGCGGTGTACTTCTTCGTCCTCGAGGCCCTCCAGAACATCGCGAAGTACGCGGACGCGTCGACCGTGACGGTCCGGCTGCGCGAGTGGGAGGGCGAGCTCGACTTCTCCGTGATGGACGACGGCCGAGGCTTCGATGCCGAGGCGACGCCACTCGGCATGGGCCTCCAGAACATGGCCGACCGCCTCGCCGCCCTCGGCGGACGGTTCGAGATCAAGACGGTTCCCGGTCGAGGTACCAACGTGCTCGGGCGGATCCCCATCGCGTAGCGCTGGCCATCAGAATCCGTTGCTTGGCGTAATGGCCTTCGAGAGCCGGCGCCTCGAAATGCTTTCTCGTGCCCTTAGAGACTTCCCCATCCGGCACAGATGGTGCGCGCTAACGGAGGCGCGGAGGGCATCGAGCCTCCGCAAATCGTGTGATGGAGTTCGCCGAGTCGGGCACGAGCGGAACTGGAAGGTTAGGCGATCAGGCGTCGGTAAACGATGGCGGCGTCCTCAGCATCATCCATTCCTACGTAACAGCGACTATCTGGGTCGCCCAATTCAGCATGACGACGGAGCCACGAACGCTCCGGACTGGATATATCCGCCACCATCCCATCTGGATCCTCGACCAAGGAAAGCAAGAAGGCACAGTCACTTCGTTGAGCGTCAGGTTGGTCATCGATATCGATCGCTCTGACCTTGACGAGCAGTGCGCCCACCAGACTTGGCAGAGGGACGACACCAGTGGACTCGCGTGTCGCAACGTCTGTACGCACGCTGCGCCTTAGTGCTTGAGTGCCTCCTGGAACTCGAACGGTGTGTGCGCCACCCAGTGTTCTCAGGCGAGCTCGCTCTCCGAGGCCATCGGGTCCGAGAACGTCAACACTGATCCCGCGTTTCGTAAAGCGATGACCAATTCCCTCTGGAGAGGGGTCTTCGAAGTCGAAGTCTCGATCAACGAGGATCTGACTCAGCCTCTCGGTTCCATCTGTTACCGCTCGAACATTGACGAGGATGTCCGCGTCCCTGCTGGGTCGGATTTGCATTCGTCCCAGTCGCCAACCATGAAGAGCCACCATGTGAGCCCCAATCAGTGTCCAAGGGACTGTGGACTCCTCGGTCAAGGTAATGAGTTCCGCCCACATCTCATGGAAGTCATCTCCAAGATCGGGTATTTGAATCACTCGGCCAACCCCTCGAAGAAGTTGCGCGCAGCTCTGCCAACGCGCGAATCAGCGTCCGACAGAAGATCGGCAGCAACAACGGCAGGCGGGACGCGTTGCGCGAATTTCAACGGCCACGGATCTGAAGGCACTCGGAGAATTACGTTGGCACTCGGGGCCGAGTCAAGCGGCCGGAATCGCCGCCCAATCTGAGCGAGGACATCAGGTCCGACGTATGCATCCAATGCTCCATCGTCGTCGGGAAAGACGTCGAGTGCTCTGTCGGCAGCGGATAGCCCCGATTTCACCAGCGCGTAGCTAGACGAGATCTTTGGGAGGTCGCTTGGCAGCACTCTCCATCGGTTGAGCTGCGCTCTGGGCTCGCTGTAGGACAACGCTTGGATTAGCCATTCAGAATCGTGAAGCTTGCGTCGCAGGCGTGATCTGACCGATGGATGGACCCAATCGGGAGAGTCGCCGTTTATCAGAGCTAGGAGCGCCCACGCATTTGACGCCGCAAGAGGCCGGCCTGGGGAACGGCGGCGGGGCAACTCAAGGGATTCACCATGCACAATCCAGTTTCCCCCGACGCGATCTGCCTGGAGACGGCCAGAGTGAACGAGCGCCCGAATTCGCTGGGGACTGATTCCGAGCTCTTGAGCTGCCTGGTTGACTGAGAGCATCTTCATTGACGGTATTATTGCGGACTCGAAAGGTTTGTGTCAATACAGGTATCGAACGTACGTTCGTATGACTTGGGCTTGCCCGCCGGCGCATGCCTACCCCTAAGACTGGCCGGACGATGGTTCCTCAAACGAGTCTGCGATCCGAAGCCCACCGGCTGAGCTCGTACCGGCTCGTCAGCTGTAGCTTCCGCAGCACCGCGCTCACATGCGTCTCCACCGTCTTCACGCTGATGTGCAGCTCCCCCGCGATCTCCTTGTACGCGTACCCCCGCGCGATGTACCGGAGCACTTCGCGCTCGCGTGCCGTGAGCTGGTCGAGCTCGGGATCGATCGACGGCGGAGCGCTCCCGGCGAACGCGTCGAGCACGAACCCGGCGAGCCTCGGCGAGAACACCGCGTCGCCCTCGTCCACCCGGTGGATCGCGTCGGCGAGCTCGGCGGGCGAGATCGACTTCGTGACGTAGCCGCGGGCGCCGGCGCGGATCACGGCGATCACGTCCTCGGCCGCGTCCGAGACGCTCAGCGCCAGGAACCGCACGTCCGGGCACCGCTCGACCACGCTCGCCCCGTTCCCGTCGGGCAGGTGCACATCGAGGAGCACGACGTCCGGTTCGGTCTCAAGCACGCCCTTGACCGCGTCCTCCACGGTCCCGGCATGTCCGACGAGCTCGAATCCCTTCCCGAGCTCGGTCCGAACCCCGCTCGCGAAGAGCTCGTGGTCCTCGACGAGGAAGACCTTGATCACGCCCGCGCTCTCGGGATCCGCAGCCGCACCTCGGTGCCGCGGCCGGGCTCGCTCTCGATCAGCGCGAGGCCGCCGTTGCGTTCCATCCGGCCCTCGATCGACTCGGCGATGCCGTGGCGGTCGGCCGGAACGCTCGCGCGCGCGAACCCGACACCCTGATCGCGCACGAACGCCGTCACCGCGTCGTCCTCGACCTCGACGTAGGCCGACACGCCTCGGGCGCCGGAGTGCCGGGCCGCGTTCACCATCGCCTCGCGGCACGCGTGCACGAGCGCGCGGACGCCGTCGTCGACCGGGCAGTCCCCCACCATCACGACCTCGATGCGTGTGCGGTGCGTCCGCTCGACCTCGGCAGCCACGTCGTCGAGCGCGGCGGAGAGCGAACCAGCTCCACCCGGTCGCATCTTCCCGTACAGCCACGTCCGGAGCGCGCGCTCCTGTCCGCGGGCAAGCGCGACCATCTCGCCGGGGTCGTCGGTCCGTTGGATCAGCGCGAGCGTCTGCAGCACCGAGTCGTGCAGGTGCGCGGCCATCTCGGCGCGCTCCTCCTGGCGGATGCGCTCGCGGCGCTCGAGCGCGACCTGCCGCACGAGCCGCCACACCCACGGTCCCGCGACGACCGCGACTCCTCCGAGGACCGCGACGACCGCGAGCGGCGCGTTCGCGAACAGCGTCAGGTTGTTCGAGAGCAGCGCCCACGCGCCGAGCAGGATCAGCCCAACGCCGACGAGCGCTCGAACGCGCGAACCGTCGATCAGATCCGCGTGCGGGAGGCGCCGGAGCCACTTCGCGCGGTGCGCACCGTCGCCACGCGTCCACAGCACGGCCGAACCCGCCACCGCGAGCGCGGCCGGCCACACGATCTGGTCGCCGAACCACAGCCCCGCACGCCTCGAGATCACCAGCAGGCCCGCCACCACGAGCACGACCGCGAGCGCCTGCCGCGCGCTCGTACGCGGCGTCGGAACGGAGTCCGCGTTCGCGTCCGGCCAGCCCATGACGAGGAAGAGCAGGAGGTAGAGCACCAGGCCGGCACCACCGGCGAGCGCGAGCACGACGAATACCAGCCGGAGCACGACGGGATCGATGCCGAGCCGTTCCCCGAGCCCGCCGGCCACGCCCGCCAGGACGCGGTCACCCGAGCTGCGACGCAGTCGCTGATCCCGTGCCGCGGTCGCCATCGGAGCCGATGCTCGCACGCGGGGCCCGGGGACGCCATCGGGGCCATCCCGGAGGGAGCGACGCGCGATCTCAGGGTTCTTCCAGGGTCATCCCCGATGGCGCCGGCGCCTGGGGCGGGCCATCATCCTCGCGGATGGACGAGACCCCGGCCAGCAGCGGTCACGACGTCGAGCGCGAGCTCCGCGGCGGCGTCGCCGTCGACGAGCCCGAGCCCGCGCTCGAGCGAGCCCCTTCCCCGCCCGTTCGGCCGCCGCTTCGCCGGCGCGCCCACGAGAAGGTCGTGGCGGGTGTGGCCGGCGGGCTCGCCGATCACTGGGGCATCCCGTCGCTCGCGCTGCGGCTCCCGCTCGCGATCGCCGTGTTCCTGTCCGCCGTGATCTTCTGGGAGGTCGCCACCGGGAGCGGGTCGATCGGCCCGTTCGAGGGTCTCGTCGGCTTGATCGTCCTCGGATCGATCGTCGCGACGATCGCCTACGTCGTCCTGTGGATCGTCGTGCCGCGCGAGGACGTCGTGCGTTCGCCCGCCGGGCGGTTCACCGAACGGGTCAGCCCCCGGCGGTTGACCAGGCGGTATCCGAACATCGGGTCGATCCCGGGCTTCGTGCTCCTCGCGATCGGCGGCGCGATCCTCGCGGATCGGCTCGGCATCTGGGAGCCCGACCTGTTCCTTGCCGCCGGGCTCATCGCGCTCGGCGTGTGGCTCTACCGGCGAGACCGAGCGGCACCCTCCGAGGCGGCGGTCGTGGAACGAACCCGGATGGAGGCGAGCCGGTCGTCGCCGGCTCCGCTCGGTCGGCGGCGCCGGCGCCGGTGATCCGGCCGCCGCGCGAGCGCTCACCGCTCGGATGGATCACGTTCGGCGTCGCGCTGCTCATCGTCAGCGTCGCCGCGATCTGGACGAGCCTTGCCGACGACACGCTCGCCACCGCCCGGCAGGCCGCCGGCCTCGAGCGGATCTCGACGATCCCGGCGATCGGGCTGCTCGTGCTCGCCGCTGGGCCTGCTCGTGGGGTCGGTGTTCGGGCGCGCGAGGTGGCTGATCCTGCCCGCTTTGCTCGTCGTGCCGGTGATGCTGGTCACGAGCGTGATCCGGCTCCCGTTCGAAGGGACGTTCGGAGATTCCTTCGTCCGTCCGGCGGACCTCGCCGGCGATGAGATCGTCACGCGCCGAAGCGCGTTCGGCAGCATCTACGTGGACCTCGGACGATTCCGGGACCGGCCCCACGTCGAACGCGAGTTCCAGCTCAGCGCCGCGGCCGGCACCGTGACGGTGGTGGTGCCGTACGACGCCCACGTGCGGATCGACGCGTTCGTGGGTCTCGGCGCGATCGGCTTCGGGGTCCGGCAGACGCAGGGTCTGGAGATATCGGACTCGGCCGTGCTCGAACCCAGGTACGGCGACGGGGCGACGTTCATCGTGCACGCCGAGGTCGGACTCGGCGACGTCAACGTGTACCGGTACGAACCGACGAAGCGACAGTTGCGCGAGATCCGCCAAGAGGAGCGCCGCGCCGAACGCCTCGCCGAGCGGGAGGAGGCGGCGGCGTGAAGCGACACGCGTTCGATCCCTTCTCGTTCGTGTTCGGACTCCTGTTCGCCTTCCTCGCGGTGTTCGTGTTGAGCGGGAACAATCTCGCGGACCTGTATCCCCTCTGGGTGTGGACGTTGCCCGCCATGGTGGTGGGACTGCTCGTGATCCTCTACGGCGTGCGGCGCCTCGTGGCCTCGCCGGCCGATCGCGACACCTGGACGGAGCGATCGGATGAGCGGCCTGAGCAGGATTCTCCGGTGACCGGCTCCGGCTCGGACGCCGACGAAGCCTGAACGCGGTTCGCATCTCATTGGGTTGCCGAGCGCACACAGGACGACATACGCTCGATGCTCACCCGCTGCGCGATCGCCTTCAGTCCGTCCCCAACCCCCCGGGAGGGCAGGAATGATCCGTTCGTCGAGGAACGCCGCACGGGGCTCACACCGGCCCCGCACGCTTCACCGCTCCCTTGCAGCCGCGCTCGTCGGTCTCGGAGCGCTGCTCGCCGCCACCGTGCCTGCGAGCGCGATCACCGGCGGGACCGAGGACACGACGAACATCTACTCGAACGTCGGGATGGTCGTCTTCTATCAGCCCGACGGTCGCTTCCGATGCTCGGGAACACTGATCGCTCCGAGGGTCCTGCTCACGGCCGCCCACTGCACATACCTCGACGTCGGGAAGGTCATCGTGACGTTCGACCCGGTGATCTCGCGCACGGAGAGCGAAGCCGAGCGTGACATCCCCCGCGCCGCGGATGACACCGGCCCGGCGGATGCGATCTCGACGATCGGCTTTGCGACGACCGATATCACGAGCCCTCGCTATGCGGGCGATCAGACCTGGTTCCTCGGCACGCCGCTGACGCACCCCGAGTACAGCGACTTCACCGACATCCGCAACTGGAACGACACGGGCGTCGTCATCCTCGAGACGGCCCCCGGGCTGCCGACGACACCCCTTGCCCCGGCGAGCTATCTCGACCAGTTCAAGCAGCCGCGGTTCCACGACGCCGAGTTCCTCACGATCGGCTACGGCACCGAGGTGCGCCAAGACAACGGTCCCCCGACCCCCGAGCGTCAGCCGATCGTCCGCCGATTCACGACGGAGATCGGTCAAACCCTTCGGGCTCAGGTCTTCCAGACGAACGCCAACGAGAACGACCCGCGCGCCGGTGGTGGGACGTGCTTCGGCGACTCCGGCGGACCGGCGATCCTCAACGGGTTCCTCGTGGGCGACACGAGCTACGGACTGACGAGCAACTGCCGGTACATCGGGGGCTACCAGCGCGTCGACATCCCGGTCGTTCGCAACTGGCTGCTCGACTGCACGGCCGACCTGGTCTGCCCGACGAAGGTGACCTAGCTCCTCTCGGTCGAACGAGATGGCTCCGATGACCCGTCGCGCGCGATGAACCGCGAGAGTCCGTAGCATCCACGCGTGGACCTCGCGCCACTCATCGCCCCGGCCGACTCCAAGATCCTCCTCGTCGTGCTCGACGGGCTCGGAGGGATGGCCGACCTCGAGGTGGGAACCGAGCTCGAGGACGCGGCCACGCCGAACCTCGACGGCCTGGCCGCCGAGGGGGTGACCGGCCTGCTCGAGCCCGTCGGGCCCGGCATCACGCCCGGTTCGGGCCCGGGGCACCTGGCGCTGTTCGGCTACGACCCCGAGGAGTTCCTGCTCGGCCGGGGCACGCTGAGCGCCGCCGGCCTCGACGTCGAGCTGCGCCCCGGTGACGTCGCGGCGCGGGGGAACCTCTGCACGATCGCCGCCGACGGCACCGTGGTCGATCGGCGCGCCGGCAGGCTGCCCGACGACGAGGCGCGACGGATCGTCGACCGCCTGAACGCGGAGGTCCGCGTCGAGGGCGTCGAGGTCTCGTTCGCCCACGAACGCGGCCACCGGATCCTCCTCGTGCTCCGCGGCGAGGGACTCGATCCCCGGGTGAGCGACACCGACCCGCAGCACGAGGGCGTGCCGCCGCTCGAACCTCGTCCGCTCGACCCCGCCGCGGCGCGCACCGCCGAGGTGGCCGCGGCCGTCATCGCCGAGTCTCGACGCGTCCTCGCCGACGAGCCCGTCTCCAACGGGCTTCTGCTCCGTGGGTTCGACTCGCATCGCGAGCTTCCTGCGTTCCGCGATCGCACCGGGCTGCGGGCGGCGGCGGTCGCCGTGTATCCGATGTACCGAGGCATCGCGCGCCTGCTCGGGTTCGACGTGCTCGGGCCGCCGGCCGACCTCGTCGAGGAGATCGAGCTCCTGCGCAAGCACTGGAACGACTTCGACTTCTTCTTCCTGCACCACAAGGACGCCGATGCCGCGGGCGAGGACGGCGACCGGGACGCGAAGATCTCCGCGATCGAGCGACTGGACGCCGTCGTCCCGGATCTGATGGAGCTCGCCCCGACGGTGATCGCGGTGACGGGCGATCACGCCACCCCGTCCCAGATGGCCGCGCACTCGTGGCATCCGGTCCCCGTCCTGGTCCGCGGAGCGCGCGCCGGCCGAGACGACGTCGAGCGGTTCGGAGAGCGGTGGTGCCGAGCGGGCGGCCTCGGCCTTCGCCCGTCGATGCACCTCATGCCGATCCTGCTCGCGAACGCCGGCCGACTCGCGAAGTACGGGGCGTAGCCACCGGAGATCTGTCCCCCAGTCGCGACCCGAAGATATGGACTTCCGTCCGATTGACCCCGTCGCCGCCCGCGGATTGACTCTTGCCGGCACCCGCGGAAGGGCGGGGTATGCGCAGGTCGGTCGCGATCGTGTTCATCGTGCTGGTTCTGCTCCAGCCTGCCGCGTCGAGTGCGGCCCCTGAGCGCACCGCGGACCCGGGCGTCGAAGCGCTCCTCGCCGACCTCGACGCGGATGGACTCTCCGACGCCCTCGAGGCCCGGCTCCGCCAGCTGACGACGGCCGAGCGCGTCTCGGTCGTCGTCACGTTCGACGGGCCTGGTGGGGTCGCCACCGCTCGGGATGCGGTCGGCCCCTTCGACGTCACGCGCCGGTTCGACCTCGTACGCGGGTTCGCGGCCACGATGTCGAAGGCGCAGGCGCTCGACCTCGCGCGCGAGCCCGAAGTGTTCCGCGTCGAACAGAACGTGCGCGTCCACGCCTTCATGGATGCGGCGGATGCCGACTTCGGGACGGAACGGGCCCGGTCCGACTTCGGCGTCACGGGCGCCGGCGTCGAGGTGTGCGTCGTGGACACCGGTGTCGATCCGAATCACGAGCAGCTCGACGGCAAGGCGCCGATCGCGTTCTTCGACGCGGTGGCGGGCCTCCCCACCGCGTACGACGACCACGGCCACGGAACGCACGTCGCCGCGATCGCCACGGGTGACTCGACCGGAGGCGGGGACGCGTCGAGGTACGGCGGCGTCGCGCCGGGCGCGGGGCTGTCGGCGGCGAAGGTCCTGAACTCAGCCGGCTCGGGCTCGATGGCGCAGGTGATGGCGGGCATCGATTGGTGCGCCGCGCGCCCGAGCGTGCGCGTGATCTCGATGAGCCTCGGGACCTCGACGGCGTCCGACGGGAACGACGGCATCAGCCAGTCGGTGAACAACGCCGTCGCGGCCGGCAAGGTCGTGGTGGTCGCCGCGGGCAACTCCGGCGACGACCCGAGAACCGTCGGGTCGCCCGGGCGCGGCCACCGGCGCGATCACGGTCGGGGCCGTGGCCGAGCACTCCGCACCGCCGGGCGCCGCCAACCACTCCGACGGGATCTACCTCGCGCACTTCTCGAGCCGAGGACCGACGCTCGACGGACGGATCAAGCCCGACATCGTCGCGCCCGGCGTCTCGATCACCTCCGCCGACGCCGGGACGACGGCGGGATACGTGACCTTCAGCGGCACCTCGATGGCGACGCCCTTCATCTCCGGAACGGTGGCGCTCGCGCTGCAGGCGGCTCCGTCGTGGGGGCCAACCCAGGTGCGAACCGCGCTCGAGGCCTCGGCCGCCGACCGCGGCGCCTCGGGCAAGGACAACGAGTACGGCGCCGGGCTCGTCGACGGGCATCGGTTCGTCGCATCGGCCGCAGGAACGACGGGCGGCACGGCTTTCCCCACATGGTCGGGCTTCTCGGCCGCCGTCGCAGATCACGGCCTGTGGACGCACACGTTCGAGATCGCCCCGGCCGACCTCGGCGTCCCGATCGCGGCCACGGTCCTCATCGACGGAGCGCCGGTCTGCGTCCTCGGGTTCCTCGGCCTCTGCCTCGACTACGACTGGGGGCCCGACCTCGAGGTCCGGCTTCTCGATCCGAACGGCGTCCAGCTCGACCTCAGCACCTGCCCGATCGGCGATGAGTGCAAGAACGGCCGACAGGAAACCGTGCATGCCATGCCGACCGTCGCGGGGTCCTACCGGCTGGAGGTGTTCCCGACCGAGGATGCGCCGCACAGCGGCCGAGGCGGAACGTTCCGGGTCGACCTCTCGACGGGGCCGATCGGTGGCACCGCTCCACCACCGCCACCACCTCCGCCTCCCCCTCCGCCGCCTCCCCCTCCGCCACCGCCGAAGATCGTCCACGTGGGCGATCTGGACGGCAGCACCGCGCCATCGACGCTCTCTCGCTGGCGTGCGACCGTCGTCGTCACCGTGCACGACGTGACCGATGCCCCTCTGAGCGGCGTGGCGGTCCGGGCATCGTGGGACGGAGGTACGACCGTTGCGTGTGTGACGAACTCCGCGGGCAGGTGCTCGATCGACAGGCTCTTTCCGGGCAGCAAGGCGAGCACGACGTTCGCGGTGACGCGACTGTCCCTCAGCGGCTTCACGTACGACGCCGCCTCGAACCACGATCCGGACGGCGAGAGCTCGGGCACGACGATCGTCGTGCTTCGGCCGTAGCGTTGCGTCCTAGCCGCCGCCGCTCGGGCCCGCGCTAATCCTCGTCGTGGCCACTGCCGTGGCCCTTGCCGTTGCCGTTGCCGTGATCGTCGGATGAGTCCTCTTCTTCGGGCTCCTCGACGACGACCGGCGGATCGCTCGCGATCGCAAGGACCAGAGCGTCCAGCGAGCCCTGGATCCGGTCGGCCGCCTCGACGGAGACCTCGCCCTTCTCGGCCGCCTCGCCGAGCTTCTGCCCGAACTCCTCGATCTCGTTCTGAACCTCTTCGGCATCTCCCGACTGGTAGGCCTCGAAGATCTTGTCGGCTCGGTCGCGAAGCTCGTCGGCCGCGTGCTCGTCGATCGCGGACGCGCCCTCGGCTTCGGCGATGACCGTGAGGAGACCCGCGTAGGCGTCCTCGACCGTCGGCGGCTCGAGTGCCGTCGTCGGCTCGTCCGTCGGCGACGGCTCCTCCGACTGTTGATTCGCATCCCTCGCAGCCTGGCGAGCCGCCTGCTTGGGGTCGGCTCCTCCGAGCGCCATCGCGAGCGCCGCCACGACGAGGACACCCAGGACCACCGCTCCCACGATCGCCCATGGGAACGACCGGCCGCGCCGGTGCGACGCGCCTCGCTGCGGCGGTGCACCCGTAGCCGCGACCCGTTGCACCGGTGCGGTCGCATCCACACGTTGCACCGGTGCGGTGAGCTCGCCGGCCGCGACCGGGAGCGGCATCGTCTTCGTCTCCTCCGACTCGAGCGCCGCCTCGAGCGCGTCCTCCATCTCCTTGACCGAGCCGAACCGCTTCGCCGGCTCCTTCTCCAGGGCGCGGAGCACCACCTGCTCCAACGCATCAGGCACCGGCTTGATGCTCGAGGGCGGCTCCACCGGCTCGTTCACGTGTTGGTAGAGCGCCGAGATCGGGTTCTCGGCTACGAACGGCGGCCGGCCCGTGAGCATCTGATAGAGCACGCACCCCAGCGAGTAGATGTCCGAGCGCTCGTCGCCCGGCTCGCCGCGGGCCTGCTCCGGCGACAGGTACGAAGCGCTCCCCATCACGAGCCCGGTTCGGGTGACCGACTCGGCGCCCGTCGCGCGCGCGATCCCGAAGTCGACGACCTTCACGCGGCCTTCGGGCGTGATCATGACGTTGCCCGGCTTCACGTCGCGGTGGACGACGCCCTTCTCGTGCGCGGCCTCGAGCCCGTGGCAGACCTGTCCCGCGATCTCGACGACGCGCTCGGGCGGCAGCGCGCCCTCGCGCTGCAGGAGGTCGGCGAGCGTCTCGCCCTCGACGAGCTCGGTGACGATGTAGTGGGTTCCGTCGTCGGACCCGCTGTCGTAGACGGCGACGATGTTCGGGTGGTTCAGGCGGGCCGCGGCGTGGGCCTCGCGAGCGAAGCGTTCGACGAACTCCTTGTCCCGGTCGAACGGCGACGACAGGACCTTGACCGCTACCGGCCGCTTCAGCTGCCGGTCCATGCCCTTGTGGACGCGCGCCATCCCGCCGTTGCCGAGCACCGGCCCCAGCTCATAGCGGTCGTCGAGGATCACGGTCGCCTGCGCCACCTCTGGAAGGTACCCCACGCCGGGCGCGGCTACGCACCGTGGTCACCCAGGCACGGGATGGGCGCGAGCCGGTAGCGTCAGGTCTCGATGCCGCGTGCCCGTCGCCGTTCCCTCCTCGCCACCTGGCTGGCCGTGCTCGGCGGCCTGGCCATCGCGCTCGGCGTGACCGGGCTGTGGGCGCAGCGCACGCTCGGCGACCCGGAGTCCGTGGCCGCGCTCGCCGGCGACATCCTCGAGCGCCCGGCGATCCGCACGGAGCTCGCCATCGTGATCGTCGACCCGGCCCTGGAGAACGCGGCCCCGGTGATCCAGGGACAGCGGACGTTCATCGTGAACACCACGGCCTCGCTCCTGGGCAACAAGCGGTTCGTGCCGCTGTTCGAGGAGGTGCTCCGCCGCGCCGCGATCCGGCTCGTCGAGGGCAACGGCGCCGTCCGGCTCGAGCTCGACCGGCCGCTCGAGGAGGTCATCGCGGAGGTCGAGCCGCTCTTCCCCGAGCTCGCGGCAGCGCTCATCGCGGCGAACGTCCCCGAGCCGGAGGTGGTCTCCGAGCGCGAGGCCGACCGGCTTCGCGGGTTCCTCGAGTTCGAGCGCGCGGCCAGCGTCGGGCTGCTGATCCTCGGCGGATTCCTCATCCTCGCAGCCGTGGTTCGCAACGGCGCCCGTGCGCTCCTGCCGTTCGGCGCGACGCTCGGCGGGGCGTGTCTCGTCCTGTTCGCCGCGCTCCTGTTGGGGCGCACGCTCCTGCTCGGCGCGATCGAGCCCGCGAACCGCGCCACGGCCGCCGAGGCGGCGTGGGACGTCGTCGTCGCCGACCTCCGGACGGTCCTGCTGATCTCGGCCGGGGCCGGCGGACTCGCCGTCGTGGCCGGGGGGATCCTCGGCCGCCGCGCGCCGGCGCGCTAGCGAACCAAGGGCGACAGCCGAACGAGCGCCTCGAGCACCGCGTCGACGTCCTCGGTCGTCGAGAGGTAGTTCACGATCCCCGCCCGCAGGTACGTCTTCCCGCGCAGGCGCGTCGTCGAGACCCAGCCGGTGCCGTCGATCTCGAGCGCGCGCTGCAGCCGGTCCTGATACGCGTCGAGCGCGTCGCCCTCGACGCCGTCCGGAAGGTGACGGAAACACACGACCGAGAGCTCGACCGGCGCGACCTCGAACGACCCGAGCTCATGCAGGCGCCGAACCATGTGCGCCGCAAGGTCGTTCGTGATCTCGACGAGGCGCCCGAACCCCTCGGTCCCGAGATGCTTCCACGACATCCAGAGCTTCAGCGCCCGGAACCGGCGCGTCCCCTCGATCGTGTACTGGTACCAATTGAGCGGCGCGTCCTCGGGCGAGGGGTAGCGGTAGTACTCGGGCTCGCGGTGGAAGGTGCGCAGCAGGTCCTCGCGGCGCTTCACCACCAGGCCGCCGATGTCGTAGCCCTGGAAGAACCACTTGTGCGGGTCGATCGTCACGCTGTCGGCGCGCTCGAGGTCGGGGACGCGGCCGGCGTCGCGCGCCGACAGGCGGGCGGCTCCTCCGTACGCGGCGTCGACGTGGAGCCACATGCCCTCGCGCTCGGCGACGTCGGCGAGCTCGCCGACGAGGTCGACCGATCCCGTGTTCGTCGAGCCCGACACCGCCGAGATCGCGAGGGGAACGAGCCCGGCCGCGCGATCCGCCTCGATCGCCTCGGCGACCGGCGACCCGTGCAGGCGGAACTCGTCATCCGACCCGATGACCCGCAGCGTCTCCTCGGGGAAGCCGAGCACGTCGAGCGCTCGCGCGATCGAGAAATGCGTCTGGTCGCTCGCGTACACGCGAACCCCCTCGAGCGCGCGCCCGCGCGGTGGCTGCTGCACGCCGAGCAGCCGCATGAGATGGACGTCTCGCGCGGCCGTCATCGCCATGATGTTCGCCATCACGCCGCCCGAGGTCAGCACGCCCCAGCTCCCCTCGCCGAACCCGACGAGCTCGCGCAGCCACGCGATCACCTCCTCCTCGACGAGCGCGCCGATCGGGCCGGCCGCCCAGATGTCGACGCCCTGGTGCAACCACTGGCCGAGGACCTCGCCGCCGATCGACATCACGAGGGGCGGCGCCGTGAAGTAGCTGAACGCGCCGGGATGGTGCGCGTTGAACACGTACGGCGCGATCCGCTCGCGGAACTCGCGCAGGAGCTCCTCGGAGGTGGCGACGTCCGTCGGGGCCGGGGCCGGCTCGTTCGACGATCCGAAGAAGCGCCGGCGCATCTCGGCGTACGAGTCCGGCGCCACCGGTCGCTTCATCGCCTCGTCGTAGAGCCAGTCCAAGCTGGCGTTCCACACGGCATCGCCGAGCGACTCCAGCGCCGCGCGCGCCCGCGCCGGGTCGCGGAAGCCGATCAGCTCGGGCTCGGGATGCCACGCGAAGGGGTCCGGCACGCGGCGAGGATACGCGAGCGCTACCGGGTCAGCCGCGCGGCGGCGCGACGGGCGTGATGGCGTGCGACGCGCGTCCGGTTGCCGCACGCGGGCGAGCACCATGACTGGCGCGCGCGGGACGCGAGGAACGCCTTGCCACACCCCGCGGCGGGACAGATCCGGAGCCGCTCGCGGTCCGGGCTACCGAGGAGCTCGATGGCAGACCGGGCGATCGACCCCAGGACCTCCGCCGCGCGGCTGCCTCCGTGTCCGGACCGGTCGATCCGTGGCGACCCGCCGGATACGTCGAGGAGGACCACGCGCGGGACCGCACCGCTCGCCTCGTTCAGGATGGTGACCGCGTCCGGGGGGATCTGCCGGCTCTCCGCCGACGCGAGCAGCGCACCGTGCACGGCATCCCGAAGTGCTCGGAAATCCCCCAGCCGGAGCACGAGCTCCGGACTCGGGTCACCGAGCTCCGGGTGGCCCCCGAGCCAGCGCTCCAGTTCCGCCGCTGAGGACAGCGAATCCCGGCCGCCTCGGATGGTCGCCGCCAGATCGATCGCAACGTCCGGACTGTCCTCGGGCATCGTCGGGTAACGGTATCTTGTCCCTCTTCCATTAGCCAGCCGATCCACTGCTAATGCTGCTAGGCGCCTCTTACCGTTATCGACTGCGCGGTCGCCCTGGGTCGCGCCGGGTCCCGCGACACGCCAGAATCCTCGAGACGTGCGAGCGTCCGCCTCATGAGCCGCCTCCGGGTCCTTCTCTCGGTCGTTCGCGACCCGAGCCTCCTGCGGATCGAGGTCGCCTACCTCGGCTTCAGCATGGCCGAGAACGGAACGTGGGTCGCGATCCTCGTCTACGCGTACTCGCGGGGCGGCGCGGTCGCCGCGGGCCTGGTCGCGACGATCATGCTCGTCCCCTCGGCCGTCATCGCGCCGGTGGCGGCGTATGCGGGGGACCGTTTCCGGCGGGACCGAGTGCTGGTCGTCGGATACCTCCTGCAGGCGGCCGCGATGGGTGCGACGGCCGGTGCCCTCTTCGCGGACGCGCCCGTCTGGATCGTGTACACGGCAGCCACCTCCGCCGCCGTCGCGGTCACGGTCACCCGGCCGGCGCAGAACGCCCTCCTGCCGAGCGTGACGACGACCGTCGAGCACCTCACGGCGGCGAATGCGACATCCGGCGTCGTCGAAGGGGCCGGCATCTTCGCCGGACCGTTCATCGCCGGCGTCATCCTGTCGATCTCCGAGCCGGGCACCGTGTTCGCGGCCTTCGGCGCCACCTCGCTCGTCTCCGCGGGACTCGTCGCCCGCCTCCGCGTCGCGAGCGGCGAGGCGACGCCACGCACTCGGATGCCCATCGGCGAGGTCGCTCGTCAGACGCTCGGCGGTCTGTCGGTCCTCCGGCGCGAGCGCGACGTGCGACTCATCGTGCTCATCCTGTCGACCGGCATCGTGGTCATCGGGGCCCTGGACGTGCTCTACGTCGCCGCGGCGATCGACCTCCTGGACCTCGGCGATGGAGGCGCCGGGTTCCTCACCTCCGCGTTCGGGATCGGAGGCATCTTCGGGGCCGCCGCCAGCGTCTTGCTGGTCGGACGGCGGCGGCTCACGCCCTCGATGGCGGCCGGTTCGCTCACGGTCGGGATCCCGCTCGTCACGCTCGGAGTCCTCCCGAGCGCCGCCACCGCACCGGCGCTCTTCGCGGCGGCGGGTGCCGGCCGAAGCGTCGCCGACGTGGCGGGGCGCACGCTCCTCCAGCGGATCGCACCCGACGAGGTCCTGGCCAGGGTCTTCGGTGCGCTCGAGGGGCTCGCGATGGTCTCGCTCGCGATCGGCTCGGCGGCGGCATCCATCCTCATCGAGGCCTTCGGCGTGGACGCCGCGTTGATCGTGACCGGCGTGGTGCTGCCCGCGACGCTCCTCCTCGCGTGGCGCCGGCTTCTGTCGATCGATCGTGAGGCGCCGGTTCCCGACGAACGGGTCGTCTCGCTCCTGCGGCGACTGCCGCTCTTCGCGCCCCTGCCCGCGCCCGTCATCGAGCGCCTGGTCGCCAACCTGATCCCGGTCTCCGTCGAGCCGGGGACCGCCTTCATCGTGCAGGGAGAACCCGGCGACCGCTTCTACGTGATCCTCGAGGGCGACGCCGACGTGACCGTCGAGGGGATGCTGATCTCGGTCGCGTCGACCGGTGACTACGTCGGTGAGATCGCCCTGCTGCGCGACTCGCCTCGCACTGCCACCGTCACTGCCCGGACACCGATGCGACTGCTGGCGCTCGAGCGCGAGCCGTTCCTCCAGGCCGTGACCGGCCACCCGCAGAGCCGAGCGGCGGCAGAAACGGTGGTCCAGGAGCGCCTCAGATCGATGGGGAACGGCCCGGGGGTTCGTTGAACGACGACGATCAGCGCGCGATCCAGTCGTCGATCGACGCCTCGAGCTCCGCCTTCAGCTCTTCCGGCGCGAACGACGCCCGGACGCCGTTCCGGGCGAGCTCGGCGAGGCGCTCGTCGTCGAACCCGAAGACCGAGCGACAGCGCTCGTACTCGCCGGCGAGCGGCGAGCCGAACATCGTGGGGTCGTCGCTCGCGAGCGTGCACACGCAGTCCGGCGTCGAGCATCGCCGGGAGTGGGTGCTCCTCCAGGCTCGGGACCGACCGCGTCATCACGTTCGAGGTCGGGCACACGTCGAGCGCGATGCCGCGCTCGCGCACCTCGGCGACGAGCTCCGGGTCCTCAAGGATGCGGATCCCGTGCCCGATCCGCTCCGCCCGCAGCTGACGCACCGCTCCCCGGATCGACGCGGCCCCTTCGTTCTCGCCCGCATGCGGCACCGAGTGCAGCCCGCCGGCGATCCCCGCGAGGAAGATCTCCTCGTACGGCTCCGGGCCGAACCGCTCTTCTCCGCCGACGCCGATCCCCACCACGCCGGCGTCGCGGTGCCGCACCCCGACCTCCATCGCGCGGCGCGAAAGCCCCAGGTCGATGCCTCGCACCACGTCCACGATCACGCGGCCCACGACGCCGAAGTCGCGCTCCCCGTCCGCGAGGCCCTCGAGCACGGAGTCCAGAACCACATCCCAGTCTTCGAAGCGCCCGCGATGGTCCGGGAGCGAGACCATCACCTCGGCGTAGCGGACGCCCTCGGCCGCCTCATCCTCGGCGAGCTCGTACGCGATCCGCCGGAAGTCGTCGAGCTCGCGCAGGCAGGCGATCCCCGCCACGAACTCGTCGATGAAATGCCGGAAGTCGCGGAACTCGTAGCGCCCGTCGCGCAGGCCCTCGGGCAGTTCCACGCCGGAGCGCTCGGCGAGCTCGACAACGGTCGTCGGGCGCATGGCGCCCTCGAGGTGGAGGTGGAGGTCCACCTTCGGCAAGGAAACGAGATCGCGCCCCATGGGCGCGGAGGGTACCGGGCGCGGGTGGGGCCCGGCCGTTCGGCCGGGCCCCAGTCACCGTCCGAGGAACGGGCCGCTACTCGTCGTACTCGGAGCAGGGCGGTGCCGCCGCGTCGTACACGGCCGACGTGTCGTGCTGCACCGCTCGCAGCGCGTCGATCCGGCCGTGGCCGAAGCACTCGTCGTAGCCGGCAGCCCGATATCGATCGTCGACGCCTGCAGGTAGTTCTCGACCTTCGTCGGCGGCATCTTCACGTCGCCGTCCGCGCCGAGGGTCCCGAACTGGCTCACGATCAGTGCCGCGACGCCTGCCGCATGCGGCGAGGCCATCGACGTGCCCTGGATGCAGACATAGAGGCTGCCGGGGAAGGCGGACAGAACCGTCGTTGCGCAGTCTCCGGTCGTCCCGTTCCCACCCGGCGCCGCGACGTCGTTTGCACCGGTCCCGTAGTTGGAATAGCCGGCCTTCTCGCTCTCGGGGCCGAGCGCCGACGTTCCGACGACACCAGAGGACTCGGCCGGGACGACGTCACAGTTGTTCTCGTTGGGCTCCGACGGATGGGCGAGATCCTCGTCCGAGTTCCCCAAGGCTGCGACCGGCGTCACACCCTGGCCGCGCGCGTACTGGATCGCCCGCTCGACCGCGCGACGGAACGCGCGCTGCGTCGGGTCGTCCATGCACTTGAACTCGGTCGACTCCTGGAACTCGTCGTCGTCCACGAAGAAGCTCATGTTGATGACGTCGAGCTGCTGATCTCCTGCATAGGTGATGCCGTCGACGACCGCGCTGGCGTAGCAGAACCCGCTCGCATCGCAGACCTTCACCGGCACGAGCGTGACGTTCGGAGCCACGCCGACGATACCGACGCCGTTCGACTGCGCGGCGACGATCCCGGCGACGTGCGTTCCGTGGAACTGGTTATCGATGCACGGATCCGGGTTGCCAACACCCGGGCCGGTCGGCAGGAAGGTGACCGAGTTGTGCCCGCGGGCGCAGTCGACATTCGGGCCTCCGGCCGCCGTCGTCGTTGAAGTCGATGTGGTTCCCGTCGATCCCCGAGTCGAGGATGCCGACGTCGACCTCGCGCCGACCGGCCTGGATCTCATGCGCCTCGTCGGTGCGGATCTGCTGCATGCTCCACTGCAGAGCCTCGGCAGGGTCGTCGACCGGATCGGGCGGCAGGCTCCGGCGGCGGGCCGGCGAACGTGGTTGCAGGGGTATCGGGCAGACGCCTTCCAGGAGAAGTCGCTCCCGACCTCCTCTACGAGTGCCGACGTTCGGAGCGTGTCGGCGAGCGCCGGGTTCGCCGACTCCACGACCAGGACCCCGATCTGACGGGACAGGTCGTTCGCGACCGCCCCGCCGGCGGAGGTCACGAGTGTCTTCACCGTGGCGACGGCACCGTTCGCGACGAATCCTCCGTCGCCCTGCTGGCCGGCGAGCACCACCACGTACCGCTGCGAGGCACCGGTCACGGCTCCCGCGGGAACCACGACCAGCGTCGCGATGAGCGCGGCGGAGGCGATCGCCGCGAGCACACACTTGCGCATGCACGTCCTCCCTTCGAACACGCTCGGACACACTGATCGGCTCACGCGATGCTGCCTGGAGCCTTGGCAGCGGTACCCGGCGGCGTGATGACGCAAGCGGTCGTGAGAGCTTTCTCATCGCGCGAGGGGTGCCTACCGGATGAGTCGCGAGAGCCTGCGGTCGGCGAGCACCTTGCCGCCCGTCTGGCAGTGCGGGCAGTACGTGACCTCGTGCGACTCGTACGAGACGCGGCGCAGATCGCCGCCGCAGACCGGGCAGGGAGTGCCGTAGCGGCCGTGCACGGTGAAATGGTCGCCGATCTTCGTCGGCAGGCCGCCGGTCCGGCGCCGTTCGATCTCGAGCGCCTCCTCGAGCACCGCGCGGGTCGCGTCGAGCAGCCGGTGACGCTGGGTCCCGTCGAGCTTGTCGAGCGACGCGTACGGCGAGAGCTCGGCGCGATGCAGGATGTCGTCGCTGTAGCCGCGTCCGATCCCGGCCACGGTCCGCTGGTCGCGCAGGATCGTGTGGACCCGCCGTGTGTCGTCGCCCTCGAGCACCAGGCGCTCGAACTCCGCCGAATCGGGCTCGGGACCGAGCTTCGTGAGCGGCCCGTCGTCGCCCTCGGCCAGGAGCCACCACCCGGCCTTGCGCTCGCGCCCGAACTCCTTCACCAGGATCGACGGGGCACCCTCGAATCGGAGCCGCACGACCGACCCTCGCGGCTTCGTCGACTTCGGCGGGTTCTCCACGTCGACCCGCCCCCCTTGCGAGAGGTGCACCAGCAGCCGCGGCCCGCCGAGCTCGAACACGAGGAACTTCCCCCGCCGGCCGACCCGCTCCGCCACCTGGCCGGCCAGCTCGGTGGAACGCGGCGTGACGGTCTTCAACGAGGAGAACTGGAGGACGTCGGCCGCCGAGAACGCCGAGCCACCGACGGCCTCCGTCAGCCGTTCGGCGAGGGCCTGCACCTCCGGGAGCTCGGGCACCGGGCTACCCCGACGCCGTGGAACCGGCGACGCCGGCCGCCGCGCGCCGGACGATCTCGATGCACTCGTCGATCCGGTCGCGGTGCGTCCGGTGCGACAGGATGCACGCCCGGATCGTGAACCGTCCGTCGATCACGGTGCTCGACAGGAACACGCGTTTGCTCGCGTTGATCTCGTCCAGGAAACGCTTGTTCGCCGCGTCGTCGCCGTCGCGCAGGCGGAACGGCACGATCGTGAGATCCGGCGCCCACGGCAGCTCGACCTCCGGGATCGCCTTCAGGCCCTGATACAGCACGTCGGTGAGGTCGAGCTTCTCGTCGAGCGCCTCGCGGAACGCCGCGACGCCGTGCAGCTTCAGCGGGAACCACACCCGCAACCCGCGGAAGTCGCGCGACAGCTCGGCCGAGTACTCGGCGAAGTTCGGGATGTCCGCATCGGCGGCGAGGTCCTGCAGGTACGCCGCACCGACGAAGTGCGCGTCGCGCAGCGCCGCCCCGTCGCGCACCACGAGCGCTCCGGTCCCGTACGGCAGGAACATCCCCTTGTGCGGGTCGAGCGTGATCGAGTCGGCGCGCTCGATCCCGCGGAAGCGCTCGCGCCCGCGCTCGGTCAGCTGGAAGAACCCGCCGTACGCGCCGTCGATGTGGAGCCACAGACCTTCGGAAGACGGCGACGTCCGCGATGGCGTCGATCGGGTCGACCGCTCCGGTGTTCGTCGTCCCGGCCGAAGCCACCACGGCGAACGGCGTGAGACCGGCCGCGCGGTCCTCGGTGATCGCCTGCCGAAGCGCGTCGACCTCCATCCGGAGCGACGGGTCGGTCGCCACGATCCGCAGGTTGCCGCGGGGGAAGCCGGCCAGCATCGCGGCCTTCGCGACCGACGCGTGCGCGTGCTCGCTGACGTACAGCGCGCCCGAGAGGAAGTCCTCGGGCAACTTCGCCTTGCGCGCGGCGACGATCGCGGAGAAGTTCGCCAGCGACCCGCCCGAGGTGAGCACCCCGCGCGAGGTCTCCGGGTACTCGAACAGGTCGCACAGCCACCGCACGACGTTGTTCTCGATCTGCGCGCCGACCGGCGCCTCGCCCCACAGGTTCACGAACTTGTCGATCGTCGTCGAGAGGAAGTCGGCGAGCGAGGAGGCGAACAGTCCGCCGCCCGGGATGTACGCGAGGAACCCCGGTCCGGCGTTGTCGGTCGCCTTGGCCGCGATCGTCTCGACGAGCTCGAGCAGCGGTGCGAACTCCCCGCCCACCTCGGGCGGGTCCTCGCGGTGCGCTCGAGCGATCTCCTCGGCGTCCTCGAACGCGGACGCCGGGGCGTCGGCCCGGCGGCGGATGAAGTCGATCGCGTAGGCGAGCGCGGCCTCGCCCATCTCGCGCTTCTGCTCCGGCGTCGGGTCGAGCGGGTACCCCATCGGATACCTAGCGGGAGAGCTCGGCCGTAACCGACGCGAGCAGCCGCGTCGACGCCGCCGCCACCTCGTCGACGGCCGCCTCGAACGCCTCCTGGTGTCGGCTCGAGGGAGTCCCGAACCCGCTGACCTTGCGGACGTACTGGCGCGCCGCCTCCCGGATCTCCTCCTCCGAGGCGGGCACGTCCCCCTCACGCAGTCGCTTGATGCTTCGGCACATGCCGCCGATGGTAACCGCGGCGGCCGGAAGGCGGCCGGTTCGCGCGACTCGTTCGACCGGCGTACCCTCGACGGGATGGCTGCCAAGACCGACGTCGAGGCCCGCGGGAAGAAGAAGGTCCCGAAGAAGGTCTACGCCAAGGAGCTCCGGCGGCTGCAGGAGGAGCTCGTGAAGATGGAGGACTGGGTCTCCTCCACCGGGGCGCGGATCGTCGTCGTGTTCGAGGGCCGGGACGCCGCCGGCAAGGGCGGCGCGATCAAGCGCATCTCCCAGAACATGAACCCGCGGATCACGCGGATCGTCGCGCTCCCCAAGCCCACGGAGCGCCAGCAGACGCAGTGGTACTTCCAGCGCTACATCGACGAGCTCCCGGCCGCCGGGGAGTTCGTGCTGTTCGACCGCAGCTGGTACAACCGCGCGGGCATCGAGAAGGTCCTGGGCTTCTGCACGCCCGAGGAGCACCGGCGGTTCCTCCGGCAGTGCCCCATCGTCGAGCGCCTGATCGTCGAGGACGGCATCACGCTCATCAAGTACTGGTTCTCGGTCTCCGACGACGAGCAGGAACGCCGGTTCAAGGCGCGGATCGACGACCCGATCCGACGGTGGAAGCTCTCGGACACCGATCTGTTCTCGCGCACGCACTGGGTGGACTACTCGAGGGCCAAGGACGAGATGTTCGTCCACACCGATATCCCCGAGGCGCCCTGGTGGGTCGTGGAGGCCGACGACAAGGCCACGGCCCGGCTGAACTGCATCGCCCACCTGCTCTCGCAGATCCCCTACCAGCCGATCAAGCGGGCCAAGCCCCACATCCCCGAGCGCCAGTCCGACGAGGGCTACGTCCGGCCCCCGCGCGAGGCGTTCCGCCCGGTGCCGGACCACGCAGCGACGCTCCGAACCTGAACCGACGGGTCCTTGCCCGCGTCGGTCACGGCACCTATCCTGCTCGAACGCATGTTCGATGCCCTGGAGCGCCTGAACCCGGAGCAACGCGCGGCCGTCGAGCACGTCGGCGGGCCGCTCCTGGTCGTCGCCGGGGCCGGCTCGGGCAAGACGTGGACCCTCGCGTGCCGGGTGGCCCAGCTCGTGGACCGCGGCGTCGCGCCCGAGCGGATCTTGCTCCTCACGTTCACGCGCCGGGCAGCGCGCGAGATGCTGTCCCGCGCCTCGGCCGGCGCGCTTGAGCTCGGTCACGTGTGGGGCGGCACGTTCCACGCGACGGCGAACCGGCTGCTCCGGTTACACGGCCGCGCGCTCGGCCTCTCTCCCGACTTCACCGTGCTCGACCGCACCGACACCGCCGACCTGATGGACCTGATCCGCGGCGAGCTCGGCCTCGGCGAGGGCGAGCGCCGGTTCCCGCGCAAGGAGACGCTCGCCGACGTCTACTCGCGCACGGTGAACGCGCAGGCCAAGCTCGGCGACGTCCTCGAGCGCGAGTACCCGTGGTGCGGCGACGAGATCGAGGGCATCCGCGCGATCTTCGAACGCTACGTCGAGCGCAAGCGTGGCCAGCACGCGCTCGACTACGACGACCTGCTCCTGTTCTGGCTCGCGCTCGGCCGTCACCCCGCGGCCGGCCCGGCGATCTCGGAGATGTTCGACCACGTCCTCGTCGACGAGTACCAGGACACCAACTCGCTCCAGGCCGACATCCTCGGCGCCCTGAAACCGGATGGGCAGGGCCTGATGGTCGTCGGCGACGACGCACAGTCGATCTACGCCTTCCGCTCGGCCACGGTGCGGAACATCCTCGAGTTCCCCGAGCGCTTCCCCGGGACCACGATCGTGAAGCTGGAGCGGAACTACCGCTCGACGCGCCCGATCCTGGACGCGACGAACGCCGTGATCGCGCTCAGCGAGCAGCGGCACGAGAAGACCCTGTGGACGCAGCGCGAGGGCGGCGAGCTCCCCGACCTCCTCACCTGCGTCGACGAGCGCGACCAGGCCGACGCCGTCTGCCGTTCGATCCTCGAGCACCGCGAGGCCGGCACGATGCTCCGCGAGCAGGCGGTGCTGTTCCGCGCCGGCCATCACTCGGACCTGCTCGAGGTCGAGCTGACCCGGCGGAACGTGCCGTTCGTGAAGTACGGCGGGCTGAAGTTCCTCGAGTCCGCGCACGTGAAGGACGCGCTCGCGGTGCTCAGGATCGCCGACAACCCGCGCGACGAGGTGTCCTGGTTCCGCGTGCTCCAGCTCCTCGACCGCGTGGGGCCGGCCGGAGCGCGCCGCGTGATGGCGGCGTTCGGCGTGACGGCGCCGGGCGACCCGATGGCCCGGTTCGTCGAACAGGCGATCGCGGTCCCCGCGCCCGCGCGAGCGGAGCTCGACTCGCTGCGCGAGGTCTTCGGCGACCTCCCGTCCACCGGTCTTCCCGCGCCGCAGGTCGAGCGCGTACGCCGGTTCCTCGAGCCGTTGATGCGTCGCCGCTACGACCAACCCGAGCCGCGGCTCCGGGACCTCGAGCAGCTGGAGCAGCTCGCGACCGGGTTCGAGAGCCGCGAGCGGTTCGTCACCGACCTCACGCTCGACCCTCCGGTCTCGACGTCGGACCTCGCCGGGCCGCCGCTGCTCGACGAGGACTACGTGATCCTGTCGACGATCCACTCGGCCAAGGGCGGCGAGTGGGACGTCGTCCATGTGATCCACGCGGCCGACGGGATGATCCCCTCGGACATGTCGACGGGCGATCCGGAGGAGATCGAGGAGGAGCGCCGTCTGTTCTACGTCGCGCTCACCCGCGCGCGCGACACGCTGCACGTCTACTTCCCGCTGCGGTACCACCGCTCGAACCGCGGTCTCGAGGGCCGCCACTGGTACGCGCAGCTCACGCGCTTCTTGCCCGACGACGTCCGCGCACGGTTCGAGCTGAGATCGACGTACGTGGACGTCACGGAGATCGGCGACTCGACCCCCGCCGCGACGGGCTCGACCTCGGGGGTCGACGCGCTCCTCGCCGGCCTCTGGTCGGACTGACCGGCCCCGGATCACCCGGCTACCCTCGTCGCATCGTGGGTCTCCCGTTCGCGACCGTGGCTCGAGCGTCCACCGAGATCGCGGCGACGCGATCGCGGACAGCGAAGGTCGAACGGCTCGCCGCCGTCCTCCGCGAGGGGTCCCCCGAAGAGGTCCGCGTCGCCGTCTCGTACCTGTCCGGCGTCCTGCCGCAGGGCAGCATCGGCGTCGGGTGGGCGTCGCTCCGCGATCATCCCTCGCCCGCCGCCGAGCCCAACCTGTCGCTGCTCGACGTCCACGTCGCCCTCGACCGGATCGCATCGCTCAGCGGCCCCGGCTCACAGACCGCGCGCCGAGCCGAGCTCCACGCACTCTTCTCCCGCGCGACGCATGACGAGCAGCGTTTCCTCCGCGGCCTGCTCACCGGCGAGATCCGCCAAGGCGCGCTCGAGGGGATCATGGTCGAGGCCGTGGCCCGGGCTGCGGACCTGCCGGCGTCGTCGGTCCGGCGCGCCGCGATGCTGGCAGGCGACCTCGGGGCCGTCGCCGCGGCCGCGCTCGCCGAGGGCCACCCGGGCCTCGACCGGTTCCGCCTGCAGGTGCTCTCGCCGGTCCGGCCGATGCTCGCGCAGACCGCGGACGGGATCGACGAAGCGCTCGCGCGCATCTCCCCCGCCTCGGTCGAATCGAAGCTCGACGGCGCGCGGCTGCAGGTCCATCGTCTCGGCGACGAGGTGCGAGCGTTCACCCGCACGCTCGCGGACGTCACCGATCGCGTCCCCGAGATCGTCTCGGCAATCGCACGGCTCGACGTCGACGCGCTCGTGCTCGACGGCGAGGCCATCGCGCTTCGCGAGGACGGTCGCCCGCACCCGTTCCAGGTCTCGATGTCGCGGTTCGGCAGCCGCGTGAAGGTCGACGAGCAGCGCGCTCGGACGCCGCTGTCGTACTTCGCGTTCGACCTGCTCCACCTCGACGGCGAGGACGTGCTCGATCGGCCGCAGTCCGAGCGGTTTGCCGCGCTCCTAGACACCGTGCCCGAGGACCTTCGCGTCGCGAGGATCGTCGCGACAGAGAGCCTGGAGGCTGAGCGCTTCCTCGAGGACGCGCTCGCACGCGGTCACGAGGGCGTGATGGTGAAAGCGCTCGACGCGCCGTACGAGGCCGGTCGCCGCGGCGCGGGATGGCTGAAGGTGAAGCGCGCGAACACACTCGACCTCGTCGTGCTCGCGGCGGAGTGGGGCCACGGCCGGCGCCAGGGATGGCTCAGCAACCTGCACCTCGGCGCGCGCGATCCCGACTCCGGCGGCTTCGTCATGCTCGGCAAGACCTTCAAGGGGATGACCGACGAGATGCTCCACTGGCAGACCGCCCGCCTGCTCGAGCTCGAGACGCGTCGAGAAGGCATCGTCGTGCACGTCCGTCCCGAGCTCGTCGTCGAGGTCGCGTTCGACGGGCTGCAGACGAGCAGCCGCTACCCCGGCGGCGTCGCCCTCCGGTTCGCGCGCATCAAGGGCTACCGGCCGGACAAGCGTCCTGAGGACGCCGACACGATGGGTACGGTGCTGGCGCTCGCCGAGCGCTGACGGGGCCTGCCCCGCTTGCGCGCGGTCACGTCCCTGTCCGGATCAGCGGCGCGAAGGTCTCCGCTTCAGGTCCGTGAGGATCTCGCGGGCTGCGTTCGCGCCCGGCTCGCCGGTGACCCCGCCGCCGGGATGCGCGCCCGAGCCACAGAGGTAGAGCCCGGGAAGTCCGAACCGGTACCGCGCATGCCCGAAGAGCGGACGCCACGCGAAGAACTGATCGAGGCCGGGCTCGGCGTGGTACGGGTGGCCGCCCGAGAGGCCGTACTCGGTCTCGAGGTCGACCGGCGTCATCACCTGTCGCGCCGTAACGAGCTCGCCGAGGCCGGGCGCGAATCGCTCCATCGACTTCACCACGATGTCGGCTAGGCGTTCCCGTTCGGCGGACCAGTCGCCCTCGCGGAGCGCGTACGGAGTCCATTGCGCCACGATGCTCATCACGTGCGTGCCCTCGGGTGCCAGCGTGGGGTCGCTCAACGTCGGGATCGTGGCCTCGAGGTATGGCTCCTCGCTCACCCGGCCGTACTTCGACGCGTCGAACCCGCGCTCGAGGTAGTCGATCGACGGCGCGATCACGATCCGGCCGGCGAGGCGCTCGGGGTCGGCGCCGGCGAACGACGGCAGGCGCGACAGTGCGAGGTTGACCTTCGACACGGCGCCGGGCGTGCGGATGTTCGTCGCCCGCCAGCGGAGATGCGGGCCGATCTCGACCGGGTCGACGAGCGTCGTCAACGTGCGCTTCGGGTCGGCGCCAGACACGATCGCCCGCGCGGGGATCTCCTCACCGTTCGCGAGCGCGACCCCGATCGCGCGGTGGTCCTTCGTCACCACGCGGACGACCTCCGTATCGGTGCGGATCTCGGCGCCGAACCCGCGCGCTGCGCTCGCGAGCGCCTCCGCCAGAGCGCCCGGTCCCCCGCGCGCGGTCGTCGACTGCCCCGCCGCTCCCCCGTCGTTGCCGGCCGAGTCGCTCAGCAGCACCGCCGTCGTCCCGGCCGACCACGGACCCATCGCCGTGTACTGCACGGCTCGCGCGGCGATGGCGCCACGCACGGCGTCGGTCTCGAACGTCTCCGCCACGTAGTCGGCGATCGCCATCGGCATGGCGCGCGTCGCCTCGCGGCCGGGCTTCGCGCCGAGCCGGCGGAAGGCGTTCCCCAACCGAAGCCCGTTCAACGCGTCGGCGAGCGACGGATCCTTCACGTCGGGCGGTGTGATGGCGTGCAGATACGAGAGGAACGACGCCAGCGCGCGCACCCGTTTGTCGAATGCCGGATACGCCTCGGCGTCCGACGCCGAGCGTTCGCGCAGGTCGGCAGCGGTCCGGGCGGCGTCCGCCCACAGGGTCAGCGGCGGCCCGTCTGGCTGCGGCGCGAACACCCGCACCGCGGGGTCGATCGTCACGAGCCCGTGGCCGACGAGACCGAGGTCGCGGATCACCGTCGGCCGGAGCCGCCCGACGGTGTGGACGATGCCCGGCGCGCGGACCCCCTCGACGACCTCGACCGTGTCGAGGATCCCTCCGACCCGCTCTCGCCGCTCGAGCACCAGCACACGCCGGCCGGCCTTCACCAGGTACGCGGCGGTCACCAGACCGTTGTGGCCGGCGCCGATCACGACGGCGTCGTATCGAGCGGCCACCTACGCCACCTGCTCCTTCGACCCGGCCTTCAGCAGCTCGAGCGCGGCGATCCGGCCCGGCGCCCCCATGATCCCGCCGCCCGGGTGCGTCGCCGAGCCGCACATCCAGAGACGCTTGACCGGCGTGCGGTACCGCGCCCACCCCGGCACCGGCCGGTTGAAGAAGAGCTGCTCGAGTGAGAGCTCGCCCTGGAAGATGTTGCCCTCGGTGAGGCCGGTGATGTCCTCGATGTCCTTCGGAGTGAGCACCTGTTGGTGGAGGATCAGGTCGCGGATCTTCGGGAACCGCTCCTCGAGCGTGGCGATCACCGTCTCGCCGAACGCGTCCCGCTCGGCGTCGTCCCACACCCGCCCCTCGGAGAGGTGATACGGCGCGTACTGCACGAAGCACGACATCACGTGCTTGCCGGGCGGCGCCATCGACGGGTCGACGAGGGTCGGGATGATGCAGTCGATGTACGGACGCTGCGAGAACCGCCCGTACTTCGCGTCGTCGTACGCGCGCTCCATGTAGTCGACGCCCGGCGAGAAACTGATCGCGCCCCGCAGCCACTCGCCGCGGCCGGGCTTGCACGCGAGCTCGGGCAGTCCGTCGAGCGCGAGGTTCACCTTCCCGCTCGAGCCACGGAACTTGTAGCGCTGCACCTCCTCGCGGAATTCCGGATCGAGGTCGGACGGATCCATCAGCTTGAGGAACGTCACGTGAGAGTCGACGCTCGACAGCACGGTCTTGGCCTGGATCTCCTCACCCGACTCGAGCACGACGCCGGTCGCGCGGCCGTTCTTCACCGCGATCCGCTCCACCGGTACCTCGGTCCGGATCTCGGCGCCGAGCCCGCGCGCCGCCGAGGCGATCGCGTTCGAGATGCTGCCCGTCCCGCCTCGAGGGATCCCCCACGCGCGGAAGGCGCCATCGATCTCGCCCATGTAGTGGTGCAGCAGGACGTACGCCGTCCCGGGCGAGCGGACCCCTTGGAACGTGCCGATGATGCCCGAGGCCGACATCGTCGCGATGAGCGGGTCGGTCTCGAACCACTGCTGCAGGAACTCGGTCGCGCTCATCGTCATCAGCTGGACGAACGTGGACTGCAGCCGTTCGGGCAGCTGCTGGAACGTCCTGGCGAGACCGACGACCGGCATCCAGTCGAACGGGTTCATCCGGCCCGCGTCCGGCGGGACGACCGACAGGATCGGCTTGATGAACCGCGCCATGTCGGCCATGAGCTGCCCGTACTCCTCGTAGGCCTCGGCGTCGCTCTTGGACCACCGGCGGAGCTCGTGGATCGTCTTGCCGTGGTCGTTCACGCGCCAGAGGAAGTCGTCGTCGAGCGGGGTGATCGTGCCGTCGAGGGGCAAGATCTCGAGGCCGTGCCGCGGAAGCTCGAGCTCGCGGATGATCTCGGGCCGCAGCAGCGAGACCACGTAGGAGAACTCGCTGAACCGGAACCCGGGGAAGACCTCCTCGGTCACGGCCGCGCCGCCAAGGACGTGCCGTTTCTCGAGCACGAGGACGGACCTCCCGGCCCGCGCCAGGTAGGCCGCGGCCGTGAGCCCGTTGTGCCCTCCGCCGATGACGACGGCGTCGTACCGCTTGGCCATCTCTCTCCCGTCCAGCGTGCGAGCGAATCGTAGGGCCGCGCCCTCGGGCGGGCCGCGCGGCCTCGTGACTTCAGGTCAGCGCGCGCCGCAGCGTAGCGCCTCGGGCGGCCGCTACCCTACGGCCCGTCCACCAGCAGGCAGGAGGCCCTCGTCCGGTGAGCGTCGGGACCGCGTTCCACCCCCGCACGTCGGAGCTGAACACGAAGCTCTCCTGGGGCGAGTGGTCGGGCTACCTCTCCGCGCAGGTCTACGCCGACTTCCACGACATCGAGTACAACGCGATCCGCGAGCAGGCCGCCCTCGTCGACGTCTCCCCGCTCTACAAGTACGCCGTGAAGGGCCCCGACGCCGCCCGGCTCGCAGACCGCGTGATGACCCGAGACGTCTCCAAGCTCCGCGATCGATCGCGTCTTCTACACGCCGTGGTGCAACGAGGACGGCAAGGTCGTCGACGACGGCACCGTCACCCGCCGCGGCGAGAACGAGTTCTTCTGGACGGCCGCCGACCCGACCTACCGCTGGTTCGCCCTGAACGCGGCCGAGCTCGACGTCGAGATCGAGGACGTCACCGAACGGATCGCCGGCGTCGCGCTGCAGGGTCCGCGCTCGCGCGCGATCCTCGAGGCCGCCACGCGGCAGGACTGGGCGGACGTGAAGTACTTCGGCCACCGCCGAACCGAGATCGGCGGGGTCGACGTGAACGTCACGCGCACCGGCTACACCGGCGACCTCGGCTACGAGGTGTGGATCCCCGTCGACGCCGCGCTCGAGGTCTGGGACGAGCTGTGGAGCGCGGGCGAGCCGCACGGGATCCGGGCCGCGGGCATCAACGCGCTCGACGTCAGCCGCGTCGAGGCCGGCCTGATCCTCATCGAGGCCGACTACACGAGCGCGCGCCACGCGATCAGCCAGGAGCAGATGTACTCGCCGTTCGAGATCGCACTCGGGCGGCTGGTGGACTTCGGCAAGCCGAACTTCGTCGGCCGGCACGCGCTCGAGCTCGAGCAGCGCGCGGGCGGCCCGCCACGGCGGCTCGCCGGCCTCGAGCTGGACTGGAACGGGATCGAGGCGATGTACACGAAGCACGACCTGCCGCCGATGGTCTCGGCGCTGGTGCAACGCGCGCCCGTCCCCGTGTACCGCGAGGGCGATCAGGTCGGCCGGGCGACCAGCATCGCGTGGGGACCGACGATCAAGAAGATGGTCGGTTTCGGCTCGCTGCCGCCGGCGCTTGCCCGGCCGGGGACGCGGGTTTCGGTGGAGTGGAGCGTCGAGGGCGAGCGGGGACTGGTCGGCGCCACCGTCGTCGAGCTCCCCTTCCTCGACCTCGAGCGCAAGCGCGCCTGAAGCCCGCCGCACTCCCGCTCACGCGAACCGCACGGTCCGGTCCGCGAGCGAACGTCTGGGATGATGCGTCCACCCATGCGTTCCCGAGCGTTCCTCGTGCTGCTCGCGACGGCCGGGGGCGCGACCGCCCTCGTCATCGCGCTCACCGGGAGCCTCGTCGCCGCGGTCGTCGCCGGGCTGCTGGTGCTCGGGACGGCACTCGTCGTGATCCGCGATCGGACCCGCGACGAGGCCACGCCCGACCCGTCTCGAAGGAGGCTCCTGCTCGGGCTCGGCGGGCTCGGCCTGGCGCTCGTCGCCGGCGGGTCGGCGCTCGGCCACGCGCTCAAGCGTCTGGCGCGGCCCGATCCGCGCCCGCGTCTGGAGGCCGACGCGTCGGACCTCGGCGCCGAGTACCTCGAGCTCGTCGTGCGCGCGTACCATCCCGAGCGCTCGGGCGACCTCCAACTCCTCGTCACGCCGTACTCGACCTCGAACTACCCGCAGGAGTCGACGAGCCTCGTGCCGAACGACCCGCGAACCAGCCACGCGGTCGTGTGGATGTACGGGGAACGCGTTCCGATCGTCGTCTGGGCACCCGGGCTCGTCGACGCGCAGGACCGCGACCGAGCGCGTCACGTTGGCGGACCTGGCGCCGACCACCGCGACGTTGATGGGATTCGACGGGTACCAGGCCGCCGACGGCGTCACGCTTCCGGGCATCGCGGCCCCCGCGACGCCGCCGCGCGTGATCGTGACGTTCGTGATCGACGGGGGCGGGTGGAACGTGCTCGGCCGGTGGCCCGGCGCGTGGCCGAACCTGAAGGCGCCTCATGCGCGAAGGTGCGACGTACCGAAACGCGATCGCCGGGTCCTTCCCCGCCGTCACGGCGTCCTCGCACGCGACGATCGGCACGGGCGCGTTCCCGCGCACGCACGGCATCACCGGCCACAACGTCCGCCGGGGCGGCGGCCCGGTGAAGGCCTGGGGCGAGCCGGGCCGGGTGGACACCTCGTTCCTGCTCGAGCCGACGCTCGCCGACCGATGGTCCGAGCAGACCGAGGACCGCGCGTGGGTCGGCGAGATCGGCTACCAGGTGTGGCACGTCGGGATGCTCGGCCGCGGAGGGAGACCGATGGGCGAGGTTCCGGTCGGTGTCTTCTGGGACGAGAACGGCGGCGGCGGATGGAAGCCGCACCACCCCGATCGGTTCCGGCTCCCGAACGTCACGCCCGGCCTCGACCGCCTCGCCGCGCTCTCCATGGGGTACGACCCGCCACCGCCCTCACCGTTCGACCCGGAGGGCAAGAAGGCGATGTGCTGCTTCCCGCCGGTCGTGCGCTACCAGGGCGAGCTGATCGAGGCGACGTTGGACTCCGAGCCCATCGGGCAGGACGACGTGACCGACCTCCTCTACGTGAACTTCAAGGCGCCGGACTACTCGGGCCACGTGTACAACATGGACGACCCGCGCCAAGCCGAGGTGCTCGCCTCGGTCGACCGGGAGATCGGCCACATGAGCGGATCTGCTGGTCGAGCGGTTCGGCCCGGGTGGGTTCGCGCTCATCGTCACCGCCGATCACGGCCAGTGTCCTCGGATCGACGCGAACGGCGGCGTCCGGATCGACCCGATCCAGCTCGAGGAGGATCTGAAAGACGAGTTCGGCTCGACCGTCTTCCGGCTCGTGCTCGGCGTGGCCCCGTCCGAGGTGTACCTCGACCCGAAAGCGCTCGCCGACGCCGGCTTCTCGAACGAGGACGTCGCGGCGTTCCTCTCGCGACTACCGGTACGGCGAGAACATCGGTCCGTACGTCCGGCCGGCGGCCGTGCGCCGGGAGCGCCTGCAGGACCGGGCCTTCGCCGCGGTCCTGCCGAAGAGCTTCATCGCCGACCTCGCCGCCCGAGACCTCTCGCGCTACGGCGACACGGGGTATCCGCAGGCCGATCCGGACGGCGTCCCGCCCGTCAGCTGGTAGCGCCGGCAGACACGCCCGCACCCGTTTCAGCTGCCTCCCACGCTCCGTGGTAGGTTCGCGCCCGATGGGTGCCCACCGGTTCTCGCAGAGCATGGACGCGATCGTCGAGCTCGAGGAGCCGCTCATGCGGTTCTTCACGGACTCGGGCTACGCACGGCGAGATCCCTCGGACCCGGAGACCTGCGATTTCGTCGCCGGGAACCCGCAGGAGATCGCGCTCCCGGCATTCGTCGAGGCGCTCCAGCGGTGGGCGGTCCCACAGGATAAGGACTGGTACGCCTACAAGTTCAACGAGCCGTACGCGCAGGAGGCCGCCGCTGCGGGACTGCGCAAGCGCCGAGGGATCCCGTACCGGGCCGAGGACATCATCATGACCGACGGCGCGTTCGCGGGATTGAACCTGTGCATCCGGACGGTGACCGACCCCGGCGACGAGCTCGTCTTCTGCTCGCCGCCGTGGTTCTTCTACGAGGCACTCATCGTGGCGGCCGGCGCGACCCCCGTGCGCGTGCGCGTGGACCTCGAGACGTGGGACCTGGACGTCGACGCGATCGAGGCCGCCATCACCGAACGCACGCGGGCCGTGCTCGTGAACTCGCCGAACAACCCGACGGGGAAGATCTACCCGCGCGAGACGCTCGAGCGACTCGGCGCCGTCCTGGCCGCGGCGAGCGAACGCAACGGCCGGCCGGTCTACCTGATCTCGGACGAGGCCTACTCGCGGATCGTGTTCGACGATCGCGAGTTCATCAGCCCGTCCGCCTTCCATCCGTTCTCGTTCCTCGTCTACACGTTCGGGAAGCAGCTCCTCACGCCCGGCGAACGCATCGGCTACATCGCGCTCCCGCCCGAGATGCCCGATCGCGACGACATGCGGGACGCGATGATGCTGGCCCAGCTCACCTACGGCGGGCACGCGATCCCCGGTGCGATCCTCCAGCGGGCGCTCGCCGACATCGAGGACCTCACCGTCGACGTGAAGGCGCTCCAACGTCGCCGGGACCTGGTCGTCGACGCGCTCCGCTCGTTCGGCTACGACCTGCACTCCCCCGAGGGCACCTTCTACCTCTTGCCGAACAGCCCGGACCCCGACGACGTCGCGTTCACCGAGCGCCTGGCGAAGGAGAAGGTCTACGTGCTCCCCGGCCTGGTCGTCGAGATGCCCGGGCGGTTCCGCATCTCGATCACCGGCAACGACGAGATGGTCGAGCGCGCGCTCCCGGTGTTCGAGGCCGCCGCGCACGGCTGACCCCGAACTTTCCGAGCGCGACCGCGCCGTGCTTGCCGGCGAGGACGGCGAGGCCGCGGCCTTCGCGATGCGGATCGTCGTCGAGATGGCCGGGGTGGTGGGCGCCGAGCGGCTGATCGACGTCACCGCCGCCCACGTCGACGGCTGCCTGTACCACGGGATCGCCGGGCTCGAGTTCGCGGAGCGGCTCCTCGCCTCGGACGCGCGCGTCCGCGTGCCGACCACGCTGAACGTCGGCTACCTCGACCTGCTGCATCCCGAGCGGCACCGAGGCGACAAGGCGACCGCCGCGAACGCGCGACGGCAGATGGACGCGTACGTCGAGATGGGCTGCCGCCCGACGTGGACGTGCGCGCCGTACCAGCTCGCCGAACGGCCGGGCCTCGGAGAACACGTCGCCTGGGCCGAGTCCAACGCCATCGTGTTCTGCAACTCGGTGCTCGGCGCCCGGACGGCGCGGTACGGCGACTTCATCGACATCGCCGCCGCGATCACCGGGCGCGTGCCCCTCGCGGGCCTGCACCGCGACGAGGAGCGGCTGGCGAGCCTCGTCGATCCGCCTCGACGGGGTTCCGGAACGGCTCCTCGACTCGGATGTCCTGTTCCCCGTGCTGGGATATCTGATCGGACGCGAGGCCGGATCGGCCGTCCCCGCGATCGTCGGCCTGCCGCCGGACACGTCGGAGGACCATCTGAAGGCGCTCGGGGCGGCCGCATCCTCGTCGGGGTCGGTGGCGATGTTCCACGCCGTCGGTCTCACGCCGGAGGCGCCGACCCTCGAGGCCGCCACGGGCGGCGCGACCGTTCCGGAGATCGCGGTGACGGCAGCGTCGCTGCGCGCCGCCCGCGACGAGCTCGAGACCGCGAAGGGCGGGGACCGGCTCGGCGCCGTCTGCGTCGGGACACCGCATGCGTCGCTCTCCCAGCTCGAACGGCTGGCCGAGCTGCTCGGCGGCGAAAAGCCGAGCGTGGCGCTCTGGGTGAACACCGGACGGGAGATCCTCGCCGAGGCCGAACTCCGGGGCGTGTCGGGGGCGTTGGAACGCGCGGGGGTCCGCATCGTGACGGACACCTGCACGTACCTGAGCCCGATGCTCGGCACGGCCAAGGGCCGGGTGATGACCGACTCAGGCAAGTGGGCGTGGTACGCACCGACGAACCTCGGTGTCCAGGTGGCGTTCGGGAGCCTCGAGGAGTGCGTCCGCTCGGCGCTCGAGGGCCGTATCGTCCGCGACCCGGCGCTGTGGGCCGATGACTGAGGCTCGAACGCTCGTGGCCGGTGACGCACACGGCGAGGCGCTCGTGCTGGACGAGCCGCTCAGCTTCTGGGGCGGCGTGGACCCCGCGACGGGCGACATCATCGACATCCATCACCCGCAACGCGACGCGAACGTGGCAGGCCGCGTCCTGGTCATGCCGTCGGGCCGAGGGTCGAGCTCCAGCTCGAGCGTCCTCGCCGAATCGATCCGCGCCGGCACGGCTCCCGTGGCGATCGTGCTGCGCGAACCGGATCCGATCCTCGCGCTCGGAGCGATCGTCGCCCGCGAGCTCTACGGCCGGACGATCCCGGTCGTGGTGACGCCGGAGGGCGCGTTCCGAACCGGAGAGCTCGTCACGGTCCGCGCCGACGCCCAAGGAGCGCGGCTCGAACACTGACGCATCAGACCCGCCGGAAGATCGTGCCCGGAGGCGGCTCGTTCACGCTCCTCACCGTGTCGGTGGCGGGGTCGTGCTCGAAGATGAGCTCGGGGATCGTGAGGTCGCCGGAGCCCTGCCGGCAATCGGCGAACGCATCGCGCAGGATCAGTTGTTCGCGACCCTGGCGCTTGCGGAACTCGCCCACGTCGTCGATCACGATGAACCCATCGGGCGAACAGACGAGCGCGTTGTCATCTGTCGATCGAAAGCTTCCGTCCCTCCGGATCGTGAGCCTGTTGGTGCTTCCATCCGCATCGGTCCCCACCCAACTGCCGACGAGCGGATTCACGGGCGGCGGCTCGGGCGATGGCTCTTCGGTCGGAGAAGGTTCCGGCGAGGGTTCCTCGGTCGGAGTGGGCTCGGGCGGCGGCTCGGCGACCGCCGATGCGGACGGCGACGGCTCCTCCTCTCCTCCGCCGCGGAGCGGCAGGAGCAGCAGGCCGATCCCGAGCAGGACGATGGCGGCCACGGCGGCCGCGATGAGCCCCGTCCGGTTCCGTCCGCGGGAAGGAACGGGCGCCTTCGGATCCTGGATCGGTGCCGGGGGCGGGACGGCGGGCTGAGCCGGTGGCGGAACCCTCGGGGGACCCGCAGCGGCCGTGGGCGGTGGAGCGACCCGTGTCGGGTCGACCGTGCCCCCGGCAACCGCCGATGCGAGCGCCGCTCCCGGGAGCGTGACCGTGCGTTCGGCCATCCCCGCGGCGGCCCGTACGGCGTTCGCGAGGTCCCCGCACGTCGAGAACCGATCGGCGGGTTCCTTCGCCATGCCGCGAGCCACGACCGCGTCGATCTCCACCGGCAGGTCAGGCCTCGTCGCGGTGACGGACGGAGGGGGTTCGGACAGGTGCGCGTACAAGACGGCGGCCTCGTCCTGGCGATCGAACGGCACGTGCCCGGTGAGGCACTGGTACAAGACACACGCGAGGGCGTACTGATCCGACCGGCCATCGAGGTCCTGCCCCTTGATCTGCTCCGGAGGGACGTAGTCGAGCGTTCCCATGAACGAGCCCGTCCTCGTGAGTCCGCTCTGCGTCGCCGTACGCTTCGTGAGCCCGAAGTCCGACAGGTAGACGTGGTCGGTTCCTCCGGGACCCGCACCGACGGCGACGAGAAGGTTCGCCGGCTTGACGTCGCGGTGCACGAGCCCTTCGGAGTGAGCGGCATCCAAGGCGCTCGCCGTTTGCTCCACGATCGACACCGTATGTGGGAGATCGAGCCGTCCCCGATCGCCGAGGAGCGCGGCCAGATCCGTGGTCTTCACGTAGCGCATCGCGATGAAAAGGGCGTCGTCCGCCTCTCCCGCCTCGAAGATCGGGATGATGTTCGGATGGTCGAGCGAGGCGGCGGCTTCGGATTCCCGGATGAATCGCGTGCGGAACGCTTCGTCGTTCGAGAGCTCAGGGCTGAGGATCTTGAACGCGACCTTGCGGCGTAGACGGAGGTGCTCGGCGAGGTACACGATGCTCATCCCGCCGCGACCGAGCGGCCGCTCGATACGGTATCCCGCGATCTCCGTGCCGACCCTCGGGTCAGCGCTCACATCCACCCCCCGCCGGATCGATGCTCCGACGTGTTCTAACACGGGACGGACAGGCGAACGGCAGGTGCCGCCTGCGCGGGATCCGCGCGGCGACGTGTGTCGTGGAGGTGGGGGGATTCGAACCCCCGTCCCCGGGCGACCGATCAGGGCTTCTCCGGGCGCAGCCGACGAAAGATCTCGTCTCGAGACTCCCGTCGGCGGAGGACCTCGAGACCAGCCCGGGTGCGTTTTCCCGCCGCGGCCCCCGGACGGAACCGCTGCGGTGAGCCTGCTCACGACGCCCGACCCCGGGTCGCAGGCGAGCCCGGGCGGACGGCTACCTAACCTTGGTTAGGCAGCGAGCGCGTAGTTATCGGCGCTTGTGTTATCCCGGCTTTTTGCGAGGCATCCGGGGACCTCGGCCCGCTTCCCCTGACCGATGAACGCTCAGGTCGAAGCCGGTACACCCCCATATGCAGTTGTCCTCGCAGTATACGAGCGCCGCCTAGTTCACCGCCGCCGCAAGGGCGGCACAGGTCGGCTCGTCCTCAGCCGCGGCGGCAAGCTCCGGCGACTCGACCAGGTCCAGCGACCCACCGATCCCTCCGAGCGAACTCTGGATCGTGGCGCCGACCTCGTTGAGCTCGGCGGCGAACGCCTGTGGGTCCTCGGTCGACGCGGCCTCGACCCGCGCCCGGGCCGCCTCGAGGACGTCGCGTGCCTCCTGGAACGAGGCGGCGATGGCCTCCACCATGGCCGCGCCTCCCTCGACGTCGGGAACGCCGGACGCGTCCACCTGTTCGATCAACGCATCCGTCAGCGCGAGCGCGTCGTCCAGGAAGCCGAGCACGGCCTGCTTCTGATCGTCGGCCGAGGCGGCCGGATCGATCCCGGCGGCGAAGTCGGTCGACAGCGTCGTGATGTCGTCGACATAGGACTGGACGCTCGTGCAGAGGCTCTTCACGTAGGTTCCGGGGGTCACGGCCGGCGCTGCGCCGCCGTCCCCGCCGCCCCCGTCGTCCGAGCAGGCGGGAAGCAGGACCAGCGCCATCGCGAGACCGACGACGACCATGGTGAAACGGCGCACGAGCATCTCCTTCTTCCGTGGGTGACGCCGAAGGATACCCACTAGCGGCGGCGGCCGGCGGACCGCTGCATCTCGCGCTCGTGCTCGCGCTCCGCGAGCGCCTGGCGCTTCTCGAACTGGCGCTTGCCTCGCCCGAGGCCGAGCTCGAGCTTGGCCATCCCGTGCGTGAAGTACACGCGCATCGGGATGAGCGCGAGCCCACGCTCGGCCGTCTTGCCGATGAGCCGCTCGATCTCGGTCCGATGCAGCAGGAGCTTGCGCGGCCGGATCGGGTCGTAGGTCCGCTTGTCCATCGCCTGCTCGTACGGCGGGATGTGCATCCCCTCGATCCAGATCTCGCGGCCGCGAACGCGCGCGAACGACTCGGCGAGGGACCCGCGCCCTCCCCGCAGCGACTTGACCTCGGCGCCGGTCAGCACGATGCCGGTCTCGTAGCGCTCGAGGATCTCGTAGTCGTGCCGCGCGCGGCGATTGGAGATGACGGTCTTCTGCTCGGCGTCCGCCTTGGGGCTCACTACACGTCGAGGAAGCGCCGCATGCCCACGAGCCCGGCGAGCACGGCGACCACGGCCCCGGCGACCAGGAGCCACGGGATGATCGCGACCACGTCGGCGTTCGTCACCCACGGCACGAACAGGATCCGGCCGTAGAGCGGGTTGACGAACGCGACCTTCAGGCCGAACAGGAACAAGATGGCCGCGCCCGCGCCGATCAGGCTCTCGACGATGCCCTCGATGAGGAACGGGATCCGGATCCGCCAGTTCGTCGCGCCGACGAGCTTCATGATGCCGATCTCCTTGCGCCGGGCGAACAGCCCCATGCGGACCGTGTTCGCGATCAAGATCGCGGCCGACACGAGCATGACGAACGACACCATCAGCACGCCGACCCGGAACACCCGGGTGATCGAGAACAGACGGTCGAGGAACGCGCTCTGGTCGACGACACGTTCGATGCCGGGCTGGCCTCGCAGCACGGCCTCCACCTGCGAATACCGCTCGGGATCGCTGAGTTTGACGCGAAGCGAGGCCGGGAGCGCCTCCGGGTCCACGTTGTTCACGAGCGCGGGCTGGTCCTTGAACAGCTGGATGAACCGCTCGTACGCCTCGTCCTTGCTCTCGTAGATCACGTCCTCGACGACGGGCAGCTCGACGAGCGTCTGCGTGAGCGATCCCACCGTGTCGGGGTTCACCGGGTCGCTCAGGTACACGGCGACCTCGACGTTGCCGGTGGTCGCTTCGATCATCAGGCTGACCTGACGGCTGATGAGGAGCGCGAGGCCGAAGAGCAGCAGCGCGATGAACGTCGTGCTGATCGCGGCGAACGCGACGAGGCCGTTCCGGCGAAGACCCGAGGTCGTCTCGCGGAAGAAGTACTCGAAGCGCGCCATCAGCTGTAGACCCCCCTGGCCTGGTCGCGGATGACCTTGCCCTTCTCGAGCTCGATCACGCGCCGGCGCATCGCGTCCACGATCGCCTGGTCGTGCGTCGCCATCACGACGGTCGTGCCGATCCGGTTGACCTTGTCGAGCAGACGCATGATCTCCACCGAGGTGCTCGGGTCCAGGTTCCCGGTGGGCTCGTCGGCGAGGAGCACGAGCGGACGGTTCACGCAGGCGCGGGCGAGCGAGACGCGCTGCTGCTCCCCGCCGGAGAGCTCGTCCGGGTAGCTGTTGAGCTTCTCCCCCAGGCCCACGAGGTCCAAGATCTCGGGCACCCGGGCGTCGATCACGTGCTTCGGCTTCCCGATGACCTCGAGCGCGAAGCCGACGTTCTCGAAAACCGTCTTGTCGGCGAGCAACTTGAAGTCCTGGAACACGGTCCCGATGTTGCGGCGCAGATGCGGGACCTTCCAGGCGGTGAGCTTGGCGAGGTTCTTGCCGGCGACGTAGATCTCTCCCTTCGTCGCCTCTTCTTCCTTGAGCAACAGACGGATGAACGTCGACTTGCCCGAGCCGGACGCGCCGACGATGAACACGAATTCGCCCTTCTCGACTTCGACGCTGACGTCCTCGAGGGCGGTCGTGCCCGTCCGATAGACCTTCGTGACGTGCTGAAGACTGATCATGGGTGCTTTCGGGGGAAGTCCGGGAGGTCGGCCGCGGCGGAGTCTAGCAGAGGACCTGCGGAACAGGAACGAAGCGCCACCGGATAGCCTGAGCGAACGATGGAGACGGCGATCCGGGCCGCGCCGCCCCCCGCTGCAGCGCCGGCGGCGCAACGACGCTCGCGGCTCCGGACGATCGGTGCAGCCGTCGCCGGGCCGGCGACGATCGTCGTCTGCGTCCTCATCGCCCTCCGCGGGTTCGCCTTCCTCCCGAACCTGACGAACCAGCACCCCGACATCCTGTCCATGTGGTTGCCGAGGTCCTGCCTGATGGGCTCGGCGCTCGCCGACGGTCGCGTCCCGCTGTGGAACCCGTTCGAGATGGCGGGCACGCCGTTCGCCGCCGATGCCCAGTCCGGCTGGCTCTACCTGCCGAGCATGCTGACGTCGGCGGTGTTCGGGTGCGGCGACGGCCTGCGAGCGTTCATCGTGCTGAACCCGATCCTCGCCGGTCTCGGCCTGTGGTGGTTCCTGCGCAAGGAAGGACTCGGTCGCATCGCCGCGACGGTCGGCGGCTTGTCGCTCGCGATGGCGGCGGCCGCCTCGATCATCGCGATCTCGTTGCCGTTCGTCGGGTTCCTCGCGTGGACGCCGTTCGTCTTGGTCGGCGCCTCGGGCTTCTTCTCTTCGCGCGGCGGGATGCGGTTCGTCTGGATGGCGCTTGCCGCGCTGGCCTGGAGCCAGGTCGCGACCGCGCACCTCTCACACGGTCTCGCGATGGGCACGGCGCTCGCGATCGCCTATGTCGTCGGTCGCGCGATCCACGAGGTGCGCGCCGGAACGCTGCCGACCCGATCCGCCGTCCTGTTCGCGCTCGGCTTCCTCGCCTTCCTACCGCTCGCGAGTCTCGCGATCTTGCTCCCACGATTCGTCCTGCTCGAGCGCTCCAGCCTGCGAGCCGGGTACGCGGCACTGGAGGGAACGGTCGCGCGCGCGTCGGTGATGGACCGGCCGATCCCCGACCACGGGATCTGGAGCGCGTGGCCGCTCGCGCTGGCGTCCACGCCGGGGGCGTACCTCGGTGCCGCGACCTTGCTCGCGCTCTCCTTCGCGGTGCGTGACCGCGGGCGCCGGTTCCTGGTCGCGTCGTTCGCGGCCGTCGGCGTGGTGGGCTACCTCCTCACCCTCACGCTCGTGGTGGGCGCGGGCTGGTTCCGCGCGATGGTCCTTCGGATCCCGTTCGGCGACGTGCTCCTGCACAATCCCGGACGGCTCCGATACCTCGCGTTCCTCGTCGTTCCCGTGCTCGGCGCGATCGGCGTTCAGTCGCTCCTGGACCGGCGTCCCTCGTTCAAGCAGACGCTGCGATGGCTCGCGGTTCCGGCCGGGCTGTTCCTCGCGCTGCCGTTGGTCGCGGGCGCGAACGCCGGGCGACTGGTGGTGTTCGCGATCGGCCTCGCCGCGGTCATCCTCGTCGTGCGTGGGCTCGTCCGAGGACGCCGGTGGGCTCCCGCGGCGCTCGCCGGCGTCCTCGCCGTCGACCTCCTCGCGGGGGCGCTGTGGTCCTCGGCGTACCGAGGGGGGACCGTCTATCTCGGTCTCGAGTCCGCGCAACACCCGGTACTGGTGGCCGGGCCGCTCCGCTGGCCGAGGGTGGACCTCGACCGATACCTGGCGCCGGGACCGATCGCGCGGACGATCGCCGAGCGCGACCACGAGCGCTATCTCGCCTGGGTGCCGCCCGCCGCCTACTTCAACAAGGGCTACCTGTTCACGCAGGCCGAGGCCGACTGGCCCGCCCTGCTGCTCGGCCGGGCGATCCCGTTCGGGCTGCACGACGCGCTCGGGGTCTCGCCGATCCAGGTTCCGCGGTACTGGTCCTTCATCCGCGCGACGAACCGGCTCCCGGTCTTCTACAACGCCGCGGTGATCCAGATCCCCTCCGTCGAGGACGTTCGGCTCCTCGGCATCCGGTACCTGGTCGCGCACGAGAGCCAGCCGCTCCCGCCCGCGATCGGCGGTGAGATCGTCGCGTCCGAACGCGGGTACCGGCTGTACGACCTCGACGTCGCGCAGCCGCGTGCGACCGTGACATCGGCGTGGACGGTGGTCGACGGCGCCGAGGCGTTGGAAGCGGTGTTGACCGAGGGCTTCGACCCCGCCCAGACCGCCGTCGTCGAGAGCGACCCCGGGATCGAGTCGGCCGGCACCGGCGCCTCCGGCACGGCGACGTACTCGGAGGTTCGTCCCGAGGACGTCCGCATCTCCGTTCGGGCGGATGCGCCCTCGTTGGTGGTCGTGCGCAACGTGTGGGAACCGGGATGGGTGGCGAGCGTCGACGGTGCTCCGGCACCGGTCCTTCGCGCGGACTACCTGCTCCAGGCGGTGGCGGTCCCCGAAGGGAGCCACGAGATCCGGCTCGTCTATCGCGAGCCGGCGATCGGGCTCGGGATCGCGCTGTCCGCCGTCGCCTGGACGGTCCTCGCGCTCGCCGCGGTCACGGTGGCGGCGATCGCCCGGCGCCGCGCTACGACGCCTGACTCTTCCCCTCTGCCCGGCGCCTGAGCTCGGCCTCGATCAACTCGTCGAGGTCCCCGTCGAGGACGCGATCGACGTCGCCGATCTCGAGGTTGGTCCGATGATCCTTCACGAGGCGGTACGGCGCCAGGACGTAGGAGCGGATCTGCGAGCCGAAGTCGATCCCCTTGCGCTCGCCGCGCAGGTTCTCCAGACGCTCCTGCTGTTCTTCGCGCATCCGCTCGAACAGCCGGGACTTCAAGATCCGCATGGCCACGGCGCGGTTCTGCAGCTGCGACCGCTCGTTCTGACACGCCGCGGTGATCCCGGTCGGAAGGTGCGTGATCCGCACCGCGGAGTCCGTGGTGTTCACCGACTGTCCGCCCGGCCCCGTCGAGCGATAGACGTCGATGCGGAGGTCCTTCGGGTCGATCTCGACGTCGCTCTCCGTCGCCTCGTCGATGAGGGGGACCACGTCGAGGTTCGCGAACGACGTATGGCGGCGCTTCTGCGCGTCGAACGGGCTGATGCGAACGAGCCGGTGCACGCCCCGCTCGGCCGAGAGCAGGCCGTAGGCGTTGGTTCCGTGCACGATGAAGGTCACGCTCTTGATCCCGGCCTCCTCGCCGAAGAGCGTCTCGTCCACCTCGACATCGAGGCCCTCGCGTTCGGCCCAGCGGAGGTACATGCGCAGGAGCATCTCGGCCCAGTCCTGCGACTCGGTCCCGCCGGCACCCGCGTGCAGGGTCGCGATCGCGTCGTTCGCGTCGTACTCGCCGCCGAGCAGGGTGGCGAGCTCGAGACGCTGCACGTCGCCCGCGAGCTTGCCGACGGCCCGGCCGAGATCGGCCGCCATCTCGGCGTCTTTCTCCTCGGCGAGGAGCTCGTCCATCGCCTTCGCGTCCTCGAGGCGTCGCAGGAGGTCGTCGTACCGCTCGGTCTGGTCACGGAGACGAGCGAGCTCCGTCGTCAGCTGTCGAGCGCGGTTCGGGTCGTCCCAGAGCGAAGGGTCGGACGTCTGGCGCTCGAGCTCGTCCGCCTTCGCGCGCTTGCCGTCGACGTCAAAGGAACTCCTTCGCGGCCGCGATGCGCTTCGCGAGATCCTCGAGACGGTCCGTCTGCTCGCTCACGCCATCATCGTAACCGGCAGCCGCGAGGTCTCCGCGACGTCCTACCGCTCGACGACCGGCTCGGCCGTGCGCTGCCGGCGCCGAGCGAAGACCGCGCCGACCCCGTTCAGGCTGGTGCGGAAGCGCTCGCGGCGGGCGGCCCTGCGGGCCTTCACCAGCGGCCGGGCGATCCGGTCGGCCTCGGCCTCACGCATGAGCTGAGCGATCCGCTCCCTCGCAACCATGTCGCTCCCCATCATCTGCCCCACCCCCTGTGCCCGGGACGCTAGCGGCGCCGGCGGATCCGAAGGGTGTCGCGCGCCACCACACGCACGTGACGTCGGACACCTCGGAACACGGGCGGGCGGGAAAAGAGGCGGGAGCAGGGAACGTCTATCCTCGCGCCATGGCGGATCTGGGCCCCGGCGACAGCCTCGGCGCCTACCGGCTGGAGGCTCCGCTCGGCGAGGGCGGGATGGGGATCGTCTTCCGTGCCGTGCGCGAACCCGACGGCCTCGTCGTGGCGCTGAAGGTCCTTCGACCCGAGCTCGACCACGACGAGGTCTTCCGTCGCCGCTTCGTGCACGAGGCTCGGGCGGCCGGCGAGGTCCAGCACCGGCACCTGGTGCCGATCGTCGATGCCGGAGAGGCCGACGGCAGGTCCTACCTCGCGGTCGCGTTCGTCGACGGCCGGACCCTGGAGGCCCGCCTTCGGGGCGAGGGTCCCCTGCCGATCGACGCCGTCGTGCGCCTCGTCCGGCACGTCGGTTCCGGGTTGGACGCGCTGCACGCGAGCGGCATCGTGCATCGCGACGTGAAGCCGTCGAACGTCCTGATCGACGAGCGCGGTTCGGCGATGCTCACGGATTTCGGACTCGCCAAGGGCCGCGCGTACACCGTCCTGACGAAGCCGGGGATGGTGATGGGCACGCTCGACTACCTCGCCCCCGAGCTCCTCCGAGGAGCACCGGCCTCGGCGGCGAGCGATCAGTACGCGCTCGGGTGCCTCGCCTACGAGTGCGTCGCCGGGCGCGCACCGTACGCCGACAAGACGATGTTCGAGCTGGCGAGCGCGCACCTGAACCTCGAGCCGCCCGACCCGACGGCAGGTCGCGACGACGCGCCGGCGTCGGTCTGGTGGGCGATCCAGCAGGCGCTCGCGAAGGAGCCGGAGAAGCGGCCGCCGACCGGGACCGCGTTCGCGAACATGCTCGCGATCGGCGTCGGCAAGACGTCGCCGTCTCTCTGAGGCTCAGGCGCTCCCCGCGGCGCGCGACGCCAGCTCAGCCAGACGAGCGTCGAAGCGCGCGATCGCCTCCTCGTCTCCGACCCGCTCCGCGAGCCGGCGCGCCCTGGTCCACAGGCTCTCGGCCCGCTCGAAGGCCTCCAGGCCGAACCGCCCGTTCGGCGGCGCGCTCCAGGTACCCGACCGCGATCTCCGGCTCGGCGCTGCGATAGAAGTAGAACGCGAGGCGTTCGAGCGACTCCTCGAGCTGGTCCGCGTATCGCTCCTCCATCGCATGGCCGACACGGCCGTACAGCTCTCGCATCGACGTCGGCGTGAGCGTCGAGAGCGCGGCCTCCTGAAGCAGGCCGTGCCGGAACGTGCACTCGAGCTCGGGGAAGCGACGGAGCTCGCGCACGATCTCGGCGCGAAGCAGGGCGGCGACGTCGCCGCCCGGATCGGCGCTCTCGGCGACCGACGGCCGCGACCGAGACCGGGAACTCGCGGCCCACGACCGCGGCGACCTGCGCGAGCCGGCGCGCACCCGGCTCGAGGCGGTCGATCCTCGCCACGAGGAGGGCCTCGAGCGCGGGCGGCAGCTCCGCCGCCGTCCCCGGCGTGATCGTCCACGTCCGCCGCCGGTCGCCGCCGGATTGCATCAGCGCGCGGACGAGCTCCTCGACGTACAGCGGGTTCCCCTCGGCCTTCGCGACGAGCTCGTCCCGGACGGGCTCGCCGAACAGTCCGGGCGGCACGATCGCATCGATCAGCTCGCGCGCGGCGTCGGGGGTGAGCGGAGCCAGCGTCAGCTCCTCGGTCCGGTGCGCGAACTCGCCTTGCGCCTTCGAGCGGAACACCCATCCCTCCGAAGCGGGATCGGGGCGAAGGGCCACGGCGAGCATCACGGCCGACCGGTCGGTGAGGTCCAGGAGGCGCTCGGCCAGCTCGCGGGTCGTCCGGTTCGCCCAGTGCAGGTCGTCCAATGCCAGGACGAGCGGGCGCTTGGCCGCCACCGCCTCGACCCAGGTCAGGTAGGCATCGTGCTCTCGCGCCGCCAGCTCGTCGGCCGAGAGCGAGAGCAGCTCGCGTTCCTGGTCCGGATCCAGCCGGATCGAGAGCAGCAGGCCGAGGTACGGCAGGATCCGTTCCTGCGCCGGACCGAGGAGCGCGCCGACCCGTGCCCGAAGCTTCATCCGCACGGCGAGCTCGGCATCGCCCTCGTCGGCACCGATCCACGTGCGCAGCACGTCGACGAAGGGCCCGAACGGCGCCTCGGCCCCGTACGACGCGCACCGGCCCTCGAGCCAGGTGGCGGCCTCGCCCGTCCGGGTGCGCAGCTCCTCCAGCATCCGCGTCTTGCCGAGCCCGGCCTCGCCGACGACCAACAGGACGTGTCCGCGTCCCGCCTGGAGATCCTTCGCGGAGCTCTCGAGGCGCCCGAGCTCGCGTCCGCGGCCGACGAGCGGCGTGACGGCCCGCGGTTCGGCGGAAGGCCGCGCTCCCACCAGGCGCGACGCGGAAACCGCTCCCTTCCTTCCCTTGACGGACAGGTCCCCGAGCGGCTCCAGGACGAAGATCGACGCGAGCCGGGATGCGGACCCGGGTCCGACCGCGATCGTTCCGGGCTCGGCCGCGGACTGCAGCCGGGCCGCGACGTTCGTCGTGTCTCCCAGGGCCACGGTCTGCGCGTCCTCGCCGCCGACGACGCCGACCGCCGCCGGGCCGCTGTTCAGCCCGACCCGCACGCTGAAACCCGTGATGCCCCACGCCGACTCGACCTCGGCGGCGTATCCGCCCGCGACCCCGACGATCCGGAGCGCGGCTCGGGCCGCACGCTCCGGGTCGTCCTCGTGCGCGATGGGAACGCCGAAGTACGCGCAGATCCCGTCGCCCATGTACGCCTGGACGATGCCGCCGTACTCCTCGACCGCGCGGCTCATCCGGGTCACGAACTCGCCCACGAGCGCCTTCACCTCGTCCGGACCGAGGCGCTCGCCGAGCCCGGTCGAGCCGACGATGTCGGCGAACAGGGCCGTGATGGGCCGCATCTCGTCGCGTCGGGTCGCGTCGGCCAACCGGAACCTCCTCGTGCCCGAGCCTAGCGGACCCGCCGACGGGCGTGACCGAGGTCACATCGGGATGGTGCGCGCGGACACCGAGCCCGTCGCGCGGCCCCCGTAGCGTCCTGCCCACGCCGTTACAGGAAGACTCGGGAGGAAGGGAGGACGGCGATGAGCACACAGATCGGGACACTCCAGCCGAACGCACGGGTCGCCCAGCCGATGTGGCCGGTCGCGCTCCTCGTGCTGCTCGTCGTGGCGATCGTCGCCGTGATCGTGACCTCGCCCGACACCACCCCCAGCGACGAGACCACGTCGGCCGTCGCGGGCGCGCCCATCAGCACCGGGGTCCCGGCGACCCACGGGAAGCAGGTCGGGAGCGCGGTTGCGCTCCCCGAGGCGTTCGCGGGCACCGTCGTGAACACGCCGACCGAGCTGACCGGCGGGATCGCCTTCTCGACCGCTGGAGCGGCGACGGCCGCGCCGACCGAGCTGAGCGGCCGGTTCCTGGCCGAGCGCGCCAAGCAGCTCGGGGCCGAGATCGGGACTCCGACCGCCACAAGCGGGACCACGAACGGGACGGGAAGCGGCGGCGAGCTCTGCGACATCTGCTGGAAGTACCGCTGAGAACCTGAGGAGCCTCTCAGCCGGGAAGGAGGAGCCGGCCGGGTCACCCGGCCGGCTCTTCGCGATGCCGTGACTTCTCGTGCCTACGCTGTGGCGCCGTGGCACTTCTTGTACTTCTTGCCGCTCCCGCACGGGCACGGCGCGTTGCGCGGCACCTTGTCGGACCTCGCCTGCGGGGACGCGCCGGCGTTCGGGGCCTGATCCTGGTCGCCGTGCGACATCTGCACCCGCTGCGGCCGAGGCCGCGAGGGCTCGTCCTGCCGCACGAGCTCGACCCGGTAGATGTAGCGGACGAACCCGTCCTTGATCGAGTCGGTGAGCTCCTCGAACATCGCGAACGCCTCGCGCCGGTACTCGGTGAGCGGGTCCTTCTGCCCGTACGCGCGGAGGTGGATCCCCTCCTGCAGGTAGTCCATCTCGTACAGGTGCTCGCGCCAGCGCGTGTCGGTGATGTTCAGAAGGACCAGGCGCTCGAGCTCGCGCATCGTCTGTGATCCGAGCGTCTGCTCCTTCTCCTCGTAGCGCTCGAGCGCTTCCTCGACCGCGCGGTCCAGGAGATCCTGCGACGTCACCATGTCCTCGAGCTCGGCGCGGGTGATCCGGGTGGGGTACACCTCGGCGAGCCCGGCCAGGAGCATGTCGAGGTCCCACTCCTCGTTGAAGACCTCCTCGGGCGCGAGCCGCTGGACGGTGGCGCGGACGACGTCCTCCACCATGTTGAGCGCCTCGTCCTTGAAGTCCTCGCCCTTCAGGATCTTCTGGCGCTCGGCGTAGATCACCTGGCGCTGGGTGTTCATCACGTCGTCGTACTTCAGGACGTTCTTGCGGCGCTCGAAGTTGAGCTCCTCGATCTGCCGCTGTGCGCTCTCGACGGCCTTCGTCACCATCTTCGCGGTGATCGGCTCGTCCTCGGGCCATTTGAGCTTCTCCATGATCGAGCCGATCCGGTCGCTCGCGAACATCCGCATGAGGTCGTCCCCGAGCGAGAGGTAGAACAACGAGTCGCCGGGGTCGCCCTGACGTCCGGAACGGCCGCGGAGCTGGTTGTCGATGCGGCGCGACTCGTGGCGCTCGGTGCCGAGGACGTACAGCCCGCCGAGACCTACGACCTCGTCGTGCTCCGCGTCGGTCTGCTGCTTGAACTTGCGGAAGATCGGCTCGTACTCGGCCTCGTACTCGGCCCGCTCCTCCTCGTTCATCTCGAACAGGAGGTAGCGGTCGTTGTCGAACTCGCGAGCCGCCATCTCCTGGCGCGCGAGGTACTCGGGGTTGCCGCCGAGCAGGATGTCGACACCTCGGCCGGCCATGTTCGTCGCCACCGTGACCGCGCCGATCCGGCCGGCCTGGGCGACGATCATCGCCTCCTTCTCGTGGTTCTTCGCGTTCAGGACGTGATGCGGGACGCCGCGGCGGTTCAGGTAGCCCGAGAGCTTCTCCGACTTCTCGATCGAGACCGTGCCGACCAGCACGGGCTGTCCCTTCTCGTTTCGCTCGGCCAGGTCCTCCACGACCGCGTTCCACTTCGCGTCCTCGGTCTTGTAGATGAGGTCCTGCTCGTCGGTGCGGATCATCTGCCGGTTCGTGGGGACCTCGACCACGTCGAGGTCGTAGACCGACTGGAACTCCGTCAGCTGCGTCTTCGCGGTACCGGTCATGCCCGCGAGCTTGTCGTACATCTTGAAGTAGTTCTGGATCGTGATCGTGGCCAGCGTCTGGTTCTCCTCCTTGACGCGCACACCCTCCTTGGCCTCGATCGCCTGGTGCAGGCCCTCGGAGTAGCGGCGCCCTTCCAGGACGCGGCCGGTGAACTCGTCGACGATCTTCACCTCGCCGCTGGTCACGATGTAGTCGACGTCGCGCTTGTACAGCTCCTTCGCGCGGAGCGCGTTCTGCAGATGATGGACCAGCGGCGTGTGCACGTGCTCGTATAGGTTGTCCAGGCCGAGCGCCTCCTCGACCTTGGCCACGCCCGACTCGGTCACGGCGACCGTGCGTTTGGACTCGTCGATCTCGTAATCGTCGTCGCGCCGCAGGCGCGGGACCAGGCGCGCGAAGGTCTGGTACCACTTCGCCGAGTCCGCAACCATGCCGCTGATGATGAGCGGGGTCCGGGCTTCGTCGATCAGGATCGAGTCGACCTCGTCCACGATGCCGAACGCGTGCCCTCGCTGGACCATGTCCTCGGCCCGCATGGCCATGTTGTCGCGGAGGTAGTCGAACCCGAACTCGTTGTTCGTCCCGTACGTGAGATCGGCGCCGTACGCGGGCCGGCGCTCCGCGGGGCTCATGTGCGACTGGATCAGCCCGACCGAAACGCCGAGTGCCCGGTAGATCCCGCCCATCCACTCCGAGTCGCGCTTGGCGAGGTAGTCGTTGACCGTTACCACGTGGACGCCGTTGCCGGCGAGCGCGTTCAGGTAGGCGGGCATCGTCGAGGTGAGTGTCTTTCCCTCACCGGTCTTCATCTCGGCGATCTTGCCCTGATGGAGCACGATGCCGCCGAGCAGCTGGACGTCGAAGTGCCGCTGGCCGATCGTCCTGCGTGCGGCCTCGCGCACGGCCGCGAAGGCCTCGGGCAGCAGGTCGTCGAGTGTCTCGCCGTCCGCGAGTCGACGCCGGAACTCCTGCGTCTTGCCGCGGAGCTCCTCGTTCGACAGATCCTCGACCTCGGGCTCGAACGTGTTCACGAGGGCGACGACGTCCTCGAGCCGCTTGATCTTGCGGCCTTCACCGAGCGTTGCGATCTTCTGGATGACCAACGGAGCCACCTTCGCGCGGGTGGGGGTGTTCCGACCTCTTATCGTACCGGAGCCCTCGTGGAGGACCGGAGAACGCGCTCGGGCGGGTCAGCCGGATCCGACGCGGACCGGCGTCGGCTCGCGAAGCCGCGCGACCCCGAGCACGACGACCAGCACGAGCGTCGCCACGCCGAACCCGAGGATGCGGAACCCGGCACCCTCGAACACGAGACCCCCGAGGAGCCCGGCGACGGCCGAGCTGAGGCTCACGAGGAGGTCGTTGAAGCCCAGTGCGGCACCGCGTTCGGACGGATCCGTGAGATCGCTGATCACCGCGGTCGCTCCGAGGAAGGTCGCCGACCACCCGAGACCGATCGCGAACAGGCCCACCGCGACGAAGCCCGGGGTGTCGGTGGCGGCGAGCAGCGCGCCGGCGATGCTCGCCGCGCCGCCGGCGATGAGGCCGGGGCGGCGCCCGAAGCGGTCGAGCGCGGCCCCGATCAGCGGCGAGAACGCCCACATCCCGGCGATGTGCAGGCTGATGACGGTCGAGACCACGGTCGAGCTCGTCTCGTGTCGATGCAGCGCGATCGGGGTGACACCCATGACGGCGACCATGGCCATCTGACCGACGGCGGCGGCGAGCACGGCCGTACGGATCTGGGGAACGAGCAGCAGATCGCGCGGCCGCCGGCCGGGCGTGGAGGGAGCGGCCGGGTCCGACGCGATCGCCAGATCCCGGGGATCGGGCCGAAGGGAAAGGGAACAGGCGAACGCCGCGATCGCCGCGGCCGGCACGATGGCCCACGGCAGGACGCTGGGATCGAGCGCCTCGCCGTCGGCCCAGCCGCGGAGGAAGGCGACGAGGAACGGGCTGCCCACCGCCCCGATCGTGCCGGCGGCAAGGACGGTGCCCACGGCGCGCCCGCGGCGCGACGGCTCGTACATGTCGGCGACGGCCGCGCGCGCGAGGTTGGCGCCACCGAACGCGACCCCGAACAGGACGGCGCCGGCGAGGAGCAAGGGGAATGACTCGGCCGCGATCGCCAGCCCGCAGACGACTCCGGCCGACGCGAGGAGCAGGTACGAGACGGCCAAACCGGGCTTGCGTCCGAACCGGTCCATCGCCCGGCCGAACGCGAACGCGCCGGCCGCCGCGGCCACGAAGTAGGACGCGTTCACCACGCCCACCGAGCCGTCGTGCCCGGTCATCTCGGCGGCCGCAACGCTGCCGACGATCAGCAGCACCGGGAAGGTCATCGCCGAAAGCCCTTGCGAGAACGCGAGGAGGATGGTGTTCCGGCGAACCAGACGATGCCGGTCGCCGGCCGCAAGCGCCGCCGTCGGCCGTTCGTCGGTCGGAACCGCCACCGTCAGCTGATCTCGATCATCTTCTCGCGCACGGCGTACACGACCGCTTCCATCCGCGAGTGGAGGTGAAGCTTCTCCAGGATGTTCCGGATGTGGTTCTTGACCGTGTTCTCGGAGATGAACAGCTTCTTGGCGATGTCGCGGTTGTTCAGTCCCTGCGCGACGAGCCGCAGGACCTCCATCTCGCGCTCGGTGAGCCGGGGCGCGGGCATCTGCGGCTTGTCTTCGGACGCCTTGCTCATCGCCGCGAACTCCGTGAGGAGCTTGCTCGCCATGGACGGGCTGATCCGCGACTGGCCGGCCCAGACCGAGCGGATCGCGTCGGCGACCTCCTCGATGGGGATCTCCTTCAGCAGGTACCCCGAGGCCCCGGCCTTGATGGCTTCGTAGAGGTCGGCCTCCTCGTCGGAGATCGTCAGCATGAGGATCTTCACGTGCGGGAGCGTTTCCTTGATGTCGCTCGCCGCCTCGATGCCGGATCGCTTCGGCATGCGGACGTCCATCAGGATGACGTCGGGCATCAGCTCCTGAGCCTTGGTGACGACCTCGACGCCGTCGGAAGCTTCTCCGACGAGCTCGAGGTCCTCTTCCTGATCGAGGACCATCTGGAGCCCTCGGCGGAACAGCGCGTGGTCGTCGCACACCAGCACCCGTAGCCGTTCGGACTGTTCGGCCTTCTCGCTCACCGGACCTCCCGTCCCCACCGGCCGCCGGTCGCTACGCGCCGTGCGTCTCCGGAGCGCCTCGTGCGGATTTTACGCGACCGCCGGGAAGCCGCCGGGACCGCAGCTTCTCGTGATGATCCCGGATCTGCCGCTCGAGCTTCTCGGCGACCAGATCGAGGGCCGCGTCCACCTCTCGAGCGTTGGCATGGGCACGGAACGTCCTGCGCGGCGTGTCCGCCACCGCCTCGACGCGGTGGGCCCCTCCCTGCCGCGGGTTCTTCTCCGAGATGATCTCGATCTCGAGGCGCGTGAGCCTGGGTTCCATCCGCCCGAGCCGCGCGAGCTTGTGCTCGGCGACCTGGCGCAGCTGCTCGGTGATTCGGGCGCCGCGAGCCTTCAGCAACAGGTCCACCGGTCCCCCCTTCCTCGCGGATCGACGAACGGCCGCGGTGGTACGGGCCTGCGCTCGGCTGACCTGGTCTTTGTCCCCACACTCGCCTGCGGGGGTGATCGCCGGCCGAGGCCGCCTTCGCACCCTCTCCCGGTGAGGTCACCCTCTCCGAGGCAGGTCTTACATCTAAACCGCGCCATGCTCACCGACCAATGGTCGGCTTACGTGGGTCGCTTCGCCCGCGGCTGGCTTCGACTTCCGGAGAGCGATTCTCCGGGCAACCACAGACCCGAACGCAGGCCCGGGGTCGAGTATAGGTCGCTTGCCGCCCCGGAAACGGCCCGTGCGGCCGTCAGCACGGAGACCTCCGATGCGCCCGCCGCCACGAGCGCGCTCGCGCACGCCGCGGCGGTGGCGCCCGTGGTCAGGACGTCGTCGACGAGCAGGACGCGAGCGGGCGCCGTTCTCGTCCCGGCGAAGGCGTCGAGCATCGCCCGCCGGCGTTCGTCTCCTCCCCGCCGGGCCTGCGGACCGGCGTCGGCGACGCGGCGGAGCAGCGGGATCAGGGGCAGGTCCAGCCGGGGCGCGACGGCTCGCGCCAGCGCGAGCGCCTGGTCGAACCCCCGAGCCGCCTTCCTCCGGCGCGACAGCGGCACCCACGCGATCGCATCGGCGGACAGTTCGCACGATCCCGCCATCGCCGCACCGAGCGCCTCGGCCACGGGCCTCCAGCCCGCGAACTTGAGGCGGTGGACGGCGCGCCGCACGGGACCCTCGAACAGGAAGGGTGAACGCGCGGCGACGAGCGGCTCGGGCGGGCAGTGCCGGCAGGTTGCCACCGCTCGCGGGCCGGGCGCGCCGCACCGAGCACACCACGGCGGATGCAGGACGACGATCTCGGCGCGGCAACGGTCGCAGAAGGGCCAGGGGCCCTCGCCGCACCCGGCGCATCGCTTGGGGAAGAGCGCGTCGAGCAGACCACCGAACACGCGCGCACGCTAGCGCACGCCACCGACCCGGCTACGGCAGCTCGACCTCGACGGTGCCCTCGGCGCCCTTCGCGGCGCCGCGCATCTCGATGCGCAGGGCCGTGACCGTCCGCAGCAAGGGGTACGCGGTGATCCTGGCCCGGCCGCTCGTCTCGTCGACCTCGGCCTCGAGCACCTCGAGCCGCGCTCCGTCGGCCGCGAGCTTGACGCTCAGCGGTCCCGGCGGGTCCACGCGCAGATGCAGCTTGATCGAATCGCCCGCGCAATCGACCTGCTCGACCAGGACCTTCGTCCCATCGCCAAGCTCGGCGTGCCGATCCGGCCGGACCTGTCCTCGCCGGACGGTGGAACGCGGCCAGGGAACCGAGAAGCGACGGCCGCCGTCGTGGGTGCCGAGCGTCCCGTCGATCTCGAGGTCGCACGTCATCGTGTACCAGCCGGGCTCGAGCTCGGAGACCGGCATCTCGAAGGGCACGAACACGTCGCGGTGCGGCGCGACGTCGAGCGTCGCGGACGCCATCGGCATCGGCCTGGTCACGCCGAGCCCGATCCCGACCACGTTCGCCTCACGGAAGACGACCTGGTGAGGGTCGGCGTCCTCGCCGCGAAGGATGAACGCCCCCTTCACGGTCGCAGGGAAGCGCTCGAAGCGCGCCCGGACCGAGACGGGATCGGTCAGGTCCCCTGCTCCCACGACCGCAGATACTCCTCCTGCTCCTTGGTGAGCGCGTCGATCTCGACCCCCATCGACTGCAGCTTGAGACGCGCGACCTCGGCGTCGATCTCGCTCGGGACGGGATAGACCCCGGGCTCGAGGCCCCGGTTCTTCACGATCCACTCGACCGAGAGCGCCTGGTTCGCGAACGACATGTCCATGACGGCCGCCGGATGCCCCTCGGCGGCGGCGAGGTTCACCAACCTGCCCTCGGCGAGCAGGTGCAGCTTGCGCCCGTCCGGCAGGGTGTACTCGTCGACGAAGTCGCGGATCCTGCGGACCTTGCCACCCGCGAGGTCCGCGAGCGCTTCCTTGTCGATCTCGACGTCGAAGTGGCCCGAGTTCGCCATCACCGCGCCGTCCTTCATGACCGTCATGTGCTCCCGACCGATCACCGACGTGTCGCCGGTCACGGTCACGAAGACGTCGCCGACGCGGGCGGCGTCCCGGAGCGGCATCACCTGGTAGCCCTCCATCGCGGCCTCGAGCGCGGGGAGCGGATCGACCTCCGTCACGATCACGCGCGCCCCCAGCCCGCGAGCGCGCGAGGCAACCCCGCGTCCGCACATCCCGTAGCCGCATACGACGATGGTCCGACCCGCGAGGAGCAGGTTCGTCGCACGCATGATCGCGTCCATCGTCGACTGGCCCGTGCCGAACCGGTTGTCGAACAGGTGCTTCGTGTTCGCGTCGTTCACCGACACGATGGGATAGCGGAGCGCTCCGTCCTCGGCCATCGCCCGCATCCTGATCACGCCGGTCGTGGTCTCCTCGGTGCCGCCGACGATGTCGCCGATCTGATCCGGCCGCTCCTTGTGGAGCAGGCTGACCAGATCCGCCCCGTCGTCCATCGTGACCTGCGGCCGGTGGTCGAGCACGGCGTTGATGTGCCGGTAGTACGTCTCGTTGTCCTCGCCCTTGATCGCGTAGACGTCGATCTCGCTCGTCTCGCAGAGCGCGGCCGCGACGTCATCCTGCGTCGAGAGCGGGTTCGAGGCGCAGAGCACCACGTCCGCCCCTCCCGCCTTCAGGGTCTCCATCAGGTTGGCGGTCTCGCTCGTCACGTGCAGGCACGCAGCGATGCGCACGTCCTGCAACGGACGTTCCTTCTCGAATCGTTCGCGGATCAGGGCGAGCACCCGCATCTCGGCGGCCGCCCAACCGATCCGGCCTCGCCCCTTCTCGGCGAGGCCGAGGTCCTTCACGTCGCAGTCCATCAAGACTCCTTCCGTTCCCCGTTAGGTCAACCGCGGCAGTAGTTCCCGAAGGAGGCGGCTCGTGTCCCCGGCGGCGCGGTCCGCCATCGCGAGCACCTCCTGGTGCGTCGCCGGCTCCCCGGCGAGGTTCGTGTGGCTGAACAGCCCGATGACGCGCATCCCGAGCGCCCGCGCGGCGGTGGACTCGGGGACGACGGACATCCCGACGACCGTCCCTCCGCAACGCCGAAGCATCTCGATCTCCGCGGGCGTCTCGTACGTCGGTCCCGGCATCGCGACGTACACACCGCTCGTGACGGCGATCCCGAGCGCCTCCGCTCGTTCCCTCGTCAAGGCCACGAGCCCGGCGTCGTACACCTGTGACATGTCGACGAACGGAGGCGAGCCGTCGGGGTTGCGCCAGCCTCGAAGCGGGTTCGAGCCCAACATGTTGATCTGATCGGTCCCCACCACGATCGAGCCCGGAACCAGGTCCCGCTGGATGCCGCCGACCGCGGCCGTGAGGACCATCGTCCCGGCTCCGAGGATGCGGGCGAGCCTGACGGGCAGCGAGCACAGCGAGAGCTCGTGGCCCTCGTAGAAATGGATCCGCCCGCGGAACGCGGCGATCGGAACGCCGTCGAGCAACCCGAGCGACAACGCGCCCGCGTGGCCGGGAACGCTCGGCGCGGGGAACCCGGGCAGATCGGTGTACTGGAACGTCTCGGCCTCGCTCATCCCCTCGACCGCACCCCCCAGCCCCGATCCGAGGATGACCCCGACCGAGGGAACGAGCGAGGTTCGCTCTCGGATCACCCCGGCCGCCTCCTCGGCGAGCCGGTCCCCCGGCGACGGGTAGGTATCGGCGCGCGTCTCCACCTCAGGCCTCCGCCAGCGCGCGCTTCAGGCGAGCGATCGCGTCGATCGGCGTCGGGTCCACGCCCCGGGCGATCGCGTGGTACGTCGAGACGAGGTCCCCGTGCAGGATCAGCTCGAGCAGCCGCGAGAGGCCCGAGCCGCCGCTCGCTCGGATCTCCTCGGCCTCCATCCCCGAGGAGCGCGCGATCTCGATCGACAGGGGGAAGCGGGCCGCCACCTCCTCGTGCTCGCCGTCGTGTCGGAGGGCGACGAGGAAGAACGACTGCCCGGCACCTTCGGCCCAGCCGACCACCTCGTTGTGGTCGAGCTCGGGAAGCGCGCCCCAGAACGCCGGAACCTTCGCGTTCTCGTTGAACTGCGTCTTCCATCGGTACGCAGCGGTGGCCGCGAGCCCCTCGGCGCCCCACACCACGGGGAACCGCCCGCCGATCCGAAGGGCGAGCGTCTTGGCCGGGTTGTTCGATGCCGGGACGGCTGGCCCGTTCACGTCGAGGATGCTGCGCAGCTCGCCGAGCGTCTCGTCGAGGTCGGCGGCGACGGACGGCACCAGCCCGACGGATTCCAGGGCGCCGAGCACGCCGAACGTGAGGTAGCCGATCGCGGCTCTGGGCATGAAGGTCCCCGGCACGCGCACCGTTCCGACCTCGAGCTCCGCCGCGAGCCGCGCCAGCTGCCCTCCCGAGGTGACGGCGATCATCCGGCAACCCCGGGCGACCGCCTTCTCGAACAGCGCCAGCGTCTCGGCCGTGTTGCCCGAGTACGAGGAGACGACCACCAGCGTGTGCGGTCCGCACCACGCCGGAAGCTCCGGCGTCCGGACCACCGTGACGGGCAGACGGAGACGTTCCGCATACAGGACCCGAACCACGTCGCCCGCGACCGCGGAGCCTCCCATCCCGCAGAAGGCGACGGCGGTGAGGGCGTCGGCAGATGGAAGTCCCTCGGCGGCGAGGCCGAGCTCGTACCCCTCGCGGCAATGGTCGGCGAGCCCGGAGACCAACCCGAGCATCCCGCTCGGGTCCGCCGCGAGCATCGCCGCGGCGTCGTCGAGATCGATCACTTGCGCTTTCGGCCGGTCGGCGGCTTCTCGGCCTCGTCGATCAGCATCACGGGGATGCCGTCGCGGATCGGGTAGCGGTACCCGCAGGTCTTGCAGGCGAGGATCTGCTCGGCTTCGAGGTAGTCCAGATCTCCACGGTCGTTCGGGCAGACGAGGATCTCGAGAAGCTCCGGGTCGAGGCTCATGCTCCCACTCCTTCTTCCTTCCCCAGGGGGTTACCGCTCGCGCCTTGGCGCTCGCTCCTTGAGCCCCCCGGACCCCCGTGTCGGATCAGGCCGAGGAGCTCCTCCGTCTTGTCCTTCAAGAGCTCCTCCGTCCTGGCCTCGACGTTCAGACGCACCAACGGCTCGGTGTTGCTCGGCCGCACGTTGAACCACCAGTCGTCGAACTCTACCGTCAGCCCGTCGGTGCGGTCCTGTCGCCCGTCCCGATAGGCCTCCGCGAGCTCCTCGACCTTCGCGGCCTGGTCTCGGACACGGGAGTTGATCTCGCCCGACGACGCATACCGCCGGAACTGGGCGAGGATCTTGGACAGGGGTTCGCCGGCCCGCGAGAGCTGTTCGAGGACGATGACCGCGGCGATCAGCCCCGAGTCCGCCCCGTAGTTGTCCGCGAAGTAGTAGTGGCCCGAGTGCTCGCCGCCGAACACGGCACCCGTCTCGGCCATGACCTGCTTGATGAACGAATGCCCGACACGCGTTCGGATGGGCGTCCCGCCGTGCTCGCGGATCACCTCCGGCACCGCCCACGACGAGATCAGGTTGTAGACGATCGGCGCCCCGGGCCTGCGTTCGAGCATCGCCCGGGCGACGAGCGCGGTGATCTCCGAGCCGCTCACGCCCTCGGCTCGCTCGTCCACGACGAAGACCCGGTCGGCGTCGCCGTCGAACGCAAGACCGATGTCCGCATGCCGCGCGAGCACCTCACGCCTCAGATCGCGTTGGTTCTCCGGATCGATCGGATCCGCGGGGTGGTTCGGGAACGTCCCGTCGAGCTCGGGGAACAGATGGATCAACGTCACCGGCAACCTCGCGAACACCGGCGGGACGACGAGCCCGCCCATGCCGTTCGCGGTGTCGACCACGACGGTCAGCGGCCGGATCGCCGACGCGTCGATGAACGACAGGACGTGCTCGACGTACGCGTCGAGTAGGTCCCGTTCCTCGACGCGGCCGGGCGACGGCGCGGGGGTGAGCTCGTTCCGCTCGGCGCGTTCCCGGATCTCGGTGAGGCCGGTGTCCTGCCCGACCGGCTTGGCTCCGGGCAGACAGAACTTCAGGCCGTTGTACTGCGGCGGGTTGTGGCTCGCGGTCAGCATGATGCCGCCGGCATCGAGCGAGCCGGAGGCGAAGTACAGGAGGTCGGTGGACGAGAGGCCCAGGTCCACCACGTCGGTGCCTTGGGAGACGATCCCCTCGCGCACCGCGGCCGAAAGCGTGGGCGAGCTGAGCCGGCAATCGCGCCCGACGACGATCGTCCGCACATCGGCCCAGTCGGCGAACGCCGCGCCGATCCGGCGAGCGGACTCCTCGTCGAGCTCGTCGGGGACGACACCGCGAACGTCGTAGGCCTTGAAGATGCGACGAAGGTCGCGAGGCGGTGACACGGTCACCGCATCCTACTGAAGCGAGGCTGGGGAGGTTCGGGGCGCGTCTCGGGACGACGGCGGGACTAGGCCTGGCGGGAGATCACGCCGCCGATGACCGATCGAAGCGGCACCGCCTCGCCGTCGCGGTACCACCACTTCGCCTCGCACATGTGGCAGGTCGTGAAGGAGAGGCCGGTTTCACCGACGTTCATGCTGATCGAGATGAGGTCGCCTTGGTGGCACTCGGGGCAGGTGTGATCGGTGCCGTCCATGTGCATATCCTCGTCGCGACGGCGCCGTGCGCCTATAGCACCCTGGTTCCATTTCCGGTGGTCACCCCGTGCGGCGAAGCATGGGCCGGGCTCGCACCGCGTATCCCCCACCCGGCCGCCGTGCGGGGGAGGCCGGATGCCGGGGTGGGCTACGGCTTGACGATGACCCGGGCGCCCATCTCGACGAGCGGGTACAGCTCCTCGGAGTCCGAGATGTGCATGCGGATGCAGCCGTGGGAGGCCGCGGTCCCGATCGAGGAGGAGCTCCAGGTCCCGTGGATCCGGATCCCCGGGGCGTTCAGGTACATCGCTCGGGTCCCGAGCGGGTTCCCCGGCCCCGGCCCGATCGAGGCCGGAAGGTCGGCGCCCCAGCCCTCGGGGTCGGGGTTGTACCAGGTCGGGTTCTCCTTCTTGTCGATGATCTCGAAGGTCCCGACCGGCGTGGGGAAGGACGACGTGCCGGTCGCCACGCGGTACTCCTTGACGACCTTGAGGCCCTCGTACAGCTGAAGGGTGTTGGCGGAGACGTCGACGACGATCGTCTGCCCGAGCGAAGCCGTCGTCACCGCGGGGGTGACCTCCTTCACCGGGATCTCGATGCGGTCCATCTGCCGCTCGAGCGCGCGGAGGATCCGCTGTGCCGCGAGCTCCACCTTGAGCGCGCTCCCGGCTTCGGAACGACGGGTCACGAGCTCGCCCTCGAAGAGCGAGATCTCGGCGTCGACCGGCGGAACGGCGACCTCGTCGTACGCCTGCTCCACGAACGCTCGGACGGCGGCCTGGTCGTTCGCGAACGCGAGCGGGTACTCGCGCTCCACCGGCTTGTCCATCACCCGGTGGTACAGACGCGAGAGGAACGGCATCTCGTCGGCCAGCCCAAGTGCTCGGTCGACCGCCGTCCCCACGTCGGCGCTCATGCCGAGCGCCGCCGGCGTCACGGTCCACGTCACCCCGGCCGCCTGGACCTCGAGCGCGTCCGTGAGCCGCAGCTCGGCCCGCTCCTCGACCACCCGGATGGCCTCGTCGCGGGTCATCCCGCCGACGTCGACCCCCGCGAGCGTCACACCGGGCAGGATCCGGTCCGCCGCCGAGCGGTCGTACCGGTAGGCCGCGTAGGCCGTTCCGCCGCCCAGGAGAGCGAGCACGACGAACGAGACGAGGGCGACCTTCCACCCACGTCCCGTCTTGCGCCTGTGTCGTGCGGCCACGTCAGTTCTCTCCGATCGATCCCTCGAACGTTCCTTCGTGCGCTCTCGGGCAACACTTCATGATAGGGACGCTACCCGGCATGTCTAGGCGGGAATCCAACCCGCCGGGATCTCGATACCGAGTGCAACCGCGTAGGTCGCGAAACCTTCCCGGCCGCGCGAGTACGACGCGGCCGCCGGCACGAACGTTCCGACGTCGGCCACGGCCAGCAGCGCGCCTTCCGGATCGGCATCGAGGAACGCCCGGGGAGCGGTCGCCGTTCGGTGCGGCGGGATCGTGAGCGAGATCGGTTCGGCTCCGGCGGTTCCCGACGCCAGATAGGACAGGGTCAGCTCGACCGGCTCGGTTCCCGGATTCGTGAACGCGAGCCCGGGTCGCGACGGGGAGCCCATGACGGCGGGGAGCACCACCCATGCCCGCGCCGGTACCGCCCCACCGGACGATCCCTGGTCGGAGACCACGCCGTAGGTCCGGCGCGCGACGGCGACGCCTGGGGCGTCGGCGGCGAACACTACCGACGTCGGCCCGTTCGTCGACGTCGTGTACGTCCGGCCCGACTGCGCCGGGGGCGCCGAGTCGGCGAGCCCGCCGAAGGTCTGCTCCGCCTCCTCGTCCAACAGCTCGCCGCTGAGGCCCACTCGCTCGAGCGCGGCGCTCATGACGGCCAGGTCCGTCCGACCCGCGTCGCTGCCCCCGGGGAAGACGAGCGTTCCCGGCGGATCGCCCAGGTACCCGATGGTGGAACGGACGCCGCCGCCCGTCGGCTTGATGCCGAGCGTGCCCGCCGCCACGCGACCGATCGACGCCTCGATCACGGCGGAGACCGTCCGCTCGTTCTTGATCCAGTTGCTGAGCCGGACCGCGACGCTGTGGTGAGGACCGAGCACGACATCGGTCAGGTCCCCGTGCTGCACGGGCGCCGTGCGTTCGGAGAGCAGCGTGACCGAGAACACCGCGTCTCGCGAGAAGGGATTCATCACGACGACGTAGTCGTCGTCGTCGTCGGTCGCGGTCGACCCGTCGGGCAGCAGCCAGCGGCCCCCCGGCGGTCGCGGCGCATGGCTCGGCCGCCAGACCGCCCTCGTCGCCGCCGGCGTGCGCCACCCATCCGACGGCGACCCATTGGTCGAACCACTCGACCGTCGAGGCGCGTTCGCGGCCGACGGCCGGAACCGGAAGGCGAAGGAACGACCCCGGCTCGACCGTGAACGTCCCGCCGGGCTCGGCGCGTCCGCGGCCCATCGTCAGGATCCGGATCGTCGCCGGTTCCGTGCCCGGGTTCGCGACCTGGAGCTCGACCTCCCAATCGGCCTTGCCGCCGCCGTGCGGACAGAACCACTCGCCCGAGGGCGCGATCGCGGCGGCACCGGCCGAGAGCGAACGCGGGCCGAGCTCGCGATCCGCATACACCGCTCCGCCGATCCCGAGCGCGACGAGGATCGCGGCGGCGAGCGCCTGCAACCGTCTCACGCGGACACCGGCTTCCTCGTGATCCACAGCGCCGCCAGCCAGAGCAGCCCGAGCAGGGCCATCTCGAGGGTGCGCATCCACTGCTCGGTGACGACGAACGAGATGCTTCCCGGCTCGACCTCGGACGAGATGGCCCAGCCGAACGCGCGTCGCGGAGGCAGCCGCTGTCCGTCGTTCTCGATCCGCCATCCCGGATCGAACTGGTCCGCGACGACGACCTCTCCTGCGGAGGCTGCACCCGAGGTCTCACCGGACTCGGGCGGAGCGATCCTCTGGACGTCCACGATCGGACGCTCGGCGATCTCGGGGAGGCTCGTGGCGTCGGCGGCCGGGGTCCAGTCCGGGTCGGACACCACGTACGCGGTCGGGAGCGCTGCGGCGTTCCGGAAGATCGTCAGGCCGCCGGCCGGCACCCGGTCCAGATCTGCCTGCACGTCGAACCGGGCGGCGGCGGGTGCGGGGAGATCGCCTTGGTCGGCGACCACGTATCGCACCCCCAGCGGAGCGAGCAGCATCCCGGCGTGCGCGGTCTCGCCCGCCAGCAACTCCAGGAGCACCGATCGCAGGTAGTCGTAGCCGGGACCGAACGCCGGCCGGCCGGTGTCGAGGGCGCTCGCCCCCCGGCGATCGGTCAATCCGAACCGGAGACTCGCTCCGGAGGACTCGACGATCCCGATCGGGTCGCCGCCGGGAGCCGGGAAGCGATCCCCGGCCGGCGACCCGATCCACAGGATGCGGAACTCCCCCGGCGCGGCGGCGTCCACGACCGGCCATGCCGGAGGCAGGCCGTTGGGCCGCACCTCCCACTCGGCGACGGTGACCTGCAGCGACTGCGCTCCGATCCCCACCGCCAGCACCAACGTGAGGAGCGCCGCCCCGAACTGACGGACCCCGAACGCCTGCTGCTCCAGCCCGGACACCAGCCCGGAGGCCCCGTAGGCGATGGCGGCGGCCGCGGCGAACGCGGCCGTGAGCAGGTACACGGGCGGGTTCGCGAAGGCGTCGGGCAGATACCCGGCGGCCGAGAGCCATGCGAGCGCGATCCCGGCGACCATCACGACCATCGCCCGGGCGACTCGGCCGAACTCCGCACGCTCGGCGGCGGCGAAACAAAGGACTGCGGCGGCGGGAAGGAACCCCGCGAGCACCCAGGTGCCGGGTCCGCCGCCCGGCGCCAGGCGCAGGACCGACCAGGGGTCGTCGGTGCCCACGAAGGAGGACAGGGAGGCCGCCGGGTCGCTGACGATGTCGGCGATGACCGGGAACGCGAGGAGCCCGCCCGACGCCGCTCCCAGCAACGTCAGCCCCAGGCCCCGGCCGCGCCGGCGGCCACCGAGGACGTGAACGAGGACCAGCAGGGCGATGCCCAGCGCGAGACCGGGAAGGAAGGACATGGCGATCGCCGTCGCCGCACCGAGTCCCACCCCGAACCGGAAGGGCCGCTCGATGCGCCGCCGGGAGAAGGCCCCGTCGAGCCGGTCCCAGACGATCGGAAGGGTCGCGAGGCCCACCAAGAGCGGGATCCTGCCCTCGGAGAACGCCCAGAGCGCCGCCCCCGACAGCACGTAGGCGCCCGCCGCGACCACGGCCGTGCCCGGGCGGGCGGTCTGACGGGCGAACGAGCGATAGGCGAACACCGCGGCGAGGACCGGCAGAGCGCCGAGCATCAGCTTCTCGGCGAGATCGGCGCTCCCGAACGAGACCCAGGAGACCGCTCCCATCGCCCCCAGCGCGGGGCTCGACGGCTGTGCCCCGCCCAGGATGGTGGTTCGGACCCCGGAAAGGAGCTCGCCGAAGAACTCCGTCGGCGATCCGGCGAAGGCGGCGAGCGCCCCGCCCTCGATCGCCTCGGGGCCGACGAAGTGACGGATGGCCACCGCCACGAGCACGATGCCGATCGTCGTGCCGAGCAGCACGGGGTGACCCACCGCTATAGACGCGGCACGGCGACCCATCGGCCGGATCGGCTCGTCCTCGGCGATGCTCTCGAAGTCCTCTTCGAGGAACTCCTCCGCGCGCTCGAACCAGCGGGGAACCCGGAAGGTCGCCGCCATGAACCGCCGGACGGCGCGGTCGCGGACCGAGCGTACCGATTGCGCTCGGACGCGCCGGCGAAGGGTGCCGGGAAGATGGACGAAGTTCCATCCCCACGCCGCCACCAGGTCATAGGCATCCTCGAACCGGCGGCCCAGCGCAAGGAAGACCAGCCGGGCGACCCCGAGCACGGTGTAGACGGGAAGGACCCACAGGAGGGTGAGCACCCCGTAGTCCTTCAACATCGAGACGAGCGCCGCCCGCTCCGCGTAGTACCGCGAACTCCGATGGCGGTGCTGCGTCGGCCGCTCCCCGCGGGCCCCCGCGGATTTATGCCGCGCGACCGCGAGGGGCGTCATCAGGACCCGGAACCCCGCCAGTCGCGCCCGCCAGCAGAAGTCGAGGTCGTCGTGTCGCCCGGCGTAGCGCTCGTCGAATATCCCCGTCCGCTGCCAGGCCTCGCGCGAGATCAGCATCGCGCAGCTCGAGACGAACAGGACCTCCAGGACCCGGTCGTACTGCCCCTGATCCAGCTCGCCGTCCTGGAGCGGGGTGTACGCGTGACCGAAGCGGTCCGTCGACCTCCCCACCTCACGGAGGAGGCGGTGGTTGTCCCAGTCCACCACTTTGGGGCCGACGATCCCCACGCGCTCGACGCCGCGGATCCCCTCGGCCGCCTCGATCATCCGCGCGACCGCGTCCGCTCCCAGTGCCGTGTCGTCGTGAAGGACCAAGAGGTAGTCCGCCGCCTGCGCGGCGGGGAGCTGGATCGCGGCCTGCACCGCGCCGGCCAGGCCTCGGTTCTGCTGCATGCGGATGACCCGCTGTTGCCCGAGCGCCTGGACGAGGAGATCGCCGGTCCCGTCGGTCGACGCGTTGTCCACGGCCACGACACCCATCCGGGCATGCGTCTGCGAAGCGAGCGACTGGAGGCACTCGCGAAGCCAACCGGCGGCGTCTCTCGCGACGAGCACGACGAGGACGCTGGGGTCCCGGACGGCGTCGGCGGCGGCTGGACGTTCTCCTAGCGTGGTGGCCATGGGGTGCGCGGGCGCGCGGCGGGGAGCCTAGCACGCGTCCGAAGACAGAACGCGGAAGGGGGGCAGTCGCCCCCCTTCCGAACGTGGATCAGGCGACTACCGCTTCTTCGCGGTGCTCCGCCTCTTCGCCGGCGACTTGCGGGCCGCAGTCTTCCGCTTCGCGGTCCTCCGCTTCCTCGTGGCGGCCCCCTTCTTGGCAGCGGTCTTCCGCTTGGCGGTCTTCCGCTTCCTCGTGGCGGCCCCCTTCTTGGCGGCTGTCGACTTGCGAGCCGTCGACTTCTTGGCGGTTGACTTGCGGCGAGTCGTCTTCCTGGCCGCGGTCTTCCGCTTCGCCGTCGTCCGCTTCCTCGTCGCGGCCCCCTTCTTGGCGGCGGCGGAGCGCTTGGCGCTCTTCCGCTTCCTCGTGGCGGCCGCCTTCTTAGCGGCTGTCGACTTCTTTCTCGCTGGAGACATCGGTCACCCCCTTCCTCTGCTCAGGACGCCATGCGCTTCAGGCGTCGCCGTTCCCGTTCGCTCATCCCGCCCCACACGCCGTATCGCTCGTCGCGACGCAGCGCGTAGTTCAGGCATTCGATGCGGACGGGACAGTCTGCGCAGATCCGCTTGGCCTCCCTCGATGAGCCTCCCTTCTCGGGGAAGAAGACCTCCGGATCGTGTTCTCGGCATCGAGCCCGTTCTTGCCAAGGGATGTAGTGATGCACCGCTCTCTCCCCCCAGAATCACACGCGTGTGATTCTGGGCCATCGTTCCCCTTCTTGACAAGGGGAAAAGTCGAGTTCCGGAGCATCTCTTCATACGTCCCCAAGTGAATCGAATACAGCCTGGAGGCGATGTGCAAGGGTTCGGAGGCAGAAATCTTGCAGTCAATCACCTTGACGGTGTCCGTCAACAAGGTTGACGGAAAGGCCCGTCATCGGGTCTGCGAGCGCGTCTCAGTCGCGTTCGGACGCGACGAGAGACCCGGTGCCGTCCTTCGGGGACCGTTGCGCATCGTTGCGGTGCAATTGTTCGTACGTAGTCGATCGCTCCACGGGGACACGATCGATCGCACGGATGGCGTCGACGAACTCCTCGGGCTCCTTGCGGATCCCCCACTCCGAACCCGCCATCCGGCTGATGGTCTCCTCCATCAAAGTTCCGCCGAAATCGTTCGCGCCACCGTTCAAGATCACCTGCGAAGCCTCGATGCCGAGCTTGACCCAAGAGACCTGAACATTGTGGATAACTTCGTCGAGCAAGATCCGCGCGACGGCGTGCATCCGTCGACTCTCGTCGAAGGTCGCACCGGGCCGAGCCTTGCCCGCGAGGTAGATCGGCGCGTTCTGATGGACGAACGGCAGCGGAACGAACTCCGTGAAACCACCCGTGTCGCGTTGGATATCTGCCAGGCGCCGGATGTGGAAAACCCAGTGCGGGGGCGCGTCGACGTGCCCGTACATGATCGTCGACGAGCTCCGGATCCCGAGACCATGGGCCGTTCGCACGATCTCCTCCCACGTGTCGGCGGGGAGCTTCCCCTTGGTGAGCACCCAGCGGACGTCGTCGTCCAAGATCTCCGCCGCGGTTCCGGGGATCGTCCCGAGACCGTGCCGGCGGCACTCGGTGAGGAACTCGGCGAACGAGATGCCGAGCTTGGTCGCGCCGTTGAGCACCTCCATCGGGCTGAAGGCGTGGATGTGGATATCGGGCGCGGCGTCCTTCACCGCGTCGAGCAGGTCGAAGTAGAAGGACCCGGGAAGATCGGGATGGATGCCGCCCTGCATGCAGATCTCGGTCGCGCCCCACGAGCGCGCTTCGCGCACGCGCTCGGCGACCTCGTGGAGTGTCAGCGTGTAGCTCTCCGCGTCCACCTCCCGCTGGGCGAACGCGCAGAAGCGGCACCCGACGTAGCACACGTTCGTGAAGTTGATGTTGCGGTTCACGACGTACGTGACGGCCTCTCCCACCGCCTCCCGCCGGAGCTCGTCGGCGACGCCGCAGAGCGCCTCCAAGGCCGGACCCTCGGCGCGGAACAGCGCGAGGGCCTGCTCGTCGGTGATCGCACGATGCCGCGCCGCCGTTCGGAGCGCGGACTTGATCTCCGCTTCGAGCCGCTCCGGCGCGACCGCGGCCTCCGCCCAGGAACGCGTGACCGGCAACGCCTCCATGTCCCCGTACACGGCCTCGGCGTCGGCGCGAAGTCCCGCCCCTTCCACCTTCGCGAAGGCGAGGTCGATCGTGCGCGGCTTCCACTGCACATCCGGGTCCTGCCAGGGGATCGGCTCGGGGACCTTGCCGGCGACGGCGAGGCCGTCGGGGGCCGCGAGGGCCGACACCGGCGCCCGCATCTTCCCGGTCAGGTAGGGATCCGGCCGGAGCGCGAACGCCGGATGGATCGTCAGCCGCTCGCGCAGCTCGAGGCCGCGCTCGGCGGTCCGGGCACGCAGGGCCTCGATCGCGGGCCACGGGCGCTCGGGGTTCACGTGGTCCGGGGTGAGGGGCGAGACGCCCCCCCAGTCGTCGATCCCCGCATCCAGCAGGGCGAGCTGCCCGGCCGGGTCCGACAGGTTCGGCGGCGCCTGGACCGTGATCCGAGGCCCGAGCAGGACGCGCGACGTGGCGACGGCCGCGAGGTACTCCTCTTGTTGGGGGGCGGGCGAGGCGTGCATCGCCGTTCCGGGCTTGGGCAGGAAGTTCTGGACGATGACCTCCTGCACGTGCCCGTAGCGCCGCTGGAGGTCGCGGATCGCGAGGATGGACTCGGCGCGCTCCCGGAAGGTCTCGCCGATCCCGACCAGGATCCCGGTCGTGAACGGGATCGCGAGGCGCCCGGCATCCGAGATCGTGCGCAGGCGAACGGCGGGGGTCTTGTCCGGCGAACCGAAGTGCGGCCCGCCGCGCTCCGCCAGCCGCTCCGAGGAGGTCTCGAGCATCAGGCCCATCGAGGCGCTCACCTGCTTCAGGCGGGCGAGCTCCTCGTAGGACATGACGCCGGGATTCAGGTGGGGCAGCAGGCCGGTCCGCTCGATCACCAGGATGGCGACGGCGCGAACGTAGTCCAGCGTGGAGCCGTAACCCCGGGCGGCGAGCCAGTCGCGAGCGACGTCGTACCGGTCTTCGGGGCGGTCGCCGAGGGTGAACAACGCCTCCTTGCACCCGAGCTTGCGGCCGGCTTCGGCGATCGCCACCGCTTCCTCCGGCGTGAGGTAGGGGGCGTCCAGTCGCGCCGGGGGCTTGGCGAACGTGCAGTAGTGGCAATGGTCGCGACAGAGCATCGTCAGCGGGACGAACACCTTCCGCGAATACGTCACCGTCGTTCCGTGACCGAGATCGCGCAATCGGGCCGCGACGCTCATGAGCTCGGCGAGGGCTTCGCCCCGCGCCTGCATCAGGGCGGTCGCCTCGTCCACCGACAGCGACTTGCCGGCGTGCGCCCTCGCGACCGCGCGGGCGACGGCGTGGGAGGTGGCCTCGGGCATCCGGCGGCGAGCGTACTACGCTCCTCGCCATGCGCATCACCGCGCTCGCGGGTGGCATCGGCGCCGGGAAGTTCCTCCGGGGCCTCGTGCGGGAGGTCGAGGAGTCCGACGTCACCGCGATCGTGAACACCGGCGACGACGTCTCGATGCACGGGCTGCACGTCTCCCCCGACCTGGATTCCGTCACGTACTGGCTCGGCGACGCGTTCGACCGCGAGCGCGGGTGGGGGCGTCGGGACGAGACGTTCCGGGCGACGGAAGAGCTGCGCCGGTTCGATCCGGACCTCGCGTGGTTCAACCTCGGGGATCTGGATCTGGCCACGCACCTGTTCCGGACGAACCTGCTCGCATCCGGAGCCGGGCTCTCGGAGGTGACGGCCCGCGTCGCGGCGCGCTTCGGCATCCTGGCTCGGCTGCTCCCCATGACGGAGGACCCGGTGACGACCCGCATCGTCGTCGCCCCCGAGGGGCGCGAGCTCGACCTGCATTTCCAGGAGTACTGGGTTCGTCGCGGCGCGCGCGACGACGTGAAGTCCGTTCGGTACGAGGGAGCGGCGTCCGCGCGGCCGGGGCCGGGCGTGCTCGACGCGATCGCGGGGGCCGATGTCGTGGTGATCTGTCCCTCGAACCCGGTCGCCTCGATCGGCCCGATCCTCGCGGTGCCCGGGGTCCGGCAGGCGGTCGAGCGCCGACGCGATCGCGTGGTCGGGATCAGCGGCATCGTCCGCGGGGCGCCGCTCGCCGGGATGGCCGACCGCTTGATGCCCGTCGCCGGCGTCGAGGTCACCGCCGCCGGTGCCGCCGAGTTCTACCGGGGTCTCCTCGGCGCGTGGGTGATCGACGAGGGCGACCGCTCGCTCGCCGCGCGCATCGGGTCGAGCGGGATCCGGGTGGCCGTGACGGACACGATCATGACCGACGACGCCGCGGCCAGCGCCCTCGCGCGCGTCGCGCTCGACGCGATCGCGTGAGCGGCATCGAGGTCCTGCCCGTCGAAGGCCTTCCCGAGGTCCGCGAAGGCGACGACCTCGCCGACCTGCTCGCGCCGGGCCTGGCCGGGATCGGGGTCCGGGACGGTGACGTCGTCGCCGTGACCCAGAAGGTGGTCTCGAAGGCCGAGGGCCGTGTGGTGCCCGAGGGCGCCGGCCGCGCGCCCTGGGTCGAGCGGGAGACGTCGCGGGTCGTCGCCCGGCGCGGCGACCTCGTCATCGCCGAGACACGCCACGGCTTCGTCTGCGCGAACGCCGGCGTCGACGCGTCGAACGTGGAGGCGGGTTTCCTCACGCTGCTCCCCGAGGATCCGGACGGCTCGGCCGAGCGACTCCGCAAAGCCCTGAGCGAACGGCTTGGGGCTGAGCTCGCGGTCGTGATCACGGACACGTTCGGTCGCCCATGGCGGCAGGGACTCGTCAACGTCGCGATCGGATGCTCGGGGCTGCCGGCGGTCGTCGACCTCCGCGGCACGCTCGACGCCAAGGGTCGCGAGCTCGAAGCCACGATCGTGGCGCTCGCGGACGAGGTGGCGGCGGCGAGCGGTCTGGTGATGGCCAAGTCTGCCGGCGTGCCGGCGGCCGTGGTGCGTGGGGTGGGCCGCGAGGCGCCGGCCGGCAGCGCCCGCGACCTCGTCCGTCCGCCCGCGGACGATCTGTTCCGGGAGTCCCCGCTCGTGTCGATCTCGGCCCGGCGCACGATCCGTTCGTTCGGCCCTGGAGACGTGCCGGAGGCGGTGGTCCGAGAGGCCGTCGCCGCCGCCTGCACCGCTCCGGCGCCGCACCACACACGGCCGTGGCTCTTCGTCGCGCTGCACTCGGCCGCGGCGAAGCGGCGGCTCCTCGGCGCGATGGCCGAGGCGTGGCGCGAGGACCTTCGCCGCGACGGCGCCCCGGCTTCGACGATCGAACGCCGGCTCGCCACGAGCGACGCCGTGCTCGGGGCGGCTCCCGTCCTGGTGGTCCCGTTCGTGCGGTTCGCCGGCTCGCACACCTACGCGGATGAGGAACGGTCCTCGGCCGAACGCGAGATGTTCCTGCTCTCCGGCGGGGCCGCGATCCAGAACCTCCTGCTGGCGTTCCACGCGCAGGGAACCGCGTCGTGTTGGATCAGCTCGACGCTGTTCTGTCAGGAGGAGACGCGGGCGGCGCTCGGCGTCGGGGACGAGTGGCACGCGCTCGGCATCGTCGCGGCGGGCCCGACGCCGGCGGGGGCCGCGTCTCCGCGGCCCCCGCTCGACATCACCGAGCACCTTCGCGAGCGCTAGCCGAGCGGCACGAGCCCCTCGACGAAGTACCACACGAAGATCGCGGACACCAGGTACAGCAGCCAGTGGACTTCCTTCCACCGTCCGCGGAGCACCTGGATCACCGTGTAGGCGACGAATCCCGCGCCGACCCCGTTCGTGATGCTGAACGTGAACGGCATGACGATCATCGTCAGCAGCGCGGGGATCCCGATGCCGGGGTCGCGCCAGTCGATGTCCTTGACGATGCCCATCATGAAGTAGCCGACGATGACCAGGACCGGCGCCGTCGCCTCCGACGGAACCACGCCCGGCAGCGGCGCGAGGAACATCGCGAGCAGGAACAAGATCCCGACCACCACGGCCGTGAGACCCGTCCGGCCGCCCTCGGAGACGCCGGCCGCGCTCTCGATGTACGTCGTGTTCGACGAGCTCGACACCGCACCGCCCAGCGCCGCACCGAGCGAGTCCACGAACAGCACCCGTTGGACTCCGGGGAGCTTCCCTTCGGGGGTGAGCAGCTTCGCCTCGCCGCCGACCCCGATCACGGTTCCCATCGTGTCGAAGAAGTCCGACAGCATCACCGAGATGATCAGCGCGAGCGCCGTCGCCATCCCGATCGTCTCCGCCGTGAACACGCCGAACGAGAACTGGCCGATGAGGCCGAAGTCCGGCGTGGCCGCGATCTTGTCGGGCAAGGTCGCGACACCGGGCGGCCACGGCGAGACATCGACGAACGCGTTGATGATGCTCGCGAGGACGGTCGTCCCGATGATCCCGATCAGCAGCGCTCCCTTGATCCGCCGGGCAACCAGCGCCGCGGTGAGCGCGAACCCGACGAAGAACGTGAGTCCTCGGAGCGAGGTGATGTACTCGGGATCCAGCGCGAGGATCGTGGGGCCCTCGCGGGTCACGATCGGCGCGTCGATCGACAGGCCGATGAACGCGATGAACAGTCCGATCCCGATCCCGATCGCCCGCTTGAGGTCCATCGGGATGGCATTGAGGACCGCCTCGCGGAACCCGGTCAGCACCAGGGCGGCGATGACCAGACCCTCGATCACGATGACGCCCATCGCCTGTTCCCACGTGAGGCCTGCGGCCCCCACCAGCGTGAACGCGACGAACGCGTTGAGCCCGAGCCCGGCGGCCATCGCGAACGGGTAGTTCGTGAAGATGCCCATCGCGATCGTCAGGACGCCGGCGGCGAGCGCCGTCACGGTGACGAGCTGGTCGAACGGCAGGCTGGTCCCGGTCGAGTCCGGCAGCGACGACAGGATCGCCGGGTTCACCACGAGGATGTAGGCCATCGTCAGCCAGGTGGCGAGGCCCGCGATCACCTCGGTCCGGACGTCGGTCCCGCGCTCGCGGAGGTGGAAGAACCCCTCGAGCCCCCCGACCCGGTCCGGCCGGGTGTCCGTTACCGCCATCGCGCCCCCCTTCGCATGGCCCGGAGGGCGCGGCCGCCTCCGGGCGCCATGGGGAAGGCGACCGCAGCATAGGGAGGCCCGAGCGGCGAGGCAAGACGTTGCGAGCTCCGAACCGCCGATGGGTCCGGTCCCCCGCCGAGGCCGTTATCCTGGTTGGTCCCGCCTTCCGGCGGGATCTGCACACTTATGGCGAATCGACGGACCACCACCGACGGCCGCATGACGAAGGCCGAACGCAGGGAGCAGGCGCGGCGAGAGCGCTTCGAGCTCCGTCGGAAGATGGCGCGCGCGAAGCGGAACCGGCGGATCGGGGTCGTCGTGTCGGCGCTCCTCGTTGCGGCCGTGGTGGCGTTCGTGATCACCCGGCCGTCGACGAGCGTGGCGAGCCCCGAAGAGCTCCTCTCTCGGGCCACGCAAGCCAAGGAGGCGGCCGGGTGCGGCCCGGTCGAGGACGTCGGACCGTTCCAGCCGAGAGAGCGGGACCGGGCGCACCTCGCAACCTCATCGGGAGCGCCGTCGCTCTCGGAGTACCCCTCGGTGCCGCCGGCGTCGGGCCCGCACGACCCCGTCCCGCTGAGCTACGGGGTCTACGACACGGCTCCTCCGATCTTCCGGGTGATCCATTCGCTCGAGCACGGCGCCGCCATCGTCTGGTACTCGCCGGACGTGAGCGGCCGGGAGCTGGAGGACCTGAAGGAGTTCTATCGAGACGTCGAGGTCGGCTCTCGCGTCATCGTCGCTCCGTACGACTACCCGACGGAGGGGGATGCGGGACGGCTCCCCGCGGGAACGCAGATGGCGCTCGTGGCGTGGCACCACGTCGAGCGCTGTGCCCGGGTAAGTCTGGCGGCGGCATTCGACTTCACCTCCGAGTACGCTGCGCCTCCGTTCGGCTCGCGCCCCTACCTCGGCAACGCGCCCGAGGCGGGCGGGGTCCTCTAACTCGGACACAGGGACGGCGATGGCGAAGAAGCGACGCAAGCAACGCAATCGGCCGCACGGGCAAGCGCCCGGAACGGTTCGGGCCTCCGGGCGACCCGACGGCGATCCCGAGGCGCGGGCGGGCGACGATGCCGAGCCGACCCGGGCGCGCACCACCCGGCCCGGCGGCGGAGCACGCGCGCAGAGCGACCTCGGGGCGCGGTCGCGCGCCGAGAAGAAGGAGATCGCGCGTCGCCAGCGCGAGGAGGTCCGCAAGATCGTCCGGCGCCGGAACGCGATCCGGCGCGCGCTGCAGGTCGGGATCCTTTCGGCCGTGGCGGTCGGGGCGGTCTGGTTCTTCACCCGGGCACAGGCGCCGGCCGACATCCCGCAGAGCGCGATCCGCGCTGCCGAGGCGGCCTCGTGCGGAGAGGTGCAGACGCCCGCCGCGAGCGCGCCCGGCGGACAGCATCTCGCGCAAGGCGAGCCGTTCACCTACGACCAGCACCCGGCGACCTCCGGGCCACCACGCCCCCGCCCCGTTGCCGGCCGACCCGCACGTGTACACGCAGCCGGTGGACGAGACCGCCGCGGTGCACAACCTCGAGCATGCGTACGTGCTGATCTACTACCGCGCCGACGGACCCGAGGCGCTCCCGACCGACGTCGTCGACAGGCTCGCCACGCTTGCGGAGTCCGAGGACAAGGTCATCATGGCTCCGCACGCTTCGCTGGAGGAAGGCACCTCGCTCGCGCTCACCGCGTGGAACAAGCTGTGGGAGTGCCCCGCCGGCGTGACCGCCGATCAGGCGCGAACGATCGCCTCCGGTTTCATCGAGGCCTTCCGGGGATCGAGCAACGCTCCCGAGCCGAACGCCGGTTAGCGCGCTAGCTGACGTTGCACGACGCGTCGTTGCACGTGATGACGCCGTCCTGGAACCGCGCACGCTGGTTGCCGTTCGACAGGCGCCGGACGTCCGTCGTCGGGAACCCCAGGGTTCCGCCCGGGGCCGCCCGCGTCCAGGTAGGCGGCGAGGACCGGGCCGTGCAGCTCGTGGGCGCCAGGACCTTCCTGGAAGTAGATCGTCGCGTCCTCGAACTTCTGCCGGAGGCCGCCGGCCACCGCCACCTCCCGCGACCTCGGCAGGCCGGGTGAGCACCCAAGCGAGTCGTACTTCAGCCGGATCGCGCCCGTGATGCTCCGATCGGCGTCGATCCACACGCGGTCGTCGCGCAGGCCGAGGGCCGAGCGCAGCGCGGTGCCGCTGACCGGTTTCGATCCGTTCTCGCCCTGAACGGTGACGGAGATGATCCTTCCCGAGACGCCGCGCTGCGGGTCCATGAAGCCGGTGATCGTCCCGATCCCGAGCGAGAGCGACTTCGTGACCCGGCCCGCGGTGTAAGTGACCTCCCACGTGGCGCTCGGGTTCGCGGAGGTGTAGTCGCCCGGGTCGCACACGCCTCGGAGATACCCGATCGGCGTCCCGCCCCAGACGTTCTCGTTGTCCTCGGTGAAGCCGCCCGAGGACGACATGTAGAAGGCCTGGATCGTGTCGCCGGCATCGACGACGACCCGGTCGTCCGTGTCGTCGACGGCCCGGACCCAGCGGTCGCCGTCGAGTCCGCCCTCCTTGTCCCAGCCGGCGTAGACCTGGTCGAACGAGCTGGCGTAGAGCGCGCAGTCGCAAACGGAGCGGTGCTGCGTGGCCCCGGCTTTCGTGAACGCGTACGTGCGGGCGGCGATCGCCTGTGCCCTCAATGCCGTCGCCGGCCAGCTGCTGGGCACCTCGCCGAGCCCGTAGAGGTACTCCTGGGGCGTGATCACGAGCACGAGGCGCATCGCGCACGAACCCGTGCAGTTGTAGAGGCCGAACTCGATCCAGCCGCGGTTGTACGTGTGGAAGGCCTCGGGGATCCGCACGAGGGACCGCTGCGGTTGGAACACGGCGAAGATCGGCTCCTCCGGACCGCCCACGCGATCGACAAGGTCGCCGCTCTGGTCGACGATGCGATAGCGGGTGTCCGCGACGGTGACCCGCCACGTCTGCCCGTCCGGGATCGTCGCGATGACGTCACCGGTATCCGGATCGCCCAGACGGAGCTCGACGTCGCCCGACCGCGCCTCCACCCGGACGGAGTCACGGCCCTGGACCAGCCCGATCCGGAACCGCTTGGGATGCTCGTGATCGGTCGCGATCCGCGTCCCGGAGTAGTAGTGACGCAGGATCCGCGCGGGACTCCATCCCTGCTTCGAGAGCCCGTACGCGCCCCACTGCGACATCCCGAGACCGTGCCCGAAGCCGGAGCCGAAGAACGTGAAGTCCTCGTTCCCGCCCTGGGCATGCGCGGGCGGCGCCGCGAGTGCGGCGAGCGCGAACACGACGACGGCGATCAGCGTTCTTCGCATCTTGTGTGCATCGGGACGGTCACCGAAGAGGAGGCCGCATCCTACCCCATCGGTCCGGAGCGGCCGGGCTTTACGCCGAGCCCGACGCCGAGCCGGCCGTCTGGCCTGCGGAGATACGAGCGCCCTCCACCTTCGAGCCGGCCGGGACCGTCGCACCCTCGGCAAGAACCGAGTCCACCACGACGGCACCGGCGCCCACGTGGGAACGCGCACCGAGCACGGACCCCGTGACGCTCGCACCGGCCTCGACCACGGCGCCGTGATGGAGCACGCTGTCGTCGACCCGAGCCTCGGGACCGATCACCGCCGCCGCGGAGACCACGACCCACCGGCCGACGTGGGAGCGGACGTCGACCTCGGCGCCCTCGGCGATGAACGGCGCGGTGTAGGACGGCTCGAACGCCACCCGCCCCTCGAGGATGTCGAAGTGCGCCCGCAGGTACGACTCGGGCGTTCCGAGATCGATCCAGTACGCGTCGGACACGAAGCCGTAGACCGGCCGGCCCTGCTCGATCAGCGACGGGAAGATGTCGCGCTCGATCGACGCGTTCACCCCTCGAGCCCATCCATCGAGGACCGCCGGGTCCAGGACGTACGTCCCGGCGTTCACGTCGCCGGGGATCAGTTCGGCCGGCTTCTCCCGGAACTCGAGGACGCGCCCGTCGGGTTCGGTCGGCACGAGCCCGTAGGGACGGGCGTCGGCGACGTGGGTGAGCGCGATCGTGGCCGCGGCTCCTCGCTCGCCGTGCATCGCCACCATGGCCGTCAGATCCAGGTCGGTGAGGATGTCCCCGTTCAGCGCGAGGAACGGCTCGTCGCCGCCGAGCGCCTCGAGCGCGTTCACGATCGCGCCGCCCGTGCCGAGCGGTTCGGTCTCGGTGATCCACGTGATCGCGGGATCGCCGCGGCGCGCGTCGATGAACGCGCGGAACGTCTCCTCCAGGTACGGGCTCGAGAGCACGACCTCGTGCACGCCGTGTCGCGCCAGGTGGTCCAGAACGTGGTCGAGGCTCGCCCGGTCCATCAACGGCACGAGTGGCTTGGGGATCGTCTCGGTCAGCGGCCGGAGGCGGGTCCCCTCGCCCCCGACCAGCACGACGGCCTTCATCCGGCGTGCGGCGTCCGCGAGATCAAGAAGATGCCGATGCCGATGAACGCGACGCCTCCCCAGCGGAGCGTCGGCACCTCGTCCTTCAGCACGAACTGGTCGAAGATCAAGATCAGGACGTACGTGAGCGAGGCGAAGGGGTAGGCGAACGACAGCGAGGCTCGCGAGAGGACCACGAGCCACACCATCGCCGAGATCCCGAACAGGAGCAGGCCACCCCAAACGAAGGGCTGACCGACCAGGGCCCTGAGCGACGGTCCGTTCAGCGAGAAGGAGTCGGGCGACAGCTTCTCCGTGACCTCGTTCATGCCGGTCTTGAGGGCGAGCTGTGCCACCGCAGCGAGGGCGACGGACAGCAGGATCATCGCGATCAGCATCGTCGGGATTCCTTTCCGGTCGTTCGTCTCGTCGGTACTGGCGGCCGGCCGAACGGGCTCGGCAGTAGCTTCACTCACAGGTCCTCGACCTCGACGGCCACGGTGACGTCCACCCGATCCTGCACCCTCGGGGCGTCGACGACCTCGAACTGATATCGCTGGGTCTGCACGTGGTACAGGTGCCCGGTCTCCCGCGAGCTCAACCCGACCGTGACCCAGTACTTCCCCGGGTCGTACGGGAACGCCTCGATGCGGAACCGTACGCGGCGCTTCCCGTCCGGCCCGAGGTCGACCCCGGACCGAGACGTCCGCGCCTCGAGCACGGGATGGTTCGTCGCGCCGTCGTGCACGGCGAAGTCGACGTCGAGGTCGGCCACCGGTTCGTTCGTCCGGACGTCGACCTGGATCGTGAGCGGCTCCCCGCGAAGCACGGGACCGTCGCTCGCGCCGCCCGCGCGGATCACGTGGACCTCGGCGATCTCGGCTTCCCGCGTGCCCTCCTCGGGAACGAATCCCGGGTCGGTCACGCCGAGCAGCACGTAGCGCATCTCGCGAACGACGTCGTCGGGCGCGCCGAGCGCGTGGACGCGGCCGTGGTGCAGCATCGCCGCGCGGTCGCAGATGTCGCGGACCGTGTCGAGCGCGTGCGTGACGAGGACGATCGTTCGCCCCTCGCGCTGGAACCGCCGAACGCGCTCGATGCACTTGGCCTGGAACGCCTCGTCCCCGACCGCGAGCACCTCGTCGATCAGCAGCACGTCGGGCTCGACATGGACGGCGACGGCGAAGCCGAGCCGGACGAGCATGCCGCTGGAGTAGAACTTCGTCTGGTTCTCCATGAAGTCCTCGAGCTCCGCGAACGCGACGATGTCGTCGTACGCCGCGTCCACCTCCTTCCGCGAGAGGCCGAGGAACGACGCGTTCAGGTACACGTTCTCGCGCCCGGTCAGCTCGGGGTGGAAGCCGGCGCCGAGCTCGAGCAGGGCGGCGAGGCGCCCGCGCTGCCGGACCGTCCCCGACGTCGGCCGCAGGATCCCCGCGATGCACTTGAGCAGCGTGGTCTTGCCCGACCCGTTGTGGCCGATCAGGCCGAACGTCGAGCCCTCGCGCACGTCGAGCGACACCTCGTGCAGCGCCCAGAAGTCCTCCGCCCGCGCGCGCGACGTGAGCAGCCGCTGCTTGATCGACGACGGCTTCTCCCGGTACAGCCGGAACCGCTTGCTGATGTCGTCGATCTCGATCGCGTTGGTGGCGCTCGTAGGCGAGGGCGTCTTGAGTGCGTTCTCGCTGGTCATGGGCCCGATGAGGGTAGCACCGAGGGTTGGCAGAGCAGGCCCTCTGACAAGAACGCCACGGATCTGACGATCCTCCCGATGATCGCTACCGTCGCGGATGTGACCGAATTCACAGCCTGCCCGTCACGGCTTCGGTAAATGACCGGCGTGACTCGCGGATTCGTTGGAGAGCGATGGCTCATCCTCGTGACGGATGGCCTGACCATCGCGTTTCCGCCTGAGGTCTATCGCCTCCCGCATCACGCGGAGGAAGAGGCGGCGCGATGGGCCTGGTTGTTGGCGCAGGGTCGACTGGACCTAGTCGAGCGGCCCTTCGAAGGACGATGGCAGATCGATGACCACTGGGTGCGCCTTCTCCATCTCCAGGGCATCGATGACGATGCGTCGGAGCTGTGGATCGGGACGTACTGGACCGACGACGGCTACCCCGACCCCGAGGCCGAGCTATTCTCCGATCACGACGAGGCGCGCGAATGGGCTCTTCAGCCGGCAACCGGGCGCTTTCTCACGGAGGTCCGTGAGACTCCCTGGTCGACAGCAGCCACGTTCCGGGTGCGCGACGACGAGGAGTACGCGGTCGTTCACCGCGCAAAAGTCATGGCCTGATGCCGGTCTTTCGAATCTCCGCCGTACGCACCGAGTATCACCTCATCGAGACGTATGTGAAGGCGCGAAGCGTCGATGAAGCGGAGGAGCGATTCGACGCCGTCGTGTGGGACGAGGCGGAAGCGTTGCTATGGCACCAAGACTTGGACAGCTCGGACACGGAGATCAACTCGATCGAGGAGGTCAGCGCCCGTCACGTCCCCATCCCAATAGGACGGGGCGATGGGCGAGTCCTCTGTGCTGGATGTGGAGAGATCCTGGTTGCGTTGCCCTCAGGGACCGGATGGCTCCACATCGGCAACTCGTTATTGGGTCTGGGTATTGGGCTCTGAGCTCGGCATCGCCGGCAAGTGGGACTCGTCGCCCAGGACGATGGTCCACCCTGGTCCGGGACCGCCGATCGGCGTCATGTCGCTTCGCAAGTTCACCTGATACTGGATCCGAGCGCTGAGCGTTCGACGTTGGACCTCTTCGAGAGTGAGCAACACGGCGAACGGCCTGCCGTAGTCGTTCATCGTGCTGAGGACAACGAAGGCAAAGAGGTATCGCTCGCCGAGCGTCCTCGCCATCTCATACTCACGCTCGGTCGCGCCGAAGAAGAAGCCTTCCAAGGCGTCGTTGCGAATCGGCTTTCGCGTCGTCTTCATCTCGATCAGCGTCAGGAATGGAAACCGCTCGTCCAGATTGTCGAGACCGACCGGCGACATCGGTTCCGGCGTCATGACGGCATCGAAGGTCTGGATTCCGAAGGCACCCGTTTTGCCGATCAGCTCGAGGATGCGACGCTTCGTCGGCACGTCGATGCGCTGGAACCTCTTGTCGGCGAGGAGGAGGCCGAGACCCTCCTTCTCCGTCCCCGTGTTCGTCTGGCTCTTCGTGAACTTTGAAACCACGACCGGATGATCCACGGGCTGCTCGCTTGGATCAACCCAAACCCCCTGGAGCTGAGGACTGGTTTGGAGTGATACTCCGCTCGTGCGAGCGGCGGACGAGGACGACGAAATCCGAGCAGCCGCGTTCGCCTTCCTCACGGATCTCGTGGCGAGGACGGGAGGGCTCGTGCGTCGCCAGGATCTCCGAGCCTTCTATTCAGAGGTCGGAGTCTTTCCCTCGAGCAGAACATGCGGGGCATCCGGTTCATTCGCGGTCATGCCTGCGCTCTCGATCCTCACGACGTATCGGGAGCATCCAGAGGACCGGCCGTACGACGACGACATCGGTCCGGATGGTTATCCCCGATACAAATGGCAGGGAGCGAACGCCAATGCCTCCGACAATGCGTCCCTTCGTCTTGCGATGGAGTTGCGTAAGCCGCTCGATGTGGTTCTTTGGCGTTGCGCCGGCTGTGTATCAGCCGATATTCCCGGTGTGGATCGTGGACGAGGAGCCCGGGCAGCGTCAGGTCGTGATCGCTCTCGACGAGGGGATGCTGAGCTCCTGGATTCCGGAGGCCCTTGTGTCCCAGCCTGACCTCGTCCTTCGCCGCGAGTACGCGGACGCGGTCGTTCGGCGACGGCTGCATCAACCGGAGTTCCGACGGCGGGTTCTCGACGCCTACCGCCGGCAATGTGCCATGTGCCGGCTCCGCCACCCGGAATTGCTCGATGCGGCGCACATCAAGGAGGACGCGCAAGGCGGCGAGCCGATCGTCACGAACGGAATCGCGATGTGCGCCATCCATCACCGCGCGTTCGATGCGCACATCGTTGGCGTCCGAACCGACTACGTCATCGAAGTCAGAGCGGATGTGTTACGTGAGCACGATGGCCCAACTCTTCAGCACGCCCTGCAGGAAATGCACGGGACATCGCTGTGGGTTCCACCTCGAGTGACTGCCCAGCCAAGCAAGGTTCTATTGGAGGAACGCTATGAACGGTTCCGCGCAGCCGTCTGATAGCTCTGCGAATGAGCGACGAACACGTCCTCGTCAACCGCGCGTCCTGGGATGACGACGCGCCGAACTGGGTCGAGCGCGGGCGCGTCTCGTGGGCCGGGGAGCCGACTGGGGGATCTGGGGTGTCCCCGAGGCCGAGCTCGGCCTCCTCCCCGACCTCGAGGGACTCGACGCCGTCGAGATCGGGTGCGGCACCGGCTACATCTCGGCGTGGCTCGCGCGGCGAGGCGCGCGACCGGTCGCGCTCGACAACTCGGGGCAGCAGCTCGCGACCGCGAAGATGCTCCAGGCCGAGTTCGACCTCCACTTCCCGCTCGTCCACGGGGACGGCGAGCGCCTGCCGTTCCGCGACGAGGTCTTCGACTACGCCGTCTCCGAGTACGGAGCCGCGATCTGGTGCGACCCGTACAAGTGGATCCCCGAGGCGGCGCGGGTCCTGCGGCCGGGCGGGCGCCTGATGTTCATCCGCGGGACGCCGCTGCTACGATGCTCACCTACCCGACCGACGACGACTCCGCACCCGCGGAGCCGACGCTGCACCGCGACTACTTCGGCATGCATCGCTTCGAGTGGCACGACGACGAGAAGAACGTCGACGCGATCGAGTTCAACCTCACGCACGGCGACACGATCCGGCTCCTGCGCTCGAACGGGTTCGAGATCGAGGACCTCGTCGAGGTCCGCGCGCCCGAGGAGCCGAAGCCGATGGGCGACGCGGACGTCTCGTGGGAGTGGGCGCGGCGGTGGCCGAGCGTCGAGGCGTGGAAGGCGCGGAAGCGCTAGGCGCGCTACAGCTCTTCCGCGAAATCGCCGGAGCGGGCGAAGAAGTACCCCCACGCGAGCCGGAGCAGCACGAGGGACGCGACCAGCACGACCGCGAGCACCGTGGCGAGCCAGCCGAGGCTCACGTCGAACAGGACGGGCTCGGCCGACTCCGGCGGATGCACGACGCCGTACAGGGCGCGCTGGAACCCTCCGACGATCGAGGCCAAGGGGTTCAACAGGTAGAGGGCGAACGTGGGGATGCCCAGGAACTCGCGCGAGCCCGAACGGGCGAGGTCCTGGACCTGGTAGCCGCCGTAGACGATCGGTGTGGCCCAGAACCACACGAGCAGGGCGATGTTCAGGAGGTGACCGACGTCGCGGTACCGCACGTTGAGCGCCGAGAACCAGAGCGACAGCGCGACGGAGAGCACGAGGAGCGTGAGGAACGCGAGGGGCCAGAGCGCGAGCTCGGGCAGGTGGATCCCGTAGCCGGACACGAGGATGAACAGCAACAGCACCGCCGACTGGAGCGCGAAGTCCGCGAGCGCGACGGCCACCGCCGACAGCGGCAGGATCTCGTGCGGGAACGCGACCTTCCTCACCAGGTTCGCGTTATCGAGCACCGAGCGGGCGCCGGAGCTCATCGACGCGCTGAACAGGTTCCACGCGAGCAGGCCCGAGAGCAGGTAGACGGGATAGTCCGGGATCCCGGCGCCGAGGACGCGGGCGACGAACGCGAACACCGCGAGGTACACGAGCGGGCTGAGCAGCGACCACACGGCGCCGAGCACCGAGGCCGCGTACTTCACCTTGAGCTCCTTGCGGGTGAGGTTGAGGAGGATCTCCCGGTGGGCGGCGAGCTCGCGCAGGCGCTCGCCGACCTTCAGGTGCGGCGACTCGGAGGTGCGCTCGACGGTCTCCAGGGTCGTGGCCATCGGCTCAGGTCGCGGGGGCCCAGATCGGGCCCTCGCAGTCGTCGCGGAGCGGCAGGGGCTCGGGCTCGCGCGGCTCCTGGTCGAAATCGAACGCGGTCAGCATCGGCGTGGCCTCGCGGTCTCGGTCGGTGAGCTGTGTCAGCCCCCAATTGTCCTCGATGAAGCGGAGCACGCTCGAGAACTCGCCGAGCTCGTCGCTCACGACGCCCTCGCGCGCGTACGGGCTGATCACGAGCATGGGGACGCGGATCCCGAACCCGAAGCCGTCGACCTGCGGCGGCGGGACGTGGTCGTAGAACCCGCCGTAGTCGTCCCACGTGAGGAAGATCGCCGTGCTCTCCCACTGGTCCGATCGCATGATCGCGTTGATCACCTTCGTGGTCCAGTTCTCACCGTGGCAGAAGTTGTACTCGGGGTGCTCGGACAGCTCGAAGCGCGGCGTGATCCACGTGACGGGCGGGAGCAGGTCGGCCTTGATGTCCTCCACCACGTCGTCGACGGGGAACATGTGGCGCTGCCAGCGCTCCGGGTTCTCGCGGTAGCGGCGGATCGCGCTGTACGCCGACCAGATGTACCCGCGCTGGTCCTCGCCCGCCGCGTAGTAGGCCCAGGGGATGTCGGCACGGGTGAGCAGGTCGCCCTCGGTGAGGAAGTCGAAGCACGGCCGCACGAACTTGATCCGTCCCTCGCTGTCCCGGACCTCGACGTCCTGCCCCTCGGGGGCGTCGCACCCGAAGGTGAGCGATCCGCGGATCTCCGCGTTGTCCCGTCGCGGGTTGTCGACCGCGCCTCCGGACGTGGCGGCGATCGTGTACAGGTGATTGGGGAACGACGGGCCGTGCGCGCTCGCGAAGAACTTGTCGAACAGCACGTACCGCTCGGCCCACTCCCAGTAGTTCGGGAGCTGGTCCTGGGTGAGCTGTGAGTAGGCCCACTCGCCGTGCTCCCCCTGCTGGAAGTCGTCCATCGCGCCCTCGTTCCACGCCGCGATCGCGCAGGTGTAGCAGTGCGGGAGGTCTCCGGGCAGGCGGCCGTCGGTCCCCCGGATCAGCGGCCTCGGCTGCCCGTCGTGCATCCCGACGGTGACGCCGTTCGCGCCCGGGAACGTCCCGAACAGGTTGTCGAACGTCCGGTTCTCCTTGATGAGGAAGACGACGTGCTTGATCGGGAACTCGGTCTCGAGGGCGGTCGCGTCGAAGGCCTCCGGCGCCCCGGTCGTGGTCACGCTGGGGCTGGGCGACGGCGAGGGCGACGGCGAGGTCTCCGCGGTCCAGCCCTCACCGTCGCAGGCCGCGGCGATGAGGCCGAGACCCGCGAGCACGGCGATCCACACCAGCAGACGCGGACGTGCGGTGGTCGTCATCGGCCGCCGGGAGTCCGGCCCTCCTTCGGCCCGACGAAGTCGGAGAGCCCTCGGACGTAGCTGAGGCCGAAGTCCTCGTCGAACCCTTCGGGCGCGAAGCCGATCTCGTTCATCGCGCGCGCCCACCGCGTGACCGCGAGGCGGCGAGGGTCGAGCACGAGCGCGAGGGTCTCCTCGATCGCCTCCTCGTATCCGCGCGCCGTGCGATCGCCTCCGGCCGTGGCGTCGAGGTGTGACCGAGCCGCCGCTCCGAGCCTGCGGCGACGTTCCGGATCTTCGGCGAGGTCGGAGAACACGGCGGCGAGCTCGGCGACATCGGGCTGCCCCGGCGCCAGGTGGACGACGACGTCGCTCGGGACGTCGAGATAGGTGCCCGTCCCGCTGACGACGGACGCCCGGCCCACCTGCATCGCGCGGATCAGCGTTCCGCTCACCTCTCCGCGATGGGGGAACCGGAGGTCCGCGACGACGTCGGCCGCGTGCAACCACCCGAGGAAGGCCTCGTCCGAGACGTCGGTGGCCACGGTGAGGCGCCTGCCGAGGGGGCTCGACCGGACGAGCTCGGCCGGGCTCCAGGTCGGGACGCGGCGGCCGACGAGCGCGAGATGCACGTCGTCGCCGAGACGGGCGACGGCTCCGGCCACGGCGTCGAGCTGCTTCGCGGGATTCATGTCCCCGGCCGCGACGATCAGGGTGTCATCGGTCGTCGAGGCCGAGCCGGGCGCGGATCCGGGCTCCGGCCGGGGCGGCCGCGCGCACGTCCGCGTCGCGTTCGACGATCGGATGCGGGACGACGAACACCGGTGTCCGGCATCCGAAGTCCTCGAGATAGCGCCGGCAGAACTCGGAGTGCACGATGATCCCGCGCGCGGCCCGTGCGATGTGGCCGCACCAGGGCTGCGACAGCGGCTCCTCGATCATCGCTTCGGGGAGGGTCAGCCGGTCGGCGCGGAGCAGCGCCTCTCGCCCGGCGCGGTACCCGAGCGCGTCGCCCGCGGTGACGAGGGCGCGAACCAGGTCGTCGAGCCCGAGGTCGTGAAGGACGACCACCCCCGGGTTCATCGACGCGAGCCGATAGATGTCGCCGTGGAAGTCGTAGTTGTTGCCGATGTGGAACACGCCGAGCTGGTACCGGCCGATCGCCGACAGGTGCTTGGGACGCAGAGGCCAGAGCACGTCCATCTCCCGCCGCCGCCGGTAGCCGGTCCGTTCGAGGCTCGAGAGCACGGCGGACGAGTACGTGGCGATGCCGCTCTTCGCGGGCGGCATCGGCGACACGTAGGCGACCCGAGAAACGATCGATGACGGCCGCGGCTTCGGCGTCGTCATCCGCCGGATCAGGCGAGCAGCCGTTCGACCACCTCCGGCCAGTCGGGGATCTCGGTCTCGACCCGCGCCCTGCCGGCGTCGCCCAGCTTCGCCGCGAGCGCTCGGTCCTGAAAGAGCCGGTCGAACGCCTCCGCGATCGCGCGGGGTTCCGGCGGAGCGACGATGCCCGTCTCGCCGTCCTCCACGAACTCGAGCGGGCCGCCGCTGTCGGTGAGCGTGACCACCGGACGTCGCGCGGCGAAGCCCTCGAGCGTGACGTACCCGTAGTCCTCGTCGAAGGGTCCGTAGTAGACGGCGAGCGCCTGCAGCATGAGCTCGCGCAACCGTTCGTCGGTCACGGCGACCTCGATCGACACGCGATCGCCGAGCTTGTGCTCCTCGATCTGCCGCCGCAACGCGTCCTCGTCCGGCCCCCGGCCGACGAGGATCAGGCGAACGTCCGTGCGGACGTGGCGCATCGCGTCGACGACGACGGACTGACGCTTCAGGCTCTCGAACCGGCTGGGGAAGACGACGGCGTCCCCGATCGGCCCCGGCTCGCGGGTCAGGAGGTCCTCGGTCAGCGGCGATCGGTGGTACAGGGGCTCGGACGGGATGCGGAGCGAGTCCCACAGGCGGCCTTGCACGTTCTTGGAGTTCGCGAACACGCGCTTGGCCTCACCGAGCGCGACGCGGTCGGCGACGTGGATCATCTCGCGGACGAGCGGACCGTCGCTCTGGCGGGCGAGGTCGGCGTAGCGCGGATGGTCCCAGAGCTCGTACGCGGTTCGGTGCTGATGGATCAACCACACGATCTTGCGGTCGTGGTGGATGAGGTACGCGGGGAACTTCAGCGCGATCACCGCGTCGATGGGAAGGCCGTTGGATTCGGAGAGCTCCATCGAACGCCACACGCCCATCTGGTGCACGAGCTCGGCGCCCGGGTACCACTTGCCGGCGACCAGCACCAGCTCGGCCTCGTGTCCGGCCTCGCGGAGCGCCTTCACCAGGTTCTCGGCGTGGGTCTCCGCCCCGCCGCGCACGAATGGTGTCTGCGGATGGCAGACCGCGATCCGCATCAGTCGCGCTCTTGCAGCCTGCGCAGGTCCTCGAGGTCGTGGCGGAGCGACTCGATCTCCGCCTCGGCTTCGGCCAGGCGCTCGACGACCACGCGGTTCATCGAGGCCAGGTCGCCGAGGAGCCGGTCGTACCGATGCGTGACCGGCCGCAGCGCCTCGTACATGACGACCTTCAGGCTCCGCTTCCATCTCGACATCGAGCCCAGGAGCGGTTCCTGCCGAGGGACACGGGAACGCTCGTCCGCGCGCATCGTGGCGGCGAAGTCGTGCAGCGCGATCCGGAGCTCCCGCGTGCTTTGGCTCGTGGCGGTGCTGGCGTCCCCGGCCCAGTACAGCTCGCGTTCGAGGACCGTGCGTGCGTCGTCGTCGTTCGAATCGCCGGGGCTCCCCATGGGTTCGGGCAGCCTACCATCGGCCTTCGCGACGACCGGGGCCGCGCGGGTCTCGCCGTCCGGCGGCGATAGCATCGGCGCGTGCGAGCCTGCCCCGATCGGAAGCGACACGCCTCGGCGGAGGTCCGGTGACGTCGTGGATCCTCGGGGTTCGCCTCGACGACGTCCCCTCGGAGCAACGACTGCGCGAGATCTGCGAGGGCTTCCTCGACGGCGAGCGCACGACGCGGATCTTCACGCCGAACCCCGAGATCCTGCTGCACGCGCGCGAGGATCCCGGGTACGCCGAGGTGCTCAACGCCGCCGACCTCGCGCTGCCCGACGGCACCGGCGTCGCCCTGATCGAGTCGATCCGCAGCCGCCGTCGCGTTCGACGATGGCCCGGCGTCGAGATCGCCGCCCTGCTGCTGCGGATGGCGGCCGAGCGCGGAGCGACGGTCGCCTTCGTCGGAGGTTCCGATTCGACGGCGGAGCACGCGGCGGAACGATGGCGGCGGGCCGTTCCCGGCGTTCGGATCGAGACCGTCGGCGACGGCGTCGCGGTGGCGGAGGACGGCGCGGCTCGGCCCGACGAGCGCGACCTCGAGCTCACGCGCGCCGTCGCGTCCCTCTCGCCGGCGATCGTGTTCGTCGGCCTCGGGGCGCCGAAGCAGGAGCGGTGGATCGCGCGCAACGCCGACGCCGTCCCCTCGGCGCGCATCATGATGGGCGTCGGAGGCGCCTTCGACATGTGGGCGGGACACCTGCGGCGCGCGCCTCGGCCGATCCGCGCGATGGGCCTCGAGTGGGCGTGGAGGCTCATCCTGGAGCCGCGCCGCTGGCCGAGGATCCTGCGGGCGACGATCGTCTTCCCCGTTCGAGCGCTCACCGATCGCCGGAACCGGGTCGCTCCCCCACCGGACGGCGCAGATCGGGCCGGGCAGTAGGCTCTTCCTCGATATGCGCATCGCCATCGTGTCGTCCTATCCGCCCCGCCACTGCGGGATCGGCTCGTACGCGCGCGCGCAGGTCGAGCGCCTGAAGAAGGACGGTCACGACGTCACCGTGATCTCGCCGCCCGACGGCGACGGTGACATCAAGGTTCCGTTCTCCGACGGGCGGGTGTTCCGCGAGGTGGCGCGCCGGGGCGGGGCCTTCGAACGGATCGTCGTGCACTTCCAGCCCGGGCTGTACTACACGCCCGGAGCGACGGCCGCCGTCTCGAAGATCCGGACGTCGCTCGCTTTGCTCTCGCTCGTGCGGCGGCGTCCGCAGGTCGAGATCCTCGTGCACGAGGCACACCCGCCGACCCGCTGGCGACCCGATCATCTGATCCTCCGACGCGCGTTCGCGAAGGCCCACCTGCTGTTCCACACGGACGCGGAGCGGCGCGCGCTCGAACGCGACTATCGGATCGGCGTTCGGGCACGACTGGTCGACCATCGAGACGGCGTGCGCGTCGAGGCGGCCGGGAACAAAGAGGAGGCGAGACGGCGCCTCGGCCTGGATGCGGCCGAACCGCTCCTCCTGTGCGCCGGGTTCATCCACCCATGGAAGGGCTACGACCGCGCGATCCGGGCCTTCGCGGCGTCGGAAGGTCCTGGCCGGCTCGCGATCGTTGGATCGGTGCGCGACGAGTCGGCCGAGAACCTCGCCTACGCCGCCGAGCTCCGCAGGCTGGCCTCGGCGACCGAGGGCGTCACGCTCGTCGAGACGTTCCAGACCGACGAGGAGTTCGATACCTGGATGACGGCGGCCGACCGCGTCGTGCTCCCCTACACGCGGGCGTGGTCATCCGGAGCGCTCGCTCGCGCGCGGGTGCTCGGAACGCCCGCGATCGTGTCCGCCGTCGGTGGCCTGGCCGAGCAGGCCGGGCCGGACGACATCGTGGTGCGCTCGGCCGAGGAGCTCCGGGCCGCGTTCCAGCAGGTTCGCGGAACCGCTCGAGCCGGACCGACGCCGGCTGATCGGGACGCGCCCGTGCTGAACCCCGGCGCGAGCGGCTAGCCCCGGGCTCGACGCAGGACGTCCGCCGTGCGACGAGCGGTGTCGTCCCAATCGAACCGCGCAGCTCTGGCCGGTCCTGCAGCGCGGAGCCGCTCCCGCAGCGCCTCGTCCACCAGAAGGCGCTGCATCCCCTCCGCGATCGCCGCCTCGTCGCGCGGGTCGACGAGCAGCGCGGCATCTCCCGCCGTCTCGGGAAGCGCCGAGACGTTGGAGGTCAGCACGGGCGTTCCACACGCCATGGCCTCGAGGACGGGGAAGCCGAACCCCTCGTAGAGCGAGGGGTACACCAGCGCCTCCGCGCCGCTCAGCAACGCCACCTTCTCCACTTCCGAGACGTACCCGGTCACGACGATGCGCTCGCGGACCCGCGGAGCCAGCCCCTCGAGCACCGGACGCACGAGGTTCCAACCGGCAGGGTTCCACGGAGCGACCGGACCGGCCAGGACGAGCAGGGGCTGCACATCCTCGGGCAGGGAGACGAACGCGCGGATCAGCGCGGGGATGTTCTTGCGGGGTTCGATGCCGGTGAGCGATAACAGGTACGGCCCGTCGATCCCGTATCGCCGGCGGACCGCGTCAACCGCTTCTGACCCCGCCGGGCGGAACACTCCGAGATCCACGGCGAGCGGGATCACGGACACGCGTTCGGCGTCGACGGGATACAGGTCGAGGAGATCACGCCGGCTCTGCTCGGACACGACGATGAGCTGGGACGCGCGACGGATCGCCGAGTCAAGGCGCGCGCGCCACCTCGCGGTCGCGAGCGGAGCCGTGTGCGGGAACAACCGGAACGCGAGGTCGTGAACCGTCAGCACGAGCCGGCGCGTCCTCGTCGGCGGCGGCACGAAGTTCGGAGCGAACAGCACGTCGAATCGGATCATGGACTCGAGCCGAGGGACGTCGAGGCGGAGCGCGACCCGATCGAACCAGCTCGCCGGTATCGGGAAGCGCCGGTCGACGAGGTTCGGAGCCGTGACGTCCTCGAAGAGTCGGCGTCGCGAGTCCAGGGCGAGCGTGCCGCGGACGTCGAGGTACCAGGCGATGTACGTGGTGTCGGGGTCGACCAGCGGAAGGCGCCGGACCAGCTGCCAGGTGTAGTAGCCGATGCCGGTTCTTCCGTGCGGCATCGCCGCTCTGGCATCGATGGCGACGCGCAGTCGCCGCCCGGAGGAGGAAGTGGACGCCGGTTTCACCGGCGGAGTCTACTGGCGCTCCCATGGAGGAAGGCCCGTACTGCATCGACCTCTCGGCGGCGGCGCACGAGCGCGCCGGCCTGGGGCGTTACGCGGCGTCGCTCGCGGAGGCGCTCCTCGCGATGGGCGTTCCGCTGAGCGCGTTCCTCAACGATCCGCGGGAGTCGCGTCTCCAGCCGCCGCTGAGCGAGCTGCCGACGTACTCGGCGCGGCTGCCCCGCAAGCGCTGGCGGCTCCGAGCGGCGCTCTCTTACTTCGGCGGGCCGTCGATGGATCGCGCGCTCGGCGGCGTGCAGCTGTTCCACGCGACCGAGCATCTCCTGCCCAAGCTCACCCACGCCCGGTCCGTGTTCACGCTCCACGACACGGCATACCTGCTGTTCCCCGAGTACCACCTGCCGCGCAACCGGATCTACCTTCGCGCGATGATGCCGCGCTTCCTCGAGCGAGCCGACCGCATCATCGCGGTGTCGGAGAACACGCGACGCGACGCACTCCGGCTCTACCGGCTGGACCCCGGCAAGATCGAGGTCATCCCCGAGGGCGTCGACGCGCGCTTCAACCCGGATGTCGACGACACGATCGTCTCGGCCGTCCGGCGTCGATACGGCCTCCCCGAACGGTTCATCCTGTGCATCAGCACGATCGAGCCGCGGAAGAACCTGACCACCCTGCTGGAGGCGTACGCGGCACTCCGCCACGATCATCCGGACGTCCGTCTCGTGATCGTCGGGGGCAAGGGCTGGCTGTTCGAGCGCTTCTTCGAGCGGCTCCGCTCGCTGGGACTCGAAGGGGAGGTCGTGATGACCGGCTACGTTCCTGACGAGGACGTCCCGGCGTTGCTCAACGCCGCCGAGGTGTTCGCGTTCCCCTCGGAGTTCGAGGGCTTCGGTCTGCCGCCGCTCGAGGCGATGGCGTGCGGCGTGCCCGTCGTGTGCTCGAACGCGGCCAGCCTGCCCGAGGTCGTCGGCGAGGCCGGCGTGCTGCTGCCTCCTCGCGACGTCGCGGCCTGGGTCGAGGCGCTCGGACGGCTCCTCGACGACGGGCAGCTCCGCGAGGATCTCCGAGCTCGCGGCCTCGAACGCGCGAGCCGGTTCACGTGGGATGCCGCCGCGCGCAGCACCCTCGACGTCTATCGCTCGGTCATGGAGGAGCGGTCTTCGCGGTAGCGGGGCGACTCCGGATATCCGAGCTACGCGGCGGGGCACTCGACGGGCGGGTTCTCGTTCGGATCGGGCACCTGGTAGCCGGAGGTCACGACGACGGCGACGTCCTCTCCGGCGTCGAGCGATCCTTCCGGCGCGGGGACCAGCTCCAGGTCGGTGAAGTACGTGCCGACGACCTTCGCCATCGCCTCCGCGCCGCCCCGGTACAGGATCATCGAGCCCTTCTTCGGAAGCGCGATGCCCGACGCGTCGACGATGCCCGGCGAGGTGTTGAACCCGCCCTCGGTGAGGACCGTGAGGACCTCGTCGGCTTCCGGACCGGCGCCACTGCTTACGACCGAGGTGACGATGTTCGCGGGCGACGGCGGCGTCTGCGCGAGATCCGTGCCGAGGTCGCCGAGCGACCGGCCCTCACGCAGCCGCCGGAAGAGCTCGTCGGCATCGGGCTGGATCATCTTCACGACCGAGAGGTACGTGCCGTCGGAGTCGTAGATCCCTTCGGGGATCGTGGGCACGGCGCGGAAGTCGGCGTTCTCCGTGCCGACCCCTTGCAGCCGGCCCGCGAGGTACACGAGCTCCGCCGGGTTCAGACCCTCGTCGACCACGAGGTTCTGCAGGAGCTGGGGGACGAGCTCGGGGAGCCGAAGGATCTCGCCCGGTCGAAGGAGCTTCGCGATGACGGCCCGCATGAACTGCTGCTGGCGGCTGATCCGCGCGAAGTCCGGGATCGTGTCGCACGGCTGATGCCGCGTCCGGACGTACCCGAGTGCCGTGATCCCGTCGAAGTGCTGGCACCCGGCGGGGATGTCGAGCAGCGCCAGAGGGTCCTTCATCGGGTACGGGACGCACATGTCGACGCCGCCCAGCGCATCCACCACCCGTTGGAAGCCGAGGAGCGAGACGTACATCACGTGGTGGACCTGCATCCCGGTGAGGTTCTTGACCGTCCTCGCGACGAGCTGCGCTCCACCGCCGTCGATGCCGTCCTCGAACGCGGAGTTGATCCTGCCCATCGCCGACGCCGGGGATGTCGATCCACAGGTCGCGCGGGAACGAGAGGAAGATCGCCTGCTTCTGGCCCGGGCGCGTGTGCACCAGGATGATGGTGTCCGAGCGGTTCTGGCCGCCGATGAACTCGTCGGTCCCGAACGCCTCCAGCTCCTCCGGCGTCAGGCCCTTGCGCGAATCGCTTCCCAGGAGCAGGTAGTTGCACGCGCGCTCGGCGCACCGGCCGACGATGTCGGGCGCGCCGCCCGGCGTCGAGCCCGACCCGGAGGTCGTCGGGATCGTGTGGATCTGGTCCTTCGTCCACAGGTACGCGCCGACGCTGACGGCGGAGGTCACCATGACGAGCGCCGAGACGCTGGCGGAGATGACGAGGAACGCCCTTCGAAGGCGAGGGCGACCTGCGGTCGTGTTCGTCGACTGGTCGTTCGGACATGGCCTACGAGGAAGCGTACCCGGGGACCTCGCGAGACCATCCTTCGATCCCATGGCGATGGTGTGGAGCCCAGTGGCGACGGCGGTTGCGCGGGCCGGCCGGTGACGCGGTTACGCTTGGCTCGTGCCTCCCGAGGATGGGCTCGCGAACGTCCTCGCCGTCGGGTTCGACCCGGGCGAGCTCGAGGGCGTCACGGTCGAGACGGCCGACGACCTGCTCGGCGCGCTCGCCCGCGTGGCGGACGGCGGCGTGCACGTGGTGCTGCTCGCGCTCGACCTTGCGGACGACCAGGGCATCGAGGCCGTGCGCTCGATCCGGGAGCGGGCGCCTGATGTCCCCGTGATCGCCGTCGCGACCGGAGATGACGCCGAGCGCGCGATCGACGCCGGCGCGAGCGACGTCGTCCCACCCGACGGCGGCCCCGAGCTGTTGTCGCGAGCGATCCGCTACGCCACCTCGCTCCAACGGATGCAGGCCGAGCTCTACCGTCGCCAGCTCGTCGACGAGATCACCGGCGTCTACAACGCCCGGGGCTTCGAGCGGCTCGCGTCGCACCACCTGGCGATGGCGGACCGCTCGAAACGATCGGTCCCGCTCATCTTCGTCCGGATCGACGCGCTCGAGGACCTCGGCGCTCCGGGAGAGACCACCGAGCGCGGGCAGCTGGTCGCCGACGCGGCCGAGGTCGTTCGGAAAGCCGTTCGAGGCTCCGACGTCATCGCCCGGGTCGGCGCCGGCGTCTTCTGCGTGCTGCTCACCGGGGACGCGGTCGGAGCCGACGCCGAGGTCCTTTCGCGGGTCGTCGAAGGCGTCGCGATGAGCAACACCAAGAGCGGACGCCCCGGCCAGCTCTCGGTCTCGGTCGGGACCGCGACTTACGACCCCGAGCACCCCGTCTCCGTGGACGCGCTCATCGCGGAGGCGGATCGGCGGATGCGCGGGACGGGACCCGAGCTGTGAGCGCCCGAGCCTGGTTCGGAGGAGGAACGATCCGCGGGTGCCGGGCGTGCGAATCATCATGCGGACCCCCCGCCCACCGCCTACGGAAGGACGACGACGATCACGCTGCTGCTGGACGTGACCCTCGTCGAGCCCGCGCCGGAGGCGCCGGTGGCCGCTGACCTCGAGGAGGCTCGGGACCGTGACCTCCTCCGCAGGATCGGAGGGGCCGACGAGGAGGCCTTCCGGGAGCTCTTCCGCCGGTACTCCCCGAACGCGATGGCGCTCGCCAAGCGCGTCGTCCGTCAGCCCTTCATCGCGGAGGAGATCGTGCAGGAGGCCTTCCTCGCGGCGTGGCGGAACGCGGAGGGATACCGCGAGGGACGGGGCTCGGTGCGGTCCTGGCTGATGACGATGGTGCATCACCGGGCGGTCGACGCCGTGCGACGCGAGGAATCGCAACGCCGGCGAACCGAGGACGCGCAGGCGAGCGACGTGCTCGCCGTGGAGGATCCGGCCGACGCCGTCGTCGCTCAGCTCGGCCTCCCCGAGGAGCGGAGGGCCGTGCGAGCCGCGCTCGGAGACCTTCCGGCCGAACAGCGGCAGGTGATCGAGCTGATGTACTTCGACGGGCTGTCGCAATCGAAGGTGTCGGAGCGGCTGGGACTGCCGCTCGGAACGGTGAAGTCCCGGACCCTGCTCGGGATGCGGCGCCTCCGTTCCGCGTTGATCGAGGTGGAGCGATGAGGGATCACGGCTGGATCGAGGAGCTGTTCGCCGTTCGGTCGCTCGGCGGCCTCGATCCGCAGGACGAGCACGAGCTCCACCGCGAGATGGTGGAGCACGGCGCGGAGTGCAGCGAGTGCCGGCGCCTGGAGGCCGAGTACGTGGGGTACGAGGACGCGGCGGGCCGGCTGGCGTTCGCGCTCGATCCGGTGCCGGTCCCGGAGGGTCTCGAGGACCGGGTGGTCGCGAGCGCGATCCGCGACGAGCCCATCGTCTCGGTCGTCTCCCCCGCCGAACGGCGGGAGGCCCGTGCTGCCCGTGGCTCGCTCCTTCGGCCGCTCGTCGCCGTGGCGGCCTCGATCGTGCTGCTGGCGGTCGGATGGGCCGCCGGGTCGCTGACCTCCGGCGACGACGTCGCCATCCCCCCGGACGCGCGGGTGGTCGTGTTCGAGGGCGAGGGCGACGCGACGCTGGCGCTCGCCTTCCGCCCCGGCGACCGGGGTGTCTACCTGGTCGGGTCCCTGGATCCACAGCCCGGGGGCCAGGCGTACGAGCTCTGGACCTTCCGCGGCGAGACCCCCGTGCCCGGCGGCTGCTTCCGGCCGGGTGCGGACGGCTCGGTGTTCGAGTTCCTCGACGCCGAGATCGAGCCGACGCCGCTCATGGCCGTCACGGTGGAGTCGGCGTCCTGTCCCTCGGCGCCGACGACCGACCCGATCCTCATCGCCCAGGGCGCCGTCTAGCGCTCCGCGCGCCCGGCCGTGCGAGGCCTGCGCACTAGGATGGCCGTGTGGGCGCGCCGCCCTTCCCCGAGCACCTCGTCTCCGACGTCGTCCTGCGGGACGGCTCGACGGTGCGCATCCGGCCCCCGCGGCCGGACGACGTCAAGCGGGTCGAGGACTACCTGATCGGGCTCTCGCCGGAGACACGACGCCTCCGTTTCTGGTCCCAGGCGATCGACGTGGGCGAGCTCGCGAAGAAGATCGTCGACGTCGACTACACCGACCACCTGACGCTGCTCGCCCTCCACGGCGGGGACGACGGCCGGATGATCGGTGGGGCGCAGTACATCCGGACCCTCGGCGACCGCGCGGAGGTGAGCCTCTCCGTCGCGGACGAGTCCCAGGGCCAGGGCATCGGATCGATCCTGCTCGGCCAGCTGGCGCAGGAGGCGGCGCGCCACGGGATCACGACGTTCGTGGCGGAGGTGCTGCCCGAGAACCACCGGATGGTGAACGTGTTCCGCGGCAGCGGCTTCCCCGTATCGATCCGCGCCAAGCCCGGAGCGATCGAGGTGGAGTTCCCGATCGAACTGGGCAAGGAGACGCTCGAGCAGTTCGAACGGCGCGAGACCGAGGCCGCCGTCAACGCGATGCGGACGTTCCTGTAGCCGCGAGTCGGTCGCCGTCATCGGAGCGTCGCGCGATTCCTCGACGATCGGCGGGCAGCTCTTCCACAACCTCGTCACCACCGAGTTCCACGGCCCCGTCTTCCCCGTGAACCCGAAGGCGGACGTGGTCCACGGCGTGCTCGCGTATCCCTCGATCACGGACGTTCCCCGCGATGTCGACGTGGCGTTCATCGTGGTGCCGGCCTCGCTCGTCGCGAGGGTCGCGCGCGAGTGCGGCGAGAAGGGCGTCCGAGGGCTCGTGGTCATCTCCGCGGGGTTCGCGGAGGTCGGGGGCGACGGTCCCGAGCGGCAGCAGGAGCTGATGGAGATCTGCCGCGCGTACGGCATGCGCGTGATCGGACCGAACTGCATGGGCATCGTGAACACGGACGAGGAGATCCGGCTGAACGGGACGTTCGCGACGATCTACCCGCCGCCGGGACGCGTCGGGTTCCTGTCGCAGTCGGGCGCGCTCGGCCTCGCGGTGATGGAGCACGCGACGAAGATCGGCCTCGGGTTGTCCTCGTTCGTCTCGATCGGGAACAAAGCCGACGTCTCGAGCAACGACATGGTCGCCTACTGGAACGAGGACCCGCGGACGGATGTGGTGCTGCTGTACCTCGAGTCGTTCGGCAACCCGCGCCGGTTCGCGCGCCTCGCCCGCGACGTCGGCCGCCGCAAGCCGATCATCGCGGTGAAGTCCGGGCGCAGCGCGGCGGGAGCGCGCGCCGCGGCGTCGCACACCGGCGCGCTCCTGGCGGCGTCCGACGCGACCGTCGACGCACTGTTCCACCAGGCGGGCGTGATCCGCACGGACACGCTCGAGGAGATGTTCGACGTCGCCTCGGTCCTCGCGAACCAGCCTCCTCCGGCCGGGGATCGCGTGGCCATCGTGACGAACGCGGGAGGGCTCGGGATCTTGTGCGCCGACACGTGCGAGGCCAACGGCCTGCACGTGAACCCGCTCTCGGTGGAGACGAAGGAGAAACTGCGGACGTTCCTTCCCGCCGAGGCCTCGGTCGAGAACCCGGTCGACATGATCGCGTCGGCCTCCGCCGAGGACTACCGGCGCGCGATCGAGACCGTCGCCGCCGATCCCGAGGTCGACGCGATGATCGTCATCTACATCCCGCCGCAGGCGACGAAGGCGCCCGAGATCGGCCGCGCGATCGTCGAGGCGGTCAACGGGGTCGGAGGACGGATCCCGGTCGCCACGACCTGGATGTCCGCCAAGGGCCTGCCCGCCGAGCTCGAGCAGGCCGGCACGCGGATCCCCTCCTTCGCGTTCCCCGAGCAGGCCGCGATCGCGATGGCCCATGCCTGCCGGTACGGCCGGTGGCGAGAGCGTCCTCCGGGGGTCGTCCCGCAGTTCGGAGACCTCCGGACGGACGAGGCGGTCGCGATCTTGGCCGACGCCCTCGGACGCAAGGTCGAGTGGCTCGCGCCCGACGAGGTCGAGCGGCTCCTGGCGTGCTACGGGCTCCGGACGGCGCGGTCCGAACGCGCCCCCACCCCGGAGGACGCGGCCGAAGCGGCGGCGCGGATCGGCGGTGCGGTCGCGCTGAAGGCGTTCGGTCCCGACATCCTGCACAAGACGGAGGTGGGCGCGGTGCGACTCGGCCTGAACGGACGCGAGGAGGTGGAGGCGGCGGCGCGCGAGATCGCGGGACGGATCGAGGCCGCCGGGCTCTCTCTCGAGGGCTTCCTGGTGCAGGAGATGGTCGGTCCCGGCGTCGAGATGCTCGTCGGTCTGGCGCACGACGCGCTGTTCGGACCGGTCGTCGCGGTGAGCGCGGGGGGAACGACCGTCGAGCTGGTCCGCGACGTGGCCGTGCGCGTCACACCGATCACGGACCTCGACGCGAGGGACATGGTGCGTTCGCTCCGCACGTTCCCGCTGCTCGAAGGGTTCCGAGGTTCCCCCAAGGCCGACGTGGCGGCGCTCGAGGAGGTCATCCTGCGCATCGGGGCGCTCGCCGACGCGCATCCCTCGATCGCCGAGATGGACTGCAACCCCGTCGTCGTGCTCACGAGCGGAGCGGTCATCGTCGACGCCCGCGTGCGGGTGCAGGAGGTATCGCCCCAGCGGCCGCTCGCGGCGCGCGCCACGAGCGCCTGACGCGATCGGGCGACGTCAGGCCGGGCCGACCCGCGCGACCAGGACGGAGCAGCGCGCGTGGTGCGCCGCGTGCTCGCTCACGCTTCCGAGCAGGACCTTGCGAACGCCTCGCACGCCGCGGTACCCGACGACGAGCAGGTCGGTTCGGTTCCTCGACGCGGCTTCCAGCAGCGCGTTCTCCGGCCGGCCCATCGCCATCTCGCGCACGGGCTGCACGCCGCGAGCGATCGCGGCTTGCACGGCGGGCTCCAGCTCCGGCGGGCTCGGCTCGCCCTCGCCGAGCGTCCACTCGGTGTTGTCGCCGCGGAAGACGGGGATCACGTGGACCAGCCGGAGCTCGGCCCCCGTCGCGGAGGCGACCCCCGCCGCGAGCGCCGCCGTGCCGACCGAGGTCTCCGACCCGTCGACCCCGCACGCGATCCGAGCGGGGAACTCCGGAGTCGCCGGGCGGGCGACCAGCACCGAGCACCGCGCCTCGCCGAGGACGCGCGCCGCCGTCTGTCCGATCCGGATGGCGCCCCCGAGCAGCCCCGCATCGGGCCCGACGCCGATCAGGTCCGACTCCCTCTTCCTCGGCCTCCGACATGAGCGTCTTCGCGGGGTCCCCCGCGAGGATCCGCACGTCGGCCTCCACGCCGGTCTCCGCGGCGATCGCCGCCGCCCGCTGCAGGGCCGTCTCGCCCTCGAGCTCCACATCCCCGTCGTGGGGGCGGCCCGTGTCGATGACGAACGCGATCTCCAGCGGGGCCTGGGTCGCCGACGCGAGACGGGCGCTCTGACGGACCGCCTCCTCCGCTCGCGGCGAACCATCCGTGCCGACCAGGACGCGGGCGAACACGCGGTCCGGGGTCATCCGTCGATGGTATCCCGGAGGAACGAACACCCGCCCACCGCCGTCGGCGTTGCCGAGCGATCAGGTGGCGAGCATCTGGCGCAGGACCATCTGCAGGATCCCGCCGTGCCGGAAGTACTCGACCTCGGCGGGGCCGTCGATGCGGACGATCGCGCGCAGCCGCTTCTCGGTGCCGTCGTCCGCGCGAGCGACCACGTCGACCTCTTGCCCCGGCGTGATGCCGCCCGACAGGCCCGAGATCGTGAACGACTCCGTTCCGGTCAGGCCGAGCGACGTCGCGTTCTCGCCCTCGCGGTACTGGAGCGGAAGGACACCCATCCCGACCAGGTTGCTCCGGTGGATCCGCTCGAAGCTCTCGGCCAGCACGGCGCGGACGCCGAGCAGTGCGGGCCCCTTCGCGGCCCAGTCCCGAGAGGACCCGCTGCCGTACTCCTTGCCGGCCAGCACGATCAGCGGCACGCCGAGCTCGCGATAGCGCACGGCCGCGTCGTAGATCGGCATCACCTCGCCGCTCGGAAGGTGCGTGGTCCAGTGCCCTTCGGTGCCGGGCGCGAGCTCGTTCCGCAGTCGAGCGTTCGCGAACGTGCCGCGGATCATCACCTCGTGGTTCCCGCGCCGGGATCCGTAGCTGTTGAAGTCGCGCTGCTCGACGCCCCGCTCGAGCAGGTATCTGCCGGCGGGCGAGTCCGGCCGGATCGAGCCGGCCGGCGAGATGTGGTCCGTCGTGATCGAGTCCCCCACCCTGACCAGGACGCGGGCATCGGCGACGTCCTCGAACGCTTCGGGCTGTTCGGCCAGGCCCTCGAAGAAGGGTGGTTCCTGCACGTAGGTGGAGGCGGGATCCCAGGCATACATCGGGCCCGACGGCGAGGGAAGCGCGTTCCAGCGCTCGTCGCCGTCGAAGATCCGGCCGTACTCGCGCCGGAACTGCTCGGGCGTGACCGACGAGGCGACCGCCTCGCTCACCTCCCGAGCGGTCGGCCACACGTCGCGCAGGTACACCGGGGTCCCGTCCGGCGCGTTGCCGAGCGGATCGGTGCTGAGGTCGACGTCGACGTGGCCCGCGATCGCGTACGCGACGCACAACGGTGGCGAGGCCAGGTACGAGGCGCGGACCTGCGGGTGGATCCGGCCCTCGAAGTTCCGGTTGCCGGACAACACCGCGACCACCGCGAGATCGCGTTCGGTCACCGCGCTCGCGACCTCGTCCGGGAGCGGCCCTGAGTTGCCGATACACGTGGTGCAACCGAACCCGACGAGCGAGAACCCGAGCTTGTCGAGGTAGGGCGTGAGTCCCGCCGCGTCCAGGTACTCGGTCACGACACGCGATCCCGGAGCGAGCGAGGTCTTGACCCACGGTTTCGTCTCGAGCCCCGCCTCGATGGCCTTCTTCGCGAGCAGGCCGGCCGCGATCATCACCGACGGGTTCGAGGTGTTCGTGCAGCTCGTGATCGCGGCGATGACGACCGAGCCGTGGCGCACCACGCCGTGGTCCAGCGGCACGGGCTCGGGATCGAGCACGGGGTCGACGGTCCGCTCGGTGTCGACGCCTGGTTCTTCCATCGCCGTCTGCCCGCCGCCCTCGTCGAGGAACCGCGACACGTGGCCCGGCGAGGGGTCGGGCTCCAGGCGGTCGCGGAACGCCTCGACGAACGAGGCCCACACGCCGGGCAACGCGACGCGGTCCTGCGGTCGCTTGGGCCCGGCGACCGAGGGCACGACGGACGACAGGTCCAGCTCGAGCACCTCGCTGAACACGGGCTCGGGGTCGCCGTCGCGGCGGAACAACCCCTGCTCCTTCGCGTAGCGCTCGACGAGGTCGACGCGGTCCTCGCGTCCCGTGAGACGCAGGTACTTCAGCGTTACGTCGTCGATGGGGAAGAACGCCGACGTCGCCCCGTACTCGGGGCTCATGTTGGAAAGGGTGGCGCGGTCGGCGAGCTCGAGGGTCGACAGGCCGTCGCCGAAGAACTCGACGAACTTGCCGACGACCCCGTGCGCGCGGAGCATCTGGGTGAGCGTGAGGACGAGATCGGTCGCCGTGGTGCCGGCGGGGAGCGCGCCGACGACGCGCACGCCGACGACGACGGGGACGGGCAGGAACATCGGCTGCCCGAGCATCGCCGCCTCGGCCTCGATGCCGCCGACGCCCCAGGCGAGGATCCCCAGACCGTTGATCATCGTCGTGTGCGAGTCCGTCCCGACGAGCGTGTCCGGCATCGCGAGGCCGTCCTTCACCGCGACCACCTTGCCGAGATGCTCCAGGTTCACCTGATGGCAGATCCCGGCGCCCGGCGGGACCACGCGCATCCCGTCGAACGCCTGCTGGGCCCACCGCAGCAGCGCGTACCGCTCGCCGTTGCGCCGGTACTCCCACTCGATGTTCGCCTCGTACGCGGCCGGCGACCGGAAGAGGTCCACCTGAACCGAGTGGTCGATCACGAGGTCCACGTCGACGAGCGGATTCACCTTCGCCGGGTCGCCGCCGGCACGAGCCATCGCGGAGCGCATCGCGGCGAGGTCGACCACCGCGGGCACGCCGGTGAAGTCCTGCATCAGCACGCGGGAGGGCATGAACGCGATGTCCGCCCCCGCGACCGCGGCCGGCCACTCCGCGAGTGAGCGAACGTCGCCATCGGAAACGTCGCGCGAGCCGGCTCGGCGGAGGAGGTTCTCGAGGAGGATCCGGACGGTGTGGGGCAGCCGATCGACGCCCCCGATGCCCTGCTCGGCAAGCCATCCCAGCCGATGGAGCTCGACGGATCCGTCCGCGGTCTCGAGCCGGCCCCTGGCGCCGGCGAGCTCGGTGGTCAATGTCGTTCCTTTCAACCCGGCCGACGACTCCATCGTCCCAGAATGGCCGGGAACCCCCGGCCCCCGTTACATCCGGAGGTGGGGGCGCTGCGTATCGTCGTCGGGCTCGGAAGCCTCATCGCCCGCGCGCGCTCCTTCTCTTTGCGTCGGCCCTGAGGTCGGGCCTTGGCTCGCCGGCTCGGCTCCGCCCGGGACCCCGAGCCGCTGACGCTCGATCGCCTCCCGGTGGGAAAGGCGCGCTTGCCGCCGCATCTTCGCTTCCCGCTGCCGTCGCCGCTCCTCGGTTCCATCGGCGATCAGGGGCGGAACGGGGCGAGGCTTGCCGAGGGCGTCGAGCGCGACGAACACGAGGTAGGCGCTCGAGGTGTGCTTGCGCTCCCGGGAGATCACGTCCTCGACCTCGACGCGAACGCCGATCTCGAGCGACGTGGTTCCGACGTCGTTCACGCACGCCTTCACCGTGACGAGATCTCCCACATGGACGGGATGCAGGAACGACATCTCGTCCATCGAGACCGTCACGCACATCCCACCGGCGTGCTTGATCGCGGCGATGCCGGCGGCGGTGTCGACGAGCTTCATCACCTCGCCGCCGTGCACGATGCCGGCGACGTTCGCATGGGTGATCTCCATCAACTGGACGAGGACGGTCTGCGAGTCCGCGCCCCGCTTCGGCGTGAGCCTTCTCGAGATGACCACGCGCGGATTCTACGCTCGCGCGATCGGGGTTCCCGGCACCGGTGCGATGATGACCGACGGTGCGCCGTCTCACGGTCGTGTTCATCCTCTCCGCCGCCCTCGCCGCCTGCGACGAGGGCGGCACGACGACGAGCCCGACCACGCCGCCGAGCCCGAGCGCCACGACCGGACCGTCGGAGACCGCCACCCCCCAACCCACTCTCACGACGAGCCCGGAGCCGTCCGCGAGCCCGCGGCCGATCCCACCGGCGTGGGCCGCGCCCATCGACGACGACCTGGACCCCGACGAACTCCCCGATGACGCGCTCGTCCCACCCGGTGCGCAACTGACCGACCGCCTCACGCTCCCCGCTGCCTCCGGGATCCCCGACGGCGTCGCCGTCGCGTACGTCCTCGGCGCTGACCCGTTCGCCGCCGAGCACGGGTTCGCCCTGTGGCAGCGTTTCGACGACGCTCCGGCGTGGAGCGTCGTGCTCGCCTTCGTCGATCCGCCGCGCGAGGGGATCCTCGGCATCCGGCTGGAGGCGGGTGACCTGACCGGCGACGGGCATCCGGAGGTTCTCGCTTTCGAGGACCGAGGTGGGACGGGCGCGTGCGGGACCTGGCGCGTGATCGCCCCGGCCGCGGGTGCGGCGGCCGAGGTCTTCGGGCGAACGACCTGCGACACGCAGATCCGGATCGCCGGGGATGTCCTGGAGGTCCGTGAGGCCGTCTACGAGCCTGGAGACCCCCACTGCTGCCCGAGCGCGTTCCGTCTTTCCACCCTGCGCTGGAACGGGTCGCGCTTCCGCCAGATCGCCTCGCGGACCGAGCCGGCAGCCGCCTAGCCGAACGGCAGGGGCGAGGCACGCCGAGCCGTGGGTTTCGGACCGGATTTCCTCGGGCGAAGGGCTTACGTGGAAGCCCACATCAGCCGATAACCGAAACGATCGCGGATCTCGGGAAGTGGGGCAGCGAAGTGAGGCAGCTATGAACTCGGGCGCCCGCACCGGCGCGCAACGCCTGTCGCTGGTGGTCTTGGCGTTGGCGCTCGCGGGCGCCGGCTACGGTGCGTTCATCCAGGCCGCCGCGGCCAGGGCCGACCTCGAACGGGAGGCGACGAGCTCCGCGGAGCGCGCCGCCGAGGCCATCGGCTCCCGCCTCGTCGCGGAAGACCTCGATGGCTCGATCGGTGAGGTCCGCAGCGACTCCCTCACGACCTTCATCGAACGCCGGGTGTTCGTGAACGAGGCGACCGAGTCGGTGAAGGTCTGGAACAGCGAGGCCGTCATCGTCTACGCCGACGAACAGGACCTCCTGGGCACCGAGAACCGGGATCTGCGGAGCAAACTGGCTCGCATCCTCGAGTCGGGGACCCGCACCGAGGTCGCCGCCGGACTCCTCCACGTGTTCGTCGCCGTTCCCGTCGGCGAGGACGGAGGGCCGTCCGTCGTGGTCGAGCTGACTCGGCCGTACGGCCAGATCGCCTCCGCCGGCCAACCATGGTTCTTCGTGACGGTGGCCGCGGGATTGCTCGCCGTTCTCGCGCTCGTCGTCGCCGTCCGTTGGCGCGGGCGCAGCGTCCCGCTGAGGAGCAACGCAAGCTTCGCTTCGTCGGTGCCGGGCGACGTGAGCGCCGCCTTCCGGAGCGAACGCGAGAACCGGCAGCGCGCGGAGCAAGCGCTCGAAGCGACTCGTGCGGACGAGAGCAATCTCCGCGCAGAGGTCGAACGCCTCACTCGCGAGGCGCGCGAGGCGGAGCGAGCGATCTCCGAGAAGGACACGACGATCTCCCAGAACGAGACGAAGGCCCGCGCCGCCGAGGAGCGCGCGGAGCGCCTGGAATCGGCGCTGCGATCGGGGACGGACCGCGAGGAGGCCGGCCGGAAGACCGAATCGGAACTGAAGGATGCGCGCGCCGAGCTCGACGCGACCAGAGGACGGCTCGAGGGCTTGGAGCGCGCACAGCTCGCCGCCGCGCAGGAAGCTCAGGCCCGTCTCGAGGACCTCGAGGAGCAGGCGCGTCGCGCGCGAGAGGAAGCCGACCAGACCAAGGCGGAGCTGGACCGCGTGACCGCGACCCGCTCGAGCGAGACCCAGGCCGGCATGGCCGAGGCCGAGGCTCGCGCCACCGCGGCCGATGCCCGTGCGGCCGAAGCGGAGGCTCGAGCGACGGCGGCGGAGGCGCAGAGGAAGGAAGCCGAGGCGCGCGCCAAGGACGCCGAGGCGAGGGCGGCTTCGGTCGAGCCGCTCGAGGGTGGCGTCGCCCCGACGAAGGAGCTTGCGGATGCTCGCCTCCAGGCAGTACGGGTCAAGGAGGCGCTGGACGAGGCGCGCGACGAGATCGCGGCCGAGCGGGAAGCGCGACAGCGTCTGGAGACCCGCGTATCGATGTTCGACGCCGAGCGCGCGGCGCTCGAGGCGACGCACTTCGCGGCCCTGGCCAAGAACGACACCGCGCACGAAGACCTCTCGCACGTCCGGAGGGAGCTCGGACTGCTCTCCAAGCAGCTCGAGGAGTCGACGTCCCGGGCCGCCTACGCCGAAGCGAAGGTCGTCCAACTCTCCGAGGAGATCCGCGACCTGCAGTCGGTCCCCGATCTCACCTCGGAGATCGAGGCCGCTCGTGGCGAGCTCGGCACGGCGCGCGCGGAGGCCGAGGCCGCTCGCGCGCAGGCCGAGACGCGATCGCGGGAGCTCGAGGCCGCTCGAACCGATCTGGAGACGATGACCACGCGTCTCGCGGCGGCCGACCACGAGCTGCGGTCCTCGCGTTCGCGCGAGGAGGCCGCGGCGGACGAGATCGAACGCGCGCGCGCGGAGGCCGAGAAGGCCGCTGCCGCAGCGCGGACCGCGAGCGAGCAGTTCGACGCGACGCGCGTCGAGGCTGAGGAACTGCGTCAGCGACTCGACGACCATGCGCAACGGGCCGCCCACGCGGAGGCGCGTGTCCTGGAGCTCTCGACCACCGTCCGCGAGCTCGAGTCTCTCCCGGACCTTTCGGTGGACCTAGAACTGGCCCGCGGAGCGCTGGAAGCCGCACGCGCGGACCTCCAGACCCGCGAGAGCGAGCTCGACGAGGCCCGGACCCAGCTCGAGACGATGCAAGTCTCCACACGTTCGGAGGTCGAGGCGGCGACGCGCGAGCTCGATGCCTCCCGTTCGGAGCTCGAGACGGTCCAACGGAACTTCGACACCGCTCGGTCCGAGTTCGACGCGTTCCGGCAGGAGTTCGACACCGCTCGGTACGAGCTCGACACGATCCGGCAGGAGTTCGACGCGACCCGGTCCGAGCTCGAGACGACCCGCACGGAGCTCGACACCTACAAGGAGCAGAGCGAAGCCGCACGGGCGCAGGCGGAGGAACGGTCGCGGGAGCTCGAGGCCGCTCGCGCGCAGGCGGAGGAGCGCTCGCAGGAGATCGAGACCGCTCGCGCGCAGGCGGAGGAGCGCTCGCGGGAGCTCGAGACCGCACGGGCGCAGGCCGAGGCGCATGCACAAGAGCTGGAGGCAGCTCGCACGCAGGTCGAGGAGCGCTCGCAGGAACTCGAGACCGCACGGGCGCAGGCCGAGGAGCATGCACAAGAGCTGGAGGCAGCTCGCACGCAGGTCGAGGCGCGCTCGCAGGAGCTCGAGGTCGCGCGGGCAGACCTGGAGGGGCTGACCTCGCGTCTCGCCGGTGCCGAGAACGAGCTGCAGGCCACGCGTTCGCGCGAGGAAGCCGCGGCGGACGAGATCGAACGCGCGCGCGCGGAGGCCGAGAACGCTCGCGCCGCCGCCCACGCCGCGAGCGAGCAGATCGACGCGACGCGCCTCGAGGCCGAAGAGCTCCTGCAACGACTGGACGAGCACATGCAGCGGGCCGCGCACGCGGAGGCGCGCGTGCTGGAGCTTTCAACGGCGGTCCGCGATCTCGAGACTCGCCCGGACCTTTCCGTGGACCTGGGCGCGACGCAAGGCGCGCTCGAGGCCGCCCGAGCGGAGGTCCAGTCCCGCGACAACGAGCTCGCCGGTGTGCGAACGGAGCTCGACGCCCTGCGCCGGTCGCTCCAGGCGACCCGCGAGCACGGCGAGTCGACGGACTCAGAGCTGACCCGGTTGCGTTCGGAGCTCGAGGCGATGGAAGCCGAGCTCACGCGGGCGCGCGCGGACGCCGAGTCGGCCGGCCGCACCGCCGGAGACGTCTCGGATGAGCTCAAGAAGCTTGAGGATCGAGCGGCCGGAGCCGAAGCCCGTGTGCTCCAGCTCACGCAGGCCGCTCGAGAACTCGATGACCGCCCCGATCTCGGCCCGGAGCTCGCTGCCGCCCGGGCCGAGGTCGAGGCTCTTTCGGCCCGTCTGTCGACGGCGAGCGACGAGCTCGTCGCCGCGCGATCGGATGCCGAGTCTGCGAAGTCGGGCCTCGTAGGCGCGCGGAACGAGCTGGAGGCGTTGCACACCGCGACCGGATCGGCGCGGGCCGAGCTCGACGCGGCGCGGGCCGAGCTCGACGCCGCCCGTCGCGAGGTGGAGGCCTTGCAGAGCGACGCCGGCTCGGCGGCGACCGACGGCGACGCCAACCGGCTGGAGCTCGACACCCTGCAGGCGCAAGCGAGGGAGCTGACCGAGCGCGCCGAGGCTGCCGAGCGCGAGGCGGCCGAGCATCGCACGCGCGCCGACGAGCTCGCGCGGCGCAACGCCGAGGTGCGACAGGAGGTCGGGATCGAAGCCCGGCGTTTCGAAGAGGAAGCCGAGGCCTCCCGGATCCGGATCGAAGAGATGGAACAGGTCCTCGCGCACCTGCAGGATCAGCTCGGCGCGTCGGCGGGCGTCAGTGCCGACACCGAAGCGCTCGCCGGCAAGCTCCGGGCGGCTGAGGGCCGGATCGAGGAACTCGAAGCCGACCTCCGTGAGGAGCAGACCCGCGCGGCCGAGCTCGGTTCCGTCGGGCCGGAGGCCGGCTCGGTCGAAGCGGAGGCGATGGCTCCGGGCGCCGCGGACAAGATGATGGATGCCCTGTCGCTGGACGCCAAGCGTTCGATCTCGGCGATCTTCGGGCTGGCCCGCTCGCTCTCCACCGGGTCCGGTGGAGACGGCAAGGGGCGCATGCTGCAACAGCTCATGACCCAGGCCAGACGGATGGAGCACGCGATCGGGGACATCGTTGACGCCGACCACCTGGCGCGCGGAGAGGCCGTGCTGCAACGGCGAAGCACCGAGCTCGACACCCTGGTCCGTCGCGTCTCCGCCGAGTTCCCGCTCGGTTCGGACCGCACCATCGAGGTCATCGCCGAGACCGCGACGATCCAGGTCGACCCCCTGCGGATCGAACGGATCATCGACGACCTGCTCACGTCTGCCGTGGGAAGGACCGGACCCGGCGATCGCATCGTCCTTCGGCTGGAACGCGTCGACGGCGGCGTGATCATCTCGGTCGAGGACGGCCTGCCGCCCGGAGACGAAGGCGTCGGGGCCGCGGCGACGTTCCTCGCGGGGCTGCACGACGGATGGGCCCGTGTCGAGCCGCTGGACGACCGGACCTCCAGCCATCGCGTCTTCATCCCAAGCATCCGGCCGACCGCGGTGAACGGTGGCACCTCGGCCGATCGCGCTGCGGCCGTCAGCTGACCTACACGAGCGTCGCGGTGCTGCGGCGACGGCCCGTCTTCTGCACCAGGATCGACGCCGGGAACTGGTCCTTGACGCGCTCGGCATGCGTGATCACGAAGAGTTGATGGAAGCGCGAGGCGAGCCTCCCGAGCGTCTGCACCATCAGGTCCTTGCGCTCTTCGTCGAGTGAGCCGAGCACCTCATCGAGCACCAGCATCCCGACATCGGTTCCCGACACCCTGGATAGGTGCGTCGAGATCGCGACGCGGAGCGCCAGGTTCGCCAGGTCGGACTCGGAGCCGGAGAAGCGGTCGATCGCGAAGTACTGGTCTCCGTCGGCGATCTGGATCGCCAGCGTCTCCTCGTCCACCTTGAGGTCGTCGTACTCGTGGTTCGTGAGCTCTCGGAACAGGACCTCGGCCTCGCGCGACAGCTCGGGCCCAACCCGGGCCACGAGGTGATCGCGGAACCCGTCCAGGAGCATCGCGACCCGTTCCACGTACCGCGCCTCCGACCGCAGCTCGTCGACCCGGGCAGCGGTCTCCTTCGCCTGCCGAAGCTCGCCGGTCAGCTCGGCGACGCGGCTCGCCGCGTCCTTCGCGGCATCGCTGGCAGTCCGTTCTTCGTCGCGAGCCTCCTCGTGGGCTTGCCTGGCGGACGCGAGCTCGGTCACCAGACGGGCGTGCTGCGCCTCGTCGAACGAGAGTGCCTCGGCCTCCTTCGCCAGCGCGGCGAGCTCGCCCTCGAGCGCTGTCACGCGATCCCCGATCGTTCCGAGGTCCCGGCGCGTGTGCTCGAGATGCTCGACCTGAGCACCGAGCTCCGCGACGCGCCGGCCGAGCGCCGAGGCGCGTCCGGCTCCCGCGCGCAGGGCGTCGACGTCGGGGGCTCGGTCGCCGAACGGTGCGGCGAGCCGCGCCACCTCCGCCCGATGCTGCTCGAGCCGGTCCAGGAGCGACGTGCGCCGGTCGGCCGCGCGCCGGGCCTCATCGCCGTCCTTCTGGGCACCGCGCATCGCCTTCTCCGCCGCCGCGCGCGCCGCCGACGCCGCCTTCTCGGCCTTCGTCGCCTCGGCCGCTGCTTTCTTCGCGGCGACGACGCCCGTCTTCGCGTGCCGGACGTACTCGGCGAAATCCGCGCCGAGCGGCCTGCCGCACGTCGGGCACGGCTCGGAGGGATCGGCCTCCTCGGCGCGCTCGAGGCGCTGCTGCGCCTCCTGCAGGAGCGAAGCCCGGTGGCCGCGCTCGGCCTCGGCGCCCGCGGCGGCGAGCTGCGCGTCGGCATGGACGCGGGTGGCGAGCTGGAGCTCCGCGAGGACGGCGGCCGTGTCCACGTCGGGGACGGCTTCCAGGGCGGCCTCGGCCTCGACGAGTGCGGCCGTCGCGTCCGCAAGCTGCACGGCCGCGCGAAGCATCCCCTCCACGTCGGCGAGCCCGGCGAGCTCGGCCTGGAGCGCCGGGAGCTCGATCAAGGCCTCCTCCAAGGTCTCCGCGCGCTCGGCGAGGGCGGCCCGCTGCTCGGCGAGCCGGCCGTGCTCCTCGGTCTTGGCGAGGAGCTGGATCGTGAGGTTCTCGACGCGCTGGCGGGCCGCGTCGATCTCGGAGAACGCCTTGGCCGCGGCATGCTCCACCGCGGTGGCCTGCTTCAGGGCGGTCGCCGACGCCTTCGCCACGTCCTTGGCCTCGGCCGCGCTCTCCTTCGCGCCTTTCAGCTCTGCCTCGATCGCCGTGAGGTCGGCCACCGCGCTCGCCAGCTGGGTCGCGCTCTCCTTCGTGGCGCGCGATTCCCGGCGAGCGGTCAGCCGCGCGTCGTCGACCGGCTTGATCCCGAGGAGACGCAGCGCCATCTCGCGGCGCTCCCCCGGCCGCATCGACGAGAACGCGTCAAGCTGCTTCTGTTCCGCGTACACGGACGCGCTGAACACCTGGCGATCCATCTGGAGCAAGCGCCGCAGCTCCGCGTCCACGTCGCTGGTTCCGGAGGCGAGCTGGAGACCACCACCGAACAGCTCGGCCTCGGGCGCGTGGCCCCGTCCCCGGATCGCACGCCGGATCTCGTACGGCTGGCCCGCGTGCTCGAACGCCACGCGAACCTCGCAGTCGGTCAACACGCCGCTGGTCCGGATCAAGTTGCGTTTGGTCCGTGCAGCGTCGACGCCGTAGCAGGCGAACGCGATGCTCTCCATCAGCGTGGACTTGCCGCTGCCGTTCTCGCCGAAGATCCCGATCACGCGCGCCGGCAGCTCGAGCTCCACCTCCTCGAACACCCGGTAGTTCCGGAGCGAGAGCTCGAGGATCCTCACACCGTCTCTCCTCGCGCGTCCTCGAGGAACCTCGTGCCGAGCGCGACCACGCGTTCGCGCTCGAGGCCGGCGAGGTCCTGGAGCTCGACGAAAGCCTCCCACTCCTGCTCGAGCGACCCGACGGTCGGTCCACCCTGCACCGCAAACGTTTCGGCTCCGTAGTCCGGCTCCACCTGCACCCACAAGGCGCCGGGAACCGCCTCCTGGAACTGCTCGTTCACGATCTGTCGGAACGAGGCATGGTCGACGTCGTTCAGGTAGACGCGGACGATCGCGCCGGCGGATGACCCCTTGGCCGCGCGCTCGACCGCGTCCACCAGCTCGCCCGCGGACATCCCCCCGGCGGCGACGCTGAACGTCGTGAGCGGTCGCTCGTGCGGGTTCTCGACGTGTTCCACGACCCCGGAGTCCGTGTCCAGGACGATGAGACCCTTGGCGGCCTCGGGCGAGTCGGAGAACGAGAACGTATCGGTCGAGCCCGCGTACCACGTTCGCTTGGAGACCTTCTGGTTGGCGTGGTAGTGGCCGAGCAGCACGCGGTCGAACGCCTTGTCGAACGCGGCCTCCTCGACCTCGAGCTCGTTGATGTCGCGCCACGCCCCCACCGGCAGCGAGGTCAGCGCGACATGCGCGATCAGCAGGTTGGTCGAGCCCGAGCGGACGTTCCCGGCCGCCGCGGCGAGCTGGACGCGAAGGTCCTCGACCGACAGGGTCTGCGGCACGGCGTGGACCAGCACGCCGGCGAGCTCGGCCGCGACGGCCTCCATGCGCCACGCGAACGTCACGCCGGGGAAGACGCGCTCGAGCGCGTCGTAGGGCGAACCCGTGCCACGGACGCGCGGGGTGTCGTGGTTCCCGCTGATCGCGACGCCGGTCAGTCCGGCGTCCGTGAGCTTCTGGAGTCCGCCGAGGACCTGCGCGAAGGTTCGGTACGTCGGCCGCGCGTGATCGAAGACGTCGCCGAGCCAGATGAACCCGTCGGGCTCCTGCCGGATCGTCTCGTCGATCGCCCACGCGAAGGAGCGAAGGAAGTCCTCCTCGCGCACGTTTCGCCCCTGGTCGTCGCGGAGGTGCGCGAGGTGCGAGCGCCCCAGGTGCGCATCGCCGAACGCGACCAGCCGCGCCATCAGCGCTCCGGATCGGCGCGCGTCACTCGGCGAATCCCTTCGCGGCTCCCTCGGGCCGCGGTGGGAGCGGCGAGGGACCGGCGACCGACTTCAGGTAGTCCTCGTAGAGGTACACCTGCGCCGGGAGCGCGAACGGCGCCTCCAGGTTCGTGACGATCGCCTCACCCGGCATCAGGGTCTGGATCTCGGGACCCAGATCCGAGATGTCCTGCTTCGAGCTCCCCCGCAGGATGTTCCGGTCCTTCTCGTCGGCGAGGCCGAGGATGAAGAACGTGTTGAACTGCGACAGGAGCTCGTCGTCGATCAGCTTGGGCTGCTGCGACACCGCGCACAGTCCGACCTTGAACTTCCGGCCTTCTCGCGCGACGCGCGGGAACACGTTCTCGTCCGACCGGGCGACACGCGAGAGGACCCGCTGCGCCTCTTCGAGTGCGATGAGCGTCGGCGGAAGCGCCGCGAACCGCTCCCGGTCCTCCAGGTAGATGTCGGCATAGGCGTCGAGCACTTTCCGGGTGATGACCGACGCCACCAGGATCTCCTCCATCGACGAGAGACCGCTCGTGTCGACGAGCACCGAGTAGCCGCTCATGAGCTCGTCCACGATGCGCGCGGAGAGCGACGGCTGCGACGGGTCGCGCGAGATGCACGGCATGTCGAGGATCCGCTGGGCGCGTCGTTGGATCACCTGGACCGTGCTGGTGGCGACGCCCAGCTGCTCGGCGAGCACGGACGCGTCGGGTTCCTCGGCGACCTCGACGATCCAGTCCTCGTGGAACGCCCGGATCAGCCGGTAGATCGCGTCCTCCTGCGCGTGACTCCACTCGTACGCCGTCTGCAGGTCGCCGGGCGTGAGCTCGGCGAGCGAGAGCCGGAGCGACGTCGCACCCGCGCCGGCCGCGCGCGTGGCGTAGACCTTCAGCCGGTCCGGCGCCCACGGGTGGTCGCGCAGTCCTCGCCGGGTGCCGCTCCCTCCCTCGAGGTACTCGCCGTGCGGGTCGAACAGCAGACAGGCATACCGGCCCTGCGACGCGAGGATCTGCCCCGCGAGCACCTTCATCAGGTTCGACTTGCCCATGCCGGTCGTCGCGAAGACCCCGACGTGCGACGTGAGCGTCTCGCCGCGGATGCCGACCTCGAGCTCGATCGCGTCCTCGCCCGAGCGAAGCAGGCCGACGCGCACGTCTCCCATCCGTTCGTGCAGGAACTCGAAGTCCTGCGCCGTCGGCGCGGTGACCCGTGCGAACTGCGCCGGGAGCGACTTCGGCTTGCGGAACGCCCCCGCGGCGTCGATGTAGCCGAGCGGCTGGCACGTCGCGACCTTGTACAGGCGCTGTTCGGGGTCGTGGAGCGTGTACTCGGCGCCGGCGACGTCTCCCGACATGTACGCACCGGCGGTGCGCTCGGACCACGACGGGTCCGAGGAGTCCGAACCGTAGGTCACCTGGATCACCCGGAACAGGAACCGCCGGGCGCGCTCGGGGTCCTCCGCCGAAAGCAGCTCGCCCAAGAACAGATCGGTGCCATAGAAGGAACGGAACGTCGACTCCAGCACGCTCTTGCCGAAGATCCGGCCCTTGTACTCGGTCATCGGTTCAAGACCTCGTGGAAGTCCTGGAACAACATCTCGATGTCGTCCTCCGCCATCCCCCGTCGCGACAGCGCATCACGGAACGAACGCCGGACGTCGACCACGTCGTAGCCCGTGACCCGCGCCGCCTGATGCGCCCGGGCGAGCGGATACGGGTAGCCGACGAAGGCGGGGTCGTCGGCGATCGCCGCGAGCCTGCCCAGGACGGCGTCGGCGCCGGCGGGACCGCGCGCGACGTCGACGCGGAACGCGTGCGGTGCCGTCGGCGCGAGATGCGCGACGAAGATGTCCCCGACGTACAGCCTGCCGAACACCGGATCGGTCGAGATCCGCGCCGCCCAGCGCGCGCGTCCGACCTCGCGATCGCCTCGGCGCTTGAGCAGGGTGACGAGCGGCGCGTTGCGTCCCCAATACAAGGTCGAAGCCTTGACGACTCCGGCGAGCGACACGCCGCGCGCGACCGCGGCTTCGTGCACGCGCTGCACCACGACCTGCGGAACGAGCGGCCCGCCGTGCAGCGAGCCGTCGACCAGGACGAGGTCCCCCGCCTCGGCCTGCCGAACGGTTTCCGCGACCGCCGACCACTCGGCCCACTCGCGCAGCGCATCCACCGGGCGCGGCAGCTCCGGCAGCCGCTCGGGTTCGGCGCCGCACAGCTCGGACAGGGTCGAGCGGGCCAAGCGCTCCATCTCCTCGGGCGAGACGGCATGCACGACGAGTTGCGGGCGGTCGACGACGGTCGTCTCCCCTCCCGCGAACCGGACCCGCGCCGCGCGGAACGCGGCCACCTGGAAGGAACGCCCATCGGCGACGACGCACGATCCTCCGTCGACGGCCCACACCGTCCCGGGATCGGCAGGCACGACCGGGTTCAGCTCGTACGCGTCGGGGTGGCCGGGCACGACCAGGGCCTCGTCCAGGTGGAGCTGGCCCTCGAGGACCCGGATCTCCGTGCCCGGGCGCTCGAGCAGACCGACGACGAAGGAAGCCGCCTCGTCCAGGTGGCCCTTGCCGACGAGGTCCAGGCTGAGCACGCGCTGCCCCTCCACCCGCGCGACGTCCACGGCGCACAGGGTACCGGAGGTCCCCGACGGGCCCGCTCAGGCACGGGCCCACGCCGCGCGCGTTCGGCCGGGCGAAGCCTGCAGGACGGAGTAACTAGTCATTCCGAGCCATTTCCCCCATCGGGGGGACTACACCCCAGGGGGGACGGGCGCCGATACGACCAATGAGCCAGTTCGACGCCTCTATCGGTCCCGAGAGGACACCCGAGATGCTCCAAGCTCTTGGACGACGGGAACGGCGGCCCCTTTGGGTCGTGTCCGCCATCGTCCTCGCGGTCGGCCTCGGACTCGCGATCTGGGCGGCCGTCGCGGCGCGCGGGGAAGCGATCCGGGAAGCAGCGATCGATGCGGAGCTGACTGCACAGGCCGAGCTCGCTCCGCTGCTGCAGCCCCGGGACCTCATCGCCCCGATCGTCGGCGAGCGCCACACGGCGCTCGGAGCCGCGTTCGAGGACGCCATCCTCTCGAAGGGTCCGATCGACGAGATCCGGATCTACTCCTCGCTCGGGCGCATCCTCTACGCGAGCAACGCGAGCTATGTCGGGGCCCGGCCGTCCTACCTGCGCGACGTCGCGTTCCAGGTCGCCGGCGGCGAGCCGCAGAACCTGATCCGCAACGACCTCCTGCAGACGTACGTCCCGATCTGGCTGAACCCGGACGGGAAGGTCGCGGTGGCCGAGCTCACGCAGTCCTACGGCCCGATCGACGCCAAGTCGACGGGCTGGTACCTGGCGGCCCTGATCGCCGGCGGTCTGATGCTCGCGTCTCTCGCGATGGTGATCGTGAGCGGCGACGCGGGGATCGCGCAGCCCATCCCGCAGGCCCTCTACCACCCGGCGGTCCCGAGGCGCCGTCCGTTGACCGACACCCCCGTGTACCAGCACTCGAGGTTCCGCGTCATCGAGGAGCAGCGGCAGGACGTCCAGCGTCGGGCGGAGGCCGCGGAGGAGAACTTCCGCTCCGCCCAGAAGCACCTCAAGGACACACTCGCGCAGATGAAACAGCTCGAAGGGAGACTTGCGATGAACGAGACCGATAGCGATTCCAGCGACGGAGAGCTTCAGGCGCTGCGCGACCAACTGCGCGAGACGTCCGAGCGGCTCCACAGGGCCGAGATCGACAACAACGCCCTTCGCGAGCGGATGACCCTTCGCCAACAGGAGCTCGACGAGGCGCGCCAGTTCCTTCCGGCCGCGGGGACCAACGTCGACCCCGTGCAGCTCAAGGCTCGGCTCGAAGAGGCCGAGATGCGCACGGCCGAGATGTCACACGAGATCGAGCGGCTCGAATCCGAGCTCGACTACACCAACTCGAAGTTCCACATGACCAAGCTCTCCGAGGCGCTTCGGGAGTTCGACAACGACATGGACGAGCCGACGGAGCTCGACGAGCCTCCGATCGTCATCCACAGCGTTTCCACACCATCAAAGCAACAGCGAGCGGGGTGAGCACCACATGACCGATCACGAAGAGACGATGCAGCACACGGAGCAGGACACCGAGGACCTGTCTCGCGCAATCTCGGTCGCCGGGCTGCAGGTCTCCCAGGCGGCAGAGGAGCTCCAGCAGGCGGCGGAGCGGTTGATGAACGCCGAGGAGAAGGTGCACGAGGCGGAGCTCCGCTGGCACGCCTCCGATCAACAGGTGGCGCAGGCCGCCACCAAGAACGCCGAGCTGCTCGACATGCTGCAGTCGGCGCGTGAAGGTCAGAGCGACGCCGACGAGCGGTGCCGGCGAGCCGACCAGCGGCTCGAGGTCACGCTCGAGCGGGTTCGCATCCTGGAGGAACAGGTCACCGAGCTCGAGACCAAGGTCGAGGAGACCGAGAACAACCCCAACCACGTCACCGTGATCGTGAACGACGAGCGCACGGCGCTCCAAGAGGCGATCGCGGCAGAGGTGCGACGCCCCCTCACCTCGATCCTTGGACTCACGCTCGCGCTTCGGCACGCCGATCCCAAGTCGAACGAGGGCAAGGACATGGTCAAGCAGCTCTCGACGAACGCGCGCAAGCTCGACCGGCTCGTGGGCGAGATGCTCGTCCTGGACGAGATCGCGAGCGGCAGCTATCAGCCGAACCGCCGGCGCACCGACCTCGAGGCGCTCGTTCGCCGCGTGGTCGAGGAGTCGCCGGACCTGGCGAACCGCGACGTGAAGATCGAGGCCGAGCACATCGCGATCGAGGTGGACCCGGCGCTGACCGAGCAGATGATCGAGACGCTGCTCTCCAACGCCGGACGAAGGACCGCGCCGGGGAACCCGGTGCGCGTGAAGATCTCCTCGGAGCAGGGCGGTGCCGTCATCGCGGTCGACGACACCGGCCCCGAGGTTCCGTCAGAGCTCCGCGGTGACCTGTCCTCGGCGATGTCGGATGGAACCGCGAAGAAGAAGACCGGCGCCACCGGGCTGTCCCTGCTGGCGAGGCTGGCCGAGATCCACGGCGGCCGGGCCTGGGTCGAGGAGCGCTCGGGTGGCGGTGCGTCGTTCCGGGTGTCCCTGTTCGGTCCCAAGCCGGACGAGGGCGCGGAAGACAGCACCGCCGCACGGCCGTCCGGCGAGCGCGAGATGGCGTACGCCTCGGGCGCGGACAACGGATCGGTTTCGACGAACGGACGCGGAACGCTCGCCGAGTCGGGCGAGCGCTCCGACGAGATCAGGGCCTAACGCCTCCCGAGCCCCCCTGGGTGGGCCCGGACCGAACGGCTTGCCGGTCGGTCCGGGCCCTTCCGCCTTTCCGGTCGGGACATCCTTGCCTGTTGCCGAACGGAGGTGCCTCCTCGGTCCGACTGGAGATGCCTCCTCAGTCCGCGCGGCGGTCCTGCCCACAAGGTCCGCTCGACCTCAGTCCTTTGGCGTTTTGGCGAAAAGGGCTGCCCGCGCGAGCGCGTCGCTTTGGCATTTTGGCGTTTCGGGGTAGAATCGAACCTACAAATGCCAAAACGCCAAGAACGTAACCCGGATGCCGAGGCGCTACCCGAGGCCATCCTTCGGTTCATATCGGCAAGAGGCGAGGCCTCGACGGGCGAGATCGCCCGCGCGGCGGGCGTGACCCGACAGGCCGTTCAATACCACCTTGCACGCTTGCTCGCGGCCGGCATCGTCCGGCGAACGGGCGCCGGGAGGGCTACTCGCTATTCCCGAACGGCTTCCTACACGAAGCGATGGCAGATCGGTGAGACGACCGAGGACGAAGTATGGAGCGAGATCCAAGCCGATGCGGAATGCCTCGCCGACATCGCCGACGAAGCCCGCTCGATCCTCCGCTACGCAGTGACCGAGATGGTGAACAACGCGATCGACCACTCGTCCGGGACGTGGTTCGAGATTTCCGTTCGGTGCTCGCAAAGGGTCATCACGATCGAGATCGCCGACGACGGAGTCGGCGCTTTCGCCCACCTACGCGACCGTCTCGGACTGCCTGACACGTTCGCCGCGATCCAGCAACTCTCGAAAGGCAAAGAGACCACGGCGCCCGAGCGACATTCCGGCGAGGGCATCTTCTTCACGTCCAAGGCCGTCGACCGCTTCGAGCTCGAGAGCTCCGGCCTAAGGTGGATCGTGGACAATCGTCAGAACGACCAAGCGGTCGGGGATTCACCGAAACAAACAGGAACCATCGTGCGACTCGAGCTCGATCGCTTCACGGACCGAAGGCTTGGCGACGTATTCGGCCGCTACACGAGCGACGATTCACTCGAGTTCGATACGACGCGAACAGTCGTCCGCCTGTTCGAGACTGGTGTAACGTTCGTGTCGCGATCTGAGGCCAAGAGACTCGGTACTCGACTCGAGCGCTTCAATCACGTGATCGTCGACTTCGAAGGCGTGAACGAGGTCGGTCAGGGGTTCGTGGACGAGCTTTTCCGCGTGTGGCACCGTGAACATCCCGATGTCACCCTCACACCCGTCAACATGCGTCCAGCGGTAGAGCAGATGGTTCGCCGGGGTCTCGCCGGTCTGTGAACGCTCGATGATCAGGCAAACGCCTTGAGGAGCTCCCGTGCGATGACGACGCGCTGGATCTGGTTCGTGCCCTCGTAGATCTGCGTGATCTTGGCGTCGCGCATCATGCGCTCGACGGGGTACTCGCGGATGTAGCCGTATCCGCCGAGCACCTGGACCGCGTCGGTGGTGATGCGCATCGCGGCGTCGGAGGCGAAGCACTTGGCGATGCTCGAGAAGTACGTCATGCGGTCGTCACCCGCGTCGCACAGGGCGAGCGACTTGTACACGAGCATGCGCGCCGCCTCGAGCTGCATCGCCATGTCGGCGAGCATGAACGACACACCCTGGAACTCGGAGATCGGCTTGCCGAACTGCTGCCGCTCGGTCGCGTAGTGCGCGGCGAAGTCGAGCGCCCCCTGCGCGATGCCGAGCGCCTGCGCGGCGATCGCCGGCCGGGAGTAGTCGAGCGTCCGCAGCGCGTACCCGAACCCGGCACCTTCCTCCCCGATCAGCCGGTCGGCCGGGATCCGCGCGCCCTCGCAGATGACCTCCCGCGTGGGCGAGCCGCGGATGCCCATCTTGTCCTCCTTGCGGCCGAACGAGACACCGGGGTCGTCCTTCATCACCAGGAACGCCGCAACGCCTTTGGACCGCAGCGACGGGTCCTTCGTTGCGAACACAACGTAGGCGTGTGAGACGCCGGCGCCGGTGATGAAGCGTTTCGTGCCGTTCAGCACCCACGAGTCGCCGTCCCGCGCGTACCGGGTGGCCATCGCGGCCGGGTCGGAACCGGCGCCCGCCTCGCTGAGCGCGTAGGACATGAGGAGCTCACCACGCGCGATCCCTTCGGTCATGCGCTTGGCCTTCTCCTCGTCGCCGGCGACCGTGAGCGGGATCACCCCGAGCTTGGACACGAGCGGCGTGAGCGACACGCCCGCCGAGACGCGCGACAGCTCCTCGATGAACACGCCGAAGGCGAGCGAGCCGCCGCCCGAGCCGCCGTGCTCTTCCGGGTAGCCCACGCCCATGAGCTCGTTGTCGACGAGCACCTTGTAGATGTCCTCGGGCCATTCGTCGGTCTCGTCGATGTCGGCGGCGCGAGGGCCGATCTTCTCCTCGGCGATCGTGCGGACGAGCCCGCGGAACTCCTCGAGCTCCTCGGGCAGCTCGAACCGCTCGAGGCCCCCCATCGCCGCTACGCCGCGCGCCGAAGGACCAGCGCGTCGCCCTGTCCCCCGCCGCCGCAGATCGTCGCCCCGCCCAGGTCGACGCCGCGGCGCCGCATCTCGTGCGCGAGCGTGAGGACCAGACGCGCGCCGCTCGCGCCGATCGGGTGTCCGAGCGCGACGGCCCCGCCGTTCACGTTCACGAGCTCGTCGTCGAACCCGAGCACGCGGGTGACGTTCAACGAGACGGCGGCGAACGCCTCGTTCACCTCGAGCAGGCCGAGGTCGTGGACGTCGAGCTGGGCCTTCTTGAGCGCGTTCTGGAGCGCGATCGCGGGCACGGTGTGCAGGTACGGGAAACGCTCCGCCGACATCCCGTGCGCCACGATCTCCGCCAACGGCGAGAGGCCGAGCCGTTCCGCGTTCTCCCGGCTCGTCACGACGACGGCGGCCGCGCCGTCGCTGATCTGCGAGGCGTTGCCGGCCGTGATGGTGCCGGCTTCGCCGAAGACCGGCTTGAGCTTCGCGAGCGACTCGACCGAGGAGTCCGGCCTGATCCCTTCGTCCCGGTCCACGACGCGTGGACCCGTCTTCTGCGGCACCTCGACGGGGACGATCTCCTCCGCCATCCGGCCCGAATCCCACGCGGCTGCGGCTCGGTGATGCGAACGCGCCGACCATGCGTCCTGATCGGCGCGGGTGATGCCGAGCTCGGCGTTGATCTCGTCGGAGGACTCCCCCATGTGCTGCTTGGTGAACGTGGACCAGAGGCCGTCGTGGATCATCGAGTCGACCAGGTCGGCGTGGCCGAGGCGAACGCCCTCGCGCGCCCTGGGCAGGAGGTACGGCGCGAGGCTCATCGACTCCATCCCGCCGGCCACGACGATCTCGACCTCGCCGGCGCGGATCAACTGGTCGGCGAGCGCGATCGCGTTGATCCCCGACAGGCACACCTTGTTGACCGTGATCGCCGGTACTTCTTTCGGGATGCCGGCGGCGACGGCCGCCTGCCGCGCCGTGATCTGACCCGTGCCGGCCTGCAGGACGTGGCCCATGATCACGTAGTCGACCTGGTCCGCGGCGACCCCCGCGCGGACGAGCGCCTCCCGGATCGCCACGGCGCCGAGATCGACGGCCGCCAGATCGGAGAACGCACCGCCGAACTTCCCGATCGGCGTTCGGGCGCCCGCCACCACGACCGAGGACGTCATGCGTCGTCTTCGTTCTGCACGAACCTCAGTTTACGCCGGGCCCTGCTCTGGAGCCGTTCGAGCCTCCCGGCGCCACCGCTCGAAGACCTCGAGCGAGTCGAGGCAGAAGCGCTCGCGCTCGATCATCGCGTCCACGTCGTCGAGTGGGAGGAACGTCCCCCACGAGACCTCCTCGGGCTGCCAACGGATCGGTCCGTCCCACACCACGTCGAACACCCCGCCGAAACAGCGCCCGTCCGGCCCCTCGTACCGGTGCGTGAACCGGAAGGCGGGGCGAGCGGTGATGCCGAGCTCCTCTTCGACCTCGCGCGCCGCGCAGACCTCGTAGGACTCGCCCACGCCGTTCACGCCCCCGGCGACTACGTCGTAGAAGCCCGGATAGACGTCCTTCGAGTCGGTCCGGCGATGGACGTACACACGATCGTCCGGATCGAGCACGACGACGTACGTGCACCGGTGCAGCAGGAGGCGCTCACGGAGGACGCGGCGCGGAACGACGTCGACGACCCGGTCGTCCTCGTCGACGACCTCGACGAGCTCGTCCACCGGTTCCATGGCCTGCCGCTCAGCCGCGCACCGCGGGTCGTCGAACGCTAGTCGCGGGACGAGATCGCGATCTCGATCGTCTGGACGATCTCTTCGCCGATCAGCTCTTCTCTGGCGATGAGCGCGTCGCGCAGGGCGACCACCACGTCCCGATTCTCCTCGAGCAGCTTGGCGACGCGGGCGCGCTGGTCGTCGAAGATCTCGTCGACCCTGGCCCGGCCTTCGGCGTCGGCGAGCACCTTGCCCACGAGGTTCTTGGACCCGATCGGCCCCTCGGCGATCGCGTCGTAGGAGATCAGGGAGCCCGCCATCCCGAACGACCCGACCATCTGCGCGGCGAGCGTCGTCGCGTGTTGCAGGTCCGCGGCCGGCCCGGTCCCGCTCTCGCCGAAGAACACCTCTTCGGCGACCAGACCCCCGAGCGCGATCGCGATCCCCGCCTCGAGCTCCGTGCGCGTGCGGGTGAAGCGTTCCTCCTCGTCGCCGTGCGCGAGGAGGCCGAGCGCCTGCCGCCGCTTGATGATCGACAGGACCTCGAGCCTCCGGCCCTTGCCGAGGAAGTAGGCGACGGCCGCATGGCCGGCCTCGTGGGTCGCGACCGAGACTCGATCGGATTCCGTGTACGTCACCGGCTGCTTGAACCCGAGCTCCTCGGTGAGCTTCGCGTCGTGGATGTCCTCGAGGTTCATCTCCTTGCGGCCGTGCCGCAGCGCGACCAGGAGCGACTCGTCGAACAGGTGCTCGATCATCACGGGCGTGTAGCCGAAGGTGTCGTGGGCGAGTCGCTCGCGCACGTTGTCGTCGTCGAGCTGCTCGTGATGGGACTTGCGATCGAAGAAGAAGTCGACGAGGTCGCGACGTCCGTTCTTGTTCGGCAGGTCGAAGTACAGCCGCCGGTCGAACCGCCCGGGGCGAAGGAGCGCCGGATCGAGATGGTCGGAGCGGTTCGTGGCCGCGATCAGCAGGATGTTGTTGTACATGGGCTTCGCGGACGGGATCCGTCGCTCGGCCGTCATGAACGAGTTCACGAGGTCGATGAACCACGACCGCAGCCGCGCCTTGTACGCGGGCTGGTCGAAGGACTGCATCTGGATCAGCAGCTCGTTCACCATCCCCGAGCCTCCCGGGCCCATGAAGCCCGAGGTCACCCGGCCGAGACCGGTCGGGTCCGGGACCGCCCGCATGCCACTCCGATCGCCGCCGATCGCATCGATCTCCTCGATGAACCCGATGGCGCCGCCTTCCTTGCGCGCGAGCTTGCGCAGGCGCTTGAAGAAGCCGCGGATCCTCGCGTTCGTCATCCCGAACCACATCGACTGGAAGGCCGGCGCCGAGATGAACAGGAACGGAACACCGGCCTGCTTCGCCATCGCCTTCGCCAGGTAGGTCTTGCCGGTCCCGGGCGGTCCCTCGAACAGGATGCCGCGCCGTGGGTTGCCGCCGAGCTCGTCGCGGAAGGTCGCGTAGCCGAGGAAGACGTCGAGCGTGCGCCCGACCTCGTCGACCTGGTTGTCCAGGCCGCGGATCTGGTCGAGGCCGACCTCGATCTCCTCCGGCCGCACGACCTGGTGAGGGGAGCGGCCGCTGAACAGCGGCATCAACATCATCGCGACGACGGCCAGGACCAGGACCATGACCGGGAGCCAGATGATCGCCTCGGGGCCGAGGGTCGGGAGCTTGAACGGGTTGTTCGTCAGGTAGCGGTACCAGAGGAACGCGTCGACGATCGCCAGGAAGTAGACGAGCCTGCGAAGACGGCGACGCCTCGTCCGTTCGCGAACCTTGAAGACGTCGGCTCTGCCTTGCTCGGCGACGTCGGAGCCGTGAAGAACGGCTGCAGTGGACCGGTTCGCGTTGTTCACGGCACCCCTCCGCGTGGTCTTGGCCGTTTCCGGTTCGGCCAAGACTACGGGAGCCGGGGGATACGCGCATCAGACCTTCGGACTATGCCGGATGCTCGGCCCGGCGCTCGTCGTCGCCGTCTGCGGGGGCAGGGACCGAGCGGCTATCGTGCGCCCGTGGCCAGGAAGAAGCTCCCTCCGGTCGGGCGCGAGGACGCGCGCACGGTGGGTGCCATGCTGCGAGGTCTGCGACGCGCCGCGGGCTATCGAGCCGTCCAGGATGCGGCCTCGGCGTCCGGCTTCCCGGCGGCCCGGCAGACCATCTACGCGTACGAGCGCGGCGGCCTGACGCCGTCGCTCCAGCAGTTCCTCGAGCTCGTGGAGTTCTACGCGCTGCATCCGGGCCGTGGTGACGGCGCGAAGCCGGAGGAGGATCTGCGGAGCCAGGCCGTGGCGGCCGTGTCGCGGGCCCTCACGCTTCGCGCCTACCACGTGAAGCAGGCCAACGAGCTGATCGAACGCCTCCAACCGGCGCTCGCCGAGGGCCGGCGCCGCGCGACCCGTTGATGCTGACCGAGATCGACCACGTCGGTATCGCGGTCGCGGATCTCGAGTCCGCCGTCGAGCTCTACCGTCACGCGTTCGGCGTGGAGCCGGCGCACCGGGAGCGGGTCGAGTCGCAAGGGGTGGAGGAGGTCCTGTTCGCCGTCGGCACGTCGTACATCCAACTGCTCGGTGCGCTCGGTCCCGACACGCCCGTCGGACGGTTCCTCGAACGGAGCGGACCGGGTGTGCATCACGTCGGCTACCGCGTCCAGGACGTCGCGGAGGCCCTCTCGCGCCTGAAGGCCGAGGGCGTCGCGCTCATCGACGAGACACCCAAGCCCGGCTCCCGGAACACGACGATCGCGTTCGTGCATCCGCGATCGATGGGCGGCGTGCTCGTCGAGCTGGTGCAGGAAGCGGAGCGGTAGGGCCGGCCGCTACGCCCGGGATGCCTCGAGCGCCAGGTTCAGGCGCTCCAGGATCTCGTGCGCCTGCCGGTCGCCGGAGTTGAAGAGGGACTCCGTGTGTTGGATCCCGAACAACGGGACCTTCGAGCCATCACGGAGCCGCACGCTCCCCATGTTGGAGAAGAGCACGTACCACCGGCCGAGGGTGATCGTGTCGATCTCGTCCCAGCGAAGCATCCGGTGGCCGAACGGGTTGCGGACGAGCAGTCCGCCGTCGTGAACCTGGACGCCGGCCAGCGCCACGCGCCCGACGAGGAACCACCCGAGCCCGACCCCGGCGCCGATGTAGACGACCCGGGCGGGAAGGACGAGGTCGGTGGGGGTCGCGCCCAGGTTGAAGATCATGAGGCCGACCCCGGCTCCCATGAGACCGAGCCCGGTCGCCCACTGCCGACAACGCAAGACCTTCATCACGTGCCCCCGAACGATCCGACCCATCCCCGCTCCCCGCGTCATCGGCCGCTGAAGGCGAGGACTGTAGCGAAGAAGAAGAAGGCCGACACCGACATCCGGATCGGCCGAGTCGGAGGCCCAGGAGTCGTCGAGGCGTCTGCGGTCAGGGCAGCCCGGTCAGACCGGGACTCGGTGCGTTGATCAGGACGGCCACGTTGCCTTCGGGGAGCTTGCCGTCGCCCATCTGCTGGTGAGCGTGCCCGGACTCCTGGTAGCCGAACGTGTGGCCGAGCGTCGTCTGGACCTTGCGCTCGCGCACGAGGTCGTTGAACGCCGCCGCCTGTTCGTCGTTGAACAGATGAGACCCCTGGTAGCGCTTCTGCAGGTACCAGAGGTACCGGACGTCGATCAGTGTGTCGTAGCCGCTGGTCCCGGCGCAGATCACGATCATGCCGCCTCGGTCGCAGACGAAGTTCGAGGTCGGGATCGTGTCCTGTCCCGGGTGCTCGAAGACGATCCTCGGGCTCGCCTTCTCCCCCACCACGTCCCAGATCGCCTTGCCGAACGCCTTCGCGCCCTCGAACCAGTCCTTCCATGCGGGGTCGTCCCACCGCGGCGGCACGCCCCAGTGGGTGAACCGCGTCCGGTCGATGGAGCCGATCGCGCCGAGCCGCTTCGCGTACTCAGCCTTCTCCTGCGAGCTCACGACGGCGACCGCTCGCCCACCGGCGAGCGTCACGAGCTGGATCGCGAGCGACCCCAGCCCGCCGGCACCACCCCAGACCAGCACGACGTCGCCCGTCCCGACCGTGTTCGGAGGCCAGCCGTGCAGCATCCGGTAGGCCGTCGACCCGGTGAGCGTGGGCGCCGCGGCCTCCTCCCAGGTGAGGTGGTCGGCCTTGGGCAGGCACTGATGCGCCTGCACCTTCGTGAACTGCGCGAACGAGCCCCAGCACGTGTCGTAGCCCCACACGCGGAAGCTCGCAGCCAGACCGGGGTCGTTGCCGGCGATCACCCATGGGTCCTCGAGATCCCACTGGCCGGCGTGGACGACCACGTGATCTCCGACCTTGACGTTCGAGACGCGTTCGCCCACCGCCCACACCACGCCGGCGGCGTCCGAGCCGACGATGTGGAAGTCCGTCGGCTCACCCCACCTGGCCTGCGTCTTCGTGACGTCGATCGGGACCCCTCGCGCGGCCCACACGTTGTTGAAGTTCACGCCCGGCGGCCATGACCATGACGAGCGCCTCGTCCGGCCCGATCTCGGGGACGGCGACGACCTCGTCCCGGATCGAATCCTTCGGCTCGCCGAACCGCTCGGGCCGCACCAGCTGGGCGTGCATCCGCTCCGGGACCTCGCCCATGAGAGGAATCTCACCGATCTCGTATGGACCCACGCTCACCTCTGACTCACCCTTCCGCTGAAGGACCCGAGCGTCCGCCGGGATGTTGGCGACCACGTCGCCCGACGGCGCGCGGAGCCTAGCAGGGGGCCGAGCTCGGATCGGGACAGGTCGCGCTGCCTAGCGCGATCGGGGGATGCACGCTCGGGCTTCGTGCGCATATGCTCCCGGACCACACGACGATCGGATCGTGGTGACGCAACGACGAGCCGGTGAGAAGGCTCCCATCGAGGGCCTCGAAGCTCGCCCGCCGGCGTTCCTGCACAGCCTTCTGTTCGACCGGTACGCCGACGCCGTCCTCGTGACCGACGAGTCGGGCCGGATCGTTGAGGCCAACCTCGCGGCAACCACGCTCCTCGGGCACTCCCGCGCCGAGCTCCTCGCTCTGGGCGTCTCCGACATCTCGCGCTCAGAGCGCGGCGAGGCCGACCTCACGCGATGGGGCATGGAGGGCTACTGGCGCGACGAGATCGAGCTGCTGCGCAAGGACGGATCGAGCGTCCGGGTCGAGGCCCGCGTCACGATGCTCGAGGACCCTGAGGGACGCTGGGGAGTGGCGATCCTTCGCGAGAGCGGTGAGCCGCTGCGCGAGGCCCTTCGCGCCACCGAGGCGCAGATGGCCGCGATCGTCGAGTCCTCCTATGACGCGATCTACAGCGAGACCGCGGACGGCACGATCCTCACGTGGAACAAGGCCGCCGAACGCCTGTACGGCTACACGGCCGAAGAGGCGATCGGGATGCACGTCTCGATCACGGCGCCGCCGGAGCGCCGCGACGAGCTTCAGCAGAACCTCATGCGGATCCAACGGGGCGAGCGCATCCGCGACTACGAGACGATCCGTCAACGCAAGGACGGCACACGCGTCGAGGTGTCGCTGACGATCTCTCCGGTGCTTGACCCCAACGGCGTCATCACCGGCATCGCGGCGATCGCACGCGACGTGACCGACCGCCGGGCCGCCGAGCACCGAACCCACGTGCTCTACCGGCTCACCCACACCGTCGGGCATGCCCGCACGGAGAAGGAGGTCTACGACGCCGCCCTGGACGCCCTGCAGCGAGCGATCCATACGGATCGGGCATCGATCCTTCTGTTCGATGAGAACGGCGTGATGACGTTCCGCGCTTGGCGCGGCCTGTCGGCGTCCTACCGTCGAGCCGTCGAGGGCCACTCGCCGTGGAAGCTCGGCGAGACGGACCCTCGCCCGATCCATGTCCCGGACGTCGAGACGGACGAAGCGCTTCACGAGCTCCGCGACACGATCTTGGGAGAGGGCGTGCGCGCGCTCTCGTTCGTCCCGCTCGTGCACCAGGGCGAGCTGCTCGGCAAGTTCATGCTGTACTTCGACGTCCCGCGCACGCTCCCGGAGATCGACGTTCAGCTCGCGGTGTCCATCGCGGATCAGGTCGCGTTCTCGCTCGGCCGGCTGAAGGCCGAACGCGACCTCGAGCATGCGCGGGCGCAGCTCGAGCTCATCACGACCGGGAGCGCCGACGGCATCACGATCCAGGACGCGGACGGCCGTGTCGTGTACGCGAACCTCGCCGCCGCGCGCCTTTCGGGGTTCGACACGATCGAGGAGTTCCTGCGCGATGCCGCCAAGTACGGCGATCGCTGGGAAGTCTTCGACGAGCACGGGAACCCGTTCGAGGGCGCGGAGTTCCCCGGTCGTCGCGCCCTCCTCGGCGAGCCGAACCCTGAGGCACTCGTCTTCGTGCGGGACCGCACGACGGGAGCCGAGTACTGGCGGCAGATCCGCGCCACGCCGACCGCCGACGAGCACGGCAAAGTCCGATACGCGATCAACCTCTTCCACGACGTCACCGCGGAGCGGCGGGCGCAGGAACAACTCCGGTTCCAGGCGGCGCTCCTTCGTGCCGAGGCGGAGGCGTCCCGCGAGGGGATCCTCGTCGTGACGTCGGAGGGACGGATGGTCTCGTGGAACCGGCGGTTCGGCGAGCTGTGGGAGATCCCCGAGGACGTGCTGGCGTCGCGCTCGGATCAACTGGCGATCTCCTCGGTCCTCTCCAAGCTCGTCGATCCCGAGGGATTCCAGCGCCGCATCACGGAGCTGTACGCCGACCCGGCGGTCGAGGCGGCCGACGAGCTCGCGCTGCTCGACGGGCGCCTGTTCGAACGGCACACGAAACCGCTCGTGGACGAGGCCGGCGGCATCCGTGGGCGGATCTGGTTCTTCCGCGACGCCACCGATGATCGGCGGCGCGAGGCGGCGCAAGGTCTCCTCGCGGAGGCCGGCAAGGCGTTGGCCAGCTCGCTCGACGACGACGCGCGCTTCGACGCCGTCCTGGAGGCGACGCTCGCGTGGAAGGCCGACATGGCGGGCCTGTACGTGGACGAAGGGGGATCGGTCCGGTTCGTCGACCTGCGAACCTCCTCCCCCGAGGCGTTCGCGATCGGCAAGGACGTCCTCGATCGCCTTTCCGTCGACGGTCCCGAGAGCGATCCGATGCGCCAGACGATCGAGAGCGGCCGGCCGGTGCTGTTGACCGAGATCCCCGATGCGCTCCTCGAGGAGGCGACCGGAGGAGGAGCGTTGCTCGGGCTCGCGAGGCGGCTGGAGCTCGGAAGCGCCATCGTCGTGCCGATCCAGACGCGGGGCGAGGTCCGCGGCGGCCTGGCGGTCGGACTGAAGACGGGCGACCGGCGATACGACGAGCGCGACGTCGAGGTGCTCGAGGGACTCGCCGAACGGATCGCCCATGCGTTCGACAACTCCCGCCTGTACCGGGAGCGAGACTTCGTGGCCCGCACGCTGCAGCAGGGCCTGCTCCCGAGCGAGATCCCGCAGATCCCCGGCCTCGAGGTGGCGGCGCGGTACCGCGCCGCGGGAGAGGGCGTCGAGGTCGGAGGGGACTTCTACGACGTCTTCCAGATCCACGAGGGGACCTGGGCGATCGCCGTCGGCGACGTCTGCGGCAAGGGCCCGACGGCGGCCGCATTGACGGGTGTCGCCCGCCACACGATGCGGGCTGCAGCGCTGCTCGACGACCGGCCTGCGTCCGTCCTCGCGCTCGTGAACGAGGCGATCTTGCGCGAGTCGTCCGAGGAGCGGTTCTGCACCCTCGCGTTCGGCCGGATCGAACGGTCCGGAGCCGGGTTCGACGTCCGGATCGCCCTCGGCGGACACCCCGGACCGATCCTCCTGCGCCCGGACGGAACGACGTCGGAGCTGCACGAGCCGGGTTCGTTGCTCGGCCTGTTCCCCGACCCCCACCTGCCCGAGACCACGATCTCGCTCTTGCCCGGCGACACGTTGATCCTGTACACCGACGGCGTCACCGACGAGCAGGACGACGACGAGGAGTTCGGGGTCGAACGCCTGCACACCCTGGTGGGCTCGTGCGTCGGCCTCGCGCCGGCCGAGATCGCCGAGCGCATCGAGCGCGCGGTCGAGGACTTCAGCCAGGGACCGCCGCGCGACGACATCGCCGTGCTCGTCGTTCGCACGACGGCCTGAGCGCGGAGCTCAGCCTTCCTCGGTGAGCGCGGTGCCGGCCACGGTGCTGGCCACGGTGCTGGATGGACACGTGAGGCTCCGCGGGCACCACCGGCAATACGGCCCGGGCCGAAGCGGGGCGGCGCGTCCGGCCTGAGACGCGGCGGCGGCGCGCACGGCGTCGATGACCCGGTCCGCCGCCCGTCCGAGCATGCGCGCCTCGACGTCCTCGGCCTGCCACTCGCCCGAATCCAGGTACAGCGTCGCGACGCGATACGGGGGAACGCCGAACCGCAGGGCCAGGAGCAGGGCATAGAAGCGCATGTCCTCGGCGTGCTCGGGCCAGGCGCGCCCGGTCTTCAGATCGATCGCCAGGCGCGCGGCCCGTGCCGGCTCGCCGGGTTGCGCGGCGCCCAGGACGAGATCGAGCGTTCCCGAGAGCACCAGCGAGCCGCCGAGGAGCTCGGCCCGGACGTGCCATTCGGTGGACGGCGCGAGATCGCGGCGCATCCTTCGTAGCGGCGGAAGCGTCGCCCGGAAGAGCTCGAGGATCTTCGCGGCTTCCATGAGCGCCTCGTCGCGGCGGAGCGGGTCCAGACTCTCCCAATACGCATCGAAGGCGTCGTCCTCGGTGAGCCGGTCGGCCGCCTCCTCCACCAGACCGTGCGGGTCGCGGTCGATCCGCCCCGCGACCTCGAGCTCGACGGCCTTGTGCGCGAGACGTCCGGCCGCGAACCGCGCGGTGAACGCGAACGGTCCTCGCTCGCCGGCGCGGACCGCGTCGAACAGACCAGGACAGCGGCCGAGGTCGCTCAGGTTGGACTTGCCCAGGCGCAGCGGCTCGGGCAGCTCGAACGCGCGCGCGGCCTCCTCGATCCGGTCGCGGAGGTGGGGCACGAGGTCGGACGGGAACACGGGCCGTTCGGCCGTTCCGATCAACCCGTCGAGGGTTCGCCGTTGCGACGACGTGAGCTCGAACGCGGTTTCGAGGGTCGCCTCCATCGGCGGATCGTAGAAGGAGCCACCGACATCTCCGGTCGACGGGCCGGGATCGGCGCTGCTAGGGTGCGCCATCGTGCGTGGCTCCGCCCGTCTCCTGGCGCCGGTCGCCGCCTCCGTCGTACTCGCGCTCTCGCTCCCGGCGAGCGCGCACCATCGCGAAGGGCCGTGCGACGTCCACCTCCGGGACGACGAAACCGTGCAGCAACATTCGAAACGGGTGATCCGGTGCGCCGTCGATCGCTGGAGCGTTCCGGGGGGCGCCGAGAAGGCGATCTGTATCGCCGACGCGGAGAGCGGGCTCAACCCGGAGACCAGGTCCGCCGGCGGCGAGTACCTGGGCCTGTTCCAGCACCTGGCGAAGGCATGGCCCGACCGCTACCGGGAATGGACGCGCGAGTCGTGGGAGCTGGACGAGAGCGCGCTCTCGGGACGGACGAACGCCATCGTCACGGCCCGGATCGTGAACGCCGAGGGGTGGGGCGCGTGGCAGGGCGTGGGCGACTGCTGAACGCGTTCCCCCGGAACCCGCTCGCGTAGACTCCCAGGTCATGGCCACGACAGAGGAACGACCGCCCGCCGAAACGCCCATCCAGACGATCGAGGAGCGGATCGAGGCGCTCCGCAAGCGCAGCGCGGCGTTGCTGGACCCCGCCCGCAAGGACGCCGTCCGCAAGCAGCACGAGAAGGGGAAGCTCACCGCAAGGGAACGGATCGAGCTGCTGCTCGACCGCAACTCGTTCCAGGAAACGGACCCGTTCGCCGTCCACCGCACGCACGACTTCGGGATGGATCGCAATCGGCCCGCTGGGGACGGCGTCGTGACCGGGTACGGGACGATCGACGGCCGCAAGGTCTTCGTCGCGTCGCAGGACTTCACGGTGTTCGGCGGCTCGGTCGGCGAGATCCACGCGCAGAAGATCTGCAAGGTGCAGGACCTCGCGATGTCGACCGGTGCCCCGTTCATCCAGATCAACGACTCGGGCGGCGCTCGGATCCAAGAAGGTGCCGCCAGCCTGGCCGGCTACGGCTACATGTTCGAGCGCAACGTCCGCGCCAGCGGCGTCATCCCTCAGATCAGCGTGATCATGGGACCGTGCGCCGGCGGCGCCGTGTACTCCCCCGCCATCACGGACTTCACGTTCATGGTGCGCGAGACCTCGCACATGTTCATCACCGGCCCTGAGGTGATCAAGGCGGTGACGGGCGAGGAGGTCTCGTTCGAGGAGCTCGGCGGCGCGATGACGCACGCGAGCAAGTCGGGGGTCGCGTCGTTCGTCTCGCAGGACGAGGAGGAATGCCTCGCGATGGTGCGGCATCTCCTGTCGTATCTGCCGTCGAACAACGTCGAGGATCCACCGTGGTACTCGCCGGTCGACGATCCGGAACGGCACGACGAGGGTCTCACGCATCTCGTGCCCGACTCGGCCAAGGTGCCGTACGACATGCACGAGGTGATCCGCCGCGTCGTGGACGACGGTGACTTCTTCGAGGTCTTCCCGTTCTGGGCGATGAACATCGTGATCGGGTTCGCGCGTCTGGACGGCCACAGCGTCGGGATCGTCGCGAACCAGCCGGCGGTCAACGCGGGAACGCTCGACATCGACTCCAGCGAGAAGGCGTCGAGGTTCGTCCGGTTCTGCGACGCGTTCAACATCCCGCTCGTGACGTTCGTCGACGTTCCCGGGTTCCTGCCGGGGACCGACCAGGAATTCCACGGCATCATCCGGCACGGGGCGAAGCTGCTCTACGCCTTCGCGGAGGCCACCGTTCCTCGTCTCACCGTCATCACGCGCAAGGCCTACGGGGGCGCCTACCTGGTGATGAACTCGAAGCACCTGAGGGCCGACGTGTCCTTCGCGTGGCCGACGGCGGAGATCGCCGTGATGGGCCCCGAGGGCGCCGTCAACGTCGTGTTCAAGAAGCAGATCGAGAAGGCCGAGGACCCCGTGGCCGCGCGCGCCGAACTGATCAGGCAGTACCAGGAGAAGTTCGCGACGCCCTACATCGCGGCCGAGCGAGGATTCATCGACGGCGTGATCGAGCCCGCGGAGACGCGGCCTCGCCTGATCAAGGCACTCCGGATGCTGGCCACCAAGCGGGAGACGGTCCCGGCACGCAAGCACGGGAACATGCCGCTGTGAGCGACCCCGGCCGCAGCGCGGAAGACCGGGCCTGGGACGAGCGCCGGTTCGAGCTCCCGCCCGGCCTCACGGTTCAGGAGGAGCGCGCGATCATCCGCGCGCTCGAACGCTACTTCGTCAGGGAGAGCCCGCATCCCAACCCCTGGGTCCTCGCCGGACGGATCGCGGCCGCCGGGCTGGGTGCGCTGCAGGCGCGGCACTACACGGACGAACCGTGGCGTGTGGGCACCTACGCGCCGTTCGCCCGTCGCGGCGTCCCCCCGATGCACGGACGCGGCGACGCCAACTGACGTCGGGTGCTCCGGGGAGCCTCGCCCGCACCATCAGGCCGGTTGCGGGTTTCCCGAACCCAGGTGTGCGGGCCCGTACCTACGGCCCGAGCGCCCTCCACGCCGATACAAGAAGTGCACGTTCCGAACCACACGCAGGTCCCGATAAAGGCAAACCGCCGGTGACGGCGGGACGCAAAGCTCCGGGCCTCCCTCGGGAGGTGGCCGAGCCGCCGAGGACCCGAGCCTCCAAGCTCGGTCCCCAAGGGATCACGAGCAGGAGGCACGCGGATGCGTTCCAACCGTTCCAGGCGCACGGGGTGGGCTGGGGTTGCCGTCCTGATGCTCCTCGCCTTCCTCTCGACCGGGTTCACGTTCGCGCACACCCGCGCGGACGCGGCGGAGCGCACGTCGCCCTCCATCGCGATGCCGCAGGGAACGCGAGCCGAGATACGCGCGGACTTCCTGGATCTCACGAACGAAGACCGCGCCAGGCACGACCGCGAGGCACTCCGGCTCGCACGGGTCCTCTCGCGCTACGCCACCCACCACAGCCAAGCGATGGCCGACCGCGGGTTCCTCTTCCACTCGTCCGAGGACGATCTCCGAGCTGCGCTCGAAGGGACCGAGTGGACCGCGGCGGGCGAGAACGTGGGCGTCGGAGACTCGCTCGACGACCTGGAGGACGCCTTCATGGCGAGCGCCGTGCACCGGCACAACATCCTCGCTCGCACGTACGACCACGCCGCCGTCGGCATCGTCATCGAGGACGGCCGCGTCTGGGTCACCGTCGTCTTCTACGGCGACTGACGAAGCTTCCTCGACCATCCCTCTGCCGCTCCCGTTCCGTCATCCGTTCGTCCCCGCCTGCCCGCCATCTGAGTCGCCGTGCGGCCGGTCTCTCGGATGCGGCACCATGGGCGGAAGAGAGCCTGGGCATGAAGGTCGGGCCGCGGGAGGTTGCGCATTGGGAGCGACGAGGACCGCGAAGGCCGTAGCGGATCGTGACGCGGCCCTTCGGGCGTTCTGGGCCGAGGGGTGCTCGTCGCCCCGATCGTGGAGCAACGGCCCCGGCGACACGTACGGCCGCCACGCACACGCGTTCCACAAGGTCCTGTTCTGCCTGGCCGGCTCGATCACCTTCCATCTGAGCGGGGCCGACGTGACGCTGCTGGCCGGTGACCGGCTCGACCTCGCCCCCGGGACCGACCACGGCGCGACGGTCGGCGCCGAGGGCTGCGCCTGCGTGGAGGCATCGCGATGAAGGTCACGGTCCATGTTCCGCTATGCCGCTTTCGTGAACGATCGCTCACGTCATCGACACTGCGTGCGCGCCGTGTCCCCTCCTTGACCTACTTTCCTCGGTCCGCCTAGAGTTGCCGCTCCGGACATCGAGCGGGCGCGCCCGTCGCGCCGATCCTGCCAAGACCCGGAGGAGAGCCATGAGCCTCGACCCCCGTGTCGGGACCCGGATCGGCGATTACGAGATCCAGCAATTGATCGGTCGCGGCGGCATGAGCGTCGTCTACCTCGCCGAGCACATCCGGCTCCATCGCAAGGTCGCGCTGAAGCTGCTCTCGCCCGAGATGGCAGAGGACGACACGTTCCGGCGAAGGTTCACGAGCGAGTGGGAGCGGCTCGCGCAGCTCGACCACCCGAACATCATCCCGATCTTCGAGGCCGGCGAGGCCGGCGACCTGCTGTTCATCGCGATGCGCTACGTGCAGACCACCGACCTGAAGGGCCTCATCACGCACGAGGGGCGTCTGGAACCGGAGCGGGCGGTCTCGATCATCGCCCAGATCGCGAGCGCGCTCGACGCCGCCCACCAGCAGGACCTGGTCCATCGTGACGTCAAGCCGCATAACATCCTCGTGGCGACCGGATACGGCGCCGAAGGCGAGGATCACGTCTACCTGTCGGACTTCGGCCTGACCAAGCACACGCAGTCCAGGAGCGGTCTCACCCAGACGGGTCACTTCATGGGGACGATCGACTACGTCGCCCCCGAGCAGATCGCGGGCAAGACCGTCGACGGACGCACGGACGAGTACGCGCTCGGGTGTGTGCTCTACGAATGCCTGACCGGCCGGCCGCCGTTCCAACGAGAAGAGGACACCGCGATCCTGTTCGCGCACCTTCAGGAGCCGCCGCCACTCGTCTCGGAGCTGCGTCCCGACCTCCCGCCCGAGCTCGACGAGGTGATCGCGACCGCGATGGCCAAGGACCCGGATCAGCGCTACGCGACCTGTTTGGACTTCGCCCGGGCCGCGCGACGCGCCGTCCGTCTCGGATCGACACCCGGCGGCGGGTTATCCCGGCCGTCCGACGGCGCGGCGGTCGGGATCGCGGGATCCGATGGCGTGCTTGCGGACTCGCTCGCGGTGACCGAGCCCACCCCAGCCCTCGTCCCGGATCCTCGTCTGGGCAGCACGATCGGCCGCTACCACCTGAAAGAGGTCCTCGGCCGCGGCGCGATGGGGGTCGTCTACCTCGGCGAACACACGGTGACCGGGAAGCAGGTGGCCCTGAAGTTGATGAGCCCGCACCTGTTCGCCGATCCACAGGCGATGCAGCGCTTCCTCCAGGAAGCCCGAGCCGCCGACGTCCTGGAGCACCCGAACATCGTTCCGATCTTCGATGCCGACGAGGTCGACGGCGTGCCGTACATCGCGATGAAGAGGGTCCAGGGAGAGTCGCTCGCGGACACCATCGAACGGGAGGGAGCGCTGGACCCGCAACGCGGGCTCGGTCTGCTCGGTCAGGTCGCTGCGGCGCTCGACTTCGCGCACGAGCGCGGCATCGTCCATCGCGACGTCAAGCCGCACAACATCCTCATCGCGTCGGAGAACGATCCCGCAGGCGCGGACCAGGCGTACCTTTGCGACTTCGGGATCATCAAGGACACGGCCGTGTCGCGGGGGCTCACCTCGCCGGCGCAGACGGTTGGGACACGGGACTACATGGCGCCGGAGCAGTTCCGCGGCGACCCGGTCGACGGCAGGACGGACGTGTACGCGCTCGGGTGTGTCCTGTTCGAGACGCTCACGGGAGCACCGCCGTTCGCCTCCGAGGGCGCCGACTCACTCATGTACGCCCATCTCGAGAAGGAGCCGCCGAGCGCGCACGAGCGACGCCCCGACCTCCCCACCGGCATCGACGGCGTGCTGCACAAGGCGCTCGCCAAGCGCCAGGAGGATCGTTTCGACAAGCCGACCGACCTGTTGATGGCCGCGTGGACGAGCATCGCAGGGCAGCCGGCGGAGGTATCGGAGGACGTCGTCGTGATGCCCGCAGATGCCGTCGCGTTGTCGGCGGCGGGCGCGATGCCGCCGATGCCGACCGTGATCGCCACCGCGCCCGGCGCTCCGACCGACGTGGGGTCGACGGCACCTTGGCAGACCGATCCCGGCTCCGTGGCGCCGTCGGCGCCGGTGGACCCGACGGTCGTGGCGGCTTCGTTCTCCCCGCCCGCTCCGGTCCAGGAGCGAACGGGCTCGGACGGTGCGATGCCGCACCTCGCGCCGCCTCCCGCTCCACCGAGCGCTCCCACCCCGAGCGGCGCTAAGCCGGGTCGAGGGCGGTTGATGCTCGTGGCGGCGATCGTCGGCGCGCTCGCCCTCGTGGGCGGCGTGGCCATCGCGCTCTCCGGCGGCGACGACGACCCGGCTCGAGCCGGCGCACCGACCGCACCGCAAGAGACCGGAGCCACGGGACCGACCGAGACGGAGCCGCAAGGCGAGACGGGCGGCAATCCGCCGGTGGTCAAAGCGGTCAACGCCCCCCGGAACGTCGAGGTCGTGACTCGCGCGCCCGGGTTGATCCGCATCGAGTGGAAGGCGGCCGCCGCCGGTGGCGACGTGGCGAACTTCCTCGTGATCCGCGACGGCGAAGAGGTCGACCAGGTCCGGCAAGAGTTCTACCGCGACACCGACGTGTCGCCCGGCGAGACCCACGAGTACCTGATCGTCGCGGTGGGTGAGGACGGATCGCGAGCGAGATCCTCGAGAGTGGAAACCTCGGTCCCGAGCCCAGCACCCCAGCCGACAGCCGCACCCCCGCCTCCCGCAGACCAAGGTTGCCCGCCCGGGGAGTTGGAACTTCCGTCGGGAGAGTGCGTTCCTCAGAGCTAGGTGATGGACGAGGAGGTGATACCAGGCTCTCCTTTTGCCACGAATCCAGTCGCTCCGTTTCGATCGAAGGGGTAGAACAGTGAAGCGAGTGATCGCGTTCCTAGCGGTGGTCACCTTGTTCGTCGGCGGTGTCGCCATTGGCGTAAGCGCTCAGTCAGACCGAACGCGTACGCCAGCAAAGGACAACGCCAGGGAGAAACTCGTACCGTTCAGCCCCGCCAAGGTGCGGCAGCTGGAGAGGATGCTCGAACGAACCCGGGCGCTTCGGGTGAGAGGGAGATGTCCATCAGGGCCTCTCTCAATCGAAAAGATCAATTGCAACCTGACGGAGCTGAAGCGCTTCGCCAGGGCGACGCAGAGCCAATTGGTTGACCTTGAAAAGTTCGTACTCTTGTTCTTCGAGTGCACCAGCTACAGGCTCGTGACCCGGTACGGAGACCCCGCTGGCTCGTTCGGGTACGTCTTCGATCCGGGGACCGGAGTGACGTTCAAGACGAGTTCTCTCGATTTCACCTTCGACCAGGATACCGAGCCATTCGACAACTTCTTCGTGGTCAAACCATCTAATAGGTGCATCGAGTTCCACCAACGGTAGGAAGGCTACTCGTACTCGTAGAAGCCGCCGACCGCTCTTGCGGCCGAGCCGACCTGCGGTGACCATCCGCCGCAGGAGCGGCGGCGGCGCGAATCGCGCGTCCCGGTACTCCTCGTACAGCACCTCTGCGATGTGCAGGCACGTGTCGAGCCCGATCAGGTCCGCGAGCCGCAGCGGGCCCATGGGGTGGTTCAGCCCCAGTTGGATCGCCGTATCGAGATCCTCGCGCGTCGCGAACCCGTCCTGGAGCATCCGCATCGCATCGTTCAGGTACGGGATCAGCAGCGTGTTCACGATGAACCCCGCTCGGTCGCCCGAGAGCACGGCGGTCTTGCCCAGCACCGCGGCGTAGTCGCGCGCGAACTCGACCGTGTCGTCCGACGTCGTGATCGACTTCACGATCTCGATGAGGTCCATCAGCGGGACCGGATTGAAGAAGTGCATGCCGATGACCCGGTCGGGGCGTTTCGTGGCCGCGCCGAGATCGGCGATCGGGATCGACGAGGTGTTCGATGCGAGGACGACCTCGGGACGCGTGATCTCGTCGAGCTGCCGGAAGACCGCGCGTTTGATCTCGGGGTCCTCCGTCGCGGCCTCGATCACCAGGTCGACGTCGGCGAGGTCCCGCACGTCGGTCGTCCCCGAGATCCGCCCGAGGATCTCCTCGCGCTCACCCTCATCGAGCTTGCCCCGCTCCACGGCGCGGAGCGTCGACGTCTCGATCCGCCGACGGCCGGCGTCGACGAGCTCATCGGATGACTCGAGGTAGACGACGCGCTGGCCCGCGCGGGCTGCGACCTCCACGATCCCCGAGCCCATGAGCCCGCAGCCCACGACCCCGACCGTCCGCACGTCCTTCTCTTGCATCGCTCCCGCCCGAACCGTTGTCAGGGCGCAAGCGTACAATCACGGGGTTCCCCCGAAGGAGAGCTCGCGTGCGACAGGGTGGTTCGGTGCAGGGTCGGGGCCAGCTCCCCCAGACGAACCGGTTCCACGGCCTGCCGGTGGCGGGCTTCGCCGTCGCGGGCCTGGTCCTGGCTCACGCCCTCTCCTACGCGATCGCCGTCCCCGATCCGTACCATCGCGACCTCCTGCTGCATCGGACCGGCCACGACTACCTCCCCGCGTTCGGACAGGTCGCGTTGATGCTCTTCGTCGCCGGGGTCGCCGCCGTCGTGTTCCGGGCGTCCGGGCGCCATGCGGGTGCGACCACGTCCCACCGCTTCGCTCCCCTCGCCACGAGACTCGCCCTCGTTCAGGTCGGGGCGTTCATGGTCCAGGAGGTGACCGAGCGGCTCCTCGCGGGGTCCGGGCTCCACGACCTGGGCCACGGCCACGTCTTCATCGTCGGTGTGGCCGCGCAGATCGCCGTTGCGTTCGCCGGCGCGGCACTGCTTCGCTGGCTCGCGCGCGCCTCGGACCGGCTCGCCGAGATCGCTCGGCTCCACGTTCTCCATCCCGCGTCCCGTTCCGGCGTTCGCGCTGCCGGCCTTCTCGGACCGTGCGTCCGGACGCGTCGAGGTCCGGTCGCCCGGCCAGCGGGCTCCCCCCTCCGCCTGACGTCTCCCCCAACTAGGTTCGCGTTGCCCGCGAGGCTTCGCTGACAGACGTCTACCCACAGGAGGAAGTGTGATGTTCAGACGTACCGGATGGATCGTCGTGGCCGCGACACTCTCGGGTCTGCTGGTCCTGCCGGCTTCGGCAGCGCTCGCGCACGAGGGGCGGAGCCAGGGCGACCTCGAGATGGTGGTGGGATTCGGCACCGAGCCCGCGTACGCGGGGCAGCCCAACAGCGTTCAGCTGGTCCTCGTGCATGACGGCGAACCGGTCGTCGACCTCGGCGACACGCTCGACGTCGAGGTCTCGTTCGGCGACCAGTCCCAGCAGTTCACGCTCGAGCCGAACTTCGCGGTCGGCGCGTTCGGTGAGCCGGGCGACTACCGGGCGTGGTTCATCCCGACGCGCGCCGGGCAGTACACCTTCCACTTCACCGGCACGATCGACGGCGAGGACGTCGACCAGACGTTCACCTCGGGGCCGAGGACCTTCGGTGACGTCGAGGACACGGACCAGATCCAGTTCCCCGTCCAGGACCCGACGAACGGCGAGCTCGCCGAGCGGATCGATCAGGAGGTCCCCCGTCTGACCTCGGCAACCGATGAGGCCCGGGCCGCTGCGACCGGCGCGGTCGAGGACGCGAGAACGGCGGCGGACGACGCCTCGTCGGCGCAGACGTTCGCGATCATCGCGCTGGCGGTGGGTGCACTCGGCGTGGCGCTCGCGGCCGGCGCGCTGCTGTTCGCGCGGAAGCGAGGAGCTTGACGTTCCTCGCGCACGCGGGGGGCGCCGACGAGTTCCTCTCGACGACGCTCGTGGCCGGGGCCGTCGTCCTGGGCTGGATCGGGCTGAGCCGTGTTCGACGTCGCGGGTTCCCGAGGTTGCCCCGCTGGGGGGCCTGGCTGCTCGTGGTCCTCGCGCCGGCGGTACTCGCCGCATCGCTCGTGCTTCCCCAGCGGATCTGGCCGCCGCCGCTGAGCGGACCCCGGCCCGCCTCGACGGCCTCGATCGCCTTCGTCGAGCCCCGGCCGGGGACGATCGCGTCGGGCGACACGCTCATGGTTCAGCTGGATCTCGAAGGAGGCCGCGTCGTCGAGCAGACGACGACGAACGTGACGCCGGACACGGGCCACATCCACGTGTTCGTCGACGGCGCGATCGTCTCGATGACCTACGGGGAGCGGCAGCGGCTCGAGCTGGGCGACCTCGATCCCGGACCTCATCGGCTGCTCGCGGAGTTCGTGGCGGCGGACCATGCGCCATTCGACCCGCGGGTAACGGCTACGGTGACCTTCGTGACGGAGGCGCCGTGAGACGGTTCGCGCCGCTGCTGCTGATCGTCGTGGCGCTCGCCGGCATATGGCTCGGCCTGACGCCACGGCCGGCGGCGGCCCACGCCGCGCTCGTGGAGTCCGAACCCGCGAACGGCGCCGTCCTCGACGAGGCGCCCCACGAGATCCGGCTCTCGTTCACCGAGCCTCCCGACCTGTCGCTCACGATCGTCGAGGTCGTCGACAGCGGCGGCACCGTCGTCCCCACGGGGCCGGTCGAGAGCGTGCCCGGTTCGAACCGCGAAGTTCAGGTCCCCGTCGAGAGCCTCCCCGACGGCGTGTACACGGTGGCGTGGAGGACCATCTCGACGGCAGACGGGCACATCACGTCGGGTGCGTTCACGTTCGGCGTGGGCGTCGCGCTCGAGGACGTCGTGCCTATCGCGCCTGGATCGTCCAACGAGACGCCGCCGCCGACCGCGCTCGCGGTCGCCGCTCGCTGGGGGTTGTACGCGGGGCTCGCGATCTTGTTCGGCGCGGCGATGGCCGGTCTGCTCGCCCTGGGAACCGACGTGGTCGCGCGGCCGTGGCTCCTCGGACTGGCCTGGCTCGTGGCGTTCGTCGGCGTGGTCGTGATGACGCTCGAGGAGCGCGCCGCGGTCGGCGTGCCGCTGGGGACGCTGCTGAGCTCGGATGCGGGCGGCAAGTTCGTGCGCCTGGCGATCGCCGTCGGCGTCGCCGGGATCGCCGTCCTCGCCGTCGTCCTGCGCGCGTCGACCGTGACGCTGATCGCCCTCGCCGCCACCACGGGGGCCGCGATGGTCGCGAGGGCGTTGGGCGGGCACGCCGGCGGATCGGCGTTCGACGTCGTCACGCAGTCGTTGCACTTGGCCGGCATCGGCACCTGGATCGGCGGGCTCGTCTGGCTCGTCGCCGGCGTCCGCCGCGGCCTCGATCCCCAGGCGGTCCGGCGGTTCTCGAACCTCGCCGCCGGTGGGCTGATCGTCGTCGCGACATCCGGGGTCCTCCGCGCGTCGAGCGAGCTCGGCGGACCGGGCTGGTTCCTGGACCCGTTCCGCAACGGCTACCGCACCGCGCTCGTCGCCAAGCTCGCCCTGGTGGTGCCACTCGTCGCGCTCGGAGCCGTGAACCGGTTCCGCAACGTCCCGAGGTTCTCTTCGCTCGGCCCGAGGTCGCTGCTGCGGACGGTCGGGGCCGAGCTCGCCCTTGCCGCCTGCGTGTTCGCGGTCACCGGGATCCTCACCGGCCTCCCGCCGAAGGGGTCGGAGGAGCCCGGGCATGCGAAGGCGCAGGGACCCCTCGTCGCGACGGGCTCCGATTTCGCCACCACGACGAAGGTCCGACTCGAGATCGACCCGGGCGCGATCGGCCCGAACGAGTTCGTGGCGGAGGTGACCGACTTCGACAGCGGCGCCCCGGTCGAGGCCCGTCGCGTGAGCCTGGAGTTCCACAACCCGCTTCGGCCGGAGGTCGGCTCGACGCTCGAGCTCGAACCCTCGGACGCCGGAACGTGGCGTGCCGATGGCACCTCGCTGGCGCTGCAGGGGACATGGCACGTGAACGTGCTCGTCGAGGGACCCTCGGGCTCGGTGGAGGTACCGCTCCTGGTCACCCCGCGAACGCCGGGCCAGCGCATCGACGTCTCGCGAGCGCCCGGACAGCCCGACCTGTACACGATCCACCTGCCGGACGGCCTTCAGATCCAGTCCTACATCGACCCGGGCCTGCCGGGGCGCATCAACCAGGTGCACGTGACGGCCTTCGACGTGGACGGCAACGAGCTGCCGCTCGAGCGGACCGTGGTGGAGATCGCGCCGCCGGAGCGCCGGCCCTTCCAACCCGAGCTGCTCCCGCTGGGGCCAGGCCACGTGGTCGCGAACGTCGAGATGACGCCCGGAACGTGGTCGTTCCACATCACCGCCGAAACCAAGGATGGGGATGTCCTGTCCGCCTCCTTCGAGCAGAATCTGTGACCGGACGAGAAAGGGAACGCATGCGGATTCGGTGCCTCGCGCTCCTCGCGGTCGCGGCCGTGAGCCTCGTCGCCTGTGGAGGCGGTGACGGCTCGGGGTCCCCGAGCCCGGGCCTCTCGCCGATCGCGAGGCCCACCAGCTCCGCCGAGCTCGCCGTCGTCTCTCCGGAGAACGGGGAGGTCGTGCGCGGCTCGACGGTGGAGCTCCGCGTCGACCTGCAGGGAGCGAGGCTCGTCCCGCAGACGACCACCGACATCGCACCGGACGAGGGCCACCTGCACGTGCTGCTCGACGACGAGCTGATCTCGATGACCGAAGGGACGGAACAGGAGATCCCCGACGTCGCCGCAGGCATGCACCGGCTCACGGTGGAGTTCGTGGCGAGCGACCATGCACCGTTCGACCCGCGCGTCGTAGCGGTCGTGGCATTCGAGGTCCGGCCGTGAGCGCGCCTTCGCTTGGGGGTGCGGCCGCGAGCGCGGGCGTCGAACACCGGGCTCGCGACGCCTTGGTCGCGAGCGCCGTCGTCCTGTCGGGACTGGTCGTGCTCCTGGCCCGGCCGTTCGTCGGGGTGCTTCCCGGCGGGCGCGTCGTCCTCTTCGCGTGCGCCTACGTGACGATCGGCCTCGCGGCCGTCGCCGTCCCGGCCACCACGGAGCGGCCGCGACTCGCACCGTCGATCGTCCTTGGACTCGGCCTCGTGTCGATCGCGATCGCCGCGATCGTCGCCGGATCGCCCGTCCCCGCCCCATGGACGAGCGCCGCGCTGCCGCTCTCGCTCCTCGCCGCGGTCGCCGAGGAGGCGCTCTTCCGGCGGGTGCTCTACGGCCGCTTGATCCGTTTCGGTGCCGTCGCCGCCATCACGATCACCGCAGCGGTGTTCGCGCTGGTCCACCTGCCGGCGTACGGAACGGCGGCGATCCCCGTGGACTTCGGCGCCGGCCTGCTGTTCGGATGGCAGCGATGGGCCTCGGGCACCTGGACGGCGCCCGCCATCACGCACGGCGCCGCCAACCTCCTGGCGGTGCTCCGATGAGGCGAACGCTCGCGCTCGTCCTCGCGACCGCCTTCGTCGCGGCCGGAGCCTGCACGTCCCACGAGGAACCGCTCCGCATCGGCGCCGTCTACCCGTTGTCCGGAACGCAAGGTCCGGGCGGCGTCGACGAGTTCCGCGGCGTCCGGGTCGCGGCCGAGCTCGTGAACTCGGACGGTGGGATCGACGGTCGGCCCGTCGAGCTCGTCCCCGTCGACGTCCCGGCAGGCGACGCCGCGCCCGCAGCGATCGAGCGCCTGGACGAGGAGGGCGTCCGGTTCGTGCTCGGGAGCTACGGCAGCACGATCTCGGCGCCGGCCGCCGATGCCGCGGCCACGCGCGGTCTCCTGTTCTGGGAGACGGGTGCCGTGGGCGAGATGTCCGGCGAAGGTGCGGGCCGGCTCGTGTTCCGCGTCGCGCCGAGCGGTGCCGTCCTCGGCCGCAACGCGATCGCCTTCGTCGCGGACGAGTACGGGCCGGCGATGGGGATCGACACCTCGGACCTTCGATACGCGGTCACCCTCGTCGACGACGCGTACGGCCGCGCCGTCGCGCAAGGGGCGCTCGACGAGCTCGCCGCCCGCGATTACACGCTCGCGTCCCAGATCGCGTACGACCCGCGTGACGTCGACATGCCGGCGCTCGTGCGCGAGCTCGGGGCCTCCGAACCCGACGTGCTGTTCGTCTCCGCCTACCTCGACGACGCGGTCGCGATGCGCCGCGAGATGGTCGCGCAGGGTTTGGACGTGCTCGTCGGGATCGGGACGTCGTCGAGCTATTGCATGCCGGAGTTCGGCAACGCGCTCGGCGCGGAGGCCGTCGGGCTGTTCGCGTCGGACAAGCCGGACTCGGACTCGGTGAACGCGGAGGGCCTGCGCGCCGAGGGCCGCGCCCTCCTCGAACGCGCGGAGGCCGCGTACGCCGACCGCTTCGGGGGCTCGATGAGCGCCGCAGCCCTCGCCGGGTTCTCGGGCGCGTGGGCGCTCCTGCATCACGTGCTTCCGGCCGCGACCACGCTCACGCCCGAAGCCGTGGCGAACGCTGCGAACGCGATCGACCTCCCCGACGGCTCGCTCCCGAACGGCAGCGGCCTGCGGTTCGGCGAGCCCGGCAGCAGCGCGGCCGGCGCCAACCTCCTCGCCGCGAGCGTCGTCTGGCAATGGCAGGCGCCGGGGGAGAACGCGGTGGTGTGGCCGGCCCGCTACGCGACGAGTCCGATCCGGATGCTCGACCCGTTGCCGTGACGAGCCGAGCGACCCGAACGATCGCGGCCGGGATCGCGATCGTCGCGTTCTACGCCGCGACCGCATGGCTTTCGGGACAGCTCAGCCCGCTCGCCCGTCGCCCGCTCCTGGACGGGCTCGCACCGCCGACGCCGTACCGCTGGGTGGATCCCCCGCCGGAGCTTGCCTCGACGAACCTCGCGCCGGCGCCCGGCACGTTCCGGGTCGAGCTCGGCAACCGGGGAAGCCTGACCGCCGTGCTCACCACGACCGACGCGCAGATCACCTTGATCCTGCCCAAGGGCTCGTTCGCGCCCGCCGAGGGCGAACGGGCGATCGAGGTGTCGATCGAGCCGCTCGCGGCCTCCGAGGTCGACGCACCGCCTCCACCGCTCGAGATCGAGGGCAATGTCTATCGCTTGGAGGCGACGTACCTCCCGTCGAACGAGCGCGCCGAGCTCGCGGCTGAGGCGCGCGCGGTGCTCACCTACCCGTTCTCGACGGGCGTGCATCCGGGGAACACGATCGTGCACTCGACCGACGGCACTACGTGGACCACCGCGGACACGAACGACCTCCCGAGCATCCAGCAAGCCGACGCCCCGATCGACGCGCTCGGCTACGTCGCGGTCGCGCGGGACACGTCGGCGACGACGGCGCCCGGACCCACGGACGACGACGGCTCCCCCGTCGCGACGATCGCGATCTCGGTCGGGCTCGTGGTCCTCGCGGCGGCCGCGGCCGTGACGCTCTGGGGTCCGTCGATCCGGCGGAGAACGAAGACGGGGACGAGGGGAACGAAGAAGGGAACGACTAGCAGACGACCGAAAGGATCGGCCAGGGGTTCACGGCCGTCCCGATGACCGAGTAGCCGTACGGGCTGACCGGCCAGTTCGTCGGGATCACGTTCGGATGCCACTCGAAGTGGTTGTGCGGTCCGCTCGCGTTCCCGGTGGTGCCCACGTAGCCGATGACCTGCCCCGCGCTCACCGGCCCGGTCACGCCGGGCTGCATCAGGTGCGCGTTGTACGTGTACCCGGCCTCACCCTGGACGTTGACCGTGTAGCCGCCCAGTCCGTTGTATCCGATGGTCGCGTAGCCGTCGAAGGTGGCGAGGATCGCCGTGCCCTGGGGCGCCATGATGTCGTTCCCCGCGTGCGGGTGATAGCCGCCGCCGTACCGGGGAGCTCCGAACCCGTCGTACACGGCTCGCGGTGGGGCGACCGGGCAGACCTTGAAGACCTCGTCGGTGTAGAACTGCACTCCGGTCAGCGCCTCGAGCTCCTTCTTGTACTGCCGCTCGAGGTCCTTCACGAGCTCGGCGGCGCGCGCCTTCTTCGTCTCGAGGTCGTCGAGCACCGCTGCCTGCTCGGCGAGCTTCGCGTCGAGCGCTGCCTGCTCCGCCTCGACCGCCCTCAGGGCTTTCGCGGCCTTCACCCGCAAGCGCTCCTCCTCGTCCTTCTCCGCGGAGAGCTCGTTCTTCAGGTTCTGAACTTCCGTCGCGAGGTCGGCGTCGGTCTCGGTCAGGGCGTTCATGTATTCGAGGCGCGCCGACAGGTCGGCGAGCGAGGTCGCACCGAGCAGGAACTCGATCTCGTTGCCCGGCCCGGTGATGAACGTCTCCCGCGCCCGCTGATCGAGCTCCGCCTGCAGCGCGGCGAAGTCGGCCTGCGCCTGACGAAGCTGAAGCGTCGTGTTGCGCAGGTCCTCGGTGATCTGCTCGAAACGGCCCTCGGCCTCGGTCAGGCGCTGCGCGATCACGGCCGCTTCCGCCATGAGCTGCTCCAGGAACTGCTGCTGGTCCTCGATCTCGTCGACCAGCCGGTCGAACTCGTCCTGCGCCGACTCGAGCTGCTCCTCGGTCGAGGTCTGGGCTCCCGCCACCGGGTTGAACGCCGCAAGGAGGGCGAGCGCGAGCAGCGCCCCGAGGGCGCGGGCAAGCGGGCTGCGGGCGTGTATGGACGTTTCGGCCATGGGAAGGGTCCCTTGCTTACCCAAGCCCCGCACGGAGTGTCAACTCAGGTCTTCATCGAGGGTGCCGTGCGGGGTCCCCCGATGCAAACACCCTCGGCGCCGCTGGGCACGGCCTTGAGCCTGCCCCCCGTGCCCGACGTGCCTCCGGGCCGGCTCGGGCCTAGGGACAGGTTGATCTGGGCTCGGGGAACCCTCAGGGGGACGACAGCTCGGTCCCGGGAAGCCCGAGAGAACGAGCGATCAGGACGCGCTGGATCTCGCTGGTCCCCTCGCCGATCTCGAGGACCTTCGCGTCGCGGTAGAACCGCGCCACGGGGAACTCCTCGACGTACCCGTACGCTCCGTGCACCTGCACCGCGTCGCGCGCGCACGTCATCGCGATCTCGCTCGCGTACAGCTTGGCCACGGAGGCCTCGGTCGCGAACGGCTTCCCGTGGTCGCGCAGCCACGCGGCCCGCAGGACGGCGAGCCGCGCCGTGTCGACGGCGACCTTCATGTCCGCGATCTTGAACTGCAGTCCCTCGAACGCGCCGATCGGCCGGCCGAACGCCTCGCGCTCGCACGCGTACTTCACGCTCTCCTCGAGACACCCGCGCGCGAGCCCGACCGACAACGCGCCGATCGCGATCCGCCCGTCGCCGAGCGTCTCCAGGAACTGCGCGTACCCGCGACCGCGCTCGCCGAGCAGGTGGTCCGCCGGCACGCGGCACCCGTCGAACGCGAGCTCGTGGGTGTCGCTCGCGCGCCATCCGACCTTGCGGTAGCCGGGTCCGACCGAAAGGCCCGGCGTCCCGGCCGGAACGACGATCGTCGACACGGTACCGTTGCCGGCTTCTTCGTCTCGCGCGGCCACGAGGATGACCGACGTGATCGAGGTCCCGGAGTTCGTGATGAACGCTTTGGAACCGTCCAGGACCCACTCGTCGCCGTCGAGTCGCGCCGTGGTTCGCACCGCGTGGGCGTCCGAGCCTCCTCCGGGCTCGGTGAGCGCGAACGCGCCGATCGCCTCTCCCCGGGCCATCGGCACGAGCCACCGCTGCTTCTGCTCCTCGGTGCCGAAGCGGTGGATCGGGTTCGCAGCCAAACCGACGGCGGCCTCGAGCGTGATGGCCACCGAGGAATCCCATCTCGCGATCTCCTCGAGACACACGCAGAAGGTGAGGAGATCGCCGCCCTGGCCCCCGTACTCCTCGGGGAACGGGATGCCGAACAGCCCGAGCTCCCCCATCCGCTTCACGACCTCGAGGGGGAACTCCTCCCGCTCGTCGTAGCCGGCGGCCGCCGGCGCGACGACCTCCTCGGCGAACTCCCGCACGAGCTGCTGGAAGCTGCGCTGCTCCTCGGTGAGGTCGAAGTCCACGCGTCCACGATAGCCCGTCGCGAGCGCCGGACCGGCGTGGGAGGATGGGCCGCGATGAGCTCGACCGAGGCCCTCGAGGAACGTCTGGTGACCGGGCGGAACGCGGTCGCCCGACGCGCGTGGCCCGACGCGTATGAGGCGCTCCACAGCGCCGATACCGGTTCGGAGCTCGGGCCGGACGATCTCGAGCTGCTCGCCAAGACCGCGTGGTGGGTCGGACGGCCGGCGGAATCCATCGCCGCGCGCGAACGCGCATACGCGAAGTTCCTCGAGCGGGGCGACAAACAGGGTGCCGCGTTCACGGCGCTCACGCTCCGGCGCCAGTACCGGATGAAGAACGCCGGCTCCGTTGCCCAAGGATGGCTGAACCGGGCGGAGCGCCTGCTCGAGGGCGAGCCCGAGTCCATCTCGCAGGGCTATCTCGCGCTCGCGCACGGCCAGCTCACATGGTCCGAGGGCCAGCTCGACGACGCGCTGCCGCATTTCGAACGGGGCGCCGCGATCGCCGACCGGATCGGGAACGAGGATCTTCGCGCCTGGGCGGCCATGTACCGCGGCATGGTCTTGGTGAGCCTCGGCCGGGTGGAGGAGGGCTGGGCGCTGCTCGAGGAGGTCAGTGCGGCGGCCGTGGGAGGTGAGCTCGGCGCCCACACCACCGGATCGGTGTTCTGCAACGTGATCAGCACGTGCCGCGACCTCGCCGACTATCGCCGGGCGAGCGAGTGGGCGGAGGCCGCCACGCGCTGGTGCGAGCGCCAGGCGATCAACGGATTCCCGGGCGTGTGCCGCGTGCACCGCGCCGAGGTGATGCGACTGCTCGGCACGTGGGGCGAGGCCGAGACCGAGCTGCGACGTGCCTGCGATGAGTTGATCGACTTCAGCCCGATGCACTCGGGGTGGGCGTTCCACGAACTCGGGGAGGTCCGGCTGCGGATCGGCGACCTCACCGGCGCCGAGGATGCGTTCCGCCAGGCGCACGAGATGGGCAAGGACCCCCAGCCGGGCCGCGCGTTGCTGCTGCTCCGCCAGGGCAAGGTCGACGCGGCTGGGGCGTCGATCCGGCGCAGCCTCGAGGACGAGGACTGGGACCGCCTCGCGCGCGCGCGACTCTTGCCGACACAGGCCGAGATCGCGCGCGCCGCCGGTGACCCCCTGACGGCTCGGGCAGCCGGCGAGGAGATGGACACCATCGCCGTCGACTTCGGGTCGGACGCGGTCACCGCGGGTGCCGAGTGGGCGCACGGGCTCGCCGACCTCGCGGAGGGCGACGCGGCGAGCGCGTCCCGGCGCTTCCGGAAGGCGCGCCAGCTCTGGCATCAGATCGAGGCGCCGTACGAGGCGGCGCGGGCGACCGTCCTCCTCGCCGAGGCCCTCGCCGCCGGGGGTGATCCCGACGGTGCGGTCCTCGAGCTCCAGACCGCGCGATCGGCGCTGGACCGGCTCGGGGCGCTGCCCGACGCGAAGCGGGTCGTCGAGCGCATCTCCGAGCTCCGGCCGTCGGGGGCCGGCGAGGTGGCCGAGCGAACGTTCGCGTTCACCGACATCGTCGGCTCCACCGCGCTGCTCGAGGCGATCGGGGACGAGGCGTGGAACGACCTTCGTCGCTGGCACGACGAGACGCTGCGAACATGCATCGCCTCGCACGGAGGCGAGGAAGTCGACCACACCGGCGACGGGTTCTTCATGGCGTTCCCCGACGCGCGGTCGGCCGTCGCCTGCGCGCAGGAGATCCAACGGCGCCTGGCTGCTCAACGCCGAGAGCACGGCTTCGCGCCGCAGGTGCGGATCGGCCTGCACTCGGCGCAGGCGACGATGGCTGGTTCCAACTACACGGGGATGGGCGTGCACGCCGCGGCCCGCATCGGTGCGGTCGCCGGCGCGGGCGAGATCGTCGCGAGCGCCGCGACCGTGGAGGGTCTGCCGGGCGTCGCGGTTTCGGAGCGGCGAGGCGTCCCGCTGAAGGGGATCACCGAGCCCGTCGAGATCGTCACCATCGACTGGCGCTGACGCGCCGCTCCATCACCCCTGCAGGAACGCGAGCATGCGCTCGGGCCGCCGGATCGCCGCCTGGCTGTGCCAGCTCTCGAGGAGCTCCCGCGCGCGCTCCAGCTCGTCCTCGCCCCCGACGACGTCGGCACCGAACACCGCACCGATCCACCACACCGCCGCGGCGAGATCCTTCGGGCTTCCGTGCTCCCGGCGAAGCGCGAGCAGTTCCCCAGCCTTGTCTCGGGCGCCGTCGACGTCCCGCTCCGTGAGCAGGATCTCGATCTCGGAATCGAGCAGCCAGTCGACCTGCACGTCACCTGAGGCATCGGGGATCTGCGACACCTCGGCGAGGATCTCGCGGGCTGCGCCGAACTCTCCGAGGTCGGCGAGGCTCCGCGCGAGCATCCCGGCCGTCCACCCGAGGATGCTCCGATCATTCAGTTCGCGGCAGAGGCGATAGGCCTCGCGGAGATCGGCGACGGCCTGCTCCGCGCGCCCGGCGAGCCGATGCGTGACGCCGCGCGCCGTCAGCGCGCTCGCCACCTCCCATCGGGCGCCGAGTTGACGGTACGTGCCCACCGCGGTGTCGAGATGCATCAGCGCCTCGTCGAGCCGATCCATCCGCCGGAGGGATCCACCGACGTTCTCGCGGGCGACGGCGATCGAGAACCGGTCGCCCGAGCCCTCGGCGATCGCAAGCGCCTCTGAAGCGAGCGCGAGCACCTGCTCCTCGTCGCCGTCCTCGGCTTCGATCGTCGCGAGCGTCACGAGCGCGCGCGACTCGGCCCACGGATCGCCCTCCGGATTGGAGCGCGCGACCTCGAGCGCCTCCCCGAACATCGCGCGCGAGGTTTCGAGGTCCCCTCGCCAATACGGTTCCCATCCGGCGACCAGGAGGGTGCGGGCGAGCGACCAGGGATCGGCCAGCTCGCGCGAGGCCGCAAGCGCCTGCGCGAACAGTTCCGCCGCGCGCTCCCGGTTGCCTCGGATCGAGAGCTCGATGTCGCCGAGGAGCCGTGACGCCTGAGCCCGCACCTTCGCGTTCACGCCGTCGAGGTCGAGCGCTCGCTGGAGCGCCGGGGCCGCCGACTCGAACTCGCCCTGCCAGTACCGGGCCTCGCCGAGGTTCGACAGGATCTCCGCCTCGCGTGGCCCCCACGCCCGCTCGGGTCCCGACATCGCGAGCGCGCGCCCGTACAGGTCGGCGGCGGCCCTCCCGTCCGACGCCTCCAGGGCCAGGTCCCCCGCCTTCGCGAGCGCCTGGCGGGCGCGCTCGGCGAGCGCGCGATCCCCCGGGTCCAGGTCGAGCCCCGCTCGCGCGGCACGCTCGAGGTGGTACGCGATCGATCGTGGGTATCGGCCTGCCCGCTCCTCGTCGGCGGCAAGCCCCTCCGCGACCAGCACGTGCAGCCGGAGCCGTTCCCGCTTCGGCAGGCTCTCATAGGCGACGTCGCGGACGAGGCCGTGGCGGAACCGCCACCGGCCCGGGCGGTCGCCGTCGCGTACCAGGAGCTCCTCGTCCTCGAGCAGGTCGAGCACCTCCAGGTCGGGGTCGGCGATCAGCGCGAGGTCGGACACCTCGAACGACGTGCGGGCGAACACCGATGCCTTGCGGATCAGATCCCTCGCCGGGTCGACGAGGTGATCGATCCGAGCGGCGATCACGGCCTGCACGGTCGGCGGAAGGAGCTGCTCGGGGAGCGCATCGGTGTCGGAGGGCAGATGCGCGTCGACGTGCCGCAGCATGCCGAGGAGCTCCACGATGAAGAACGGGTTGCCGCCGGCATGCACGGCCACCCGTTCGGCCGTCGACTCGTCGATGCCTTCGCCGGCCTCGCGAGCGAGCAGGATCGCGTCCTCCATGGACATCGGGTCGAGATACAGGTTGAGCGAGTCCCCGAGGCCGCCTCCCCATTCCGGTCGTACGTCCAGGAGCTCGTACCGCGCGACACACAGGACCAGGAGCGGGGATCTCTTCGCGTCCCGGACGACCTGCTCGATGAGATCGAGCATCGACGGCTGGGCCAGGTGCGCGTCCTCGAACACGAGCACCACCGGCGCCCGCCGCGAGAGGCCGTCGAGGAAGGTCACCAGGCCGCTGCGGATCTCGGCGATCTGGTACCGGCGTTGCTCGTTGCGCGCGTCCTGCCCGAGACCGATCCCGAGGGCGAGGGCCAGCCGGGCGACCACTTGCTGGATCTCGTCGGGCGGGCAGCACTCCGCGGCGAGCTCCCCGAGGCGTGCGAGCAGCCGCTCGGGCGGAGCGTCGGCCGGCTCGTCGAGCTCCTGCAGAAGGATCTGCGCGAGCGGCGCGAACGCGACGTCCTCCTCGAACTTGCTCGCGCGACCGATGAGCACCTTCGTGTCCTCGGGCAGGCCCGCGAGGAACTCGTCCGTCACGCGGCTCTTGCCGATCCCGGTTTCACCGAGGAGGGAGACCAGGTGCCCACGGCGGGTCTCGACGGCGCCCTCGAACGTGTCGTGCAGCAGACGCAGCTCGCGCTTGCGATCCACCAACGGGATCGTGCGGCGAGTCGTCCCCGGAGCGAGCGCCCGGACCGGCCAGGCTCGGCCCACCTCGAAGCCCTTCGCCGCGAGCTCCACGGGCTCTCCGTACTCGACCTGTGCGCGGGTGAGGAGCCAGGTGCGCTCCGCCACGAGCACGTGCCCGGGTTCGGTCGCCTCCTGCAGTCGCGCCGCGAAGTTGACGGTGGCCCCGAACAGCAGTCCCTGCTCCGAGTTCTCGGCGCCGATCGCGACGGAGCCGGTGTTGATCCCGACGCGGACCGACAGCGGACCCGGCAGTCCGAGCGTCTCGCCGACCCGCTCGATCCGCCCCACGAGGCTCAGCCCGGCACGGACGGCGCGGAGCGCGTCGTCGTCATGCGAGTGCGGGATGCCGAACACGCCGACGACCGCGTCGCCGGCGAAATTGAACGCTCGACCGCGGAGGGCCTCGAGCTCCTCGGAGACCACGCGGTAGAAGGCGGCCACGACCTCGCGGTAGCGCTCCGGGTCGAGCTGCGTCGACAGCCGGCTCGACCCGACGAGGTCGACGAAGATCACCGTGACGACCTTGCGCTCCTCCGGCGGCGGGGCGCCGACCGCGAGGCCGCAGTTCGGGCAGAACCTCGCTCCCACCGGGATCGGTTCCCCGCACCGCTCACAGTTCGCCAGCGCCATGGAGAAAGGATACGAGGGGCCGATGTCACTCCTCGCCGAGCGATCCGGTGGGCGGTCCGTCGCTCTCAGTCGACCGAGCGGAAACCCTCGATGTCGAGGATCGTCCCCTCGCGCTCACCTTCGGGCCGAAGGACGACCTCGACCCGCTCGCCGATCTCGAGCGGCTCGTCCGCGTCGAGCACGCGATGCAGCAGGACCGCATCGGCCCCGTCGAGCCGGACCAGGCCGATCGCCTCGGGATCCGCGATCGGCTCGCCCTCGAGCCCCACGAAACCGATCGTGAACGAGACCAGCTCGCCGCCGGGACCGACCTCCGAGTCCGCGGCGAGCTCCGCGAAACAGCGCTCACAGAACAGCCGCGCCGGGACGTACGTGTACGAGCACTCCTCACATCGGGAGCCGAGGAGCACCCCGCGATCCCGCAGCGCGGTGAAGAAGGCCGTGCCGGCGACCCCGGGCGTGTACCGGTGCTGCACGGGGAACTCACCGTCCCATCGGCGGACCTCGTCCGGGAGGGCGATCTTCTCGAGCACGGCTACTCCTCCCTCCTCGGACGGAAGTGCGAGATGTCCAGGATCGAGCCCGTCCGCTCGGACTCGGGACGCCACACGGCCTCGACGGCCATGCCGATCGATACGTCGTCGGGTCCGACGTCCCCGAGCATGTGAAGCAGGCCGCCGTCCGAGCCGTCGATGGCGATGACCGCGGGGATCTCGGGCTCGTCGAGGGGCTGCATGTCCCACCGGACGTGACAGATCGAGAACGTCTGCACGATGCCCGTCTGCTGAACCTCGACCCACGCGTCCGTCCCGCGGAAACAGCGCTCGCAGAACATCCGCGGCGGCACCAGGATCCTCCGGCAGCTCCGGCACTCCCGCCCCAGGATCAGCCCCTCCTCCAGCCCATCCAGGAACCTTCCGATCGCCACCCCCGCATCCCACGAATACCGAGCATCGAGATCGTGCTCCACCGCCCCCGTGGCACTCCGGAACTCCGCTTCGGAAAGCGGGTGCCCCGCGGTCGCCAACGGCGGGGTCTGGATGACCGAGAGACCTGGACCCGCGGAAGCCTCGGCCGGCAGATCGGTGCCGAGAGCTTCGGCACCCGCCGAGGTGGCGTCGGTCGGCGAAGTGGTGCCGGGAGCGACGGGGCCCGCGGAGAGACCCTCACGAGGCGATAGCGAGCTGGAGGTCTCGGAGCGGGCCCCGTCGCGACCCATCACCACCACGGTGCCCACCTGCATCAGATCACCCCACGCCTGGGCGACCCCGCGCTCGGGCGTCCCCGGTACCTGGCGAGCACCGGCCTCGCCACGGAGCTGCCAGAAGAGCTCGGCGATCTTCATCAGGCCGGCCGCGGCGATCGGGTTGCCGACGCCGAGCAGGCCGCCCGAGGGGCAGCTCGGCAGGTCGCCGTCTCGGTTCAACACCCCGTCGCGGGCGGCCTCGGGCGCCTTCCCGCGATCGAACAGGAGCAGGCCCTCGAGATGGTGCAGCTCCTTGTAGTCGAACGGGTCGTACGGCTCGGCCACGTGGATCTGCTTCCGCGGCTCGGTGATGCCCGCCATGTCGTAGGCCATGCGCGCCGCGTTCGCCACGTACTCGGGGAACACCAGGTCGCGGTTCGTCCAGTAGGCCGTGTCGAGGTTCCATCCCACGCCGTCGATCCACACCGGCCGGTCGGTGATGCGCTTGGCCGCTTCCTCGCTCGCGACGATGACGGCGACCGCACCGTCGCTGATCGGTGACACGTCCAGACGCTGGACCGGCCATGCAAGGGTCTCGGACGCGAGCACGTCCTCGATCGTGATGTCCCCCTGACCGAGCAATGCGGCGGGGTGATCGGCCGCGTTGCGCTTGTTCTTCACGGCGACGGCCGCGATGTCGCGCTTGTCCAACCCATACGCGTTCATGTAGCGGTTCATCTCGAGCGCGAAGATCCACAACAGGTTCGGTCCGAGCGGCCGCTCCAGGATGTTGTCGAAGATCGTGAGGAACGCGCCCTGCGGGTGCGGCTGCGTCGAGGACATCTTCTCCTCGGCGACCGCGAGGACGACGTCGGCCATCCCGCTCGCGACCGTGTACCAGGCCTGGATCGCCGTGAACACGCCGCTGCCGCCGCCCACGTAGGTCCGGATGAACGGCTTGCCGAACGCGCCGGCGCCGTCGGACAGGTACTCGCCCTTCATGTGGACGCCGTCGAAGGCGTCGGGGGCGCTGGTGAGGCAGACCGCGTCGACGTCTTTCAGTCCGAGCTCGCACGAGTCGAGCGCGCCCTCGACGCCTCCCACGACAGCTCCTTGCCGGTCTCCTGCGCGCGACGGACGAACTTCGTCATCCCCGCGCCGACCACGGCGACCCGGCGCGCCATCAGCCCGGCCCTTCGGTCGCGTTCATCCGCCCGCTCCGGCGTCGTTCGCGAGCACCGCGACGGCCGCGGAGGTGCTCGGCATCGCGCGAGCGGACTGCGCGACGGCGACGAAGGCCTCCTCCACCTGGCGTTCGCCGGCCTCGCCCCGCAGCTGCTCCACGCACTCGAGCACCCGGACGAGACCGTTCGCCTCGAACAGGTTCCCCTGCCCGAGGGAGCCTCCGGAGGCGTTCACGGGGAGGTCGCCGTCCACATCGAGCTCGCCGTCCTCGAGCATGGCCGCCACGTCCGACGCCTCGCCGAGACCGAGCGCCTCGAGGTGCTGCAGCTCGCGGAACGCGAACGTGTCGTCGACCTCCGCGAGGTCCACCTCCTCGCCGGGGTCCTGGATCCCGGCTCGCCGGTAGGCCGCCTCGGCGGCTCTCGTCGTCGAGTCCGCCTCGCCCCACATCCGGCTCTCGAGGGTCGGGCTGCCGGAGGACCACCCGGCGCCGAGCAGCCAGACCGGCGCCTCGGTGAGCGAGCGCGCGCGATCCTCGGCGGCGAGCACGAGGACGATGCACCCGTCCGCCCGTTCCGCCAGCTCGAGCTCTCGAAGCGGCCACGACACGGGCGAGGAGTCGTCCACGTCCTCGGTGACGAGCCGGGCCGGGTACGCGGCCCGCGGGTTGTCGAGCGCGTTCGTGCGGTTCTTCGCGGCCACCATCGCGCAGTGTTCCTCCGACAGGCCGCTCCGCTCGAGGAACGCGTTCATCTCGAGCCCGGCCACCGTGAGCGTCGAGATGCCGAGTGGGCGATTCAGGACGGGATCCAGGGCGAACGCCTCGATCGCTCCCAGCGACCGCACGTCCGACACCTTGCTGTGCGCCTCGACGGCGACGACCGACGCGATCCCCGAACGGATCAGCATCATCCCCGTGACCAGCCCGAACAGCCCGTCGGCGGCGACCGTCTGCACCGGCCGCTGCATCGCACCGAGCTGGTCGGGGACGTACTCGTCGAAGATCGACGTCCCCTCGATCAGGTCTTCCGAGCAGCACACGAACGAGTCGACCTCGGACCTGGGGTCGATCCCGGCGTCGAAGTAGGCGCGTTGCGCCGCTTCGTACATCAGCTCCTTGTAGGAGACGCCCGCCGAGATCGGGACGAATCCCGCATGTCCGATGCCCACCACCGCGACCCGTGGTTCCACGCCCGCGATTCTCCCATCGGCGGCCGTCCCGGAGCCAACCGAACGATCACGCGCTCCTCGGGGCGAGCGGTGACGTCGCTCGTACCGCGAACCGGGCGGCGAGAGGACCGGCGATGGCGAGGACGAGGACGTAGGCCGCGGCGAACGGTCCGAGCTCGGGTTCGGCGCCTGCGGCGACCGCGAGCCCCGCGATCACGATCGAGAACTCGCCGCGCGCGATGAGCGCGACGCCTGCACGGATCCGGCCTCGCCGCCCGATCCCGGCCCGGCGGGCACCGAACCACCCCGTCGCGAACTTCGTCCCCGCGCCGACCACCGCGAGCGCGAGGGCGGGAACGATGACGCGCGGGATCGTCCCGGGGTCCACCGTGAAGCCGAAGAAGACGAAGAACACGGCAGCGAACACCGCGCGGAGCGGAACGAGCAGCGACCGGGCTCGGTCGGCGGCGGGACCCGAGACGGCGATGCCGGCCAGGAACGCGCCGACCGCGGCCGAGATGTTGAGCGCCTCCGTCCCACCTGCCGTGAGCAGCACCAGGCTGAGGATCCCGAGCAGGAGCGCTTCATCGGAGTGGCTGAACACGGCACGGCTCAGCGCCGGTCCGTACCGTGCCGCCCCGAAGAGCACGGCAAGGACGACGAGGAACGAGAGACCGACCGACAAAAGGACCCGCACGGGGCCACCCCCGACGAGCAGCACCGTCATGAACGGCAGGAACGCGGCCATGACGAGGTCCTCGAGCACCAGGATCGCGAGGACGAGTGGCGTCTCTCGGTTGCCCATCCACTGCAGGTCGTCGAGCGTCCGCGCGATCACGCCGGAGGAGGAGATGTAGGTCACCCCTCCGAGGACCATGGCCGGGACGAGGCCCCAACCGAGCAGCAGCCCGGCGACGAGCCCCGGGGTGAAGTTCAGCACGAGATCCCACATCCCGACCGTGGCGTTGGACCGGAGCGAGTCGACGAGCTCTCGAGCCGAGTACTCGAGCCCGAGCGAGAAGAGCAGCAGGATCAGGCCGATCTCGGCGCCGGCCTCGATGAACTCGTCCACCGTGACGAGCGGGATCACCCCGCCCTCGCCGAACGCCAGACCCGCGAGCAGATAGAGCGGGATCGGCGAGAAGCCGAACCGCGTCGCCACGCGCGCGAGAACCGCGAGAACCAAGACGACCCCGCCGAGCTCGACGAGGAACAGCGGGTCGCGCACGGCCTCAGCTCGAGCGCAGCAAGATCGCCAGCTCCTCGATGCCCCGTGGGGTACCGACGACCACGAGGATGTCGCCGGCCTCCACGCCGAATTCGGGACCGGGCGCGGGGAAGGGGGCGCTCTCCCGCAGCACCGCGACGATCGAGACGCCGGTCTTCGTCCGGGCACCCGTATCGCCGATCGTCTTCCCCGCGTACGGCGAGGTCACGGCGAGCGGCAGCCGATCGATCGCGAGCCCTTCCACGTCCTGCTCGAGCTCGGCCAGATCCTTCGCCACCTGCGACGAGCCCAGGAGCTCCGCGAGCGTCCGGCTGTCCTCAGGGGTCAGACGGAGCAGGTCGTGGCTCGTGTCGGGATCGTCCTTCTCGTACAGGACCAGCTCGCGCTCGCCGGTTCGATGGTGGATCACGCCGACCCGCGAACCGTCTTCGGTGACGAACTCGTACCGAACGCCGATGCCGGGCAGGCGGACCTCGTTCACCACGGGCATGGGCCCATCGTGGCACATCGTGCGGCGGCGGCGCGACGCTACTCGCCGAGGATGCGTTTCTTCTGGTTCTGGAACTCGGACTCGGTGAGGACGCCCTTGTTGCGGAGCTCGGCGAGGCGCTCGAGCTCGGTCGTGACGGAGGGAGAGGCCGGTGACGCCGACGGCGCCGGCGGCGCCGGCGCGGAGGACCGGCCCTGGTACATCCGCTCCTTGTTCCGCTCGCCCTGCTCGTAGATCGTGCGCTGGACGTGCTCGGGGTTGCGGACGTTCGCGAAGACGTTGCGCCCGAACTCGCTCGCCGACTGGATCACGAGGTCGCCGGCACCGACCATCCGCTCGAAGAGCGACTGCTGGAACCGGATGTCGTTGATCGCCTCGAGCGGGATCTCCATCGTGTGCTTCGCCAGGAACCCCTCGCGGTGGATGATGCGGTCGCTCGTCACCGCGAAGTTCGACGTCACCCACGCGATGAACGCCCGCAGCGGGTACCAGATCAGGATCAGCAGGCCGATCGCGAGCGAGCCCCAGATGACGGCGCTTCGACCCGAACCATCGTCGGGCGCGTAGAGGAACGCGAGGATCCACCCCACGATCACCAGGAACGTCACGGCGATCGGGCCGACGAGCGCCACCCAGTGCGGACGGAGGTCCAGGACGAGCTCCTCGCCGTCGATCAGCAGCCTGCGGGGGAACGCCATGGGCGGAGCTTACTCCAGGTGCTCGACCTCTCCGAACCGGACGGTCTCGGTCCCGTCGCCGACGCGGACCATCAGCGCCCCCGTCTCGTCGACGTCGACCGCCTCTCCCTCCACGACGGCCCCTCGCCCGGTCCTCGCGCGGACCTGAGTGCCGAGCGTCGCGCAACGCGTTCGGTACGCGGCGACGACGGTCCGGGCGAACGCGGGATGCTCGGGCTGGTAGCGCCCGGCGAACGCGCGGAGGAAGGCGCCGAGGAGGTCCGCGTCCTCCGCCTGCACCGCGCCGGCATCCGGCAGGTCGGCGGGCGGCGCGCCGAGGTTCACGCCGACGCCGAGCGCGACGAACTCGAACCGGTCACCCGCAAGGCGCGACTCCGCCAGGATGCCGCCCGCCTTGCGGCCGGCGACGAGAACGTCGTTCGGCCACTTGCAGGTGGCACGCTGGTCCGTTACCTCGTCGCACGCCTCCGCCACAGCCGTTCCGGCGAGGAGCGATAGCAGGCCTCCGAACTCGGGCGGCAACGACGGCCTGAGCACGAGCGAGAACAGCAGTGCCCCGCCCGGTTCGTCCTTCCACGTTCGGCCCAGGCGTCCCCGTCCCTCGGTCTGGTGCCCGGCCGCGACCAGGGTCCACTCCGGCGCACCGTCCTCGGCGAGACGTACCGCGGTCTCCTGGGTGGAGCGGGTAACCTCCTCGAAGCGGACGGGGGCCGACAGGCCCGCGCCTTCGAGCGCGCGAGACAACGCGTGTTCTGATAGCACCGGACGTTTGACTCCCCTTCTGGGGTCACCGATTATCGGCTGCCGGAGCGAGCGTGGCGAAACCCCGGATCCTGATCGCGAACCGCGGCGAGATCGCCGTCCGCATCATCCGCACGATCAAAGAGCTCGGCCACACGTCGATCGCCGTCTACAGCGACGCCGACCGCGATGCGCTGCACGTCGAGATGGCCGACCAGGCCTACCGGATCGGCCCGGCGCTCGCGGCCGAGTCCTACCTCTCGATCGGCTCCATCATGGAGGCGGCGAGCAAGGCCAAGGCCACTGCCGTCCACCCCGGGTACGGGTTCCTGTCCGAACGCTCGCAGTTCGCGCGGGCGGTCGCGCAGGCGGGGTTGACCTTCATCGGTCCACCGCCCGAGGCGATCGAGATGATGGGCGACAAGGCCGCGGCTCGTCAGGCCGCCGATCGCGTGGGTGTCCCCATCGTGCCGGGAACGACGGATCCGGTGACGCTCGCGGACGCCACGGCCGAGGCCGAGCGGATCGGGCTTCCGATCATCGTGAAGGCGGCGTTCGGCGGCGGCGGCCGCGGGATGCACCTCGTCCGCAAGCCCGAGGAGCTCGAGAACGCCCTCGCCCGCGCCGCGCGAGAGGCGCAGGCGTACTTCGGCAGGCCGGAGGTCTTCCTCGAGCGCTACATCGACCGCGCCCACCACGTCGAGGCGCAGATCATGGCGGATGCGCACGGCAACGTGTTCTTCCTCGGCGAACGCGACTGCTCGGTGCAGCGCCGGCACCAGAAGCTGGTCGAGGAGACGCCCTCACCGGTCGTCGACGCGGAGCTCCGGCAGCGGATCGGCGAGGTGTCGATGGCGCTGGCGAAGGAGGCCGGCTACGTGAACGCCGGAACCGTCGAGGGCCTCGTCGACGAGGACGGCGCCTTCTACTTCCTCGAGATGAACACGCGCCTTCAGGTCGAGCACACCGTGACGGAGATGGTGACCGGCCTGGACCTCGTCGAGCTCCAGATCCGCGCGGCGTTCGGCGAGAAGCTCGACCTGTCGAAGGTGCAGCCGCGAGGCCACGCGATCCAGTGCCGGATCAACGCCGAGGACCCGGCACGGAACTTCCTCCCGGGTCCAGGCCGCGTGACCGGCTACCGCGAGCCCGCCGGGCCGTTCGTCCGGGTGGATTCGTTCGTGCAGGCGGGCCGGGAGATCCCCTCGGACTACGACTCCATGTTCGCGAAGCTCATCGTCTCGGCGGAGACCCGTCCCCGCGCGATCAAGCGCATGCTCCGTGCGCTCGAGGAGTTCCGGGTGGAGGGCGTGCCGACGACGATCCCGCTCCACCGATGGATCTTGCAGACGCGCGCCTTCATCAAGTCGTCGCACACCACCACGTGGCTCGAGAAGGCGTTGCGCGATGCCGAGCTCGAGGTCCCGACGGACGGCGCAGGGCCACGATCCGGGGCGGACGCGAAACAACCCGTGCCCGCCGAGCTCCTCGTCGAGGTCGACGGCCGCCGCGTCCCGGTGCGGATCTTCGACCATCGTCACGACTCTGCGCCGCGCCCCCCGAGCCGGCAGAGCGCCCGTCACGACCAGGCCGTTCACAGCGTGGTGAAGGCGCAGATGCAGGGGACGATCCTGCGCATCCTGGTGGAGGCGGGCCAGGAGATCCAGGCCGGCGACGTCGTCTGCATCCTCGAGGCGATGAAGATGGAGAACGCCATCCCCGCCCCGCGCGAGGGAACCGTCTCCGAGCTTCCGATCAGCGAGGGTCAGGTCGTTCAGGTCGGCGACACGATCGCCGTCATCGACTGAGCTCGGCGGTTCGCGCTACCCCACCGGACGGCCCCAGCCGTCGCGGCCCGTGATGCGGAAGCCGCTGTCGTGGATCTTGTACTGACGGTTGATCGAGATCAGCAATGCGGTCATCGACTCGGCGATCCGCGCCTGCGACAACAGGCCGCAATCGACCCAGCGCATGCCCGGGATGTCCTCGATCAGCCCGCCGACGACCGCCTTCGCCTCGGCGTCGTCGCCGCAGACCAGGACGTCGCTGTCCATCGGCACGTCGATCGCCCGCAGGGCATCGGCCGAGATCGTGTGGAACCCCGCGGTCATCCGGACGCCGGTCTCGAGGATCGCCGCCGCTTGTTCGGCCGCCGAGCCGTGCCAGGGCCGGACCACGTGCCAGGCCTTGCCGCCGACGGCCGTCGCGAGCGGGCTCGTCGTGTCGCAGACGATCGTCCCCGGAGCCAGGTGCTCCTTGATCGCGCGGTACGTGCCCGCCTGGCCCTCGTAGGGCACCGTCACGAACACGATCTCGCCGCGGCCGGCGGCGGCTTCGTTCGTGGTGCCGGCGACGTCGGCGGTCCCACCGAGGATCTCCCGTGCGCTCTCGGCGGAGGTCGCGCCCTTCTCTTCCGAGCGGGAGCCGATCACGACCTGGTGACCCGCCTTGCCGAGACGAAGCGCGAGGCCGAAGCCCTCCTCGCCGGTCCCGCCGATGATGGCCACCTGCATCGCGCGGGAAGCCTAGCCGCAACGCGGCGTGCGTGCCGCCCGATCGAGTGGCACCCTTGCGCGCGTGAGCGACGCCGTCACGTATGCCATCGAGATCGGCGTCGGGCTCGGCTGCGTCGCGAGCGCCGTCGGGCTTCGCCGGCAGCGTCGCCTCAGGTGGCTCGCGATCCTGCTCGCGGTCGCCGGCCTCGTGGCGATCGCGCACGGCATCCTCGAGCTCGTCCGGTAGGCAGGCCGCTTAGGAACGCGGGTGATACTCGCCGAACACGCGCCGGAGCACGTCGGAGACCTCGCCGAGCGTCGCTCGAACGCGCAGGGCCTCCTTGATCAGCGGCAACAGGTTCTGGGTTCCGGCCGCGGCCTCCTCGACGGCGGCGAGCGCGGCTTGGACGGCCGGGGCGTCGCGTTCGGCGCGGAGCCTCTTGAGCCGCTCGACCTTGCTGCGCGACCTCGTCCGCACCGAGGTGCTGGAGCTCGATCGGCCGCTCGTCGGGATCCTCGAACCGGTTCACGCCCACGATCACCCTCTCGCCCGTCTCGATGCCCTGCTGGATCCGGAAGGCGGCCTCGTGGATCTCGTCCTGGTAGAACCCCGCCTCGATCGCGGCGACGGCTCCACCCATGCCGTCGATCTTGTCCAGGTACCCTCGCGCGGCGTCCTCGATCTCGTCGGTGAGGGATTCCAGGTAGTAGGAGCCGCCGAGCGGATCGGCGACGCTCGCGACGCCGGTCTCGAACCCGATCACCTGCTGGGTCCGCAACGCGATCTTCACCGCGTGCTCGGTCGGAAGCGACAGCGCCTCGTCGAACGAGTTCGTGTGCAGGGACTGCGTCCCGCCGAACACCGCCGCGAGCGCCTCGAGTGCGGTTCGCACGATGTTGTTCTCCGGTTGCTGCGCGGTGAGCGTCGCGCCGCCCGTCTGCGTGTGGAACCGGAGCATCAGGCTTCTCGGGATCCTTCGCCCCGAACCGCTCCCCCATGATCCGGGCCCACAGCCGCCGCGCGGCGCGGAACTTCGCGACCTCCTCGAAGAAGTTCATGTGGCATGCGAAGAAGAAGGACACTCGCGGGGCGAACTCGTCGAGCGCCAAACCGGCGTCGAGCGCCGCCTGCACGTACGCGATCGCGTTCGCGAGCGTGAACGCGACCTCCTGCACCGCCGTCGCGCCGGCCTCCCGCATGTGGTACCCGCTGATCGAGATCGTGTTCCATCTCGGGATCCGCTCTCCGCAGTAGGCGAACAGGTCGGTGATCAGCCGCATGGACGGCTTCGGCGGGTAGATGTAGGTCCCGCGCGCCGCGTACTCCTTCAGCAGGTCGTTCTGGACCGTGCCGGAGAGCGTCGAGGCGTCGATCCCGCGCTCCTCGGCGACGAGCTCGTACAGCAGGAGCAGGATCGGAGCGGTCGAGTTGATCGTCATCGACGTCGACACGCGCTCGAGCGGGATCTCGGCGAGGAGCCGGTGCATGTCGTCGATCGAGTCGATCGCGACGCCCGTCTTGCCGACCTCTCCCTCCGCGAGCGGGTGGTCGGAGTCCAGGCCCATCTGCGTCGGCAGGTCGAACGCGACCGACAGGCCGGTCTGGCCGTGTTCCAGCAGATACCGGAAGCGGCGGTTGGTCTCCTCCGCCGTCGCCATGCCGGCGTACTGGCGCATCGTCCACAGCCGGCCGCGGTACATCGATCCGTAGATCCCTCGCGTGAACGGGGTCTCCCCGGGACGCCCCAGATCCCGCGCGGGATCGAATCCCTCGAGGTCCTGCGGCCCGTACACGGGTTTCAGCTCGATGCCGGAGTCGGTCTCGCGCTTCCCTTCCTCGGCCATCGCGTTCCAGCGTAGCGGGTAGCATCGCCGCCGTGGACATCGTCGACCCGCGCATCGAGGACTACATGCGCTCGCTCCTCGAGCGCTACGACGAGCCGGTGCTCCTGGAGATGGAGGCGGAGGGCAAGGAGCGCGGCTTCCCGATCATCGGCCGCCTCGTCGGGGTCACCGTCGAGCTGCTCGCTCGCTCGGTGGGAGCCAAGCGCGTCTTCGAGCTCGGATCGGGGTTCGGCTACTCGGCATATTGGTTCTCGCGCGCCGTTGGATCCGACGGCGAGGTGCACGGCACGGACGGGGATCCCGAGAACGAGGCGAAGGCGCTCGACTACCTCTCCCGTGCCGGTCTCGACGGGCCGATCCGGTGGCACGTCGGGGACGCCGTCACGAACCTGAACGCGGTCGAGGGCGAGTTCGACGTCGTCTACAACGACATCGACAAGCAGGGGTACCCGGAGGCGTGGCGCGCCGCGCGCGAACGGATCCGCGTCGGCGGCCTATACCTGTGCGACAACGTGCTCTGGTCCGGCGCCGTCGCCGACCCGAACGGCGACCACGGGCGCGACGCCGAGACGACGAACGCGATCCTCGAGCACAACCGCCTGGTCGCCGAGGACGAGCGGTACGTCTCGACGATCGTGCCGACCCGCGACGGGGTGTTCGTCGCGCTGCGCGTGACATGAGCGCCTCGATGCTGCTGGTGGCTTGTCCGTTGCGGAGTAGACTGCGCCGGCCCGGGGGACCCGACGTCCACGAGGGTCGGCCGCGGCGGCGATAGGCTGGCGCTCGAGGGACGATGGCGAAGCGGAAGTCCGACATCGGCACGCTCTACAAGGGCAGTCCCGGCCAATGGTCGTGGCTCCTCCATCGGATCACCGGCGTCGCCATCATCCTGTTCCTGTTCGCGCACGTCGTCGACACGGCGGTCGTGGGATGGGGTCCCGAGGCCTACAACCGGGTCGTCGAGGTGTACCACAACTGGGTCGTGCGGCTGCTCGAGCTCGGCCTCGTCGCCGCCGTCCTGTATCACGCGATCAACGGCGTGAAGATCATGGTCTTCGACTTCTGGCCGTCCTCGGCGCGGAACATGAAACCGATCTCGCTGGCCTCGACGGCGCTGTTCATCGGCTCGATGATCCCGATCACCTGGCTCATGGGACGCGACATCCTCAACCTCGCCCTCGGCTGGGACCTGTGATGGCGGTCGACACGCAGGAGCACGCGGCCGAGCCCGCCCGGCGGCCGCGCGCCGGTCGGCGGACGGGGCGCGAGCGTCCGGGGGGCGGGTTCGAGCTCTGGTCGTGGCTGTTCATGCGGGTCAGCGGCATCGTCCTGCTGTTCCTCGCGGTCGGACACGTCCTGATCATGCACGTGATCGACACCGGCGTGTCCCGTGTCGATTTCGAGTTCGTCGCGCTGCGCTGGGATTCCCCGTTCTGGCGCACCTGGGACTGGGCCCTCTTGGTCCTCGCGCTGGTCCACGGGATCAACGGGCTGCGCATCGTCGTCCAGGACTACGTGCGCTGGCCGGGGGTGCGCTTCGCCGTGAACATGCTCTTCGCGGTGATCGGCTTCTCGCTCTTCGTCCTCGGCACCGTGATCGTGTTCACGTTCGATCCGAGCGACTGGCCGGTCACCTAACGCCATGACGACCTTCCACACGTTCGACGCGGTGATCGTCGGCGCAGGTGGCGCGGGGCTCCGCGCTGCGATCGAGACGTCGGACCGGGTCAAGACCGCGGTGATCTCCAAGCTCTACCCGACGCGCTCACACACGGGGACGGCCCAGGGAGGGGTCTGCGCCGCCCTGGCCAACGTCGAGGAGGACTCGCCCGAGTGGCACGCGTTCGACACGGTCAAGGGCGGCGACTACCTCGTCGACCAGCCGGCCGCCCTCTTGATGACCGAGGAGGCGGTGCCGGCGATCTACGAGCTCGAGCACTGGGGGCTGCCGTTCGATCGCACGCCGGAGGGCAAGATCGACCAGCGCCGGTTCGGCGGCCATACCCGCAACCACGGCGAGGCTCCCGTGAGACGCGCGTGCTACTCGGCCGACCGGACCGGCCACATGATCCTGCAGACGCTGTACCAGCAATGCGTGAAGCGGGACGTCCGTTTCTTCAACGAGTTCTACGTGCTCGACCAACTGATGTCCGACGGACGGTGTGCGGGCGTCGTGGCCTACGAGCTCGCGACGGGCGAGCTCCACGTCTTCCGGTCCAAGGCCGTGCTGTACGCGACGGGCGGCTACGGCCGGATGTTCAAGGTGAGCTCGAACGCCCACACGCTCACCGGTGACGGCCCCTCGGTCCTGTTCCGCCGCGGCATCCCGCTGCAGGACATGGAGTTCTTCCAGTTCCACCCGACCGGGGTCTACAAGCTGGGGATCCTGCTCTCCGAGGCCGTCCGCGGCGAGGGCGGCATCCTGCTGAACTCCGAGGGCGAGCGTTTCATGGAGCGATACGCGCCGACGGTCATGGACCTGGCCCCGCGCGACATGGTCAGCCGCGCGATCTACCAGGAGATCAAGGAGGGCCGCGGCGTCGGGCCGAACCGCGACGCCGTCTACCTCGACGTCCGTCATCTCCCCCGCGACGTGATCGAGGAGAAGCTCCCCGACGTGACCGAGTTCGCGCGCGTGTACCTCGGGGTCGAGCCGACGACCGAGCCCGTTCCGATCCAGCCCACGGCCCACTACGCGATGGGGGGCATCCCGACCAACATCGACGGACAGGTCGTCGTCGGTGAGGACGAGGTACCCGTGCCCGGGATCTATGCCGCCGGCGAATGCGCGTGCGTGTCGGTCCACGGCGCGAACCGTCTCGGCACGAACTCGCTCCTGGACATCGTCGTGTTCGGCCGGCGCGGCGGCAAGCACATGGCTGGCTTCGCCGAGGAAGCCGACCTGCCCGACCTCCCGGTGAAGCAACCGGAGACGCCGGTCCGCGAGCATCTCCAGGCGTTGATGAACAAGCCCGACGGCGCGAACGCCGCGGACATCCGGTCCGAGCTCCAGCAGCAGATGTTCGACCTCGCGTTCGTCGTGCGGACCGAGGAGAGCCTGCGGAAGATGCAGGAGATCCTCGGGGGCCTGCACGACCGGTTCGAGCGCGTGTACGTGCAGGACACGGGCAAGATGTTCAACACCGAGCTCATGGAGGTCGTCGAGCTCGGATTCCTGCTGGACTGCGCGGACGCGCTGGTCGCGGCGGCGCTCGCGCGCGACGAGAGCCGGGGCGCCCACTACCGGGAGGACCATCCCCTGCGCGACGACGCGAACTGGCTGAAGCACTCGCTTGCCTACCGGCAGGACGACGGCTCGATCCGCCTGGAGACCAAACCGGTCAAGATGGGACCCTACGTTCCGATGGAACGGAAGTACTGATGACGCCACCCGATGATCTCGGCGAGGTCCTCGACGCCTCGGATTCCCGCGCCGTGGGCTCGAGCCACCGCATCACGCTCACGCTCAAGATCCGCCGGTACAACCCGGAGGCGCGCGGCGAGGAATCCTGGTGGGACGAGTTCACCATCGAGACCGACCCGGACGATCGGCTGCTCGACGCCCTGCACCAGGTCAAGTGGTACCACGACGGGACGCTCGCCCTGCGCCGCTCGTGCGCCCATGGGATCTGCGGTTCTGACGCCATGATGATCGACGGGCGCAACGCGCTCGCCTGCAAGGTGATCGTGCGTGACGTCGCGCCCCGGGTGACGATCGAGCCGATCCGCGGGCTGCCGGTCCTCAAGGACCTCATCGTGGACATGGAGCCGTTCTTCGCGGGGTACCGCTCGGTGCTTCCCTACCTGGTCAACGAGTCCGGCGACCCCGACACCGAGCGGCTGCAGACCCCCGAGGAGCGCAAGAAGTTCGACGACACGACGAAGTGCATCCTGTGCGCGGCCTGCACCACCTCGTGCCCGATCTTCTGGGGCGACGACGAGTACGTTGGGCCTGCGGCGATCGTGAACGCCCACCGGTTCATCTACGACTCCCGGGACGAGAACGCCGCCGAGCGCCTGGAGATCCTTTCGGACAAGACCGGCGTGTTCCGGTGCCGAACGACCTTCAACTGCACCGATGCGTGTCCACGCGGCATCGAGGTCACGAAGGCGATCCAGGAAGTGAAGCGCTCGATCGTGTTCGACCGCTTCTAGCTTCGCCTCCGCAGCGCCGCGAGTAAGGTTCGGCCGTGGCCCACCTCGTCACGCTCATCCCGGGCGACGGCATCGGCCCGGAGGTCTCGGACGCGGCGCGTCGCGTCGTCGAGGCGACCGGCGCAGAGATCGAGTGGATCGTCGAGGAGGCCGGCGCGCGCGGTCCTCGAACGTGAGGGGACGCCGCTTCCCCCGCGCGTGCTGGAGCAGATCCGGCGCACACGGGTGGCGTTGAAGGGCCCCATCACGACACCGGTCGGCAGCGGCTTCCGCAGCGTGAACGTGGAGCTGCGGCACGAGCTCGACCTGTTCGCCGCGGTCCGGCCCTCGAGGTCCCTTCCCGGCGTCCCGACCCGTCACGCCGGCGTCGACCTCGTCGTGATCCGCGAGAACACCGAGGACCTCTACCAGGGGATCGAGTTCGAACGAGGAACGCCCGAGGCGGCCGCCCTCCGAGCCGAGCTCCACCGGCTCGCCGGCGCCGAGCTTCGCGACGACGCCGGCATCACGGTCAAGCCGATCAGCGTGACGGGCGCCCGCCGGATCGTGCGCTTCGCCTTCGCCTACGTGCGCGCGAACGGTCGACGGACGATCACGCTCGGTCACAAGGCGAACATCATGCGTTTCTCGGACGGGCTGTTCCTGTCGATCGGGCAGGAGGAGGCCGCCTCGCATCCCGACGTCCCCTTCGAGGAGATGCAGATCGACCAGCTCTCGATGCGCCTGGTGCGGGGACCCGAGATCTTCGACGTGCTCCTGCTGCCGAACCTGTACGGCGACATCCTGTCCGACCTGTGCGCGGGCCTGGTCGGGGGCCTCGGGCTCGCGTCGGGCGCGAACCTCGGCTGGGAGTACGCCGTGTTCGAACCGGTCCACGGCAGCGCGCCGGACATCGCCGGCAAAGGACTGGCCAACCCGGTCGCGATGATCCTGTCCGCCGCGATGATGCTTCGCCACCTCGGAGAACGTGTCCGCGCCGACGCCGTCGAGGCAGCCGTGGATGCAGTCCTTCGGGAAGGTGAGATCCGGACTCCCGACCTCGGAGGATCGTCGAGCACCGACGAGGTAGCCGCGGCCGTGGCGGACGCGTTGGTCCTCCGCGGCGTGACGTGACCCGTCGGTCCGACGCGAGGCGGCGTGACCTGACCGGATTCAGTGATGGTCGTGGTGCGGCTCCCCGGGACCCGAACCGGGCCCCCGTGGAACCTGTCAGCAACCCGGTTCGCCGGTATGACCGCAGCACTGCTGCTTGGAGAACGTCGCCTTCAACCGGTTGCGCATCGCGAGCCGCAGCTTCGTGCCGAGTGGGGCGTCGTACTCGCGCCAGTTCGTGAAGAAGTTCCCGAGGTGCTCCTCGGCGCGCTGCCGGAACCGGCGAGCGCTCACATCCCGCCCCCGTCGCCTTCGTTCCCGCTGTTGACGACGAGATGCAGGTCCTCGGGCAGCAGGTCGTTGCGCCGCCAGGGCTTGACCGTCTCCTGGTAGTAGTCGCGGCCCTCGCAGTCGTTCACGACCCACACGGGGAAGTCCTCGACCTCCAGGATGCGGATCGCCTCGGTCCCGAGCTCGGGCAGGGCGATCACCTCCTGCGAACGGACCGTGAGCGCCGCGAGGGCGCCGCCTCCGCCGAGCGCCGCCATGTACACGGCCGTGTGCTTCTTCAGCTCGTCGCGCACCATCGGTCCCCGGCCGCCCTTGCCGATGATGCCTTTCAGGCCGAGCTCGAGCAGCGGCGGGGTGTACTTGTCCATCCGGCTCGCCGTGGTCGGGCCGGCCGCGCCGATCACGTTGCCGGGGCGTTCGGGCGTGGGGCCCAGGTAATAGACGATCTGGCCGGCGGGATCGAACGGCAACGGCTCTCCCCGGTCGAGCATCTCGATCATGACCTTGTGCGCGGCGTCGCGAGCGCTGTAGATCTTCCCGCTGACGAGTACCACGTCCCCGATCGCCAGCAGCCGGACATCATCGTCCGAGAGCGGGGCGCGGATGCGCTTGCGTCCGTCGTCGAGCTCCTCGACCGCCACCTCAGATCACCCGGGTCCCCGTCCGATGCGCGTGACACTCGATGTTCACCGCGACCGGGAGCGAGGCGATGTGCGTCGCCATCGTCTCGACGTGCACGGCGAGGACCGTCTGCGTGCCGCCGAGCGCTTCCGGCCCGAGCCCGAGCGCGTTGCACTTCTCGTACAGCTCGGCTTCGAGCTCGGCGATCTGCGGGTCCGGGTTCGGCTGGCCCACCTTCCGCATCAGTGCGCGCTTGGCGATGACCGCGGACATCTCGAAGTTGCCGCCCACCCCCACGCCGATGATCCCCGGCGGGCAGGCGTTGGGCCCGGACTCGGCGACCGCGCGAAGGACGAAGTGCTTCACGCCCTCGAGCCCGTCGGCCGGCTTGAGCATCGCGTGCTTGCCCATGTTCTCCGAGCCCGCGCCCTTCGCGTCCACCTGGATCCGGATCTGGTCGCCGGGAACGATGTTCGTGTGGATGAACGCGGGCGTGTTATCGCCCGTGTTCCGGCGGTCGAACAGCGGATCGCGCACGATCGAGCCGCGGAGATACCCGTCCGTGTAGCCCTGCCGAACCCCTTCGTTCACGGCGTCGTACAGGTCGAGGCCCGACACGTGCACGTCCTGCCCGATGTCGATGAAGATCACCGTGTACCCGGTGTCCTGGCAGTACGGATACTCGCCTTCGGCGGCCAGGTCCTGGTTGCGGATGATCAGGTCGAGGACCTGACGGCCGAGCGGAGACTCCTCCTTCTCGCGCGCCCGCTTGACGAGTTCGACCATCTCCTCGGGGACCGTGTAGCAGATCTCCATGCAGAGCTCGCGGACGATGCGGGTGATCTCTTCCGCATCGATCTCACGCACCTCGGCCATCGCGTATCTCATGCTATCGCCGGTGCCTCGCAGCGTCTTACGGCGGACGCTGCTTCCGACCGCGCCACGCCGGTGAGAGGATGCAGCCCGATGTCCCGCGAGATCCTCTCGACGGCGCGGCCCACGAAGCTCCGGTTCGCGGGGTTCCTCTGCCTCGCGGCCGGCGCCGTCGCCGCCGGCTACGGCGCAACCGCGGACTGGGTGATCATCGGGTTCCCCGCGGACATCGAACGCGTCGTCGACGTCACGGTGCGCGGGACGGACGTCTGGGAGGGCAAGGCAGTGTTGCTCGGCGCCGTCGCGGCCCTTCTGGCGATGCTGGCGATGCGACTCTCCCGCTCAGACGCGGTCGGCCGGAGCCTCGCGGTCGCACTGGTGATCCTCGGCCTCGCCGGCTTCGCCCTCCCGGTCGCCGACGCCGTCCGCGCCGAGGAGCGTTTCGGCGGGGGTGAGGGTGTCGATCTGCTGGCCGAACGGCTCGCCGCGCAGCTCGAGCTCCCGGAGGACGTCGTTCGCGAGCAGCTGCGGGAGGAGTTCCAGCGGGCGCTGCGCGTCGAGGTCGACCAGGGGATCTGGATCTCGGCCGCCGGCGGGATCCTGCTTGCGACGGGTGGGGCCCTCAGCTTCGTGTGGGTCCGCCGGCGCAGCCAGGGGCGCTTGCGCCGGTCCGCCGGCGTCGGCCCGGAACCCGAGAGGCCCTAGAGCTTCGCCAGATCCGCGCACTTGGCACGGATCCCCTCGGCGGCAGCCCGCAGCTGTTGGAGCTCGGCCTCATCGAGGTCGAGCTCCACGATCTCCTCGACACCTCCGCGTCCCAGGCGGACCGGGACCCCGACGTAGACGCCGTCGATCCCGTACTGCCCGGTGCACCACGCGCAGACGGGGAGCACCTCGGGAGCGCCCGCGATCGCCTCGATCATCTTCACGACCGAGGCCGATGGCGCGTAATAGGCGCTGCCTTTCTTGAGCAACGCCACGATCTCGGCACCCGCGTCGCGCGTCCGCGCGTAGAGCCGCTCGAGCGTCGGCTCGTCGACGAGCTCGGCCAACGGCTTCCCGTCGACGGTGGCGTGACGAGGGAGCGGAACCATGGCTTCGCCGTGCGAGCCCAGTGTCATCGCCTCGACCCCGAGCGGGGAAACCCCGAGCTCCTCGGCGATGAAGAAGCGGAGCCGCGCCGAATCGAGGACCCCCGCCATGCCGATGACGCGCTCCTTCGGGAAGCCCGACACGTCGGCGGCGAGGAAGGTCATCTCGTCGAGCGGGTTCGTCACCACGATCACGATCGCCTGCGGAGAGCCGGGGGCGATCCGCTCGACGACCTCGCGGACGATCCCGGCGTTCTTGCCCAGCAGGTCCATCCGGCTCATCCCGGGCTGGCGCGGGAACCCCGCGGTGATCACGACCACGTCCGAGCCCGACGTGTCCGCGTAGTCGTTCGTGCCGGTGATCGCAGGCTCGAACCCGACGACCGGGGACGACTCCATCAGATCGAGCGCCAGACCCTGCGGCAACCCCTCGACGATGTCGATCAGGACGACCTCGGCCAGGCCGCGCTCGACGACGCGCATCGCCGTCGTCTGCCCGACGAAGCCGCTTCCGACGACCGTCACGCGCATCGGCGTCATCCTACCGAGCTGGTTCGGCGGCGAGCCGTGCGACCACCGCATCGGCGACCGCCGACGTGCCGGCGGCCTCCGGATCGTCCCGTGTCGGCTTCAGGTCGTACGTGACCGTCCGCCCCTCGGCGATGACCGCCGCGACGGCGCCCTCCAACCGGTCCCCGGCGTCGATCTCGCCGAGGTGGCGGAGCATCATCGCTCCCGAGAGCATCAGGGCCATCGGGTTCGCGCGATCGGTCCCGCGGTACCGAGGCGCGCTTCCGTGCGTGGCCTCGAACACCGCGATGCGATCTCCGAAGTTCGCACCGGGCGCGAGCCCGAGACCGCCCACGAGACCGGCGCACAGGTCGGACAGGATGTCGCCGTACAGGTTCGGGAGCACGAGCACGTCGTAGTCCTCGGGGCGTTGGACGAGCTGCATCGTGAGGTTGTCGATGATCCGGTCCTCGAACGCGACGTCCGGGTTCTCGGCGGCGACCCGGCGGACGGTCTCCAGGAACAGGCCGTCGGAGAACTTCATGATGTTCGCCTTGTGCCCGGCCGTGACCTTCCTCCTGCCGTTCGCTCTCGCGTGGTCGAAGGCGAAGCGTGCGATGCGCTCGCTCGCCCCCTCGCTGATGGACTTGATCGACAGGCCGGAGTCCTCGCGCACCCGTTTGCGGGTCGTCCGGTGGATGAACGCGATCAGCTCGGCGGTCTCGGGGGCGTCGTGTTCGAACTCGATGCCCGTGTAGCTGTTCTCGGTGGTCTCGCGCACGATCGTCACGTCCACGCGTTCGTACCGGGAACGAACGCCCGGATACCACCGGCACGGCCGCACCGCCGCGTAGAGCTCGAGCGCGACCCGGAGCGCGACGTTGACGCTCCGCATCCCGGTCCCCACCGGAGTCGTCACCGGCCCTTTCAGGGCCACGCGGTTGGTCCTGATCGAGTCGAGGACGCGGTCGGGCAACGGCGACCCCTCGCGCTCGGCGACCTCGGCCCCGGCTTCCTGCACGTCCCACTCGATCGGGACTGCGGTCGCCTCGATCGCGCGACGAGCCGCCGAGATGAGCTCGGGCCCGACGCCGTCGCCCGGGATCAGGGTCACCCGGTACGCCACGCGCGCCTCCAGTGCTCGAGAGGGAACCCGGACGCCCGCGTTCGCGCGGGCGCGGTAGGCTCGGTCCACGCAAGGATAGTGGCCGGAACCCGCCCACCCGGCCCGACGAGGGAGTCACCGGTGACCGAGAAAGGCCTTCGCGAGATCGTCGCCGCGAAGACGCGCGTCTCGGACATCGACGGCGAGAAGGGCCGGCTCTGGTACGTCGGCTATCCGATCGAGGAGCTCGCGGAACGGTGCACGTACGAGGAGGTCGTCCACCTCCTGCACCGACTGCGGCTGCCCACCCAGGCCGAGCTGGACGAGCTCGACGACTTCATGGTCGAGCAGCGCGACCCGTCGCCGTTCATCACGGACCTCATGCCGACCCTCGCGCAGCAGACCTCGCCGATGTCGATGCTCCGAACGAGCGTCTCGGCGGCCTCGGCGTACGACCCCGACGGCTGGGACAGCTCCCCGGAGGCCAACGAGCGCAAGGCACTCCGGCTGATCGCGCGCACGCCCACGTTCCTGGCGATGTACCACCGGCTGCGGACCGGCCAGGAGATCGTGCCCCCGCACCTCAAGCTGCCACACGCGGCCGACTTCCTGTACATGCTCACCGGCGTCGAGCCCTCGCAGGAGGACGCCGACACCCTCGACACCACGTTCACGCTGTACGCCGACCACACGATGAACGCCTCGACCTTCACGGCTCGGATCATCGCCTCGACGCTCGCCGACATGCACTCCGCGATCACCGGCGCGATCGCGGCCCTGAAGGGACCGCTCCACGGAGGGGCGAACGAGGAAGCCATGAAGATGCTCGAGGAGATCGGCTCGCCCGATCGCGCCGAGGCCTACGTGAAGGACCGGCTCGCCCGCAAGGAGAAGATCATGGGGTTCGGGCACGCCGTCTACAAGACGATGGACCCTCGCGCGCGGATCCTGAAGGGCCTGTCGCGCGAGACGGGCGAGCGCCACGGCGACCTGCACTGGTACGAGATCTCCGAGGAGGTCGAGCGGGTGGCCATGGCCGAGAAGTCCCTGAACCCGAACGTCGACTTCTATGCCGCGAGCGTCTATCACATGCTCGGGATCCCCACGGACCTGATGACCCCGATCTTCGCGCTCGCCCGGATGGCGGGCTGGACGGCGCACGTTCGGGAGCAGTACGAGGACAACCGCGTGATCCGTCCGAGCTCGGAGTACATCGGTCCGCGCGACCAGACCTGGGTCCCGATCGAAGAACGCGTCTGAGCGGCAGTGTGCTTGCCATGAGTCCCGGCGGCTGAAAGCCTACGGCTCGTCCAGGTCGGACACGGGATGGCACGGATCAGGGAGGAAGGTGTCTCGGATGCTCTCGCAGGCAGATGAAGCTGGCTCGGTGGTCCTGATCGTCGTCTACGTGGCCTTCCTGGTCTTCTATCTCGCCTCGTTCTGGAAGGTGTACACGAAAGCCGGCCAGCCCGGTTGGGCGGCCGTGATCCCGATCTACAACTTCATCGTCCTGATGAAGATCATCGGGCGTCCGTGGTGGTGGATCCTGCTGTTCCTCGTGCCCATCGTCAACATCGTCGTGCTGTTCATCGTCTACATCGACCTCGCGAAGTCCTTCGGCAGGAGCACGGGCTTCGGTGTGGGACTCGCGCTGCTCGGGATCATCTTCCTGCCGATCCTGGCGTGGGGCCCCGCGACGTATCAGGGACCGGTGGCAGCGGCCGGCTCGTCCGCTTCCCCGCCCACGGCGCCACCGATGGCGCCTCCGATGGCGCCACCGTCTTCGCCGCCTCCGCCCGCTCCACCGCCGTCCGCTCCGCCGCCGCCGGCTCCTCCGGCCCCCGGTCCCTAGCGGCCTGGCATCGGTCGAGGGAGCAGCCCCGCCTCCTCGATCACGCGCCGGACGACCGCCTCGCGGCCCAGCCCCATCACGTGGACGCCGGCGATCCCGGGGATCTCGCGCAGGCGGTCGACGATCCGAACGCAGTCGGCGACGCCCAGCGCCTCCGCATCGGGTCCGGCCTGCTCGAGCAGCGCCATCAGCTCGGGAGGAACCGTGACTCCCGGAAGGTGCTCGCTGAGGTATCGCGCCTGTTCGGCGCTCCGGATGGGAGCGACGCCCACCAGCACTGCGGCGCGCTCGAGGATCCCGCGCGTCCGCACGATCTCGCTCCAGGCCATGAGCGCATCGAGGTCGTACGTGATCTGGGTCATCACGAATGCGGCGCCGGCGTCGATCTTCGCCTCGAGCCGGCCCGCGTCGTAGTTCGGGGCGAGCGGACTGTCGGCCACGCCGACGAAGAACCGCGGCGGCTCCTCGATCACCGCACCGGAGAGCAGGCGTCCCTCCGCGCGTAGCTGCGCGGCCAACCGAACGAGGTCGGTGACGGCGAGGTCGACGACCGCGGTCGCCTCGGGGTGATCGCCGACGGAGAGCGGATCCCCGGTGAGACACAGGACGTTCCGGGCGCCGAGCGCCCACGCGCCGAGGAGATCCGCGGTGAGCGCCAGCCGGTTCCGATCCCGGACCGTGAGCTGAAGCGTCGGCTCGAGCCCTGCGCGCGCCACCGCCGCCACGCCGGCCAACGGCGACATGTGGGCGGTGGCCGTCGGGTTGTCCGTGACGTTCACGGCGTCGGCGTACCCGACGAGGTCTCGCGCCTGCAGGAAGACGGTGCGAGGATCGGCCGAACGCGGGGGGACCACCTCCGACGTGACCGCGAACCGGCCCGAACGCGCGATCGCTTCGAGCCGGCCGGCGGGCACGTCAGCGCGCGTCGACGAGGGCCTCGGCGGCCGTGACCGTGTTCAGCAGGAGCATCGCCGTGGTCATCGGGCCCACGCCGCCCGGGACGGGAGTGATCGCGCCCGCGACCTCCTTGACCTCGTCGAACTTCACGTCGCCGACGAGCCCGTGGTCCGTGCGATGCACGCCGACGTCGACGACGACCGCACCCGGCTTGACCATGTCGGCCGTGATCAGCTGGGGCCGCCCCGCGGCGGCGACGAGGATGTCGGCGCGACGCGTCTGCTCCACGAGGTCGCGCGTCTTCGCATGGCAGATCGTGACGGTCGCGTTCCCGCGGATCGAGTCCTCGGCGAGCATGATCGAAAGCGGCGCGCCGACGAGCTCGCCGTATCCCACCACCACGACCTGCGCGCCCTCGAGCTCGATGCCGCTGCGCAGCAAGAGTTCCACGATCCCGTACGGCGTCGCCGGGGGGAACGAGGGATCGCCTCGCACCATCAGTCCGACGTTGAGCGGGTGCAGACCGTCGACGTCCTTCGCGGGATCGATCGTCATCTGCACCGCCAGCTCGCTGATGTGTCGCGGAAGCGGGATCTGGACGATGATCCCGTGGATCTCGGGATCGCGGTTGAGGCGCCGGATCGTGGCGAGGAGCTCACCCTCGGTCACGAAGGCGGGAAGGTCGACCTGTTCCGACCGTACGCCCACGTCGGCGGAGGCCTTGTGCTTGGATCCGAGGTAGATCCGCGACCCCTCGTCGTCGCCGACCAGGACCGCGGCCAGACCCGGCTGCACGCCCCGATCGACGAGCGCCATCACTCGTCCCGCGATCTCCGAACGGATCTGCGCGGACACCGCCTTTCCGTCCAGGATCGTGGCGCTCACGAGCGGACATCCTAACGGCGGGTGAGGCCCGGCACGGCCCTCAGTGACGGAAGTGCCGGCGACCGGTAACCACGACGGCCATGCCCCGCGACTCCGCGACGGCGAGGACCTCCTCGTCACGGATGGAGCCGCCCGGATGGATCACGGCCGTCACGCCCGCGTCCGCCCCGACCTCCACCGCATCGGGGAACGGGAAGAACGCGTCGCTCGCCATCGAAGAGCCCTTGGCGCGGTCCCCGGCCTTGCGCACGGCGAGCCACGATGCGTCGACACGAGACATCTGGCCCGCCCCCACCCCGACCGTGGCACCGTCGCGCACCAGGACGATCGCGTTCGAGCGCACCCGCGCGGCGACCGGCCATGCGAGGAGCAGGTCGCGCCACTCGTCGTCGGTCGGCTCGCGAGCCGAGACGACCTGCATCTCCTCGCGACCCTCGGCGGCCCGATCGCGGTCCTGGACGAGCGCGCCACCCGGAAGCTGGCGCACCTCGAGTCCTCCGGCATCCGCGAGCGGAGCCTCGACGACCCGGAGACCCTTCCGCGCGGCGAAGGCGGCGAGGGCACCGTCGGTGAACGACGGGGCCACGACGGCTTCGGTGAAGACCTCGCGCATCGCCTCGGCCGCGGACTCGTCGCAGGTCGCGTTGAACGCCACGATCCCCCCGAAGGCCGAGACCGTGTCGGATTCGAACGCCGACCGGTAGGCGTCGGCGGCGTCGCCCCGCACCGCGGCTCCGCAAGGGTTGTTGTGTTTCACGATCACGCACGCGGTCTGCGGAAGAGCGGAGGCGAGCCCGTGCGCGGAATCGACATCGAGCCAGTTGTTGTAGGACATCTCCTTGCCCTCGACGACCACGCGCGCTCCCCGCAGGACGCCGGCGCCCTCCCGTTCCGCGTACAGGGCGCCACGCTGGTGGGGGTTCTCGCCGTAGCGAAGGTCCGCGACCTTGCCGAGCGCCGTGCCGAGGAAGGACGGGAGCCCTTCGCCCTCGTCCGCGAACCAGCCGGCGACCGCGGCGTCGTACGCCGCCGTGTGGGCGAACGCCTCGGCCGCGAGCGATCGGCGCGTGACGAGCGACAGGCCGCCGCCGCGCCGCAGCTCGGCGAGGACCTCTCCGTAGCGCGCCGGGCTGACGACCACGCCGACCGACGCGAAGTTCTTCGCGGCGGCGCGGACCATCGCCGGCCCGCCGATGTCGATCTTCTCGATGACCTCGTCCGGCGAGGCGCCCGCGGCGACCGTCTCGCGGAAGGGATAGAGGTTGACGACGACGAGCTCGAACGGCTCGATGCCGTGTTCGGCCAGCTGTTCCTCGTGCGCCGGCTTCCGGCGGTCGGCCAGGATCCCCGCGTGGACCCGTGGATGCAGCGTCTTCACGCGTCCGTCGAGCATCTCGGGGAAGCCGGTCACCTCCTCGACGGGCGTGACGTCGATGCCGGCATCGCGGAGCGCGGCGGCCGTTCCTCCCGAGGAGACCAACCCGACGCCCAGCTCGGTCAGTCCGCGCGCGAGCTCGACGACGCCGGTCTTGTCGTAGACCGCCAAGAGCGCACGTCGAACGGGACGCAGGTCCGTCACACGCGTGCCTCGGACGGCGACAGGCTCACGCCGGCGCCTCCTCGAACACGCGGACCACGCGCCCGTCGATCCGGATCCTGCCTTCGACGAGCGCGCGAACGGCCGCGGGGAGCAGGCGGTGCTCGACCTCGTGGACCCGGGCCTCGAGCGCGTCCCAGTCGTCGTCGGGAAGCACGCCGATCGCTTCCTGGAACACGATCGGCCCGTGGTCGACCTGCTCGTCCACGAAGTGCACCGTCACGCCCGTGACCTTCACGCCCCATTCGAGCGCGTCGGCGACGGATGCCGTCCCGGGGAACGCGGGCAGGAGCGCCGGGTGCACGTTCACCATGCGCCCTTCGAACGCTCGCACCAGGTCGGTCCCGACGAGGCGCATGAAGCCCGCCAACGCGACGACGTCGATCGCGCGCTCGCGGAGGACCTCGAGCAGCGCCCGGTCGTACTCGGTGCGCCCCGCGTGCACTTTCGGATCCAGGAAGACGGCATCCACACCACGAGCGCGAGCCCGCTCGAGCGCGTATGCATCGTTGCGGTCGCTCACGACGACCGCGATCCACGGGCCGACGACGGCGTCGTCGAGCAGCGCCTGGAGGTTCGTTCCCCCGCCCGATGCGAGGACCGCCACCCGCGCCTCCGCCACGGCGCGCACCGTAGGCATCGCGCGTCCGGCCGTCAACAGGCTTGCCCGCGCGAAGGGGGCGGTACCCTTCGGACGTGCCGGGCGAGGAGGGCGCGAGCAAAGGAACCGAACGCTGCAGCCTTCACGCGGCGAGCTTGAGCGTGGCTCGCTGCGACGGCTGCGGCCGAGGGATGTGCCTCGCCTGCGCGATCCCCGTGCGAGGGGGGACCCTCGGTGTGGAGTGCCTCTCGTCGGCGCTCGGACCTCACGCGGTTCCGGCGGAGGCCGCACCGATCGAATCCGGGGGCACCGCCCGCGCGCTGGCGCGCGTCGCCTTCGCGGTCGCCGTGCTGGCGACGATCCTTCCGTGGAGCCGGTTCGGGGCCGGAGCCGAGCCCTTCGGGGCATGGAGCCGGTCGCCGACGTGGTCGATGGTCGCCGCGATCGCCGCCGTGGCGGGCCTCGCGCTGTCGGTCGCCCGCCGGTTCGCGAGGAACCCGGGGCCCGCGTGGGACCTGCTCCTGGCGGTCGCCGGTGCCTTCGTGGTCTCGGCGTCGGCGCTCGCGCTGCTCCGGCCACCGGAGTTCACCTCGCCGTGGGTCGGGCCGTGGGCGGCCCTCGTCGCGGGCCTGATCGCTGCCGCAGCGTCCGTTTCGGCTCGACGAAAGGCCCGCGAGCACGAGCCTGCGCATGTTTGACTCCGCCCCGAGCCGGGTGTTCGATAGGTTGCCGGCGTGAGGCCGGGTGAGCCTGGTACCTGACCGCTGGGGAAGCTGGAAAGGAGCGCCATGTCACAGGCGGGTGGATTCGACCTGTCGAAGATGTCGACGGCGAGCAAGATCTTGCTCGGCGCCGGGGTCCTGTACCTGATCGACCTGTTCCTACCGTGGAACCGCGCATGCGTTGACGCAGGGCCGCTCGGCGACATCTGCGGCTCGGCGAGCGGCATGGAGGGCATCGGGATCTTGAACCTGCTCCTCGTGCTCGCCCTGGTCGTCTGGGAGGGGATGGCCATGGCCAACGTGGACATCAAGGCGCCGCGGGCCCTCATCAGCGCCGCGCTCGCCGGCGGGATCCTCCTGTTCACGATCTTGAAGATCCTGGTCGACATGGAGGCCATCTACCTGTTCGCGTGGCTCGGCCTGCTCCTCGCCCTGGCGATCGGCTACGGCGGTTGGATGCGCTGGCAGGAGCACCAGGCGAGCGGCGGGACGGGCGGCATGGCGATGGGTCCGCCCACCGACACCAGCGGCGGATTCACGAGCTAGCTTCGAACCGCCTTTCTTGATCGACCGTTCGATCGAGAGGCCCGGCCGTGAGGCCGGGCCTCTCTCGTGCGTCCACGCCGGTTCCGCTTCCCCGATACCATGCCGCTCGCCGTGAAACCATGCCCGTCCTGCGCTTCGGAGATCGACGACGACGCGACCGTGTGCCCTCGCTGCGGCACGGTCCTGGTCACCGGTGATCGGAGCACGCTCCCGGCGCCCCCCGCCACCGACGCCGGGGACGAGGCGCTGCAGTACTCGCATTCAGGGCAGCGGTATCTCCTCGGCTACGGCGCGGACTTCTTCGGCATCTGGGACCGGCGGGAGCCCGCGCAGCCGGTTTCGCGCTATCCACGAACCGATGACGGCTGGCGCCAAGCGTGGCTCGCGTTCGTGGCGCAAGAGCCCAACAGCGCCGAGGTGGGCATCGCGCCCACGAGATGGTCGTCCCCCGGGCCGACGGCTGCACGCCCGCCGGCGAACGGGATGGCGACCGCAAGCCTGGTCTTCGGGATCCTCGGCTTGCTGCTCGGCCCCCTTTCGGTCGTCGCGCTCGTGCTCGGCCACCGGGCGCGCTCCGCCGGCGCGCAGCCGGGGCAGCCACCGGATCGCAGCGTCGCGAGCGCCGGGATCGTGCTCGGGTGGGTGGGACTGGCGCTGTGGATCCTCTGGCTGGTGCTGCTCGCGACCGGAACGGTGGAGAATCCGCTCGCCTCCGGGTAGGCCGTCCGGTTAGGCCCGTGAGGGGCGGGGTCGGTCCGACGTCGCCGCGCCGAGCGCTCCGCCGGCGCAGCCCCACGCGAGCGCGAAGAGCGTTCCCGTCACGACGTTCGGCCCGACGACGATCCACCCTGCCGAGCCGTCATCGCCGAACGCGGCGCCGTACCCGACCGTGATGCTCGAAAGCACCGACAGGACGCCGATCGACAACGCGAACATCGCGCCCGCGGTCACGCCGACGAGCGCGCGCTCACGCCGCGAGGCGCCGAAGCGTCGCCCCGCCAACCGGCCGCCCAGCAGGGTGGCGGCGACCGGCACGAGCAGGAACGCCAGGTACCCGGCCGGCGCCCGGCGGAAGATCACCGGTCCGAAGGGCGACGAGACCGCCAGGCTCTGGAGCGCCGGTACGGTCGTCTCGAGCCGGTTCGGGAACTGCGAGTAGCAGAGGAGGTCGCGGCTCGCGCTTCCCCGAACCCCATCGCACGCGCCCATCGCGGGGACGAGCGTCCACAGCGCCTCGTTCGGAACGACCGCGAGATGGTGTCCGAGGATCACGAGCCCGGCCGCGGGTCGCTCGAACACCGTGTCGAAGTACCGAGCCGTCGACGGCGTGAGGAAGGCGACCGGTTCGTCCGGCTGCACGACACCCGCGACGAACAACCCGGCGACCGAGAGCCCGAGCCCCACGACGAGCATCCGCACCGCACCCGCGCCCGCCGCGGCGACCCTTCGGACGTCCTCGCTCCGTCCTTCGGCGCCGAACGCCGAGCGGAAGCCTCCCGCCGCTCCCGAAGCCGCGGCGATCGCGAACGGGAACAGGAACGCTTGCCACGGCGAGAGCGCGACGTGGAGCTCGCCGGTGGCGAACGCGCCGGCTCGCAGGGGCGTCGTCACGTCGACGAGCAGCGCCGCTACGAACGCCGGGAGCGCGTAGGACGGAGCGACCGCGGCGCCGAGCAGCACGCGCGCGCCCGAGGACCCGCCGGCGCGATCGGCGACCCCGCGGCCGGCGCGGAACAACAGGAGCACCGCCAGCGCGGTGACCGACAGCAGGGCGACGCCGATCGAGAGCGACGTGGAGCCGGGTGCGGCGCCGGGCGCGACGAGGTCCAGATCGAACACGTCGAGCTCGATCGCCACGTGATGGAAGGCGCCGAAGTACATCCATCCGAGCCTGGCAGCCGCGGCCGCGGAGGCGCCGGTCTCGGTCACGAGCCACGCGAGGAACGCCAGCACCTGGCCGATGCCGGCGATCACGAGGAACGCGACGAACCCGCGTGCAAGGGCGTCTGCCCAACCGGCCCGGAACCAGGGCCGGCCGGCCGCCGCGGTCACGGAAGGGCGGCCTGGACGAGCTCGGCGACCTCGGTGGGCGTTCGGCCGACCTTCACGCCCGCGCGCTCGAGCGCCTCGGCCTTGGCCTGCGCGGTCCCCGACGATCCCGTGACGATCGCACCGGCGTGACCCATCCGCTTTCCCGGCGGCGCCGTGAACCCCGCGATGTACCCCACGACCGGCTTGCCGATGTGCTCGGAGATGAACTCGGCCGCGCGCTCCTCGTCGTCGCCGCCGATCTCGCCGACCATCACGATGAGCTCGGTCCCGGCGTCTCCTTCGAACCGCTCGAGCGCCTCGATGAAGCCGATGCCGTGGACGGGATCGCCGCCCATGCCGATGCAGGTCGACTGTCCGATCCCGCGCTGCGTGAGCTCGTGGACGATCTGATACACGAGCGTCCCCGAGCGCGAGACGAGGCCGACCCTTCCGGCCGCGCAGATCTCGCCCGGGATGATGCCCACGTTCGCCACGCCGGGAGAGATCACGCCGGGGCAGTTCGGCCCGACGAGCACGGTGTCGCGCCCCTCGAGGTACGCGTGCACCTCGGCCATGTCCCGGACCGGGATGCCTTCGGTGATGGCGACGACGAGGTCCACCCCGGCGTCGGCGGCCTCGAGGATCGCCTCGGCCGCGAACCGCGCCGGGACGAAGATCATGGACGTGTTCGCCCCGGTCGTGCGGACGGCGTCCGCCACCGTGTCGAACACGGGGATGCCGCCGACGTCCTGTCCCGCCTTGCCCGGCGTGACGCCGCCGACGACCTTCGTCCCGTAGTCCGCGTTCCGCAGGGTGTGGAACGTGCCTTCGTTCCCGGTGATCCCCTGCACGACCAGGCGCGTCTGCTCGCCGACGAGCACGCTCACACGGCGGCTCCCGTCGCGAGCTCCGCCGCTCGCTTCGCGCCTTCGAGCATCGTGTCCGCGGTGACGATGCGCGGATGGTTCGCCTCGGCGAGGATCCGGCGCCCCTCCTCCGCGTTCGTTCCGTCGAGCCGGACGACGATCGGCACCCGCACGTCGACCCGGTCCAACGCGCCGAGGATCCCCTCGGCGACGAGATCGCCTCTCGTGATCCCGCCGAAGATGTTGATGAGCACCGACCGCACGGCCGGATCGGAGAGCACCACTTCGAGCGAGGTGGCCATCTGGTCGGCGCTCGCTCCGCCCCCGACGTCGAGGAAGTTCGCCGCCCGGGCTCCGGCCTGCGCCACGACGTCGAGCGTCGACATGACGAGCCCGGCGCCGTTGCCGATGATCCCCACCTCGCCGTCGAGCTTCACGTACTGCAGACCCTTCTCCCTGGCGCGCGCCTCGACCGGATCGATCGGGAACGCCGAGCGGAGCGGCTCGAGATCGGGATGGCGGAACAGCGCGTTGTCGTCGATCGTCACCTTCGCGTCGAGCGCCACCACCGATCCGTCTTCGAGCTGCACGAGCGGATTGATCTCGACCAGCGTGGCATCGAGCTCGGTGAGCAAGCGGAACGCCTTTCGCAGGATCTCGCCGGCCCCTTCGCGCGCATCGGCCGGGAGCACGCTCACGAGCTCACGGACGTGGTAGGTGCGCAATCCGAGGTTCGGGTCGACGTGAACCCGCCGGATCGCGTCGGGGCGCGTCCTCGCGAGCTCCTCGATGTCGACGCCGCCCTCGGCGGTCATCATCGCCAGGTACCGGCCGGTCGAGCGGTCGAGCAGGAACGAGGTGTAGAACTCGCGCGCGATCGGAAGGGCCTGCTCCACCAGGACCCGGGTCACGGCCATGTCCTTGAACCCCGCGCCGAGCATCCGGTCCGCCTCGGCGGCGGCGCGTTCGGGTGAATCCACGACGACCACGCCGCCGCCCTTCCCCCGCCCGCCGATCGCCACCTGCACCTTGACCACGGAGCGGCCGCCGAGCTCTTTCGTCGCACTCGCCGCTTCCTCGCCGCTCGTCGCGACCATCCCGTTCGGGACGGGGATCTCGTACCGGGCGAACAGCTCCTTGCCCTGGTGCTCGTAGAGATCCACTCAGCTGGCCTGCTTCGCCGACAGGCGCTCGTTCAGCCACGAGACGATCTCGCCCGTCGAGGCCCCCGGCGTGAAGATCTTCTCGATGCCGGCGTCGGCGAGCTTGGGGATGTCGTCTTTCGGGATGATCCCGCCCCCGAAGACGAGAACCTCTCCGGCGCCGCGATCGCGAAGCATCGCGACGACCTTCGGGAAGAGCGTCATGTGCGCGCCCGAGTGGCACGAGAGGCCGACGGCGTCGGCGTCCTCCTGGATCGCGGTCTGCGCGATCTGCTCCGGCGTCTGGTGCAGGCCGGTGTAGATGACCTCGAACCCCGCATCGCGAAGGGCTCGGGCGACGACCTTGGCTCCGCGGTCGTGACCGTCCAGTCCGGGCTTGGCGACCACGATCCGATGCTTTCCGGGCATGGCGAGAGTTTAGCGAAGGACTCGAGGTCGCCCGGTTGCGAGATACTCGGGGAAATGTTCGGGAGCAAGCGCCTGCGGTTCCGCCCCCCGGGGCTGAAGCCGACCACGAAGATCGGGACGCTCGGTCCCTATCGAGGCCGGCTCGGGTTCGCGTGGGTGGTGGCTCCGATCGTCGCCGGCGTGCTCATCCTGATCGCCGGGTACCTCGCCTTCACGCGCTGAGCGACCCTCGCGAGGTCAGCAGCGAGTCGCGGACCCGAGCCAGCACGCCGCGTTCTCCGCCACGAGGTACCCCGCCAACGCCGCGAGGACGGCGAGCGCCACGAGGGCGACGGCGACGCGAGCCCAGTCCAGCCGGAGCGAGACCGCCGCTTCGACCGTTCCGCCCGAACGGCCCAGACGCAACCGGACGATCGGAACGAGCGCGATCACGACCGCGACGACCGGTCCGAGGAGCACGAGCGCGGTCACCAGGATGTTGAAGGCTCCTTCACCCGGCTCGGCGAACCGGCCGAGCCCGTTCGACAACCCGTCGACGCCGAACCCGTACTTCAGGACGTTCGCAGAGACGAACGCGACGGCCGGAAGCACGAGCGCTCCCGCGAGGATCGTGGACCATCGCCGATCGTGTTCCATCCACGAAGCATGACCGCTCGGTCCGCGGGACGGAAGGCTCACGACACAACCTCCACACGTCCGTCGCATTCTCCGTGCCCGGCAGGGAACGCGAGGCTAGGATGCCGTCCGCGCGATCGAAGGAGCACGCCATGCGCTGGGACGAGTTCGAGGAGGCCTGCCCCCAGATCGCGACGATGGCCCGTGAGCGATTCCTGAAGGACGACCTCGTGCTCGTCGGCACGCTCCGCGCCGACGGTTCCCCGAGGATCAGTCCGAACGAACCCGACTTCGCCGCCGGACGGTTCTTCGTCTCGATGATGTGGCGTTCGCGGAAGGCGCTCGACCTGTTGCGCGACCCTCGGATCGTCGTCCACAGCGTCACGTCCGACCGGATGGGCACCGACGGCGACGTCAAGATCTACGGTCGCGCCGTCGACGAACGCGAACCCGCGGTGCGCGAAGCCTTCCGAGAGGCGATCCGGGCGAGGATCGACTGGGCGCCGGACGAACCGAACTTCCACTGCTTCTCGGTCGACGTCGAGGAAGCGGGCTACATCCGGTTCGGAAACGAGCCGGCGGCGCGGACGTGGGACCCGGAACGAGGGCTCCGGGAGCTTCCGCACCCGGGCTAGATCAGCCGACCTTCTTCAGCGGTGCGTACGCGAGGAGGAGGTGCTTCTCGCCGACCTCCTCGAACCGCACCGTCGCCTCGGCGTCCGAGCCCCTGCCGCTGACGGCAAGGACGACGCCCTCGCCCCACCGATCGTGCAACACGGTGTCGCCCGCCGAGATCTCGATCGGCTCGCGCCGGCCGTCGACCGCCACGCGGATCGGCGAGACCGAGCTCCCGGTCTCGGTGTCGTCCTCCTCGAGGGCGCGCACCAGCTCGCTCGGGATCTCTCCGAGGAAGCGCGACGGCGGGTTGTACGACGTCGCCCCGAACAGCGACCGGCTCCACGCGTGCGTGAGGTAGAGCCGCTGGCGCGCTCGCGTGACGCCGACATAGAGGAGCCGGCGCTCCTCCTCCAGCTCGGACTGGTCTCCCATCGACCGGTAGTGCGGGAACACGCCGTCCTCGAGCCCGATGATGAACACGACGGGGAACTCGAGCCCCTTCGCGTTGTGCAGCGTCATGAGCGTGACGCTGCCGGCCTCCTCGTCGTACTCGTCCTGCTCGCCCACGAGCGAGACCTGCTCGAGGAAGTCCGACAGCGAGCCGTTCGGATCGCGCTGCTCGAACTCGGCCGCGACGCCGCCCAGCTCGCGGAGGTTCTCGATCCTGCCCTCGGCCTCCACCGTGCGCTCGGTCTCGAGCTCGATGAGGTAGCCGGACTCGGTGGCGGCGGCTTCCACCATGCGTTGCGGCGCCGCTCCGGAGTCGAACGCCGCCTGCAGGACGTCCATGATCTCGACGAAGCCCGCGACGGCACCCTTCGCCCTCGCGGCGAGCGACGCGACCTCGTCGACCCTGCGGGCGGCCTCGAGGAACGGCACGCCTTCCACCACCGCGAAGCCCTCGAGCGCCGCCACCGTCGCATCGCCGATCCCCCGCTTGGGCGTGTTGATCACGCGCCGGGCGGCGACGACGTCCTGCGGGTTGACCAGCAGCCGGAGGTACGCGAGGACGTCCTTCACCTCCTTGCGCTGGTAGAAGCGGACGCCGCCGACGACGCGGTACGGCGTTCCGGCTCGCATGAACACGTCCTCCAACACCCGGCTCTGCGCGTTCGTGCGATAGAAGACCGCGATGTCGGTGTACCGGAACCCTTCCTCGTCGACCAACCGGTGCGTCTCCTCGGCGACGAAGAGCGCCTCCTCGTGCTCGTCGTCGGCCCGGAAGCGCACCGCCAGCTCCCCGCCCTCGGTCTCGGTCCACAGGGATTTCGGCTTGCGCTGGACGTTGTGCTCGATCAGCGCGTTCGCGACGGCCAGGATGTTCGAGGTCGAACGGTAGTTCTGCTCCATCAGGAAGACCGCGGCGTCGGGATAGTCGCGCTCGAAATCCAGGAGGTTCTGGATCGTGGCCCCGCGCCACGAGTACACGCCCTGGTCCGCGTCACCGACGACGCAGACGTTGCGGTACTTGGCCGCGAGCAGGTTGACGAGCTCGTACTGAGCCCGGTTCGTGTCCTGGTACTCGTCGATCAACACGTAGCGGAACCGCTCCTGATAGTGCTCGAGCACCTCCAGGTGCTCTCGGAACAGGCGTACGGTCTCGCCGATCAGATCGTCGAAGTCGAGCGCACCCGCGGCTCGCTTGCGCTCCTCGTACGCCGAGTACACCTTCGCGATCGTCTCTTCGTAGAAGTTGCCGGCTCCCGCGGTGAACTCGGCCGCCGACAGCACGTGGTCCTTCGCCTTGCCGATCGCGGCGCTCATCGCCCGCGGCGGGAACCGCTTCACGTCCAGGTTCAGGTCTCGCAGGACGTTCGTGATGAGCCGCTCGGTGTCCCCTTCGTCGTAGATCGTGAAGCTGCTGGGCAGACCGAGGTGCTTGTGCTCGCGCCGCAGGATCCTCACGCAGGCGGAGTGGAAGGTGAGGATCCACATCCCTTTGGCGATCCGCTCGCCGAGGAGCTCCTCGACTCGCTGGGCCATCTCGCGGGCGGCCTTGTTCGTGAACGTGATCGCCAGGACCGAGTAGGGGTTCACGCCGTGCTCGCGGATCAGGTAGGCGATCCGGTGGGTGAGCGCCCTCGTCTTGCCCGATCCCGCGCCGGCCACGATCAGGACGGGTCCCTCGGTGTGCAGCACGGCCTCGGACTGCACCGGATTGAGGTGCTCGAGGAGGGGGGAACGCGCGGACATCGGCCTCATCCTACGGCCGGCCAACGACCGCGAAGGCGTCGCCGAACGGCATGGGATCCGAGCGGAACCTGCGAAACTTGCGGCATGACCGACGTCACGACCCGGAGCGAGGACAGCGTCTCGGACGGGCGCGGTGCGACGAAGGACCGTCTGCGGCGGCGAGGCCGGATCCTTCGGATCGCCGGCATCATCCTGATCCTCGCGGCGGTGGCTGTCGGCGGGTACGTCTGGTGGACCCTTTGGGGTACGGGGTTCGCGACGCGTGCCGCCCAGAACGACCTTCGGCCAGCCTTCGAGGAGCGGATCGCCAGCAGGCCCGCCGCGGAGGCTCCTCCCCGAACGGTGAACGTCCCCGGTTCGGCCGTCGCGGTCCTGCGGATCCCGCAGATCGAGCTGGACTACGTGGTCGTCGAGGGGACCGACACCGAGTCGTTGAAGAAAGGCCCCGGACACTACTCCGGGACCTCGTATCCGTGGGAGGAGACTGGGCGAGTCGGGATCGCCGGCCATCGAACGACGTACGGCGCACCGTTCTGGTCTCTCGACGAGCTCAGGCCGGGGAGCCGCATCGTTCTGGCGACCGAGTTCGGGATCTTCAACTACCGAGTCACGAGGACGGCGATCATCAACCCGTCAGAAGACTCGATCCTCGATCCCACGAAGGCCCCGACGTTGGTTCTGACGACGTGCAACCCACGCTTCTCCGCGGCCGAGCGCCTCGTCGTGTTCGCCGAGCGAGTCGGGTAGGCGTTGGTGCTCGACAGGGAAAACGGCTCGAGCTGCGAGGATCGTCGCCACGACCTGGGTCCCGGAAATGTCGAAGGAAGCGCCTTCGGGGAACGTGGTATCTCCAAGCGGCTCGAGACGCTTTCGAGCCTCGGACCACTCAAGGGGAGATACCTTCTCGACATCGGTTGTGCGAGCGGCACGTACACGGTGCGCTTGGCCGAGCGATTCACACATGTGGAAGCGATCGACGTCGAACCGAAGCGGTTGAGGATCTTCGCCGATCGGCTGGCCGGCTCCCCCTTGTCCGATCGCATCGGGCTCTCACTTGCCTCCGCCGAGACGATGCCGTACCGGACCGACACATTCGACGCCGTTACCGCGATCGAGGTTCTGGAGCACATCCCGCATCTCGATGCCGCGCTGGCCGAGGTCTACCGGGTTCTGAAACCCGGAGGGTGGTTCTTCGTCACGGGCCCCAACCGTTACTTCCCGCTCGAGAGTCACGGGCCCTTGATCCGAGGGCGTCGCTACAAGCCCTCCCGCGTCCCGTTCCTGCCCTGGGTGCGTCCACTCCACAGGCGCTGGTCGGACGCCCGCTCCTTCACCGTTCGTTCACTGGGAAGGAGGATCAGGGGACACGGCTTCGAACCGGGCGGTCACGCCTATCTGATGCCGCCGTTCGACCGTTCACCGGTGGGGAGACGCATTCGGCCGCTGACGGATGCGCTCGAGCGGACGCCTCTTCATTTCTTCGGCTTGACCCTCCTGATCGTCAGCAGGAAGCCAGGCCCATCCGTTCACTCCCACTCGATCGTGCCCGGTGGCTTCGACGTGACGTCGTAGACCACGCGATTCACGCCGGGGACCTCGCGCACGATCCGTCCCGCGATCCGGTCGAGCACGTCGTACGGCAGGCGGGCCCAGTCCGCCGTCATCGCGTCCTCGCTGGTGACGGCGCGAAGGATCACCGGATGCTGATAGGTCCTGCCGTCGCCCATCACGCCCACGCTGCGGACGTCCGCGAGGAGCACGCAGAAGGCCTGCCACGTCTCGCGGTCGAGCCCCGCACGGAGGATCTCCTCGCGCACCACGTGATCGGCGGCGCGCACGATCGCCAGGTTGTCCATCGTCACCTCGCCGACGATGCGGACGGCCAGCCCCGGACCGGGGAACGGCTGGCGCTGCACGATCTCCTCCGGCAGGCCGAGCTCCGCGCCGACGGTGCGGACCTCGTCCTTGAACAGGTCCCGGAGCGGTTCGACCAGCTCGAGGTCCATCTTCTCCGGGAGACCCCCGACGTTGTGGTGGCTCTTGATCCTCGCGGCGGTCTTGGAGCCGCTCTCGATCACATCGGGGTAGAGCGTGCCCTGGACGAGGAACCGCGCGCCGCGGTGCTCTCGCGCGACTTCCTCGAAGACCCGGATGAACTCCTCGCCGATCCGCTTGCGCTTGTCCTCGGGATCGATCACGCCGGCGAGCTTGGCCAGGAACCGGTCCGCGGCCTTCACGTGGACGAGCGGCACCTTGAAGTGACGGCCGAAGGTCTCCTCGACCTGCTCGGGCTCGCCCTCGCGCAGGAGCCCGGTGTCGACGAACACGCAGGTCAGCTGCTCCCCGATCGCCTTGTGGACCAGGAGCGCCGCGACCGCGGAGTCGACGCCGCCGGAGAGCCCGCACAGCACCTCCGCGCCGCCGACCTGCTCGCGGATCGCGGCGACGCCCCGCTCGATCACGTTCGCCGGCGTCCATTCGGGAAGGAGGTCGCAGCCGTCGTAGAGGAAGCGCTTCATGATCGACATCCCCTTCGGCGTGTGCGCGACCTCCGGGTGGAACTGCACGGCGAAGAGCCCATGCTCGGGGTCCTCCATCGACGCGATGGGGATGGCGTCGGTGCGAGAGGTCACACGGAACCCCTCGGGTGCCCTGGTGACGGCGTCGCCGTGGGACATCCACACCTGCTCCTCGGCGGCGAGGTCCTTCAGCAGGACCCCACGGTCGCCGACGTGGAGCTTCGTCCCGCCGTACTCACGCTGCCCCGTCGCCGCCACCTCGCCGCCGAGTGCCTGCGCCATGAGTTGATGGCCGTAGCAGATGCCGAGCACCGGGATGCCGAGCTCGAACAGGCGGGGATCGACCGAGGGCGCGCCCTCCTCGTACACGGACGCCGGGCCACCGGAAAGGACGATGCCGGCGGGCCGGCGGGCGGCGACCTCGTCCGCGGAAAGGTCGTGCGGCACGATCTCGGAATAGACGTGGCACTCGCGGATCCGACGGGCGATCAGCTGGGCGTACTGCGCACCGAGGTCCACGACGAGGACCGGCCGGGAACGGTCCGACGCGGGGACGTCCGTCAGTGGCCCATCCCCACACGCTGCGCGGTCTGGTACGCCTTGCCCTCGGTCTTGATCGAGGGCGCGACCACCAGTTCGGCCTTCTGGAACTCGCGGATCGTCGCGTACCCCGTCGTCGCCATCGAGGTGGCGAGGGCGCCGAATAGGTTGAAGGTGCCGTCGTTCTCGTGCGCGGGTCCGACGAGGATCTCCTCGAGCGAGGCCACCTGCTGCGTCTTCACGCGCGCGCCGCGCGGGAGTGTCGGATGGAACGTCGCCATCCCCCAGTGGTAGCCGCGGCCGGGCGCCTCGTACGCGCGGGTGAGCGGCGAGCCGATCATCACGGCGTCGGCGCCGCACGCGATCGCCTTGGCGATGTCTCCGCCGGTCCGCATCCCGCCGTCGGCGATCACCTGGCAGTAGCGGCCGGTCTCGCGGAGATGCTCCATCCGCGCCGCCGCGGCGTCGGCGATCGCGGTCGCCTGCGGGACGCCGATGCCGAGGACCCCCCGGCTGGTGCACGCGTTCCCGGGCCCGACCCCGACGAGCACCCCGACGGCGCCCGTTCGCATCAGATGCAAGGCGGTCGTGTACGAGGCGCAGCCCCCGACGATCACCGGGATGTCGAAGTTGCGGATGAACTCCTTGAGGTTGAGCGGCTCGGTGTGCGTCGAGACGTGCTCGGCCGAGACCACGGTTCCCTGGACGACCAGGATGTGGAGCCCGGCTTCCAGGACGAGCTTGGCATAGCGTTCGACGCGCTGGGGCGTGAGTGAGGCGCACGAGATCGCGCCGCTCTCGACGATCTCGCGGATGCGCGCGCCGACCAGCTCGTCCTTGACGGGCTCCTTGTAGAGCTCCTGCATCCGGCGCGTCGCCTTGTCGTCGGGCAGCTCGGCGATCTCCTCGTAGATCGGCTCGGGATCCTCGTAGCGGGTCCAGAGGCCCTCGAGGTTCAGGCACGCGAGGCCGCCGAGCCGTCCGATCTGGGCGGCGGTGGTGGGAGAGACGGCCGCATCCATCGCCGAGGCCATCATCGGCAGGCGGAAGGTGTAGGCGTCGATCTCCCAGGAGACGTCGACGTCGTCGGGATCGCGCGTGCGTCGTGACGGCACGATGGCGACCTCGTCGAACCCGTAGGCGCGCCGCGCGACTTTGGCCTTGCCGATCTCGATCTCCATGCCCCTCCCCCGTCATGCAGCGGCGCCCACCCCGATCGGGTGGGCGCGGTCATTCCATGCCGGGACGCTATCACGCATCACCGGAGCGGCCCGTTGCGGTATGGATGTGCTCTCTTGGTTTTCTGGGACTCGCGCGGGCTTGGCTGGCGGACGGGCTCTGGCTACGATGATCACACTCAGTGGTCATGATTGTCGGTCGTGAGCACACCGTGAACTGCCTCAGAAGGGGGATCGATGAAACCCTGGCTCCGTCGGGTGATCTTCTACGGGGGCACGCTCGTCATCGTCGTGGTCATGTGCCAGAACTTCTTCAAGGAGGCGTTCCTTACCGTCTTCGGCGACGAAACGGGGGAAAGCCTCTTCTCCTTCGTCCGCACCAACGTCGAGGCACCGATCTCGATCATCTTCATCGCCCTCTACCTCGACCTGATCATGGCCAAGAAGCCCCCGCCCGGTGCCGCCCACAACCCGCCCGTCTTCGGGTTGCCGGCCGGCTCTGACCGCCCGGTTTAGGTGGGCACCGCCGACAACCGATGAGTCTCAACGCCCGACGGGTCACCTACGCCGCCCTCTTCGTCTTGGCCATGGTGACCATGGGCTGGGAAGTCGTCTACGATCTGTGGCGAACCGTGCTCGGTGACCAGACCGGCGAAGCCATGGCGAGGTTCTGGGACCTCCAGGTCGAGTCGTATTGGAACGCGCTGCTCTTCGTCTTCATCCTGGATCTCATCTACGGGATGCACCGCGGGGCGGACGGTGGATGGGGATTCGCTCCGGCGAGCCTCAAGGTGCGCCTGGCCACGTACTCGGCTCTCGTCCTGCTCTGCATCGTGTGCAGTGCGGAAAGTCCCTTGCGTACGGTGCTCCAGCCCCTGCTCGGCGACACCGTGGGCGCATCGGTCGCTCACTACTTCCGCCGCGCCCTCGAAGGGGTGTTGGCCACCATCGGTCTCATGATCTTCATGGACTTCGTCAAGCCCGGCCGCATGAGCGAGGTCGCCGACAAGACGCCACCGTCTGTCGCATCTGGCTAGAGAGACGATCGCTGGGACAGATCGCTAGCTCCCCTCGGCGACGTGGCCGCTCTGCGTCACGCGAAGATCCGTCAGGCCGGAGTGCCTCCGCTCCCCCTCGATCATGATCGCCGCGTCCTCGATGTAGCCGAGCTCTTGAAGCTTCGTGAGAACGTTCTGAAGCGACTCGATCGGTTCCTCGACCATCGTGTCGAGCACGAGCTCCGGGTTCTCGGGCGCCTCGTAGGGATCGTCCACGCCGGTGAAGCCGGTGATCTCGCCGGCGAACGCCTTCTTGTACAGACCCTTGGGGTCGCGGTGCTCGGCGATCTCGTCAACCGTCGCGTGCACGTAGACCTCGACGAAGTCACCGATCGTCGCCCGGATCTCGTCACGGGTCTCCTTGTAGGGCGAGATCGGACAGCAGATCGTCGCGACGCCGTTGCGCGTCAGCATCTCGGCGACGAACCCGATCCTTCGGACGTTCGTGTCGCGGTCCTCCTTGCTGAAGCCGAGCCCCTTGCTCAGGTTCTGCCGCACGACGTCGCCGTCCAGGATCTCGGTCTTCATGTTCCGCGTCTGGAGCTCGTGATAGAGCATCTCGGCGATCGTCGACTTGCCGGCCCCCGACAGCCCGGTGAACCAGACCGTGAACCCTTTCTGTCCCGATGCGTCGCGCGGCTGTGTCACAGAAAGCTCCTCCCCACGGCGCCTTCCGGCGCCTCGATGTCGTAGAGCGACAGGATCGAAGGTCCGACGTCGACGAGGTTCAGGTCCCGCACCTCACCCGTTCGCTGTCCGGGTAGACCGGCCATCGCGAACACGCCCATGCGATCGTGGTTCGCGCCGTCGGGACCGGTGTCGTTCTCGTACGTGTAGATGCTTCGGTTCCCGATCGAGCCGACGGACCGCCACGCGAGGTCGCCGAAGTAGACGATCAGGTCGGGCGCGACACCCTGCACCTCGGTGTACACGTCCTGCGGTTTCATGACCTTCGTGCCGAGCGGCTCGCCGTCCGGTCCCGGAGCGGCTTCCAGCTTCGCGATCAACTCGTCCCGAGTTTCCTCATAGCGAGCGGGGTCGACGATCCCTTGCGGTTCGCGTCCTCTCACGTTGAGGAACAGCCGGCCGTAGTAGCCACCGTCACCCCACGCGATCGTCTGACTCCAGTCCATCACCGCATCCCTGATCGGGATCACGTGCGAGGGATACGCCTCAACAGCGAGGTACCCCTCACGGATCAACCAGTCGTTGAAGCAGAAACCACCCATCATCGGCCGGGCACCGTGGTCGCTCATGACCACCGTGATGGCGTCCTCCGGAAGGACGTCGAGCAGCTTCCCACCTCGAGGTCGAGGAACCGGTAGTAGTCCTGGAAGGCCGTCTCGTACTTGTTGCCGGGCTCGTAGAGGGGGTGCGTCGGATCCCAGTGCTGCCAGAACACGTGGTGCAGGCGGTCGGGCGCGATCTCACACAGCATGAAGAAGTCCCATGGTTTCTCGGCCGCGAGCTTGCGCCCCACCTGGAACCGCCGCTCGGTCATCTTGAAGACCTGATCGAGCGCGACGTCATGGCCCGCTCGTCGGAAGTCCGGGATGTCGAAGATGTAGTCGTTGCCCTCACCGAGCTCGCCGACGATCTCGGTCTCGAGCTCGGACGGATACGCCCACGATTTCGCCGAAGGCGGCGTGAGGAAGCACCCGACGCGCCACCCGGGGAACTCCTTCGGCGGCGGGAACGACGGCGGGACCCCGATCAACAGGGATCGGAGACCCTTGCCCCCCAGGGCGTCCCAGACCGCGGGCTCCTTGACGGCGTCCGCGGTCGCGATCGAAAGACCGTCGTACGAGGTGTCCTTGCGGTTGCGGAACCCGTAGATCCCCAGCTGGCCCGGCGTCTTGCCGGTCATCGCGCATGCCCACGCCGGAACCGTGATCGGCGGCGTGATGCTCGCCAGGTCTCCCCACATCCCGCGCTGCATCAAGGCGTGGATGTTCGGCGTCTCGGCGGCGAAGTCGCGGAACAGGAGCTGGGGTGTGGCGCAATCCAGCCCGATCACCGCGACCCGTGGGTTGTCCGGCATGGGCTCCTCTCGGGTCGTCACGGAACGGAGCCGGTCGACCCGGCTCCGGCGCTCATGCTATCAACGTGGCGGTGGCGCCGACCTGCGAGAATGCGCCGTCGGTGAGCCTCCTTCGACGGGTGTTGTTGTGGCAGGCAGCGCTCTGGGCCGCCTTCGGCCTGGCCATCGCCTCGCTTCCGGCGGCGGTGCTCGAGGGTCTCTTCGGCCAGGCTCCGCTGATCGACTACGGTTGGTCTCGCCTGGCGGGAATCGGCGCGTTCTGTTTGGCGCTCAACATGGTGCTCGTGGCGCGGCGGATCGAAGACATCTGGTGGTTCAGCTGGACATTTGTCGTCTTCGAATCAGGGACGCTCGCGGCATCGCTGGCGAACGCCCTGGGTGCGAGGTCATCGAGCTCCGGCGCACTCTTTTGGTGGCTGCTTGCGGTCATCGCGGCGGCGTCCTTAACGCTTCTGGTTGTCGGCCTCGCCAAGACCGGCACCGAAACGCCGCCCGCCTAACGCGCTCATCCATGCCTTTTTCCACCCAAGGGAAGGGCCGCGTCCTTTCCATCGTTCCATGCCGACGCTACTTCGGCTTCGTTCCGAAGAACGCAGTCACGGTCGAGAACGGGCCGGTGATCGTGATTCTGTATGTGGCGCTGGAGTCCGATAGCGTCTTCGTCGCGAGGTTATAGATGTACTGGCCGGCTCCGGCATCCCGCATCGTCGTGCCCGTGTCGGCGCTGCTGGTGGAGGTGGCTTCATTTTCCCCCGTGGTCGGCGCGGAGCCGTTGATCCGTTCGACCTTGATCTGCGGAGTAAGCCCCGACACGACCGTTCCGTTGCAGTCAACGACCCTGATCTTCACGGGGACAGTGCTCCCGTACTTGAAGATGCTGGGGTCCTGGTGCGCCTGGGTGTCGTTCACCGGCTGCAGCACACCACTTGCGTTGTAAAGGAACGAGAACGCACCGCTGCTCGCCGTGCCGCCGCCACCCGGATCGCTGTCGTTCACCGTGACAACGATGGTGTACGGTCCTCCAGCCGCGTACGTGTGAGTAAGCCCACTCTCAGGTGACGTGGCCGTCGTCGTTCCCGACAGTGGCGTTGTAGAGCCGTCGCCCCATGCGATCGAGTAGCTGTAGGTGTCGTTCGCACCCGCCGGGTCCGTCCACAAGAATCCGAGTGTGACGGTGTTCCCGGCGATGCAGGCAGTCCCGCTGTTCCCCGTAAGGGAATCGATCGTTACCGTCGGCTTCACGTTGTTCACGTGCACCGACTTGGCGTTGGCAGCGTCGAGGTAGGTGTCATCCTCGTCGGTGAGGTCGACGGTGATGTCGTGGTCGTTCGGACCGTCGGCGTAGGTGTGGGTCTTCGCGCCGCCGGTGGAGTAGGTGTTCGAGCTCCCGTCGCCCCAGTGCACGACCCATGAGGTGACCGTGTCGGCACCCGGGTCGGTGATGGTCCCAAGGGTGAGGCTGTAGCTCGAGCCCTCGTTCACGTTGGCGTCACCCGAGATCGCGATGGTGGGCGCCACGTTGTTCACGTGCACCGACTTGGCGTTGGCAGCGTCGAGGTAGGTGTCATCCTCGTCGGTGAGGTCGACGGTGATGTCGTGGTCGTTCGGACCGTCGGCGTAGGTGTGGGTCTTCGCGCCGCCGGTGGAGTAGGTGTTCGAGCTCCCGTCGCCCCAGTGCACGACCCATGAGGTGACCGTGTCGGCACCCGGGTCGGTGATGGTCCCAAGGGTGAGGCTGTAGCTCGAGCCCTCGTTCACGTTGGCGTCACCCGAGATCGCGATGGTGGGCGCCACGTTGTTCACGTGCACCGACTTGGCGTTGGCAGCGTCGAGGTAGGTGTCATCCTCGTCGGTGAGGTCGACGGTGATGTCGTGGTCGTTCGGACCGTCGGCGTAGGTGTGGGTCTTCGCGCCGCCGGTGGAGTAGGTGTTCGAGCTCCCGTCGCCCCAGTGCACGACCCATGAGGTGACCGTGTCGGCACCCGGGTCGGTGATGGTCCCAAGGGTGAGGCTGTAGCTCGAGCCCTCGTTCACGTTGGCGTCACCCGAGATCGCGATGGTGGGCGCCACGTTGTTCACGTGCACCGACTTGGCGTTGGCAGCGTCGAGGTAGGTGTCATCCTCGTCGGTGAGGTCGACGGTGATGTCGTGGTCGTTCGGACCGTCGGCGTAGGTGTGGGTCTTCGCGCCGCCGGTGGAGTAGGTGTTCGAGCTCCCGTCGCCCCAGTGCACGACCCATGAGGTGACCGTGTCGGCACCCGGGTCGGTGATGGTCCCAAGGGTGAGGCTGTAGCTCGAGCCCTCGTTCACGTTGGCGTCGCCCGAGATCGCGATGGTCGGGGCCACGTTCACCGCCGACCAGTCGAAGGTGTCGGTCGCGGCTGTGTGCTCGCCGTCACCCGCAGAGACCGTGACGCTCCCCGACCCGTTGTCGGTTGTCGCCAGGCTCCACGACCACGTGCCGTCGCCGTTGTCCGTGACGGTGCCGACCCCGCTCAGCTTCGTGATCGTGAGCGTGTCGTTGCCGTCGGCGTCGGAGAATGACCCCGACGTTGTGAGGGTATCGCCCTCGTCGCCGTTCGCATCGCTGGCCGCGCTGTCAACCTGCGGTGCGAAGGAGTTGGCGTCGCACGCGTCGCCCAGCGTGTCGCCATCGGCATCTGCTTGCCCGGGGTTGGCGACGGTCGGGCAGTTGTCATCCGGATCCGTGATGCCGTCGGCGTCTGCGTCGGGATCCGCGGTCCAGCCGAAGCTGTCCTGCGCGGCCGTGTGCTCGCCGTCGCTCGCCTGCACGACAACCGTGCCAGAGCCGCTGGTGTTGGCGAGGTAGCTCCAGGACCAGGTCCCGTCGCCGTTGTCCGTGACGGTGCCGACCCCGCTCACCTTCGTGATCGTGAGCGTGTGGTTGCCGTCGGCGTCGGAGAACGACCCGGATGTGGTGAGGGTCGTGAACTGAAGGCCGTTCGCATCGCTGGCCGCGCTGTCAACCTGCGGTGCGAAGGAGTTGGCGTCGCACGCGTCGCCCAGCGTGTCGCCATCGGCATCTGCTTGCCCGGGGTTGGCGACGGTCGGGCAGTTGTCATCCGGATCCGTGATGCCGTCGGCGTCTGCGTCGGGATCCGCGGTCCAGCCGAAGCTGTCCTGCGCGGCCGTGTGCTCGCCGTCGCTAGCCTGCACGACAACCGTGCCAGAGCCGCTGGTGTTGGCGAGGTAGCTCCAGGACCAGGTCCCGTCGCCGTTGTCCGTGACGGTGCCGACCCCGCTCACCTTCGTGATCGTGAGCGTGTGGTTGCCGTCGGCGTCGGAGAACGACCCGGATGTGGTGAGGGTCGTGAACTGAAGGCCGTTCGCATCGCTGGCCGCGCTGTCAACCTGCGGTGCGAAGGAGTTGGCGTCGCACGCGTCGCCCAGCGTGTCGCCATCGGCGTTCGCTTGCCCGGGGTTGGCGACGCTCGGGCAGTTGTCGGTCGAGTCCGGAACGCCGTCGCCGTCCGTATCGGTCACACCAACACCGGTCCCAGCAAGCGAGATCAGCCTGGTGTCGAAACTCGACGCGGAGCCCTGCGTGCTGTTCGTGTTGACCGCGATCGTTGCCGATCGAGCTCCGGCGGCCCCGGGCGCGAACGTAAGGGCGAACGTGAAGGACGTCCCGTTGTTGACGGTCGTGTTCACGCCCGGTTGCCCGCTCACGGTGAAATCCGCTGCGTTGGGACCGCTCATCGATATCGAGCGGAACCTGATCGAGGCCCCGCTGTTATTAGTGACGGTGAAAAGCTGTGCGGAAGAGCCGCTCAGCGCCACCGAACCGAAGTCGTGGGAGGTCGGACTAGGGCTCATCGAGTCCGTCCGGACCTGGTTGGAATTCGCCGAACGTCCCTGATTGCCGACCGAGCCCGTGTTCTGCACCGTGGCGACGTAGTAGAAGTACGTGTCCACGGTCGTCACGGCCGCTTGCGGGTCCGTGAAGCTCGTGCCGGGAGCGGCGACGATGGCATAGACGCCCGCCGGGGCCGAAGAGCACGAGAAGCCCGTGGCGCTCACAGAGGCGAGGGAAGGCAACGGCGAGGTGGATCGGTAGACGTAGTAGCAGTTGGCGCCCGACGCCGCGGCCCATTGAACGGTGATGCCGGTCGGCGAGGCCAAGAATCGTCCGTCGATGAACCCGACGTTATTGGGTGCGGCCGGGGCCGGATCGAACTGAGTTGTGAAGACGATCCCCGACGAGAGACCGGTCGCCACGACGTCGTAGATGCCGCCGGGCATCCCCTCGGCGAGGTAGAAGGAGTCTGAGAAGTTGCCGAACTCGTCCGCCGCCACCTCGTGGTGTTGCGCCAGTGATGCGTTCGGGAAGTAGACATCGACCGCCACGACCTCTGAGGCAGCCATACCGTCGCCGGTGATCTGGACCGTGTCGCCGAAGTTGTAGAGATACCGATCCGTCTGGACCGAGGCGATCGCCGGCGCCGTTCCAAGCATCAGGAACGTCACCGTCAGCGCAGCGATCAGCGGAACTGAGAACTTGTTCTTAGTCATGGACTCTCTCTCTCATGAATCCCAAGTCCATGACGCGGCCTGGGGATCGAGCGCCGGCATCGGAGCAGCGCTGAAACTCCGTTCCCTCGTCCGATGAAACCTTCATGTCCCCGGTCCCTCCAACGGGACCCCACGGTTCCCTCGAACGTGGAGAGGTGGAGACCTGCTCCGGGGGAAGACCCGGGTGGCCGTTCCTACCTATCCGACCTCCGGGGGAATCGAGAGGGTCACCCTCCCTACGCCCGTTCGGGCCGTGCTATCGGCTGTGCGGCGCTTAACGTAGGTGGTCTGACGGACAGCTGTCAAGGTATCTTTCGGCTGCGGTCGAATCCTTCCTGCTAGACGAATACGCTCGGTGGAAGATGAGGCGTTTCTTCGAAAGAGACCTTTACAGGCACGCCGCAAACCGAAGTAGACTGCCGCGCGTGGCCACCGAGAAGTTCCCGCGCCGGCTCATTCGAAGGGTGGAGGGCCGTGACACCTTCCCTCTCGTCGCCCTGAGAGCTCTCCAGGTGCTCCGGGCGCACCTCGTCCAGGTCGAGGCCGAGTCGATCCTGCGAGCGAGAGAGCTGGGCGCCTCGGCCGAGGACATCGCAGAGGCACTCGGGATCACGCGACAGGGCGCCTACTACAAGATGAAGCAGCTCGAGCGGGCGGGACTGGCCGACGACGCCGGCGACGAGAACATCACCGTGACCCTCCCCGACGCCGAGACTCCGCACCGTGAACCCGCCTGAGCCATACGGCGCCCTCATCCGCATCAGAAGATGAGGACCTCCGCGATGCGGATCACTCCGGGCCCGACGACGAGGATCAGCAGGGCCGGAAGGATGCAGATGATCATCGGGAAGAGGAGCTTCACGGGGATCTTCATCGCGCGCTCCTCGGCCCGCTGACGGCGTTTCGTCCGGAGCTCCTGCGACTGCGATCGCAACACGTTCGCGACGCTGACACCGAACACATCGGCCTGCACCATCGCAAGGACGAAACTGCGCAGCTCCGTCACGTTCGTTCGCTCAGACAGAGCGCGCATCGCGTCGCTGCGCCGAACCCCCAACTGCATCTCGTGCAGCATGCGGCCGATCTCCTCCGACAAAGGCCCTTTCATGGAACGGCGGGCGTGCAGGAGCGCCCCGTCGAACGCCAGTCCCGCCTCCACGCTGATGGTGAGCAGATCGATCGTGTCCGCCAGCAGTCGGCGGATCTGCTCCTGGCGGTTCTGCGCCCTCCCGTCGAGCAGCGCGATCGGGAAGATGTACGCGACGAATGCGAGCAACGGGATCCACAAGGGTCCCAGGATGCGCTTCTCGCCGTTCATCCCGAGGAAGAAGCCGAGTGCGGCCGCCCCGAGCGTGAACGCGAGCTGCCCGGCCAGGAACACCTCGGCCGTCCACCGACCCGAGCTGCCCGCGAGAACGAGGCGCCTGGCGACGCCCCTGCGAAGGCCCGCCGGAGTGATTCGGGCTGCCGCGTGTGAGAAGCGCGCGACGGCGGGCCCGACGACGCGGTCGGAGAACGATGCCGCGGCGCCATGGTGAGCGACCTGGAAGCCTGCGCTCTCGAGCTGTCCTTGGAGAACGTGCGCCGATCGGCGACCGCGCGAGACGGTGATCATCGTGACTCCGGTGACCGCGACGGCGAGGAACGTACCGAAGACGCCGATGAGGATGTACGCTTGATCAGACATCGAGCCTCACGATCTTCCTCATCCACACGTAGCCCAAGATCATCATCAGACCTCCCGTGATCGAGATGGCGATGCCGGCGGTGGTCGTCGTGAGCGTCTTGAGGTATTCCGGGTTCACCAGCATGATGTAGCCGGCAAGAAGGATCGGCAGCACCGTCAGCACGATGATGGAGATCCGTCCCTCCGCCGAGAGCACCTTCACCTGGCGTCGCAGCGTCTCCCGCTCGCGGATCGTGTTCGCAACGGTCTCGAGGACCTCGGCGAGGTTCCCACCGATCTTGCGCTGGATCTTGATGGCGGTCACCGCCCATTCGAGATCCTGGCTCCCCACGCGCTCGGCCAACGAGTCGAGCGCGCCTTCGGAGTCGCGGCCGAGGCGGATCTCCGTGAGGACGCGTCCGAACTCCCCGGCGGCCGGCTCGTCGACCTCTTTCGCCGCGGAGTCGAGCGACTGCATGAAGCTGTGCCCCGCGCGCATCGAGCTCGCGATGACCATCAGGGTGTCGGCGAGCTGCGCTTGGATCGCCGCTTGTCGACGGGCAGCGGCGCGAGACAACAGGGCGAAGGGAACCAGCGCACCGGCGAGCGCGCCGGCGAGCGCGCCCACGACGTTCGCGACGATCAAGCCGACCAGGCCCAGGACGATCACCGCGATGGCGACCATCCAGAGGAACTCGCCGCTCCGGATCGACCACCCCGCGTGCTCCAGCCGGCGCATGAGGCGCTGCCCAGCAGCGGTCTTGCCTGCGACCCGCTCGGCGACGTCGGCGAGCTGCCGCGGGATGAGCGTCGTCGCGGTCGCAGCTGGACCGCCCCCCGGATCCCAGGCCGGCTCGACCGGCGCCACGAGTCTCGAGCGCAACTGCCGCTCCCGCCGCCTTCGGCCATCGATGTCCGCGATAACGAGACCAACGGCGAGCACAACGAGGAACGTGACCCCGACGACCACGCTCATCCCGAAGGGCCCGGCCCAGAACGAGATCACTCCCGTCCCTTCCCGGATTCGGGTAAGCAGCGCGTCGTGCCCGGGCGCCAGGAAGCTGACCGAGTCCGATCCGACGGGCAGTCGAACGTCGGTCGTCACCGCCGCCCCCAGCGGCGCCTTCGACCGGTACTCCACCACGTACTGCCGCGTGAACTCCTCCGCCAGGCCCGCGTACACCCCTTCCAGCTCGTCCAGCGAGATAAGAGAGTGCGCGCCGCCGGTCAGGTCCGCGATCCGCTCGAGCGTCGGCACGGCCGTCTCGGTCCTCGACAGCCCGATCGTGAACACGGTGACGCCCGCCGCGTTCGCGGCCTCGACGGCGTCATCGAGGCTTCCGTCGAGCAGGCAGGGACCATGATCGGACGGATCGGCTCTGCATCGGCCGTCGGTCAGCAGGATCAAGTTGTGCTGGGCGGAGCCGGAGAACATCCCCGACGCCGCGACCACGCTGTTGAACAGCGCCGTTCCCTGCGTGGTCGTCGCGGACAGCGAGGCAACCGCCTGCTCGACTGAGGGACGGTCGTCCGACACCGGCGACAAGACGACCGGTTGGTCGGAGAACGTGACGACGCCGAGCGGCATCGAGGCTGGGACGCCGGCCAGGAATGCTCGTGCGGCCGCCAGGGCAGTGTCCAGAGGCTGGCCGCGCATGCTGTTCGAGGCGTCGATCGCCAGAACCGCGTCGACCCCGCCGGTCGCTGCGCCGAGAGGATAGACGTCGGTCACGTCCACCGGCGTGTCGTTCTCGATGATCCTCACGTCACCGAGATCCAGGGAGACGGACTCCCGAGTGGACACCACCAGCCGGACCGTCGGGAAGTCCGACACGTCGACGTTGCGGATCGACACGTCACCCTCGATGGCCGCGGCCGGGCCGGCCATCGCGATGACGAGGACGGTTCCGCATGCGGTCGCGAGCGCTCGGGTGCCTCCGTTCACCAGGGCTCCATCCCGGTCGGAGGCGCGAACCACGAGGTCTCGAGCGTCACGTTGCGCTCCGCGAGCGCGTCGATGAAATGGGGTCGCAGCCCCGTCGGCGCCATGCGCCCCCGCACACGGCCGCGCTCGTCCAGCCCGCCCTCGACGTGGAACGCGAACAGGTCCTGCATCGTGACGGTGTCGCCCTCCAAGCCCACCACCTCCGACACGTTCGTCACCCTGCGCACCCCGTCCTGGAGCCGGGAGACGTGGACGATTAGATCGAGCGCCGCCGCGACCTGCTCCCGAAGGGCACGGACGGTGAGGTCCATGCCGGCCATGAGGGCGAGCGTCTCGAGGCGGGAAAGGACGTCCCGCGGCGAGTTGGCGTGGATCGTGCTGATCGAGCCGTCGTGGCCGGTGTTCATCGCCTGGAGCATGTCCAGCGTCTCGCCGCCCCGAACCTCGCCGACGACGATGCGGTCCGGCCGCATGCGCAGGGCGTTGCGGACGAGATCGCGGATGGTGATCTCTCCCTCGCCCTCGATGTTCGGTGGGCGGTACTCCAGCGACACCACGTGTGGCTGCTGGAGGCGAAGCTCGGCCGAGTCCTCGATCGTGATGATGCGCTCGTCCTCCGGCAGGAACGCGGAAAGGACGTTCAGCAGCGTCGTCTTCCCGGCGCCGGTGCCGCCCGAGACGAGGATGTTCAGCCGGCCACGCACGCATGCATCCAAGAAGCACACGACCTCCGGCGTCATCGTCCCGAAGTCGACCAGGTCCTTGGCGGTGAACGGGTCGGCGGAGAACTTGCGGACCGTGAGAGCCGAACCTCTGATCGCGACCGGCGGGATGATCGCGTTCACTCGCGAGCCGTCGGCGAGGCGCGCGTCGACGTACGGCGACGCGTCGTCGATGCGCCGTCCGACCCTCCCGACGATCTTGTCGATCGCCCGCCGAAGGTCTTCCTCGCTCTTGAACTCGACCTCCGTCCGATGGATCTTGCCCGCGCGCTCGATGTATACCGAGCGGTGACCGTTCACCATGATCTCCGTGATCTCCGGGTCGCGGATGAAGGGCTCGATGGGGCCAAGACCAAGGATGTTGTCGCCGATCTGCTGGATGATCTGCGCCTTCTCCTGGATCGACAGCGGCATCTCCTCCGCTTCGAGGAGGTCGCGTAGCCGGCTGTCCACGAGCCGGCGCAGGTCGCCGTCCGACATCGCGTCGTCATACAGACGCGCCCCCAGCACGCCGATGAGCTGTTCTTGGATCCGGTCCCGAACCTCGACGCTTCGGTCCGGGCGTTCCTGCCGGGAGAGTCGCTCCGCGAGTGACACCTTCTACCCCCTGCCCCATCGTCGATGTCCGTTCGCGGCGACGGCGACCGGCTGCGGCGCGAGCGTCGCCCGGAGCAGGTCGGCGAATGCCTCGATGCTTTTGGCGACGTCGGATCGTCGCTGCTCCGCCCACAGGATCCGGCCACGGTTGAGGGAACGAGGAACCAGCGGGCTGGATGGGATCCGCCCGTCGATGTGCACCCCGACGAGACGCTCGATGTCCTGGACCGTGAGATCGACCTTGCTGTCGGCCCTGTTCACCACGAAACGAAGCCGGTCGCGCGGCACTCCGAGGTTCTGGAGCGTCTGCATCGCGATCGTCATGTGGCGCACGCCGATCGCGTCGAGCCCCGTGATCAGGCAGACGGCGTCGGACAGGTCGAGAGCAGCAAGCACGTGATCCGCGTATTCCGACGTCGCGTCGACGACCGTGAAGGGGAACGCCTCCTTGAGTGCGCTGAGCATCCGGGCGATCGCCGCTCCCGGAATCGGCTCCGCGCGAGGGTCCGGCCGCGACCCGAACCCGGTGACACCCTTCACGAGCGGCGTCCCGAGCTGGGCGACGGCCTCGACGTCGGCGCCCTCGTCGAGCGTCAGGAGCTCTTGCAAGGTGCGACTCGGCTCCACTCGGAAGGACGCGAACACGTCGCCAAGGTCGTGGTCGAGGTCCACGAGCGCGACCCGTGAGCCGGACCGCTCGGCGAGCGCGGCCGCGAGGTTGCACGAAAGGAAGGTCTTGCCGGTCCCACCCTTCGTGGAGAAGATCGAGACGACGACGCCCGTCGGACCATGCGACCCGGTCCCGTTCGAGGTACCTCGCATGCCGGAGCTCCACTCGACGGCCCGGCGGAGCGCATCCTTGAATTCGTTCCGGCCCTTCGTGAGGTCCACGACGTCGCGAACACCCCCCCGGACGAGTCTCGGGAAGGCGCCGTCCACGGGCACGTCCCGGACGACGAGCACGGCGGTGGCCGGCGCCTCCTTGGCGGCGAACTCGGCGAGCGCGATCGCCTCGTCGTCACCCACCGACGGCGCGAGGACGACGACATCGAACGGCTCCTTGCCGTCGGCCAGAGCCATCTGAGCGCTGGCGATCGACGGGAGCCAGGACACGGCGTCCGGAGACGCCCCGAGCGCTCGCGCGACCTCAGGGGGAAAGGTGTTCGATCCCCCGACCGCGACGACCCGGCGCGTGTTGGTCATCGAAGCACCTTCAGCGACACCGGCGGGACGGCGACGCCGGGCTGGTTCGGCGGCAGCAACGTCAGCCAGACGTGACCCAGCTCCTGCGCGTAGATCAGCAACGATGCCTGCTCCGGCGTGACTGCGAGCGTCAAGGTGCCGGTCCCGCCGGCTCCGACCGCACCTTCGGCCGGCCTCGCGACGGCGAGGACGAGCGCGTCCTCGATCACCACGCGCGTCGTCTGCGTTCCCGCCGCTGCGCGCGAGGTGAAGGTCCCGAACACCTCGACGTGGTCGCCTTGTTGGAGCGCCCCGGCGACGATCCGCTGAGGCTCGAGCGTGATCGCGGCCGCCTGCAGCCCTTCCGGGATGCCGAGGATGCCACCGCCCGCCTGCAGCGGTCCGGCGAGCCTCGCGGCGGCGATCTGTTCCTCCGCGAGGATCGGATATCCCGTCCGCTGGCCGCGGAGCTGGTAGACGTCCGTGATCGCGCCAGGAACCAGATCCTCGACGTCGACGGCCTTCGCGCGGAACACGCCGTCCTCGATCAGCGGATCCAGATCCTGTCCGGCGGGCACGTCCTGCGAGGCGACGATCACCTGCACGGTCACGCGACCGTCATCCGCGCGTTCGCGAACGCCGTTCATGAACATGAACACCCCGGCGGCGGCCGCCGCCGCTGCCAGGAAGACGACTATCGCGGTGAGTGCCCTCTTCACGTCGATCTCCTCCTCGGTCTCATCCGGTGAGCGCCACCGCGAACAGTCCGAGGTTCGGAACGTCCGGGTTCGGGCTGAGGCCTCCGGTCTGGAACCCCATCCACACGGCCTCGAGGCAACGCAGGCTCCCGTTGTTGGAAGCCGGGTGGTTGCACATGGCTTGCGCGTTCTGCCCCGTCCACACGCGCGCGATCTGGAGGGAGGCGAACCCGATGATCGCGTACTTCTGAACGGAGCAGTCTCCGTCGAGGTTGTCGGGGTCGAGGCTGTCGGGGCGGCACAGCGTGCCGTTGGACTGCAACTGCTGGGAAGGGTCGTTGACGGGGAAGAACAGGACCTGGCCGGCCTCGGCATTGATGTCGTTGTTCAGAGCGTTCCCCTGGAACCCGTTGCCCCGGCAGACGTACTCGAGGGGCGGCGGATCGATCAAGAGCGACCCGGGATAGCCGGTGTCGATCCAGGTGCCGACGTCACTCTGGCTGACGTTCCCTCCGCAAGCGCCCAGCGGCTCGACGCCCCACGTCGTGAGGTCGACGAGACCCCACTCAGCGTTCGTGAGGGCGGTCGTATCGTTCGGGGTCCCGTTGTCCCACCAGAAGAAGCATCGGGAGACACCGACCACGAGCGTCATGCCGAACGGGATCTCACAGTCCGACAGGCGGTCCAGCGAGAGCATGAGCGGCGCCACGTTCGAGGCGCCGCCGGCCCCTCCCCAGATGGCCGTCGCGGTCGCCGCCACCGGCTTCGGAGACGAGATCCCGATGGCCGGGCCGAACATGAGGCCTTGCTCGCCGCCGAAGTACACGGTGACCTGACCGCCCTCCACGACGCAGCCCGGGGAGTAGTCGCTCGACTGGGTCGCCACGGCGTCGGAAACGTTCGACTGGGCGATGCTCGCCGCCGCCGCGTCGGCGCCGGCGAGGCCCTCACCGGTTGCGCACGAGTACGCGGCCGCGAGCGCCGCGGCGTCGTTCGAGGTGCGGATCCGCCGGTACTTCGTCCACAGGAGGCCGCCGTCGACCGTCATGGCCAGCATCCCGACCAGGACGACGAGCAAGAGGGCCACGATGACTGCGGTGGCGCCCGATTCCTCGTCCAGTCGTCGCCTCATTCGCATCGGAACGTCCCCGCGACATTCATCGTGAACGAGAGGTCCGGCAGGAGGGGGATATGGATCGGCACCTGCTGGTCCCATGAGACGGTGACGGGCTGCCCAGGGGTCACGGCGCAGTCGGTATCGGCAGCCGGCGTGCCGGGACCGATGGGATTCCCGTTGGCCGACTGCGTTACCCGATCTTGGATCAGGGTGGGGGTGCAGCTCGTGGAATCCGGTCGGCAGTGCACGGCGGCATAGCGGGCACCCTCCCGCGCGGCGCTCACGTAGTTAACCGTTCGCATGAGCGCGATCCCGAACGCGATGATCCCGAAGAGGATCACGATGAGCAGCGGTAGAAGTAGCGCGAACTCCACGGCCGCAGCACCACGCTCGTTCCGCCATCTCAACACGACATCTCCTTCGTTCTCATTCCGGCCACCATCTCTTCCCCGGGGTCCGGGGAAGAGAGAGCGGCCGGAGCCGCTCTCACGGCGCACGAACGATCAGACGCAGGGACCGCCGTTCGCAGTGTCGACACAGGTGGCCGTATCGGTCAGCCGGTTGTTGATCGCTGTTCCCAGCAAGAACGCACCGACGACGAGCACGATGGCGATCAAAGAGACCAGCAGTGCGTACTCGGCCGCGGTTGCCCCGACCTCGCTGCGCACCATCTCCACGAGCCGGACGTGCATACGCGAACGGAGGTCACCGATCGTCACCCGCACGAACGTGTGAGCCTGAAGCAGCATCTGGATGTCACCTCCTTCGCGCATGCGGGCCGGGTGGCAGGCCCTGTTCGGGAGGACACCCGGCATCTGTTGTAGTCGTGGGCGAAACGTAGCGACGGCCGCTACAGCGTCGCTATCCGCACTTCCGCGGTACGCACATCGGTAACGTTTGCGTACGCGGGTGTACGTAAAGGGATCGGGACGCCCGGAAGTTCCGCGATCAGTTGGAGACGACGGATCCGGCGCCGGCGCTCGAGAGCGCGCCGATCACGTCCAACGGGGGGACGACGTTCGACGCAGGAATCGCGTCCGACGTGGCGACGACGTCCGACGTGGGGAGCGTCAGCACGCCCATGCGCGCGGCAGCAGTGACCGCGGCGATCCGACCGCTCGCGCCGAGCTTGCGGTAGATGTGGTTCAGGTGCGTCGTCACCGTTCGTTCCCGAACGCCGAGACGCCGGGCGATCTCGCGGGCGGTGAGGCCGTCCGCGGCCGCGACTAGGACCATGTGCTCGCGGGGGGTAAGGACGCTCGTGGACACCCGTTGATGGTCGATCCGCTCGACGATCCCTCCGAGCGCACCTCGTGGCAGGCCCTCGAGGACGAGCTCGCCCTGGGCGGCCCTGCGGGTTGCCTCGATGTATCGCTCGGGCGACGAGTTCTTGTGCACGAAGCCGTCCGCCCCGGCGAACAGGGCCTGAGAGATCGCGCTTGGACTCAGGTCGGTTCCCGTCGCCAGGATCGTGAGCTGAGGGAACCGCTCGCGGATCGCGCGGATCAGCCAGAACGAGTCGTGCTCGCCGCCGAGCTCGACCCCGAGAAGGACGACGACGCCGGCGGGCCCCTTGACCCCGGACACCACATCGAGGGCCGTGTCGGCGTCACCAGCTTCGCCCAAGACCTGGATGTCGGGAACCGACTCGAAGAGCATATGCAGGCTCATCCGGACGACGCCGATGGCCTCGACGATGACGACGCCGGCCGCTGGGGCCGTCCGCCGTGGGGAAGACACCTCGCTCCCTCCCTTAGATGAGAATCCTCTTCCCGTTGCGTAGGCTGTAACCCTAGTGGGGGACACGTAACGTGTACAAGACGTAGACCTCCAAAAGTTCCCTGTACGTAGGCTTGTACGTAGAATCGAGTAGTTACCGCTGATGCGAGCTGGCTAACGGGAGCCCGAGGGGACCGGGCACAGCTCGGTCCCCCCTGTGCGAGGCGTGACGATTCGACACGCTCAGTGCACGTCGCCGTGACCGCCCCGCCCCAGGCGGCTCTTCCTCGTCCTCGGGCCTCTCCACGCCTGGGCCCTCGGCCGTGACGATGATCCGCGCGGTCGAGGCGGCGTTCTGGAGCGCCGACGGCGTGGCCTTCGTCTGGCCAGGATCCAGGCCTTGAACATGTCCCCCAGCGTCGGGATGCAATGCGCCGGTGTAGGCCACCGCGACCTCGTTCTCGTGGCCGCGTCCGGATAGTGAGTCGAGGGTTCCCGGGAACGGCCACTGCGCGGAGGGGGCGCGTGGCTGCGGGCGGCCGGGCCTCCCGGCGATCGCCCTCGCGGGTCAGATGGTGCTCGTCGGCCGCCGCGTCGAGGATCTCGAGTGGTGATCGAATCCGTCATGACCGAGCGCGCTCCCATGACGATCGCCGAGAAGGTTGTCTTGCCATTCCGAAGGGAGCGTTCCCAGCCGAGGTCGGTAGGACGTTCGAGTGATGGAGCACACAGCGGCGCTTCCCTCGCAGCACTCGAGGGACCAGGCCGCGAGGTTGTTCTTCCACAAGAGATCGTCGGCGGCCTTCCCGGGAGCCGATCACCGGCCAGCACCTGAACCACGAGTGGCCGGGGATACTTCCCCGGCCACTCGTCAAACAGAACGACGCTTACGCGGCGCTAGTGCATGTGCCCATGACCGCCGGCCGCGGCCGGCTCCTCCTCTTCGGGCTTCTCCACGACGGCACCCTCGGCCGTGATGATGATGCCCGCGATCGAGGCGGCGTTCTGGAGCGCCGATCTCGTGACCTTCGCCGGGTCCAAGATCCCCGCCTTGAACATGTCCACCCATTCACGGGTGGCCGCGTTGTAGCCCCGGCTGTCGCCCTCGGAGCGGATCCGCTCGATGATGACCGCGCCCTCGTCGCCGGCGTTGTCGGCGATCAGCTTGGCCGGCTCGGAAAGCGAGGAGCGCACGATCTTGGCGCCGGTGGCCTCGTCGCCCGTGAGGTCGAGCTTGTCCAGCGCGGCCTCGGCACGGATCAGCGCGACGCCCCCACCCGGAACGATGCCCTCCTCGATGGCCGCGCGGGTCGCCGACAGGGCGTCCTCGATCCGATGCTTCTTCTCTTTCAGCTCTACCTCGGTCGCCGCGCCGACCTTCACGATCGCGACGCCACCGGCCAGCTTGGCGAGCCGTTCCTGGAGCTTCTCCTTGTCCCAGTCCGAGTCGGTCTTGTCGATCTCGGTCTTGATCTGGTTGATCCGGCCCTTGACCGCCTCCGCGTCCCCGGCACCTTCGACGATCGTCGTCGTGTCCTTCGCGACGACGACACGCCGTGCGTGGCCGAGCAGGTCGAGCCCGACGTTCTCGAGCTTCAGGCCGACCTCCTCGCTGACGACCTGGGCGCCCGTCAGGACCGCGATGTCCTCGAGCATGGCCTTGCGGCGCTCGCCGAACCCGGGAGCCTTGACGGCCACGGCGTTGAACGTGCCGCGGATCTTGTTCACGACCAGCGTGGCCAGGGCCTCGCCCTCGACGTCCTCGGCGATGATCAGGAGCGGCTTGCCCGCCTGCAGGACCTTCTCCAAGAGCGGGAGCATCTCCTGCACGCTGCTGATCTTCTTGTTCACCACCGCGACGTAGGGCTCCTCGAGCACGGCCTCCATGCGCTCCTGGTCCGTGACGAAGTACGGCGAGATGTAGCCCTTGTCGAACTGCATCCCCTCGACGAACTCGAGCTCCATGCCGAACGTGTTCGATTCCTCCACGGTGACGACGCCGTCCTTGCCCACCTTGTCGAGGGCATCGGCGAGGACCTCGCCGATCTGCGGGTCTGCCGCCGAGATGGATGCGACCTGAGCGATCTCTTCGCGCGTCTCGACGTCCTTGGCCTGGTTCTTGATCGCCTCGACCGCCGCGACGACGGCCTTCTCGATCCCGCGCTTGAGCGCGATCGGGTTCGCGCCGGCGGCGACGTTGCGCATCCCGTGTCGCACCATCGCGCGGGCGAGCACGGTCGCCGTGGTGGTGCCGTCACCCGCGACGTCGTTCGTCTTGGTGGCGACCTCCTTCGCGAGCTGCGCCCCCATGTTCTCCCAGGGGTCCTCGAGCTCGACCTCCTTGGCGATCGTGACGCCGTCGTTCGTGATCGTGGGTGCGCCCCACTTCTTGTCGAGCACGACGTTGTGCCCCTTGGGGCCGAGCGTGAGCGCGACGGCGTCGGCCAGCTTGTTCACGCCCGCTTCGAGCGACCGGCGGGCGTCCTCGCTGAACTTCAGCAGCTTGCTTGCCATGCGTTGATTCCTCCTTCACAACCCCTCAGCGGAGCGAGGGCTCGGCGCCAGGCGCTCGAGCCCTCCATCCGAAATGCGCCGGGTTCCTACTTGGTGATGACCGCGAGGACGTCGCGGGCGGAAAGGATCAGGTACTCCTCGCCCTCGACCTTGACCTCGGTGCCGCCGTACTTGCTGTAGATGACCTTGTCGCCGACGGCGACGTCGAGCGGAACGCGGTTCCCGTCCTCGAACCGGCCGGGGCCGACCGCCACGACCGTGCCCTCCTGCGGCTTCTCCTTCGCCGTGTCCGGGATCACGATGCCGGAGGACGTCGTCTCCTCCTCCTCGCTGGGATGCACGGCGATCCGGTCCTCGAGCGGCTTCAGGCTGAATTGCTTTGCCATGCCCGTTCCTCCTCCTGCTGTCCGTTTCCCGGTTAGCACTCGGCCGGGATGAGTGCTAACAGGATAGCCACGCGAGTGCCAAGGGGTCAACGCCGGGACCTCCCGCGGCACCCGGCGCAGCGGCCCGGCCAGGCCAAGCTCACGCCGCCTTCAGTTGAGCCGCGTTCGGGCCGATGCCTGAGCTACCTCGTTTCCTCCGGATCTCCGGCCACGGGGGGTGACCGCTTCGGTGAGCCAAGCTCATCCAACGACCTTGCGCCCATTTCGGGGTGGGGCCTTCGCCGGCTGTTTGGCCGTTGCGATCATCGTCATCCAGCTCCTCGCAACGGAGGCCCTCGCGTACCCGCCGGTGCTGGTTCCTGAGCGCGGTGCCTACCTGGGATCGTGGGTCGCACCTCGAGCCGGTGAGACCGGCCACGAGCCCATACGGCGTGTCGAGCGCGCGATCGACCGGAGGTTCGCCATCGACCATCGGTACTACCGATGGAACCAATCCCTTCCCATGAAGTACGACAAGGCTTCGTATCGGGCGGAGAGATTGCCCTTCCTCAGCTGGAAGGCGATGCGTACGGACGGCACCATCGTCCCGTGGAACGAGATCGCCACAGGAGTCCGCGACCGGTGGATCGTGAGGCAAGCGCGAAGGTTCAGAGCGTTCGGGGCGCCGGTCTACCTGTCGTTCCACGACGAACCTGAGAGCGATGGGGAGTTCGGGTCGCCTGCGGAGTTCGCGTCTGCATTCCGGCACATCGTCGAGGTCTTCCGTGAGGAGCGCGTCGATAATGTCGCCTTCGTATGGACGATGATGTCCTGGACCTTCGACAAGGGCTCAGGCAGAGATCCGATGGACTGGTATCCGGGAGACGGATACGTCGACATCATCGGAACGAATGGATACAACTGGTTCCCGATGAAACCGCGCTGGGATTCCTTTCAAGAGATCATGGCTCCGACGATGAGCTTTGCGAGCGAACGAGATAAGCCCGTCTTCGTCGTCGAATTCGGTGTGATGGAGGATCCGGACGACCCGGAGCGAAAGGCGGATTGGTTCCGCAGCATCCGCGATGCGGGCAAGGAATGGTCGAGGCTCAAGGGCCTGATCTACTTCGACGAGGTCAAGGACGGCTATCCGTGGGTCACGGACAGCTCTTCGAGCGCGCGCTCCGGATATGCCGACATGGCGGACTCTCGGTGGCTCTCGGTGATGCCCCAGATCGGCTAGTCGCGCTAGGACGTCACGACGACGTCGTCGAAGTTCGCGGTCCAGGTCCGCAGCGTGGTGTCGCCGATCTGGATCCTGCCGATCGGGACGGTGCCTAGGTTGACGGTCCACGGCCCGGCGATCACCGCCCCGTTGAGCTTCAAGGTGAGGGTGCCCGCAGTGTCCACGGTGGCGCACAGCTCGATCGTGTTCCACCCGGTCGGCAGCTGTCTGCTCGAGGACAGCTGCTGGCCGGAAGCGTCGGATCGGAGCCAAAGGGTCCGAGCCGAGTTCACATAGACCCTCGCCACCGGACCGTCGGACCCGGTGCGAAGACGCAGGAGATCCACGCTGTTGGCACCGATCGAGGCGAGGTTCACGCGCATCGCTTGGCACAGGTTCGCGTGGGTCGAGCCCAGCGTCCGGTAGGCCCACGCCCGGTTGCCGGTCACCTGCCCTCGGGCGCTCGGAGGAGCGATCCCACCGGTGTTGGTGTCGACGGACAGGTTCGTCACTCCGCTCCAACGCGAGAAGTTCCCCGTCGAGAAGTCGTCGGAGAACACGGCCGCCGTCCCTGAGACGGTGATCGAGGCCGAGGCCGGGCTGCGCGCGCTCGTGTTCGTCCCGTCGCCTGCCGTCACCTCGTACGTGTGGGTGTTCCCGGGCGTGAGCCCCGAGTCCTGGAAAGAGACCGTCGTGGTGGACGAGCTCGTCACGGTGCCCACCGCGGTCGAGGCGCCGTCGCGATACACGGCATAGGCGATCGTGCTTGCGCGGTCGTCGGTGGACGCGGTCCACGTGAGATCGATCGTGCCCGCCGAGTTGCTGAGGCCGGTCGGCCGTCCGGGAACGCTCGGGGGAACGGTGTCGGCCGCAAGCCCGCCGGACGTCACGACGACGTCGTCGAAGTTCGCGGTCCAGGTCCGCAGCGTGGTGTCGCCGATCTGGATCCTGCCGATCGGGACGGTGCCTAGGTTGACGGTCCACGGCCCGGCGATCACCGCCCCGTTGAGCTTCAAGGTGAGGGTGCCCGCAGTGTCCACGGTGGCGCACAGCTCGATCGTGTTCCACCCGGTCGGCAGCTGTCTGCTCGAGGACAGCTGCTGGCCGGAAGCGTCGGATCGGAGCCAAAGGGTCCGAGCCGAGTTCACATAGACCCTCGCCACCGGACCGTCGGACCCGGTGCGAAGACGCAGGAGATCCACGCTGTTGGCACCGATCGAGGCGAGGTTCACGCGCATCGCTTGGCACAGGTTCGCGTGGGTCGAGCCCAGCGTCCGGTAGGCCCACGCCCGGTTGCCGGTCACCTGCCCTCGGGCGCTCGGAGGAGCGATCCCACCGGTGTTGGTGTCGACGGACAGGTTCGTCACTCCGCTCCAACGCGAGAAGTTCCCCGTCGAGAAGTCGTCGGAGAACACGGCCGCCGTATCGGGCTCGTTCGCGCATTCGATCGATCCCGTGCCTTGACCTCCCGTCCCGCTGACGAGCCCGCCGCTCCGGTCGCGGAAGGCCCAGTTCAGCTGTGTCGCAGATCCCGTCCCCCCTCCGACGGCCGTGACATAGACGGCGCCCGGAACCTTGGTGGCCTGCCAGACGCCTCTCGGATCGGTGTCCGCCACCGCGGTGAGGTAGTGGCCACCTCCGCCCGATACCAGCTCGACCATATGCGCATCCGGGCCGCCGGCTTGCAGGGACGCGTCGAGCGGGGCGTACGCCTCCATGTCGTGGGTATGCCCGTTCAACACGAGATCGCCGCCTCCAGCGGCCAGCAGCGACCAGATCGGCTGCATCTCAGCGTTATCCTCCACCGAGCTGAGCACCGGGCGGTGCCAGTAGGCGACGACGCACTCCTGGCTGTTGGTCGATAGGACATTCTGCACGAACGCGTATTGGGCGCTCTGCGGACCGCAGCCACCGACCGTGGCACACTCGCTGTTGAGGTTCAGGAACCGCACGCCACCGAAGACGAACGATTCCCAATCCGGTCGGCCGTGCCAGTAGTTACGCCAGGCCGCGAGATTGACGACTTCGTGATTGCCGAGGGTGGGCCGCGTGAACCGGCTGAGCTTGCCCCAGCCCGTGCCTCCGCCGGCCTCGAACGCCGATCGCCCGAAGTTCGCGTCGAGCTCTGCCGGCGTTCCGCGTTCGTACGCGAGATCGCCGAGATACAGCAGGAGGGCGGCCTGCGATCCCAGGATCGAGTCGGCAACCTCGTTGGAGCGGACGGTGCCGTCACCCCCGTCGCCGACGGCGGCGATCACCGGATCACCGGTGAACGACCGAGGCTGGAACAACTGCTCCCAGTCGTTCGGGTTCTGAGGGATGGAGGTGTCGTTGCCGTTCTCGAGCGTGAGCTGAAGCGAGACCGGGCCGCCGACCGAATCGTCCAAGCGCTTCACGCGGACGTTCAGGAACTGCGTCGCGTCCAAGTACTGGTTCGTTCGCCAGGTGAATCCGTAGGGGTACTCGTAGTCAGTGAGCAGCTGCGCCGTCGAGCTCGTCGACGGACCCCATTGGAAGACCATCTCCTTGATGTCGCTCACCGGTCCGTTCACCGTCACGGCGATCGGTTCGTCCCCCGAGAGCTGGCCGTCAGGCGCACTCACGCATATGGAGATGCCGTTCGACGAGCCGCAGATGTCGACGGCGGACGCCGGAAGGACGACCAGTCCGAGGAGGATGCCGGAGGCGAGCGAGAACGCGCCGAAGGTCGTCAGTGTGCGTCTGCTCCAGTGTCGAGGCTTCACGCCCTGCTCCTTCGTGCGTCCCACCCGTGCCCCTCAGGCATTCGAGGTCACGAGGACGTCGTCCACGTTCGCTGCCCATGTCTTCGATGCACCATCCCCGATCTCCACACGGCCGATCGGCGCGGTACCGATATTCACACTCCATGGACCGGCGATCACCGTCCCGTTCAACGACATGGTCAGGCTTCCCTGGGTACCCACTGCGGCACAGAGCTGCAGGATGTTCCAATCCGGCGGTAACGCACGTCCCGAGGAAAGCTGCTGGCCGGAGGCGTCGGATCGGATCCACAGGGTCCGGGCCGAGCTGAGATAGATACGCGCGACCGGTCCATCGGCCGCAGTCCGCAACCGAAGGAGGTCCACGTTGTTGGCTCCGATCGAGGCGAGATTCAAGCGCATCGTCTGACAGAGGTCCGTATGCGTTGAGCCCAGCTGACGGTAGGCCCTCGCACGAGTGGCGCTCGCCTGTACTCTGGCGCTCGGCGGCGACGTTGCGCCGGAGGTCGAGTCGATCGACACGTTGACCACGCCACTCCATCGCGAGAAGTCCCCCGTCGAGAAGTCGTCGGAGAACACGACCGTAGGCTCAGGATCTGGCTCGTCTGCCCCTCCGTAGAAGGGATCGTTGGCCAGGCTCCGGAATGCGTCGAGCGAACTCTGGCTCGTGTCGATCCACCACTGGCAGTTCGGGAACGGCGGCTGCACGGTGTTGAAGTACAGGATCGCCTTGAACTGTTCCCACCCAGGCAGTTTGAACAGTGCCTGCGCATCGCCGAACCATTGAGCCTTTCGACCGGCGGCCGCGGGATCCTCGAAGCCGCCGAACTCGAGGAGCATCAACCCCTTGCTTGGATGCGCCGCGCCGAACTGTCTGAGCGGGTCGATGATCTGTTGGAGCGACCACCACGGTGTGTTGTTCCCGCGGCAGGTGTACCAGTTGTAGGCATCGGCTGCGATGTGGTCCACGTATCCATCGCCGGGATACCAGAGCACCGCCCGGCGGTGATCCGTCCTCCAGAACGAGTAGTCCGTCATCGTCCAGACGTACGAGGCGTTGGTTACCCCAGCGCCTCGGAACACCGAGATGACTTTCCGCCAGGCCGCGATGAAGTCCGCCGAGGTTCCGTTCGAGTCGTTCGAGACCGTTTCGGGCTCCGGGTGGAAGACGAAGTACATCGGAGCTCCGTAGTCCTTGACGCGCGTCGCCCATCCAACGATGTCGGTGTACAGGGGCGACCCCGGCTGCGCGGACGCGATGTCGGCCCAGCGGATATGCGTCCCGTTCATCCGGATCGCCTTCACGGACATGACCAGTGTGTGACCGGTATCCCGGAGCCATGTTTCGTATGAGGTGGGGAACGGTGCGTCCCATCGATAGAACGCACGGACGGCCTCGAGCTCTCGGCCGATCTGGCTCTCCAGTGCGACGACGGCCTGCTGCAGGCTCTGTCCGTTCCGAGGCCCGGGGAAGGCGCCGAACATCAGCGGACCCGGTCCCGTCGACGCCGTGTTGGCAGGCACGAACGTAAGCGCGGATACGAGTCCGATCGCGAGTCCAGCCCGTATCAACCTCGGTCGACGTCCCGCCAATCTCGCTCCTCCGCGGGACGTCTCGGGGCTGAGCGTCGTGCGGTCGCCCCTCGACCTACCCGACCGCCTGGTCGACGACGACGTCGTCGAAGTTCATCGTCCACGTCTTCAACTGTGTCTCACCGAGCTGGAGGATCCCGACCGGGGAGGTCCCCGAATTCGCTGCCCATGCGTTCACGATCTGCGTACCGTTCCGATAGAGACTCCACGTCCCCGGCGATGCCGTTCCGCAGAGCTCGATCCGGTTCCATGCATTCAGGGCCATTGCCGTGCCGGACGATCGTTGCTCTCCCGAGAAGTCAGACCTCAGCCAAAGCTCGCCGGCGGAGGTCGTGTAGACACGAACGACGGGACCATTCGCGGCCGTCCTGAGCCGGAACAGGTCGACGGAGTTGCCGTTCAAGTTCGATGGGTTCACGCGCACGCTCACACAGATGTCGTTGAACGTGCCACTGAGCGTCTTGCTGACGAAGCCCTTCGCTCCGGTCACGTTTCCGCGGGCGCTCGGCGAGGACGGGTCTCCGGCTGTGGTGTCGATCGTCAACCCATTCACCGAGGTCCAGGCGTTGAAGTTCCCGCTCGAGAAGTCGTCGGAGAAGATCGCCGGGGTCCCGGACTGCACCACGATCGGGTCGGACGTCGGGCTGGGCAGGCTTTCGTTGCCGGCGTCATCCTCGGCGACGACGAAGTAGCTGTGCGTGCTGCCTCCGGCGAGGCCGGTGTCCTTGAACGACACCGTGCTCTGGGCGCTGTTCACGGTGGCCACTTCGCCGCCGTCACGGAACACGTGATAGGTGAGCGTCGAGCTGACGTTGTCGGTCGATCCCGCCCACGTGAGATCGATCGTTCCCGGCGAGTTGCTCTGCCCGGCGGGCTTTCCGGGCGTCGTCGGATCCGTGTTATCCCCACCCGGGACGGTCGGTTCGCCGAAGAGGAAGAGCCCTCGAGAAGCCCAGTTGTAGCCCGCAGTCACCAGGCTGACCACGACGGGCGAGCCGCTCGGGGCACCGTTCACGAAGTTGACGGAACGCAAGGTCCCGTCTGCGCTCCCGTAGTAGATCTTCCCGTTCGCCATCGTCACGCCTCGAGCGAGCGACCAGTTCACCGGGCCGCCGGCGATGAAGCGCTCGCCGGCGACGATGCGGCTCTCCGGGGTGAAGCCGCGCCAGTACATGTTCGCGTCGCCGGAGACCGTGTAGTACAGGCGCTCGGTGGCGGCGTCGAAGAACATGCCGGTGACATTCGCAAGTGGGAAGTTCGTCAAGCCGTTCAGGGTGACGGTCTGGGCCGGGCCCAGTGTTGTCCCGTCGAACGAATGAGCGACGAACTGTCCGCCGCTCGTCCCGTGGAACAGGACGCCGTTGATCACGACGGCGCCTCGCGTGGTGCTCCAGTCGAACCCCGGTGTCGCGAGGGTCCCGTGCGGTCCCACGGTGGTCCCGTCGAACGACCGCCTGCCGAGGGACCCGACGGCTCCGATGGCGATCGGGGCGTTGAAGAGATCGGAGGGGAGTTGGTAGACCTGATTGGGGGGAACCGCGGTGCCGCCGGCGACCGGGAACATCCCCAGCTTCCGGTGGGTCTCGCCCCCCAGCAGATCGGTATCGCTCCCCACCCACAATCCGGCCGGCGTCGAATACAGCTCGAAAGCGCCCTGGCCACGGTCTCGACCGGGGTTCCACGAGAACGGTACGCCGTTGACCGGGTCGAGCGCGGCGATCCCCGAGCGATTCACCGCACCAGGGCCTGGAGAATCGCCGGCGAACGGATTGTTCATCCAGCGCTGATGGCCACCGATGTAGATCGCCGTCCCGGTGATGGCGACGGAGTGCAGCGTGTCGCCCCCCGTATAGTCGGTCCAGGTCGGGTTCAGGTTCTCGCCGATGGCACTTGTTTCCCAGCGCGAAGCCGCATCGCAGAGGACGCCGCTCGTCGCTCCCCCGAAGAACGCTCCCGTCGTCACGATCACGAAGTACGAGCCATCGGGCGAGAAGTCGATGTCGCGCATGTAGGTGTCGAGCGAGCTGATACAGGTAGGCCGATAACGATCCGTCTCCCAGTTGGCGACCGTCGCGGGGGTCGTACTGAGGTCGATCATCCCCGCCTGCCAGCGCTCGACACCGCCGATGCTCGTGAAGTTGCCGATGAGGACGAGCTTGCGTGCGTCCGGCGTGACGTCCATCGCGTAGATCGATGAAGCCGCGCCAGCGATGCGCGACCCGGTGACCGCAAGATTCAGGTTCGGATCGATCGCACCCGTCGTGGCATTCACGGCGCCGAGGAGACTCCTCACGGCATTCGCAAGCCGGGAGAACGACCCCCCCACGTAGAGCGTGTTCCCACGGATGACGAGCCGACGCACCCGGGCGTCCGCGGTCGCTGTGAACGAGGTGATGCGCTGTCCGTTGGTGACGTTCAGCTTCGCCAGCTTGGGAACCGAAGCGCCGTTCACGGTGTTGAAGTTGCCGCCGACGAACACGTTGCCGTCGGGCGCGGGTGCGAGCGCCCAGACCGGGCCGCTCAGGTTCGGCGCGAATCCGGTATCGATCACTCCCGTCGTCGCGTCGAAGGCGAAGATGTTGTTGCGGACGATGTCTGCGCTATTGGCGGTTTGTCGGACGGCGGTGAACTCGCCGCCGACGAAGACGCGATTGCCGATCTGAAGGATCGCGTTGACCCGTCCGGTGGGCACGTGCGGGGTGAAATTGACCGGGTCCGCACTCACGATCACCGACTGGGCGACGTTGACCGCCCCGGCAGGGAGCACTGCGGTGACCAGCGACCCCACGACCAAGAGGATCGTGATTGCCTGGTTGCCCGAAGACGCAACACCCTCCCCGCCATTATCGGTCATCCTACCGAACCCTGCGTCCCCTAAACGTCCGATGAAGAACTGCCGGTTCTTGGAGCTGGCAGCATCGAGGCCTGACCGCGGAGTGTGAACAAGCGCTGAAGGCTCAGGGTCGAGCGGAAGCGCCACAGGCCGGCTGCGTACACCACACCGCCCAGGATCGCCGCGACGGAGAACCCACGCAGATCCGACGCGAACGAGGCTCGAACGATCACGGGGATCAGGCCGAACGCCAAGAGCGACATGGCGGCCGCGACGATCGTCTCCCTGCCCAGGGGGTGGAGGCCGAGGAAGACCCGAACCTGCACCAGCGGAGCAAGGTTGTTCGCAAGGATGCTGACCGACCACGCCACGGCCGCTCCGGTGATGCCGAGACGCGGGATGAGCAGAACGTTCAACGTGATGTTCAGCACCACGGCCGCGACCGTGTTCAGCAGGTTCCAGGCGCTCTTGCCCCCCATGAGGAGCACGATGTCCACGGGACCCACACCCGAGGCAACGAGCATCGTGAGTGCCAGGATCGTCAGGGCATCCTGCGCTTGCACATACCCAGGGCCAAGGATCGAAAGAAGTGCGGGCGCGAAGATCGCCAGCAGCAGGTACACCGGCCAGCCGATGACCATGGCCCATGCGGTGCTGGCACGGTAGACGTGTCGAGCGGTTCCCATGTCACGCCGCGTCAGAAGCTCGCTCATCGTCGGGGCGATCGCCAAGATCACGGCTTGACTCGCGAACGCCCCGAATACGAGGTACCTCGTCGCGGCGGCGTACACTCCCGCGTCCTGGGCGGACCGAAGAGCCCCGATCAGGAGCGTGTCGAGCCAGATCACCGTGACGGCGAAGACCCCGGCGAGTCCTCGGGGAAGTGAGAATCGCAAGAATTCAGCGAAGAGGGCGGCTCGTTGACCCGACGGGGCCGGCGGCGACTCGAGAGGCTGCCAAGAGTGCCTGATCAACGAGACCGTCCAGATCGCGGCGACGGCGAACCCGATGGCGTACGGCACAGCCCAGCCCAGGATCAGAGCGACCGTCCCCATGCCGGCCGACGCGACGAACAGCGCGAAGACGGACTGAAGGCCGGCGCGACCGATCCGATCGATCGCGTTCGTTGGCCCCATCTTTCCGAGCCCGCGAGTTGCGGCCAGCAGGACGGCGTAGACGGCGGCGATGGGAAGGAAGGGGGCGGAGGCTCGGATCAACGGCTCGACGGTTGCAGGGTCGGGGCCGTTCGCCAGGAGTGCCGAGATCTTCGACGCGGATAGATAGATCGCCGCTGCGATCAAGAGCGAGAAGCCCAGCACCGTGGTAGATGCGATCCCGACGACCGCCTTGATGTGCTCTTCTCGCCCAAGGACACGGAAGCGTGGGATGGTTCGGACCAATCCGACGTCGGCACCCCAAACCGCGACGCTCATCGCCAGGTTGAAGAGGGCCACGGCCTCGAAGAAGAGGCCCACTTGCGTTGATGGAAACCCTCGAGTCACGACCACGACGAATGCGAACCCGAACCCAGCCGACGCCACCACACCGACGAAGTTGAGAGCGCCGCCCCGCGCGACCGCGGTCAGATGAAGGTCGGCGGTGGCGTTGGGCACGCTGGCCCCACGGCGCGGCGGCACCTCATGTTCCCCACGAGAACGAGCGACCGAGGTATTCCTCCAGCCGGCGGTTCGGTTCGGCGAAATGCTCACGTAGGAGCTGACGCGTGGCGGGAGCGATCTGACCGTAGGAACGCGCGTTGAGCTGCGGGTACGCGCTGAGCGACGTCTGCGCGAGACCGAGGAACCGGAGAACCTCGGAGAAGCCGTTGTCCGGATCGGCGAAGAAGGCCGCGCTGTCGATGATCAACAGCCGGTCGGGGTCGAACGATGCGTGCCACCGCTGGATCTGTTCGAGGTAATGGCCTCGGGCAAGGTAGGTGTAGTGCTGGTGGTTGAAGCTGTAGTAGCTGGGATCTCGACGCATCCGCTCCTCTTCCCCGGCAAGCCGCTCCGGCTCCGCCTGGATGGCGTCCTCGAACGACAGGTGTTCGGATCCGCGCTTCATCTCCTGCTGATAGTGCGAATAGGCTCGTGAGACTGGATCGCGGAGCATGAGGATGAAGCGCGAATCGGGCAGGAGCGCATGGACACGTTCGGGCACCAGGGGGTGGAAGATGTAGTAAGGACATGCCTCGCCGGTGATCACACGGTCCACGTTGGCGCGGCGCGCGTGTGTACGCATGGCAAGCTCGGTCGGGAAGTGCGCTCGATACCAGCGAACACCTTTGTGGAAGTTGGTCGCGAAGTAGTAGGCGCCTTTCCTGTGAAGGGTCGCCGACATGACCTGCGGGTGTTGGATCAGATAGCGGTAGAGCGAGGTCGTCCCGGCACGCTCCGCGCCGATGACCAGGAAGGACGGGAGCGGCCGAGCGCCGGCGGTGGGCAGTGCATACAACTGCGCGACACTCCGCACCGCCGACACCGCTCTTGCCCGGATGCTTCCCATGGTCACCCCGATTCGAGGCGCGTGCGAAGCGCCCGCTCGATCTCGATCGATCTCGGCGAGGGCGCCCCGCCGGCGTCCCTCCCCTCCTCGAATCGAAACATCAGCTCGAGGAGGTAGAGCCGGAGAAGCACTTCGTGGTTCGCCTCGCTCACGCCCAGCCGTACGAGCGCCCCGCTCGATCCGGTCCGAGCCGCGGAGGTCGCCGCCACGACGCTCTCGCGGCCGCCCCGCCAACGGACCTGGAAGCGATGATGGACCGCATCGAGACCAACCGGTACCGGGCCGCCGCTCCGTTCCCAATCCCACACGACGAGATCGGAGCGAGTTCGGCTCATGTTCCACGGCGTCCAATCTCCATGCCAGGAACCGAAGGTCAAGACGGCGTCAGCGCTCTCCTTCAGAACCAGATCGAACAGACCGGACAGATCCTCTCGCCGGCTCACGTCCGGGACCGATGCGATCCGTTGGCGGAGGTTCCGCTCGTAGCCGCTCCCGACGAGGTTGTGCGTTTCGATCCCAAGGCGGGATGCCACCTCGCGTGTCGCCGAAAACGGAGGGGCAGCACCGAGCGTCCCCCGCCGCAAGAGACTGTGGGGGAACGGCGATACCACCGTGACCCGGAGCACCCCCACCTCGATCTCGCCGAGGAGGTGCGGGACGCGGAAGGTGACAGGTGGCGATTCCGCCATCGATCTCAGCGCATCCGCCTCGTTCGCGACGAGACGCTTGGTCAGGCTGTTCCAGCCGACCTTCACATACCCGAGGACCTCACCCCGCTCGGTCATCACCTGCAGCACTGGCTTGCGGTTCGGGCGGAGCTGCTCACCGAAGAACACCGCGATCTCCAGGCGCCGGTTCCCGAACAGGGCTTCGAGCTCGCCCGCCAGAAGGGAAGCCGTGGTCGGATCAGTGCCTGGGATCACGTGGAGACGGTTCCCGACGAGCCGCCCGAGACCGATCCCGAACGCGGTTCCGATAGCGGCCTTCCGGATCCGTGCCAGCTGGCTCATCCCATCGTTGTATTGACGAAGGGCGGCGCCTGCCGCGCGGCCGGCCTTCGTCGGAACGAGCAGACGCGGATGTCGCAGGTTGGGAAGGACCGTAAACGTGGCGATGGGGTCGCGCGCACGCTGGCCGATGTCGCCCTCGACGACATCGCATCCCGCCCACAACGAGCCCATGAGCCGTCGTGCCTCAGGCGGAAGACGGTTCGCGACGGTCGTCGACGAGCGAGCGGCCGACCGGCTCAAGGGATCCCTCCGACGACCGCCGGCTGGCGAGATCCATCAAGGGTTGGTTTCGCAAGTTCGCGGAACGCGATGGCGATACCAAGCATCATGATGTGGAGTTGGGTTGGGAGCATGTCGTACACGATCAACTGGATGAGCGACATGAGCAGCATGACGTGGCACCAGAACGGCACGTCGCTCGCGGCGCGGCGCGTGCGCCAGAAGGCTTGTAGGAACCAGGCCATGAGGAGGCCAAGTCCGACGAAGCCGTGCGAAACGAGAACCGTCCAAACCAGGCCCTGCGTCCCTACCAGTGGAACATTCGGTTTCCATTCCGAAGGCATCGGCGCCCCGAAGCCGAACAGGGGAGACTCGAGCGCAGCTCGACTCGCCTCTTCGTACAAGGTCGCACGCCCTTCATTGCTATGGCCCGTGCGGAGACGAGCGTCGATGACCTCCCTGAGCGGCGTGAGGAACACGAGGCTGCCGCCGACCACGACGACGCAGATGAGGACGACGAGCGCACGTTCACGCCCGGCGAACGCGAGCCGGAACGCGGCGTACACGAGACCGACGCTCAGGCTGATCCATAGTCCACGGTTGAGCGAGAGCACGACGGGGACGACGGACGCCACCATCAGCGCAAGAGCAAGCAGCCTTCCCCGACTCGAGGACCAACGGCTCCAGGCGAGAAGGACGAACGGAACGAGCAGCCCAAAGCTGGCACCCCAGTCGTTCGTGTACGGGAACGGCGCCGATGGCCTGGCGATGTCGTATCCAAGGAAGTCGTGGATCTGTGCCGACGCCGGATGCACCCACGCGCTGATGAGCGCGTTGTCCTGAAGCCCGGCCGGCAGGATCCGCTCGAGCGGACTCGTGAGCGAGAGGGTGGGTGCCAGCACGCCGAGATACCCGCCGGCGACGACGATCGCCCAGAAGGCTGCCATGAGTTTCACCAGGCGGCCGGTCGGAAGCCGGTCCTCGGGCATGTTGAAGACGTACAGCATGAGCACCGTGGCCGACCCGTAGAGACTGAGACGCCACAGGTAGCCCATCGCTCGCTCGGTCCCGGATAGCTGCGTGGCGGATGCGAGGACCCACGCAAGGAACGCAAGCCAGATCAAGATCCCGCGCGGGGCGAGGATCGGGCGCTTCATCAACAGCCAGAACAGCATCGGGATGGCGAGCAAGGGCCAGATGAACCCCGCCAGCCCCAGCAGCCACCAGACGGGGAATCCGAGGAACAGCGCGAACACCGGCCAACCGGCCATCGGCCGGCGGGGCAATGCTCTCGCCTCGATCACTGCCTCCACTAGATGCCTCGGCCGAAACGATTCGCGATCAGGACGATGCGCCGAGCGGAGATGAGCCCGGTCGATACTGCGAGAGCGGCGAACGCCCGCCGTTCGAGCGGGTTCGCTCGCAGCGCATGCCAGGCCGATCTCCGTGCCTCCGCAGGCCGTTGGGCCGCTGCGTGGGCGAATGCCAGCTGGCCACGTATCCGAGCAAGTCCCCGCCGGTCGCTCGAGAATTCCGGGTATCGCTCCAAGAGATAGGAGAGGGCCTCGGCGACAACGTCCCATCGGCCCGTGAACCATGAGGAGCCACTCCAGTGGACTCGGGCAAGTGGCCGACGCACGGCCAGCACGGGTCCGTGACGGGCTCGGCGCAACAACCACTCGTAGTCCTCGCCATAGCTTCCCGGGATCGCTTCGTCGACGAGACCGTCGTGCTCGATCAGGTCTCGACGCCACGCAAGGAACGTTGACGGATGCAGCTCCATCAACCGTGATCGCAGCAGCATGTCGAATGTGACCGACTCGGTCTGCGCGATCCGAGGGATGCTCCGACCCTTGAAGTCCACGACCACCCCGGTCGTGGCCGCCGCGGCCTCGGGCCGATCGAGGAAACGCTCGACTTGTACCTCGAGCTTGTCGGGGAACCACTCGTCGTCGTCGTCGCAGAAGGCGACGAGCTCGGCTTCCGCCGCGAGGATCCCGGTGTTCCGGGCGCCCGCGAGGCCGGGAGTCCGCCCGTTCGGCAGGGAGCGGATGCGCCGCCCGTTCGGCGATCCGATCTCGATCGGTCTCGCCTCTGATTGATCGAAAACCACGAGCACCTCGATGTCGCCGGTGTACCGCTGATCCAGGATCGACCGTACCGCCCGGATGAGGAGCTCGGGTCGGTCACGGGTTGGAACGACAACCGAAACGGTGGGTCGCGAAGACGGCTCATCCTTGGATCTCTCGGGTGTCTCGTTCGCACTCATCCCTGATCCCGAGCAACGTATCCGTACTTGACGAGGAGGGGCCAGGTGAGCGCTGTCGTCACCAGGCGATCGATCCGAGGCATGTTCTGCAGCCACGCGTCGTCGAGTCGCAGATCCACGTTTCCCACAGCGAATCGCATGGGATTGCCCGAGACGGTGTGGTCGAGCGCCAGCTCAACCACACCATCGTTGATGAAGTCGAGCTGTCCTGGACCCGATCGCTCGCCCAAGGCTGTCACGATCCGTTCGATGCAGTCCCTCGTCGAAGTGACGAGCGACTCATACCTCACCAGTGTCGTTGGTGTCCCGACCGTGCGAAGGGCATGGAAGAGACCGTTCACGGCCAGCCACTCGAGCGCCGAGCGCACCGGCGTTACTTTCGTCATGAATGCGACCGACGATGTCACCTCGGGGCGCTGAACCTTCTTCATCAAGGAGAACGCCACACCGTGACTGTCACGAACGAGATGGAGGACGAGAACCCGGACTCCCGCCACCTTGCGGAGCAAGAACGCGGTCGACGCTCTCTTTGAGGAATCGACGATGACCGATCCGCCCGAAGCCTCTTCGATCCCTTGATAGAGCCGTGAGAGCAGGCTGGCATATCGGGCCAGGCGCCGGCCGTACGCCCCGCGACCACTGGCCGCGAGCATCAGCGGGATGTTCCTGGTTCTGTCGACCGATCGCTGGAGTCCGATCACTTCGTCCACGTCGAGTGCGTCCCAACCGCCGAACGCGAGACTGCCAACACGAGTCCAGAACGGACATTCGAGGAACGGAACACCGCAACCGCACAGCTCGTTGAGGCGCACCCCTCGATCCCATAGATGGACGACCTCTCCGACGGAGACGAAACCGGGGACCCGGCTGAGGACGCGGTCGAGCAGCGTGCTGCCGCTCCTCATACAACCCCCGACATAGGCAACCGTCACGAGCCGGTCCGACCTCGAGCTCATCTCCTATGGCCTGCCGATCTGCGATTGGGGTCGCCGCCGAAGCAAGGTACCGCCCGCCGTGACGAACACGGTACCCACTCCACAGGCTCCTTCGAACGCGTGGAGGTTACAGTTACGAGGTAGTGGGTAGCCTGGCGAAAGCCTTCCGGGAGGGATCACGCTGTCGCAGCGCCTCGAATCGGTCGATGCAGTGGACCTACGCGCATATTCCGATGTCGTTCGCCGTCGCTGGCGAGTCATCGCCGCGATCGCCATCGCCTTCCTCATGCTGGCGGCCCTTTACTCGTTCACCCGCCCCGTCGTCTACACGGGCCAAGCGGAGGTTCTCGTCGACCCTGGTCAGAGTTCGTCAGGGCTCCGACCCGATCAACTCGTGAGCATCGAGACAGAGGCTCGTCTGATCGCATCCGCGAGCATCGCAGCCATCGCGCGACGGCAGATGGAGGGGCAGGCGAGCATCCCGACCCTCCTCGAGCACGTGACCGTCGAGTCGACGCCGGATTCACTCGTGCTCGACATCTCCTTCACCGCGTCCACGCCGGGCCTTGCGGCCGACTGGGCGAATGCGTTCGGAGAGGCATATCTCTCCTATCGACGTGATCGTGCTGAAGAGGCGCTCGCGGAGGAGCGTGGAGTCTTGGAACAGATGATGGACGAACTCGCGATCCAGCGAGACGCGGAGAACGAGTTCCTCGAGTCCGCGACTCCGGAGAGCCTCGAATCCCGCAATGCCGAATCGCGACGAGACATCCTGAACAACCGCATCGCCATCATCGCGGCTCAGCTCACTCAGATCCCGGTCACGGTGCATCCTGGAGAGCTCATCCTCCCGGCGACGCCCCCGACGGCTCCATCGAGCCCGAATCATCCGATCAATCTGGCCCTCGGCCTCTTCCTCGGGCTGTTCACGGGCATCGGCGCCGCCTTCGTCCGGGATCGGATGGACGACCGCGTTACGAGTCGCGTGGATCTCGAATCTGCGGTCGGCGCGCCGACGCTCGCCATCATCCCGAGGGCGCCTGGAGAGCCGCTTCCGGGAACGGCTCTTCTCGTCGTGGAGCACCAACCCCGCAGCCCGGCGGCCGAGGCGTACGGCACGCTGCGCACGAACGTCATGGCCCTCGGTCGTCGGCGCGGCAACGTGATCGGCGTCACAGGCACAGCGATGGCCGAGGGTAAGACGACGACCATGGCCAACCTGTCGGCCGCTCTCGCACAAGCAGACAAGAACGTCCTGGCCATCTCCGCGGACTTGCGTCGTCCACGACTGCACGAGTTCTTCTCTGTTCAAAGTGAGCCAGGACTGAGCGAGTACCTCGCAGACGAGTCCCCGTTGGAGAAGGTCCTCCGGCAACCGCGTCCAAACCTTCAGATCATCACCAGCGGCTCTCTCCCCACCCACCCAACCGAGTTGCTCCAGTCCGCACGGATGGCCAAGCTCATCGACCGTGCACGAGCTACGTTCGACTTCGTCATCGTCGACCTCCCGCCCGTGCTGGGTCTCGCGGACACGCTCGCCGTTGCGCCCCTCCTCGACGGGATGCTCTTCGTCGTGAAGGCCGGCAGCACGAGCCAAGCGGCGATCCGTCTCGCGGTCGCTCAACTCATGCAGGTCGGCGCCGCCATCGACGGTGGGGTGCTGAATGACGTGATCGCGTCACGATTCATGGAGTACAAGTTCGGGCACGAGTACGCTCTGAATGGAGCCCGCGAAGACGGAGAGATCACCGCTCCGACAAGTCCCGAGGTCCGCGAACGAACATCTCCCGTCGGCGACGAGCCGGTGGTGACCAAACGCCAGGCTCCGAAGCCGTAGGCCGAGGCTCGCCGTGGGGGCCAGCAGGTTCGAAGGGATGGTCGCCGGCGATGAGCCGCGCGCTCCGACCGTGGTCTTCGTGAGCTCCTCGGGCGGACATCTGATGCAGCTGTACAACCTCAAGCCATGGTGGGAGCGCTACCGACGAGTGTGGATCACGTTCGACACGCAGGATGCGCGTTCGCTCCTTTCGGACGAAGCGACGATCTCGGCCCATCATCCAACAACGAGGAACATCCCGAATCTCCTGCGGAACAGCCTCCTCGCGTGGCGTGTGTTGCGACGGTACCGCCCGAGCGTCGTGATCTCTACCGGCGCCGGCGTCGCGCTGCCGTTCTTCGTTCTCGCTCGCTCGCTGGGGATCCGGACGATCTATATCGAAGTCTTCGACCGGATCGACGCTCCATCGCTCACGGCCCGGCTGTGCTATCCGCTCAGTGACCTCTTCGCCCTTCAGTGGCAAGAGCAGGCGCGCTTCTTCCCACGAGGCAAGTTCATTGGTCCGCTCTTCTAGCGCCGGCGCGGAGGACCACGGACCCTTCGTCCTCGCGACGGTCGGAACGGATCATCATCCCTTCGATCGCCTGGTTGGATGGGTCGACGCCTGGGCCCTTGCGGCCGGCCCGCGGATCGACTGCTTCGTCCAAACCGGTCCGTGCCCGTGCCCCTGAGCACGCCGCCTGGGCACGTTCTCTCTCTCACGATCGTCTTCAGGACCTCATGTCGCGCGCGTCGGCGGTCGTCTGCCATGCCGGTCCCGGAACGATCATGGACTGTCGGCGGGCGGGTCTGAAACCGGTCGTCGTGCCGAGACGCCGGTTTCTCGGGGAGGTCGTCGATGATCATCAGCTCTCCTTCGCGCTCCGCCTCGCCGGCATCGGTCACGTGAAGCTCGTGCAAACGGAGGGCGAGCTGAAGGATGCGCTCGACGCCGTCGTTGACGACCCGCTCATCTACCGGATCGATCCAACCCGCGACGGGGATCTCAGCGCAACGATCCGCCGCTTTGCCGCGCTCGCCGAGCCCCTGCTCGGCCACCCGGGGTCAGGACCCCGATCTGCCACACCACCCGCGAGACGCTCCCCCCCGCGTTCGGGGGTGATCAGTAGGCTCCCCGACCGTTGAGCACCGCGGGAAGCGTCTTGAGCAGTAGCCGGAAATCCCGCCTGAGATTCCATGTTGAGATGTACTCGAGATCCATCCCCACCCACGTCTTGAAGTCCACGTCCGAGCGTCCGCTGACCTGCCAGATACAGGTGAGCCCGGGCTTCACGGAAAGGCGCTGCCGTTCGAGCTCGGTGTAGGTGGCGAACTCCTCCGGCAGCGGGGGCCGAGGTCCGACGAGGCTCATATGGCCGCGCAGCACGTTGATGAGCTGCGGGATCTCGTCGATCGACAGCTTGCGCAGCCAGCGACCGACCGGGGTGATCCTGGGATCTTCTCGGATCTTGAAGACCGGACCGGTCACCTCGTTGAGGTTGCGCAGCTCATCACGCGTGAGATGAGCCCCCAGGCGCATCGACCGGAACTTGTACATCCGGATCGGTTCCCCGCCTTTGCCGACCCGCTCTTGCAGATACAGAACCGGCCCAGACGAGGTCATGCGCACGAGCAGGGCGGAGATCAGGATGACCGGGAGCAGCAGGATGAGCAGGCCCACCCCGCCGATGATGTCCACCGCTCGTTTGGCCACGACCTGCCATCTGGTGGCGTCGAGAAGGCCGCCGGCGATCCACGCGTGTTCGCTCGATCGACCACCGTCGACCACGGTGAGCGCATGCGCTCGAGTCATGCCGACGTCGGAGACGTCGAGGACCGCTCCGGCCGTAGCGGCCACGCGGGGGGAGGAGTCGACGTCCTCCAGATTCGGAAATTCCCTCAAGAGCCAGTAACCCCTCGTCTAGCCCCGGTCGGCCTACTCCTGTCGAAAGACGTACTCCGCCGCGGTGCTTTCGCCCTACGGCGCCGTACCCCGTTCAGGGGACGTCTTTCCCACCAGAGAGTAAAGCAAACACGGTAGCGGCACAGATTTGGAGATTTATGCGTATCTCCCACCTGGTGCGAACACCGAGAGCGGCTCTATCCGGGAAACCAGGCACCCATCCGGGGATGGGTCCCCGGGTACGATGAGTGATCCTTCGGCCCCAAAGGATCGAAGCCCATGCAGGGCAGCACGAGCGAGAGAACGGCGAAACGGGGAGACAGCGGGTTCTCGGAGAACAGGCGCGGTCAGCGGAGAGGCCGTCGCTGGATCTGGCTCCTCGGTGTGCTTGCGGTCCTCGTCGTCGGAGGCGGGCTCTTCGCCCTTTCCTTGCTCGGCGCATTTGGGGCGATCCGGAACGACCTCGAGCTCGGCCGCTCCGCGATGGAGGGAGGACGTGACGACCTCGGGGCGAGCGACCCCGAGGCCGCGGCCGCGTCCTTCCGCGAGGGACGGCGGCTCTTCGCGCAGGCCGATGAGCGGGCGGACAGCTTCGTCGTTGGCGCGCTGGGCTGGTTCCCGATCCTCGGCCGGTCCGCGGACGCCGTTCGTGCGATCACCGGATCGGCCGCAACCGCATCAGAGGCCGCGATCGTCCTGACCGACGGGGCGGCCGCCATCCCGGGCGGGTTCTCCGGCCTCGCGCCCACGGACGGCGCGATCCCGATCGAGCGGATCGTCCCGCTCGCCGACGCCGCTCGCGAAGCGGATCGGCTGATCGGCGAGGCTGCCTCTGAGATCGAACGAGCGCCGGACTCCCTGCTCCTCGGCCCCGTGGGACCCGCCCGTCGCGAGGCAGAGGAGGAGCTCGGCGAGCTGCGAGCGTCGATCCATACCGCTTCGCTGCTTCTCCAGGGCCTTCCTGCGTTCCTCGGCGTCGACGGGCCTCGGACGTACTTCTTCGGCGCGCAGAACCCCGCCGAGCTGCGCGGAACGGGAGGGTTGATCGGCGCGTACTCGATACTCAGGATCGACCAGGGCCGCTTCCGCTTCGCCCCGTTCGTGCCGATCCACTCGCTCGCCCAGCCGCCGCTCGACACGATCGCGCCGCCGAACGAGGACTTTTCGGCGAACTACGACCAGTTCCGGCGGGCCGAGTGGTTCTGGACCTCGATCAACGTGATGCCGGACTTCCCCTCGGTGGGGCAAGCGATCCTTCGCTCGTACGAGGCCGCGACCGGTGAGTCCGTGGATGGCGTCATCCTCGCCGACCCGTTCGCGCTGGCTGCGCTCTTGCGATCAACAGGACCGGTCGAGCTGCGTGGCTATGACGGTGTCCAGATCGACGCCGAGAACGTGGTCTCGTTCACGACGAACGAGGCCTACTCGTTGTTCGTCGACTCGGCGAAACGCAAACGAGTGCTCGGTGACGTCGCGCGAGCTGCGTTCGAACGCTTCATGGAGCGGCCTTCCGCCGCAACCGCCGACCTCCGCCAGCTGCTGGACGCCGCCGGCGAGGGTCACATCAGGGTCTTCTCGACCGATCCGAACCTGCAGGAAGGCCTCGAGGCGACGGCAGCCGGCGGAGGGCTCCGCCCAGCCGGCGCGGAAGGCGATCTCCTGTCCGTCGTCGTGAACAGCGCGGCGGGGTCGAAGGTCGACTTCTACCAGGAGCGGGAGGTTCGGTACGCGATCCAGCTCGACGAGGATGGATCGGCGGTGAGCTCTCTGGATGTCACCTTCCGGAACGATGCGCCCTCGTCGGGGGTGCCAAGGTACGTGATCGGGCCAAACCCACCGACCGTCAAGGACGTCGGGCCGATCCTTCGAACGCTCGAGGCCGGGGAGAGTGTCGCGCTCGTCAACGTCTACTGCGGGGACGACTGCATCCCCGGTGATGCACGGCTGGGCGACGAACCGATCGAGGGCTCGTTCCGCTCAGACCTCGGGATCCGGTACTTCCAGCGCTACTTCTCGATCTTGAGTGGGGGGGAAGCAACGCTTCGACTTTCCTGGGACGACCCGCAGGCGTGGGAGGGAAACAGCTCAGGGGGCATCTATCGGATGGTCTTCACGAATCAGGTGACGATCCGTCCGGCGACGTTGAACCTTCGGATCGAGCCACCCGAGGGGATGCAGATCGCTTCCGTGAGCTCACCGCTCGAGATCGTCGACGGCGCGGCCGTCTACGTGGGAGAGCCCGGAGCGCGCCTCGACGTCATGGTCGACTTCCGGCCAGAACTCCCCGTCCGTCTCTGGCGGAACGTGACGCGATTCCTCACGACGCCCGTGTTCGAATTCTGACGTCTGTCTGGAGGACTCGCTCCGGCAGACTTACGAGATCCCGGCGGTCTTCGCGCGGCGCCTGGCGGCGATCAAGAACGCAACTCCAACGGCCAGGAGGGCCACAGCGACGACCATCCACACGGTGACCTCGCTTCCGGAGAAGGCGAGTCCCCCGGGCGCATTCACGATGACTTCCGGGAGGACTTCATGCTCATCCGGGGGGATCGCAGACCCACCCTGTTGAGCCAGGGCCGTGGTCGCCGACAGCAGCGTCAGACTCAGCGCTCCAAGAACCGCCATCCCGAGCTTCTTCATCTCTACTCTCCCTACGTCGAACGCCTCATCCCGAGACTTCCCCGGGGACCGCCAAACGAAACCTTACGCGCTCAGTGCACGTATCCGCAACATGGCAAAAGACCTAACTCGCGCCTTCCGGCACCTGCCAGCTGTGCCTGGCCCAGTCGATCGTCCGTTGCAGCCCCTCTGCCAGCGGAACCTGGGGCATCCAGCCCAGCACGGACGTCGCTTGGGAGATGTCCGGGCATCGGACCTCCGGGTCGTCGATCGGGCGCTCGGTGAAGACCAACTCCGACCGGCTCCCGGCGAGCAGCACGATCGTCCGAGCCAGATCGAGCACCTTCACCTCCTCGGGATTCCCGAGGTTCACGGGCCTCCCGACCACGCTCGAACGCAGCAGCCGCCAGATCCCCTCCACCAGGTCGTCCACGTAGCAGAGGGATCGGGTCTGGGAGCCGTCTCCGTGCACGGTGATGGGTCGGTCTTCGAGCGCCTGATCGATGAACGTCGGCACGGCCCGGCCGTCGGCGCGGCGCATCCGTGGGCCGTAGGTGTTGAAGATGCGGACGATCTTGACGGGCACTCCGTGAGCGCGGTGATACGCCATCGCCATCGCCTCCGCGAACCGCTTCGCCTCGTCGTAGACACCACGAGGCCCGATGGGGTTCACGTTGCCCCAGTAGCTTTCGGGCTGCGGATGAACCTTGGGATCGCCGTAGACCTCGGAGGTGGACGCGAGCAGGAAGCCGGCGCCTTTCGCCTTGGCCAGGCCCAGCGCGTTCATGGTTCCGAGCGCCCCGACCTTCAGGGTGTGGATCGGATGGGACAGATAGTCCGTCGGAGAGGCCGGCGAGGCGAAGTGGAGCACCCAATCGACGTCCCCGTCGATGGAGATGGGCTCCGTGACGTCGTGGGATTCGAAGCGGAACCGTCGGTCCGACAGGAGACCATCGAGGTTCTCTCTCCGACCGGTGAGGAGCGAGTCGAGGCAGACGACGTCCAACCCCTCGCCGGCGAGCCGTTCACACAGGTGCGACCCGACGAACCCTGCTCCCCCGGTCACGACCGCTCGGGGCACGGCTAGTGGATCCCGTGATCGGATGGTCGGCCGGTGCCGTAGTAGGTGAACCCCTTCGCCCGCATCTCCGCCGGATCGAACAGGTTCCGTCCGTCCACGACGATCGGATGGGCGAGCAGCTGCTTCGCCCGATCCAGGTCGAGGGATCGGAACTCGTCCCAGTCGGTGCACAGGACCAGGCAATGGGCACCCGCGAGGGCGTCGTACGCGCTCGGCGCCACGTCCAGATCCGGAAGCTCGGATTTCGCGTTCGCTCCGGCCTCGGGGTCGAAGCCCACAACGGTGGCATGCTCCTCGATCAGCCTCCGAGCGAGCGCCAGCGCCGGCGACAGTCGCACATCGTCCGTCCGCGGCTTGAAGGCGAGACCCAGCAGCGCGATGCGCTTGTCCTCGAGGTTCCAAAGTGCGTCCTTCACCTTGTCCACCGTGGCCGAGATCGCTTCGTCGTTGATCCGTTCCACCTCGCGCAGGAGGCGGAAGTCGTAGCCGAGCCGGGCGGACAGGCGTTCGAACGCCTGGAGATCCTTCGGAAAGCAGTAGCCGCCCCAGCCCAGGCCCGCGTCGAGGAACGCCCGCCCGATCCGCGGGTCGCTGCCCATCACGTCCGCTACGGCGGTGACATCGGCGCCGGCGCGTTCGCACACGCGCGCGATCGCGTTGATGTAGGAGATCTTCATCGCGAGGAACGCGTTGGAGGCGTGTTTCGCCAGCTCGGCGGTCTGGATGTCGGTTTCGATCAGCGTGGCTCCGTCCTCGACGAGTGGCGCGTACAGGCGCCGCATCGCCGCGAAACCTCGCTCGGACCGAGCCCCGACGAGGATACGGTCCGGCCGAAGCGAGTCCTGGACCGCCTGCCCCTCACGCAAGAACTCCGGGTTCGAAACGACCTCGATCTCGTCTGCAAGGTCCGGGCGCTCGCGCCGGAGCACTTGCCACAGCCGGCCGGCGGTACCGGCGGGAACCGTGGACTTCTCGACCACGACCAGCGGCCCGGACAGATGGCGCGCGACGCCACGGGCGGACCGCTCGATCGCCACGAGGTTGGCTTCCCCGGACGCTCGCGCCGGGGTGCCGACGCAGATGAACAGCACCTCGGCACCTGGCACCGCGTTGCCAGCCTCTGTCTCGAAACGCAGCGTGCCCGCAGTGGTGCCTTGTTCGATCAACTCGGGCAACCCGGGCTCGAAGAAAGGGCTGACGCCCTGCCTGAGTTGCCGGATCTTCTCCTCATCCTCATCCAGGCCGACGACGTCGTGGCCGAACGCGGAAAGTGTTGCAGCGGTGAGCAATCCGACATGTCCGGTGCCGACCACGACGACGTTCATAGGACCTCCGGGGTACGAAAGCTCACGCTAGACCAGCCATGGTATCGGCCGGAAGGCCGCGTGCCTCTCGGCCAAACGGCCCCCATCGCCAGGCACATCCATGAGCCAAAAGACCAGTTGCGAAACCGCGCTCCGCGTTCTAGTGTCGGCCATCTGGTGTTTTCGGTAGGGTCAATGGCCCAAGCCCATCTGGGGTGCCGAAGCGGCGGGTTTGAGTCTTTTGACGTAAGGGGACCATCATCACAACCTTCCCCCAGAATCACCGTTTCTTGTTAGAGGAGCACGAACCATCCACCGTCGGCCGGTCGGAACCAAGGCACCTTCCCGACGAGTCCCGTCCCGGCGAACGTGGTACTCGAACCGCACGTCGTCGTCGCATCGAGATCCGGAGGACCGAGCTGTGAAGCTAGGCGATGCACCATCCCGGCTCTCGAGGGGCGACAGGAACGACGTCGTCGTCGTCCCCGAGGTCGAGGACGGGGGTCCGGTCGATCTCACCAGCGTCCTCGACGGCGTCGACGGGCAGGTGATCGACGGGACCGCCGGACTCACGGTCGGAACGAGCGCCCTTCGGCGCTATCGGCTCGTGGGCACCCTCCTCGTGCCGATCGACATCCTCTGCCTGACGATCGCTTTGCTCGTCGCTCACGCGCTGCGTTTCGGTTTCCTTCCGTCCCTCGACTACATGACCGGCATGGCCGTGGCCGGCCTTCTCTGGCCTGGGGTCTTCCACGCCCTCGGCCTCTATGCGCCCCAGCACCTCTCCGCGCTCGAGGAGTTCCGCCGGACCATCGGCGCCGTCGGCATCGGCATCTTCGTCGTGATCATGGCGACCTTCTGGCTCGACTTCTACGCGTCCCGCTCGTGGATGGCCATCACGCTGGTCATCGCGCTGATCCTCGAGCTCGCGGCGAGGATGACCGTGCGCAGGTATGTCGCCCGGCTCCGCGCCAGTGACTCGTTGATGCTCCGCACCCTCGTCATCGGCAGCAAGGAACAGGCGCACGAACCGATCGAGGCGCTCGGCAAGCCAGGATCGGGCTTCCTGCCGCTGGGCTTCGTCGATGCGACGAGTCCGATCCTTGCGTCCGCCGGGATCTCCGGGAGCGAGCGGGTGAATCGACTCCGCATCCTGTTCCGGAAGTTCCGGCCCGACTGCATCTTCATGGCCTCCACGACGATCGGGCCGAGGCAGATGCTCGCCGTCATGCAGGCTGCCCGGCAGGAGGGCGTCGTCGTGCGCCTCTACACGCACCTTTCCGGGGTCTGGGCGTCTCGGCTTACCGCGCAGCCTCTTGGCACGGAAGGGGTGGCGCTCACGCTGAAGCCGGCCGGCCTGTCGGCGTCGCAGCGGATCATCAAGCGCGGCCTCGACATCGTCCTGGCCGGCCTCGGGCTCATCCTCGCATCTCCGATCCTGCTGACGGCGGCCGTCGCGATCAAGCTCTCTTCCCCGGGCGCCGATCCTGTTTCGGCAGGATCGAGTCACCGATGGTGCCCGGAGCTTCGTCATGTACAAGTTCCGCACGATGACGCACCGAGCGGAGCACGGCGCGCAAGAAGCGGGGATCGACACGTCCGTCCCGTTCTTCAAGCTCAAGGCCGATCATCGACTCACGGGCGTCGGCAAGGTGCTGCGCCGGTGGAGCATCGACGAGCTTCCCCAGCTGATCAACGTGCTCCTGGGCGACATGAGCCTGGTTGGACCGCGGCCGCTCCCCTCCGAGCAGGTGTCCGCGAACATCGAGCTGCTGGGACCGCGCCACGAGGTGCGCTCCGGCATCACCGGCTGGTGGCAGATCCAGGGGCGGTCGGATGTGGATCCCGAAGAAGCCATCCGGATGGACCACTTCTACATCGAGAACTGGTCCCCGGCTCTGGACGCGTACATCTTGCTGAGAACGGTAGGAGCGCTGTTCACGCGCAAGGGCGCGTACTGACCGAGATGGCCGTGCGAGCGCTCGCCGTCGAGCCATCCTGGGTGGAGCGCATCCTCGGTCATCGCGTGGATCCCGTCAGCAAGGTTCACGCTGCCGAGGCCGTGATCCAGCGCGCGATCTCCGGCGAACCCGGTGCGTACGTCTGTTTGACCAATGTGCACACGACCGTGGAGTCGCAGCGCTCGCTCGCCCTGAGAACGGCCGCAGACGGGGCCTTCCTCTCGGTGCCCGACGGGATGCCCCTCGCCTGGATCTTGCGCCGCCGTGGCCACGTGGCCACGGAGAAGGTGACGGGGATCGAGTACGTCCCACTGGTCGCCTCGCGCGGCCTGGGGGTGGGCATCCGTCACTTCTTCTACGGCGGGGCCCCCGGTGTGGCGGTCCGTGCCGGGCTGCGGCTGGCGGACCTGGTCCCCGGCGCGCAGATCGTCGGTGCGGCATCCCCCCCGTTCGCGGAGACGCACGGCGGATGGGCGACGGACGATCTGCAACGGGAGCTGCGCCGAACCAAACCACACATCCTGTGGGTCGGCCTCGGCGCGCCCAAACAGGAGCTGTGGATGGCCGAGATGGCCGGCACGCTGGACGTTCCCGTCATGATCGGGGTGGGGGCGGCCTTCGACTATCTCGCAGGGACGAAGCGTGCGGCGCCACGTTTGCTCCGCCATATCGGGCTGGAGTGGCTCTTCCGTCTGGCCGTCGAACCGAGACGCCTCTGGCGTCGATACGCCGTCGGGAACGCCGTCTTCCTCCGCCTTCTCGTGCGCGATGCCTTGCAGAGGCGACGGTCACCACAGGGGCCCGCGTCGTGATGCCCATCGAACCAGCCGATGCCGGAGACCCGTCAACCGAATCCGACGAAGGGGTGCGAGCCATGTCCGAGACCTCGACCGAAGCGACCGCGGCGATGTACTTCGAATCGCTCGGCAAGCTCTTGGATGCCATCGATCTGGATGCGGTCGACCGCGTCGTGCGGGCGATCCAAGAGGCACGTGACCGTGAAGGCATCGTCTATGTCGCCGGGAACGGTGGAAGCGCCGCCACGGCGACCCACTGGGTGAACGATCTCTGCAAGGCGACGAGAGCGGATGGACGACTGCCGATCAAGGCCCTGAGCCTCACGGACAACACCTCGTTCCTGACCGCGCTCGCCAACGACGAGGGCTACGACCGAGTGTTCGCCGGGCAGCTCGAGAGCTTCGCCAAGCCCGGAGACGTCCTCATCGTGATCTCCGCCAGCGGGAACTCCCCCAACCTCGTGCGTGCGGTGGAGACGGCGCGAGCGCAGGGGGTCGCCACCATCGCGCTGCTCGGGTTCGACGGCGGCATCCTCAAGGAGAAGGCCGACGACTTCGTCTGGCTGCCGACCGAGATCGGCGCGTACGGCCTCGCCGAGACCGGCCATTCCGTGGTGACCGACGTCATCACGACCTGTCTCATCCGAGAGATCGCAAGCGAGGGCTCCAAGGAGCTGGCGTAGCGTTGGGGGGACGACCGGACAATACCGATCGTCCCCGGCAAGCCGTCATCCTGGCCGGAGGACGGGGGACGCGTTTGCTTCCCCTGACGCAAACACGGCCCAAGCCGATGGTGGAGTTCCACGGCAAGCCGTTCCTCGAGTACATCGTCGAGCTCCTGCGGGATGAGGGCTTCGAGCGGATCGTGATGCTGCTCGGGTATCTGCCGAACGTGATCATGGATCACTTCGCGGACGGCAGCCGTTGGGGAGTCTCGATCTCGTACTCGGTCACCGACCCCGATGCCCTGACCGTTCACCGTGTCCGCGACGCGGCTCCCCTGCTCGACGACCTCTTCATGATCCTGTACTGCGACAACTACTGGCCGCTGCAGATGGATCGGGTGTGGGAATCGTTCGTGAAGTCCGGGGTCCAGGCGCAGATCACCGTCTACAGCAACAAGGACGGGTACACGAAGGACAGCGTGATCGTGGACGACGACGGCCTGGTCACGACCTTCGACCGATCCCGCTCGACGCCGGGGCTCAAGGGCGTCGAGATCAGCTATGCGTTGGTCCCGAAGACCGTCCTCGAGCTGTTCCCCGAAGGCGACCTGTTGTTCGAGGAGGCGGTCTATCCGAAACTCGTCGCGCGCGGTCAGCTGGCGGCGTTCGTAACGGATCACCGGTACTACAGCGTCGGCTCGCACGAGCGCCTTCCCCTCACGGATGCCTTCCTCGCGAGGACGCCCACCGTCATCCTGGACCGAGACGGCGTCCTGAACGAGAAGCCGCAGAAGGCGCGGTACGTCACGGGCCCCGACGAGTTCCGGTGGCGCCCGGGATCGCTCGAAGCCCTTCGCATGCTGACGGAGAGTGGGTATCGCGTGATCATCGCGTCCAATCAGGCCGGGATCGCGCGCGGTGCGATGACGGAGGCCGACCTCGAAGCGGTGCACGCCAAGATGCGCGGCGAGGCGGAGCAGGCCGGCGGGCGCATCGATGCGATCTACCACTGCCCTCACGGCTGGGACGAGGGATGCGAGTGCCGGAAACCGCGCCCCGGCATGCTCTTCCAGGCTCAGCGAGAGCATCACCTCGACCTGACGCGCACCTACTTCATCGGGGATGACGAGCGCGACGCGGAGGCAGCGTCGGCGGCCGGCTGCAGGTTCGCTATGGTCACAGAGAGCTCGCCGCTGCCGGACCTGACTCAGAAGCTCATCGAAGGACGACTGGAGCCATCGTGACCAACGCAACCCGTCGGCCGGTCCTCGTGACCGGCCACCGTGGATACATCGGCTCCGTGATGGTCCGCCACCTCCTCGACGCCGGCTACGACGTCGTCGGGATGGACACGGGCTACTTCGACCAATGCACCTTCATACCGGACCTCGCAGACGTTCCGACGATCGAGAAGGACATCCGCGACCTCGTGCCAGAGGACCTTCAGTCGCTGTTCGCCGTCATCCACCTCGCGGCTCTGAGCAACGACCCGATCGGCAACCTCGACGAAGGATGGACCGAGGAGATCAACTACCGAGCCTCGGTGAGGCTGGCGGAGCTCGCGAGGGAGGCCGACGTTCGGCGTTTCCTCTTCTCGTCGTCTTGCATCATGTACGGGATGTCGTCGGCCGAGGAGGTCGACGAGGATTCCCCACTCGAGCCTCAGACCGAGTACGCGCGCTCGAAGGTGAAGGCGGAACGCGCGATCTCGGAGCTCGCTGCCGATGGGTTCTCACCGGTGTTCCTGCGCAACGGAACCGTCTACGGCATCTCGCCGAGGATGCGGTTCGACACCGTCTTCAACAACCTGATGGGCTCAGCGTTCGGCACCGGGAAGATCACCGTCTACAGCGACGGCAAGCCCTGGCGGCCGGTCGTGCATGTCGAGGACGTCGCCCGCGCCTTCATCGCGGTGCTCGAGGCGCCCACGAGCGCGATCCACGACCAGGCGTTCAACACCGGGGCGAACCACCTGAACCATCAGGTGATCGAGCTCGCCGAGATCGCGGCGGCCACGGTGCCGGGCTGCCAGCTCGAGGTTCAGGCCCGTGGGGACGCAGACCAGAGAACGTACAAGGCGAACTTCGACAAGTTCGCCCGGACGTTCCCCGACTTCGAGTTCCGTTGGGACGCGAAGTCGGGAGCCCAGGACCTCTACGAGGGTTTCCGGCGGGTCGGCCTGACGGACCAGATGTTCACCGACGAGCGCTTCACACGCCTGAGCTGGTTGAACCGCCTTCTCGAGGGGAACCACCTCGATGCGTCCTTGCGGTGGACGAACGAGAAGCCAGGGCAGACATGATCGACGGGGTCAAGATCATCCCGCTCACCCAGATCGTGGACGAGCGCGGCAAGATCATGCACATGCTCAAGTCGACCGACCCGCACTTCATCGCGTTCGGTGAGATCTACTTCTCGACGGCCTGGCCCGGCACGATCAAGGGCTGGCACATCCACACGTCGATGACGATCAACAATGCGGTCGTCTCGGGACGTGCCAAGCTCGTGATGTACGACATGCGGGAAGGATCACCCACCAGAGGCGAGATCCAAGAGGTGTTCATCGGAGAAGACAACTACTCGCTCGTCCAGATCCCGCCGGGGATCGCGAACGGCTACAAGGCGTACGGGGACAAGCCGGCCATCCTCGCCAACTGCGCGACGGAGCCCCATCGCCCCGACGAGATCATCCGGATCGACCCGTTCACGCCCGACATCCCCTACGACTGGTCCCTGCGCAATGGCTAGCCCCAGTCCTCGCCTCATCGTCACGCGCACGCCGCTGAGGGTCAGCTTCGCCGGCGGTGGAACCGACCTCCCCGCGTTCTACGAGCGCGAGCCAGGGGCGGTCTTCAGCACGGCGATCACCAACTACGTGTGGGTCACGATCAAGCCGCACAGCGAGCTCTTCTTCGAGCCGATCCGGCTGAACTACTCCAAGAGCGAAGAGGTTCAGACGATCGATGAGATCGAGAACGACATCGCCCGAGAGAGCCTCAAGCTCCTCGAGATCGAGCCACCGATCTACATCAGTACCGTGGGGGATCTCCCGGCGTCGTCGGGGCTGGGAGGTTCGAGCTCCTTCGCCGTCGGTCTCTTGAACGCCCTGCACGTCTACCGGGGCGAGCGCGTCGGCCCGGGCCGACTGGCCGAGGAGGCCTCGCACATCGAGATCGAGATCCTGCAACAGCCGATCGGGAAGCAAGATCAGTACGCGTCCGCCTTCGGCGGGCTGAACTACTTCTCCTTCAAGTCGGACGGATCGGTGCTGGTCGAGCAGAAGCACGTGAACGACGCGACGCTCGGTCGCCTCTTCGAATCCCTGTTGATGTTCTGGACGGGTCACCAGCGCTCCGCCGAGTCGGTTCTCGCGGAACAGAAGCGCAACACGGCGGAGAAGATGGCCGCTCTCGGGAAGATGCGCGATCACGCGCAGCAGCTTCAGGCGCTGGTTTCGAACGGACAGCTCGACGTCGTCGACTTCGGGCGCGTGCTGGACGAGGGATGGCAGCTGAAGCGCGAGCTGGCGAGCACCATCACGACGACCCAGATCGACGACTGGTATCAACGAGCCATCGAGGCGGGCGCCGTCGGCGGGAAACTTTGCGGCGCAGGCGGCGGCGGGTTCCTCCTCTTCGTGGTCGAACCGGAACGGCAGGCGTCCGTTCGGGCGGCGATGTCGGATCTCATGGAGGTCCCGATCCGACACGAGGTCCACGGATCGCAGATCATCGTTCCGGCGGCAGGCTGACGTGATCCGGGTAGGCACGACGCGTCCCATCACGGAATGCATCGTGTGCGGCTCGTCCGAGCTGACCCCGTTCTTGGACCTGGGAGTGACGCCGCTCGCGAACAAGTTCCTCACCGAGGACGAGCTCCACGTTCCCGAGCCCGGATACCCGCTCAAGGTCTCGTTCTGCGGTGACTGTGGCCACGTGCAGCTGAGCGAGGTGGTTCCGCCGATCGAGATGTTCGAGGACTACCTCTACGTCTCGTCGGCCTCGGATACGCTGCGCGACCACCTGTACGACCTGAGCGATGTCATGCACGAGCGGCGTCGACTGGGCGCGGACGGATCTCGTCATCGACATCGGCTGCAACGACGGGACGCTCCTGAAGGGGTTCGCACGATTCGGAGTCAAGACGCTCGGGGTTGACCCGGCCAAGAACCTCGCCGAGCTCGAACGCGACTCCGGCATCGAACGCTACGTCGGCCTCTTCGGTTCCGACTCGGCGGCAGAGATCGCGGATCGCTGGGGCAGGGCCGACCTGATCACCGCCACGAATACCTTTCCGCACATCCCGGATCTGCACGACTTCATGCTCGGGATCGACAAGGCGCTCGCTCCCCGAGGTGCGTTCGTGGTGGAAGCGCACTACCTGTTGGACATGATCGACCAGGGCGCCTTCGACACCATCTATCACGAGCACGTCTCGTACTGGTCGCTCGGATCGATGACCCGGCTCTTCGGGCAGCATGGCTTCGAGGTGGTCGATGCGGAACGCGTGCCGCTGCATCACGGCCAGCTGCGGGTCACCGTGCAGCGCAAGGGCGACCGAGCGCCGGAGAGCCGCGTGCAGCAGGTCCTGGACGCCGAGCGGGAGCGAGGGCTCGGGCGACCGGAGACCTTCGAGCGATTCGCGGAACAGACGCTGCGTGTCAAGCAGGAACTGACGGGCATGCTCGCGGACCTGCACGGACGAGGCGCACGTGTGGCGGGCTACGGCGCGCCCGCCAAGGGCAACACGTTATTGAGCTTCCTCGAGATCGGACCCGACAGGATCGAGTACATCGTCGATCGCAGCTCCCTCAAGCAAGGTCTGTACACGCCCGGTTCGCACATCCCGATCGTGCCGGTGGAACGATTGCTCGAGGATCAGCCCGACGCCGTCGTTCTCTTCGCTTGGAATTTCGTCGACGAGGTCCTGCATCAACAGGCCGAATACTGCCGGAGGGGAGGGCGTTTCATCGTCCCGGTCCCCAGCCCCGTCGAGGTCGGCCTGGACGACGTCCAACCGGTTCCTACCGCCTGAGGCATGCGCGACCTGCAGCTCGATCTCGATGCCGGGGTCGGTTCCGAGATGCATCGTTTCGTGGAAGAGCTGTATCCGATCTGTCGGAGCATCACCGGGAACGGCCTTCGGGAGACGCTTCATCGCATCGGCAAACGCATCCCGATCGAGATCCAGGAGGTCCCGACCGGGACGGAGGTCTTCGACTGGACCGTCCCGAAGGAATGGAACATCCGCGAGGCCTACATCAACGACCCGAGTGGACGGCGGGTCGTCGACTTCCGTGACCACAACCTCCACGTCATGGGATACAGCGTTCCCGTCGACCGGCGGATGTCCTTGTCGGAGCTGAAGGAGCACGTGCACACGCTCCCCGACCAGCCCGATGTGATCCCGTATCGGACCTCCTACTACTCCGAGGCGTGGGGCTTCTGCATGGAGCACAACCGTCTTCAGGACCTCGTCGAGGGTGAGTACGAGGTCCGGATCGATTCGTCGCTGGAGCCGGGCAGTCTCACTTACGGGGAGCTCCATGTCCCGGGCGAGAGCGAGGACGAGGTCTTGATCTCGTGCCATTGCTGCCACCCATCGATCGCCAACGACAACCTGTCGGGCATCGCCGTGGCCACGTGGTTAGCCGAGCACCTTCAGGGCGTGTCCCTCCGTCATTCGTATCGCTTCCTGTTCGTCCCCGGGACGATCGGACCGATCACCTGGCTGGCCCGCAACGAAGATCGGGTCGACCGGATCAAGCACGGCCTCGTGGTCACCGGCGTGGGCGATCCGGGCCCGTTCACCTACAAGCGCAGCCGCCGAGGCAACGCTCCGATCGACCGGGCGGCTGCCCACGTCCTCGAACACTCGGGACGTCCGTATGAAGTCCTCGACTTCTCACCGTACGGGTACGACGAGCGCCAGTACTGCTCCCCCGGCTTCGATCTCGCCGTCGGGTCGCTGATGCGGACGCCGAACGGCCAGTACCCCGAGTACCACACGTCCGCCGACAACCTCGACTTCGTGCGGCCGGACGCTCTGGCGGATTCGCTCGGCATGTACCTGCGCGTCCTCGACGTGATCGAGAACGATGAGGTCTACGTGAACCTGAGCCCGAAAGGCGAGCCGCAGCTCGGAACGCGTGGACTGTACCCACCCGTTGGGGCGCAAGGCGTTTCGGCGGAGCTGCTGGCGCGCCTGTGGGTCCTGAACCTCTCGGACGCTCGGCACAGCCTCCTCGGGATCGCCGAGCGCGCCGCCATGGAGTTCGGCACCGTGAAGGCCGCGGCGGCGGCGCTGATCGACGGAGGCCTTCTGAAACCGCTCCGGTGACCTGACCGAGGACGTCTCACCGCCGAACCGCGCGCCGTGCCACCCCAGTGCCCATCGCCCGGTGGAGCACGAGCTAGGGACGCGTAGGCCAACTCAGAGATAGGCGACCCGATGCCTCACGGAGCCGATCAGTCGTCCCAGGCGATGACCCGTGTCGAAGCCCACACCCGTCGCCGCCTTTCCGGATACGCGCCAAAAGAGTCGTCGGAGAAGCAGGCCCCAGGCCGCGACCACTTCGGCGGCAGATTCCCGCGGCATGCCGACGTGCCGGTATCTCCGATACAGGAACGCCTCCGTCACCCCGTACAGCAGAGCCTTCCGGAACCTCTTCGTCGTCCGACGGTCCAACCGATGATGCGAGATCGCACCCTGCACGAAGGTCGGCGGCGGCATGCCGGCCAGCTGCATCCGCCAGCAGAGATCCGCCTCCGCGTAACGCCTCAGGGAGCTGTCGAACCGGCCGATCTCCTCGAACAGCGTCCTTCGGATCCCGAGTGTCCCGGCGCTCGCGAACGGCAAGAACCGCATGTCCGTGGAGATCAGACCGTCCATCTGCGGATGAGACGCCCACAGGTGTGGTGCGTTGTGCTCCGCGAGATCGATCCTGCCGCACACGAACGGCCGCGTCCTGAGGGCCTCGATCATCGCCGCGACGTAACGCTCATCGACCGTGTCGTCGGCATCCACGAACAGCAGGAGGTCGCGATCGGATGCGGCTGAGCCGATATTGCGATTGCCGCCCGGCGTTCCGGGCACGCGTGCCTCAACGACGCGGATATCGAGGCGATCCTTCCAGGCGACGAGCCGTTGGGAAAGGCGCTTCGAGGCCGAGCCGTCGACCACGATCACCTCGAACGGCGGCGCCTCCACCTGACCCGCGAGCGACTCGAGCGTCGCCCCCAGGTATGCGGCGTCGCGGCACGGGATGACGACGCTGGCCGACATCGGACCCGGATAACGACCGGTCATGTCACGGTGTCGAACGTCCACCTCGAGGTCATCGACGAGCGGCTCATCTTCCTTGATATCCGTTCCGTCGCAAGAACTCCCCCGGGTCCAAGCCCTCGCTCGACGCGGGCCCGATCATGGCACGTCTGTGGGCGCTCGATGTCTCGGATGACGACCACAGCCTTCTGGAGATCGCCGAGCGACCGGACTTGCCCTTCGATGTGATCAGGGACGCCGCCTGGGCACTCGTAGAGCGTGGCTTGCTCGAACCCGCCGCCTGGAACGGGCCAGCGCAACCGCCTCTTCGAGCAGGCCGATCAGACGCTCCGCCTCATGCCCGATCCGGCGACCGACCTCTTCCGGAGGGAAGGGAGAGGGCCGCCCAAGAGAAACCGACGCTACACGCAAGACGCCGCGTCGAGACCGCGCGGTTTCGATGCGCGGTATGGACGAGTGGAGGTGAAGGACATTGTGGTCCGAGCGGCGGGGCTGGAGCGTCCGGTCGTATCCGATGAGGCCGCGGATGCCGCTCGCGGCATGCCGCGTCCGGACATGCGAGACGAGGCTTTCGCTCAACTCCGGTTCCCTTTCGTCATCCCACGCACATGCGAAGCCTCCCTCTCGGGCACGCACCTTCACGCGTGATCGGACCTGGTGCGCTCGAACCTGCTGGTCCTCGACGAACATGACCGCGGAGACCACCGTGGCCCGCGGGGTCAGCATCGGCGCCACTCGCCGGTAGATGGCTCGCGCGATCGCCCGAAGCCGGTTCCTCATCGCCGGTGCTCGACCCGGCCCTGGGTCCGACAGAGCAACCGAGACCGCCTTCGCCGGCCGCGCCAGCCATGGCTCCCCCAAGCGGTAGACGGCTTCGGTGATCAGCACGCCGTCCCGGATATCCAGAAGGCGGACCTCCGATCGCGCGTACCAGCTTCGCCCGTCGCGCGAGAGCGTCAAGCCCGCTTCGCCGAAGGGATCGGACGCGCTTGTGCCCGTAGGTTGATGGCGCTCGATCTCGTAGCCGAAATGGGACGAATACGCCAGATCCGAGTACTTCTTCGGATAGACGAGACTCTTGCCGTTGACGACCTGAACGTGAGCCGTCGCTCGATCTCCTCGAACCAGGAACCCGGCTGCGGGGATCGCGAGGGTGTAATCGGCGTCCTCGATCGGAAGATCCTCCTCGGCGGAGCTCCAGAAGGGATGATCCTCGGGGATCGCCAGAACGACGAAAGCCTTTGCGGCCCAGTACGGGGAACCAGGCCCGGAATACGGCTCCATCATGGGTTGGAATTCCCGTCTGAATCCCATCGTCAATTCCCCATCGCTTCCGAGGACGCCGGGCGCGTCGAGGAACCGGCCGATCACTCGGCCACAGAGCCGCCGGACCTGGCCGAGCGGAAGGGGGCATGCGTCGGCCAGCACCGCGGCCGGGAACACGTGGGAAACACCCATCCGGTACACCATCGATCGTCCGAAGCACGGGAACGAGCCGTCCGAGCTGAACCAATGCACGAACGATCGCTGGAACTCACTGGCACGCCCAACGATACGTTCTCTCCGCTCCGGCTGAGTGTCTCCGTCCAGCAAGGACCAGTACAGCAGGTACGGATGCAGAACGAGGGCGTTGTAGTAGTCGATGCTCCAGTTGGTGCGGCCGCCGGGTAAGGGACCGTCGTTGTACCAGCCATCGCCGACGTAGAAGGACTCGACTCGGTCCAGGTGGGCGTCGATGACGGCCTGATCGAAGCGACCGCCCAGATGCTTGGACACGCTCATGAGGAGCGCAGAGAACAGCCGCCAATTGTTGTCCACCGGAGGGATGGCGGACGCTTCCGAGAACCATGCGAGGACCCGGTGGCGTTCTTTGGCTGAGAGCGGATCCCACAGCCGCTCGCGCGCGAGCCAGAGGTTCCACGCCATGGCGGCCGCCTCGACCAGCGTTTGACCGAGCCCGAGCAGACGGAACCAGGAATCCGGATGGTGCGGGTCGGTCCCGTTGACGAATCCTTCCCGGTAGAAGGCGCCGAGGTCGATCGTCCTTCCGTCGACCAGAGCTTCTCCTGTTGGGTGCGTCGCCAACCATGGGCCGGCCATCCACATGGACCGTGCGAACGCCTCCAGGGAGTCGCTCTCCGGTCCGCTGGCGCTCGGCCTTCCGTGTGGAAGATGGACCCGTGCATGACTGTCGGCCGCATGAGTCACGATCGGCTTCAGGAGGAGCAAGAATGTCCGCTCCCACTCGCGGCGCGTCATCTCGCTGATCGAGCCAGTCCTACTGGGATCCACCACGTCGCTATCGAGACCTATCGGTCAGGTCCATCGCCTTGGATCATCGGTGCCTCATCGATCCTTGGCCCAGGGCCCTGGGCGTGAGCGCCACGAAGACGCCGGCGAACCTCGCGACGGATGGACTCGAGGAGCCGGTTGACGTGACGACCGCCGACCCGGGCGAGGAAGGCCTGGGTGAGACCCCGCAGATACCAGACGCGGAACATCGGGGAACGAGCGACGGCAGGAGCGGATCGATAGGCCGCGACGAACAGGCGGAGTGCTTCTTCCGGCTCACCCTTCGCGTGCAACTGCTTGTGCGCTTGCTCGAGCAACGCTCTCATCCGCACGGCACCCTCACCGACTGCGCGCTCGCGTGGCGGAAGGGACGCCAGGAACGATCGCTCGAGAACGGACAGCGCGTTCTCGTGGTCGTGTGGCAGCCACTGTCCCGGGTGCATCCGGCGCTCTCGGACGATGGCCGGGTGCAGGTACATGGGACCGAACCGTCGGGACGCTCTCAGGAGGAGGTCCCAGTCCTGAGCAGCCGTGAGCCGTTCGTCCCATCCTCCGATCGAACGCAGGTCCTCGGTTCTGAACATCACCTGACCCGTACCGGCGACCCACCCACCAAGCACGACTGGCCAGAGCTCTCGTCGGTGTGGTCTCCGCACATGCGGGATCCGTTTGCGATAGCCGTGGTCGTCGAACTCGATCCTTGCACCGCAGGCAGCAACCAGATCGCGATGGTTCCTCAACGGCTCGATCAGCACCTCGAGGGCTCGAGTCCGGAATCGGTCATCATCGTCCAGGAAGATGACGTATTCCCCTACGGTCGATTGGAGACCTCGGTTGCGCGCCGCAGCTCGATGCACATTCCGGTCCAACCGCAACACCCGGATGCGCGGATCTTCGATGCCGCCGAGCCAATCCGGAGTGCCATCCTCGGACGCGTCGTCCACGATCAGCAGCTCCCACCCAGCGAACGTCTGGGCTCGTACGGACGCAACCGCTTCTTGAAGGTATGCGAGTCGATCTCGGGTCGGGATCACAACCGAGACATGCACGTTCGCCGGAGCGTCCGGCGGCACCGAGAGTTCCTCGCGTGGTCCCGTCATCGTGCAGGAGGATATCGTCCGTCCACGGTGGACGGTGTCCGCCCGAGCGGGCCTACGACGATGTCACCAGCTCCCCACGTCCACGCAGGACGGATCCGATGTCCGCCAGGTCACTCCTGGAAAACCTCACTGCCGAGGCTGCTGCATTCTCCCGGACATGATCGGGCGAGCGAGATCCCACGATCGCCGCGGTGATGCCGTCCTGCTGCAGGACCCACGCGAGCGCAAGTTGCGCCGGGGTGATGGCCAGGCGCTCGGCGTGAGGCTTTAGGGCATCGACGACACGAAGGTTGGCGTCGATCCTGCCGGGAGCGAAGAGTTGGTCGTACGCTCGCAGTCCTTTCGTGCCGCTCCGCCAGTCGTCCGGTGGGAACCTCGTCGCTGCTGTGATCCCGCCCGTCAGGAGACCGAACGCGAGCGGGCCGTAGGCGATGACACCGGTGCCGTTTCGCGCACAGAAGGAGAGCAGCGGCAACCGCTCCTGCCAGAGCATCGAGAGATGCGGCTGCAGCGAATCCACGTGCCGGATGCGTTCGCAGCGCGCGATCGCATCCTCGGTGAAGTTCGACACTCCGATCCACCGAACGAGACCGGCATCCACAAGCGACGCCATCGCGGCCCATGTCTCTTCCAGGGCAACGTCCTTCTCGTCCAACCAATGGAGCTGATAGACATCGATCACCTCGCGTCCAAGGCGCCTCAGGCTCGCTTCCGCCGCGCTGCGGACGTTCGCAGGCTCGAAACCCGTTCCCCGAGGGGCGGACGCGACCTTCGTGAACGTCATGACGTCAGGCCGCCCTTCGATCGCCCGGCCGATCAGTTCCTCCGAGCGACCGCGGCCGTAGATCTCGGCGGTGTCGAGCCAATTGATCCCAGCATCGAAGCCCGCCTTCATCGACTCGATCACCTGGTCGTCGGGTGGTGTGGGACCCCAAGCGGTGGCCCCCGCCTCCCAACCGCCATAGCCGATCACGGAGATCACAGGCCCTTGGGAGCCAAGAGATCGCAGCTCCATGTGGTCGGCGATCGAAGGTATCAACCTGATCTCCCGAGATCGGGGACCGACAGATGAGATGACGCGGAGTGTATCGTCGCCGACCCTTGAGGGGATCGCACGATCCCATGGAATGAGAGACAACTACGGTGAAGCAGCCAGGCCGACGTGCGATCCCGTCTGGAACCGATCGACGCCTCGCCAAGGATTCGCCCTGCGGCGAGGGGAACAGGCAAACTCGACCAACCTCGGGATGAACCAGATGTCTCGGGAGAGTCCCCTCAAGACAAAGCCTGCCAGCCGCGCGCAAGGACATCGGCCGGGCCAGCATGGCGATCGCGGTACAGCACTGCCAGGTGTGTAATCGCCGCAGATGCCTCAAGTCGGATCGACCGAGATCGCCGACGTCCAAGTAGGTGCGCAGGATCTCCAGACGCTCCGAGGTATAGAGCTCCGTCCCCGGTCCCAGGCCACTCAGGGTCATGGATCCTTCGTGACTTCGATACCAGACGACCTCACGATCCATGTAGCCGCTCTTCACGTGAGCCAACGCCAAGCGAACCAAGAAATCCAGATCCCCTTCGACCCGAAAGCGAGTGTCGAAGAACCCGTATCGTTCGAACACCCGTGCATGGAAGAACCGAGCGTTGAGCATGGGGGTGATCCAATTGAGGTTGTCGATGTTCAGATACGAAGCCTGCCGCTCCGAGAGCGTCAAGAGCCTTTTGCGTCCGTCCGGTCCCTCGTTGAACACGACCGCATTTCCTACAACCGTATCCAGGCCGTCGCCCTCGAGGTAGGCGACCCCCACGGCCTGGAGCGCATCTGGAGAGTAGAAGTCATCGTCGTTGAGGATCCCGACAAGCTCCCCCGTTGCGATCCGTATCCCCTTGTTGTAGGCGTCGTAGACTCCAACGTCGGGCTCGCTGACGACCTTGAGATGAGGATACTTGCGCAGCCTGGTCGATTGTGTCGTCTGTGGATGCCCCATCGACAACGATGTGTTCGATCGTGCCGTCATAGCGCTGTTCCATCACACTCTTGATCGCGCCTTCGATGAACCCGGCACGATTGGACGTGGCCGTCACGATCGTGATCGAGGGCAGAGATCTCTTTCGGCCATCGCCCTCGGACCCAGGCCGTCGATCCATCCTCATGGTTTGAGACCGCCGTCTCTGTCGGTGGCCTTGTCGTTCGCCGGCTCTTGGCATCTCACACGCAACGCTCAAGTCAGGAGGGAGACCCGCGTAGCGTAGGAACACGGCTGACCGGGTGTCAACAGGGGTTGCGGCAACGGGCATGAGCACCCGCGGGCGAGGTCTTAGAGGGGAAGGCGGCTGCGTGGCCGACAAGGGCCATCAGAACGCTCATGTCTCTGAGCCGGTCACGCCCGTTCGACCGGCGCGTCCCGATCGATACTCGGGCGGAGGAGTGCGGCGATCCGTTGCCGCGTGACACCGAAGAGCTCGGCGATCTGCGCCATCGTGAGGCCTTCGGAGTACAGCGCGCGAGCCTCGATCCTTCGAAAGTTGCTGCCCGCGTCCGACAGATCGCTGAGCGTATGTGTCAGGAGTTCGACGACGAGCGGACGCTCCTCCATCGGGACGATCTCGCTATAGCGAAGTCCGCGCCCACGCAGTCGGCGGATCGCGCGTGCACGTCGGAGGGCTGTCTTGTGCCTTTCCGCACTCTCGGCCAGCACGGTCTCGAGCTCGTCCAGTGCTGCCAAGACAGGGTCCGTCGCCTCGGGATCATTCACCTTCACAGGCTACCCCAAGCGCTCACAGGCCCGCGCAGCGGAACCCGTCCGGTCTAACACGAACAGGTAGCAATAGGGGCTTCCTTGGCGGCACTGCCTCGCGACGCTACGCTCGATCACCTGGCGCCTGACGGGCGTCCAGCAACGAAAGGACGCAAGCCAGAGTGATCCGGCCATCCATCAACACGCACGGGCAACCGTAGGCTTGCGCATCCTCGCGGCCGAATCCGATCTTCTGGCGGCAGCCGGCCGACAGCGAGCCTTCGTAGAGGTAGTACGGGGCTTGTCTGACCGCGGCCACTCGATCGACGTGTTCTATCGGAACCCTGGGCCATTGAAGGACGAGCTCCCAGCGAGCTGCCGGACGGTACGGGTGCCGGGGTTCCTCGAGCTGCTGTCCAAAAGCGGTACCGAGCAGCTTCGGCTCCTGCGTTCTGTGCTTTCGGCCTTGCCCGGCCGGTACGACCTCGTATTCGTCAATCGTCCCGAGCTCTGCGCCTTTGCGGCGATGGTTGGCACTCTGAAGCGCATACCCTCGTTCTGCTTTCTCCGCGACCATCGCTTTGGCTTCTCGAAGAGATCGAGGTTCATGCTCGGCCGGGTGACGCAGAGATTCGCGGTTTCAAACTTCATCCGCGATCACTACGTGCAAAGCGTCGGACAGGATCCGAAGAGGACGCACGTGGTCTACTCGGGCGTCGACACGTCCTACTACCAGCCCGCCGACGTCCGGAAGCGAGCCCTCGCACGCGAACAGTTCGGCATCCCCTTTGACGCCTTCGTCATCCTCTATGCGGGGCGCATCGATCGGTCGAAGGGCGTCGATCATCTCATCGAAGCCTTCAAGACCCTGGTGGCACGCGACGCAAGCAACTATCTCGTCATCGCTGGAGGTCCGGACATCGCCGATAACAGCGATCAGCCAACACGCGAAGGCTTGGCGTATCTCGCCCAACTTCAGGATCTGGCACCGTCCGACCGCTGCTCATGGGTTGGCAACGTCATGGATGTGCGGCCGCTGTACCAAGCTGCCGATGTCGCGGTGGTGCCATCGAGGATCGGGGAGGCGTTCGCGAGGGCGGTGATCGAGCCCATGTCGGCCGGGATCCCTGCGCTCGCTTCGAACAACGGCGGCAATCCCGAAGCTCTCGAACCAGACTTCAGCGACTTCCTGTTCGACATGGGAGACACGGCGGTGCTCCTCGAGAAGCTTGCCCGGCTTCGAGACTGGCGGGAACGCGAGCCACAGCTTGGAGAGGCGTGCCGAGAGCACGTCCTCAAGAGCTTTTCGGTCCAGCAAACGCTCGACTCGGTGGAACGCCTATTCACCGAGGCCGTTCGGACCTAACGGGCATCACGACTGCGTGAAGGAACACTACTTGGCCGCCCGGCGACTCAACACTGCCTCCCGCCCGGCCAACCACATGAGATTCACCTTGAGCGCCATCCGTGCTCCACCGAACGTGAGTGCCTTCCTGAAGCGGCGTTCCCGAAATGCGGCTTCACTGCGCTCCTTGAGGTAGGTGTCCCACATCGCTCCGATGTGCCTGCGGAATGCGGGCGTGGCGGCGATCAGGCTATTCATCCAGCGGTACACCCGCGCACGACCGCGCACCTCCGCCAGGCGCGACAACCTTCGCCGGATCACGAGCGCCGCCTGCGCGGCGTCCGCCTCATGAAGGATCCGCTGGGGTGGGGTTGCATCGTCGTCGATGAGTCCGACCAGCGCTCGATGGCATCGCCATGAGCTCTCCGCCACCGGGAGAAGCCGCACGGGCAGATCAGACCACTTCCGGAGATCATCGAGAACCTCGAGATCTGCGTGGACGTCCCTCAGTTGGCCGTACAGCTGCTGGGTCAACTGAGAGGCGTGGATGCGATACTCGGTCAGGAAGGCATCGACGAAGATGGGGTCGGCAAGAGCTACCAGCCGTGTCCACAGTGCATAGTCTTCCGCAAGCAATGACGGATAGCCGCCCACACGTTCGTATGCGGCCCGAGAGAAGACCGCCGTCAATGCCGGGATGTAGTTCCTGACAAGCAGAGCCCCGAACGCGGTCATCCCGGGAGCGGCTTCACTCGGCGCAACACCGTGCCAACCGCCGCCCTGGTCGGGTAGCGCATCCCCCTCCTCATCGATGTACCGGGTCCGGCCGTAGCTCAGGAGTGCTCCGTCCCGGAGTGCGGGGAGCTGCCGTTCAAGCTTGTCGGGAAGCCAACGATCATCCGAGTCGACTCTGGCGAGGAACGGGGCCGAAGACCGGTCGACGGCGAGCCGTAAGGATGCCCGGATGCCCATGTTCGCGCCACCCTCGTGCTTCATGACGTGCAATCGTTGATCTTCCTGGGCGAGAGCCAACAGTCTCGCCCACGTCGCATCAGACGATCCGTCGTCCACGACGATCATCTCGATGTCCCGAACCGTCTGGTTCAGGACGCTTCGGACGCATCCCTCGACATATCGTTCGTGGTTGTAGGCCGCACAGTGCACCGAGACGAGCGGGTTGGAGCGTTCCTTCGTCACGGGCTCCCTCGCCTACGAAGCGTCATCTCAGACCTTGAAGTCCGCGGGAGATACGATGCGGGTGAGTGCGAGCGGCACCTTCTCTCGCGCGATCCCGATCGGATCCCATACGCCGAGGACCTTCTCCGTGAGGGTGTCGACGGTGTCACTCGCGACGAAGATCCTGGGGAGACTGAGCGGATGGTCAGCCCTCACCACTCCCCGACCCCCGATCGACGCTCCGAGTTCATACCCTGCGCGCCGCGCCGCCTCGACGACCGAGTCGGTAACGTGCACGCGAGGTCTGCCGAAGGGATACGCCATCATCGTCACCGGCTGACCGAGTCGTTCCTCGATGACGCGCTTCGAGTGGGCCACCTCGTGTGCGAGGGCGGGGCCGGCGAGGCGGGCAAGGTTGCGATGCGTATGGGTGTGAGCCCCCACCTCCATGTTGGAATCGCGTATCTCTTCGAGCTGTTCCCATGCGAGCGGTTTGATCGAAGCCGGGTCGGTCCTCCTCAAGCTCCTGAACGTTTCGACCGCGTTCTCATCGCCCTGGAGGAAGCCGGACGTGACGAAGAACGTGGCCGGGATGCCGCTCTCGATGAGGAGCGGAAGCGCGAACTCATGGTTGTCGGCGTATCCGTCGTCGAAGGTGACCGAGACGACCGGCCGGCCATGTCCCGCTCGGGATCGAGCCAGGGGGATCCGGCTGAACGGGACGCATTCGCAGTGCTCGCGTAGCCACTCGAGATGGTCGGTGAACAGCTCGGGCGTCGCCGACCTGAAGGGGAGCGAGGGATGGATCGAGTGATAGCAGAGGACGACGACCCTCTGGTGGTACATCGGTGCAGATGCGCGACCCACCATCCTCAGCGCGCTCTTGATCGCTTCCGCACCTCGCACGAACGCCAGCCCCCGGATCGATCGACGACGCTCCGGCTCGGAGCGGCGAAAGTATAGGTCCGACCGGGAGGCCATGGTCGACCAGATATGCTCGCCCTCTGTTGATTGGACTCGTCGCCTGGGGCGCCTCACCACATCGGCCACATCGGCCACATCGGATGGACGCATGAACCGGTACCTGTCGTCCGGCCCGTCGTCCGACACGGCTTCATTCGAGTTGGCACCTCAGCAGTGGAGATCAGGTCGATACAAGGTCGGGCGTCTCGGCCTCTGGCGCGCCCTGATACCGCTCCTGCCACCTGCCCCTTCGAGAGGAGCGCGCGCTCTCGACGTGGGGTCCGGGTCGAGACCGTTCGATGCGGTCCTGCGCGAGCGCGACTATACGGCGACCGGAGTCGACCGGACCCAAGAAGGAGCCGACTGCGTGGGCTCGGCTCCCAACCTTCCGTTCCGCGATGAGACGTTCTCTCTCGTCCTCTGCATCAACGTGCTCCAGTATGTGGATGAGCCACTCCAGGCATGCCGAGACATGCATCGGATCCTCCACTCCGGGGGAGCGATCGTGATTGTTGTTCCGTTCTGCCTTCCGCTCGGTCCTCACGACTACTGGCGTTGGACCGAGCACTCGGCTCGGAAGCTGCTCAAGGAAAGCGGCTTCCACGACGACGAGGCCGTCCCGATCCTGTCCACCATGTCGAACGAACTGCACCTCCTGGCGCTGAGCGCACGGAAGGCCGTTCCGCTCATCGGCCCGATCATCGCAGCCGGTCTGGATCTCGCGGCTCTTGCGGGCTTTCGCTCCGGGGACTTCCGCATGACCGGCGGCTACGCTTTGAGGGGCACGAAACGGTAGGAGACGCACCGGACCACGTGCCGCCGGCTGTTGGATCACTCAGAGCAAGGGCGATCTCGCCTCCATGAGGCGTTCCATCTGCTCGAGCCAGGAACGCGCCACCGCATCCCACGAGAGTCGCCCGTTCGCCATGGCCGATCCGATCCGAGCCACCTCGGCGCCTTCCTCGGAACGAACGCGGGTGATCCCCGCGGCGATCCCACCCGGCGAGCGCTCACACATCACCGCGGCGCCCTCGGAAGCGAGCAGGCGTCCCAAGGGGTAATCGGCCACCAACGTCGGAACGCCGGCCCCCACCGCCTCACCGACCGCCATCGGCGACGTGTCTCGGCGTGAGGGATGGACGTACGCGGCTGCCCGGCTGAACGCGTCCCACTTCTCCTCGCCGTAGATCGGGTCTCCGATGACGACCCAACGCTCCAAGCCGAGATCGCGTACGAGCTCGGCCATGGAAGCCTTGCCGCCCCGGAAGTCCGGGCCATGGAGGCGGAGCGCCGGGCGGTCTTCCAACGGAAGGTGGCCCAGGGAACGGATCAACAGATCCAGCGCTTTCACCTCCGGGTCGAAGCGCCCGAGCCAAAGCAGATACCCACCCGATCCGCCATCCCACCTGGCGTCCACAGGCGTCGAGATGCCGTTCGGGGCGACGACGATCGGCGCCCTGACACCGAGCCGCCTCAATCCCCGCTGCTCCTCTTCGAAGAACAGGTGCAGGGCGAGGGCTTTCTGCAGATGACGCCGTTCGAGCACCAGGTTCCAGATCCGCTTCAGACCCGCGCCCCTCTCGAGCACCCAGGGGTTGTACACACCGTGCGTCGTCACCACGTACGGCACGCCCGCCCGGGCCGCATCTCGGCAAGCGACGATGTTGGAGAGCGTCCAGCCTCCATGCACGACGAACAGATCGGCTCCGGTGACATGGCGTCGTACCCCTGTCGGGACTGAGAATCGCCCACGGGATCGATGGGGGACGGCAAGACAGATCACCCCTGCCGGAGGGTGGCGCGATGCTTGGGCTTCGTCGAAGAGCGCGGTGATCTCCAGGCCTTGTCTCGCGAGCGCCTCACACCACGCGCGCATCGAGTTGCCCGAGCCGGTGTCTGCTGCAAGGAAGTGCGGCGCGTAGTGAACGATCCGCAGGCGGCGCTCCCCCCCTCCTAGCGCCACGGAGAGGCGCCCGAAGCGAGTTGTCGAACGCGAAGCCACGCCCAAGACGCTGCGGTGCGGCCGACCTCGGCCTGGCAGAGCAGCTTGCGTCCCGGAGAGATGCGGGATCCCCAGATGATCATGCTGTACATGCCGAGGCGCTGTGGATATCCGCGAACGAGCCGCCACCAACCGAGCGGTCCCGTTCCCTGGGTCTTCTGATCGATGAGTGCAGCTCGATCGCGCAACGTACGGTGTTGCTTCGACGTCTTGTCCGAGTGCACGCGCGAGAGGAACGTCTCGTTGGACAATTCGAAGAATCGACCCTTGAGGCTCAGCTCCGAGAGCAGGATCTGGTCGCCGCTCATGTGTTGAGGATGAAGCCACCTCGTGTCGGCCAGAGCCCGCGATCGCATCACCCCGTAGAAGGGCCCGTCCACCCACCACACGTTCCGAAGCAGTCGTCGGAACCGGACGGCCGGATCGGGTGAGTAGACGGACTTGGGCGAGTTCAGGTCCGAGATCTCGTTCGGGAGAGCGACTGGGTCACCTCGCTCGTCGATCCCGGCGGTCTTCGCCCAGACCAGAACGACCGATGGATCCGTGTCGAGGATCTCGACCGCTCGCTTGAGATAGTCCGGCCCGCAGACGTCGTCCGCAGCCGCCCACTTGAAATACTCGCCGGTCGACAGCCGGAAGACGGTGTTGAAGTTCTGGATGACGCCGAGGTTCTGCTCCATGCAGAAGTACCGGATGCGTTCGTCCTTGTCGGCATGGGCTCGACAGATCTCGCCGGTCCGATCTGTCGATGCGTTGTCGGAGATCACGAGCTCGAAGTCCTCGAAGCTCTGGCCAAGGATCGACTCCAGCGCCTCCTCCAGATACCGCTCGCCGTTGTAGACCGGCATCCCGATGCTCACCTTGGGAGGTGCCGTCGTGTCGGAGGACATTCCTCAGTTATACCGAAGCGGCGCCCCGACCCCGTCTTCGCCGGTGGTGTTCCCTCTCGGCGCTGCTACATTCGTGGTCTTCGGCCCTTGAGCATCCTCGTCTTCGCGTACGCGTGTGAGCCCAACCGCGGTTCCGAACCGGGGGCCGGCTGGGACTGGGCGCGCCTGCTGGCCACGCTGGACGAAACGTGCGTCATCACGAGGGCGAACAACGCAGAAGTCATCGAACGCGCTCTTCCCGATCTGCCGGAACGCGATCGCCTGTCATTCGTCTACGTCGACCTTCCGCCGTGGGCGATGTTCTGGAAGAAAGGTCCACGGGGAGCGCGCATCTACTACCTGCTGTGGCAGCTGGCTGCGCTTTCCACCGCCAAGCGCCTGCAGCGGGATCGGACGTTCGACCTCGTCTGGCATCTCACGCTGGCGAACCTCTGGATGGGATCGCTCGCCCCCCTGACCGGGGGAACCTTCGTATTCGGACCCGCGGGGGGCGGAGCGGGAGCCCCCCTCAGCCTCCTGCCGTCTCTCGGCATCCGCGGTGCGCTCTACGAGATCGCTCGATCGACGGTCACGGCTGGTGCTCGGTACCTCAATCCTCTCGCCCGACTGGCCTGGCGGCGAGCCGATCTGTTGCTCGTGCAGAACCCCGAATCCTTGCAGTGGCTCCCGGCCGCACATCGACACAAGGCCGAGGTGTTCCCGAACGCGCTCGTGACTCGCGCGCCGACGCTACCTGATCGAGCTCGGCCCCGGACGCCGCCAACGCTTCTGTACGCAGGACGGCTTCTCCCGTTCAAGGGTGTCTCGTTGGCGCTTCGGGCCCTCGAGCTGCTTCCCGAGTGGCGATTGATCGTCTGCGGAAGTGGGCCGGATGAACGGCGACTGCGCAGGCTCGCCCTTCGGGCCAACCTTCAGGACCGCATCGAGTTCCGGGGGTGGGTGGGCCAGGAGGAGCTCGCTCGCGTCATGCGCGAGGAGGCGGATGTCTTCGTCTTTCCCAGTCTCCACGACCAGGCGCCGCTGGTCGTCGCGGAAGCAACCACCGCGGGGCTGCCCGTCGTATGCCTGAACCGCGGCGGCGCGAAGCTGCTCGGTGGTCGCGCGATCCGCGTCGGATCACCTCAGGAGACTGCCGAAGCCTTGGCCGAGGCGATCCGGCAAGCCGGCGCTCTTGGCCCGGGACGTTTCAGAGATCGCTCCGAGCAGGCGATCCGCCTGCGAGAGATCGTGTCGCGCCGGACGCAGATGGATCTCGATGGTGACCGATGAAGACCTAACCTGGCAGATCGATCCCGAACGGGTAACAGCGGCGCAGGAGTGTTTCCCAGATCTCACGCGCTCGTGGATCTGAGAACCAGCGAACGTCCCGCCCGCGCAACGGCTGAGCTCGAAACTCTCGCAGGTACGCTCCGCCGAACGCTTTGTAGACGGGGTGGAGCCAACGCCCGATGCGCGAAGCCCGCCAACGTACGAAGACGTCTCGCGGCAGCCCGTACCTGGAGGAGACCTCGTTCTCCTCGTCGTAGTTCGCCGGGGGACTCGAGGTGATCCGGTCGGCGTGAGCCCGGAACGCGCTCACGGGATAGGCAACATGGCTGAAGCGCGCCCCATGCGCCACGAGCTTCAGGTAGAGATCCCAATCCATGATCCTCTTCAGCGTTGTGTCCCATGGAGCGTCGCCCAATACCTGGCGCCGCATGAGGACAGCGCTGCTGGGGATGTAGCAACCGTACTCTCGCAGGATACGAGCGCTGAAGCGATGCTGCGGGAGCAGGCGCTCGATCCTCCCCTCTCCGTCGACGAAGACACAGTCGCCGTACACGACATCGGCTGCCGTGCGCTCTCCATGCGCGACCAGCGCCGCGAGGGAGCGCGGGAGATAGAACTCATCAGCGTTGAGCCATGCGATCCATCGGCCGCCGGCCTTGGCAAGCGCCTTGTTGAGAGCATCGGACTGTCCCTCATCAGGCTCGGATGCCCACACGAGTCCATCGAAGCGATTGAGGATGTCAATCGTCTCATCGTTGGAACCACCGTCCTGCACGACGTGCTCCACCGAAACGGCCTGCTGACCGAGGACACTTTGGATCGCGTCTTCGATGTACCGGCCGTACCCATAGCTCGGAGTCAAGACGCTCACATCGGTCATCGGCCTAAGAAGAGTACCGGCCGCACAGCACCGGCATCGCCGTGTTCCTCAGCGAGGAACGGGTGCGGCTTCGGTCGGTACACCGCGAGACCCCGTCGGGAAGATGAATCCGCGGAGCCGGCCTCCGACGACCTCGAGGGAGTACTCCCGCTCCGCCCGTCTCCTCGCCCGGGCGCCGAGCTCGCGGGCCAACCCCTCGTCGTCGAGGACGCGCAGGAGCGCGGCAGCCAACGCGTTCGGATCCTCACGGGGAACGACGAGGCCTCCGTCCGCTTCGCCGCCCGGAAGGAGATCGGCGATGCCGGACACGTCGGCTGCCACGACCGGGAGCCCACAGGCCATCGCCTCCAACGGGGCGACGGCGAATCCCTCGTGTCGGGACGGCAAGGCGTAGACGTCGGCGGCGCACAGGTACGCCAAGAGTTCGCTCTGATCGTGCACGTACCGATCGACCCATCGGACCCGTGGATCCCCCTCCACCCGTTGCCGGAAGTCAGCCGTGTTCCGGCCGCTCCCCACCAAGAGCAGCAGGAGGTTCCGGTCGGGATGCTCGGCGCAGACGAGATCCCAGGCATCGAGGAGGACATCGACGCCTTTCGTCCAGACCTGCAGATGCCCGTGCCACGCCACGACGCCGGCATCCTGAGGGATCTGGAACCTCGCGCGCGCAACGCTCCGATCGATCGGCCGCCAGCTGGCCACGTCCACCGGATTCGCGATCTGGGCGACCTTCTCGGGGAGCACCCCGTAGGTGGTTCGCACACGGTGGATCTCGGAACGGGCCGCGATGATGAGCCCATCGCAGTGCCGAACGCTGGACCGGCGGATCGGCCGTTCCACCCAGCTGGCGGTCTCGTCTGCACCCTGAAACATCGCGAACACGGGACGGCCATGGAGCCGCCTCGTCAGCACGCAGAGATCGAACCGGGTGGACTCGTATTCCTGGCACAGGATCGCGTCGCATCGTTCGCGATCCATCGCCCGGATCAGGGTTCGGACCGGAGTCGACGCATACGAGGCTATGGAAAGAAGCGAGTTCGATCCCGGCCGCAGACGGTCGCGGGCCTTGCGGAGCGCGCGATGCAGACGAGGATTCGGCAGGATCCACACGGGCGCTCCGCTCGGTTCGTGGATGAAGCGCCGGGGCCCGTCGACCTTGGTCGAGGCGAAGAACAGCACGCTCTGCACGCCGACGGAGCGGAGTGCGTCGACGTACTTGAAGAGCCAGCCGCCCGTCAGCTGCGTCTGGAAGGTCTCGATGGAGACCCCGATCTTGTCGTAGTAGTCCTCGAAGCGGTCCCCTCCCGCGAGCAGAGCAACCGTGGGTTGCCGGTCGTGGAACGCTCCGGCGTCCGGATCTCGACCCCTGCCGGACCTCCGACGGGGGCGCGCGGTCATGCTGCGCCGGGCGATGCATCGGTCGGCATCGCCGGGTGCACGTGGTCCTCCAGGTCACGCAACCACACTTGAGCCTGGCTCCGCCACCGGGCATGTGGATCATGTGGCGGACGCAGGGAAAGGCGCTCGGCAAGCCGGAAGCGCATCATCGACCACAGGTGCGTGGTGACCGGCCGGAGCTCCCCGAGCGCCGCAGCGTACGCGAAGTGCCCGAGCGCCTTGCGCCTCCAGCCGGCATTGAGGGAGCGGTGAGCGAGGTAATGATGAAGCGGCCCCCGATCGACGGGCACGCCGTACCGGCCGTCCATCAGCGCAGCCTCGTCAAGGATCAGATCGACGTTCATGGACGCCTGCCCTTGGTGGAACCGGTACCCGACGAGCGGTTCCGAGACGCAAGCGGGTCGGCCCGTGCGGCCCAGGCGGATCCACAGATCCCAGTCGGCCAGGTTGACGAGCTGCGGGTCGAACCCTCCTGCCGATGCCAGAGCGGAGCGGGTCACGATGACCCCGGAACAGCCGCCCGGCACCAGGTTCAAGCTGGGCAGCCGGGCCATCACCTTTGCCGGCGGTGGAGGGGGCTGCCCACCGAGGATCCGTTCCCGTTGGTCGATCTTGACCGCGCCGGCGTAGCACCAGGTCGCGTCCGATCCAGCGGCGGCCTCGAGCTGGGCTTTCAGCTTGTTCGGCGCCCAGAGGTCGTCATCGTCCAGGAAGGCGATCCACTCCCCGTTCGCCGAGTCGATCCCGTGGTTCCGAGCCGTGCTCACGCCAAGAGGCGTCTCATGGCGCAACGATCGAACCCGAGGGTCGCCCAACCCGGCAAGGGCCTCGCTCGTGCCGTCCGTGGATCCGTCGTCCACGACGATCACCTCGAACTGGACGCCCTGCTGCCACAGGACCGTCCCGAGGGTCAGCATCAACATCTCGCGCCGATCGTGGGTGGGGATGACGACGGAGACCTGCGGCGCGCTCATCGTTTCGTGCGAACCAGTCCGAGGCGCTCCCGGAGAGGACGGGACGCGGTCCCCAGCGTGACCCGCGTGCGGTAGACGGCCGACCGTGTCGCCGTGGCCCCCTGCCATCTCCAGTCGAGGAGGCGGTGCTTCATCATCTTGCCGACGGCTCGGACGGGATCCACCGGATCCTGATAACCGAAGGACCGCAGCTGCGCTCCGGCGATCCATTCGAACCGCTCGTGCATCTCCGGGCTCCAGGAGCGCCAGCGGTCCTTCGGATCGAAATCGGGCCCCCGCTGCACCGGCTCCCAGTGGACCGAGTCCCGCCCTGGACCGAAGTAGGACGAGGAACCTCGAACCGGGAGCGTCGCCGCGGCCTCGAAGTCGAACACGTCTTCGTCCAGTTCGAGGAAGCGCAGGATGCCGGAGAACGATCCCTTCACGTCGTCGAGGAGATCCTCGTATCGCACCAGCATGTACCGATCGGTGGAGGGCCGATCCGTCTGGCAGAACCGTCGGATCTCATCGGCGCCTGCGGCCCAGTTCCGGGCCGCCCGGTCGAAGTCCCAGCCGAACGTCGACATGCAGGACTGCACGACGGATCGTCCATCTCGAACCAGGATGAGCAGGCGCGCCTGAGGGAAGAACGTGAAGAACCGATCGATGTGCCGTACGCTCGGGGTCTTCGCGACGAGCCGTCGATCGCGCTCGACCCAGAGGAAGGAGACCAGCCCGTCGCCGAGGCTCTCATGGAAACGTCGCATGAGGTCTTCATCGAACACACCCCACATCGGATCCCAGCGCTTCCGCACCTGCCACGTATAGGCGAAGAGGAGATCGGAGGGCTCGAGGAAGAAGTCTTCGCTTATGGGCGTCCGAGCTGGAGCGCACTGCGGATGCAAACGGAGAAGGTCCATCAGATAGTTGGTGCCGCTCCTCGGCATGATGCCGAGGATGAAGATCGGATCGGCCTTCGTGATGTCGGAAACCAAGGTGCGTCCAGTCGGTCGACGTCTGTCAGACGAGACAGTATGGGTCCGACGGCGCAGCGCCGCAATGGAGCGTAGCGGCGCCATGGACCGGCCGGACCGCGCATCCCCGCTGATGGACCTCGTCGCGGGATGCCCGTCATGAAGGTCTCGGTCGTGATCCCGACGCACAACCGCCGCGCGTGGTTGCGCCAGACACTTCGGAGCGTCCTTCGACAGGACCATCGCGACCTCGAGGTGATCGTGGTCGACGACGGATCCACCGACGACACGGTCGAGATGCTCGCCGAGGTCTCCGACCATCGGGTCCGCGTCATCCGTCACGAGTCTCCGCAAGGGGTCGGCGCGAGCCGGAACCACGGCGCAGCGGAGGCACGCGGAGGATGGATCGCCTTCGTCGACGACGACGATCTGTGGGCTCCCGACAAGCTCGCTCGACAGGTCGAGGCCGCATTCGCGACCGGTCGCACATGGGTCTACACCGGCTCGGTCCACATCGACGAGCACACGAGGGTCGTGAGTGGGATGCCTCCGCCCTCACCCGAAACCGTCACGCGGTTGATCTCGCGCTACAACGTCATCCCGGGCGGGGGGTCGAACGTCATCGTGCGGCGCGACGAGCTCGAGCGTGCCGGGCCGTTCGACCTCCGGCTGAAGAACACGGAGGACTGGGAGATGTGGATCCGCCTCAGCGAGGGCGGAGCGCCCGCCTGGGTTCCCCGACCGCTGGTGGCGAAGCGGGAGCACTCGCGGATGGCGTCGCTCGACGTCGCCGCCACCTTCGAGGGCGTCTCGTTGATCGAGCGCCGGCACGGAACCAAGGTCGATCGGGGCGTCCTCCACCGCTGGATCGCCGAGGTGTGCCTCCGGAACGGGCAGCGCAGCGAGGCCGTCAAGCACATGGCGATCGCGGCCCTCCGCGGACAGGCGACCAACGTGGCCGGCGATGCGGCGAGGATCATCAGGAGGCGGCTTCCCGGGGGCGACCGTCCCTCAGCGGACGCGGCGCCTCCGCACCCGGAGTGGGTCGAGCAGGCGCGGAGCTGGGTGGACGAGCTCCGCGAGTCCGACGCGGACGGGTCGGATCCCGCTCGCGCCTGAACGGCATCGGCCGCTCGCATACTCGCCCCTATCGCCCGCTGCCGACCCGTTCGCCCGCGTTCCGAAAGCCCGCCAGCAGGCCGGCCGGCAAGCCCGTCAGCTCACCGAGACCCATCGCGAGGAGCTCGGCGTTCTTGGTGGCGGCGCCACGCAGGACGAGCCACGGCGCGCGCAGGAGGTCGCGAAGCGTCCGCCTCAGGATGAACGGATCGCCTCGACGCAGGTACTTGCCGTAGAAGCTCCCCTGTCCCCTGGCGTAGCGCCGGTACAGGTCCTTCCGGCGCCGCGGGTCCTGCCACGCGAGATGCGCGACGGTGACCTCCGGGTCGTAGACGATCGGGATCCCTGCCTCGCAAAGCCCGATACGCCCACTCGTTGTCCTCGCCGGCCAGCCGAAGGGACGGGTGTTCGTCGAGATACCCGATGCGTTCGAGCACCCGGATCGGGAACGCCATGTTCGGCGGGAACAGAACGTCTCGGTCGATCAACGGCTTCGTATAGGTCCGTGGATCGGCCGACGTGACGATCGTCAGCACGAGACCATGACCTTCGGGCTCGACCCGGCCCGTGAGGATCGCGTCCCCGATCGTTGGGACCCGCTTCGAGATCGTCTCCAGCCAGTCGGCCCGGACCCGGCAATCGTCATGGGTGGTCGCGACGAACGGCGTTCGCACCCGTTCCAATCCTCGGTTCGTCCCCGCGGCGATGCCCGTCTCCTCCGAACGCACATGCGTGATCGAGAGGCCGGAGCGGGACAGCCGGTCGATCCAGGGGTCGATCAAGGCCGTGCCGCCCTGATCCACGACGATGACCTCGGCCGGCCACACGGTTCCCGCTGCGATCGAGTCGAGGCACCCTTCCATCAACTCGCGGCCGACGGTCGGGACGACGACCGTGACATCCGCGGCGATCGGTCGCTCACCCATCCGCTCGCCAGGTCTCCACGAGTTCGGGGAACGAGAAGACGTGATCCACCTCGCCCACGCTTGGGCAGGGATCGGCCCAGAGCTCGCCGGCCAGCGAGAACGTGGCCCGTTCGCCGGTGTAGTACGAGAGCGCCTCCGGAGCCGCCCAGTAATAGATGAACTCGTGGACCGCGAAGGCGCCTCGGGGAGCCGGATCGACCACCGTCCTGGTCACCCCGCAAAGCCCCACGCGTGCGTCGTCTGAGATCACGGCGGCGATCTGCCTGGACGCCGACTCGGTGAACCCCGCGCTCTCGACGCGGACCCACACGCTCAGGCTCAGCGACAGGATCGCCGCGGCCGCGAAGACGCCCGCCACGGATGCCCCACGGTCGCGGCCTCCGCACGCGCACCAAAGGCCCGATCACGCCCACCACCCCGGAGATCACGAGCCAGGTGGGCGCGAAGAGCCGCGGAGACCCCTGATGCGGGACGTTGAAGACGATGGGCACGTTGACCGCCGCGGTCAGCGCGAGGCCGCCGAGCAGCGTCCGCGCCACGGAACCGCGTTCCGTCCGTCCGGCCCCCGTTCTGAACGCAGCGGGGGCGAGGCGGTACCCAACCAGCGCGCCGCCGGCGAGCGCCACGACGCTGACCGGGAACGCCCACGCGACCGCCAGCGGCATCGACTCCAAACCCAGGCCCACGGCCGCGAATCGCGGGAGGAATCCGGGATCCTGCACCGCTCCGGCCACGCGCTCGGACACCGTCGGGCGCAATCGAGGATCCTCCCCCGGCCACGCGATGACGAGGATCAGCAGCACGACGATCACGGCGACGGTCGATGCGAGCGCCGCACGCCGCCGGTCGGGTGGTACGGCCAGCCAGACGGCCAGGGGCAGCGCGAGGATGACCTGCTCCACCGAGAGACAGGCTCCTGCGACGGCCAGCGCTGCCCACCCGTGGCGCCCGGCGCGGTGGAGCCGCAGGGCGACCAGGGCGAGGACGAGTCCCAGCGGCACGTGCATCGCCGCCGGCCACAGCGCAGCCTCGGTCCCCAGCGGCTGCAGCAGCCAGAGCGCGCCCGCGAGCTCCGGCCACGGGCCGGGCGTTCCCATGTCCCGGAGAAGTCCCCGAAGAAGCGCGGCAACCGCGAGGGTCAACGCGAGCGGGACCGCGATGGCGAACCCGAAGGGAAGGTGCTGACACGTTTCGGTCGTGATGACGATCTCGAGGAGGTGAGCCTTGCGGAGCACCCCGAGCCGCTCGAGCGAGGCGGCGAGCGTCGATCCGAGGCCATCGCGTTGGGGTGCGAGGCAGTTCACGAAGTCGTCGGCCAGCGGAGCTCCACGAAGGACGACCGGAAGCGAGACGGCAACGAATACCAGCGCCACGACGAGGAACACGATCGACCCGGGGCGCGAGGCCCAAGCACTCGCCCATCGCTCGACGGCCTTCAGTCGCGATCTCATGAG
>CAWBAK010000003.1:0-342471 GCA_963786805.1 uncultured Actinomycetes bacterium
GACGCCGGGCGCCCTCGAGGGCGCCCGGAAGGAAGTGGTCGGGTGCCCTCGCTCAGGATCGTCTTGGCGTGATCAACGGGCGTTCGCTCGCGCGCGCTTGACGCCATCGGCGATCCGTTCCATGACCAGCTCCGTCAGACGCTGCGTGTCCTGCGGTGAGTCCTGATCTCCTTCACCCCTGATCGGGGCGCCGAACTCGAGGGCGATGGTCGTTCGGAACGGCCGCTGCCAGCGGATCCCGCCTCGTGGCCATCTCCGCTGCGTCCCCCAGATCCCCACCGGCACGACGGGCGCGCCCGTCGCGAGCGACATCCGAGCTACCCCGCTGCGTCCTCGTTGCAGCGGCCCCTCGGGCGCAGGATTCACCTTCCCCTCGGGGAAGATCCCCGCGAGCGCGCCCGCGCGAACGGTCCGCACCGCCTCGTCGAGCGCGCCATCGTCGCCTTCCCCTCGTCGGATCGGGATCTGCCGGTACAGCCGAAGCGCCCACGCGTAGAACGGTTTGCGGAAGAACTCCGCCGCGGTGAGGAACCGCGTCATCCGGCGCCGGCGACGGGCGACGACCAGCGCCAGCACGATGCCGTCGAGCACGCTGACGTGGTTCGAGGCGACGATGCCCGGGCCCTGCATCGGTACGTGCTCGACGCCGTTTGCGCGGACCCGGAACAGCACGCGTACGACGCCGCCGAGCACCACGACGCCGAAACGCCACCACCCGTTCAGGTCCCCCTGGCCGGCCATCGCGCGGATGCTACCGGGAGGGGAGGGTTCATCCGTTCCGTCTAGGATGACGGCACCGAGACCCACCGAAGAGTTGGAGGAGCCGTGGCCTCACCGACCGTCGACCGGATCCGAGAGATCGCCGCGAAGCGATACGACGACTTCGTCGTCGCGCTCGAGCGGATGGTGAACGTCGACTGCGGCTCGTTCACGCCTGAAGGCGTGAACGAGATCGCCGACCTCTGCCAGGCGCGTTTCGAATCGGGTGACTGGAAGGTCGAGCGGATGATCCACGAGCCTGCCGAGGGTGAGGCGCGGCTGGGCGACCTGTTGATCGGCAGGCTCGAAGGTTCCGGCGGCCCTCGCATCTTGATGGTCGGGCACATGGACACCGTCTTCGATCCCGGGACCGTTGCGGAGCGGCCGTTCCGGATCGAGGGCGACCGTGCGCGGGGCCCCGGCGTCTCCGACATGAAGGGCGGGCTCCTTACCGGTTTCTTCGCGATCGAGGCTCTGCAGGAAGTCGGGTTCGATGGCTTCGGGCGCATCACGTACATCTGCAATCCCGACGAGGAGATCGGCTCGCCGTGGTCGCGAGACCTGATCAAGGCCGAGGCCACCGAGGCCGACGCGGCGCTCGTGCTGGAGGGAGCTCGGGAGAACGGCGACATCGTGAGCGCGCGCAAGGGCGTGAGCGATTACCTGATCGAGATCCTCGGGCGCGCCTCGCACGCCGGCGTCGAACCCGAGCGCGGGAGGAGCTCCATCCTGGAGGCCGCGCACAAGACCGTGGCGCTCCAGGGGCTGAACGGGCGCTGGCCCGGCGTCACCGTGAACGTGGGTGTGGTGCACGGGGGCACGCGTCCGAACGTCGTCGCCGAGCGCTGCGAGATCCACGTTGACGTGCGCTCGCCGAACGAGGAGCACCTCGTGGCCGCCGAGGCCGAGGTCGAACGCATCGCCAACGCGCACACCGTCCCGGATATCGAGGCGCGTGTTACCGGCGGCAAGTGGCATCGCCCGATGGAGAAGAAGGAAGGCGGAGCCAAGCTCGCCGCCATCGCAGCCGACGTCGCGCGCGAGATGGGGTTCGAGCTCGCCGATGCGTCGACCGGCGGTGCTTCGGATGCGAACACCACCTCCGCGGCGGGCGCGCCGACGCTCGACGGGCTCGGTCCCATCGGCGGCGACGATCACGCGCCGAAGGAATGGATCGATCTGACCTCGGTGGTTCCTCGTATCACCCTCCTGGGCGGTCTAGTGTCCAGGCTCGACGCCATCTGACCCAGGCAGGAGGTTGCACGAGTGGACATCACCACCGTGCGGATCGACAAGCCGGACGATCTCAACGTCGTCGTGGGCCAGTCGCACTTCATCAAGACCGTCGAGGATCTGCATGAGGCATGCGTGCACGTGCCGGGGATGAAGTTCGGGATCGCCTTCAACGAAGCGAGCGGACCTTGTCTGGTTCGTCGCAGCGGCAACGACGCGGCGCTCGTGGACGTCGCGGTTCGAGGCGCAGAGGCGATCGGAGCCGGCCACGTGTTCGTCGTCGCGATGCGCGACGCGTTCCCGATCAGCGTCCTGAACGCGATCAAGGTCGTCCCCGAGGTCTGCCGGATCTTCTGCGCCACCGCGAACCCGCTGGAGATCGTGGTCGGCGAGTCCGAGCAGGGGCGTGGCGTGCTCGGCGTGATCGACGGGAGCTCTCCCAAGGGCGTCGAGACCGACGAGGACGAGGCCGAACGCAAGGAGCTCCTGCGCCGGTTCGGGTACAAGCTGTGAGCACGATCCCGCTCACGCCCGAGTTCATGCGGAGCCTGCGTGAGGCCCACGAGACGTACCGGCACCTCGTCGAGGGGATCCCGGCTGTGCTCTACATCGATGCCGTGGACGACCTGTCGACGAACGTCTACACGAGCCCGCAGATCGAGGACATCCTCGGCATCGACGCGGACACGTGGCGCAAGGACCCGAGCATGTGGATCGATCGCATGCACCAGGACGACCGCGAGCGCGTGATGATCGAACACCAGGAGTCGAATCGCACGGGGGAACCGTTCTCCAGCGAGTATCGGCTGTTCACCTCCGACGACAAGGAAGTGTGGATCCGCGACGAGGCCGTGCTCGTGCGCGACGACGGGGGTGCGCCGCTGTACTGGCGCGGGATCATGTTCGACGTCACCGAGACCAAACGCGCCGAAGAGCAGCTGCACCGGAACATGGAGATCCTGCGCCGCACCATGCAGGACCGTCACCGGCTGCTCATGCGGCTCGAGGACGCGCAGGAGGAGGAGCGCCGCCGGATCGCCGCCGACATCCACGACGACCCGATCCAGGTGATCAGCGCCGCGGACCTTCGCGCCCAGCGGCTCGCACGGCAGATCTCGGATCCGGATCTTCGCGCCGAGGTGGAGGCGCTGCAGGCGACCCTGGCACAGGCGGTCGTGCGGCTGCGTCACCTGCTGTTCGAGCTACGGCCGCCCTCACTTGACCGGGAGGGTCTGGTGGCGGCGCTTCGCGCCTACGCTTCCGGTCGCGAGGGACCGGCGATCCTCGTCGAGGACCAGCTCTCCGGTGAGCCCGCTTCGGACATCCGCGGTCTCCTGTACCGCATCGCCCAGGAAGCGCTGACGAACGCGCGGAAACATTCCGGCGCGACGCGCGTGACCGTCTCCGTGGCGTCGGAGGAGGGGGGCATCCGCCTGCGGGTCGCCGACGACGGCGTCGGGTTCGACACGTCTGCTCCGCCGCCGGACCTCGGTCACATCGGTCTGCCCACGATGGTCGAGCGGGCGGAGCTCGCCGGTGGGCGATGCCGCATCGACAGCGAGCCGGGTCGCGGAACGACCGTCGACGCCTGGCTCCCGCTCGGACCGGCGGTGCCGGCGACGCAGGGCTGAGCTCCGGCTCTCGTTACTCCCGCGTGGTGATCTTCGACGCGCGCGTGTACTGCCCCGGCGTCCGGCCGCGGGTCTGCGCCAGCTTCCATGCCAGAAGCTGCACCGGCAGGATCGACACGGCCGAGATCAGGGCGCGGTCCAGGTATCCGGTCTCGACGGGCCGCGCTCCTTTCGGGGCTTCGCCGTCGGGGGTCACGACGAGCACGTTCGCGCCGGTGTCGACGAGATCGGCGGCCAGGCCGAGGTCCAGGCGGCGGGTCTCGGGTTCGGTCGCCATCACGATCGCCGTCATCGCCGGGCCCGGCCAGCTCGAGGGGCCCGTGCCGGAAGGCGCCGGCCTCCAACGACTCCGCCATCACGCCGGATTCCTTCAGGACCAGGGCCCCCATCTCCGTCGCGGCTCGAGCCGGTCCGCGGCCGATCAGGACCATCACCTCACGTCCGCCGTGCCACTCCTCCAGGTCGGCCGCGAGCGCCTCCGGGTCCTCCAGCAGCCGCTCGGCGGAGAGCGCGGCCCCTTCGGCAGCGGTCCGCGTCCGGTCGATGGCGGTCTCGACGCTGTCCCCGGCGAGCAGGCGGGCGATCCCCGACAGGGTGGCCATCGCGGCCGCGAACGTCATCGTGGACGGTCCGCCCTCCCGTCCCGCCCACGTATCGAGCGTCACGTCCGAGCGGCGGGCAAGGTCGTTGTCCAAGCCGTTCGTGATCGAGATGAGGAACGGGCGGTTGCGCTGCTTCGCGATCTCGTTCGCGAGCTTGACGATCTCGGCGCTCTCGCCGGACTGGCTGACGATAACGGCGAGCGTCCGGGCGTTCAGGATCGGACGGCGGAAATGCAGGAGCTCGGCCGTGTCGACGAGCAACGCCGCGACACCGCGCCCGGCAAGATCGTTGACGGCCGGGTAGCACGCGTCGTACGAGCTCCCCATCCCGGTGAAGACGATCGTGTGGGAGGACGCGGCCGCCTCGCGAACCCGGTCGAGCTCGTCGCGCTGGTCCATGAGCGCTGCGGCGGCCCGGCGGAGTGCGTCCGGCTGCCCCGCGATCTCGGCGAGGAACGGGTCGGTGAACCCTTCGAGCGACCTCATCTCACCGAGTCTACGGCTCGATGGCCGACGGCGGCGTCCCCAGCAACGCTTCGCGAACCCGGTCCTTCGCCCGTTTCGAGGACGCTTGATGATCGAGGCCCAGGAGCGCCGCACCGATCACGGGTGGGGCGGTGAGCACGGTCACGGTCGCGGCCGGCGCGATCTCTCGGACGCCATGTTCGATCCGGGCGAGGAACGGCGAGAACTCGTTCCGGAAGACCCCGCCGCCGAGCACGACGTGCACGTCGAGCTTCGCCATCCGCAGCCGCCTGATCGCCGCACCGGCCATCGCGACGACCTCGTCGGCCTGGCGGTCGACGATCGAACGCGCGACGGCGTCGCCGTCCGCGGCGGCTGCGAACACGAGGGGCGGCAGCTCGGCGACCCGGTCCTCCTCGAGACGCCCGAAGTACATCGCCTCCATGAGCTGTCGCGGCCGGCGCAAGCCGAAGTAGGCCGGTACCGTCGAGGCGAGCACCGTTCGTTCACCCCGTCCGTCCTCCGAGCGGAGCGCGTGCCACATCGCGGATCCGCCGATGTCCGAGCCTCCCCCCCAGTCGCCCGCGATCCACCCCAGCGAGGGCTGGCGGAACGTCCGCCCGTCCGGCGCGACGGCGGAGCAGTTCGTCCCGTACCCGCACACGACGCCGACACCCCACGTGCGGTCGGTCCCTGCTCGCATCACGGCGAACGTGTCGTTGCGAAGCACCGTCTCCGCGGTCCACCCCTGCCGCGAAAGCCAACGCATGATCCTCCGGTCGTCGGCCGGCAGGTCGGCGCCGGCGATGCAGAACACTCCGACGGACGCCATCGGACCCCGCGAGGACTCCAGCCCCGCGACCTTCGAGAGGGTTTCGACCGCTGCGGTCAGCCCGGTTCGCAATCGAGGTTCGCGGCCGTCGCTCCCCGCCGGAGGGACACGCACGGATCCGAGGACGGAGCCATCCTTCCCGACCGCAACGGCGTCGATCTTCGAGCCGCCGCCGTCGAACGCGAGCACCGCCGCTCTCGTCACGGTAGCGCCGCCAGTTCATCCACCGTGACGAACGATGCGCCCGATCGCTGGAGGCCGTCGATCGCCCCGCCCAGACCCCGGGCCGTGCTGTCGGGCCAGGTGTGCAGCAGGACGACCGCTCCGTCACCGTGAGCGACCGAGCCCCTGACGGTTTCCAGCGCGACCTCGTCCGCGCTGCGTTCCGGTTCCCAATCGAGCGCCTCGACGTCCCAGTGGACGTTGCGGTAGCCGAGCTCTCCGAGGATCCGCAGGACCCGTGGATCGTCCCGGCCGTCGCCGAACGGACAACGGAACCACGGGATCGGATCCACGCCGGTGATCCGGGCGATCGTCGTTCCCGCCTCCCGGACGTCGGTTCGAAGACCCTCGTCGGAGAACAGCGTCATGCGGGCGTGGAACGTGGAGTGGTTCCCGACGAGGTGTCCGTCGTCCGCGATCCTCCTGGCGGTCGTGGGGTTCGCCTCGGCCCAGCGCGACTGCACGAAGAACGTGGCACGGATGCCCGCATCCCCGAGCAGGTCCAGGATCCGCTCGGCGTTCCCGGAATCGTGCGCGGGTCTGTCCGGGTGCTCCGCATCGAAGGTGAGGGCCACGCGCATCTGTCAGTCGGCTCCGCCGAAAGCGTCAGGAAACTTTCCTAACGATTTCACCGCGAGATTGTACGCCGCCCGATGGAGGGTGTGAAGCGGAGAGAACCGTGCTCCGTCGTTCGGCGTGCAACCGCGTATCAGGATCCGGTACGCACGCAGGCAACGCCGTGGTCGGGGGCGTCCTCGAACCCCGGTTGTCCCGCCGCGGTCGCCCACGCCCAGCGATAGCGTTCGGCCTTCAGCGCGATCCGAAGGATCCCGAACGAATCCGCCTGCGCCACGACGAGGTTCGTCGGCCAGGTGCCGCCGGGGATCGCGTACAGGCTCGCGCCGCCGGTGCCCACGACGAACTCGCGGATGCCGCGTTCGGGATCTGGGTCCCCGCTCGGGTCCTGCTGCCGCCAGCGCTGGTAGTTGTGCGAGTGCCCGTTCAGCACGACGTCCGCACCCGCTTCGTACAACAGGTCCCAGAGCGGTCCCACCGCGGCCGTGCCGCCGCTGCCCGTCGAGAACGAGAACCGGGGATGGTGCCAGTAGGCGAGCGTGCACGGGTACGTCGCGTCCGGATGCCTCTCGAGGTCGCGCTGAAGCCATCGGTACATCCGGTTGCCCGGGCCGGGATCTTGTGGGTCGGCAGCCTGGCCGCAGCCGCCGGGCGCGAAGCAGAGCATCGAGTCGAGGGCGACCAGGTGCCAGCACGGTGCCTCTGGGCACGCGCCGAGGTCATAGGAGTAGTAGCCGAGCCGATGCGGGCCCTTCACCCGATCGCCGAAGTATCGGAAGTAGCCGCCCGGGCGTGACGTGGGGTCCTGGGCATGCTCGTGGTTGCCGGGGACGGGGCTCATCTTCGTGAACGCACGGCCCCAGGTGGGATCGAAATACGCCATGAAGGCGGCGAACGCGCCGACGTCGTACTGGTTGTCGCCGAGCGGCAAGACCTCATCCAAGCCGGTGCCGACGATCAGGTCCGCCGTCTCGTCGTACTGGCAGGTCTCGGGCGAGCCCGGGCCGTTCGGATCCGACGCGCACGCGATGTCGCCGGCGGCACCGATCACGAGGCGGCCCCGCGGGCCCGAGGGCTCGACGCCGCGTGGCTGCAGCGCCGGCCGGTCCCGGAGCTCGACCGGCGCGGCCTCCCACGTCATGGCGAGGAGCGCGATGAGGGCGGTGGCGATCGCCAGCGGTTTCCTCACGAGAGGACCAATCCTGTCGGCCAGGCGGGCGAACGACAAGGGCGCTGCTCACCGCTCACCAGACGCGGAACATCCCCGTCCCGTCGTCGGGCCGGCGCCGGAAGCCGTACCGCTCGTAGAAACCCTCGGCGTTGTCGGCGTCCATGAGACCGACGAACGCGCCCGGCCGCGCGACTCGCTGCAGGTACGCGAGCACGGAATCCATGACCTTCACCCCGAGGCCGCGACCGTGGTACTCGGGGAGCACGATCACGTCCTGGACGTAGAAGTACATGCCGCCATCGCCGATGACGCGCCCGCAGGCGACCACGTCGCCGTCGTGAAGCACGACGCACGAGTACAGCGCGCTCGCGAGCCCGGCGGCGAGTCCCTCGTCGCTCAACTCGCCGCCCGCGGGAGCGCGCAGCCGCCGGAACTCGTCCACCGTCGGGGCCCGCTCGACGACCTCGTAGGCATCCATCGGGAGCGAGTCTAGGCCGCCCGGAGGGCCGATCCCGGTCCCGAACAGTCGGATCAGACTCGCGCCGGGATGGCGTGAACGGCTTCGATCGCCAGGCCCGTGGCGGGGTCGAAGTAGTGGAACCGCGCGGGATCGACGGACAGCCGCGCTCGGGCGCCCGGTCGCACGCTGCTGCGTGCATCGACACGGGCGCAGAACCGGGCCCGCTCGTGGATCTCGGTCATCATCTGGACCGCGTCCTCTTCGTCGTCGCTGGCGGCGGCGATGATGTCCTCGGTCAGGACCGGTGGTGCGTCGACGGGGAAGATGACGTTCACCTCCGAGCCGAGCTCCTCGGTGACCTCCGCGGTCACCTCGATCGTCGGTCGCCGCTCGTCCTGCCAGACCTCCGCGTCCTCGAAGTCGGGCGGGCGGATCCCGAGGATCACCGTGCGACCCTCGAACGCGGAGAGATCGACGCCGTTCGCGATCGGCAGCTCGAACCCGGCGAACGAGAGCGTGCCCGGACCTACGGTCGCCTCGATGAGGTTCATCGGCGGGGATCCGATGAACGCCGCCACGAACAGGTTGGCCGGGTGCCGGTAGAGGGTTTGCGGCGTGTCGACCTGCTGCAGGACGCCGTCGCGAAGCACGGCCACGCGTTCACCGAGCGTCATGGCCTCCACCTGGTCGTGGGTGACGTAGACGGTCGTCGTGTTCAGGCGATCGTGAAGCCGGGCCAGCTCGGCTCGCATCTGCACGCGGAGCTTCGCGTCGAGGTTCGACAGGGGCTCGTCCATCAGGAACCCCTGCGGCTCGCGGACCATCGCGCGACCCATCGCGACGCGTTGGCGTTGTCCGCCGGAGAGCTCGGCCGGCTTGCGATGGAGCAGTGGTTCCAGCCCCAGGATCTTCGCGACCTCGTGAACACGCTGCCGGAGCTCGGTCTTCGGGGTCTTCGACAGCCGGAGGCCGAAGCCGATGTTCTGTTCGACCGACATGTGTGGATAGAGCGCGTAGTTCTGGAAGACCATCGCGATGTCGCGTTCCTTCGGTGGGAGGTCGGTCACCTGACGGTCGCCGATGTAGATCTCGCCGGCGGTGACGTCCTCGAGCCCGGCGAGGATGCGCAGGATCGTCGACTTGCCGCAGCCCGACGGGCCGACGAGCACCATGAACTCGCCGTCGCCGATCTCGAGCGAGACGTCGTCGACCGCGATCACCTCGTTGCCGAACGTCTTCGTGACTCCGTCCAGCACGATCTTCGCCATCATCCGCTCCTTCGATCTCGGCCGAGAGTCTCGGCATGCCCGCCACCCCGCGTCAAGGCGGCTCGCGTCTCACTCAACGGTGGTCACCTTCGAGGCTCGCTCGTAGGTCCCCGGGCGTCGTCCTCGGCGGGTCGCCAGGCACCACGCCAGGAGTTGCGCCGGCACGATCGAGGCCGCCGGGGCGAGGGGCCCGCCCAGGTCGCCGATGTCCACCCGGAGAGCCGCACCGCGCGGGGATCGCCCGGTCCCGTGATCGCCCGCCGTCACGACGAGCACCGCGCTTCCGACGGCCACCAGCTCCTCCGCCAGCCCCAGGTCGAGGTCGTACGTCTCGGGTTCCGTCGCGATGACGACCGCGGCGAGATCGGGGCCCGCCAGCTCGAGGGGTCCGTGCCGGAACTGCGCCGTCTGCAGCGACTCGACCGCCATCCCGGCAGCCTCCTTGAGCGTGAGGGCGCCCATCTCGGCCGCCGCCCGCGCCGGACCGCGGCCGAGGATCACCGCGCTTCGCCGCTCACCCAGCAGGTCGGCGAGCCGGGCGGGGAGCTCCTCGTCATGCAGCAGATCCTCGATCGCTCGCGCCGTGCGCTCCGCCTCCTCACGCACGCGCTCGATCACGCGGTCGGGCTCTTCCCCGGCGAGGACTCCGCCGAGCGCCGCCAGACAGACGAGCGACGCGGCGAAGGTCATCGTCGATGGCCCGGTCTCGGCGCCCGCCCGGGTGTCGAGGACCACGGCCGCCTCACGCGCGAGCGTATTCGTCCGGCCGTTCGTGACCGCGACGAGGAAGGGAGGATCGGGCAGCTCGGCCAGCGCCCGCGCGAGGCGAACGACCTCCGCGCTCTCACCAGACTGACTGACCGCGACCACCAGCGTCGTGGCGTCGACCATGGCGCGGCGGAAATGCAGCAGCTCCGAAGCGTCCACCATGACCGCGATCACGCCCGCGCGAGCCAGGCCGGTGACGACGGGGTAGCACGCGTCGTACGAGCTGCCCATCCCGGTGAACACGACCGACCTGCCCCTCGCGGCGTCCGCGATCTCGAGCAGGGCGGGTCGTTGAACGGCGAGGCCCGCCGCCGACCGGCGCAGGGCGTCCGGCTGCCCGGCGATCTCCCCGATGAATGGGTCAGGAAACTTTCCTAACCATTTCACGGTCGGGAGTGTACGATGCCCGCGCGATGGGCGTGAAGATCGCCGTGGTCGGGGGTGGGAGCACCTACACGCCCGAGCTCGTCGAGGGGTTCGCGAGCCGACAAGAGCGCCTCCCCGTCGACGAGCTGGCCCTCCTGGACATCGATCGCGAACGGCTCGACGTCGTCGGCGGGCTCGCCGGGCGGATGCTTCGCCGGATCGGTTGGGGCGGCTCGCTCGTGCTCACCGAACGGCGAGACGAGGCACTCGAGGGCGCGGACTTCGTCATCGTCCAGCTGCGCGTGGGCGGCCAGCAGGCCCGCTACAACGACGAGACGATCCCGTTGCGGTTCGGCTGCGTCGGTCAGGAGACCACCGGACCCGGAGGGTTCGCGAAGGCGCTCCGAACGGTCCCGGTGGTGCTCGAGCTCGCCGAGGAGACGGCGCGGCGCGCTGCGCCGGGCGCGTGGTTCGTGGACTTCACCAATCCGACCGGCCTGATCACGCAGGCGCTGCTCGACGCGGGCCACCGGGCGCTCGGCCTGTGCAACGTCGCCATCAACCTGCAGCGGAGCTTCGCCGACATGTTCGGTGTCGCGCCCGAGCGGGTGCAACTGGAGCACGTCGGCCTGAACCATCTGTCGTGGGAGCGCGCGGTCCTCGTCGACGGCGTCGACCGGCTCTCAGAGCTCCTTGACGGCCGCATCGACGAGCTCGCCGAGGGGGCCGGTGTGCCGTCAGAGCTGCTGCGCGCGATCGGCGCCGTCCCGAGCTCGTACCTGCACTACTACTACCTGACGAGCGAGGTCCTCGAGCGCCAGCGGTCCGAGAGGACGCGCGCCGAGGAGGTCATGGAGATCGAGGCCGGCCTCCTCGAGCTGTACCGCGACCCGTCGCTCGACACGAAGCCGAAGCTCCTCGAGGGCCGCGGCGGAGCCTTCTACAGCGATGCCGCCGCGGCGCTCGTCGCGTCCTTGCACGCCGGGACCGATGACGTTCAGGTCGTCAACGTCCTCAACGACGGTGCCATCCCGAACGTGCCCGACGATGCCGTGGTGGAGGTCGCCGCCCGCATCGACCGCGCGGGCGCGCATCCCTTGCCGGTCGAGCCGCTCGGGCCCGAGATGCTGGGACTCGTCGAGCACGCGAAGGCGTATGAGCTCCTCGCGGTGCGTGCCGCCCTGTCGGGGGACCGGACGGTAGCCCTGAACGCCCTGATGACGAACCCGCTGGTCGGCGACTACCTGGTCGCGCAGCCGCTTCTCGATGCCCTCCTCGAGGCGAACCGAGAGCACCTTCCCCGGTTCTTCGGGAGTGGGGTGAGCTAACCCTCCGGCAGCTCGCCGGCGTGTCGCTGGACCTTCGCGAGCGCCTCGGCCACGTCCTGGACGCCGCGGGAACCATCGCGGAACACGTTCTCCATGAGGTACACGGACTCACGGAGCCCCGCGGCCTCCGCGACGGGGAACGACATCGCCTGTGGATCCAACCGGTCGGCGAACTCGACCGCCACCGGAAGCCGGGAGAGGGAGGGTTGGAACAGCTCGTACCGGTTCATCGGCGGGTACTGCACCTCGGCGGGGATCCCTTCCGCCTCGAGCGCACGGCAGACCGTGTCGTTCGTCCGGCCGGCGAACGCATCGGGGTCGATCGCCAGGATGTAGTTGTAGAAGCTCCATCGTGTGATGCGCTCGTCGGCGGGCATGATGCGAACGCCGTCGATCCCGGCGGCGAGGCGCTCGAGCTCCTTGCCGGCTTCAGCCCGCTGTGCCTGCTGCTCGGGGAAGCGCTCCATCGCGACGACGAGGACGGCCGCGTGGAGCTCGCCGAGGCGGTAGTTCGCCCCGAACGTGAACTCCTTCTCGTCGGGATCCTTCGCGCGACCGCAGTCGACGATCGAGTGAGCCCGCCGCGCGAGCTCGTCGTCGCCGGTGAGTAGCGTCCCGCCCTCTCCCGACGTGAGGATCTTCGAGGATTGGTGGCTGAACGAGCCGAAGTCGCCGATGCACCCGGCCCCTCGTCCGCGCCACTGCTGCCCCGGCGCGTGGGCGCAGTCCTCGACGATGGCGAGCCCGTGCCGTTCTGCGATCTCCGCGAGCCGGTCCATGTCGGCCATCTGATGCCCGAGGTGGACCGGGATGATCGCGCGCGTTCGATCGGTGATCGCGGACTCCACCAGGTCGGGATCGATCGTCCACGTTCGCGGCTCGACGTCGACGATCACCGGCAGCGCGCCGGCGGCCATCGGTGCGTACGCGGTCGCCGCGAACGTGAGTGCGGGGACGATGACCTCGTCGCCCCAGCCGATGCCGAGCGCCTTGAGCGCGACCTCCATCGTGACGGTCCCGTTCGCCATCAAGATCCCGTGCCGCGCCCCCTGGTAGGCCGCGAACGCCTCTTCGAACCTTGAGGCGTTCGTCCCGGGCTCGGGGAACCCGCCCCAGGTCCCGCTCCGGATCACACTCGCGACGGCATCGAGCTCGCGATCGTCCCAGTCGGGCCACGCCGGGTAGGCGGTGGTCCGGACCGGAGTTCCGCCGCTGACGGCGAGCTCGGCCATCTCAGGGCTCCTTCCACTCGGCGGTGCTAGCGTCCGCGCGGTGAGCGCCCTCCGACCGGTCCCGCTCCCGGACGAGCTCCTCGACCGCGTGTCGGTCGATGCTCTCACTCGGGGCTTCGCCCTCGCGCGGGATCCGATCCCGATCCGCGAGGTCGGCGCTCAGGGATGGTCCCTCAGCGATCTCTCGCCTCCGATCCTGGTCCTGAGCGATGCGGCGCTGCGTCACAACGTGCGATTGATGGCGGACTTCTGCGAACGGGCGAACGTCGAGCTCGCTCCGCACGGCAAGACGTCGATGGCCCCGCAGCTTTGGGCTCGCCAGCTCGGGGCCGGTGCCTGGGGCATCACGGCCGCCTCGGCGCGAGAGGCTCGGGTGATGCGCGCCGCCGGAGTGCGCAGGATCCTGCTCGCGAACGAGCTCGTCGACGAGGCGTCGATCGGCTGGGCGGCCGAGCAGCTCCTCGACCCCTCCGTCGAGCTCCTCTGCTACGTCGACTCCGTCAAAGGCGTCGAGCTCCTCGATCGAGGGCTCGCGTCGGCGGGATCGCCCCGGCCGCTCCGCGTCCTGATCGAGTTCGGCTTCCCCGGCGGGCGCACCGGGTGTCGCACGGCGGAGCAGGCCCTCGAGGTCGTGGGACGCGTTCGAGGGTCGGGCCGCCTGGAGCTCGCCGGCGTTGCCGGGTACGAGGGCACGCTCTGTCCCGATCGCTCGGCCGGCTGTCTGGACCGGGTGCGCGCGTACCTCGATGAGCTCCTCGCGCTCGCTTCGCGGCTCGTGGAGGACGGCGCGTTCCCGGGGGAGGTCGTGATCAGCGCCGGCGGCAGCCGGTTCTTCGACGTCGTCGCCGAACGACTGCGCGAGCCGTGGCCCTCCGATGCGCCGGTCCGGGTGGTGCTCCGATCGGGCTGCTACCTCACGCACGACTCGGGGGTGTACGAGCGCACGTCGCCGTTCGCCGACGAGGAACCGGAGCGGCGATTCCACCCGGCGATGGAGATCTGGGGTTCGGTCCTGTCGCGACCCGAACCCGGACTCGCGATCCTCGGTTTCGGCCGACGGGACGTCCCGTTCGACGAAGGCTTCCCGATCCCCACCAAGATCCGGACCGGGTCCGGCGAGACGGTCCCGGTTGAGGGTCGTTTCGCCGTCACGGCCCTCAACGACCAGCATGCCTATGCGAGGGTCCAGTCCGATCTCTCTCTCGGCGTCGGGGATCTCGTCGCGTGCGGGATCTCCCATCCGTGCAGCGCCTTCGATCGCTGGCGAGCGATCCCGGTGCTCGACGAGCGCGACCGCGTGGTGGAGGCCGTCGCGACGTTCTTCTGACCCGGCCGCGGAGATCACCCGGTCATCGGTCGGCCGCGGCTCGTCGCGCCACGGCCTCTATCTCGACGAGCAGGCCGTCGGCGAGCTGGACGCCCACCGTGGAGCGAGCCGGATACGGGGGCGCGAACCGTTCCGAGTACACGCGATTGAATGCCTCGAAGTCGGCCAGGTCCACGAGGAAGGCGGTGACCTTCACGACGTCGTCGAGCCCACACCCTGCGGCGATCAGGCACCGCTCGAGGTTGTCGATGACCTGCCGGGTCTGCTCCTCGATCCCTCCGGGGACCAGAGCGCCGTCGGCATCGAACGCGACCTGGCCCGACGTGTGGACGAGGTCGCCACTCACGACCACGGGACTGTAGGGGGCGCGTGGACGCGCCACGTCCTCGGGCTGGCGGCCGTCGCGGGTCATCGCGACCGCCGGATAGGGAGGAGTTCGTCGGGTCGGGATCTCACTGGCAAACCCCCTCGCACCGTGCCTTGACTTCGCGACGAGGCCGAGCGTAGCATGCGCGCGAATAGTTAGGAAAGTTTCCTGAGCATCGACCGGCGCGGAGGGGAGCGTGATCCGACGGGGCCCGAGGGACCGGTAACGGTCGGAACGCCGAGCCTGCTCCGCGCGATCAACGAGCGGACCGTGCTCGACCTCATCCGCCAGCGTGGGCCCGTCTCCCGCGCACAGATCTCGCGGGTGAGCGGCCTGTCGAAGCCCACCGTCTCCCAGGCGCTGAGCGCCCTCGAGTCGGCGAGGCTCGTTCGCGAGGCCGGCCGGTCCTCGGGCGGCAAGGGGCCGAGCGCGGTGCTGTACGAGCTCAACGCGCGGGCCGGTTGGGTCGTCGGGATCGACGTTGGGCGGGCCTGGGTCCGCGCCGCCCTCGCCGACCTCAGCGGTGAGATCGTCGCTCGCCGGGACGAACGGGCCCGGGTTCGCAGTTCGCAGACGCTCATCTCGCAGCTCGGCGAGGTCGCGCACGCGCTCGCGGACGAGGCCGGGCTGCGGTGGCGTCAGGTGACGTTCGCCACGATCGGGAGTCCGGGCGTGTTCCATCCCGAGCTCGGTCAGGTCTCCCTCGCGCACAGTCTTCCGGGATGGGGCCGCCAGGGTCTGGTCGAGGCGGTGCAGCGCGAGCTCGGCACCAACATCGCGTTCGAGAACGACGTCAACCTCGCCGCGCTCGGGGAGCAGTGGCGTGGCCTCGGCAAAGGCGTCGAGGATTTCGTCGTCCTGCACATCGGCACCGGCGTCGGCGTCGGGCTCGTCCTGGGCGGCCAGCTCTATCGAGGGAGCAGCGGAGCCGCCGGCGAGGTCGGGTATCTCCCGCTCTTCGGCACGAACCCCAGCGATCCCGAGATCCGCCGGCACGGGGCGCTCGACGCGGTCGCGGGTGCGTCGGGGGTCGTCGCGGACGCGCAGCGCCGGGGGATGCCGTCGCCGCTCACGGCGAAGAAGGTGTTCGGCTCGGCCAGGCGGGGCGATCGTCTCGCGAAGCGGACGGTCGCCGACGAGGCGAGATGGATCGCGCTTGCCATCGCCGCCGTGGTGTCGGTCGTCGATCCGGAGCTGGTGATCCTGGGTGGTGGGATCGGCGCGAACGGCGATCTCCTGCTCGAGCCGATCGAGCAGGAGCTCGCGACGATCTCCCCGTTCCGACCCCGGATCGAGGTTTCGGCGCTTCGCGAGGAAGCCACCCTGAACGGGGCGGTGTGGATGGCGTTGCAGGCGGCCCAGGACCGCCTGTTCGATCGCCGGGAGGTATCAGCATGAGTCGGAGGTCCGAGTGGATCGTTCGATCAGGAGTCAGTGAGTCGAGGAGGGGAGGCACATGATGAAGCGATGGCTGGCGGTGGCGGCGGTCTTCGCGCTCGTGGCGACGGCATGCACGGCGGGAAGCGAAGACCCGGGGCCCGCACCGGAACCGCCGAGCACGACCGGAGACCAGGACCCCGTGACCCTGGAGATGTGGGGGGCGTGGACCGGACGGGAGCTCGACCAGTTCAACCAGATCTTCGATGGGTTCACCGAGCAGTATCCCTGGATCACCGTGCGGAGCCGAGGCGGGGTCGGGGACCAGAAGATCATCACCGCGATCAACAGCGGCGAGCCGCCGGACGTCGTGCTGTCGTTCGTGCTCGACAACATCGGCCAGTTCTGTGCGTCCGGCGCCTGGCAGGATCTCACGCCGTATATGGAACGTGACGGCTTCGATCTCAGCCAGTTCCCCGACGCGGCCCTGCAGTACACGAGCTTCGGGGGAAGCCAGTGCGCGCTGCCGTTCCTCACCGACGCGTACGGGCTCTACTACAACGTCGACATGTTCGAGGAGGCCGGGATCACCGAGCCGCCGACGACGCTCTCGGAGCTGGCCGACGTGGCGAAGCAGCTCACGGTGTTCGCTCCGGACGGTTCGATCGAGCGCGCCGGCATCGTGATGGCGACCGGCTACTACGAGACGACGGTCCTCACGATGGGCTCGATGTTCGGCGTGGAGTGGTACAGCGAGGACGGGACGGAGTCGGCGATCGACGACGATCCGAACTGGACGGCGTTCTTCGAGTGGCAGAAGGAGTTCATCGCCGATGTCTACGGCGAGGGGGACTTCCAGACGGGCGCCGACCGTCTCGAGCGGTTCGTCGCCGGTCAGGGAGACGAGTTCTCGACGGCGAACGACTTCCAAGCCGGACGCGTCGCGATGAACCTGGACGGCGAGTGGCGGACGGCGTTCATCGCGGACGAGGCGCCGGACATGAACTACGCGACGGCGCCGTTCCCAGTGCCCGACGACCGCGCCGACGAGTACGGGATGGGGCAGATCGGCGGGACGATCATCGGGATCCCGAGGGGTTCGGACAACCCCGAGGAGGCGTGGCTGCTGCTGCAGTACATGGCTACCGACACCAACACGCTGGTCTACATGGCCAACAACGTCCGCAACGTTCCAACGACGATCGCGGCCCTGGAGTCCCCGGACCTGGACGTCACGCCGCAGTTCCAGACGTTCCTGGACATCTTCCAGAACCCGGGATCGCACTATAAGCAGCACTCCGCGATCGGCTCGGCCGATCAGACGACACTCGCCGACTTCGCCGCGAGATGGCAGGCGGGGACGGCGACGGATCTGGAGGGTGGCTTGCAACAGGTGGCCCAGCAGATCGACGATCAGCTCGCACAGGCTGCCGCCTGAGGAGGCGAGAGCACGACCGCCGCACGCGCTGAGGTTGCGGGGATCGCCGCCGGGGCCGGCGTCATCAGACGCCGGCCCCGTCGGCGCAACCTCAAGCGCGGCCTCACGATCTTGCTGTTCATGTCTCCTTGGATCGCCGGCTTCTGCTTCCTGATCCTGTATCCGATGCTCTCGAGCCTCTACTTCTCGTTCACGAAGTACGCGCTGCTGTCGGCGCCCGAGTGGATCGGGCTGGAGAACTACCGGTTGCTGTTCACGAGGGATCCGTTCTTCTGGCTCGCGATCCGCAACACCGTGTGGATCATCGCGATCGGCGTGCCGCTGCGCATCGCGTTCGCGATCTTCACCGCGTGGCTCCTGACGCGACCGCAGCGCGGCTCGCGCGTGTACCGGACCCTCTACTTCCTGCCGTCGATGGCGCCGCCGGCCGCCGCCGCGCTGGCCTTCGTGGTCGTGTTCAACCCGCGGTTCGGGCCGGTCAACCAGATCCTCAGCGCCTTCGGTGTGAACGAGCCGCCGCTCTGGTTCTACGGGCCCGGATCGTCGAAATGGGGCCTCGTGCTGCTCGCCCTCTGGGGCGTCGGGGACGCGATGATCATCTTCCTCGCGGGCCTGCTCGACGTGCCGCGTCATCTCTACGAGGCCGCGGACATCGAGGGGGCCAGCGGGTCGCAGAAGTTCCGACACATCACGCTGCCGATGATCTCGCCGGTCATCTTCTTCTCGCTCGTGATCGGGGTGATCTACGGCTTCCAGCTCTTCACGCAGGCCTACGTGGTCGCACTCGCCGTCGCGGGGAGCTCCGTATCGGACGCCGCGCAGAACCTGGGCACTCCGCAAGGCTCGATGCTGTTCTTCTCCGTCTACCTGTTCGAACAAGGGTTCCTGAGCTTCCGGATGGGCTACGCCTCGGCGCTCGCGTGGGTCCTGTTCTTCATCGCGATGGTCTGCACGCTGGCGATGATCAAGGGCTCGCGTCGCTGGGTTCACTACCAGGGAGGCGGATTCCGATAGCCACGATCACCGCGACGAGACCTCCGCGGACGGCGGCCGCCGACGTGCCGCAGCGACCCGTGCCGGCCGACGTCCGGCGCCGCCGGTTCCTGTTGACGGTCGGCCGGCATGCCGTCCTGATCGCGGTCGCCACGATGTTCATGGCTCCCTTCTTCTTCGTCGTCATGACCGCGCTGATGACGGACCAGCAGGCCGTGACGCCGTCGTTCTGGCCCCGGCCGTTCCAGTGGGAGAACTTCGTGGAGGTGTTCCGTCGGACCCCGTTGATCAGGTTCGCGTGGAACACCACGCAGATCGCGGTGCTGTCGACCGTCGGCATCCTCCTGTCGTGCATCCCGGTGGCGTACGCGCTATCGCGGATCCGCTGGCGCGGACGGCAGGCGGCCTTCGTGCTCGTCCTGTCGACGCTCATGCTGCCGATCCAGGTCACGATCGTGCCCCTCTACCTGATCTGGGTGCGGCTCGGCCAGATCGGGCACTTCACCCCGCTGGTCCTGCCGAGCTTCCTCGGCGACGCGTTCTCGATCTTCTTGCTTCGGCAGTTCTTCCTGACCATCCCCGAGGAGCTTTCGGATGCCGCTCGGGTCGACGGAGCGAGCGAGTTCCAGATCATGACCCGGGTGATCGTGCCGCTGGCTAAACCGGCGATCGCGGCCGTGGCGCTGTTCAACTTCCTCTACAACTGGAACGACCTGTTCGCTCCGCTGCTCTTCCTCGGGACCAACGAGGATCTCTGGACACTCACGATCGCCATGTCCGAGTTCACGCAGCGTCACGGGACCGAGTGGAACCTCACGATGGCGGCGTCTGTCCTGTTCATCCTTCCCGTGATCATCCTGTTCTTCCTTGCTCAGCGGGTGTTCGTGGAGGGAGTCACCCTCACCGGCGTGAAGGGATAGCCTGCCGCGCGTGATCAGGGTCGCGCTCGTCGGGTCCGGCTCCATCCAGAACGTTCACGCACGTGCCGTCCTGGAGCACCCGAACGGCGAGCTCGTGGCGATCGCGAACTGGCGCGAGCCCTCGGCCAGGGCGCTCGCCGAGCGCTACGGCGTCCCGCGGGTCACGACCGACGTCGAAGAGATCGTGTCTGCACCCGACGTCGATGCGGCCGTCGTCGCAACGCCGAACGCGCTCCACGCGGCGCAGACGATCGCGCTGCTCCGAAGCGGGAAACACGTGCTGGTCGAGAAGCCGATGGCGATGAGCGTGTCCGAATGCGACGAGATGATCGAGGCCTCTCACGACTCGGGTGCCCTCCTGATGGTCGCGCACTGCTGGCGGTTCCACGACGAGGTGCGCGCGATGCGCGACCGGATCGCCGCGCGTGAGCTCGGCGAGGTCGTGAAGACCCACGGGTACGGCGTGCACGTGAACTGGGGGCCGACCGGGTGGTTCGTCGATCCCGCGCTCGCCGGAGGTGGCGCGCTCGTGGACATGGGCGTCCACGCGATCGACACGGCGCGCTTCCTCCTCGGCGACCCGCTGCCGACCCGCGTCTGCGCGACGGTGGAGACGCGCTACGGCGACTACGCGGTGGACGACGACGGCATCCTGCTGATCTCGTGGTCCTCGGGCGTGAGCTCCGTCGTCGAATCGGGATGGTGGCATCCGCACGCCGGAGGGCTCGAGGCCGACACCGAGGTGTTCGGGACCAAGGGTTATGCCCGGATCTGGGACCCGGAGCCTCCGAGCGCCGACGACGAGCATGGTTCGCAGCCGATGTACACGGCGCAGATGGCGGAGTTCCTCGACGCGATCGCCGAGGGCAGGCAGCCGCGGCCCTCGGGTGAGGACGGGAGGGTCGTCATGCAGGTCGTCGAGGAGGCTTACCGCTCGGCGAAGCGCTCGGCCCGGTAGGGGAGAACGGCCACCGTTTGGGTATGGACCAGGGACCATCCGAGGGAGGTCCCAGGGCATGCAAGCAACGAAGGAGCTCGTCAGGCGCGCCGACCGCGTGCAGCGTGAGCGGTCCGGCACGGCCGTCCCGCTCGCGACGATCAAGAAGTTCGGGGAGGACCGGGCGGGACAGCTCGCCGCTCTGATCGCCTACTACGGGTTCTTCTCGCTCTTCCCGCTGATGCTCGCCTTCGTGACGATCCTCGGGCTCGTGCTCGAGGAGGACTCGTCGCTGCGTCAGCAGCTGGTCGACTCGGCGCTCGCACAGTTCCCGATCATCGGCGACCAGATCCGGGAGAACGTGAAGTCGCTCCAGGGCAGCGGTCTGGCGCTCGCTCTCGGGGTCGGCGGCGCGCTCTGGGCCGGACTCGGCGGGATCAAGGCCGCCCAGAACGCGATGGACCAGATCTGGGACGTCCCCGTGAAGCGGCAGCCGAGCTTCCCGGTCGCGATCTTCCGCGCGGTGATCATGCTCGTGACCCTCGGGGTGTTCGTGCTGCTGGCGGGCTTCCTCGGCGGCATCGCCGCGGGGACGGAGGACGCGTCGATCGCCTTCCGTGTCCTCGGCATCGCCGGGACGGTGCTCCTGAACCTCCTCGTGTTCCTGGTGGCCTTCCGGGTGCTCACCGTCGAGGACGTCTCGTGGAGCGACGTGTGGCCGGGAGCGGTGCTCGCGGCCGTGCTCTGGTCGATCCTGCAGATGCTCGGCGGTTACCTGATCGGCCACCGGCTCGAATCGGCCACGCAGACCTACGGCTTCTTCGCGGTCGTGATCGGGCTGCTCAGCTGGCTGTACCTCGGGGCTCAGGTGACCCTCCTCGGCGCCGAGTTCAACGTCGTCCGTGCGCGTAGGCTCTGGCCGCGCGCACTGGACCCGCAAGACATGACGCCGGCCGATCGACGCGCGCTGCGTGAGCTGGCGAAGGTGGAAGAGCGAAGGGAGGACCAGGTGGTCGACGTTCGGTTCGAAGGCACATCGGAGGGAGGGAACGGTCACGCGCAGGCGCCCCCTCCGCCCGCGGAGGTCCCCGGCCGGCGCTCGACGGTCGAGCTCATCCGCACGATCGGGGTCGACCTGTCGACGCTCGCCAAGAAGGAGGTCGAGCTCGCGCGCCAGGAGATCATGGAGGGGGTCATGGCTCGCGCCATGGCCGCCGGCGCATTCATCGCTGCAGCGGTGCTCGCCCTGTTCGTCGTGGGGTTCCTCGGCCTGGCCGCGGCCGAGGCGCTCGACGGACTCATGCGGCCGTGGGCCTCGCGGCTGGTGGTCGCGGTGTGCTTTCTCTTGCTGGCCGGGATCGCAGTGCTGTTCGGGAAGCAACGAGCGAAACAACCCTCGCTCACGCCGGAAGAGACCAAGCGAACGGTGAAGGAGGACGTGGCATGGGCCAAACGACAGCTGAAACGGTGAAGGAGATCGAGGCGACGAGGTCGCGGCTCGACTCGGAGTTCCGCGAGCTCGAGGCCCGGCTCCCCGCCCCGGCGGTGTGGGCGAAGCGCCTCGTCGGGATCGCGGTCGGCGGGGGCCTTGCGACGACGCTGCTCCTCACGATGGTCAAGCGCATGCGCTCGAGCAAGGAGCAGAAGGAGCTCCGCGAGATCCACCGCAAGCTCGACCGGCTGGAAGCCAGGCTCCAGCAGATCGGTCCGGCCCGCTGATCGAGCCTCTTTCGGGGGCCGATCGGAGACAAGGAGACGACATGAGCAAGAACGGGAACGGAGCCGTCGTGACGCTCGGGGAGTCCGCCCTCACCGGGTGGCGAGGCGCCGCGGGGCGCGCGGTGGCCCGGCCCATCGCCAAGCGAACGCGATTCACCGAGGAGCAGGTACGGGCCGCGATCGGTCTCGCGATCCTCCTGTACGGCGCCTATCGTCTCCTCGCACCGGCGATCCGGGCTGCTCGCACTCGTCGCTGAGGCCGAGCTAGGTGGGCTGCCAGGTCACTTCGAAGATGCTCACCGGCTCGTCGAACCCCTTCAGGGGCATCGCGCCGCGGTCGACGAACGAGAACCCTTTGCCGATGCACAGCTCTCGGATCACGTTCGACGTGAAGATCTGACCGCCGTCGGCGCAGCCGCAGATCCGGGCGGCGAGCTGGATCGCAGCCCCGAAGATGCGGTCGCTCTCGGTCACCGGCTCGCCCGCCGTGATGCCGATGCGGACCTTGAAGGGGATCTCGGCGGTCTCGTTATGCTCGGCGACCCCGCGCTCGGTCGCGATCGCGCACTCGACGGCCTTCACGACCGAGACGAACGACGCCATGATGCCGTCGCCCGCGTGGTCCACCTCGGTGCCGCCGTGTCGCTGTAAGGCGTCCCGAACGATCCGGTCGTGGGCCCGCATGATGTGGAGCGCCCGGGCGTCCCCGTGTTGCTGCGTGAGGGAGGTGGAACCCTCCATGTCGGTGAACAGGATCGTCCGGAAGGCGGTCGCGACCCACGGCTCACCCGGCGCCGGCTCGTGGACCTTGCCGAGGAACTCCGCGACGATCCGGCCGTCGACCTCGATCATCGTGTGCGCCACGAGCCCGTGGGATTCGCGGTGGACCGCCTCCGCGGCGTCCGCGCTCGGCGCGTCTGCGAGGCAGAAGACGTTGCCCGTTGTTGCGTCGAACCAGTACGTGAGATAGCGGACCCCGTACCGGTCTTGGATCTCGAGATCGCGGATGTGGGCCTGGGCGACGTCTGCCGCCGTCGCTTCCGGAAGATCGTGGCGGTCCATGTACAGCGGCATCGGCATCGCTCCCGCGGGGCGCCCAGGAGCGTAAGCGCAGCAGCCGGGCGCGGCAAGGCGGTCGCGAGGATCGAGCGCTATCAGAGAGGAGTTGGGCTCCCCCCACCGTCGATCGATCCTCGAACTTCCGCCTGGACAACCCCGTTGCGGCACATCGAGAATGGCCGCCGAGCATGAGCGCGCCACGCAAACACAAGGCCGGGTCGAAGAGCTCAACGGTCGAGAAGGCGCTTCGTCGGCAGACGAAGCGCTTCAAGCCCGTGCTCGAGATCAGCCCGACGGCCATCGTCATCACCGACCTTGCCAACCGGGTCGCATCGTGGAACCCGGCGGCAGAGCGGCTCTTCGGATACTCCGCGGAGGAAGCGGCGGGGCGCGACCTCGACGACCTCGTGGCCGGTACGGACGAGCTGCACACCGAGGCCGAGTCGTTTCGGGAGCGCGTGGCGGCCAGCGAGCAAGTGCGCAGCATCACCCGCCGTACGCGAAAGGACGGGAGCATCGTCGACGTCGAGCTCCTCGCCGCCCCCATGGTCGCCGACGGCGAACCGGTTGGGACCTTCGCCATCTACCACGACATCACGGATGTGCACCGCAGGGAGCGGTTCTTCGAGGCGCTGCTCGAGATGAGTCCCGAGGCGATCGTTACCACGGACATGCACGAGATCGTGACGTCGTGGAATCCGGCCGCCGAGCAGCTGTTCGGCTTCACGTCCGAGGAGGTGGTGGGTCGGAACATCGATGACCTCGTGGCCGCGCGAGAGGATCTGCGCGTCGAGGGGGAGGAGATCGACCGCCGATCGAGCGAAGGTCGCACCGTGCGCATCGTCACCCAGCGGACGAGGAAGGACGGGACGCTGGTCGACGTCGATGTCGTGGGGGGGCCCGTCAAGGTCGGGGGTGAGTTCGTAGCGAAGCACGTGTTCTACCACGACATCACCGAGCTCCAGGAGCAGAAGCGCTACCTCGAGTCGCTTCTCGAGATCAGCCCGGCGGCGATCGTGATCACGGACCTCGACTCGAAGATCGTCTCCTGGAACCCCGCGGCCGAGCGGCTCTTCGGGTATACGGCAGAGGAGGCCGTCGGGCGGAAGACCGACGACCTCGTCGCGACCCGGCCCGACATGCACGAGGAGGCGAGAGCCTACACCGAGGCCGCGTCGCACGGTGAACACATCCAGGCGGTCACGCAGCGGACGAGGAAGGACGGCTCACTCGTTGACGTCGACGTCCTCATCGTGCCCGTCATGGCCGGCACGGAGCAGACCGGGTTCCTGATCATCTACCACGACATCAGCGAGCTGCAGGAGCAGAAGCGATACTTCCAGTCGCTCGTCGAGATCAGCCCGGCCGCGGTCGTGGTCACCAACCTCGAGTCGGAGGTGGTTTCGTGGAACCCCGGTGCCGAGACCATCTTCGGGTATCCGGCCGACGAGGCCATCGGCAAACACCTCGACGATCTGGTGGCCACCAGGCCGGATCTCTACCAAGAGGCCCTGGGCTACAGCGAGGCCGCCGGGCGCGGCGAGCGGGTCCATGCCACCGCTCGGCGAACCCGGAAGGACGGCTCACTCGTGGACGTCCAGATGCTCTCCGCGCCGGTCATCGTGAGCGAGGAGCGCGTCGGCTACGTGGTCATCTACCACGACATCACGGACATCCAGCGTCAGAAGCGGTACTACGAGTCACTGGTCGAGCTCAATCCAGTGGCGATCGCCCTCATGGCCCCCGATGGGACCGTCACCTCCTGGAACCCGGCCGCCGAGCGCCTCTTCGGCTACGCGGCCGATGAGGCCATCGGCCGCGACATCGACGACCTGGTGGCCGCCAACGACGAGGTCCGGGTCGAAGCCGAGGCGCAAACGGAGCGGGGGATGGGCGGGGAACTCGTGCACGCCATCACCCGGCGAACGCACAAGGACGGAACCCTCGTCGACGTGGAGGTGTTCGGCGCCTCTGTAATCGTCGCGGGCGAGGCGGTCGGCCTCTACGGCCTTTACCACGACATCCGCGAGCTCCAGGAGGCGCGGAGGGACGCCGAGGCCGCAACCGAGGCGAAGAGCGCGTTCCTGGCCACCATGAGTCACGAGATCCGGACGCCGCTCAACGCGGTGCTCGGGATGACCGGGCTCCTGCTGGACACGGAGCTCACTGCCGATCAGCGCAACTATGCGGAGGTGACCCGGAACAGCGGCGACGCGCTCCTCGGGGTCATCAACGACATCCTCGACTTCTCGAAGATCGAGGCCGGCAGGCTCGACCTGGACAGCGCCCCGTTCGACCTCCGCGAGTGCGTCGAGTCCGCGCTCGAGCTCGTGGCCGCCGGCGCGCTGAAGAAGGGACTCGACATCGCGTACGACCTGGATCCGGACGTGCCGGGGGCGCTCGTCGGCGACGTCACCCGGCTGCGGCAGGTCCTCATCAACCTGTTGAACAACGCGGTGAAGTTCACAGAACGCGGCGAAGTCGTGGTCACGGTGAGCGCCGAGCGGCTCGACTCGAGCGATCGGCACCGGATCCACTTCGCGGTCCGCGATACCGGGATCGGCATCCCCGAGGACCGCAGGGACCGGTTGTTCGAGTCGTTCAGCCAGCTGGATCCGTCGACGACCCGGCGCTACGGCGGCACCGGGCTCGGCCTGGCGATCAGCAAGCGGCTCGCCGACCTGATGGGCGGGACGATGTGGGTCGAGAGCGAGTCGGGGAGCGGGTCGACCTTCCACTTCACCGTCGAGGCAGAAGCCGCCGCCGTGCCCGCCCGGGCCTTCGAGCAGGCAGGTCCGTCGCAACTCGTGGGGAGGCGGGTGCTGATCGTCGACGACAACGCCACGAACCGCCACATCCTGGTTCGGCAGACCGAGTCGTGGGGGATGTACGCGGTGGAGACCGAGACTCCCCACCAAGCCCTCGAGTGGATCCGCCGAGGCGATCCCTTCGACGTCGCCATCCTGGACATGCAGATGCCAGTCATGGACGGCCGAACCTTGGCCGTCGAGATCCGCCGGCACCGCGACGCGCATGAGCTTCCGCTGGTGATGTTGACCTCGTTGGGCAGCGAGAAGACTCCCGCGGAGTTTGCCGCATACCTCACCAAGCCGATCAAGCCCTCACAGCTCCACGATGCGCTGATGGTGGTCTTCGGTGGAGAGCTCGAGCTGCATGAGGCTCAGTGGGCGGCGACGACCGATGATCGGCTGGCGGAACGACTCCCTCTGCGGATCCTCGTGGTCGAGGACAACGCCGTGAACCAACAGCTGATCCTGCTGTTGCTTCAGAAGGTGGGGTACCGGGCCGACGTGGCGGCCAACGGCGTGGAGGCGTTGGAGGCGCTCGAACGCCAGCCCTACGACGCGGTGCTGATGGACGTGGAGATGCCGGAGATGGACGGTCTCGAAGCCACCCGGCGCATCCATCGGCGTTGGTCGCGTGAGCGGCCGCACATCATCGCCGTGACGGCCAACGCGATGCAAGGGGAGCGCGAGCTGTGCATCCAGGCCGGCATGGACGACTACATCAGCAAGCCCATCCACATCGATGCGCTCGCGGAGGCATTGACCCGCGTCTCGCGCCGGCCTGATGGGCCGCAACCCGCGGCGTCGGTTGACGCCGTGGTGATCGGCAAGCTCGTCTCCTCGCTCGGTGACCAGGGACGCAGATCCGCGGCCGCGCTGATCGACACGTTCCTGGCCCACGTGCCCGACCTGACGGCGATGCTGATGACCGCGGTGGAGCGAGGCGAGGCCGGGGACGTCCGACGGGAGGCGCACACCCTCAAGACCAACGCGGCCACGTTCGGGGCCGTCCGGCTCGAGGGGCTGTGTCGTGAGCTGGAAGCCGGGGCGAAGGCTGGCACCCTCGACGGAGGACGTGACCTCCTCGCTGAGATCGCAGTGGAGCTGGAACGCGTCATCGGGGAACTCGAGAGAGTTCGCGCGGAGTTGGGCGGATGAAGGATCCTGCCTCGATCTTGGTGGTGGACGATGATCCGGTGATCCGCTTGATGCTCACTGCGGGTCTCGAGCGGGACGGGCATCAGGTGGCGACCGTCGAGAATGGCGCTGAGGCGCTCGATCTCGTGCGCTCCCAGAGCTTCGACGTTGTGCTGCTGGACGTCCTGATGCCGCAGATGGACGGGTACGGGGTGCTTGAGCAGCTGAAGAGCGATCCCAACCTTCGGCACATCCCTGTGGTCATGGTGACGTCAGTCGACGACATCGACAGCGCGGTCCGATGCATCGAGCTGGGAGCGGACGACTACCTATCGAAGCCGATCAACCCGGTATTGCTCACCGCGAGAGTCAACGCGGGCCTGACCAAGAAGCGGCTGCATGATGTGGAGATGGAGCATCTCCAGCAGGTGGCTCGGCTCAACCAGCAGCTCGAGGCCCGCGTCGAGGAGCAGATGGCCGAACTTGTTCGGACGGGCGAGCTGAAGCGGTTCTTACCGCACCAGATCGCGGAGGGATTGCTGGCCGGGGAGCTGTCCCCGTCGGAGGGCTTCGAGCGGCGGAGGCTCACCATGCTGTTCGCGGACATGGTTGGGTTCACCGACCTCTCCGACACCCTGGAGCCGGAGGAACTCTCCGACGTGTTGAACGAGTACCTCCGGGAGATGACGGCCGTGGCCGTCTCCCGTCGCGGGACCCTGGACAACTACGTCGGCGACGGCCTGATGGTCATCTTCGGCGCGCCGATCCGGGAGGAGGAATCGGTACAGGCCTGGGAGGCCGTGCAGGCCGCGTTCGACATGAGGGCTCGAGCGGAGGAGCTGACCGGGGCGATCCGCGGCCGAGGGATCCCGGCCGACATCCGGGTGCGGGTCGGCGTGAACACCGGCCACTGCACGGTGGGCGTCTTCGGTAGCGACGTCCTCCGCGCCTACAAGGCGGTGGGGTTCGCCGTCAACGTCGCGGCCCGCCTGCAATCGGAGGCCGAGCCCGGCACGGTCCTCGTGGGGTTCCGAACCTACGCGCTGATCAAGGATCGGGTGCGTGCCGAGCCGCGGGAACCCCTCATGCTCAAGGGTGCCGCGCGCCCCGTGGAAGCCTGGGAGATCCTCGAACTCCTCGACGGGTCAGGCGACATCGCGTAGTCAGCTACTCGCCGAGGCGAACGTGGGGTCGCGCGACGACCCACCAGACTCGGAGAGGCTCGATCTCACCTCTTTGCGAGCCGTTCCTGCAGTCCCATCTGGTTATATGACTCGCGGAGCCATCCGAGCAGCTCGTCGTCGAGTTCCTCGGGTGAGGTGATCCTCATCCAGTGTCCGTACCAGCCCGGGGCGATGTTCTCGACCTTTCGGATCCGCCGGTGACGCATCGGCCTTGGGAGAGCGAACGCGATCGTCATCCCGCGATCGCTGATCGAATACACCCCCGCGAACCGTACACGGGCCATGAAGGCGACGCGGGTCTTCGCGGGGGCGATCTTGTACGCTCCGCACTCCGCGATGAGCTGTTCGAAGCGGTCGAACAACTCGCGGGCCCGGTCCCCTTTGCCTCCGAGGAACCCCTCGACCGAGTAGTTCCCGCAGGCGTGCCACATGTTCCGGCCGACGAACCTCCGACCACAGTTCGGGCAGGTCCACAGGTCGCTCTCTCGGCCCACGCCGAAGGGAGTATCACCCGGCATCAGTGGGGTCCCGGTTGGGAAGCGGCGAGGGCTCGGAGCTCGGCGCGGATCAGCTTCCCGACCGAGTTCCGTGGAAGGCGATCCACGAACGTCACCGACTCCGGCACCTGGTGAGAGGCGACGTGCCGCCGAACGAAAGCAACCACGTCGTCTTCCGTCGCCTCGGATCCATCCGACAACACGACGAGGGCGACCGTGACCTCGGTGCTCTCGGCCGTGGCGATCTGCACGACGCCGGCGTCCGCGATCGACGGATGCTCGATCAACACCCGCTCGATGTCCCCGGGGTACACGAGTTGTTCATCCGAGAGGAAGCCGTCCGCCACCCGGTCGACGATCCAGATGTAACCCTCGTCGTCGTTACGGGCCGCGTCGCCCGTCCGCAGCCATCCATCGGCTGACAGAACCTGGCGGGTCGCCTCGGGCCGGTTCCAGTATCCCGCCATGACGTTCGGGCCACGCACGAGCAGCTCGCCGGTCTCGCCCGGCTCCACCACGGTGCCGTCCGGACGTTCGATCCGGACATCGATGAGCAGCGGAGGCCTTCCAGCGGACCCGATCTTGTCGAGCGCGCTCTGGGGGTCGAGCAGGAGGGCGAGGGGCGCTGCCTCCGACAGTCCGTACCCCTGCAGGAGCGTCACGCCTCGGTCCAGGTATGCGCGGATGAGGCGCTCCGGCACGGGAGCACCACCCGTCAGCATGAAACGAACGCTCGATAGATCGACCCGTGGCCAGAGCTCGGACCGGATCAAGGCATCCAGGATGTCGGGGTTGCCGAATCCCACGCTCACCTGATGGCGTTCGGTCAGTCGCAGGATCTCGTCTGCGCTGGCGTCGCGCGGCACCACGACCGTTCCACCCATGAAGAGGACCGGCAGGACATTCACACCGGTACCTCCGACCCGGAAGAACGGCGCGATCGCCACCGTGACGTCCTCGCGACGGAACTCCGCGCACGTGAGGAAGTTCACGACATTCCACAGCACGTTGGCGTGCGTGAGCATGACCCCCTTGGGCGGGCCCGTCGTGCCCGAGGTATGTGGAAGCAGGCACAGATCGTCCATGCCGACGGGCGTCTCGATCGGATCGTCGGAGGACTCGGCCACGAGCGCTTCGAAGTCGAACGCTCCGCCTTGCGGATCCGCGATTGCGATCCGGTGGCGGACCGATGCCGGGACGGAGATGGGATCCGTCATGCCATGCTCGATCAGGACGGTCGGCTCGGTGTCCTGAAAGATCGAACGGATCTCATCCGCCCCCAACCGGTGGTTCACGGGAGCGAGCGGCGCGCCGAGCAGCCCCGCGGCGAAGAACGACTCGAGGAACGCCGGGTGATTCGCTCCCAGCCACCCCACGCGGTCGCCGCGCGCCACGCCTAGCCCGTGTAGGCCGTTGGCAAGACGCCGAACCCTTCGGGCGAGTTCCGCGTACGCAAGCGAACGATCGCCATCGACCAGCGCCATGTCATCGGGGGCGATCCGCGCTCGACGCTCGATCCACGAGCCGACCCCGAAGTTGGTTGGAGCGAGGGGCGAGGCAGGCATGACCAACCCTATCTTCGGAACGCGATGCGGAGGCAAGCGGACTGGCCCCAGATCGACGGCGCTGCTGTCGGCGTCGCGACCTGGTGAACACCGCCGGGCTCCGCGCCTTTTGACCGGGTCCCTCGCTGAGGCTAGCCTCCGATGGCGATGCACACGGCTGAGATCTCCCCACCGCCGGCCTAGGTTCCAGCCGGCCTGGCCCGAAGCGGCCGCTGATGATGCGGCTGCTTGTCGATGCGGTTCCCGGACAGTGTCCCTGGTCGACCTCCGGCATCCGCAGGTGAGAGGAGATCGTCATGAGCAGTTCACTTCTCGAGGCGGCGTTCGCGCACCACGTGTGGGCAACGTTGCGGGTGATCGATGCATGTCTCGCCCGCAGCGCAGAGGAGCTAGAGACGAGCGTTCCCGGCACGCGAGGACCGATGCTCGAAACGCTTCGCCACGTCGTCCTCAGCGACGCATTCGACCTGTTCACCCTGACTGGTGATGGCGCTTTCGACATCGATGAAGAGCACGTGTCGCTGGCCGAGGCTCGCGCCATCATGGAGCGCAATGGCTCCGGATGGGCTAAGTACATCTCCCGTTCGCTCGACCCCGACGAGAGCGTGCACGAGGTCGACAAGACCGACGGGTATCAACGGTGGGCTCCGATCGGATTCAGGCTCTTGGGGGCGCTGCACCACGGCACCGACCATCGCAGTCAGGTCTGCACAGCGCTCACGACGCTCGGTGTGGAACCCCCGAAGATCGATGTCTTTGACTTCGGGCTCGACGTGGGCCGGATCGTGGAGAAGATGCCCGACGCGTAGCTCCTGCCGCTACAGAGACGGCTGTCGGTAGTGAGCACTTCGAACAGATGCTGGGACTCTGCTGAGGATCCACCGGGCAAGGGAGAGGGATCGGGGTGCCACCAGGCTCCCCGATCTCTCCACGCGGAGGCGGACGGGAATCGAACCCGCCTGGGAGCTCTCGCCCCCACACCGGTGTTGAAGACCGGGGGGCCCACCAGGCGCCCTGACGCCTCCGACAACGAGGATAGCCGTCAACCTTCATCCGCCGTTACCGTCGTCTTTACCGGGGGTTTCCTCGCTCCTTCCTAGTCTCGATGTGACACCGAGAGGAAGGGACGATCATGAGGAAAGCCATCGTGCTGGCGCTCGCGACCTCGCTCGCACTTGCCGTTCCCGCCGGAGTGGCCGTGGCCGGCGACCGCGACGTGATCCAGGAGGGCCGGTGCAGCGCATCGAGCGACTGGAAGCTCAAGCTCTCGCCCGAGAACGGCCGTATCGAGGTCGAGTTCGAGGTCGACCAGAACGTCTCCGGCGACCGCTGGCGGGTCAAGATCCTTCACGACGGCGACCGCGTCTTCCGCGGCACCCGCACCACCGGCGGGGCGAGCGGCTCCTTCGAGTTGCGGATCGTCGAGGACGACCGGGCCGGGTCCGACACGTTCCGCGCCCGGGCTCGGAACCTCTCGACCGACGAGGTCTGCAGGGGAAGCGCAACCTTCTAGGCCTGCGGAGATCCCGCACGATCAGAGGGGCCTGCCCGGAACCGTCGGCAGGCTCCTCTACCATTGAGGGGATGGAAGCCGCCTTCTTCGACCTCGACAAGACGATCATCTCGCGCTCGTCCTCGCTCGCGCTGTCCCGGCCGATGTACCGGGCGGGGATGGTGACGCGCGGGCAGCTCGTGCGCGGCGCGTACGCGCAGCTCGTCTACGCGCTGGTCGGCGCGGACGAGCGGAAGATGGACCGCCTCAAGGAGGGCATGCTGTCCCTCACGCGGGGATGGGACCGGGCCGAGGTCGAGGCCCTCGTGCGCGACGTGATCATCGACGTGATCGACCCGTTCGTGTACCAGGAGGCCCTGGACCTGATGGAGCTCCACCGCTCCGAGGGGCGTCGCATCTACATCGTGAGCAGCTCGCCCGAGGAGGTCGTCACCCCGCTCGCCGGGCACTTCGGTGTCGCCGGCGTGATCGCCACGCGGGCCAAGATCGTCGACGGCCGCTACACGGGCGAGCTCGAGTTCTACTGCTACGGGGACGCGAAGGGTGAGGCCGTTCGAGCGGTCGCCGAGGGGGCCGGGATCGACCTCGCCGGCTCGTACGCGTACTCGGACTCGATCACGGACCTGCCGATGCTCGAGGTGGTCGGGCATCCGGTCGCCGTGAACCCCGACCGCGAGCTGCGGCGGGAGGCTGAGTCGCGCGAGTGGGACGTGCGCGACTTCCGGCGTCCGGTCCGCCTTCGCACGCGCATCGTCAAGACCGCGTCTCACCCGCGGACACAGGTCGCCGCGGGCGTCGTCGCCGCGCGTCGCGGCGGCCGCGATCGTCGCGTACCTCGTCGTCCGCTCGCGCGTGACCTCGCGCGACACACGCGAAGCCGCCTGAGAACTTCGGCTCCATCGCCAGGCACGGGGCCGTGAGCGCGAGCGAAGCGGGCGGGTGTATGGTCCGGAACGTCATCTTCGGGTGACCGCGAAGGGAGCAGAAACCCACGCGCGTCTTGCCGCGGGAGGCATGCCTGGTGCCCGACGGCTTCGGCCGCCGGACAGGCACGTGCAGACTGCGCATGTTCGCTGCTCCCTTCGCGTATGCCCGGGTTCCGAACGCAGAGCGGCAGATCCGCGCGGCGTGATGGCGTTTCGAACGCTCAGGCGGGTGGCCGGCGGTACTCGAAGTGCATGCCGTCGGGCTGGATGAAGGTTCCCCCCCAGATGAACCCCCACCGCTCGAACACCCTGACCATGTCCGGGTCCTGGTTCGGTGGGTCGCCGAAGTAGTTCTGCGGCACGTTGACGTCGATCGCGATGCCCCAGGCGTGGTGCGAAAGCCCGGCATCGGGATCGCGGAGGATGTGGCGCGGCGACCAGCATCCCGAATAGCTCGTGATCGTGTCCTTCAGGCCGAGCGCGATGAGCTCGCGGATCGCGCCGCGGATCTGGGGGAACATCGCGACGTTGCAGGTCACCGAGCCCAGGAGCGGAACGTTCTGCGTCGCGATGTGCGTTCGGACCCACGCCGGGTCGGCCGTGAGGAACCCCGGCTGGCCCGCCCGAGGCTTCGCCGCGAACTCGCCGAACAGCTCCTTGATCGCGACCGGCGGCAGCACCGCGTCACCGTGGCGGAAGTACGGCGTATCGCCGGGGGCGCGAACACGCACGAGCGTGCCGGGCGCGAGCACTCGCCGAACGCCGGTGGCGATCTGCCGCTGGTTCGGCTCGCCGTCCGGGACCAGCAGCGCGTAGCGGTCGCGGACGACGCCGATCCGCAAGCCGACCTCGCGAGAGACCATGAGCTCGTGCGCGCCGACGAGCTCGTCGGGCAAGATCGCGGCGATCTCGACGCGAACGCCGCCGAACCGCATCACGGCCCCGACGCCGAGCCCTCGGAGCTTCGCGCTCGACTCGCCGAGCACGCCCTGTCCGTCCGAGAGCGCGAGGGTCACCGCGCGGTCGGCGGGCGGGAGGAACGGCGCGTACGCGTTCGGGTGCACCGCGGCGACCTCGAGCGGGATCGCGAAGGTGGGCGGTGGATCGTCGACGACCTCGCCGTCCGGCGAGTACGAACGCGTCAGCCACACGTTGTCGCTCGCGACGACCACGGCGCGGCGGATCCCGGGCATCCGCGCGACGGCGTCCGCGAACCCGGCCGGCAACCCGCCGGGCGTCCACGCGAGGAACGTGTCCGGCAGCTCCTTCACCCGGATCGCATCCGGCGTCTCGGGCGGCATCGGCCGGTCCTCCGGGATGATCGCGGAACCCTGCAGCGCGAGCGTCAAGACCGCGCCCGCGCCGAACCCCGCGATCGCGGCGACGAGCGCGCCGCCGGCCCGGCGTGCGCTCACCGCGACTCCGCGCCCGGGATCGACGCGGCGATCGCGAGCAGGTCCTCGAGCGCGAGGCCCGGCGCGTCGAGCGACTGGTACACGCCGCCCTCGACCCACTCGAGCTGCGAGCGCTCGGGCGTCCACCGACCCTCGCTGCCGCGGACCTGGATGGCCGACTGGCGCGCCGAGCTCGCGGGCGGGAGTTCGGATGCGGTCTCCAGGTGGAGCCGGACCGTCCCCGCGCCGGTGTCGACCTCGGCGTCGCGGAAGTAGAGCGTCACCCCGACGTCGCCGCTCACGCGGATGAGCTCGACGCTGGCGAGCGTGAACCCCGGGGGAAGCGTCTCGGGCAGTCCGATCTCGAACGGTGCCATCGCCCGCGCCTCGTCGAGGCTCACACGCTCGACGGTCGCCCCGCCGGTCTGGCGGAGCCGCCACGACTCGGGCATCGGCAGGCCCGTGATCGGCATCGACGCCGCGACGGCGAGCAGGCGCTCGCGCGTCAGGTTGGTCTCCAGGTACAGGTCGGTCCCGGCGGCGTGGATCGACAGGCGCCGTCCCTGCCCGGCCGCGGCCGGCTCGTAGTACGCGACGCCGCCGCCCTCGAGCGCGATCTCCTCGGCCCGCACGCCCACCGCGCCGAACGGCGCGTCGGTGGACCACGAGCGAGTCTCGCCGACCTTCAGGAACGAAAGCCCGCCCGTGTACGTCACGATCGTCTCGCCCGCGTCCGACAGGCCCGGGATCACGACCCGGTACAGGTCCAGCCCTTCGAGGTCGGACGGCGCGACCGGCTCGAACCCAGCCTCGCGCTCGGCTTGCTCGAGCAGGATCGCGCGTGCGCCCTGGTCCTCGGTGCGCCGGGTCGAGGGCACCTCGAAGACGCGCGAGGAGGGCCGCGAGAGCTCGACCGAGAGCGCCTCGACCTCGAAGATCGCGTGACGCGAGGGCTCCTCGGGAAGGCCGAACCGCAGCGCCCACGCGTCGCGGACGTGTCCGCCGGCGGGGAAGACCTGCCAGCGGAGCGGGAACCAGCTCTGCGCGTCGAGCCAGATCCGCACGCGGTCGTTCGGGAAGAACGGGCGCCAGTCGCCGCCGATCGACAGGAACGGGAACAACGACGCGGCGCGCTCGAACGGCACCTCGACGAGCACCGCGCGCCGGTCGAGCGCCGTCCCGAACCCGAGCACCGTCGACGTGCTCCGGCTCGGCGAGGGCGGTGAGCGGCAGGACGAGATCGGTCGGGGCCGGCGCGGCCGAAGAGAACGGCACGCGGTTACGGACGCTCGTCTCGCGCTGCGGGCACGTCGCCGAGGCGCACGCCTCCGGGCCCGAGGAATACCAGCGGTCACCGTTCACGACCAGACGCAGGTCGGTCGGTGTCGCGCGCTGGGGGTAGTTGGTCTCGTCGGTCACGTCGAGGCGGAAGCGTTCGGGAGCGCGGAACCACACGTGCATCGAGAGCCGGCGCTCGTCGACCTCGGGCGAGAAGTTCCGCTCGGTGATCGCGAAGGTCGCTTCGTACGCGTCGAGCGCGGCGGCTGCGCCGGCGACGCCGTTCGTCACGTCCTCGGCGGCGAGCGCGCTCGAGTTCCGCGGCGCGTCCTCGCGCCATGGCCCGCCGACGACGAGCGATCCCACGAGGACGCCGACGAGCAGCGCCGCGATCGCCGGCGCGAGCCGCGGGACGCAGCGAACGGCGAGTGCGGAGCTCGCGCGGGCGAACGACACGCAGTCCCGGCCGGTGCGCTCCGGCCTCGGTCTCGACGGAGGCCATGATCGACTCGACGAGGTCGGGGACCGCCGGGACGACCTCGAACCGCGCCGCCTCGCGCAGCCGGTACGCGCCGCGCTCGAACGCGCGGCACTCGGCGCAGCCCTCGAGGTGATGCTCGAGCGAGACGATCGCGCGCGAGGGCAGGCGCTCGCCGTCGAGGCGCTCGGAGATCAGGCGCTCGGCCTGGTCATGATCCACCGGCGTCCTCCTCGATCTCGAGCGCGCCCATCATCGCCTTGCGGGCGCGATGCATCCGGCTCTTCACGGTGCCGACGCGCACCCCGAGCACGTCGGCGGTCTCCTGGTACGACATCCCGAACACCTCGATCAACAGGAACGGCTCGCGGTGCTCCTCGGAGACCGCCGCGAGCGCGGTCTGCAGCTCCATCCGCGTCTGCGCGTCGGCCTGCCCGACGGGCGGAGGCGGCTCCTTCTCCAGGTTCACCTTCCGAGCCCGGATCGCGTCCATCGCGCAGTTCCGCGCGATGCGGAACAGCCAGCTCGAGAACTTCGAGTCCCCGCGGAACCCCTTGAGGAACCGGAACGCCCGCAGGAACGCCTCCTGCGTGACGTCCTCGGCGAGCGTGCGATCCCGCGTGAAATGGCAGGCGAAGCGCCACACGTCGGCCTGGTACATCCGCACGAGGTCCTCGAACGCGCCGACGTCGCCCTGGCGGGCGCGCGCGAGCGTTCGCGGGTCGGGGTCGTGCACCGATTCGCCTCTCTCGGTCCGGCCGGCCACCAATGTAGCCCCCCGATCTGGCCGTCGATACCCTCGATGACCTGCCTCGATGAACGGGGGAACGCCGGCGCGACCGGGAAGGCCTCCTCTCCCATCTTCGGATCCGCCCGTACGACCGGGGCTGGAGCCCGATGGTTCCGAGGGGTGCCTAGCCCGAGAGGCGGGCCGAGGGGTGCTCGAGGCGCTCGGCCAGGCGCTCGGCGCGCTCGGCGGCCTCTTCCTGGAGCCCGGCGCTCACGGCGCCGGTGATGGCCAGGAGCTCGGACTCGACCCGGCGGCCGATCCGGCTGGGACCGCGCTGGAACTGCTGCTCCAGGCGCGCGACCGCCCGTTCCAGGCGTACGACGGGGTCGCGCTCACGCGCCTCCCGCCACTCCGCGAGCTCGACGATCTCACCCATGGCCCGATCGTAGAGCCCCCGTCTGACATTTCCAGGGAACCTCGGCCGAGATCCCGTCGCTTCACGCGCTAGGGGCCTGGCGGGGCACCGAGATCCAACCATCCGGTCCGGTCGCCGATCCTTCGGTCGTCCGCTTCGAGCCACAGGCTCATCGCCCGAACCTCATAGGTGGGATCCGCATCATCGACGATCGCCTCGAAGGCGACGCGCAGCAGGCTGGACTCGGCGAAATGAACGGGCGCGCTCCAGCAGTTCCTGCGACTGAATCCACAGCTCGAGCCGAAATCGCCGTACAGGAACACCGTGCGTCCATCCCGCCTTCGCAGGAAGTAGCCATCGAGGAAGGAGGTGAGGTGGATGGTCACACCCGTCGGACGTCTGCTCCGGTGGACGATCGCGGAAGGTTGGAAGCCGTCGTGGAACGTGATGGTGAGACGGATCTTCTCCCCGTCCGAAGTGAACGATGCTCCGATCCACCTCAGGTCGAGGGGACCATCCACGTCGTCGGCATCCCAATCGCCGATCGCCAGCGCCGGCGAAGGAAGAAAGAGGAGGAGTGCCGAGATCAGAAGCACGACCCGCCGAGCCACGCGTGCGCCTCCCATCGAACGGGGCCGTCGCGAATATCGACGATGGCACGTATGCTCGACCGGTGCAAACCGATTCTCACCCGACGCTCCACCCCCCACGGATCCTTGACGTTGCATCACCCCTTGCCGGCGATGGACTCCCCGGACGGCCGATGCGAGCATCCCCGGGTTCCATCCACCTTGTCGCAGAATCGAATCGGCCGGCCTGGCGATTGTTCGCTCGGGCCGGTGCGCGTAATCTCGCGCCACGCGGTTCGCACCGCGCTCCCCGATCCTCTCCCTCGCTTCACCGCATCGCGGTCGTCCTTCCCCTCGGACGTTTGGAGCGTTGATGGAGGAGGTCGCGCGGATCGTGCTGGCGCTCGAGCACTCGGAGATCGCAGAGGAGGTCATGCACTTCCTCGACCGGACCGGCCGCGTGCGCGTCGTCGGCACCGCCGGGGATGAGCGTCAGCTTCAGGAAGCGATCCGTCAGCTCGAGCCCGACGCGGTCGTGGCTTCTCCCGCACTCGTTCCCGCCCGCGGAGATCTCAACGCGAGCACGTTGTTCGCGCTGGACACGACGCAATCGGTAGGGACGCTCCGTCGAGCGATCCGGGCCGGCGCGGCCGGGTTCTTCCTGTGGCCCGCGGAACGTGAAGAGCTCGCCCTCGCCGCCGTGCGGATCCGCCCGCCGCTCGAACACGGCGTGGAGGGTCGCGCCCGCGTGGTGGCCGTCTACGGGCCCCGAGGAGGGGCCGGGACGACGTTCGTCGCGACCCACCTCGCCGCCGCGCTCGCGAGACGAGGTGGCAGGTGCGTGCTCGTCGACCTCGATGTCGTGTTCGCCGACGCGTCCGCCGCCGTGGGAGTCCCCGCGGACGAGGAGGTTCGAACCGTCGCCGACCTCCTGCCTCTCGAAGACGAGGTGTCTCCTCGACATGTCGAGGAGGTGCTGTGGAAGCACCCGCAGGGTTTCGGCGTGCTGCTCGCTCCGGGTGACGAGCTCGGGGCCGTGCAGGTCCGGGGCCGTCACTATCGCTCGGCGGTCTCGGCGGTCCGCCGAACATGCGACGTCGTGGTGCTCCACGTTCCTCGTGGGCTCGACGAGATCTCGCGGACCGGTCTCGACCTCGCCGATCAGGTCCTCGTCGTGCTCGGCCTCGACGTCCTGTCGTTCCGGGACGCGAAGCGGGCGATCGCCGCCGCCGGGCTCGAAGACCGATGCGCGTTCGTCGTCAACCGCGCACGCCGTTCGGAGATCTCTCCGAAGGATGTCGAGCGCGTGTTCGGAACGCCGGCGCTCGCCGTCATCCCGGCGGAGCGAAGCGTGCCCGCCGCGCAGGACCGAGGGCAGCTGCTCCCGATGCGGGGCCGTCTCGGCCGGGCGATCGACGGGTTGGCGCGCCGCCTCACGGAGGGTTCGAGCAGCGAAGCGGTCGTCCAAGAAGGTGAGGTCTCGTGAGCGCCGTCGATACGCTCGGGGACGTCCGGCGAAGCCTGCACGAGCGCCTGCTGAGAAGGGTCGACGCGCGCGACCTCGACGGCATCTCGCGTGCGGAGCGCCGCCTCCTCGTCCGAGAGGAGGCGCTCGCGGTCCTGCGCGAAGACGGTCACATCCTCCCGCAGGGCGCGCTCGCGAAAGTGGTCAATGAGGTCTCGGACGCGGTCGTCGGGGCAGGTCCGGTCGAGTTCCTGTTGAGGGATCCGGACGTCACCGAAGTGATGGTGAACGGCCCCGACGACGTCTACGTGGAGCGGAAGGGGCGGATCGAAAAGGTGGTGGATCGTCTGTTTGAGGGGGAGGAGGCGGTTCTCCATCTGATCGAGCGCATCGTGGCACCCCTGGGCCTTCGGGTCGATGGTTCGTCACCTTGGGTGGACGCGCGACTGCCAGATGGTTCGCGGGTGCATGCGATCGTTCCGCCCCTTTCGCTCTGCGGTCCCGTCTTGAACGTCCGCAAGTTCACGTCGATCCCGATGCGGCCCGAAGAGCATCGTCGCCAACGGGACGATCTCGCCGCCCATGCTGGCCTTCCTCGCCGCGTGTGTCCGGGGACGGGCGAACGTCATCGTCTCCGGCGGCACGAGCTCGGGCAAGACCACGCTGCTCGGAGTGCTGTCGTCGTTCGTTCCCGACGGGGAGCGGATCATCACGATCGAGGATGCGGCCGAGCTCCGGCTGGCCAAGCCGCATGTGATCGGTCTCGAGGCCCGGCCCGCGAATGTCGAGGGAGAAGGTGAGGTGACGGTGCGCGACCTCGTGCGCAACGCCCTTCGGATGCGCCCCGACCGGATCGTCATCGGCGAGGTTCGCGGCGGTGAAGCGCTCGACATGCTGCAGGCGATGAACACGGGTCACGATGGATCGCTCTGCACGGCTCATGCGAACTCGGCTCGGCACGTGCTCTGGCGGATCGAGACGATGGCGATGATGTCCGACGTCGACCTGCCCGTTGCCCATGTGCGGACACAGGTCGCCGGCGCGATCGACGTGATCGTCCACATGGCGCGCCTGCGAGACGGCCGGCGCCTTGCGTTCCAAGTTGCGACCGTGGACGGGGTCGATCCCGCGGGTGACCCGATCGTGACCGAGATCTTCGGGTTCCGTCCTCGCATCGGTCGCGATGGCGACGTTCGTCGCGACGGGAGTCGTTCCGCCGCTCGCCAAGACCCTTGAAGGTCGCGGACAAGACGTTCCGGCGGAGTGGTTCGATGTCGGCGTTGGTCTCGACCTCGGTACCCATCCCTTCGAACGGTCGTGAACGGCGCGCTGCTGGCTGCGTGCTGTGCGACCTCCGCGGTCGCGATGCTCGGCGCCGCGATCGCTGGTCCAGAGGACGAGACGGCCTCCTCGGGCGGATGGGCGAGGAGCCGTCGTCCGTTCAGGAGAGGTCGTCCCTCGATCGGTCTGCCTCGTGCGGTGATCGCGATGGGTGCGGGAGGGCTCGGTGCGATGCTCGGCGCGCTGGTCGCGGGCCCGCCGGGCGTCGTGCTCGGTCTCGCGGCGGCCGCGTTCCCGTACCTCGTGGACCGACATCGAGCGACTCGGCGCGCTCACCTGATCGAGGAGCAGCTCATCGACGCGGTGGGTGCGATCGCCTCGGCACTCCGATCCGGCCGATCGCTCGTGCAGTCCCTCGAGGTGGCGGCGGGCGAGGTCGAGGCACCGCTGGGATCCCTGCTTTCCCAAGGGGCTGATCGGTCGTCGCTCGGTGTGCCGTTCGAGGAGGTCCTTGACGAACTGGCCGAGCAGATCGGCACCTCGGACGGTCGCCTGGTCATCGGGGTCCTCCGGCTGCACCGCCGCACCGGAGGCGCCCTCGCGGCCTCGCTCGACGACGTTACCCGGACGCTCCGCGCTCGCCGTGACGGCGCCCGCGAGCTGCGATCGCTCACCGCACAGGCACGTCTCTCCGCGGCGATCCTCGGGTTGCTCCCGGTCGGGTTCTTCCTGTTCCTGTCGGTCGTCGCGCGACGGGACGTCGAAACCGCGTACCACACCACCGCGGGCGCCTCGGCGATCGGGATCGGGCTCGCACTGCAGGGGCTTGCATTCGTGTGGATCCGCCACCTGCTTCGGGTCGAGGAAGCATGAGCGCCGTGCCTTTCGCTGCGGCGGTGGCCTCGCTGTCTTCGGTGCTCGCGGTCGCGGCGATGGCGACAGCGGCTCGCGAGCCGGTGTTGGCCCGCGTCGGGATCACCGGTGGAAAGCCCCGGTCGCCGATCCGCGTCGGCTTGCGATGGATCGGGAGTCGTTTCGAGCGGTTCCACGGACGGCTGCGAGCGCTCGTCCTCGAGGCCGATGCCTCCTGGACGGTCGATGAGGTTGCGGGAGCCAAGGTCCTCGGACCGGTCGTGATCCTCGCGGTCGCGCTCCTCGCTCGGGGATCGCTCGTGCTGCTCGGTGTGCCGTTCGCGATCCTCGCATCCCGCGTCCCGGAACTCGTCCTCGCGCGTGCCGCACGCCGCCGGAGGCTTGCGGCATCCCGGGAGGTCCCGCTCTTCCTCGATCTGCTCGCCGTGACGACGTCGGCAGGGCTCCCTCCTCAGCTGGCCGTTCGCGTCGCCACGGAACCACTGCGCGGCCCCCTCGGCGAGGAGCTGCGCGGCGCGGTCGGCCGAGTGGATCTCGGGCGTCGCTGGCGGGACGAGATCGCCGCTTCGGCAAGCCGGCTCGCGCAGCACGACCTCGGGCGAGCGATACGACTCCTGCTTCGAACCCAACGACTGGGCACCTCGCTGGCAGATGAGATGTCTCGCTTGGCAGCGGACGTCCGCGAGGGAGCGCGCATACGCGCGGTCGAGCGTGCGCGGACGGCTCCGGTGAAGATGCTCTTCCCCCTCGTGTTCCTGAATCCTCCCCGCGTTCCTCCTCCTCACGGTGGTTCCCGTCCTGTTGACCACCGTTCGGTCGATCGGTTGAGAGGAGTGGCGCCATGTTTCTGTCCTGGTACGTCCGTGCGCGCGTGCGTCTGTCCCAGCAGGTCGGGCAGACCACCGCCGAGTACGCCCTCGTGATCCTGGCCGCGGCCGCGGTGGCGGTCGTGCTGATCGCGTGGGCGAGATCGTCGGGGAAGCTTCCCGCGTTCTTCGACAACATCATCGACCAGGTTGCGGGAAGTGCGTCCTGACGCACGCGGCGAATCGGGTTCGGCCGTCGTCGAGTTCGCCTTGCTCCTCCCGATCCTGCTGCTCCTTCTGCTCGCGGTCGTCCAGGTCGGTGTGCTCGCAAGCGACCGGCTGCTCCTGGCGCAGGCAGCGAGAGCGGGTGCGCGTGAGGCGGCCGTCCAGGAGTTGGACGAGGCGGTCCGCGAAGCGGCGACCGCGGCGGGAGCCGGACTCGATCCCGAGCGACTTCGGCTCGAGGTTGCCCGGACGGGCTCGAGGGGTTCGCCCGTGACGGTGTCGTTGTCCTACGACGTTCCGATCGTCGGCCTCCTGGCGGGCTGGTTGCTTCCGCCGACCGTCACCATCTCGACCGCGGCTACTGCCCGTCAGGAGTTCGGGTGACGACCCGCCGACCCCTGCGCGACGAGAGCGAGCGCGGTTCGGTGTCGGTCCTCGTCGCGGCGATCGTCGCGGTCGTGGTCGTGCTCGCTCTCGGAACGGCCGACGTCGCCAGGGTCCTCGCGACGGCGGCGAGCGCCCAGACGGCCGCCGATGCATCGGCGCTCGCAGCCGTCCAGGAGCTCGCGATGCCGAGTGGACTGGTTCCGGCCGAGGTCGCGGGCGAGTACGCCGAGCGGAACGGGGCGTTCCTGGTGTCGTGCGAGTGTCCGGTGGAATCCTTCGAGGCGGTGGTCTCGGTTCGCATGCCGGTCGGCACGCTGTTGCTGTTCGCCGACGACCGACTCGTCGAGGCGGTCGCCCGAGCCGTCGTGGACCTGCCGCCTTGAGCGCTCCGGGTCGTCGGAGCCGGCCAACTTGACGGCGGTGGGGTGTACCATTCTCCGACCATGGCGATGCGGCAGGTGTGGCCGAGGCGAGGGAAGCGGGCGCTGCTCGCGACCGTCGACTACACGTTGGCCAAGCGCGCCCTGCTTCGGCAGATGCGCACCGGCCTGCTCTCCCGTGCCGACATCTGCGACGCGCATCCCGAGCTGATCCGCGCGGCCAAGAACGTCGGCGAGAACTGCCGCCGGACCTGCCCGGTCTGCCAGCAGGCCAAGCTTCGGCTCCTCGCGTACGTGTACGGGGACGGTCTGAAGCGCGAGAACGGGCGCGTGTGGCCGCTCGACGTCGGCATGTCGATGGCCGCCGACCGGCCGGGCTCCTGGTGTTACGTGGTCGAGGTCTGCACCGAGTGCCAGTGGAACCACCTGGCCGAGGCCTTCGTGGCCCGGGCCGTCTGACCTGCAGTTCCCTTCTCGTGCGCGTTCTGTGTTTCCGCAGGTCGAGTACCGGGAATCGTGCGGCTCGTGGCTACACTGAAAGACGGATTGCCCGCCGACACACGCGTCTGGACCCCCAGGGGTCGTAAGCACGCCCCCCAGAAGAAGCGGACGAACGCCAAGTCCAAGCCCAAGACCAAGGGTTTCAAGGCCTGGATGCGCCGCTGGTGGTGGGTGTTCGTCGTCGTGCCCGCCTCGGGGATGCTGCTCGTCCTTCTCATGCTGATGTACGTCTACTCGCAGCTCGACCTGCCGAAGACGCCGCCGCCGCTGCAGACGACCTACATCTACGACCGCGACGGCAACCAGATCGCCACGCTGCACGCCGGCGTGGACCGCACCATCATCCCGTTCTCCGACATGCCGAAGACGCTTCGCAACGCGGTGCTCGCGGCCGAGGACGCCGGCTTCTACGAACACCCGGGGATCGACCCGATCGGCATCGCGCGGGCCGCCTGGACCGATCTTGTCGCCGGCGGGGTCGTCCAGGGTGGCTCGACGATCACCCAGCAGCTCGTGAAGAACGTCTACGCGGGCGAGTACGTCGAGGATCCGAAGACCGGCGAGGAGACGTACATCGTCCCGCCTCGCAACATCTCGCAGAAGGTCCGCGAGGCGCTCCTCGCGGTCAAGGTCGAGCAGGAGTTCAGCAAGGACGAGATCCTGGCGACCTATCTCAACACCGTCTACTTCGGGCACGGCGCCTATGGGGTCCAGGCCGCCGCTCAGACGTACTGGCAGAAGGACGCGAGTGAGCTCACGATCCTTGAGTCGGCGATGCTCGCCGGGCTGATCGCCACGCCGTCCACCTACGACCCCGTGGTGGACCCCGAGGGCGCCCAGGAGCGCCGCAACTATGTCCTCGGTCAGATGGTCGAGGAGGGCTATCTGACCGCCGAGCGCGCCGCGGCGATGGCCGAGATCGACGTCACGACGAACGAGATCGAGATCGGCCTCAACTTCCCCGGCAAGCTCGGCTACTTCCTCGACCACACGCGGCGTGAGCTCATCCGCACTCGTGGGGAGTCGAATGTGTTCGGCGGCGGTCTCCAGGTCACCACGACCCTCGACAGCGACATGCAGAAGATGGCCGAGGATGCGGTCGGCGAACCGGCTGATCGACCCCGACGACCCGGATGCGGCGCTCGTCGCGATCGACCCGCGGGACGGGGGGATCCGGGCGATGTACGGGGGCAAGAACTTCAACCAGGAGCACGTGAACCTCGCGACCGGTGCCGGCGGCACGGGACGCCAGTCGGGCTCCTCGTTCAAGGTGTTCACGCTCGTCGCGGCGCTCGAGCAGGATTACGGACTCGATTCGCGTTGGAACGGGCCTTCATCGATCACGATCCCGGATCCCCAGTGCTACACGGACGGTGAGCCGTGGGAGCTGTCGAACGCGAGCGACTCGGAGAACGGGGTCTTCACGCTGCTCTCGGCCACGACGCACTCGGTGAACACGGTCTTCGCTCAAGTCGCGTCGGCGGTCGGGCCCGACTCGATCGTCGAGGTCGCGCACCGGATGGGGATCTCATCGCCCCTCGAGCCGGTCTGCTCGATCACGCTCGGGACGCAGTCGGTCACGCCGCTCGAGATGACGCGGGCCTACGCGACGCTCGCGGCCCGCGGGTGGCGACACCAAGCCACTCCGCTTCAGGAGGTGGAGGACCCGAACGGTGAGACCGACACGATCAACGCGCGAGGCCAGCAGGTGCTCGACGCGAACGATGCCGACATGGCGACCTCGGCGCTCGAGACGGTGATCATCAGCGGGACCGGCACGAACGCGAACATCGGCCGCCCCGCGGCCGGCAAGACGGGCACCAACCAGGAGTACCGCGACGCGTGGTTCTGCGGCTACACGCCGCAGCTCGCTACGTGCGTCTGGATGGGCTACGCGGAGGCCCAGCTGCCCCTCGTGAACGTCGAGGGGTACTCGGCCGTGTTCGGCGGAACGCTTCCGGCGCTGATCTGGCACGACTTCATGGCCGCAGCCACGGCGAACATGAAGGTCGTGGACTTCCACGAGCCGAACCCCGAGGGCTACACCCGCTCGGCGCCGACGCCGCCGCCGCTGCCCGCCCCGTCGGTGACGCCGTCGCCGACCGAGGAGCCCTCGCCGGAGCCGTCCCCGTCCGAGGAGCCGCCCTCGCCCTCGCCGACGGTCGAGCCCACGCCCACCGAGACGACCCCTCCACCGACGCCGACCGTCACGCCGCCCCCGACGCCTTCGGTGAGCCCGACGGCCGGGGCGAGCCCGACGTCCGCTCCCCAGGCCCGTGCGCGAGGGCCCGGCTGACGCGCTCGCGCGCTACGAAGCCTCGCTGACCGAGAACTCGCGGGCCGCCGGCACGGCATCGAGCGGCAGCGTGGCGAGCACCGTCGTTCCGCGGCCCGGCGTCGAGTGCACCATGAACGTGCCGTTCGCGAGCTCGACGCGTTCGCGCATCGAGGCGAGCCCGACACGGCCCATCTGCAGGTATTCGCGCGCCTTGGACGAGTCGAACCCGCTGCCGTCGTCGCCGACCTCGATCCGCAACTGGCCGCCGACCGCCTCGACGGAGACGGTAAGGCTCTTGGCGCCGGCGTGCTTCGCGCTGTTGGAGAGCGCCTCCTGGACGATGCGGTAGGCGAGCGTCTCGAGGTCCTGCGGGATGGCGACCATCGTGCGGCCGACGAACTCGGTGCGTACGGCGTTGTCCAAACCGAACTTGTCCACGGTCTCGCGGAGAGCCGGGATGAGACCGCGCTCCTCGAGCAGCGGCGGGCGAAGTCCGGACATCAGCCTGCGGAGGTTGTCGGCCTCTTCGGACAGCTCGCGGCGAACCTTCGCGAGCACCTCGGTGCCCTCGTCGAGGTCGCCCGCGTCCAGCATGAGGAGCACGGCCTCGAGCGACAGGGATGCGGCCGAGACGCCTTGAACCGGCCCGTCGTGGAGGTCGCGCGCGATACGGTTGCGCTCGCTCTCGATCGCGGCGTTCGTCCGGCGCATGATCCGCGTGCGGTCCTCGTCCCGGTCCTGCAGGAACTTGAACAGCGACCGGATCGTCTGGTCGGCGACCCGCGCCGCCGTTACGTCCCGTACGAGCAACAGCCGCCTCGGGGACTCGGCCGGGATCTCCGACATCCGTGACTCGAGATAGATCGCGTGACCCTCGCGACGAAGGGTCCCCTGGCCCGTCTGCGGCAGCGACCCGAAGGAATCGTCGGCCTCGATCGAGTCGGCCAGCTCCGACCAGGGCTGGCCCTCGACCATCCCCTGCGGGAGCTCGATCATCCGGCAGAACGCTCCGTTCGCGCGGACGATCACGTCCTTACCGTCGAGCTCGACGATGCCGTCGACCGCGGCCTCGAACACGGTGCGGAGCCGCTCCTCGGACTCGCGAAGCGTCTCGTTCGCCCGCTGGAGCCGAGCGAGCGCCTTGTCCGTCTCGCGGAGCGCGAGCTCCTTCTGATCGAGGGCGTCGTGCACCTCACGCTGGGCGTGGGTTCCGCGCACCTGGTTCACCACGATGCGCAGCACGATGCCGAGCGCGAGGATCGAGATCAGGCCGGAAGCCTGGAACGGCCCCACCCGCTCATCGATCTCGAGCGTCGCGACGAAGCCCAGCGCCGCGCACGCCGTCGTCACCGACAGGGTCGTGAGGAGCGTGCGCCCGTAGCGTCCGGGGCGGTTCGGCACCTCGTCCTCGGCCCGCCGCGGCACCAGCGTGACCAGGAGCGCGAGATAGAGGCATGAGAGCGCGATCGGCAGGTCGATCTCGGGCAGTCCGGGCCGGAACGCACCGCTGACCCACCGCTCGGCGAACGCGAGGAGCGCGGAGCTGATGCCGCAGATCCCGGCGAACAGCCCGACGTGTGGGACCGACGGCCGCCAGATGACGAGCGCCCCGTACGCGGAGAAGGCGGTGGCGACGATCGCCGCGAATTCGGCGGCGGAGATGGTGCTCGCCGGCAGCGACATGCTCGGCCGGAGGAGCAGGTAGACGATGGTCCCGATCGCCGCGCTGATCAGGACGACGTCGGCGGCGACCTCACGCCGGTCCTCGACCGGGACGTGGCTCCGGAGCTCGTGGAGCAGCGGGATCAGGAACAGCATCGCGATGACGACGAACGCGGCGTCGAACGGCACCACGCGCGCCGCAGTGGCGCGGTCAACGCCGACCGCGGTGATCCAGGCGCTGATGGCGCCGAGACCGAGAACCCCGAGACCGAGCCACGTTCCGTTGCGCCAGGCGTCGGGCCGGCGGGCTCGAGCGAAGATCGCGATCGCCGAGAGCAAGCAGGCGCCCGAGACGAGGATCCCCGGAAGGGCCGGCGTGCGGTCGAGCACGGGCAGCCAGATGGAATAGGCGGCGATGACGCCGGCGCCCACGAGGAGCAGGACGGCCGGCGCGAGCCAGGATTGCGCGCGTGTGAGCTGCGTGGACATGCTCGGTCGGTCATCATCCCGCACGGGCGCTCAACACTCCATCACCCGCGTGGGGTCCTCAGAATCGGGTAATGGCCTACGCCGAGTAGCTCGGTCTGGCCAGTTCGTGCCGCTGGCCCGTGCCCGTGGGCGCTGTCCGGCCCGGCTACTCGATCAGCCGGCGGCGAAGGGCTTCGGCGACCGCAGCCGTGCGGTCGGACGCGCCGAGCTTCTCGAAGATGTGCTCGAGGTGCGTCTTGACCGTGTCCGGGGAGATATAGAGGCGCTCGGCGATGTCGCGGTTCGTGTGTCCGAACGCGAGCAGCTGGAGGACCTCGATCTCGCGCGCGGTGAGTGTTTCGGCGCGGCGGTCGCGTTCCTTGGCCTGCGACAGCTCCTCGGCGAGCGCGACGACGAGCTGCGGGTCGATCACCATGTTGCCTCCGGCCACGAGCCGGACCGTCTGGATGAGGTGCTCGGCGTCGCGGGCCTTGAGCACGTAGCCCCGGGCGCCCGAACGCACGGCCTCGACGACGAACTGCCGGTCGTCGTAGGCGGTGAGCATGATCACGCCCACCTTCGGGAACTTGTCGCGGATCTGGCGGGCGGCCTCCAGGCCGTCCATCTCCGGCATCCGGATGTCGACCAGGGCGATGTCGGGGTTCTCACGTTCGATGAGGTCGACCAGCTCGATGCCATTGGCAGCCTCGCCGATCACCTCGATCCCGTCCGCCATGTCCAGGTACCGGCGCAGGCCCTGCCGAACCAGGGAGTGGTCGTCCGCGATCGCTACTCGAATCGTCACCTTTGGTGCCTCCACTCGGCCTCCGACCCCCGCAGTCCGGCGCCCATCCTATATGTCGGCACCCACCCGTCAGAAGATGTAGTACCAGTTCAGGGTCAGCAGGCTGAGCAGGCCCAGGCCGGCGGCCCCCACCGCGGCGAGCGCCCATCGGGGGATCGAGTACCGACCGGCCAGCTCCGACGCCGCCCAGAACACGGGGAAGAGCACCAAGACGAAGCGGGGCATCGACATGAGGGGGCGGTCATCGAACACGAACGTCAGGGGGATCAGGAGGCCTCCCCACAGGTAGAGGCCGTACGAGGGCCGATACCGCTTCCACGCCCAGACCGAGAGCACCAGGACCGGCACCACGATCACCCAGTCGATGATCCAGTAGCCACCGTTCGTGTTGCCGACGTAGCGGCCGGCCGACCGGGTGGCGTTCCACAGGGAGACCCACGGCCAGGAGAAGGTGCGCTCCCAGTTCTCCTGCCGTGTCACCGGAGTGAGCCAGTCGCCCGTCCGCAGCTCCCACCATCCGAGGTAGGCCAGGGTGCCGAGCCCGGTCGCCGCCGCGGCAAGGAGTCCCGGCCACGCGGGGCCGCGTCCCTCGGCGCGCCGGTGCAGGGCCTCGATCGCGAGCGCCGGCGCGAGGACGAGACCGACGCTTCGCGTGAGGGCCGCGAGCACCCCGGCCACTCCGGCGAGACCCCAGCGCCCTCGACGCGCTCCCCAGAAGGCGGTGACCGCGAGCAAGAGGAACGTCGACTCGCTGTACGGCATGAGGAAGAAATAGGACGTCGGGAAGAAGGCGAGGAGCACGACCGTCGTGCGGGCGGCGCGCTCGTCGATCTCGGACGTGGTCAGGAGGTAGGTGACGACGAGCGCGCCGAGGAAGGCGGCGTTCGAGACCAGGATCGACGCCGCGAACGGGTGTCCGCCCAGGACGAAGGAGACGGTTCGGACGGCCAGCGGGTAGAGCGGGAAGAAGGCCGCGCTGCCGTCGGCCGTCCGGTACCCGGCATCGGCGATCCGGAGGAACCACAGCGCGTCGAACCGTTCCCACGCAGTGAACAGGTTCTGCCAGCCGGGATCGGGGATCGGGTTGGCGGGCCACCCGGGAACCCCGACCGGGTCGAGCGGAGGGACGATCCCCACCGCCGCGATCCCGATCACGAACGTGAGGAGGCGCAACCCCAGGAACACCGGAACGCAGTAGCGGAGGGCGTCGGTCAGCAGCCGGCGTTCGTCGAGGACGGGATCGAGCTCGTCCGCCTCGCCCTTCACGGCGGTCGTCACGCGACCGCGCCCGCCGCGACGATCTCGCGCGGTTCCACCGGCACCGGCTCCGGCGACGGCTCACGCCGGCGCACCCACGCGACGAGGCACAGGATCAAGATCACCGCTCGAAGCGCGACGGCGATCTCGAAGGCGCCGATCGGCAGGCCTCCCAACCCCGAGAACCGCCCGAACCACGAGAACCGCGTCACGAACACCGCGACATCGGTCGCCTCGAAGAGCGCGAAGAGCCGGACGTTCGGCAGCGCCAGCGCGAACCAGGGCAGGAGCCAGAGCCCGTACTGCGGCGAGTAGACCTTGTTCGACAGCAGGAACAGGATCAGCACGGGAAGCCCGAGCGTCCAGCGCGGGAACCCGGGATCGCGCGCGAGCTTCCATCGCCACACGACGGCGACGAGCGCGGCGAACAACGCGGCCGACGCGACGTTGATCGTGCGGGTGTGTCCGCAGGAGAACTCGCCGGTTGCGCGCTCGCAGACGATGAACCAGATGCTGTCCCAGTCGGCCGGCCGGGCCGAGTTGAAGCGGAAGAACTCCCACCACGACCGCGGCGAGGCGATCGCGAACGGGAGGTTCACCGCCACCCAGCTGCCCGCCGCCGCCCACGCCAGGTAGATCCCGCGGTCCGGCTCTCGAGCGCGGAACCGCCCGGCGACGAACGGGATGACGAGGAGCGCCGGGTAGAGCTTCGTCGCGGCGCCGAGACCGAGCAACACCCCGGACCAGACGTCGCGTCGTCTGAGGTACATGTAGGTCGCCCCCGTGGCGAACGCGACGGGCAGCAGGTCCCAGTTGATGAACCCGTACACCGCGAGCGTCGGCGCGAGCGCGAAGTACAGCGCGCGCGCGCCGACCATCAGGTACAGGAAGAGCGTGGTGACGAACGCCGCGATCGTGAGCAGCGCCACGTTCGCGTAGAAGAAGCGCGTGACGTCGTCGCCCGAGGCCCACGCGGTCAGGCGCATCGCCCACATCGAGAGCACGGGGTACTCGTCGCACTCGCCGGGGGCGTTCGCGTCGCACGCATCGAGGTACGGCAGGCGGCCGCTCGAGAGCTGTTGGGTGCCGAGCAACGGGATGATGTCGGTGTAGCACAGGCGGGTGTACTGGCGGCCGTCGCTCCAGTCACCGTCGGTACACGCGGCCTTCGTGCCCAAGCCGACCGCGAGCGTCGCCGCGAGACAAACGAACACGAGCCCGAGACCGATCTGACGAGAGGCGGTCGGCACCGATCGCATCATCGCACGCGTCCCGAGCGCGGAGGCGTGCCGCCACCGGACGTGCAGCGGGGCCGCCGAGGGGGAGGCGGCCCCGCCGTCACCTTCCGGATCGACCGAAGCCCACCCGGATGCGGCGGCGCCAGGTTCGGTGCCGACCGCAGTCCTTGCTGTCACACCTCCATCGGCATGACGGGCGGGGCGCGCGCATAGCCCGGGTGGGGGGTCTTGGCATCCTCCGGATGCGGGGCTCGTTGGGTCGAAAGTCGGTTTCTCAGACCTCGATCTGACCGTGTTTGACGGCCAGGGCGACCGCCTCGAGCTTGGAGTGGACCCCGAGCTTGCCGAGCACGTTCCGAACGTGCGTCTGGACCGTCTGCGGGCTGATGAACAGGGTGGCGGCGATGTCCTCGTTCCGCCGGCCCTGGGCGAGGAGACGAAGGATCTCCCACTCCCGGTCCGAAAGCTTCGCGAACAGGACCTGCACCTCGCGACGCTCCTCACGTTCCTTCGTCACCTGGTGCAGCAGGCGCGAGAGCGTGGCGGGCTCGATCAGGACCTCGCCCTCGGCGGCCGCCTTCGCCGCGCTGAGGACCTCATCGGCGGGTTCGTCCTTGCCGAGGAACCCGGACGCTCCGGCCTCGACCGCGTCCACGAGCAGTCGTTCGTCGTCGTGCGCGGTCATGATCACGACCTTCGTCGCGGGGGAAACCTCTTTGATCCGGCGGGTCGCCTCGATCCCGCTGATCCCGCTCCCGCCCTTGAACACGATGTCCATCAGGACGACGTCGGGTTCGTGCTCACGGCAGAGCTCGATCGCGCGCTCGGGGTCGGCGACGGGCGGCGCGACGAGCCGAAGCTCCGGATCGCGCTCGACGACCATCGCGAGCGCATCGGTCAGCGTCCGATGGTCGTCGCAGATGAGCAGAGAAACCGGTCGTGCCCCGCTTCACCGTTGGCTAGCCCTCTCGCGGCAGCGTGACGCGGAGGATGGTACCCCCTTCGTCCCGCTCGGATACCTCGATCCGCCCGTCGTGGGCCAGGACGTGCGCGCGGGCGATGAACAGGCCGAGGCCGGCGCCGGGTGTCTCCTCGTAGCCGGCGGGGCGCCAACGTCCGAACCGGTCGAAGACGGCCTTGACGCGGTCCTCCGGGATGCCGGGCCCTCGGTCGGCGATCTCGATCGTCGCGTCCTTCTCCTGGACCCGGACCGTGATGTCGATCGGCGCGTCGGGCGGCGAGAACTTCACCGCGTTGTCGATCAGGTTCTCCAGCGTCTCGGCCAGGCGCTTGCGGTCGGCTCGGACGCCGACCTCCGGCTCGGTGTCGACGGTCATCGGGTGCTCCGCGTGCTCGGAGGCCCACGCGATCTCCTCCACGAAGACTCCGAGGTCGATGTCCTGCAGGTCGTACGCGATCTGCTCGGCGTCGACCCGCATCGCGGTCGCCGACTGCTCGACCACGCGTTTGAGCCGCGCGGTCTCCTCGTCGATCAGCCGGAAGAACTCCAGCTTCTCCTCGTCGCTCATCTGGTCGAACAACCTCGCGCCCGTGGAGGCCAGGCCCTTGATGGCCATCAGCGGGTTCTTGAGCTCGTGCGCGAGCTTGGAGGCGGTCTCGGCGCGTTCGACCAGAGGCCCTCGACGGGAGGCCAGCGCCCACGCCGCACCCGCGGCGACGACCGCGAGGAAGCTCACGAGACCGAGCGCGATGAGGTTGCGGACCCGTCCGTCCGCCGCTTCCGCGAGCGCCGCGCCCAGGAGCACGGCCGTCGCGGCCGCCGCGACGACCGCGAGGATCGTGAGCCATCGAGTGGATCGCACCCGGCGAGTCTAGGGTGTGGGCCGTCCCGCTTCGCAGGGCTCAGGCCGGATAGGAGTGCTCTTCGTCCGGGAACGCGCCCGACGAGACGTCGTCGGCGAACGCCCGCGCGGCGTCCCCGATCTCGGTTCGAAGGTTCGCGTACGCCTTCGCGAACCTCGGGAGTCGGTCGCTCAGCCCGAGCAGGTCGTGCAGCACCAGGACCTGCGCGTCGGTCCCGGGCCCGGCGCCGATCCCGATCGTCGGGATCCGCACGGAGCTCGTGATCTCCGCCCCGAGGCCGGAGGGCAGTCCTTCCAGGACGATCGAGAACGCCCCGGCCTTCTCGAGTGCCTGGGCTTCCTCAGCGATCCTTCGGGCCGCCTCGTCCCCTCGCCCCTGCACCCGGTACCCGCCCATCCCGTGGACGGCCTGCGGCGTGAGCCCCACGTGCGCCATCACGGGGATCCCGAGCTCGGTGAGCCGGTGCGTGAGCTCGACCTGTGGTCCCTCGATCTTGACGGCCTGCGCGCCGCCCTCCTTGAGGAACCGTCCGGCGTTCCGCACGCCCTCTTCGACGGAGACCTGATACGACAGGAACGGCATGTCGCCGATCACGAGTGCGTTCCGCGCGCCGCGCGTAACCGCCCTGGTGTGATGGAGCATCTCCTGCATCGTGACCGGCAGCGTGTTCTCGTAGCCGAGAACGTTCGCCACCGAGTCGCCGACGAGCAGGAGCGGGATGCCCGCCTCGTCGAGGATCCTCGCGGTGGGGAAGTCGTACGCGGTGAGCATCGCGAACCGCTTGCCCTCCGCCTTCCACGCCGCGAGGTCGTGGATCGTCACGCTCATCGCTCGCGCCTCCTTTCGGCAGTGCACGGCTGTCCTTGCAGTGTAACCCCGTCCGGAGCAACGCCGGCAGGCGTGTCGGTACTCCCTGCTAGGGTCGCGACCAGAGAGAACCGATACACTCTGGGTCGACCCATTCCTGCTCCCCCCGGGGGGCCGTCCAGACCAGAGGAGGTGGGACGCTGAGGAAGTACGAAGCCATGCTGATCCTGCCCGCGGAGGCCGACGAAGCCGTCGTGTCCGGGGCCCTGGATCGCATCACCCGGATCGTCTCCGAGGCCGGTGGCGCGGTCGGGAAGGTCGACCGCTGGGGCCGCAGGCGGCTCGCGTTCGAGATCGATCGGCAGACCGAGGGCTACTACGTCGTGACCGAGTTCACGGCGGAACCCACGGCGATCACCGAGCTCGACCGCACGCTGCACCTCGCGGACGAGGTCATCCGGTTCAAGGTCCTCGTTCGCGGCGAGGCCGCGTAGAGGCACAAGCGACTTCCCCCTCCCCGGGCAACGCCATCCGCCGGGGAGCGGATCCCAGAACGGAAGGTGATCGAGATGGCGAGCGAGAACCAGATCATCATCGTGGGCAACCTGACCGACGACCCGGAGTTGCGGTACACGCCGAACGGGGCCGCGGTGGCGAAGTTCCGCGTCGCGGTGAACAAGCGGTACAAGGACGAAGCCGGGAACTGGAAGGACGGCGAGACGTCCTATTTCACCGTGAACGCGTGGCGCACGCTGGCGGAGAACGTCGCCGAGTCGCTCACGCGCGGGACCCGCGTCGTCGTCGCCGGGCGACTCCAGATGCGCTCGTGGGAGACGCAGGAGGGCGACAAGCGCACGGTGGTGGAGATCGAGGCCGACGAGATCGGTCCCAGCCTGCGCTGGGCGACGGCCAAGGTCGAACGGCAGGGCCGTTCGGGTTCGAGCGACTGGTCCGCGCCGGTCAGCGTCGGCGCTTCGACGGGAGATGAGGAGACACCCCTGGATGCCACCCAAAGCTAGGAAACGACCTCCGAAGAAGGAAAAGGAAGAGAAGGGCTGGCAGAAGAAGCAGAAGCGCAAGATCTGCATCTTCTGCAAGGACCGGATCGAATACGTCGACTACAAGGACACGGCCATCCTGCGCAAGTTCGTCTCGGAGCGTGGCAAGCTCCGCGCGCGCCGGGTGTCGGGGAACTGCTCCCAGCACCAGCGCGACGTCGCGACCGCGGTCAAGAACGCACGCGAGATGGCCCTGCTGCCGTACTCGTCACGATGAAGGTCATCCTCCAGAAGCCCGTGGACAAGCTCGGCGCGCCGGGAGACGTCGTGGACGTCGCGGACGGCTACGCCCGCAACTACCTGATGCCGCGCGGTTTGGCGGTCAAGGCGACCAAAGGCGGCGTGAAGCACGTCGACAGCCTCAAGCGCGCGCACACCTCGCGCGTGAACGTCGCCAAGGTCGAGGCCGAGCAGGTCGCTTCCCGCCTGAGCGCCTCCCCGATCAAGGTCCTCGCGCACGCCGGCGAGGAGGGCAAGCTGTTCGGCAGCGTGACGCCGTCCGACATCGCTCAGGCCATCGAGGGCCAGGCGGGGATCCGTGTCGACCGCCACGACGTGCACCTCGAAGAGCCGATCCGGTCGGTCGGCACGCACGAGGTTCGCGTCCACCTGTTCGCGGAGGTCGACCCGGTCGTCTCGGTCGAGGTCGAAGGCACGACCGAGGCATAAAGGCACGTCACGACCCCGGGCTCTTCTGTCCGGGGTCGCCGTGCGTCTGGGCTCGTGTGGGGCGTGGCGTCGGGGGAGGCGCGCTGAGGTCGGGGATCCGCCGGGCTGCTCGTCTCCGCCTTCGCACTGGGTCCGTGCTCGAGATGGCTTCGTGGGCTTCGGCTCCGCTCGACGACGCCCGGCGGACCACCCTCCCCGCGCGCCGTCGCCGTCGGCACACCCCGGCCCTCGCTCCCGCCGAGTGGCGCCAACGAGAGGGATAGCCCAGCTGGTCAAGGCCGCTCGGGAGATCATCTACCCGATTGCCCGATACCCGCGGGCGAGTGGGCTGCGTCCTCGGTGGAGTACATCCCCCAGCCCTACGGCCTTCGCGCCGGCAGACGAACCGACCGCGACCGAGCCGGCGGTCTGCCGGCGCCCTGAGGTCCGAGATCCGCTTCGGCCTGGTCGTCTCGGCCGTAGGGGCGGGCGGGGAGCGGGTCGCGCCGGGCGTCGTCGAGCGGAGCCCTCGCGGAGGGAGGCCGGAGGAGAAAGTGGTCGGCGAGGGCGGAGACGAGCAGCCCGACGCGACCCCGACCTCAGCCCGCCTCGACGAGGCCGGGGCCAGGCCGAGGGAGAATTACGTGTCTGTGATTCGAGTGTCAGAGGCGGCCGGTACACACCTTTCCACAGGGTTTTCCTCATGTGGAATCGCAGGTGAATGCCACAGTGACAAGGAATCTTCAGGCACGACCAGCGATCCAGGTTTCCCCACGAGTTATCCGCTGGAGGCGGGGGACCGGGGGGGCTAGCGTTCGCGCCGGTCTGGACGGGGCGAGGGCGGGAGGGGGGCGCGATCGTGGTTCGTACGGCTGACGACGTGCGCCGGCTCAGGCCCGAGCGCGTCCCCCCGCACAACCTCGAGGCCGAGGAGTCGGTCCTCGGCTCCATGATGCTCTCCTCCGACGCCATCGCCGACGTCGTCGAGATCGTCCAACCCGTCGACTTCTACCGTTCCGCCAACGGGAGCATCTTCCAGACGCTCCGCGAGATCTACGGCCGGGGCGACCCCGTCGACGCGATCACCGCGGTCGAGGAGCTGAAGCGGCGCAACCTGCTGGCCGAGGTCGGCGGCCACCTCTACATCTCCGAGCTCGTCGAGCGCGTGCCCACCCCGGCAGCGGCGGCCTCGTACGCGCGGATCGTCGCCGAGACCGCGCTCATGCGGCGGCTGATCTCGGCGGCCGGCGACATCATGGAGATGGCGTTCTCTCCGACCGACGAGCCCGAGCGGGTCGCGGACGAGGCCGAGCAGCGCATCTACGACGTCGCCCGGCGTGATGAGAAGGACCAGGTGGCCTCGCTCCGCGAGCTCGTCGACCAGGCCATGACCGACCTGGAGAAGCTCCAGAACCGGGAATCGGCCTTCGCCGGCGTTCCGACGGGGTTCCGCGACGTCGACGGGCTGCTCTCGGGGATGCAGGCGGGCAACCTGCTGGTGGTCGCCGCCCGGCCGGGCGTCGGCAAATCGTCCTTCGTCACGAACCTGGCGCGGAACGTCAGCGTCGATGCACAGCAGCCGGTCGCCATGTTCTCGCTCGAGATGTCGCGGTGGGAGATCGGCATGCGGCTGCTCTGCGCCGAGGCCCGTGTCCCGTGGGACCTGATCCGCAACAAGCGCGTCGCCGCGGAGGACTGGTCGCGGATCGCGCAGGCGGCGGACACGCTGCACGAGGCGCCGTTGTTCATCGTCGACTCGGGCAACGTGACGCTCGTCGACATCCGCGCCAAAGCTCGACGGCTGGCGGCGCGCCGCCAGGGGCTCGGATTGATCATCGTCGACTACCTGCAGCTGATGTCGCACACCCGCCGGGTGGACAACCGCCAGCAGGAGATCGCCGAGATCAGCCGCGGGCTGAAGATGCTCGCGAAGGAGCTCTCGATCCCGGTGATCGCCGTCTCGCAGCTGAACCGCGACCCCGAGCGACGACAGGACAAGCGGCCCCAACTTTCGGACCTGCGTGAGTCCGGTGCGATCGAGCAGGACGCCGACGTCGTCATGTTCATCCACCGCGACGATGCCGACCCCGCGAAGAAGGGGCTCGCGGACCTGATCGTGGCCAAGCACCGCAACGGGCCGACCGACACGATCCCGCTGACGTTCCTGCCGCACCTGACGCAGTTCCGGAACTTCCAAGCGGCCGGCGCGTAGTCCTCGCGTAGCCTTCGCGTATGGCGGTCGACCGGCGTCGGGTGCGCGCGATCCATCGGCGGCTCGAGCGGCACTTCGGCGAGCTGCTGCCACCTCGGCGCGGCGATCCGCTCGAGGAGCTGATCCTCACCGTCCTGTCACAACACACGAGCGACGTGAACGCCGAGCGAGCGTTCACGTCGCTCCGTGGCACGTTCCCCACGTGGGACGAGGTCGTCCGGGCTCGGCCCGAGGAGGTGGCCGACGCGATCCGGTCGGGCGGTCTGGCGAACACGAAGGCACCTCGGATCCAGGCGATCCTTCGGGAGATCCGCGAGCGCGAGGGTCGGTTCGATCTGTCGTCGCTGCGGCAGATGTCGGATCGAGAGGCGAACGGAGTATCTGTCTTCGCTCCCGGGCGTCGGGCCGAAGACGGCTGCGGTCGTGCTCGCGTTCTCGCTCGGCCGTGACGCGCTCCCGGTCGACACACACGTCCACCGCGTCGCGACGCGCCTCGGCTTGATCGATCCCGGGACGACCGCGCGAGAAAGCGCACCGCGTGCTCGAGGACCTCGTCCCCGCCGAGATCCGAGTGCCGCTGCACGTCGGTTTCATCCGGCTCGGGCGTGAGATCTGCAAAGCGGGCCGGCCGCTCTGCGAGCACTGCCCGGTGTTCGAGCTCTGTCCGACCGGGCCGTTGGTGCTCGCGCAGCTCGACTAGAGCGATCGGAGCGGGCGAGGGGAATCGGACCCCCGTCTCGAGCTTGGGAAGCTCGCGTTCTGCCATTGAACCACGCCCGCGTGGTGCGCCCGCCGCAGCGAGCGGACCCACAGCATAGCGAGCGGCCCGGCGCGGCCGATCCGACGACCCCGACCTGCTAGCCTCCGAGCCCCATGGGCGAGCCGGACCCGGATTTCTGGCCGCACGCGCTCTCCAAGGTCGCGTCACAGGAGGCGCTGTCCGCGGACGAGGCGGCCGAGGCGATGCGACAGGTCATGGCGGGGGAGGCGACGCCCGCGCAGCTCGGCGGCCTCCTGATGGCCCTTCGGACCAAGGGCGAGACGGTCGACGAGATCGATGGCCTTGCCCGGACGATGCTCGAGTTCGCGAACCCGGTCGTCCCGCCCTCGCCCGTGATCGACACGTGCGGGACGGGCGGGGACCGGAGCGGGACCTTCAACATCTCGACGATCGCGGCGATCGTCGTCGCGGGCGCCGGCGTGCCGGTCGCCAAGCACGGCAACCGCGCGGCGTCCTCGAACTGTGGCTCGGCCGACCTGCTCGAGGAGCTCGGCGTGCGGATCGACCTCGACGCGCCGGGCGTCGAGCGGTGTCTGGCCGAGGCCGGGATCGCGTTCATGTTCGCGCCGGTGTTCCATCCCGCGATGGGGCACGCGGGCCCGGTGCGTCGCGAGCTCCGGGTCCCGACCGTCTTCAACTTCCTCGGCCCGTTGACGAATCCGGCTCGGCCGTTCGCGCAGGTCGTCGGCGTGTCGGACCCGCGCATGCTGCCGCTGATGGCGGAGGTGCTCTCGCGGCGAGGCGTCCGCGCGAAGCTCTTCCGCGGTGCGGACGGACTCGACGAGCTCACGACCACCGGCCCTTCGACCGTGTTCGAGGTTGGGAGCGGCGGGGTGGTCGAGACGACGCTGGATCCGGACGATGTCGGCCTGTCGAGGGCCTCGGCGGAGGACCTGCGGGGCGGGGACGCGGCGACCTCGGCCTCGATCGCGCGCGCGATCCTGGAGGGCAAGCCCGGCGCGCGTCGCGACGTGGTCCTGCTCAACGCGGCCGCAGCGCTCGAGGTCGCGGGCCGGGTCTCACGGCTCGCCGAAGGCGTGGAGTTGGCGGCCGGTTCCATCGACTCCGGAGGTGCCGCCGCCACGCTCGATCGCTGGGTCGCGGCATCACGGAGCGGGTAGCCTGGCGCGGCGATGATCCTCTCCGACATCGACATCCGTAAGGAGCTCGCCTCTGGCCGGATCGAGATCGATCCGTTCGACGAGGCGTGCGTTCAGCCGTCGTCGGTGGACCTTCACGTCGACTCGCAGTTCCGAGTGTTCAAGAACTCGCGCTATCCGTACATCGACGTCCGCAAGCCGATGCCCGACCTCACCGAGCTCGTTGAGGTGAAGGGCGACGAGCCGTTCATCCTGCACCCCGGTGAGTTCGTCCTCGGTTCGACGCGCGAGCGCGTGCGGCTCCCCGACGACATGGTGGCGCGACTGGAGGGGAAGTCGAGTCTGGGGCGTCTCGGGCTGTTGATCCACTCCACGGCCGGATACGTCGATCCCGGCTGGGACGGCTACCTCACCCTGGAGCTGTCGAACGTCGCGAACCTGCCCATCACGATCTATCCCGGCATGAAGATCGGACAGATCTCCTTCTTCCGGCTGACGACGGCGGCCGAGGTGCCCTATGGATCCAAGCAGACACGGAGCAAGTACCAGGGGCAGCGCGGACCGACCGCCAGCAAGTTCTTCGAGGAGTTCGAGCGGGATCCGGGGAACTAGTCCTCCGGAACTCCGGCCGTTTCCTCGTCGCTCTCGATCGAGCGAACAGCGGCTTCGGCCGCGTGGTGCAGGTCTTCGGCCTCCTGGTACTCGTCGTCGGCCGCGGCGTCCTCCTCGTCGGTCGCGACCTCCTCGACGGTGACCGGGTAGACCGCGTCGGCCGCCGGCTGCTCCTCCCTCTCAGGGGCCGGGTGCGCCTCCTCGGGGGCGGGGCGAACCTCGGTCTCGGTGGGACGCATGTCGGCGAGGGCCTTCAGGCTCCGGTACCACGAGTCCTCGTACGCGGTTACTTCCTTCGCCTTCGTCGCCTCGTTCATCTCGTCCTCGTAATCCCGATGTTTCTTCAACGTGGATCCTCCTCCGCTGTCTACGGCTTGAGGCCGGCGGCACGAACGCCGTAATCGACGAGGCCGGGGCCGATGCCCATCGACACCGCGGCCATGGCTGCCTGCGTCCGGTTCGTGACGCCGAGCTTCCGGAAGATCGCGGCGAGGTGCGCCTTGACGGTCTTCTCGGACAGGAACAGTGCGCGCGAGATGTCGCGGTTGCTCTTGCCCTCCGCGAGGAGGGCCAGGATGTCGGTCTCGCGCTGCGTGAGCGAACCCGTCGTTCGGTGCGACATCTCACCGTTCTCACCTCGGGGTCCGTCGATCGCGTCGAACAGGTTCTGGATCACCCGTGGGGACAGGACGTTGCCGCCACCGGAGAGCGCGACCTTGATCGCTTGCTCGAGATCCTCCGGGGTCGCGTCCTTCAACATGTATCCCGCCGCACCCTCCGCGAGCGCGCGACGCACGTAGTGCGCGTGGTCGAACGACGTCAGCATGATCACCGGGCAGTCCGGCCAGCTCGCCTTCATCTCGTGGAGCAGTTCGAGTCCGTCGGCATCCGGCATCCGGACGTCGACCAGGGCGATCGCGACGTCGCCGGGTGCCATGGCGATGAGCGCTTCCGCCGAGCTTCCAGCCTCGACGATCTCCGCGTCCGGGAACGACTCCCTCACGACGTGGCCCATCCCACGGCGCACGAGCGCATGATCGTCGACGATGAGGATCTTCACGAGTTCACCCCTTGTTCGAAGACGGGCAGTCGAGCGACCACCCGTGTGCCCTTGCCGGGCGAGGATTCGACATCGAGCGTTCCGTGTACCTCGGCAACCCGCCGCCGCATCATCTCGAGCCCGAGATGGCCGCCGTGTAGCCCGGATCCATTGGTCCGGAATCCTGTTCCGCGGTCCTCGACGCGTACCTCGACGCCCGACCGCGTTGCCTGGACCTTCACCGCCACGTCTTGCGCCTCCGAGTGCTTCGCGGCGTTCGCCACGCTCTCGCTGATCACCGACGACGCGACCTCGAGGACCGACCGGGGAACCGCGTTCAGGTCGCCCTCGACCGACCAGGTCGCCGGCAGGCGCCAGCGCTCGGCCATACCCCGCATCAGCTCGTCGAGCGGCTGACCCGGATCCTCGATCGGGGTCGACAGGCTCGCGAGGAGCGACCGGATCTCATCGAGCGCCTTGCGAAGATCGCCGGCCGCGGCAACGAGGGCATCGACCGCTTCCTCCGGAGCGAGATCCGCTCGGCGAGCGTGCCACTCGAGCTCGAGCACGGAGGCCGTCACGACCTGGGTGAGCCCGTCGTGGATCGCGTAGGCAAGGCGCGCGCGCTCGTGGGCGATCGGATCATCCTCCACGACCGCCACGGGGTCTCCCGACGCATCGCGAACCTCGTCGCCGACGAGGGAAGCGAGCATCGCCGAGAGCGCGGCGACGGAGCGGACGGAAGAGTCTTCGGTCAGGTGCGCGAACACGAGGTCGTCGCCCTGGGGACAGGCGATCCAACCCGGGGCGGAACCCTCGAGGATCCGGTCGAGCGGGAGAAGCTCGGTTTCGGGCGAAGCCCACCAGGCGATGCGCCGGCGGCCGCCGACCCTGCGCACGAGGCCCACGGCGTCCAGATGCAAGAGCTCCGCGAGCCGGCGGCACTCGGCCACGGCTGTCGGGCTCCGAAGCGTTGCGACGCTGTTCACGTTCCTCCTGGTCCTCCTTGCCGGTTGGTCGGGCCGGTTGATCCGGCCGGTTCCTCCGGCGCTCCCCTGCTCCCCACGTCACCGTCCCGGAACGGGACACATGCCCGCCGTCCGCACAACCCGCCGCTCGGTACCCGCCGCTCGACGGATGGGGACATGCGTTCGGTCTAGTTCCTTCTTTCGGTCGGTTCGAGGGTCGCCTTGAACGTCGCGGGGCGGCGGCCGGGGAGATCCCGCCCTCACGCGCCGTGCCTGGGCCGGCGAGGTGGGGTCGGTCGTTTCGAGAACGAGCGGGCTACGTCGAGGGACCGGGCGGGCTCTCAGCGCCGAGGGACCGAGCCAGCACCTGCGCGACGTCGAGCACGGCCGTCTCGTCTCCGCGGTCCCGGGCCCCGTCGTCGAGCATGATCAGGCAGTACGGGCAGGCGACGCCGACGGTGTCGGCGCCGGTCGAGGCCGCCTCGTCCATCCGCTCGCGATTGATCCGCTTGCCGATCCGCTCCTCCATCCACATCCGCGCCCCGCCCGCGCCGCAACACAGACCGCGCTCGCCGTGCCGGGGCATCTCCACCGTCTTCACGCCCGGGACGGCCTCGATCGCGAGCCGCGGGTCCCGGTACACCTCGTTGTGACGGCCGAGGTAGCAGGGGTCGTGGTAGGCGATCGTCGCCGAAACCCGGCCGGTCGGCCGCAGCCGACCCTCGGCCAGGAGGCGCGCGATGAGTTGCGAGTGGTGGATCACCTCGTACCGCCCGCCGTAGTCCGGGTACTCGTTCCGCAGCGTGTTGAAGCAGTGGGGACAGTTGGCGATCACCTTGGTGACCCCCGCCGCGTCCAGGGTCTGGACGTTCTGCTCTGCCAGTGTCTGGAACAGGTACTCGTGCCCCATCCGGCGCGCAGGGTCTCCGGTGCAGAGCTCACGCGGTCCGAGGATCGCGAACGACACCCCGGCCCTTTTGCAGGATCCCCTACCACCGCGCGCGAGATCGCTTTCGCCCGGTCATCGAAAGAACCCGCGCACCCAACCCAATACAGATACTCGGGAGCCCGGTCGCCCTCCTCGATCACTCGCACCCCGAGCCCGTCCGCCCACGCCGCGCGCTGGGCTTGCGGCAGGCCCCAGGGGTTGTTGGCGCTCTCCAGGTTGCGGAGCAGCGCGCCGGCCTCGGCCGGGAACCGCGACTCCGCCATCACGAGGTTCCGCCGAAGGTCGACGATCGTGTCGATGTGCTCGATGTCGACCGGGCATTCGCGCACGCACGCTCCGCACGTGGTGCAGTCCCACACCGCCTCGTCGTCCACCACGCCGGGAACGAGCGCCGTCGCCTCCACCGTTTCGCCGGACGCCCTCGCCTCCATGAGCCGGGGGCCCTCCTCGAACAGGTGGTCGCGCAGGTTCATCACGAGGAGCTTCGGCGAGAGCGGTTTGCCGGTGTTCCACGCCGGACACACGTCCTGGCAGCGTCCGCACTCGGTGCAGGAGTACAGATCCAGCGTCTCCTTCCAGGTGAGGTCGGGAAGGGTCGCCGCGCCGAGGCGGACGTCCTCGCTCTCCATCGCCTCGAGGTCGATCCGCAGTGGCGTCAGGTAGCCGCGGGGCTTGGTCTTCCCGAAGAACACGTTGACGGCGCTCGTCGCGATGTGGAGGTGCTTCGAGTACCCGATGTACACGAGGAACCCAAGGATGATCACGATGTGGAGCCACAGGAACATCCACATCCACAGCCGCAGCCACCCCGACGACATCCAATCGAACCCCTGCGCGGCAAGGGTCGACACGGGTGTCCACCACCAGTCGGGAGCCAGGCCGACGCGCGATCCGCGCCCCTCGGCCGAGGAAGAGCGTGACGACGATCCAGAAGATCAGGCCGAGGATCCGGTAGGCCTCGCCCTGATGGCTCCCGATGAAACGCTCCGGGCGCACGACGAGCCGGAACCAGAGCGCGATCGCGATCCCGACGAGCACGCCGGCCGCGAACACGTCCTGCACGAGTCCCAGCCAGCGGTTGCCGCCGATCACGGGGATCTCGAACGACGGATCGATGACCTGGCCACCCACCTCGACGATCGTCGTGAGCAGGACGAGGAAGCCCCAGAAGATGAGGGCGTGCATGAGGCCCGGCAGGAATCGCTGGAACAGTTTCCGCTGACCGAGGACCCGGGTGCCCTCCCTCGCGACGCGGGTGGGGAGGTCGTCCCGCCGGTCGACCGGCCGTCCCATCCGCACCAGGCGGGTGAGGAGCCTCGCCCGGTTGGCGGCCAGGCCGCCGGCGGCGGCGACCAGCGCGGCGAGCACGGCGGCCCGGGCGAGCATCGCCCGGAGCATACCCATGCGCCCACCCGCGGTACGTCAGCTGGGCGGCCTGCCCCCTTCGCCTCATGCTCCGTCGGGACTCGGGAACGCTCCTCCCGTGCCTAGGGTTGACAGAGAGACGCTCAGGTTCCATCATGGCGAGGAACTGAGGAACCAGCCACCCATCATCCTGAGCAAGGAGGACCACAGATGTCACGAGCCGTGGGGATCGACCTGGGCACGACGAACTCGGTCGTGTCCGTTCTCGAGGCCGGCGAGCCGGCCGTCGTCCCGAACGCCGAGGGTTCCCGGACGACCCCGTCGGTCGTCGGGTTCTCCAAGAGCGGCGAGATCCTGGTCGGCGAGGTGGCCAAGCGCCAGGCGATCACGAACCCCGACCGGACCGTCCGCTCCGTCAAGCGTCACATGGGCGCCAAGGACTGGGGCCTGGACGTGGACGGCAAGCGCTGGACGCCGCAAGAGATCTCGGCCCAGATCCTCGGCAAGCTGAAGCGCGACGCCGAGGCGTATCTGGGCGACACCGTCACCCAGGCGGTCGTCACCGTCCCCGCGTACTTCGACGACTCGCAGCGCACGGCCACCAAGGAGGCCGGGCAGATCGCGGGGCTCGAGGTGCTGCGCATCATCAACGAGCCGACAGCGGCCGCGCTCGCCTACGGGCTGGACAAGCAGCACGACCAGACGATCCTCGTGTTCGACCTCGGCGGGGGCACGTTCGACGTGTCGCTGCTCGAGATCGGCGAAGGCGTCTTCGAGGTCAAGTCCACTCACGGCGACACACAGCTCGGCGGCGACGACTGGGACCAGCGCGTCATCGACTGGATGGTCAAGGAGTTCAAGAACAACTACGGCATCGACCTCGGCAACGACCGGATGGCGCTCCAGCGACTGAAGGAGGCGGCGGAGAAGGCGAAGATCGAGCTGTCGCAGGTCTCCGAGGCGACCATCAATCTGCCGTTCATCTCGGCCGGCGCGGATGGGCCGCTGCACCTGGAGATGAAGCTCACGCGCGGCGAGTTCGAACGCATGACCGAGGACCTCGTGCAGCGCATCAAGGACCCGTTCGAGCTCGCGGTGAAGGACTGGGGCAAGGGCGTCGAGCAGATCGACCACATCATCCTGGTCGGTGGGTCGACCCGGATGCCCATGGTCCAGGAGCTCGTGAAGAAGCTCACGGGTGGCAAGGAGCCCCACAAGGGCGTCAACCCCGACGAGGTCGTCGCGGTCGGCGCGGCCATCCAGGCCGGCGTGTTGAAGGGCGACGTGAAGGACATCCTGCTCCTGGACGTCACTCCGCTGACGCTCGGCGTCGAGACCAAGGGTGGGATCTTCACCAAGCTGATCGAGCGCAACACGACGATCCCGACGCGCAAGTCGGAGACCTTCACGACCGCCGACGACAGCCAGACGAACGTCGAGATCCACGTCCTGCAGGGCGAGGCCGAGACCGTCTACTCGCCGGGCGTCCGGTCGCTCGGCAAGTTCATGCTTACCGGTCTTCCCCCGGCTCCACGCGGAATGCCGCAGATCGAGGTCGCATTCGACATCGACGCGAACGGGATCGTGAACGTGTCCGCCAAGGACATGGCCACGGGCAAGGAGCAGGCGATGACGATCACCGGCGGGACGGCCCTGTCCAAGGACGAGATCGACCGGATGATGGCCGACGCCGAGAAGTTCGCGTCCGAGGACCACGCGCGGCGCGAGGCCGCCGAGGCCCGCAACGCCGGCGACCAGCTCTCCTATCAGGTGGACAAGTCGCTCGAGGAGTGGGGCGACAAGGTCCCCGAAACCGATCGCGACGAGCTGCGGAAGCTGAACGACGAGCTCAAGGAGGCGCTGAAGGGCGAGGACGTCGATCGGATCAAGGGTGGCACCGACGCCGTCTTGAGCAAGTTCCAGGGCATCGGCCAGGCGATGTACGAGCAGACCTCGCAGGCCCAGGCGCAGCAGGCCGCGGCCGCCGGTGGCGAAGGGCCTTCGACCTCCGGCAGCGAGGGTGAGAACGACGTCGTCGAGGGCGAGATCGTGGACGAAGGAGATGGGTCGTCGTGACGGAGCACGATCAGCGCGACGGCGAGGAGGAGCGACCGAAGGTCCGGATCGTCGACAAACGCCGCTACCGGGAGGGTGGCCCTGCGGCCGCGGACCTCGGCGCACCGCCCACAACCGGGGCCGACCGTTCCACGGAGGCGGCCGGCGCTGGACCGAAGGACGAGCTCGCGGAGGCCCGCGCGCAGGCGGCCGAGTATCGCGACCATCTGCAGCGTCTCCAGGCGGAGTTCGAGAACTACCGCAAGCGCATCACGACCTCGCAGCAGCGGCTGGTCGACACGGAGGTCCAGCGTTTCGTCGCGCGGCTCCTCGAGGTGCTCGACGAGTTCGACCTCGCCCTGATCGCCGCCGAACGCAGTCCGGATTTCGAGAGCTTCCGGCGGGGCGTCGAGCTCGTGTACGCGAAGCTCGCGGAGACACTTCGCTCCGAGGGCCTCGAGCAGATCGATGCGCATGGGAAGCCGTTCGATCCCAACGAGCATGAGGCGCTGATGCAGACGGGCGATGACGAAGGGGAGCCGCACGTCGCCGAGGTGTTCCGACAGGGATATCGCCTGCGCGGCTCGGTGATCCGTCCCGCGAGCGTGCGCGTCGAGCGGAAGTAGGGGGCCGGGGGTGCGGACGCGGAGCGGAGCGAAGCGGGACGCGTCCCCCGGTCGACGGGGGGATGCCGAAGGCATCCGACCGGCGAAGACGGGGGTCCCCGGGTGAACGGTGACGTCCGCCGCGAGTGGTTCGAGAAGGACTACTACCAGGTCCTCGGCGTGCCGAAGAACGCGACCGCGGCCGAGATCAAGAAGGCGTACCGAAAGCTCGCACAGAAGTTCCATCCGGACGCGAATCCCGGCAACGCCGACGCGGAAAGCCGGTTCAAGGAGGTCTCGTCCGCTCACGACGTGCTCGGCGACCAGGAGAAGCGCAAGCAGTACGACCAGGTCCGCGACATGGCGGCATCGGGCTTCGGCGGGGCTCCGGGCGGAGGCTTCCCCGGCGGCGGCTTTCCCGGCGGGGGCCGGGTGCGGTACGAGGATGCGAACTTCGACGTCGGCGATCTCGGCGACCTTTTCGGCGGTCTGTTCGGCGGCCGCGGCCGGGGACGTGGCCGGGCGCGACCGGCGCGAGGAGCGGATCTGGAAACCGAGATCGCCGTTGCATTCGAGGACGCGATGAGCGGGACCACGGTCCCCGTGCGGTTCGAGGGACCGGCGGCGTGCGAGACGTGTGGCGGTTCCGGCGCGGCTCCGGGCACCAGCCCGGTGACGTGCCCCCAATGCGGCGGTTCCGGCGAGACCGCCGTGAACCAAGGCGTCTTCCAGATGTCGCAGACCTGCACCCGGTGTCAGGGGTCGGGACGGATCGTCGAGACGCCGTGTCAGACGTGCGGAGGGAGCGGTAGCCGGCGACGCACGCGGAGCTTCCAGGTCAAGGTGCCGGCGGGCGTGAAGGACGGAGCGCGGATCCGTCTGGCGGGCCGCGGAGAGCCGGGGCCGGCGGGCGGACAGGCCGGCGATCTCTTCGTCCGCGTTCGCGTCCGGCCACACGAGTACTTCGGCCGCAAGGGTTCCGATCTCACGGTGGATCTGCCGCTGACCTATGCCGAGGCGGCGCTGGGTGCGAACGTCCAGGTTCCGACGCTGAACGGTCCGGTCACGATGAAGGTGCCCGCCGGCACCCCGAACGGGAAGGTCTTCCGACTGAAGGGCAAGGGCGCGGCCGAACGCGGCGGTACGGGCGACCTGCTCGTCACGGTCGGCGTCGAGGTCCCGCAGAAGCTGTCGAAGCCGGAGAAGGAGCTGTTGAAGCAGCTCCAGGACGTCGAGAAGGAGTCGCCGCGGCGACGCCTCGGCGTGACGTAGGGGAGGACGACCGTGACACGCGAACCTGAGGGCGGGCGGACCACCGATCGGTCTCAAGAGCGCGCTGTCTACATCATCAGCGTCGCCGCCGAGCTGGCCGGCGTGCACCCGCAGACGCTTCGGATGTACGAGCGCAAGGGGTTGGTCCAGCCCAAGCGCACCTCGGGGAACACGCGGCGGTACTCGGAGCGCGACATCGAGCGGATCCGGGCGATCCAGGAGTTGACCCAGTTGGGCGGCATCAGCCTGGCTGGCGTGAAGCTGTTCATCGAGATGCGCGAGCAGCTGGCCGAGATGGAACGCCGAGCCGAGGAGCTCGAGCGCGAGCTGATGCGGCGCGCATCGTCACGCGAGACTCGCGCGCGCGCGGAGATCCTTCCGCTGCGCAGCGTCCTGCATTTCCGCTGGGAGGAGGACTCGACCTCGTGACCGAGATCCGAGGCCCGCGCGTGCTGCTCCGCGGCTTCCGCCCGGACGAGGTCGACGTCGCCGTGGCCCGCACGGGCGGTGTCTCCTCCTGGTCGGCCGGCGACGACGCCGAGCGCGGCCGTCGGCGCCGCGAGCGGATCGAGCGGTCCGGCTCGCGCACCGAATGGGAACTGCTCTTCGCGGTGGAGGCCGGCGGCCGGCTCGTCGGCGACGTCCAGGGCCGCTGCTCCGATCACGCCATGCCACCGGGCGTCTGGGAGATCGGCATCGAGCTGTGGGACGAGTCGGACCGGGGACGCGGGATCGGCCGTGAGGCCGTTGCCCTGCTGTCCTCGCACCTCTTCGAGCACGAAGACGGGATCCGCGTGCAGGCGACGACGGACGTGGACAACGAGGCGATGCGCCGCGCGCTCGAGGCGCTCGGCTTCTGGTTCGAGGGTGTGCTGCGCGGCTTCATGCCGATAGCCGATGGCGCGCCGCGCGACTACGCGATCTACGGGTTGACGAGAGAAGACTGGGAGACGAAGAGGGACCGATGGATCCGAACGAGCTGACCGCCGGAGGGCCGCGCAGGTCCCCGTAGGCGGCCGGCCGTTCCTATACTCGCGCGGTGAGCACTCGCCCGATGAGCCCGTGGGCGCGCGTTCTCCTGGTGTTGGTCGCGGCGGTCGGAGGGGCGCTCCTGTTGCGGGTCGTTCCACCGCTCCTCGTTCTCGCGCTGTTCATCGGGAGCGTTTCGTACATCAACTACCGCTTCCGCCGGGCGGTGCGCCAGGCTCCTCGGACGGGTTCGGAGCTCCTGGGGCTGAAGCGCGAGGCCGAGGACCCCTTCGGCATCCTCGGGTACCCGATCGCGCTGTTCGCCCGGGGCTCGGATCCGGCGATCGACGAGCTGGTGTGGGGAACGTGGAACGGGCTCGACGTCCGCGTGTTCGCCGTGTCGCTCCTCGCGCCGACGCTGCCCGGTCATCCGCCCCAGCGCGCGTCGTTCGCGTGCGCGTTGACCCGGCTCGAAGCCGACCTTCCCGGTGTGGTCATCGAGCCGGGTGCGTTCGTCACGCGGATCGAGCGGGCGCCGGCGGTACCCGTAGTCGAGATCGAGGACCCACGGTTCAGCACGGCTTTCAACGTGTGGTCGGAGGACGCGGCGTTCGCGCGAGACCTGCTCATCCAGGACCTTCGCGACTGGCTGGGCTCGCTCGACTCCCGTTGGGCGGTCGAGCTTCACGGCAGGATCGCGATGGTGTACGGGCCGCGTCCGGACCGACCCGACGTCGTCTCGATCCTCGAGGCGCTGAAGGACCTTCTCGAGCAGATGCCGAAGGACGTGCTCGCGGCGCATCCTCCGCCGTTTGAGGACGGCGGCAGGTCGGGGGAGGGCCGGTCGTGAGCCGGCGGCGCTCGGTGGACCGATCGGATCGGGGGTAGCGGCGCCGTGGAGTACGTCCTCCTGCCGCTCGTGTTCCTTGGCGCCGTTGCGATCGTCGTCGGCTCGTACTTCCTGAAGAAGAAGCGACGCGAGGCGCTGGCCGCGATGGCGAGGCAGCTCGGTCTCTCCTACTCGCAAGAGGACACCGCCGGCTGCCTCACCCTGCCCTTCGCCCTGCTGCAACGAGGCGATGGGCGCGGCACCGAGAACCTCCTCTCGGGGACGTGGCAGGAGATGCCGATCCGGGAGTTCGACTACTGGTACTACGAGGAGTCGACGGATTCCAAGGGACATACGAGCCGTTCCACGTACCGCTTCTCGTGTGTGGTCACCGAGGTCGAGGCCGGGCTCTCGGCCCTGACGCTGAACCGCGAGAACCTGTTCACGCGCCTCGCCGACTCGCTCGGCCTGGCCGACGTGGAGTTCGAGCTCGACGAGTTCAACCGGGCGTTCACGGTCAAGTGCAAGGACCGCAAGTTCGCGAACGACTTCATCGACCAGCGGATGATGCACTGGCTCCTCGGGACCGATCGGGCCTTCGCGTTCGAGACGTGCGGGCCGTGGCTCCTCGTGTACTCGAAGCGGCGCAAGCCGACCGAGCTCACCCCCTTGTTCGGGACGCTTCGGCAGTTCCGCGACGGGATCCCGCGGGTCGTCTACGACCTGTACGGTCTGCGGCCGAGCGGGTAGGCTTGCGCTCGGAAACAACGCAGCAGGCCGAAGAAGACAGACCAAGGAAGAAGGGACCGACCGTGGAAGTTCTGTGGATCGTGCTCGGCGTCGTGGCGCTCGTCGCCATCTTGGGCGTCGTCTCCTACAACCGCTTCGTCTCGCAGAAACAGCTGATCAAGGACTCGTGGGCGAACATCGACACCGAGCTCCGCCGCCGATACGACCTCATCCCCAACCTCGTCGAGACCGTGCGCGGCTACGCGTCGCACGAGCGGACCGTGTTCGAGAACGTCACCCGGGCACGGGCTGCGGCGGCGTCGGCGACGGGGAGCCCGGCCGAGCAGGCCGCGGCGGAGGGACCGTTCGTCGCCGCGCTGCGGCAGCTGTTCGCCGTGGTCGAGAACTACCCCGACCTCAAGGCGAACCAGAACTTCCTCGCGCTCCAGCAAGAGCTGGCGAACACCGAGGATCGTCTCCAGACCTCCCGGCGCTTCTACAACGCGAACGTGCGTCAGTACAACGAGCGGGTGCAGCAGTTCCCGTCGACGATCATCGCGAACATGTTCAACTTCGAGCAGGAGGAGTTCTTCGAGATCGACGAGGCGCTCCGCGAGGCGGGCGCGCCTCAGGTCAGTTTCTCGGGCACCGGCCCTGCGGTGACGTTCGATCAACCACCGGTGCCGCAGTCGCCGGCGTCGACGTCGCCCGCGCCGCCGACCCCGCCCGAGGGCTCACCCTCGTAGGCGACCGCGTCGGGCCGGGCGCCTTCGGGCCCGGGAACGAGCTCGAGCTCGGGTGCCGGCCCGCACCCTTCGAGTGCGGTGGCGCGTCGCACGTCCGTCGTGAGCAACATCCATACGAGCGCCCATACGATCGCGGTCCCGCCGAGGACCATCACCGTCGGGCGCGCGCCGAAGCGCTCCGCCGCCCATCCGGTGACGAGCGCGGACGCCGTCAGCGTCAGCGTGATGAGCGCGAAGTCGAAGGCGAACACCCTTCCCCGGATCCGGTCGGGAACGATGCGCTGCAGCCCGTAGGACGAGAGGGTCCACTGCGCGCCGCCTCCCAGGTGCGCGAAGCCGACCGCGACGGCGGCCATCCAGAGCGTCGGCATCGAGCCCAGCGTCATGTACCCGATCCCGAAGACGGCCAGCGCGAGCCCGATCGCCCCGAAGAGGCGCCGATCGTCCGGACCGGAGAGCCACCGTCCGAGGAACGGCCCGATCAGCGCGCCGACGCCACGGCCCGCCATGAGGACGCCGATCCCGACGTCGCTCGCCCCGAATTCGTCGTGCGCGAACACCGCGATGAGCGTCACCGCGCCGGCCGCGATCCCGAAACCGGCCTTGACGGTGACGAGCGCGAGCACGCGATGGTCCCGTCGCGCGTAGCGGATCGTCTCGACGGTCGCGCGGATCACGTTGGTCTCGACCTCCTCGGTGCGGTCGGCCGAGAACGGGCGCCGAACGCGCGCGATCAGCAACCCGGAGAGCGCGAAGCTCGCGGCGTCGATCAGGAAGGCCGCGTCGCGCCCGAGCACCGCGGCGACGAGGCCGCCGAGCCCCGCCCCCACCGCGAGCATGGTCCCCCACAGCGATCCCGAGAGCGCGTTCGCGGGTCCGAGGTCACGCGGCTCGACGAGGTTCGGCAGGGCGGCGCTCGAGGCCGGGTCGAAGACGGCCGCGAACGACGACGTCACGGCGAGCAGCGGGTAGGCGATCCAGATCGTCCCGGCGTCGTTCACGAACAGGAACCCGAGGCAGAGGAACGCCCTGGCCACGTCGCAGAGCACCATCAGCCACTTGCGGTTCAGGCGGTCGGTCAGCACGCCGCCGATCGGGGACATCAGGAAGAAGGGGATCTCCTGGGACGCGATCAGCACCGCCACGGAGACGGCCGAGCCGGTGATGTCCAGGGTGAGCCCGAACAGGGCGACCAGCAGGAACCAATCGCCTCCGAGCGAGATCAGCGACGCCAGATAGAGCTTGCGGAAATCGGGGTTGCGCCGGAGCAGCGAGAGCGCGGCCCGGACGCCTCCCAGCTCCTCGACCGGTTCGCGCGACGCCACGGCGATTTGCCAGACTACAGGCAACGCGTCGGCCGGCAGACCGGCGGACGAACCGAAGGGAGCGAGCCGTGCTCGAGGACTTCACCTGGTTCCGGCAGTCCGCGATGCGCTACACGGGCGACGGGCTGCGGCTCTTCATCGACCCCTGGGGGACCGATGCCCGAGGACGCCCCCGCGGACCTCATCCTGATCACGCATGCCCACGACGACCATCTGCAGCCGAGCGAGATCGAGCGCCTCAGCGGGACCGATACGAAGGTGGTGGCGCCGCGGGACGTCGCGAAGGAGCTCTCGGGAGACGTGACGGCCGTCGCGCCGGGCGAATCCCACGAGATCGCGGGGGTCCGGTTCGAGACCGTCCCGGCCTACAACGTCGCCGAGGAGCGGCTCGACATGCACCCGAAGATCGAACAACTGGGTCGGATACGTGATCGAGCTCGGCGGCCGTCGCTACTACCACGCGGGCGACACCGACGCGGTGCCCGAGCTCGAGTCGCTCACCACGGATGTCGCGATGGTCCCGATCGGTGGCACCTACACGATGGACGTGCCCGAGGCCGCCGGGCTCGTGAAGGCGATGCGGCCGCAGCTCGCGGTCCCGATGCACTACGGGTTCGTGGTCGGCTCGCCTTCGGATGCCGGCCGGTTCGAGAAGGAGGCGGCGCCCGTCCGGGTCGAGGTGTTGAAGCCGACCAACCAGTTCGAGCTGCCCTAGAGACAAGAGAGAGAGAGGAGCGACGATGGCGCTCGGCTACGACAAGCCGCTGTACATCCTCGCGTTCGATCACCGCGGATCGTTCCAGAAGAAGTTCTTCGGCGTGGCGGGCGAGCCCAACGACGAGGAGACCGCGCGGATCTCGGATGCGAAGAAGGTGATCTCCGAGGGCGCCAAGCGCGCCGTCGACGAAGGCGCTCCTCGCGAGTCCGCCGGCGTCCTGGTGGACGAGCAGTTCGGGGCCGACATCGCCCGGGACGCGAAGGCGTCCGGCCTCCTGCTCGCGATGCCCGTGGAGAAGAGCGGCCAGGACGAGTTCGACTTCCAATACGACGAGGACTTCGGCACGCACATCGAGGAGTTCGACCCGGACTTCTCCAAGGTGCTCGTCCGCTACAACCCCGAGGCGGATCAGGAGATGAACGCCCGGCAGGCCGAGCGGCTTCGCCGGCTGGGCGACTGGCTCCACGAACACGACCGCAAGTTCCTGTTCGAGCTGCTCGTGCCGGCGACGCCCGAGCAGATCCAGGCCGCCGGGGGCGACGAGGACCGGTGGGACAAGGAGGAGCGCCCCAAGCTGATGAAGGTCGCGATCGAGGAGCTGCAGGGTCTCGGGGTCGAACCCGACATCTGGAAGATCGAAGGCATCGACCGGCGCGAGGACTGCGAGATGATCTCGGCGACCGCGAGGGCCGGAGGACGCGACGGCGTCGCGTGCGTGGTCCTCGGGCGCGGCGCCGACGATGCGCGGGTCGACCATTGGCTGCGCATGGGATCGGGCGTCCCCGGATACATCGGGTTCGCGATCGGACGCTCGATCTGGTGGGATCCGCTGAAAGCGTTCGTCGACGGCAACCTGGGTCGCGAGGAAGCTGCCAAGCAGATCGCGGCCAACTACCGTCGTTTCATCGACGTGTACAACGGAGGATAGGGGAGTGGCGATGGCAGTCATCAAGACGATCGACCTGGTCGGTGTCTCGTCGGAGTCCTGGCGAGACGCGGCACACTCGGCGCTGTCGGAGGCGTCGAAGACAATCCGAGGGATCGAGAACATGGACATCCTGAGCACGAGTGCGGTCGTGAGCGACGGAGCGATCTCGGAGTACCACACCGCGGTCCGGATCAGCTTCCGGATCGAGCGGACGGGCTAGGGTTCCTCTCCGCGGTCCGGCTCGCCCTAGACTCCGTTCGTGCGGCGATGCCCGAGCTGTGGCGAGGAGAACGACGAGCGCGCTCGTTTCTGCTGGTCGTGCGGCGGCTCCCTCGACGAGGGGCGCGCTCCCACGTCCGAGGAGCGCAAGGTCGTCTCGGTTCTGTTCGTGGACCTCGTGGGGTTCACCGCGAGGTCGGATCAGAGCGATCCGGAGGACGTTCGCGCCACCCTGCGCGTCTACCACGAGCGGCTGAAGCGCGAGATCGAGCGGTTCGGCGGGACCGTCGAGAAGTTCGTCGGGGACGCCGTGATGGCCGTGTTCGGCGCGCCCGTCGCGCACGAGGACGACGCCGAACGCGCCGTCCGCGCCTCGCTGCGCATCGCCGAGGCGATCCAGGAGCTGAACGAGGAGCGACCCGGGCTCGACCTCGCGATCCGCGCGGCGGTGAATACGGGCGAGGCCGTCGTCACACTCGGCGCCCGGCCCGAGGCGGGAGAGGGCTTCGTGACCGGGGACGTCGTCAACGTCGCGTCGCGGCTGCAAGGCATCGCACCGGTCGGGGGCGTCGTCGTGGGCGAGCTCACGTATCGCGCGACGCGCGGCGTGATCGAGTACGAGGAGCTCGAACCGGTCAGCGTCAAGGGCAAGGAGGATGCGCTGCCGGTCTGGCGCGCGATCGAGGCCCGGAGCCGTTTCGGGGTCGACGTCGAACAGCAGACGAAGGTCCCGCTGATCGGCCGCGATCGCGAGTTGAACCTGTTGCGGGAGCTTGTTCGGCGGCATCGAGCGAGATGCAACCACGCAGCTCGTCACCCTCGTCGGTGAACCGGGGGTGGGCAAGAGCCGGCTCGTCTGGGAGTTCCAGCGATTCGTCGACGACCTGCCGGACATCGTGTATTGGCGGCAGGGACGGTGCCTCCCGTACGGCGAGGGGATCACGTTCTGGGCTCTCGGCGAGGTGGTGAAGTCGCACGCCGGGATCTTGGAGAGCGATACGCCGGATCAGGCTGCAAGCAAGCTCGAGCTTGCCGTCTCGGAGATCGTCGAGGAGGAAGGCGAACGGGACTGGATCCGCTCGCGCCTGGAACCGCTCGTCGGTCTGGAGGAGGCCCAGACGGCCGAGCGAGAGGAATCGTTCACCGCCTGGAGGACCTTCCTCGAAGCGATCGCGTCGACCAGGCCATTGGTCCTGGTCTTCGAGGACCTGCACTGGGCCGATCCGGCGATGCTCGCGTTCGTCGAGCATCTCGCGGATTGGGCGAGCGGGGTGCCGCTCTTCGTCCTATGCACCGCCCGGCCCGAGCTCTACGAGCGGGATCCGGGTTGGGGCGGTGGCAAGCGCAACCACACGGCCGTCTCGCTCGCGCCGCTGAGCTCCGAGGAGACCGCACAGCTGATCGGCGCCCTGCTCGACCGCACGGTCCTGCCGGCAGAGACCCAGACGGCGCTGCTCGCTCGTGCCGGCGGGAACCCGCTGTACGCGGAGGAGTTCATCCGGATGCTGGTGGACCGCGGCGTGCTGGCGCGCAGCGGAGCGACGTGGGACCTGACCTCAGGCGAGGACGAGATCCCCGTTCCCGAGACCGTTCAGGCGCTGATCGCCGCTCGTCTCGACACGCTCTCGCCCGAGCGCAAGGCGCTGCTCCAGGACGCCGCGGTGATCGGCAAGGTCTTCTGGGCGGGGGCGCTCGCCGAGATGGGCGGGATCGACGCCCGGCTCGTGCGCGAAGGCCTCCACGAGCTGGCGCGCAAGGAGCTCCTTCGTCCGGCGCGCCGGCCCTCGATCGAGGGCGAGACCGAGTATGCGTTCTGGCATCTGCTCGTCCGAGACGTCGCGTACGGCCAGATCCCGCGCGCCTCGCGCGCCGCCAAACATCAGGCCGCTGCGGCCTGGATCGAGAAGATCGCGGGCGAACGGCTTGCCGACAGCTCGGAGCTGCTCGCCTATCACTACGAACAGGCACTCGAGCTCGCGCGCGCCGCGGGCGTCGACACGGCCGATGCAGAGAAGCAGGCGCTCCGGTTCCTGATGCTCGCTGCCGAGCGAGCGATCCGGCTCGACGTGTCGAAAGCCAGCCTGTATTTCGAACGCGCCCTCGCGCTCACCCGTCCGGGTGATCCCAACCGGTTCGCCGCGCTCATGCTGGGAGGCCGTCTCGGGGTGTCCGGGGGCGCATCTTCGGACCGGGCGGACGAGCTCCTCACCGAAGCGGCCACCGAGGCTCGAGCGATTGGGGATGGCCCGGCAGAGGCCGAGGCCCTCTCATGGCTCTCGAGGAACGCGTGGCAGCAGGGGGACACCGCTCGCCAGACCGAGCTGCTCGGAGCCGCGATGCGCATCATGGAGGGGCGGCCACCGAGCCCCGCCCTCGCCAACGTGCTGTCGAGGCTCGTCGCCTCGCACGGCCTGGCCGGCCGAAGCGAGCAGGCGATCGCCGCAGCCGAGATGGCGCTGCCCGTCGTGCGCGAGTTCGGAAATGAGACGGATCTCGCGGTGGTGCTCCAGATGCGAGGGCAGGCGCGAACCGACCTGGGTGATGTGTCCGGCGGGTTCGCCGACCTGCGGGAGGGTCTGCGGATCGCCATCGAGTCGATGTCGGTGCCGGCCGGCTTCACCGCGGCCGCGCACGTGAACCTCGGCGACAACGTGTGGTTCGCGGAGGGGCCGGAGAAAGGGCAGGCGCTGTATGAGGCCGGCGCGGAGGTGGGCGATCGTCGCGGTGCCGCTCGGCACGCCGACTGGGCTCGGATGCAGTCGATGTGGACGAGCTACGACCTCGGAGCGTGGGACTCGCTGCTCGACGTGGGACAGGGGATCCTGAGCCGAGAGATCGAGCGCGGCAGCGGTACCGGCACGCAGATCGCGATCCTCACCGAGACCTATCGGCGAGACGTCCTGCTTCACCGCGGCGTTCCCAACGCCGACGAGGGGATCGAGGAGACGCTGTTGCCGCGGGCGCGGGAGATCGGCGACGGCCAGGTCGTCGTTCCGGCCTTCCGCGTGGCGGCGCTCGCTCGGGGAGATCAGGGGGACGTCGGAGGTGCGCTGGCGCTTGTGGAGGAGCTCGATGAGCTGCTCCGGGGGCGTGTCGGCTTTCGGAGCTGGCTCCTCGACTGGGCGTCGCGTGTGTGCCTGGCCGCCGGTGCGGCCGAGCTCCTCCGGTCTCTCGTCCAGCAGGGGATCGAGCACATGGTGAGGGACGCCACCAGCCTGACCGCGGGACGGGCCGTCCTGGCCGAGCTCGAGGGTGACCTGCTCGCCTCGTTGGAGGGCTACGACGACGCCGCCACGCGATGGGCGACCTTCCCTTCGGTCCTGGAGTCGGGGCACGCGTTGGCCGGCGCCGGGCGGTGCCTGCTGGAGCTCGGACGGGCGAACGAGGCGGCCGACCGTTTCCGCTCGGCTCGCGACCGCTATCGCTCGCTGCAGGCGGCACCGCTGGTCGCGCAGATGGACTCGATGCTCGCGCGCGCCACCGCCAAGACCTCCTAGACGTCACCGATAGACTCGGGCCGATGCCTGCCTCGATCGTCGTCGGGACCCAGTGGGGGGACGAGGGCAAGGGCAAGGCGACCGACTACCTCGCCGACCGGATGGACTTCGTGGTCCGGTACCAGGGCGGGAACAACGCCGGCCACACGATCTTGGCCGAAGGACACACGCTCAAGCTCCAGCTGATCCCCTCGGGCATCCTGTATCCGCACCTGACGTCGGTGATCGCCGACGGCGTCGTGGTCGATCCGCGAGTGCTGCTCGCTGAGATGGACGGGCTCTCCGCCGTCGGGATCGACCCGTCGCGCCTGGTGGTGAGCGGCAACTGCCACATGATCATGCCGTACCACCTGGAGCTCGAGAAGGTGACCGAGCGGTTCCTCGGCAAGAACGCGCTCGGCACGACCAAACGAGGGATCGGCCCCGCGTACGGCGACAAGGCGGCGCGCATCGGGCTTCGGATCCAGGACCTGTTCGACGAGAAGATCTTCCGGGCCAAGCTCGAGATCGTGCTCCGCGAGAAGAACCTGGTCCTCACGCGCGTCTACGGGAGGCTTCCGGTCACGTCGGACCTGATCCTCGACGACTACCTCCGATACGCCGAGCGACTGCGTCCGCACGTCGCCGACACGTCCCGGCTGATCCACGATGGGCTCCGGGCCGGGAAGAACGTGCTGCTCGAGGGCGCGCAGGGCACGATGCTCGATCTGGACAAGGGGACGTATCCGTTCGTCACCTCGTCGAACCCGGTCGCCGGCTACGCCCTCGCGTCGGTCGGCATCGGTCCCCGCGAGGTGGAGCGTGTCATCGGGATCACGAAGGCGTACGTGACGCGCGTCGGCGCCGGGCCGTTCCCGACCGAGGACACCGGGCCCGAGGGCGAACGCCTCGGCGAGCGCGGACGGGAGTTCGGGACGGTGACCGGTCGAAAGCGCCGGTGCGGCTGGTTCGACGCCGTCATCGCTCGATACGCGGCCCGGGTGAACGGCCTCACGGAGCTGTTCGTCACGAAGCTCGATGTGCTGAGCGGCTTCGAGAGCGTGAAGGTGTGCACGGCCTACCGGGCCGACGGGTCGCTGTACGAAGACGTGCCGTCGCATCAGTCGCACTTCCACGCCGCGGAGCCCGTCTACGAGGAGCTCGAGGGCTGGGACGAGGATCTCGCGCAGGTGCGCGCGTTCGCCGAGCTTCCCGCGGCGGCGAGGAAGTACCTCGACCGGCTGCAGGATCTGGCCGGCGTGCCGATCGGCGTCGTGTCGGTCGGTCCCGGCCGGGAGCAGAGTCTTTCCGCCGACGCGACGAGCCACCCGGACGACGCATGAGGGTGCTCGTCGTGGGCGGCGGCGCGCGAGAGCATGCGATCGTCTGGCGACTGACGCAGAATCCGACGATCGACCGGCTGTTCGCCGCGCCGGGCAACGCCGGCATCGCGCGGGACGCGCACTGCGTCGCCATGGCGGCCGACGACGTTCCCGCCATCGTGGATCTGGTCGAGCGGGAGCGGATCGACCTCACGGTGATCGGGCCGGAGGGACCGCTGGTGGCCGGACTCGCCGACGAGCTCGACGCGCGGGGGAACCTCGTGTTCGGGCCGACGCGGGCCGCCGCGCGGATCGAGGGCTCGAAGGCGTGGGCGAAACGGCTCTGCGAGCGCCACGGGGTTCCGGTGGCGCGTTCGCAGACCGTCGGCTCGATGCCGGAGGCGTTCACCGCCCTCGAGCGGTTCGAGCCGCCGTATGTCGTCAAGGCCGACGGGCTCGCCGCCGGCAAGGGCGTCGTGATCGCCGAACGGCGCGCGGACGCCGTCGCCGCGCTGTCCGCCGCGCTCGAGGACCACGTGTTCGGATCCGCCGGGTCCACGGTCCTCATCGAGGAGTTCCTCGAGGGCCGGGAGGTCTCGGCGTTCGCGCTCTCCGACGGCCGCGACATCCTGCCGCTCGCGTTCGCACAGGACTTCAAGCGCATCGGCGAGGGCGACACGGGCCCGAACACGGGTGGGATGGGCGCGTACTCGCCGGTCCCGTTCGTCGACGACCAGACCGCCGACCGCATCCTCTACGACGTCTTGGTGCGGACGGTCCGGGGGATGGAGGCCGACGGCGTGCCGTACCGCGGCGTCCTGTACGCCGGGATGATGCTCACCGACGACGGCCCCAAGGTCCTCGAGTTCAACGCCCGGTTCGGCGACCCCGAGGCGCAGGTGGTGATCCCGCGGTTGGGGTCCGATCTCGCGGAGCTGTTCCTCGCGTGCGCCGAGGGCAACCTCGGGCTCTACAAGGCGAACCTCTCCACCCAGGCTTGCGTCACCGTCGTCCTCGCGTCGGGCGGCTACCCGGAGGAGTACGAGACCGGGGTCGAGATCGCCGGCCTCGAGGAGGCCGAGCAGGTCGACGGCGCGCTCGTGTTCCACGCCGGGACCGCAGAGCGGCGGGGTAGAGTGGTCACGTCGGGGGGACGGGTCCTGTCCGTGGGCGCGATCGGCGACGATCTGGCCGAGGCTCGGGCTCGGGCGTACGAGGCCTGCTCCTCGATCTCGTTCGATGGGATGCAGTACCGCAGGGACATCGCGGCGCTGGCGTCGGAGGCGGAGGGCAGGTGAACGAACAGGGTCCGCAGGTCGGTGTCCTCGTCGGGTCGCCCGCCGAGCTCGCCGTCATGCAACAGACCACCGCGATCCTCGAGAAGCTCGAGATCCCGCACGAGATCCGCGTCATGTCGGCTCCCCGCAATCCCGACCTCGTCGACGAGTACGCCCGGACGGCGTTCGAGCGCGGGATCAAGGTCGTGATCTGCACGACGGGCATCTCGGGCCACCTCGCGTCCGCGGTCGCCGCGCGAACGGTCCTCCCCGTGATCGGCGTCCCCGTCGCGAGCGACCAGATGGCGGGCGATCAGTCGTTGTACGTCACTGCCCAGATGCCCGGGGGCGTCCCGGTCGCGACCGTCGGGGTCGATGCGGGCATGAACGCGGCCGTGCTGGCCGCCGAGATCCTCGGCGTCGGCGACCCCGACATCCAGAAGCGCCTGTGGCGGTTCAAGGACGACCTGGCGGAGGGCCTGCGGCTGTGAGCCTGCGCTCCGCCGTCCCGCCGGAGCGATGATCCCGCGCTACGCCCTCCCCGAGATGTCGGCGGTGTGGTCGGACGATGCCCGCCTCGGCCACTGGCTCGAGATCGAGATCTTGGCCGTCGAGGCCTGGGCTCGGCTGGGCGTCGTCCCCGAGGAGGACGCGCGGCAGGTGCGGGCGAAGGCGGCGTTCGACCTCGGACCGCGTCGCCGAGCTCGAGGCCGTCACGAAGCACGACGTCGCGGCCTTCGTGCAGAACGTCGGCGAGTCCGTCGGTCCGGCAGGCCGCTGGGTGCACTTCGGGCTCACGTCGTCGGACGTGCTCGACACCGGGCTCGCGCTGCAGCTCCGCGAGGCCGCGGATCTGTTGCTCGGAAGGATCGAGCGGCTGCTCGGCGTGACGAAGCGGCTGGCGCTGTCGCACCGCGAGACGGTGATGGCCGGAAGGACGCACGGGGTCCTCGCCGAGCCGACCACCTTCGGCCACAAGGTCGCCCTGTGGACGTTCGAGCTCGACCGCGACCGGGAGCGGTTGCGCCGCGCGCGAGAGGCCGTGGCCGTGGGAGCGATCAGCGGCGCCGTCGGGACCTACGCGCAGGTGGATCCGCGGGTCGAGGAGGAGGTCTGCGCGAAGCTCGGACTCCGGCCCGCGGAGGCCTCGAACCAGGTCGTGGCGCGCGATCGCCACGCCGAGCTCATGAGCGCGCTCGCGATCACCGCGACGACGCTCGACGGGGTCGCGACCGAGATCCGGCACCTCGCGCGAACCGAGGTCCGCGAGGTCCAAGAGCCGTTCTCCGAGGGGCAGAAGGGTTCGAGCGCGATGCCGCACAAGCGCAACCCGGTTCGGAGCGAACGGATCACCGGGCTCGCTCGCGTGATCCGCGGCAACCTGCAGGCGGCCCTGGAGAACGCGGTGCTGTGGCACGAGCGCGACATCTCGCACTCGTCGGCCGAGCGCGTCATCCTTCCGGACTCGACGATCGCCCTCGACTTCATGCTGGCCGAGCTCACCGAGGTCCTGGAGGGACTCGAGGTGTATCCGGATCGGATGCGAGTGAACCTCGACGTCGGCGGAGGGCTCGCGTACTCGCAGAACGTGCTGCTCGCGCTCATCGATTCGGGGATGTCGCGAGACGACGCCTACGCGGTCGTCCAATCGGGCGCCTCGAAGGCGTGGGACGAAGGAGGTTCGTTCCGAGCGTTCGTCGAGGACGATGCGCAGGTGCGGGATCGGATCGGCGACCGGCTCCACGAGCTGTTCGACCCGATGCGCGCCCTTCGCAACCTCGACGTGGTGTTCGACCGCCTCGAGAAAGTTCCCACCTGATGGGCGAGACCGGCGCGAGGCTCCACGGCCAGGGAAAGGTCCGGGACATCTACGACGTCGGCGAGGACCGGGTACTCCTCGTCGCCACCGACCGGATCAGCGCCTTCGACGTCGTCTTGCCCGATCCGATCCCGGACAAAGGACGCGTCCTCACCGGTCTCACGCTGTTCTGGCTCGAACGCACCGGGGACCTGATCGGGAACCACCTCATCAGCGCCGACCGTCGCGACTTCCCCGAGCCGTTCCGGAGCGAGCCCGTGCTCTCGGGCCGCGCGACCCTGGCGGTGAAGGCCGAAGTGATCCCCCTCGAATGCGTCGCGCGCGGCTATCTGACGGGCTCGGGGTTGAAGCAGTACCGCGCCGAAGGGCACGTGTGCGGCGTCCCGCTGCCGGCCGGGCTCGACGAGGCCCATCGCCTCCCCGAGCCGATCTTCACGCCGACGACGAAGGCGGCCGAGGGCCACGACCTGCCCCTCACGTTCGAGGAGGCGGTCGACCTCGTCGGCAAAGGGCTCGCCGAGCGGCTCCGCGAGCTGACCATCGCGCTGTACGAGCGCGGCGCGGAGGTCGCCGCCGAGCGCGGCATCATCGTGGCCGACACGAAATTCGAGTTCGGGTTCGCCGGCGGGGACCTGATCCTCATCGACGAGGTGCTGACGCCCGATTCCTCGCGCTTCTGGCCCGTCGACGGCTACCGGCCCGGCGTCGCGCAGCCGAGCTTCGACAAGCAGTCCGTCCGGGATTGGCTGGATGCCAGCGGCTGGGACCACGAGCCGCCGCCACCGGCGTTGCCGGGCGAGGTGGTCGACCGGACCGCGATGAAATACCGCGAGGCGTACGAGCGGGTGACCGGCGAGCGGTTCGAGCACTACCGTCACCGGATGGGCGTGTCCACCGAGCGCGACCGGGAGACGAGCGCGGACGATCTCGAACGGCTGCGACGAGCGCTCGCGTGAGGTTCGTCGCGCACGTCGAGATCTCCCTGAAGCCCGGCCTCCTCGATCCGCAGGGGGCGGCGATCGGAGGCGCGCTCCCGGCGTTGGGATGGACGAACGTCGCCCAGGTCCGCGTGGGCAAGTACGTGCGTCTGGAGCTCGAGTCGAGCGACCGCGACGCGGCCGTCGCGCAGGTGAAGGAGATGGCCGAGCGTCTCCTGTCGAACCCGGTGATCGAGACGTTCGCGATCCGCGACGTGAGCGAGCACGCCGGCCCGGCCTACGAGGAGGCGCCGGCGTGAGCGACGGTCTGCCGCGGATCGGCGTGGTCACGTTCCCCGGATCGCTCGACGACCGCGACGCGCTTCGGGCCGTCCGCTTCATGGGCGGCGAGTCGATCTCGCTGTGGCACGGGAACCGAGACCTCCACGGCGTCGACGCGGTGATCCTGCCGGGTGGCTTCTCCTACGGCGACTACCTGCGGACGGGTGCGATCGCGCGCTTCGCCGCGGTCATGGAGGAGGTCCGCTCCTTCGCGGCGCGCGGCGGCCCCGTCGTGGGGATCTGCAACGGGTTCCAGATCCTGTGCGAGGCGGGCCTGCTGCCCGGTGCCCTGATCCGGAACCGCCAGCTCCGGTTCGTCTGTCGCTGGATCGACGTCCGAGTCGAGACGACGCTCTCGCCGCTGACCGGGGGGCTGGTTCCTGGGGACGTCCTGCGCGTCCCGGTGAAGCACGGCGAGGGTCAGTTCGTCGCGCGCGAGGACGAGCTTCGCCGGATCGAAGGCGAGGGTCTCGTCGTGTTCCGCTACTGCGCTCCCGACGGCGCCGTCGACGACGCGCACAACGTCAACGGCAGCATCGACTCGATCGCGGGCGTCCGCAACGAGGGTGGGAACGTCGTCGGCCTGATGCCGCATCCCGAGCACGCCGTCGACCCGGACGTCGGCGCCACGGGAGGGCAGGCGATGTTCGTGGCCCTGCTCGAGGCCGCGCTCGAACGGGTGTCCGCGGCGTGACCGAGCCGCTCCATCGGCAGCTCGGGCTCACCGACGACGAGCTCGCGTCGATCGTGAACACGCTCGGGCGCGATCCCAACCGGACCGAGCTCGCCATGTACGCCGCCATGTGGTCCGAGCATTGCTCGTACAAGAGCTCGAAGGCGCACCTGCGCACCCTGCCGACCGAGGGACCGGCGGTGCTCGTCGGCCCGGGGGAGGACGCCGGCGCGATCGACGTGGGCGACGGCATCGCGGTCGTCTTCAAGATGGAATCGCACTCGCACCCGAGCGCCGTCGAGCCGTACCAGGGGGCCGCGACGGGGGTCGGCGGGATCGTGCGCGACATCATCTCGATGGGGGCACGTCCTATCGCGCTGCTCGATCCCCTCCGTTTCGGTCCCCTCGACGACGAGCGCAACCGGTGGCTCTTCGAAGGGGTCGTGGCCGGGATCGGCGGGTACGGGAACTGCATCGGCGTCCCGACCGTCGGCGGCGAGGTCCACTTCGCCGATGCCCACTCGGCGAACCCGACCGTGAACGTGATGTGCGTCGGTATCGCTCGCGCCGACCGGCTCGTCACCAGCGCCCGCGAGGTCCACGAGGGATCCCTGCTCGTGTTGTTCGGGGCCGCGACGGGACGCGACGGCATCGGCGGGGTGTCCGTCCTCGCCTCGCGCACGCTCGAGGAGGGCTCGGAGGAGAGCCGTCCGAGCGTGCAGATCGGAGATCCGTTCGCGGGCAAGCTGTTGATCGAGGCCTCGCTCGAGTTGGTCGAACGCGATCTCCTCGAGGGGCTCCAGGACCTGGGTGGGGCAGGGCTGACGTGCGCCGTGAGCGAGTCGGCGTCGCGAGCGCGTCTGGGCGCTGAGCTCGACCTCGATGCGGTGCCGCTGCGCGAGCCGAACCTCGAGCCGTTCGAGATCCTGACCAGCGAGTCGCAGGAGCGGATGCTGGCGATCGTCGCGCCCGCCCGGCTCGAGGACGTCCGAGACGTGTGCACCAAGTGGGGGCTCGCTTCAGCGGTGGTGGGACGGCTCGTCGCCGACGGGGGAACGCTCGACGTGCGAGTGAACGGACAGGGCGTCGCCGCCATCCCGGCACGGTCGCTGACGGACGAGGCGCCCGTCTACACGCGGCCGATCTCACCGCCCCTCGGGCAAGACGACCTCGGCGACGACCCCACGTTCGCCTCGGTACCGACCTCGCCGACGGATGCGTTGCTCCGGATCCTCTCCTCGCCCAACGTCGCATCCAAGCGATGGGTGTGGGAGCAGTACGACTCGATCGTGCAGGGCGGGACGATGCTCGGGCCCGGCGGCGACGCGGCCCTGATCCGCGTCGAGGGGACGATGAAGGCGCTCGCGTTGTCGACCGACGGCAAGGGACGGTTCGGCGCGCTCGATCCCTACCTCGGGGCCGCGCACGCGGTCGCGGAGGCCGCTCGGAACGTGGCCTGCACCGGCGCGACGCCGCTCGCGATCACGAACTGCCTGAACTTCGGCAACCCCGAGCGCCCGGAAGTCATGTGGCAGTTCACGGAGTCGATCCGCGGGATGGCGGACGCGTGCCGTGCGTTCGAGACGCCCGTCACCGGCGGCAACGTGAGCTTCTACAACGAGTCCGGCGACTCGGCGATCTGGCCGACGGCCGTGGTCGGCATGCTCGGTCTGATCGATGATCACCGGCTCGCCGTGCGCCATCACCTCGGCGAGGGAACGGTCGTCTACCTGCTCGGCGAGACGTTCCCAGAGCTCGGTGGCTCGGAGTTCGCGGATGCCGTCCTCGGGGTGATCTCCGGCCGTCCTCCGGCGTTGGACGTCGACCGCGAGCGCAGGCTCCACGGCCTCCTGATCGAAGGATCTCGCCTGGACCTGCTCCACTCGGCGCACGACTGCGGCGACGGCGGTGTCGCGGTGGCTCTCGCCGAGTCCGCGATCGCCGGCAGGACCGGGTTCGCGGTGACGCTCCCCGGCGACCTGCCTCCCCACGTCACGCTGTTCGCGGAGTCCGCCTCGCGCGCGGTCGTCTCGGTCGCGGCCGAGCGCGCGTCCGAGCTCGAGGACCTGGCGGTGGCGATGCGCGTCCCCATCGCGCGACTGGGGGAGACCGGCGGGCCGCGCCTGGTCTTCGACGGTCTCGCCGAAGTGACCCTCGAGGAGGCCGTCGCCGTGTACGAGGAGGCCATCCCCAAGCTCCTCGCCGGGTAGCGTCCCGCGCGGTGACATGCTGAGATGCCGGAGATGACCGACACGACCGAGACCCAGGGGATCAGTCGCGAGGAGCTCCAGCTCGCCGCGCGGAACCACGGCATGCCCCTGGAGGCGCTGCGCTACGACCTCACGCCCGCCGGTTTGCACTACCTCCTGATCCACTACGACATCCCGGACGTCGATCCCGACACCTGGCGCCTGTCCGTCGTGGGGAACGTGCGCTCCTCGATGGAGCTGTCGCTCGACGACATGCGCTCGCGGCCGACGACGACGCAGGCCGTCACCCTCGAATGCGCCGGGAACGGCCGAACGATGATCGAGCCGCACGTGGTGAGCCAGCCCTGGGTGCTGGAGGCGGTCGGCAACGCCGAGTGGACCGGCACCCCGCTCCGGGGTCTGCTGGAGGAGGCCGGGATCGACGAGGGCGCCGTCGAGGTCGCGTTCAGCGGGCTCGACCGCGGGATCGAAGGCGAGATGGAACAGTCGTACGAGCGGAGCCTGCCGTTCGATGAGGCGATGCGGCCCGACGTGCTGCTCGCGTTCGAGATGAACGGTCGGCCGCTGCTCCCGCAACACGGGTTCCCGCTCCGACTGGTGGTGCCCGGCTGGTACGGGATGGCAAGTGTGAAATGGGTTTCCCGGATCACGGTGCTGACGGAGCCGTTCGCCGGCTACCAGAACGTGCACAGCTATCGGATGCGCTCGGACCCGGACGAGGTGGGTGAGCCCCTGAACCGGATCCGGCCGAGGAGTCTCATGGTCCCGCCCGGGATCCCGGAGTTCCAGAGCCGGAGCCGGATCGTCGACGCCGGCACGCACACGGTTCTCGGACGAGCGTGGTCCGGGTTCGGCCCGATCGAACGGGTCGAGTTCAGCGACGACGACGGCCGGACATGGTGGGACGCGGACCTCGGCGAGTCGCCGGACGACGAGTACGCCTGGTGGGCCTGGTCGTTCGAGTGGCACGCCTCATCCGGCGAGCGCGTGTTGTGCTGCCGCGCGACCGACGCGACCGGCGCCACGCAGGCGAGCGAGCCCGCCTGGAACGTCGGCGGTTACACGAACAACGCGATCCAGCGGGTCCCCACCCTCGTGCGCTGACCAGAAAGTCCGTCAAGACTGACGCGTTCTCCCAGACGCGTCGGGGGCCGCTGATAGCATCGCGGCGCGTGGGGGCAGAGAGTCCGAAAGAGGAATGCGGCCTGTTCGGGGTGTGGGCCCCGGGCGAGGAGGTCGCCAGGCTCACCTACTTCGGGCTCTTCGCGCAGCAGCATCGGGGACAGGAATCCGCCGGGATGGCGGTCTCCGATGGCGAGCACCTCCTCGTCTACCGGGAGCTCGGGCTCGTCTCGCAGGTCTTCAACGAGGCCACGCTCACCACGCTGCAGGGCGACCTGGGGATCGGCCACAACCGCTACTCGACCACCGGCTCGACCACATGGGAGAACGCGCAGCCCGCGTTCAAGACGGACGGACATCGCTCGCTCGCGCTCGGGCACAACGGCAACCTGGTGAACACGCTCGAGCTGGCCGAACGGGCCGGCCGCAGCGGCGCAGCCACGACGGACTCGGACCTGGTCGCGACGCTCCTGTCGCGTGAGACCGGGGACGGCCTCGAGGCTGCCGCGCTCGAGGTGCTCCCGACGCTCCAGGGCGCCTTCTGCTTCGTCTTCATGGACGAGCGGAGCCTGTTCGCGGCGCGGGATCCTCACGGCCTTCGTCCGCTTTCGATCGGGCGCCTCCCGAACGGGTACGTGGTCGCGTCGGAGACGTGTGCGCTCGACATCGTGGGGGCGGTGTTCCTCCGAGACGTCGAGCCGGGAGAGCTCGTACGGATCGATGACCGCGGCCTGCATTCGGTGCGGTTCGCGGAGAGCCCTCGCGAAGCGCTCTGCATCTTCGAGTACGTATACCTCGCGCGCGCGGACTCGCGCCTGCGCGGCCGAACGGTGTACGAGGTCCGCCGCGAGCTGGGCCGGCGCCTCGCCGTCGAGGCCCCCGCCGACGGCGACCTCGTGATGCCGGTCCCCGACACCGGGCATTCGGCCGCGGCCGGATACGCCGAGGTCTCCGGCATCCCCTACGGCGAGGGCCTCATCAAGAACCGCTACGTGGGGCGGACCTTCATCCAGCCGTCGCAGACGCTCCGCGAGCGCGGCGTGAAGCTGAAGCTGAACCCGATCCCCGAGACGATCCGCGGCAAGCGGCTCGTCGTGATCGACGACTCGATCGTGCGGGGCACGACGACGCGCCAGCTCGTGCAGGTCCTGCGCGAGGCCGGCGCCGCCGAGGTGCACACACGGATCACGTGCCCGCCGATCCAATGGCCGTGCTTCTACGGCATCGACATGTCCACGCGCTCCGAGCTGATCGCGTCCGACCTCGCCGTCGAGGAGATCCGGCAGTACGTGGGCGCGGACTCGCTCGGCTATCTCTCCCTGGAGGGCATGGTCGCCGCGACCGGCCAGGAGAAGAGCGGGTTCTGCCGTGCGTGCTTCGACGGCGAGTACCCGATCCCGATCCCGGAGAGCGCGGGCAAGTTCCTCCTCGAGCATCCCGCCAAGTCGTGAGCGAGGCGTACCGCCGGGCGGGCGTCGACCGGGACGCGGCCTCCGAAGCGGTCTCGCTGATCCGCGAGCTCGCGAAGGGCGCCACGCGGCCCGAGGTCCTCGACGGCGTGGGGGGCTTCGCGGGCCTGTTCCGCATCGGCGAGGACCGGTATCTGGCCGCGGCCACGGACGGCGTCGGGACCAAGCTCGACATCGCGCGGCTCGCCGGCCGGCTCGACACGGTAGGGATCGACCTCGTCGCGATGTGCGTGGACGACGTCGTCTGCACCGGCGCCGAGCCCCTGTTCTTCCTCGACTACGTGGCGATGGAGACGCTGGTCCCCAAGGACGTTGCGGCGATCGTCGCCGGCGTCGCCGAGGGATGCCGTCGCGCCGGATGCGCGCTCCTCGGTGGAGAGACGGCCGAACACCCCGGCGTGATGGCGGCGGGAGGGTTCGACCTGGCCGGTTTCTGTGTCGGGATCGTGCGCGAGGAGGAGCTCCTCGGGCCACATCGGGTCGCGGCCGACGACCTCCTCGTCGGACTGGCGTCGAGCGGGCTGCACTCGAACGGCTATTCGCTGGTGCGCAAGGTGTTGCTCGAGGACGCCGGGTACGGGCTCGACGACGTGCTGCCGCGCCTCGGCCGCTCGCTCGGCGACGAGCTCCTCGAGCCGACGGCCATCTACGCGCCGCTCGTTCGCGACCTCGCCCGCGCGGACCTCGTCCTTTCCGCCGCGCACATCACGGGCGGCGGCCTCGTCGAGAACGTGCCGCGGGCCTTGCCCGAGGGAACGCGCGCCAAGATCGACTGGGGCTCGTGGTCCGTCCCACCCGTGTTCGAACTACTGCAGGAAGCGTCGGGCGCAGCCGAGGAGGACCTGCGCGCCACATTCAACCTCGGCATCGGGTTCGTGCTGGTGGTCGCGCGCGAGCGCGCCGACGAGGTGGTCAGACGGGCCGTCGAGGCCGGCACCCCGGCCTTCGCGATCGGCCGCGTGACCGGCGAGGGAGCCCAGCAGGCCTGAGCCTGCGGATGCTCGGGAGTGACTACGTACCCATGGTCCTCGCGTCTCGGCCGTCCCTCGCCGGGGGGAGGCCTTCCGGCACCGGCAAACGGTCCCTTGGCCGCATCCTTTTTCGTCGCGAGGCGCCGATACCTTCGGTGATGATGAAGACAGAAACCGCGACCAGCGTGCTCGTCGTGGACGACGAGCCCCAGGTCGTGTGGATGCTGCAGTTCAGTCTGGAAGCCGAGGGCTACCAGACGTACTCGGCGCGCGATGGGCGCACCGCGCTCGACGAGATCCGCGAGCACCGTCCGACGCTGATGCTCCTCGACATCATGATGCCGGTGATGGACGGCTGGAGTGTCCTGGAGCGGCTCCAGGAGCTCCCTGACGGTCTGCGTCCCCGCGTCGTGGTCGTGTCGGCGCGTTCGAGCCTGCGCGATCGCGCCAAGGCCGCCGAGCTCGGGGCCGATGCCTTCGTGGCGAAGCCGTTCAGCGTCGACGATCTCCTCGACGTCCTCCACGGACTCGAGCAGGCCAGCTAACCGGTCAAGAGACCGGCCTCCGACAGCAAGCCGAGCAGAGGCTCGAGCAGCTGCGTTGGCGCAGCAACGGTGAGGACGCCCCCTTCGGGTTGCGGGATCGTCCGGACGACACCGCCCGCGCTCTCGACGATGACCTGCCCCGCGCAGATGTCCCACGGCGCGAGCCCGACCTCGTAGTACGCATCGACGATCCCACACGCGGCGGCGACGAGGTCGAACGCCGCAGACCCGCTCCGGCGGATGTCGGCGACCCTCGGCAGGATCATCGATGCGACGCGCGCCTGCCGGGCCCGCTGCTCCGGCTGGTAGCCGAACCCGGTGGAGATCACGGCCGAGGTCAGGTCGTCCCTCGACGAAGGATGGATGCCGGTGCCGTTCCGCGTCGCGCCGGACCCGCGAACACCTTCGGATCTCGTCCCGTGCGTATCGATGACCACGCCGACGCTCGGCACCCCCTCCACCTCGACGCCGACCACCGCGCAGTACGCGGGGTAGCCTCGGACGTAGTTCGCGGTTCCGTCGAGCGGGTCGATGACCCAGCGGACGCCGGACGTCCCCGCACGGTCGGTGCCCTCCTCCCCGAGGATCCCGTCGTCGGGCCGTTCGGCGAGGATGCCTTCGACGATCGCGGCCTCGGCCGCACGATCGATCTCGGTGACGTAGTCGGTGGACGAGCTCTTCTCGTGGACCTCGAACCCGCGCTCGAGACCCTCACGATGGATCGCGGCCGCGCGTTCCGCGAGTCGCACGGCGAGGTCCCTCAGCGCCTCGAGCTCAGCGGGTGAGACGCGGACCCCCTCAGCCCTCGACGACCTTGCCGAACCGGACGCCCCGGGCGGGCACCCGGACGACCTCTCCGTCCTTGCGCCGAACCATGAACGTCGCGGCAGGAGCGTCGAAGTACTCCAAGATGCCGACCGCTTCGCCGATGAAGCCGTTCGGCAGCTCGAACTGGAATGACACGCGTTTGCCTACGTCGGCGGGCGTGACCAGGTTCTGGCCCTTCACGCGCGGAGGATACCCGAGGCGCTATCCGCCGAGCCGGGCGACGCGGCCGGCCGAGGGTTCGGGGAACGCGTCCGGGTGCAGCGCCCACGCCAGGATCTCCACCCCGTCGACGAGCCGGGGTCCCGGCCGCGAGAAATAGGAGGTGGCGTCCACGGCGAACACGTTCCCCGTCCTTGTGGCCGGGAGCTCCGAGAAGCCCGGAGATCGAAGGAGCGCGGCGGCCTCGTCCTCCGCCGCGTCGAGGTCGTACCCGCACGGCATGAAGACGACCACCTCGGGGTTCGCGTCCGCGACGTCGTACCACGACACCACGCGTGACGGCTGCTCGGGCTCGTTCAGCAGGTTCGTCCCGCCGGCGAGCCGAACCATGTCGGGCACCCAATGACCGCCGACGAACGGCGGGTCCAGCCATTCGAGCGCGAACGTGCGGATCGACGGGAGCCGTTCGGCGGTACGTCGAACCGCGTCGAGCCGCGCGCGGAGCGACGAGACGAGCTCGCCGGCCTGTTCCGCGGCGCCGAGGAGCCGGCCCGTCGCGAGGATCCCCTCGAGCACCTGCTCGAGCGAGTGGGGGTCGAGCGAGAGGACCTTCGCTCGCTCCGCGCCGACCTCCTCGAGCGCGCGTTCCACCTGTCCGCTCGGGACCGCGCACACGCGGCACAGGTCCTGCGTGAGGATGACGTCCGGCTCGATCCGACGGATCAGGTCGACGTCGAGCCGGTACAGCGGCTCGCGGGTGTCCATCCGCTCGCGCACCGCCTCGTCGATCTCCCGCGAGCTCGCGAGGCCCGGGGGCAGCGCGCTCCTCGACACCACAGGCTTGTCGTCGGCCTCGGGCGGCCAGTCGCACTCCTCGGTCACGGCGGCAAGGTCGTCGCCGAGGCCGAGCGCGTACACGATCTCGGTCGCCGAGGGGAGCAGCGAGACGATCCTCACCGTGGCAGCCCCCGCAGACGTTCTGGCGACTCGAGCAGGTCGACGAGCGCCCCGAGCGCCCGCCCGACCGTCGCCCCGTCCAGGACCCGGTGATCGAACGTCAACGAGACCGTGCACGCCGGCCTCGCCTCGACCCTCCCGTCGACCACCAGGGCGCGCGGCTCGATCACTCCGAGCGCGATCGTGACCGCGTGGCCCGGGTTCAGCAGGGGCGTTCCCGATTCCGAACCGTAGGAGCCGGTGTTCGAGACGGCGATCGTCGCCCCCGAGGTGTCCGCCGGCGACAGCTCGTTCGATCGAGCCCGCTTCGCGAGCCGCGCGATCTCGGTCGCGATCTCACCGCTGCCTTTCGATCGCGCGTCCCGGACGACCGGCACGACGAGACCGCGTTCCGTCTCGGTCGCGATCCCGGCGTTCACGGTTCCATGGAGGCGGACCCCGCGTTCGCTCCACGACGCGTTCAGCCAACGGTGCTCGGCGACGATCTCCGCGAGCGCACGGACGAACACGGGGAGCGGCGACAGCCCGAGCTCATTCCGGAAGCTCTCCAGTGCCGTGGCGTCCACGGTCCGGAACGTCGTCACCTGTGGGATCGCGGCTGCTTTCGTCAGGTTCTCGGCGATCGCCTTCCGCACCGGCGAGATGGGGACGAGCTCGACGTCGGCGTCGTCGCCCCCGGGACCGCCCGCTGCGGCCTCCACGTCCTCGCGCGTCACCCGCCCGGCCGGACCCGATCCAACGACCCCGGAAAGGTCGACGCCCTGTTCCTTCGCCAGTCTGCGGACCGCCGGCGTTGCTCGAGCCGCAGACGCGGCGGAGGGGGAGCCGCCGGACGCTGCAGCGGTTGTGGGCGACCCCACCGCCTGCACGTCGAACGTCACGAGCGGCGCCCCGACCGTGACGGTATCGCCCGCCGCGGCATGGAGCCGGACGATCCGGCCCGCGTACGGCGAGGGCATCTCGACCACGGCCTTCGCGGTCTCGATCTCGGCGATCGGCTGGTTGAGCTCCACCTCCGCGCCCTCGGCGACGAGCCAGGTGGTGACCACGGCGTCCTCGAGCCCTTCGCCGAGGTCCGGAAGGTCGAAGGTGCGCTCGGCCATCAGTACGCGACCGTCCGGCGCACCGCGTCGGCGATCCGCTCGACGCTCGGCAGGTACTCCTGTTCGAGCGCCGCGGGTGGGTAGGGCACGTCAGGTCCCGTGACGCGCACGACGGGGGCCTCGAGATGGTCGAACGCCTCCTCCATGATCCGCGCCGCGATCTCGGCGCCGAACCCGAGCGTCTGGGGCGCCTCGTGGACCACGACGGCGCGCCCCGTCTCCGCCACAGAGCGTGCGAGCGTGTCGACGTCCAAGGGGACGAGCGAGCGCAGGTCGACCACCTGGACGCCGATCCCTTCCTCCTCGAGGGTCTTCGCTGCCTCCATGCACCTCGCGCACATGGCCCCGTACGTCACGATCGTGCAGTCCGTGCCCTCGGGCCGGTAGACGCCTGCCGTGCCGATCGGCGGGCCATCGACCGTGAGCTCCGCGATCTCGTGATCCACCTTGGCCCAGTACCGGCTCTTCGGCTCGAGGAAGATCACCGGGTCGGGATCGTCGATCGACAGCCGGAGCAGCCGATAGGCATCGAGCGCGTCCGCTGGCACGACGACCTTCAGCCCCGCCGTATGCGCGTAGTAGGTCTCGGGGCTCTCGCCGTGGTGCTCCTTGCCCTTGATGCCGCCGAACGACGGGATCCGGATCACCACCGGCATGCCGACGCGCCCTCGTGTCCGCATGCGGTACTTCGCGATGTGACTGATCACCTGGTCCAAAGCCGGATACGAGAAGCCGTCGAACTGCATCTCGGCGATCGGCCGCCATCCCGCCATGGCGAGGCCGACGCACATGCCGGCGATGCCGGCCTCGGCGATCGGCGTGTTGAACACCCGCTCGCGGCCGAACTCGCGCTGCAGGCCCTCGGTGACGCGGAACACCCCGCCGAGCTCGCCCACGTCCTCGCCGAACACCAGCGTTCGCTCGTCGCCTGCGAGCGCATCCCGAAGCGCCGCGTTCAGCGCTGCGACCATCGTCAGCTCAGCCATCCACGATCCAGCGTTCTCGTTGACGAAGGAGCGCTGCCGGGGGATCGGCGAACGCGTGATCGAACATCTCCGAGACCGGGGGCGCTCCGACCGAGGTGATCCCGGCTCGGACCTCTGCGACCCAAGCCTCCGCCTCTGCTTCGCAGGTGGACACGAACCCGTCGTCTGCAACGCCGTTCGAGGCCAGGAACCGGCGGAACCGCTCGATCGGATCGCGCGCCCGCCACACGTCGACCTCGTCCTCGTCGCGGTAGCGGGTCGCGTCGTCGGCCGTCGAGTGCGAGCCGATCCGGTACGTCATGGCTTCGATCAGGGTCGGTCCGTCTCCGGCGTGGGCTCGTTCGACCGCAGCCTTCGTCACCGCGTAGACCGCGAGGATGTCGTTGCCGTCCACTCGCACGCCGGGGAAGCCATAGCCCGAGGCACGGTCCGCGATCGGCGCCGCGGTCTGCTGTGAGAGTGGCACCGAGATCGCCCATCCGTTGTTCTGGCAGAACAGGATCGCCGGCGCCCGGAAGACCCCGGCGATGTTCGCGGCCTCGTGGAAATCGCCTTCGGAGGCGGACCCGTCGCCGAAGTACGCGAGCGCGCACGCGGCTGTGCCGTCGAGCTTGGCCCCGAGCGCCCACCCGACCGCATGCACGATCTGCGTCGCGACCGGAACGCAGATCGGCGCGAAGCGAGTCGCGATCGGGTCGTATGGCCCGCCATGCCACGTTCCGCGGTGGTACTCGAGGTACTCGACGACGTCGACGCCACGCACGATGGCGGCGGCGAGCTCGCGGAACGAGGGGAAGACGAAGTCGTCCGTGCCGAGCGCGAGCGCGCTGCCGACCTGGGCCGCCTCCTGCCCTTCGAACGGTGGATAGACGGTCAACTCGCCCTGTCGCTGCAGCGCCGTGCACTCCCGGTCGAGCCGCCGGGCGCGGATCATCAGTCGCAGCGCGTCGCGGAGCCCGTCGTCCGAGAGCCCCACGTCGGTCTCGCCCGTCGGGGTGCCGTCTGGGCCGACGAGTTGCACCATCGGGGCGTCGTTGGCGGCGATGTCCGAGATGCGCACGCGACGGAACCTCCGCGGAACGGTGGGCGGGGGAGAGCATATATGCTGCGCGCCGTGGTCCCGGCCGCCGAACTCCGCGTGTACCAGCCGCTCGAGGCGTTCCCGCCCGACGAGCAGGCGGACTGGGAGCGCTTCATCGTCGCCGGGGCACCCCGGCCGATCCGGCCCCGGTACCGCGACCTGGCGACCCCGGCGGGCCTCGGGTTCCTGGCCTCCTCCGGTGAGGAAGGCGCCCGAGTGAAGGTGGTCGACGGGTCGTACTACGTCTGTCCCGATCGCATCCGGCTCCGCGTGCTGACGGGCCTCCTCGCGTTCCGCGACGCGACGCCGTTCGAGGGCGCCGATGCGTTCGTCCCCGATGGCGCCGCGAGACGGGCGCAGCGCGAGCTCAACCGCCTGCGGCGGCGCGACCCCGGCCATGTGGCGTCGATCATGCAGAGCCCGTGGCACGTGCCGGTCCGGTGGTTCGTCCTGTTCGACGACGAGGAGCGACGGCTCCGCGAGGTGTTCGGTCGATACCGACTCGCGTACCTGACGACGACCCGGAAGGCGAGCCGTCGCGCCGAGCGGGCGGTGCCGGTTCTGCGCCACACCGACCTCGGACCGATCGCCGACCTCATCGTCGAGCTGCACACATGGCTCGGCGCCTTCGATCCGGGATCGCTGCTCGAGCTCGACTACGGCGGTCTCAGCGACCTCATGACGTGGGACGAGATGGACGACGACCGGAGCGCTCGGGACATCGGAGATGCGCTCAGGGCCCTCGCGGCCGAGGAGTTCCCGCGCTCCGCCGATCTGTACCAGGCGGCGCTCGCCCGTTCCGCCGAGCTCCACGCGCACGAGACCACGAACTGAGCCGATCTTCTCGGAGCGTGGCCAGGGGCAGATTCGAACTGCCGACACCGCGGTTTTCAGCCGCGTGCTCTGCCAACTGAGCTACCTGGCCGGGCATTCGAGCGCCGGCCGTTTCCGACCGGCGCTCGTCCCGCGCGGCTGACGGGCTTCGATCCCGCGATCTTCGCCTTGACAGGGCGATGAGGACTCCGGACTCCTCCACAGCCGCGTGTATTCAGTTGTGCGTGCCCCCAACGGGATTCGAACCCGTGTCGCCGCCTTGAAAGGGCGAAATCCTAGGCCGCTAGACGATGGGGGCCCGGGCGCACCGTGCTCGTCCCCGCCCCCGGCCTGGGGGCAGCCTGGGCAGTATAGCCACTGCCGATCACCGCCCTGGGAGCTCCTGCTCGCCGTCCACCCGAAGGACGTCGCCGGGGCGTAGGTCGACGTCCGGGTGGCACTCGAGGACATGCCGGGCATCCCTCATCCTCATCACGAGCCGGTTGGGCATCACACGGCGCACGTCGACCACCCGCAGGGAGTCGTCGAGCCGGGCCACGACGATCGGGAACTGCATCCCGAACGTGTGGACCGACGTCGCATCCGGGATCAGCAGCGCCTCGTCGATCTCGATGGCGCTCCGTCGGAGCAGGCCACGCATGCGCTCGAGCGGGCGCTCGGGGGCGCTGCATCGCAGCTGAAGCCCTCTCGGCCCGCTGATCACCAGCGATCGCACGCTACGACCGTAGACCCGGGCGCCGACAACGGCTCCACCGGCCGTGATGCTCGAATCGCGGTGACCAATGACTTCATCTGGTGGCCGGCATTCACGCTCTACCTCGTCGAATCCTGCCGGCCTTCCGCAGAGGCATCTCGGGTCATCGAAGACACAGCAGATGACGTTCGACGAGTGGGGCGGGCAGGATTCGAACCCGCGACACGAGGGTTAAAAGCCCCCTGCTCTGACCAGGCTGAGCTACCGCCCCTTGCGCGGCAGTGTACGGCGGGAACCGGGTGGGTCTCATCGTCCGTCCAAGCGGGAGCCACCGACTCCCGTGGAGGGACGAATGAAGCCGAACGCGAAGTGGGGCATCACCGGTTTGGTTCTCGGGCTCGCGGTCGCGATCATGCTGCCGACCTTTGCACAGGAAGCCTCCCCGAACCCCGGGACCGAAGCGTCCGAACGCACCGTAAGCACCAGCGGGATCGCGATCGTCCGTTCGGCACCGGACGAGGCGCTCGTGACCCTGGGCGTCCACACCGATGCGGCGAGCGCAGAGGAAGCGATGCAGGCCAACGCCGATCGCATGGAGGACGTCATCCGCGCCCTTCTCGACGCGGGACTCGACCGGGACGACCTGGCCACGTCGACGATCAGCCTCTACCCCCGGTGGAACGACACCGGAAGCGAGGTCGTCGGCTTCACCGCGGAGAACCAGATCACGGCCACCGTCACGAACCTGGACCGGGTGGGTGCCATCATCGACGGGGGCGTCCAAGCCGGTGCGAATCTCGCCGGTGGCATCACGTTCCGCGTCTCGAACGACAACGAGGCTGCCGACCGCGCCTTGATCGAAGCGGTCGCCGACGCGAAGCGGAAGGCGGAGCTGCTCGCCGCGACCGGCGACGACGAGCTCGGCGTGGTCCTGAGCATCACGGAGTCGGGGTCGAGCTTCCCGCCGCCGGTGTTCTACGGCGAGGCCGGCGCCGCGGTCGACATGGCGACGCCGATCCTGCCGCCGACCCTCGAGACGCAGGTGAGCGTCAACGTCGTCTGGTCCTTGGTGTAACGCGCGAACTCACGATCGGCGGGCCGCCTCGTCGGCGGTCCGCCGATAGCGGTTCGTGATCGGCATCCGACGGTCCCGCCCGAACGCCTTCGGCGTGATCTTGATCCCCGGGGCGGCCTGCCGACGCTTGTACTCGGCGCGATCGATCATCGCGACGATGCGTTCGACGAGGTCGGGGTCGGCGCCCTCGTCGACGATGTCCTCGGGCGAGCGATCGCCCTCCACGTAGGCCTCGACGATCGGGTCCAGGACCTCGTACGGCGGGAGCGAGTCGGTGTCCTTCTGATCCGGCCGGAGCTCCGCGGACGGAGGCTTCGCCACGACGCGCTCGGGGATCGGGCCCTCACCCGGGCCCTGCGCGTTCCTCCACCGGACGAGCTCGTACACGAGGGTCTTCGGCACGTCCTTGATCGGCGCGAAGCCACCCGCCATGTCGCCGTAGAGCGTCGCGTATCCCACCGCGTACTCGCTCTTGTTCCCCGTCGCGAGCACCAGCGAGCCGAACCGGTTGGAGATCGCCATCAGCAGGGCTCCACGGATCCGAGCCTGCAGGTTCTCCTCCGCGGTTCCGGGCTCGGTCCCACGGAACGGTTCCTCGAGCGCGCCGAGATACGCGGAGAAGATCTCGTCGATCCCGATCACGTCGAGGCGGATCCCGAGCCGGTGCGCGATCTCGCCGGCGTCCTCGAGGCTCTCCGGAGACGAGTAGCGCGAGGGCATCGCGATCGTTCGGACGGCGCCGCGCCCGAGCGCGTCGACGGCGAGCGTCGCAACGAACGCCGAGTCCACGCCGCCGGACAGGCCCAAGGACGACGTCGGCGAACCCGTTCTTCCGCACGTAGTCGCCGAGCCCGAGCACGAGCGCGCGGTAAACGTCCTCCGGTTCCTCGGGCCACTCGGGCCGCTCGTCGCCGAAGGAGCTGTTCTCGTCGATGTCGACGATCAGCAGGTCTTCCCTGAACTCGCGAGCCCGATGCCGAAGCGTCCCGTCCGGAGCGGTGACGATGCTGCCTCCGTCGAAGACGAGCTCGTCCTGTCCTCCCACGGCGTTCACGTAGACGATCCACGCGTTCGTCTCGAGGGCGCGGTCGCGGCAGATCTCGATACGCTCGCCCGCCTTGCCGCGGTGGTACGGCGAGCCGTTGATGTTCAGGATCACCGGAGTCTTCCGCCTCGCGTACGCGTCGAACGGCGGCCCGGGTGCCCACGCGTCCTCGCACACGGACAGGCCGAGCTCGGAGCCCGCGAGCCGGACGGCGCACTCCGCCTCGCCGGCAACGAACGTGCGCTGCTCGTCGAACACGCCGTAGTTCGGCAGCTTCACCTTGTGGTACCGGGCCACGATCTCACCGTTCGCGAGGAGCCCGGCGGCGTTGTGGATGCCGGCGTCGGTCCGGTCGACGAACCCGGTGACGACGGAGCATCCTCCCGCGGTCTCCTTGGCGAGCCGTTCGAGGGCGGCGAGGTTGTCCTCGACGAACGCGGATCGCAACACGAGGTCCTCGGGCGGGTAGCCGGTGAGCGCCAATTCCGGGAACACGACCACGTCGGCACCGGCTTCGGTGGCTCGGGACGCCCAAGCCGTCATGAGGTCCACGTTGCCGTCGAGGTCTCCGACGGTCGGGTCGATCTGGCCGAGCGCGATGCGCACCATCGCCGTCAGAGTATCGGGGCTTTCGGAGCGGTGATCCCTACTCGATGCCGCCGATGTCCAGGTTGTACGCCTCCCAGACGAGGTCGGCGCCGAGCTGGCGATGTCGGGACAGCCGTCCGAGGAGGCGCTGGAGGTCGTTCCGCGCCTCCGCCAAGGGCCACGAGTCGCCGATCGTGGTTCCCTCGAGACGGGTGATCAGCCGGCTCGTACCCTCGCGGATCTCGGGGTGCTCCTCCTTCAGCAGTTGCATCTGGTTCGCCAGACGCGGGGACTTCGAGCTGATCTCGGCGTAGAGCCCGTTGGGGCGTTCCGTCACCTCGATGTGTTCGTCGAGCGTGTGTGCGAGGTCCTGGAGTCGCCGCAGGACGTCCTTGGACCAATCGGCCTCGCGCCCGACCGCCGGCCTGGAGATCGTCTGCTCGAGCTCGACGAGGGCGTGGTGGAGGTCGGCCCGGCGCCGCGCGGTCTCGGCGAGGGTCGGTGTCATCTCCGGCTGATCGAACTCGTCCTGGTCGCTCACAGCACCCCTCCCGATCCGACCACGATAGGGGGACGCCGTCGCACCGGGCAACTCCTCAGCACGCGGCCCCGGCGCCCAGCGCGAGCCGGGCGTCGGGGCCTCGTGCCGCGATGCCTTACCGGAACTGGAACTTCGCGAACGCCGCCGGATGACCGATCGCCGTCCCGTTCTGCCGGACGTGCGCATCCCAGAGGTTCAAGCGCATCTCGAAGCACCCGTTCTTGTACTGCTTCAGCGTCGCCCAGTTGAACTGCCAGTTCCCGTCGCCGAGGTACTGGAGTCCTGAGGAACCCGACGTCGTCTCGACCGCGTCCTGCGGGCCCGAACACGTCGCCCCGGGAACCTGGAGCGCGGTGATCGACGCGAACGACGTCGGGTCCGCGAGCGGAACCAGCTGACCGTTCACGAGGCGCTGCAGGCGCCACTTCACCGCGATGTTCTGGCCCGCGCGCGCCTGGTTGACCTTCGGCGGGTTGTCGATCGGCGCGAAGAACCCAGTGAACTTCACGACCTCGTACTGCCGCGACAGCGTCGTGATGTGGCCCGCCGCGTCCCGCGCGAAGACGGTGAACGTGTGGATCCCGAGCGTCGAGACGTCGAGCGGCGCTCCCGAGGGATTCCCGTTCTGGTCGCGGCAGGACAGGATCCCGGAACCCGTGGCTCCGGCGTCGCCGCACGAGAAGCTCGAGAGGGGCCCTGGCAACAACGCCGGGTTCCCGTCGCTCTGCGGGTACATCGGGAGCGGCTTGCCGGCAGGTGGCAGCGCCGGCGTGTCGATCGTGATCGTCGGCGCGGTCGTGTCGATCGTGAAGTCGACGGAGTCGACGACGGTGGCCCCATCCGGCGTGAGCGCCTCCGCCGTGTGGTCACCGTCTCCGGTGACGGTCGTCTCGCCTCCGCTGACCGGTGTGCCGCCGTCGATCCGGATCAGGAAGTCCGTCGGATCGACGGAGACGTCCACGGCAGACGCGAACGTGTTGACCTCACCGACCTGGATCCCCGAGAGCGTAAGCGTCGCTGCCGGCGGCTCGGCGTCGCGTGGGACGAACCCTGGCCCGCCGTTGTTCGCCGTCCCGACGTTGCCCTTCATGTCGGCCGCGAACACCGTGACCTCGCGAGGCGAGAAGCCGATGTCCCCACCCGAGGTCCAGAGCAGCGGCTGGTTCGTGGGATCGGGCTGCGTCAGCTCGATCGGCGTGTAGGCCCCGCCCGTCCCGAGGGCCTGGACCAGGACGCGACCGACGCCCGCGTCGTCGTCGACGAGGACCTCGATCGTCGTCGTGCCGTCCAGCTGGTCGACGACGTCGACGCTCGTGAAGCTCGGCGGCAGGAAGTCCGTCGTGTCCGGGGACGACAGCACGAGCCAATCACCGCTCGGGTACTCGCGGAACGTGCCGAACCGCGGATCCGTCGGGCCGGAGCGGAACTGACCGGTGAGGACGACGAGCGTCTGGTTGGCGGCGCCGTCGGCGCCGTAGAACGTGCCGATGTTCCCGAACGTCGTCGGGTAGACCGTGTCGGCGGCCGGCGCGTCCTCGAGCACCGAGCTGTCGTACGTCGCGTTCGCGAACGCGTATCCGCCTGCGGCGACCCCCGAGCTGATCGTCGTCTCGGCGATCGGGTCCCAGCTGAGCGGCAGCGCTCCGTGCGCGACCTCGCCGGCGGTCGGCGGGATATCCGCCGTCACCTTCGGCACGATCGGGTAGGGGTGCGTCGCTTGCGTCTCGCCGTCGTTGCTGAAGAACACCCTTGCCGGCGTCTCGTCGGTGATCTCCTGGGTCGTGTCGGGCTCGACCGTTGCCACCTGTCCCGAGACGCCGGCGATCCCGGTATCCGGAACGGTTGAGAAGGTCGGCTCGCTCGCAAGCGCTGAGAGCAGCGTTGCCGGCCCGGTCGACTGCGGGACGCCGTACATCGGCATGCCCCACGTGGCGAGCTCTTGCAGGATCTTCAGGTCATACGGCGTGAACGACGGCATCGAGGCGAAGTACGACTGCTGTGCCCCGAGGAGGCTCTGGCCGACGGACTGCGAGCCGTCGAGACCCTCGGCGAAGTCGCCGAGGATGATCTCCTGGAACCCGACGGTCGCGGTGTCGCCGATCCCGTAGCCGTAGTTGCCGATCTGGACCGCCGTCCCCTGGTCGGCGAGCGCTTGCGCCCAGTCGCGCAGCCGAGGATCGCCGGGGGTCGCGCCGGCCAGCCCATCGGAGAAGTCGAGCCCGAAGTGGCAGCCGATGCTGAAGATGATCCTGCCGAGGAGCGTGGAATCGACGGCGCCGAACGTCACGTCCTCGCCGAGGATGCAGCTGTCACAGGCGTCCGTGACGGTGATGGTGCCGTCGCCGTCGATGTCCACCAGCCCGTTGAAGGCGGCGTCCGGTGTGACGGCGAAGCCGCAGTTGGCGCCGAGGATGTCCACGCCGCCCACGAAGTCGACGCTGCAATCATCGCCGTCGATCGCCCCGTCGCCGTTCGCGTCGATCCGGCCGTCGATCACGCTCCAGGCGAAGTCCGATGCGACCACACTCGGGTCGTCCGGATCCGTCGCGTTGAAGACGGTCGGTAGCACATAGCCGTCGGCGATCGCGGTGCCGTCTGCGGTCGCGAACGCTCCGTCGACCACCTCGATCGTCACGCCATCGGCCGTGCCATCGAACCCGACGAGGGTGCAGTCGTCGTCGCCGTCGATGAAACCGCCGCCCCCGGTGCCGTCGTTCTCGGCATTGGGGGCCCAACCGTTGCAGTCCAGGGCCCCGTCGATGATGCTCGTGTCGCCGTAGAAGGCGTTCGCGTCGTCGTTCCCATCGACCACCGCGCCGTCGCCGTTCACGTCGGCCAGGCCGCCGACGATCGTCGGGGATAGGCCGGCGCGGAGGTCGGCCGTGGAGAACACCTCGCTCGTGGTGTTCGCCGCGAACTGGTCTGCCGGCAGCATCCGGTAGTGGTCGAAGTGGCCGTTGGGCGAGATGACGTCCGCCGGTCGGTGGGTAGAGAACCCCGTGCCCGCGAACGCGTCCGCGAACTCGGCCCTCGTCCACTGCGGCAGCGACGGTGTTCCGTTCGGTGACAGGCGCTCGAGCTCGTCGACTTGATCCGTGAGCGCGCTCGCGATCACGTCGCCACCGTCCGCGAACCAGTCGTAGTCGGACTCGAACGCCGTCCGAGGCTCGGTGTTCGCGGTCCTCGGGTCCGCCGTTCCGCCCGACTCCATGAACCGCTCGATCGCCGAGACGATGTCGTTCCGCGTGCCGTCGACCGTGCCGCCGAGGCGGCCGATCGCGACCTGCGGCAGGTACACGAGCTGACCCTTGATCGATAGCGGCCGCAGCGCGCCGTACGGCGCGTCCGACAAGAAGTACCCGTTCGCGAGCGCGCCCGTGAGGTGGTTGATCTCGCTCCCGAAGAACGTGTCACCGGCGAACCCTTGCTCGTTCCCGTCCGCCGTCTCGTCGACGATCGCCGCCTGTGGGATCACGACGCCGTCACCGACGATGACGACGTTCTTCAAGCCCGAGAGGCCCGCGAGCGCGTCGACGGCATCGTTGATCGCCCGGACGACGTCGTTCATCGCCTCCGGGTTCGCCCGGTCTGCGTCCCAGGCCGCGAGCGCAGCGCCGACGTCGGGGTCTGAGTCCAAAGGAAGGACCGTTCCGTTCACGATCCCGGACGGAGCTAGGAGCGCGTCGAGGGCGTCGCTGATCGCATCCGCCTGCGCCACCCCGTAGACCTGCGCGGTGCGCTGGTAGTCGAAGAGGAACAACGTGTCGCCCGAGAGCGCAGTGGGCAACGTCGCACCCGAGGCGCCGACCGACGGCAGCACGACGGGGGTAGCGTCCGGCAGGGCGACCGGCGCGAACGTGCGCACCGTGAGCACGTACGGCTCGTCGCCGTGCGCCGCGTTCGCGCCCGAGATCTGCGCGAGGTACGTCGTGTCCCCGCCGGCCCCCGCGACCCCGACGGTGCTCAGGAACTCCGGGTCCGTGCCGCGGAAGTCGGAGATCCCCGCGAGGACCTTCCCGTCGACGAACGGGATGTCCTGGAGCGCCGGAGGGGGCAGCACGCCCGCGTTCACGCCGGTCGGGTCGATCTGCGGCTCCGTCCCGACGGGGAGCTCGATCGCCGGCGTCGACGGCCGGAGCGACTGTTCCGCGTCACTGCCGTCGGGCGCGTACAGGACGAGCTGGTAGTCCCTGCTGAGGTGGCTCAGCGACACCTCGATGGACTCCCCGGCCGGGACGTCGAAGGCATAGGTATCCACGTCTCCCGCCGTGCTCAGGTGCCCGACGACCACCGAGTCGGCGCCGACGCCGAGCTGGCCTTCGATGGGCTCCGATGAGTCGATGACGTCGACGGCCGCCGTCCCGAGGACCTCCACGAGAGGCGCCGTGTCGCTCTCGGCCCCGATGTCGGACCGGAATGTGCCGAGCGTGAAGCCGGGCATCGCGTCGAAACGGAGGAACACGTTGACCGCGCCGATCGCTCCGGCTGCGCACGACTCGCTCAGTTCCCAGGTCAGCTCGCCCTCCACAGCGGTCGGATCGTCGATCGGGGCGTACGTGTCCCCGTTCGTCGAGACCTCGGACGATCCCGGCCGGACGGCGAACTCGGGCGGGAGCGTCGCGTGGAGGCGGAGCCCCGCCGTGTCGAGGCATTGGGCGGAAAGGGATACGTCGTAAGTGACGAAGTTCGTCGGGTTGCCCGCGTCGAGACGCTCGAAGCCGAACTCCGCGAGCGGCGTGTCCTCGATCGGGACCGCCGCGGGATCGAGGAACGCGATCACGAGGTCTGAGAGCGTCGTGCGCGCATCGACCGTCGATCCGAGGTCTGCGAACGTGCCCGTCGCTTCTGTCCCGTTGACCGCCCACGCCCCCGTGCCACCCGCGTCAGCCGTGGCCGCGACGTCCCGCAGCGTCGTCTGCGCCTCGGCCGGTCCGGTAAGGACGCACGTCATCTTGGTGCAGTCGACGACGTTCGACTGGTTCTGGATCTCCGAAACGAGGACGTCACCGAGGAAGCTTCCCTTCACGTTCAGGTCGGCGATCGTGAGTGTCCAGAACGTCGTCGCCATCTTGTTCCCGAGGTTGGCGATCGTCCGGTTCGGCAGGGTGGTGTTCTCGAGCGGGCATCCGTCCGCCACCCCTTCGGCGATCGTGTAGGTGCTCGGCGCAGCGGCAAGACCGGCCGCGGCAACCTGGCAGGCAGGGATCGCCTGGAACTCGGCCGCCCACGTGCCGTTCGGCCGCGTGACGTCGTTCCACGCCTCGGTGCCGAGCAGGAACGCGAGGAGCGGGAAGTTCGCGAGCGGTGACGCCTCGATAAGGATGTCGTCCAACGTCAGGGCATCCGGCGACGACGGGTTCGTCTCGGGTGCGCAGCCGTCCTCGAAGAGCTGCTGCCACGTCACGCTCTGCGGCGTGGCGTCGAGGTAATCGCACGTGTGGGAGAGGACGAGCGGCCAGCCGCCGTCGCGCAGCAACGGGTACTCGGAGAGCGGAGCCTTGCCGAACGGCGCCTTGCCGAACGGAGCCTTGCCGAACGGCGCCTTGCCGAAGGGCGCCTTGCCGAACGGCGCCTTGCCGAACGGGGCCTTGCCGAAGGGCGCCTTGCCGAACGGAGCCTTGCCGAACGGGGCCTTGCCGAAGGGCGCCTTGCCGAACGGGGCCTTGCCGAACGGGGCCTCGCCGGTGTCGTCCGACTCCGCGTGCTGGTGCACGCCCGTCATCGGGACATCACCGAGGAGCGAGTCGACGATCCCGGTCGGCGTCGTTTCGGTCGCGCTCATCGTGAGGTCGCTGATCTGCCGCCGCGCGCCGCTCGCGCACCCTCCGGGACCGGCGACGCCGGTCCGCAGGCCGTCCAGGAAGACCGCGGAATCGAAGATCGAGTCTCCCTGGTCGAACACGGAGAGGAACAGCTCGTGCGCCCCACCGCTGGTCGGGATCGACTCGCTCGCGATCAGCGGCGACGTGGCGCCGTCGTAGATCGTGCCCGCAGCCTGTCCCGCCGTGACCCTGAGCTCGCCGAGGCCGTTGACGCTGATCTCGTTCCCGTCCTCGTCGGTCGCGAAGTTCTCCGGGGCCGTGATCGTCGAGCCGTTCGTCGTCCATGCCGTGCTGAGCTCACCGAGGACCGGATCGAGCTCTGCGATGAACGCGTCGTTGAACGCGCTGCCCTTGAACTCGGGGAACTCTTCGGACAGGAACCGGAAGTCGATCTGGAGGCAGTCGTGCCCGTCGGGCACGCTGAGGTCCAGGCGGAGGATCGTGACGTCGAAGTCGGTGTTGCCGCGGACGTTGCCGCCGCCGTCCGCCGACGCTCGTGAAAGCGCCCTGGCTCGGGTTCCCGGCCTGCGTGGCGTCGCCGGTCGACAAGATCGCGTACGAGGAGCCCTCCGACGGGAAGTCGGCGAGCGGGACGTCCGAGGTCGCCGTCGGGTTCCCCGAGGGCGGCCTCGCGACGAACGCGGCAGACGTCACCAAACCCGGTTGTGACCCGCGCGTCAGCGCGGTGGCGATCGCGGTCGCGTCGCTCGTCGGCGTGATGCCGGCCGCGCCGGCGACCTCGGGGACGAACGGAACGATGGATGCGGACAGTGCCGCGACAACGGCGAGCGAAGCGATCCGCCGCCGGATGGGTCGATGGGTCAGCGTGTTCGAAACCATGTTCGGGGGGCCCCTCCCTGTGCGGCTCCAGATGGTACGACGCCCGTTGTAGGCCTGACTCTGGACGACCGCGATTCTTGACCACGAAACGTGGCGGGGTCAATGGGACGATGGTCGGTGATGCCGCTCCTCGGGAAGACGTGCCCTGCGGTGCGACAATGCGGCGATGGGTGCCGAGCGCGAGGAGCTTCTCTCCCACGTTCCCAGGCTTGTCCTCGGCTGGGAGGGTGCCGAGGAGCGCAACGCCTACCGCCGTCTGGACGGTTCCATGGCCTTCGTGGACATCTCGGGCTTCACCGCGATGTCCGAGCGCCTGGCTCGCCTCGGGAGGGAGGGAGCCGAGGAGGTCTCGGAGATCGTCAACGCGATCTTCGCCCGGCTGCTCGCGGTGGCGTACGCGAACGGTGGGTCGCTCCTCAAGTTCGGCGGCGACGCGCTGCTGCTGTTCTTCGAGGGCTCAGAACATGCCGGGCGGGCGGCCCACGCGGCGGCGGGCATGCGTCGCGAACTGCGACACATCGGCCGCGTGAAGACGTCGGCCGGCGCGACGACGCTGAAGATGCACGTCGGCGTCCACAGCGGAGCGTTCGATTTCTTCCTGCTCGGACCCGTCCATCGGGAGCTCGTCGTGGCCGGTCCCTCGGCGACGAAGACCGTCGAGATGGAATCCAGCGCCGTCGCCGGCGAGATCATGGTCAGCGACGCGACGGCCGCATGGCTTCCGTCGGCGGTGCTCGGCGAGCGACGCGACGGTGGCCGGCTGCTGGTTCGGATGCCCCCCGCCCCCCTCGTCAACGTCGACACGATGATCCCCAGCGACGTCGATCCCGCACCGTTCGTGGCTCCGCAGATCCAACGGGTCGCAGCCTCCGTCATCGATCCCGAGCACCGGCGGGTCGCGATCTCGTTCGTCCGCTTCGACGGGTTCGATGAGACCCTCGAGCGCGAAGGCGGTGAGGTGGCCGCCGCTCGCCTGGCCGAGCTCATGGACGTCGTGCAATCGGCGGCGGCGCGCAACCTCGTCACGTTCCTCGACAGCGATCCCGAACTGGGCGGCGGCAAGTTCATGCTCGCGGCCGGGAGCGCCGTGGGGGAGCGAGCACGACGAGGAGCAGCTGCTCCGGACCGCGCGAGAGATCGTCGAGGCGGAGACGGCGCTCCCGGTTCGGATCGGTGTGAACGAGGGACCGGTGTTCGCCGGTTTGATCGGGCCTCCGTACCGACGGAAGTACTCGATCATGGGCGATGCCGTGAACCTCACGGCTCGGCTGACGGCGAAGGCCGAGCCGGGACAGGTGATCGCCATGCCCGACGTCGTGGAACGGTCGCGGACGATCTTCTCCGTGACGGAGCTCCCGCCCTTCCAGGTGAAGGGGAAGACCGCGCCGATCACCGCGCTCTCCGTCGGACCGGCGGTCGGAACGCGCGACGTCGACGAGGCCGCGCGGGCGCCGCTGCTCGGCCGCGAACGAGAGCTCCAGCGGCTTCTCGACGCGCTCGCTTCCATCCGATCCGGGCGCGGGAGGTTGATCGAGGTCGCCGCCGAGCCCGGCGTGGGGAAGTCTCGGCTCGTTCACGAGCTGCGGTACCGCGCGAGCGACCATCGGGTGCTCGTCGCGACGGCCGACCAATACACGTCGTCGGTTCCCTACTCCGTGATCGGTGCGCTGGTACGCCAGGCGATCGGCATCGATCCCTCAACGTCCGGCAAGGAGGCTGCAGACGCGCTCCGTCGCACCGTCGAGGTGGTCGCACCGCAACTCGAGGCATGGCTGCCACTGATCGGCATCACGATCGACGCCGACGTGGAAGCCACGCCCCAGACCGAGCGACTGGACGACGCGTTCAAGGCCGCTCGCCTCGGCAGTGCGGTCGTCGACCTGCTCCGCGCCGCCTTCGACGTCCCCACGCTGATCCTGGTCGAGGACTTCCACTGGTCGGACGAGGCATCGGCAACCGTCCTCACGGAGCTCGTGCGGTCGACCAGAGACCGTCCGTGGCTTGTGGTCGTCACCCGACGACCGGATGGCCGCTCCTTGCTCGCCGAGGTCCCCGGACACGGCGAGACGCTCGAGTTGGATGCCCTCGCTCAGGACGCCTCAGCCGAGCTCGTCCGAACGCTCGCCGGGATGCCGATCTCGCGCCACGACGTCGACAAGCTCCTGGAGCGCGCCGCGGGCAACCCGCTGTTCCTCCAGGAGCTCGTCGCCGAGCTTCGCGACCAGGGGTCGGTGGACTCGCTCCCGACCACCGTCGAGGCCGTCATCGGGGCCCGCATCGACCGTCTGGATCCGGAGGTGAGAGCCGTGCTCCGCCACGCGGCGGTCCTCGGCTCGACGCTGGACGTCGAGCTATTGAGCGAGCTCGTCGGCGGCGACCGGCCGATCGACGCGGCCTGGCTGACGGAGGCGCTGGCCGGATTCCTCCTGCCCGAGGACGGCGGCCGCATGCGCTTCCAGCATGCCCTCATCCGCGACACGGCCTACGAGAGCCTTTCGTACCGCCGGCGTCGCGAGCTTCACCGCCGCGTGGGCGAGATGCTCGAGAGTCGCGCCGCGGCGCTCGAGGACGTGGCGGAAGCGCTTTCGTTGCATTTCGTTCGCGCCCGGATGCACGACAAGGCCTGGCGGTACTCCGTGCTCGCCGGCGATCGAGCGCGTGAACGGTTCGCGACCGTTGCGGCCGTGGAGTACTACGAGCGTGCGCTCGATGCGGGGCGCGGGCTTCGAGACCTGCCTCCCGCAGAACGCCGGCATGTCGGAGAGGCCCTCGGCGACGCGTGCGAGCGAGCGGGGATGTACGAGCGGGCCGCGCGTGCGTATCGATCCGCGAGGTCGATGATCACGCCGGGGACCGCCGACGAAGCGCGGCTCTACCTGAAGGAGGGTGTGCTCCGGCTTCGTATGGGCCGCTACGCCGAAGCGCTCCGCTGGCACCGACGGGGACTGAAGGTCGATGCGGCTACCGCGGACGCTGCCTCGGTTCGGGTCGAGCTCGGCTTGGCGTACGCCGGCGTCCGGTACTACCAAGGGCGATATCGCGAATGTGTGGAGTGGTGCCGGCAGATGGTGCCGGTGGCGCAAGAGGCCGACGACCTCGCGGGGCTCGCGCACGCCTACTCACTGCTGCACCTGGCGTACACGCATCTTGGGAGTCCCGAGCGCGTGGCGTATCGAGGCTTGGCGCTTCCGCTCTACGAGAAGCTCGGCGACCTGACGAGGCAGGGCCACGTCCTCAACAACATGGGGATCGACTCGTACTACGACGGCGAGTGGACGGCGGCCATCGAGCTCTACGAGCAGGGTCGGCGAGCGCTCGAGAATGCCGGAGGGTTCGTCGACGCCGCCGACGTGGTCTACAACATCGCGGAGATCGTCTCGGACCAGGGTCGTCTGGACGAGGCGGAGAAGCTGACACACGAGATCCTCGAGACCTACCGCTCAGCGAGGTACCCCGTCGGTGAGGCGCTGGCGATCGCGAACCTGGGTCGGATCGCCTCTCGCGCGGGGAGGTTCACCGAGGCGGCGGAGCTCCTGGACGATGCGCGGGATCGGTTCCAGGCGCTCGGCGACGAACGGTTCGTCCTGGAGATGGAGTGCCGGATCATCGAGCTGTGCGTCTTCATGGACGCCCACGAAGAAGCTCGCCCGAGGATCGGCCACGCGTTCACTCGCATCCGCAAGATCGGAGGCGTACCCGCGCTCCTTTGCCTCGTCCACCGGCTTCACGCATACACGTTGGCCCAGGCGGGCGATGTCGACGCGGCACGGACCGAGATCGAACGCTCGATCGTCGTCGCCCGCGATGCCAACATCCAGTACGAGATGGCGTTGTCCCTCGAGGCGCTCGCCCGTCTCACCGAGGACGAGGCCCGCGCCGACGCCGCTCGGCAGGAGAGCCAGGCGATCTTCGACCGGTTGGGCGTCGTGGCCACACCGAACGTGCCGGTTCCGCAACTCGCGACGAGCTAAAGGATGGGGAGGTAGCGCTCCAGCTCGTACGGCGTGACGTAGGACTTGTACGCGTCCCATTCCTCGCGCTTGTTGCGGATCAGGAACTCGTGGACGTGCTCGCCGAGCGCCTCGCGTAGCACCTTGGACTCGCTCGCCAGCTCGATCGCCCCGTGCAGGTCGGCCGGGAGCGACCGGATCCCGGCCGCGCGCCGCTCGTCCTCGGTCATCTCGTAGATGTTGTTCGAGGCCTCGGGCGGCAGCTCGAGCTCGTCCTCGACGCCGGACAGGCCCGCGGCGAGCATCGTCGCGAACGCGAGGTACGGGTTGCACGCCGGGTCGGGCGACCGGAACTCGATCCGCGTCGCCTCCTCCTTGCCGGGCTTGTACTGGGGAACGCGGACGAGCGCCGAGCGGTTCCGCCGCGCCCAGCACACGTAGACCGGCGCCTCGTACCCGGGGATCAGACGCTTGTACGAGTTCACCCACTGGTTCGTGACGAGCGTGATCTCGGGCGCATGCGCCAGGATGCCCGCGATGTACTGCTTCGCGATCTTCGACAGGTGGTACTCGTCGCCCTCTTGGAAGAACGCGTTGCGGTCGCCGGTGAACAACGACTGGTGGGTGTGCATCCCGCTCCCGTTCACGCCCATCACCGGCTTGGGCATGAACGTCGCGTAGATCCCGAACTCCTGCGCGACCTCCTTCACCGTGAGCCGGTACGACATCACGTTGTCGGCCATCGTCAGCGCGTCGGCGTACCGCAGGTCGATCTCATGCTGGCTGGGCGCGACCTCGTGGTGCACGTACTCGACGGGGATCCCCATCGCCTCGAGGTACGCGACCGTCCGCTTGCGCCAATCGGTCGCCAGGTCGAGCGGCGTCTCGTCGAAGTACCCGCCCTGGTCCAGGAACGACGGATCGTCCGCCGATTTGAAGTAGAAGTACTCGAGCTCAGGCCCGACGTAGAAGGTGTAGCCGAGATCGGCGGCGCGCTGGAGCTGGCGCTTCAACACGTACCGGGGGTCGCCCTCGAACGGCGTGCCGTCGGGGTTGAACACGTCGCAGAACATCCGGGCCACCTGCGCCTCGGTCTTCCACGGGATCACCTGGAAGGTGGCCGGGTCCGGGATCGCGACCATGTCCGATTCCTGGATCCGGCTGAACCCGTCGATCGACGAGCCGTCGAACCCCATGCCTTCGGTGAACGCGCCTTCCAGCTCCTGCGACGTGATCGTGAAGGCCTTCAGGAACCCGAGCACGTCGGTGAACCACAGTCGGATGTAGCGGATTCCGCGCTCCTCGATCGTGCGCAGAACGAACTCCGCTTCGTTGGAAAGGGTCATGCTCCGAGGGTAGCCGAGGTGGGTTCGAGCCCCGTTACGGCATCGTTAACTCTGCCCGAACGCGTGCGTGGCAAGGGCGCCCAGGGATGGCTTCGTCGAAGCCGGACGAGCTCGGGGACGATAATCCGTTCGTGCCGGACGCGACGGATCCCCTCTCGTGTTGACGCCCGAGGTGCTCGGGCGAACACTCGCGGACGCACCCGATCCCGAGCTCGCGCGCGTCGCGATCTCCCGTGTCGGCGAGGATCCGGCGGCACGGGCGGTCCTCGCCCGCGACGACGTCCTCCCGGTTGCCGTCCGGCTGCTCGGCTTCTCCACCGCGGCGACCGACTTCCTCGTCGCGCATCCCGATGAGGTCGTTTCGCTCGCCGACGTGCGGTCCCGTACCCGAGCGGAACTCGACACCGAGCTCGCGGCGGACGTCGAACGGCTCGGTTCCCCCGACGCGCTGCGACGGTTCCGGCGACGCGCGATGCTCAGGGTCGCCGCCCGCGATCTCGGCGGCGCCCGGTTGGAGGAGATCGTCGAGGAGATCTCGGCGATCGCCGAGTCGTGCCTCTCGCACGCGTGCGTCTCCGTGGGTGCGGAGCACCTGGCGGTGATCGGACTCGGGAAGCTGGGCGGACACGAGCTGAACTACGCCTCGGACGTCGACGTCGTGTTCGTTCACGGCGAGGGCGGAGGCGCGGAGCAGGAACCCGCCGACCGGGTCGCCGCGGAGCTGATCCGGCTCCTGTCCGACCCGACGTCGGAGGGACTCGCGCTCCGCATCGACCCGACGCTCCGCCCGGGAGGCCGCGGCGGCGCGCTGTCGCGTTCGCTCGACGCGATGCGCGAGTACTACGCGAACCAGGCGGCGACCTGGGAGCGGCAAGCGCTGCTGAAAGCGCGTCCCGTCGCCGGAGATCTCGATCTCGGCGAGAGGTTCGTCTCGATGGTGGCCCCGTTCGTGTATCCGGAGGAGCTTGCGCCGCAGGCGATCGACGAGGTTCGTCAGGTCAAGGTCCGGCTGGAGGAGTACGTCCGGGCGCGGGGCAAGGCCGCGATCGAGGTCAAGCGCGGCTGGGGCGGGATCCGCGACGTCGAGTTCGCCGTCCAGCTCCTGCAGATCGTCCACGGCCGCCGCGACGAGCGGCTCCGCGAGCCGAACACGCTCGCGGCGCTGTCCGCGCTCGCGGCGGCCGGGTACGTGGCCGAGGCCGACGCGGACGCGCTCGCCGACGCGTACCGGTTCCTGCGGACGCTCGAGCACCGGCTGCAGATGGTGCGCGACCTGCAGACGCACGAGCTTCCCGCGGGCCGGGCGGCCCGGAACACGCTGGCTCGATCGCTCGGTCTCGACGGACCGGACGAGCTGCAGTCCGAGTACGAACGGCAGACCTCGCTCGTGCGCGGATCTGCACGAGCGGCTCTTCTACCGCCCGTTGCTCGAGGCGTTCGCCGGCCGGCGCGCGCCGCGGCCGGGCGTCGACCGGCCCGCGACCGAGGAGCTCCTGGCCGGCCTGGGGTTCCGCCGGCCGTCCGAGGCCTACGAGGTCCTCGGCCGTCTCGTCGACCCCGGGACCCGACTGGGCATGGTGCTGGAGCATCTCTTCCCGGTCATCGCGCCCCCGCTCGCGCTCGCCTCGAACCCCGACGCTGCGCTCGTTCGTCTCGAGCGCGTCGCCGCGGCGGTCGGCGACGATCCCGCGGTCGCCGATGCACTGGCGAACGACCCGGGCGCGGCTCGGCGCCTCGGCCACCTCGTCTCGGCGAGCTCGTTCGCCACCGACCTCCTCACGGCGCGTCCCGAGCGCGTCCGCGCGCTCGAGGACGGTGCGGAGGCGGCCGACGCGGGCGGAGCCCTGGCTGCCGTGGTCGCCCGGTACGCCGGTCGCGAGCTGCCTCCGAAGGAGACGGGGCTCGCGCTGTCGGGCGTCGCCGACCGGGTGGTGCGCGAGGCGTTCGAAGCCGTCGGCCCCGACCTTCCCGTCGCGGTGATCGGGTTCGGCAAGCTCGGCGCGGAGGAGCTGAACTTCGCCTCCGACCTCGACGTGATGTTCGTCTACGAGGGTGAGGGCCCGGACGAGCTCCGCCGAGGGGTCCAGATCGCGGAACGCGTCATCGCCGGGATCCGCGACGCCGGATGGGAGCCGGACGCCGACCTCCGGCCCGAGGGGAGAAGCGGTCCGCTCGCGAAATCGTTCGCCGCGTACCTCGAGTACTGGGAGCGATACGCCGAGACGTGGGAGTTCCAGTCGCTGACCCGCGCGCGTTTCGTGGCGGGAGACGAGCAGCTCGGGCGGCGGTTCGTCTCGTTCGCGTCGGACTTCGCGTATCCCGAATACCTGCCGGTCGAGCGGGCGAGCGAGATCCGCCGGATGCGTGAACGGATCGAGCAGGAGCGCGTGCGCCCGCCCGAGGCGGCGAGGTTCCATTTCAAGCTCGGATACGGATCGCTGGCAGACGTGCAGTTCGCCGTCGAGCTCTCGCTGATGCGATTCGGAGGCTCGCATCCGGAGGTGCGGACGAGGAGGACACTCGAAGCGATCGAGAAGCTGGCGGAGACGCGCCTCATCGAGGACGGCGCGGCGCTCGCGCTCGGCGAGGCCTTCACGTTCCTGTCCGACGTGAAGAACGCGCTCGAGGTCGACCGGCGCGTGCATGCCGAGGCGATCCCGGCGTCGCCCGAGGAGCAGCTCGCGCTGGCCCGCCGTCTGGGGTTCGAGGAGTATCCGCGTCAGACGTTCCTGCAGGAGTACCGGCGCATCACGCGCCGCGCGCGTCGCGCGATGGAACGGGTCTTCTACGAGGAGGGATGAGGGTGGAACGGCGGAACATCTCTTCCGGGTCGCCGTACGAACCGGTGATCGGATTCTCGAGGGCGGTGGTCGCCGGGCATCACGTGAGCGTCTCGGGCACCTCGCCGATCATGTCGGACGGCGGGGAACCGCCGTCCGACGCGGAAGGGCAGGCGAGGCGCGTACTCGAGATCATCCTCGCCGCCCTGACGGAGGCCGGTGCTACGGCGGAGCACGTCGTCCGCACGCGGACGTACCTCACTCGTACCGAGGACTGGGAGCAGGTCGGTCGCGTCCACGGTGAGGTCTTCGGACACGTGCGACCCGCGAACACCGTCATCGTCGTCACCGGGTTCATCGACCCGCGGTGGCTGCTCGAGATGGAAGCGGACGCGATCCTTCCAGAGAGCGGTCCGGCGTAGCGCGGACGCCCCTCAGATCCGGTCGATCGCGCGGACCTCCATCCGCGGTCCGAACGCCGGTGGCCGGATGCCACCCGCCTCGAGGAGGAGTTGCACCCGGCCGCGGTGCGGGCGGTAGGGCTCGAGGAGCTCGAGCATCCGCTCGTCGGTCCCGCGCGGCTCTCCGGCGAGCGCCCACGCGACGATGTTCGGCACGTGGAAGTCGCCGACCGAGACCGCGTCGGCGTCGCCGAGAGCGGTGCGCGCCACCTCGGCGACCGACCACGGGCCGAGGCCTGGGAGCATCCCGATCCGTTGCTCGGCCTCGGCGACGGGCAGGTCGATCGCGGCGTCGAGCCACGCCGCGCGACCGCAGACGTCGCGCAGCACCTGCGCGCGGCGGCGCTCGACGCCGAACGGATGGAACGCGTAGTACGGAAGGGCGGCGACCCGTGCCGGATCGGGCGGGAGCGTCAACGACGCAGGTCCCGGAGCTGGCTCGGCGAGTGCCCTCGTGAGGCGCCGGTACGCGCGCCTCGCCTCGAGTCCGGTGACCTTCTGCTCGAGGACGACGGGGATCAGGCGCTCGGTGACGAGTCCGGTGCGCGGGATCCGCAGCCCCGGGAGTCGTCGCCACAGGTCTCGAACGATCCCGACCGAGGGCGCGAAGCCTGAGTCGTCATCGGATGCGCCGCACCACTCAGGCGAACGGTCGATGAGCCAGCCCGACCCCGACCCCCAGGTCTCGACGTCGACCCCGCCGTCGGCCGGCGAGAACCGAACCGTGGCCGGACCATCGGGGGTCCGCGACGCGCGCCACACCTCGGCTCCAACGATCCGCATCGTCGGGTCGCCCGCGCCACGCAGCAGCGGCAGGAGCGTCAGCGCCAGGTCGATCGGTCGCGCCGTCGGAATGAAACGAGAGGGCACCGCAGAAGGCTACGCCGCCGACGAGATGAGCGAGGGGCCGGGCGATCGCCCGGCCCCTCGCGCAGAACGTTCGGTCTTTTTACAGGTCGTAGTAGAGCGAGAACTCATACGGGTGCGGACGCAGGCGCACCTGGTCGAGCTCGTGCAGGCGCTTGTACTCGATCCACGTGTCGATCACGTCTTGTGTGAAGACACCGCCCTCGAGCAACCACTGGTGGTCGTTCTCGAGCGCGTCGAGGACCTCCTCGAGCGAGCCCGGCACCTGCTTGACCGTCGCCTTCTCCTGCGGCGGAAGGTCGTACAGGTCCTTGTCGATCGGCTCGGGCGGCTCGATCTTGTTCTTCACGCCGTCCAGGCCCGCCATGAGCATGGCCGAGAACGCCAGGTACGGGTTGCACGAGGGATCCGGCGTGCGGAACTCGAGCCGCTTGGCGCCCGGGTTCTTGAAGTACTGCGGGATCCGAACGCACGCGCTGCGGTTCCGCTGCGAGTACACGAGGTTGATCGGCGCCTCGTAGCCCGGCACGAGCCGGCGGTACGAGTTCGTCGTCGGGTTGGTGAAGGCGAGCAGCGAGGGCGCGTGGGAGATCAGGCCCCCGATGTACCAGCGGGCCATGTCGGAGATGCCGGCGTAGCCGACCTCGTCCCAGAACAGGTTCTCGTCGTTCTTCCACAGGCTCTGGTGCGTGTGCATCCCCGAGCCGTTGTCCTGGAAGAGCGGCTTCGGCATGAACGTGACCGTCTTGCCGGCCGCGTGGGCCGTGTTCTTGACGACGTACTTGTACTTCATGACGTTGTCGGCGGTCGCGAGCATCGTGCCGTACCGCATGTCGATCTCGGCCTGCCCGGCCGTGCCCACCTCGTGGTGGTGCACCTCGATCTTGATCCCGACCTTCTCCAGGTTCACCACCATCTCCGAGCGCAGGTCCTGGTAGTGGTCCATCGGGGGCAGCGGGAAGTAGCCCTCCTTGTACCGAGGCTTGTAGCCGAGGTTCGGCTCGCCCGTGAGTTCGCGATCGCGGCCCGAGTTCCACACGCCCTCGATCGCGTCGATGTAGTAGTAGCCCTCGTGCTGGTTCTGATCGAACCGGATCGAGTCGAAGATGTAGAACTCGCATTCCGGTCCCCAGAACGACGTATCTGCGATCCCGGTCTGCTTCAGGTAGAGCTCGGCCTTCCGAGCGATGTAGCGCGGGTCGCGCGAGTACATCTCTCCGGTCACCGGGTCCTTGACGAAGCAGTTGATGTTCAGCGTCGTGTGCGCCGTGAACGGGTCGAGGAACGCCGTGTCGGGATCGGGGACCAGGAGCATGTCGGACTCCTGGATCTCCTGGAACCCGCGGATCGACGAGCCGTCGAACCCAAGCCCGTCCTCGAAGCTGTCTTCGCTGAGCTCCGAGACCGGGATGGAGAAGTGCTGCATCAGCCCCGGCAGGTCGGAGAACCGAAGATCGACGATCTGGGTTCCCGACTCCTTCGCCAGGGCAAGGACGTCCTTCGGTGTGGCCATACCTTCGCCCTCCCCTTCGTTCGATGGGACGGGTTCAGGGTAGGAGCGCGAACGGGGCGGACGGTTTCCGGCGCGTTAACTCTGCGTTACCGGACGGCGGACGACCGCCGTCGGCGACGGATCCCAGTCCCGGATCAGGTCGGCGACCTTCGCGAGGAGCGCGACTCCGCCGGCGACCTCGACCAGGCGTCCGACGGGCGTTCGGAAGAACGGGTGCCGCAGGATCGCCGGTGCCGCCAGCACGAGCGCGCGCGCCGCGATCGCCCGGTAGCGGCGGCCCTGCTCCGACGCGAGCCAGGCCCGAGCCTCATCGGCTCCCCGAGCGAGGGCGTCCTCGAGCTCCTGCGCGAGGACGCGGAGCTCGGCACGGGAGGGTATCGAACCGGTCACGGTTCGAGCGTACCCACGCAGAGGGACCCCGGAACGCATGTCGGGCACGCTACCGGAGGTTTTCGGGAAAGCCCGGATCCAGCGGGACGAAGCGCCGGTCGATTGGGAACAGCATGGAGGTCCTCGCCACCCCCGAGGTACGGTCGATGATCCGCGAGAACGGCGGGCTGTTGTTCGTGACCCTCTCGCCGCTCGCGAGCATCCGGGGGGCGATGCGGCGGCTGTTGACCTCGACGAACCTTCCCGATGACGCGCTCGACTATCAACGGTTCGAGACGGAGGGGTTCGTGGTCTTCCTCGAGCCGGGCATCCACGCCCCGCGGGAGCTGCATCTCCAGATGGTGGGTTGGCTTCATCGCCGTCTGAAGGCCTTCTGGAACGGTTACGCCTTCGTGCCCCCGAGGATCCGACCCGCCGAGCAGTGACCTCGGGAGCGCTCCGGGCGGAACCTCAGACGTCGGCGGCGCGGTAGCCGACGCCGCGGACCGTCTCGATCAGGTTCTCGAACTCGGGTCCGAGCTTCGCGCGGAGACGCCGGATGTGCACGTCCACGGTCCGGGTTCCTCCGTAGAAGTCGTAGCCCCACACCTCGCGAAGGAGCCCCGGCCGGGTGAACACGCGCCCCGGTCGCTCGGCGAGGTAGCGCAGGAGCTCGAACTCCTTGTAGGTGAGGTCGAGTGGCCGGCCCTGCACCGTGACCCGGTAGGACTCCACGTCGAGCACGAGCGCGCCCAGTCGCACCGTCGAGGCCTCGCCCGCGCCCGACCGGCGAAGGAGCATCGCCAGGCGGAGCCGGATCTCGGCCTCGGGGGCGCCGGGGAACAGGAGCTCGTCGGCGATCTCCTCCCACCGGAACCGATCGAGGTCGGCGCGCTCCGCCACGATCACCACCGGGACCCGGACGTCGCGTTCGATGAGCGCCCGAGCCACGGCATGCCCGTGACCGGGGTTCTCCGCCGCATCGACGAGCACGACCTGCGGGTCGAGCTCGAGCGTGTGGGCGAGTGCGACGATCGACAGGTGCTCCGTCTTCACGTCGAGCGCGAGCCCGGCGAGAGCGGGAAGCACCTCGTCGGGTGAGCGATCCGAGAGCAGGACGATGCGGGCCACGATCTCTCGAGGGTACAGGCTCGGTATGAGCGCCGGTACCCTTGACCTGCGATGACCGTGGTCAAGGTGCGTCTGTTCGCCGCCCTGCGCGAGCTCGCCGGCTCGAACGAGGTCGAGGCGGAGGCGGCGAGCGTGGGCGAGCTCGTCGAGGCGCTTTCGCTTCGATACGGGGAGCGATTCGAAAAGGTCGCGCGTGCCGGCTCGGTCGTCGTCGACGGAGCGCGAGCCGGGCCCGAGACCGCGCTGACGGGCGGATCCCAAGAGGTCGCGCTGCTCCCTCCCGTCTCGGGGGGCTGAGCCCCGGAACGCCGTCCGCGCGCTTTTGTCATACTGGCCGCTCCAGATGCGCTTCCAGCGGCTCTTCCTCATCGTCAATCCGGTCGCCCGCACGTTCACGAAGCCGGTCCTTGCCGTGATCGAGAAGGCGCTCTCGGCCGACTTCAAGCTCGAGGTCGCCGAGACCAAGGAGCGCGGTCACGCGTTCGAGCTCGCGACCCAGGCGGTCGACGACGGTGTCGACCTGATCGTCGTCTTCTCGGGCGACGGCACGGTGAACGAGGTCGTCAACGCCCTCGCGGGCACGGACTCGGCGATCGCCGCGCTCCCGGGCGGGGCGACGAACATCTTCTGCCGGGCACTCGGTTTCCCGCTCGATCCCGTCGAGGCGACGGGAACGTTGATCGGCAAGGCCCTGGACGACGTGGCCTTCAAGCTCTCGCTCGGCCGGGCCGACGGACGATACTTCGCGGTGAACTGTGGCGCAGGCGTCGACGCGGCGGCGATGCGACGCCTCGATGCGAAGTTCCCGAAGACGAAGGCGAAGTTCGACCGAGTGGCGTTCCGCGCGGCGGCGTGGGAGCTCCTGGTCGGATACGCGGGCCGGAGCGCGGACCTGGAGGTCCAGATCGACGACGGCGAGCCGTCGCCGTCGCTGTCGGTCATGGTGGGCCGAACCGATCCCTACACCTACTACAAGGGGCGCGGGCTCCGGATGACGCCGGATGCCTCACTCGACGGCGGTCTCGACGTCCTGTCGGTGCGGAAGCTCCGGCGCCGCAGCGTTCCGCGGATCGCATGGCAGGTCTTCGGCTCGGCACGGCACGTGCACGGTCGAGACATCGACTACGCGCACGACGCTTCCCACGTGCTCGTGACTTCCGAGAAGCCGTTCCCCGTGCAGGTCGACGGAGACTCGCTCGGCGACCACCGCAGGCTCGAGATCGACCTCGCGCCCGAGGCGCTGTGGGTGGTGGCCTGACCTAGGCGCGCGGCGTCTCGTGCTGCTGGATGCCGCACTCCCATTTCGACAACCCGGCCCATCGCCCGGCGCGCTCGGGCTCGCCCGGGAGTCGCATCCGCGTGCACGGCGCACAACCGATCGATGCGTAGCCGAGGTCGTACAGCGGATTGTGCGGGAGGTCGTGCTCTTTCAGGTACTCCCAGGTGTCGCGACGGGTCCAGGCCGCGACCGGATTGACCTTCACGATGGGCCGGCCGGGTTCCAGCTCGTACCGGTCGAGGATCGGAGCATCCGCGCGCGTCGGCGAGGAATCCCGGCGGAACGCCGTCACCCACGCATCGAGTCCGCGGAGTGCTTCGTGCATCGGTTGCACCTTGTTGATCTCGCAGCACCGGTCGGGGTCGCGTTCGTAGAGGCGTGGTCCGAACGTGCGGGTCTGCGACTCGTTCGTGTGGTCGCCCACGAGATCGATCACGTTCAGGCCGAGTCGCTCGGTGAGCCTGGTCTTGAACGCGAGTGTCTCGGCGAAGTGGAAACCCGTCTCCAGGAACAGGACGGCGACGTCGGGGCGGATCTCGGTCGCCATGTGCATCACGCAGGTCCCCTCCGCCTGGAAGGCGGATGCGAGTGCGATCCGCGGCAGCGCAGGCTCCTGGAGCGCCCAGCGAACGATCTCGCGCGGATGCACGCGCTCGAACCGCGCGTTGAGTTCCCGGAGATCCTCGTCGGAAAGGAGTGTCTGGGCCATGGGGCCTCTCGGTCGGGGCGCCGGACGGCGGGAAGTATAGGTCGCGACCCCGCGGCTATGCTGGCGATCGCCGGCGCCGCGTCCGAGACGGCCCGGGATCAAGCTTCCGTCGAGGAAAGGAACCCGACCCGCATGTCCACGCTCGAGACCATCGCGCCCCACGGCGGAACGCTCGTCGACCTGCTCGTGCCCGAGGGCGATCGCGCGAAGCTCGAAGAGGAAGCGCGGCACTTCCCCAAGGTCGTCGTAAGCCCCCGCGAACTCTCCGACCTCGAGATGCTCGCGGTGGGGGCGCTCTCACCACTCACCGGCTTCCAGGGGCAGGCCGACTACTCCTCGATCCTGGAAACCATGCACCTTTCGACCGGACCAGCGTGGACGATCCCCGTCACGCTTTCGCTCACCGACGACGAGGCGAAGCGGATCGGCGGGGCCGACGCCGTCACGCTCCTCGCGGAAGAGGGCGGCGAGCCGATCGCGATCTTGGAGGTCTCGGGGCTGTTCCGACGCGATCGCGAGCGCGAGGCCGACGCGGTGTTCGGGACCCAGGATCTGGATCACCCCGGCGTCCAGGCGCTGCAGGAAGCCGGAGACCTCTGCGTGGCTGGAGAGCTTCGGGTGTTGCGGCTGCCGGCGCACGACGACTTCGTGGAGTACCGGCTCACCCCCGCGCAGACGCGCGCGGAGTTCGCGCGGCGGGGATGGAGAACCGTGGTCGGATTCCAGACGCGGAACCCGATCCACCGGGCCCACGAGTACATCCAGAAGTGCGCGCTCGAGATCGTCGACGGACTGCTCGTGCACCCGCTCGTCGGCGCGACGAAAGGCGACGACGTGCCGGCAGAGGTTCGGATGCGTTGCTACGAAGCGCTCTTCGAGGGCTACTACCCGAAGGACCGCGCGATGGTCAGCGTGTTCCCGGCCGCGATGCGCTACGCGGGGCCCAAGGAGGCCATCTGGCATGCCATCGCCCGCAAGAACTACGGGTGCACGCACTTCATCGTGGGGCGGGACCACGCCGGCGTCGGCGACTACTACGGCACGTACGACGCGCAGAAGATCTTCGAGCGCTTCGAGCCCGGTGAGCTCGGCATCACGCCCCTCATGTTCGAGCACTCGTTCTGGTGCAACCGGTGCGAGGGTATGGCCTCGCCGAAGACATGTCCGCACGGGGAGCAGGACCGCGTCTCGCTCTCGGGCACCAAGGTCCGAGACATGCTTCGCGCCGGAGAGCGGCCGCCGATCGAGTTCAGTCGCGCCGAGGTCGCCGACATCCTGATCGACGCGATGCGCGGATCCGACGCCGGAGCGGGTTGACCTTCCGCGAACCCCGGAGGTTTGCCCGAGGCCCGCGCGTTCGGTACTCTGCGGCCGCCTGAGGGGGGCCGACCACCGCAAGGAGGCATCAACGACCGCTCGCAGGAGCCCCATCCCATCATTCCTCGCCCTGGCCCTCGTCTTGGGCCTTCTCTGCCTCTCCCCCGCGCTCGCCGACACGAAGCAGGAACTCGACCGGGCCAAGGCCGAGCTCGCGGCGATCCAGGCCGATCTGGACCGAGCCACCGCCGCCTGGAACGCCGCGATGACCCGCCTGAACCAGACCAAGTCGGAGATCATCGAGACCCGCGTGCGGATCTCCGACATCGAGCAGAACCTCGAGCGGATCGACGCGCGCCTCGCCAGGCGTGCGGTCCTGGCGTTCACGACCGGGCCGGCGGGCACGATCGACCTGTTGCTGTCCTCCGGCTCCTTCGTCGAGTTCTCCGACCGATTGGAGTTCCTCGGAAGCGTCGCTCAGGACGACGTCGATCTCGCGCTAGAGCGGCAGGTGGCGCAGGCGGAGCTCCAGCGGCAGCGCGGGGACCTGCTCTCGCTCGAACAGCGCCAGGTCGAGACCGCCGGCCAGTTGAACGCGGCGCGAGAGAGCATCGACGCGCGGTTCCAGAACTACCAAGACCGGGTCGCCGAGCTCACGCGGAAGTACAACGCCGAACAGGCCGCGGCACGAGCGCTCAACCTCATCGGGCAGACGCCGGTCTCCAGCGGGATGATCCAGCGCTGTCCCGTGGCAGGGCCGAACTCGTTCGTCGACTCCTTCGGCTGGCCCCGCGTGGGCCACACCCATCAAGGGATCGACCTGATCGCTCCCTACGGGACTCCGATCGTGGCCGCCCACCCGGGCTCGGTCTCGAGGAGCTCGAGCTCCTCGGGAGGGCTCCAGGCTTATGTCTACGGTTCCGGCGGCTACACCTTCTACGCGCACCTGTCGAGCTACGGGGCCAGCGGGAGCGTCGCTGCGGGCACGGTGATCGGGTACGTCGGCAGCACCGGGAATGCCGGCAGCACGAACCACCTCCACTTCGAGCTGCATCCGGGCGGGGGGGCAGCCGTCAACCCGTACCAGCTGCTCCTCGCGGTCTGCTGAGCGGCCGCTGAGCGGCCACCGGCCGGTTCGAAGGCTCGGCGGCGAGTTCCCAGCCGGGCGCGCTACGATTCCCCCGACCGCAGACACCGTCCACCTCCAGGAGCGCTCGTGAGCGACCAGGCGAACCGCAGGATCGACCGGATCCGCCAGCCCGAGTTCGTGACGGGCCTCACCGAGCTCTCCCTCGACGAGCTCCGGGAGCGCCGCGACGTCTGTCTGGCCGAGCGCGAGTACCTCTCGCTCCTGCGACGCCTGGTCCAAGGTCGTGCCGAGATCCTTCGCGCCGAGATCGAGCGCCGGGGGGCCGGCGGCGACGGGGAGCCGCTCGTGGACCGGCTGGCCGAGATCCTCTCGGGGGAGATCCAGGGGCCTTCCCGAGGCGAGGCCGTCCGGGTGGCGATGCCGGAGGAAGAGATGCTCCTCGCGCGCCGGCGGGTGGAACGGTTGGTGGCCGATGCCGGACTCTCGGACCCGGGAGCGCTGGATGACGACCGCCTCGCGAGGGCGGTCGAGGTGCTCGCCAGCGAGGAGCGAGAGGTGTCCGAGTCCCGGGGCGCCGTCCACTCGGCCCTGGACGCGGTCCAGGACGAGCTCAAGCGCCGCTACAAGGACGATCCCTCACTCGTCCTGACCTGAGCGACTCCCTCGATCGGGGGATGCGGCGCAGGCCGGTCGACGGAAGGTCGCTCCGCCCGGGGGACCCGACAGGACCAATCGGTTTGGCCCCTGCGGCCTATGGACCCGGCCGACGCAGATCGTCACCCTGAACCGGCACCCGGCGCCTTCGGGAGCGGTAACGTGCGGCCCCAGCCATGAAAGAGACGACGCGCTTCCCCGAGGCGCCGGCGGTCCACGCGGACCCCGAGCTGCCGGCAGTCCACGAGCAGTTGATCGTGTTCGCCCGGGAGCTCGGCGACCTCTACCGGCTCGAGCGATCCCGGTCCGCGGAGCTCGAGCGGGTGCTCGAGAGCCTCCAGGAGACCTACATCGCGACGATGAAGTCGCTCGCGCAGGTGATCGAGGCCAAGGACCGCACGACGCGAGGACATCTGGATCGGACCCAGGCCTACGGTCTGGCTCTCGCCCGCCGGATCGCGCCCGAGCTGGTCGCGACGCCGAACCTCGGGTACGGGTTCTTCCTGCACGACATCGGCAAGGTGGGAGTGCCCGAGCAGATCCTCTGCAAGGAAGGTCCGCTTACCGGCGAGGAGTGGACGGTGATGCGGAACCATCCCGTCGTCGGTGCGCAGATCGTCGCCCCGATCGCGTTCCTCACCGGAGCCGTGGAGCTGATCCGGCACCATCACGAGCGCTTCGATGGGAGCGGGTACCCCGACGGCCTCCGCGCCGAGGAGATCCCGCTCGCCGCTCGCATCTTCGCCGTCGCCGACTCGTTCGACGCCATGACGAGCGACCGGCCCTATCGCGGTGCGATGCAGGTCGACCGCGCCCTGGCCGAGATCGGCGGAGGGGCCGGGACCCAATTCGACCCCGAGGTCGTGCGGGTGTTCGTCCGCATGATCGACGAGGGGCCCGAGACGGCGAGCGAAGAGGACTTCGCCGCCGCGCTCCGTCAGGCGGGCTGACCGCCGCTCCGGAACCACGACCCCGATAGGCTTCGAGCATGCCCTCCGCGGTGCCGCTCGTACGCGTCGTCCGCTCCGGGCTCGAGGAGAGCGTGCACCTCGGTCACGTCGCCGTGTGCGACGCCGATGGCCGGCTCGTGGCGGCCGCCGGCGACCCGAACCGGCTCGTCTTCGCGCGTTCCTCGATGAAGCCGCTGCAGGCAGCGGTCTCCATCCGGCGGATCCCGGCGGCGCTCGCCGACGATCTCGTCGCCATGGCGTGCGGTTCCCACAACGCGGAGCCCGACCATGTGCGCGTCGTCCGCCGCCTGTTGCGGGCCGGAGGCGCGACCGAGTCCATGTTGCGGTGCCCTGAAGCGTTCCCGTCCCGCACCGAGGACGCCATCCGGGCCGGGAAGGCACGGCGCGTCTTCTACAACTGCTCGGGAAAGCACGCCGCGGTGCTCGCGGCCTGCATCGGTGAGGGCTGGCCCATCGAGACCTATCTCGAGCCCCGCCACCCGCTCCAGCGCGAGATCCTTCGAGCGGTGCGCCGGGGGACAGGCGTCGACGCCCCGGCCATCGGCATCGACGGGTGTGGTGTCCCGGTCCACGGCGTGCCGCTCTTCGCGATGGCGACCCTGTTCGCGCGCCTTGCCCGGCCGGATCGGTTGGGTGGCCTCGAGCCCACGGCCTCCCGGGCGGTCGCCGCGATGCGAGCACACCCGTTCCTGGTCGCCGGGACCGGCCGGAGTGACACCCAGCTGATGGCGTCGGTTCCGGGCATCGTGTCGAAGGTGGGCGCCGAGGGATTGCACTGCGCGGCCGTACTCGACGAGGGGTTCGGCGTGGCGGTGAAGATCGCCGACGGCGGGGACCGGGCGGCCGGATCGGCCCTCGTCCGGGTGCTGTCGCAGATCGGCGCCATCGGCGAAGAGGAGCTCGGTCAACTCTCGTCCGTCGCGCGACCGCCGGTGCTCGGCGGAGGGCGGCCCGTGGGTGAGATGGTCGCCGAGTTCCGGCTTCGGCGTCCGCGAGCGTGAGGGCTCGTCCGCGCCAGGGACCGACCTGCCTCGCAGCGGCGTTCGCAGGACCCGCGGGTACGATTTCGGTCGGATGGGCGCACCGTCGACATCGAACGGCTCACGACCACGCGTCGCCGTCGTGAGCCTGCACACCTCCCCCCTCGATCAACCCGGTTCGGGCGATTCCGGGGGCATGAACGTGTTCATCCGTGCGGCCGCCGAGCGCGTGGCCGCGAACGGCGTCGACGTCGACGTGTTCACGCGGTGCCGCGGGCTGGACCTGCCCGAGGTCCAGTCGCTGGGCGGCCGGTCGAGGCTCATCCAGGTGAAGGCGGGACCGTGCGGCCCCGTCCCCAAGGGCGAGCTCCCGCGCTACCTGCCCGAGTTCCTCGGAGGACTGCTGCGGCGCCAACGACTCGAGGATGCGGGATACGACCTCGTCCACAGCCACTACTGGCTCTCGGGGTGGGTCGGCAGGAGTGCGAAGGAGATCTGGGGCGTGCCGCTCGTCGCCTCGTTCCACACGCTGGGCAAGGTCAAGAACTACTCGCTGGCGCTCGGCGAGACGCCGGAACCCCCCGCCCGGCTCTCGGGCGAGGAGCGTGTCATCGCCGATGCCGACCGCCTCGTCGCGGCCACTCCGGCGGAGGCCGCCCAACTGGTGGGCTTGTACCGCGCCGACCCCGACCGGATCCGGATCATCCCGCCGGGTGTGGACCACGCGCTGTTCTCTCCTCGGCCACGAGATGAGGCCAGGGCGCGCCTGCACTTCGTCGACGTCCGGCTGCTCGTCTTCGTGGGGAGACTGCAGGCGCACAAGGGGCCCGACCTGGCCGTCCGCGCGCTGGCGGAGGCGATCGCGCGCGATCCCGTGGGCACCGCCGACGTCGTCCTCGCGATCGTCGGAGGGCCGAGTGGGAGCGGTCACGGTGCGGAGGTCGCGCGCTTGATGGACCTCGCCGCCGCGCTCGGGGTCGGCGAACGCGTGATGCTCTTCCCGCCGCAGCCCCAATCCAGGCTGGCGGACTTCTACGCCGCCGCCGAGGCGGTCCTGGTGCCGTCGCGCTCGGAGTCCTTCGGGCTGGTGGCTCTGGAAGCGCAAGCGTGCGGCACGCCCGTCGTCGCTGCCGCGGTCGGCGGTCTTCGATTCGTCATCGAGAACGGCGTGACGGGGTTCCTCGTCGAGGGTCACGACCCCGCCGATCACGCCGACCGGATCCTGGCCGTGCTCGCCGATCCCGCAGCCGCTGCCCGGATGGGCAGCGCGGCGCTCGAGCGTTCCATGCGCTTCTCGTGGGACGCCACCGCGAACGAGATGCTCTCCGTGTACCGAGAGCTGTTCGCGACCGCCGTCCCCGCGTGACGTTTCGACTCGTAGAACGCTGCGGACTCGACGATCCCCAAACGCCGTTCACGATGAGTTCTTCATCCGACGCGCCTCGTGAACGCTGCGCTGCAACGTTCTCGAGCATTCGACGCGGGCTGTGTTCACCTTCTTGTCACTCTGAATCCGGTGCCCTCTACCTGCGCATATGTTCGTGACCAGCGCGTTCGTGGAGTTGACCCTACGCCGCGCCGCCGTTACATTTCGCCTCGCTCCGAGCAGCCGGAGCGGCCGAGTCAGGGAACCGAGTGCGGGACCCCTGGGAAAGCCGTAAGGCCAACTGGGTGCAACCTTGCGGGACGGTTGGGAAAGCCAACTGGCTGTTTCGTAGGGGTAACTCGGGAGGCCCCAAAGCCCAACGAAAGGGTCTACGGCGAGGAAACCAAGACGGTTGCCAGAGGTTGCTCGGAGCACCTGAGCCCGAGGGGCTAACGGTGGCTGGAAGCTTCGGCTTCCGGCGAGCCGGAGGTCCCTCGGGTTCTTTTTTGCCCTCCTTCTCGTTCCGTCCGGTAGCGTTCCCGCCGTGATGGCGGCCGGACGCGAACCCCCCCGAGCGCGGAGCCAGACCCCGAGCCGCCGCGAGCAGATCGTCGATGTCGCGATGCGCCACTTCGCCGAGCACGGGTATCGCGGGACGCGAGTCGAGGACGTCGCCGCCGAGGTCGGCGTCGCCAAGGGGACGGTCTTCCTGCATTTCGGCAACAAAGAAGGCCTGTTCCTCGCGGCGTTCGAACAGGCGGTCGGTCAGATCCCCGCGTGGCTCGACGCCCCCGAGGAGGTCATCGCCCGCGGGTTCTGGGTCGTCCTCGATTACTGGCTGGAGCGGACCGAGGAGTTCCTGAAGCAGGAGTGGATCCCGAACCGGGTCGCGATGATGGGTCGCTACGACACCGACCTCGGGCTGCGCCGCCCGATCGACCGGTTCATGCGGAGGGAAGACCCGTACGGCACGCTCGAGTTCGTGGAGTTCGGGGTGCGGCGTGGCGAGATCCGCGACGACGTGGACGTCGAGATGCTCGCCGCCATGCTCGACTGGGTCGCCGAGCGCTTCCAGGACGCGCTCGGCAGCGAGGAGCTCGACCCCGGCCTGGTCCACCGGAAGCCCTTCGTGCCCGAGCGCCGAGCCATCAGGATCCGGGAGTTCCTGGAGGTCCTGCGAACCGGGATCGCCGCGCGCTGACTCTCGAGGGCGAACCGGCCTGCCACGGGCGGGGGTCGCCCCGGACTCGACGCCTCCCCGCGTAGCCTGCCAACATGGGCGTCATGGACGAGCGGACGGTGGCGTTCCTGGGCGGCGGACGGATGGGCGAGGCCCTCGTGTCCGGATTGATCCGTTCGGGGGGCCGGGCGGCGGACGAGATCGTCGTGACGACCCGGCGCGAGGAACGCGCCCGCGAGCTCCAGGAGCGCTACGGGATCTCGGCGACCACCTCGAACCCCGAGGCCGCCGGGCGCGCCCAGACCCTCGTGCTGATGGTCAAGCCGCAGGACATGGAGGGGCTCCTGGAGCAGATCTCCGGGAGCGTGACCGCCGAGCATCTCGTGATCAGCTTCGCGGCGGGGATCCGGACCTCCTTCGTGGAGAAGCACGTCCCCCCCGGCGTCCCGGTCGTCCGAGTCATGTCGAACGTGGCGGTCCTGGTCGACGAGGCGATGTCGGTGGTGTCGGCCGGCGCGAATGCCGAGGACAAGCACCTCGCCGTCGCCGAGGAGCTGCTCGGGTACGTCGGCAGGGTCCTTCGGTTGAAGGAGACGCACCTCGACGCCATCACCGCGACGAGCGGGAGCGGGCCGGCCTACTTCTTCCTCCTCGCCGAAGCCATGATCGAGGCGTGCATCCTGCTCGGGCTCGCGCGCGACGTCGCGACCGAGCTGATCATCCAGACGATGCTCGGCTCGGCGAAGATGCTGCGCGATACCGGGAAGCATCCGGTCGAGCTGCGCGAGATGGTCACGTCGCCCGGGGGGACGACCATCGCGGCGATCCGTCACCTGGAGGAAGCCGGCGTGCGCGCGGCCTTCCTGAACGCCATCGACGCGGCTCGGCACCGGAGCGCGGAGCTCGCGCAGGGCGGCGACGAAGACGAAGGGCTCAAGTAACCAAAGCAAGTAGGCGAACCAACGAAGAGGAAAGAGGACGCTGATGGGACGAGGCGATCGAGCTCGGGTGCGATGGGCGCACGACCGAGAGAGGAAGAAGAAGGCGGCGGAGAAGCGCAAGGCCGCCGAGGCCGGCAGGGCCCGGAAGGCAGCCGGGAAGCGCTAGCTCCCGAGGTTTGACCGACGGGCCCGGTCAGCGCAGCCGGCCGAGCCGGTTGCGAAGCACGCCGATCCCCTCGGCTTCGATCTCGACCTCGGCGCCGGGCCACAGTCGGTGCTGGAAGCCGGGGATGTCGAACGGCGCGGAGGCGAACGCCTCGCCGGGCGCGAGTGCTTCCCCACGCGAGGCGGTGGCGACCTCCTTCAGCAGGCTCCGCGCGATCCCGTTCAGGTTCCCCTTCACCCACTCCTGGCCGTCGACGCGAACGGTGACGAACGCGGCCTGCGGGTCGAGCTCGTCCGGCGTGACGACGACCGGGCCGATCGAGACCGGCACGCCCGCCGGCGTCGGCATCGGGCTTCCGGTCGCCCGGAAGGCGAGCCAGTCCCCGACCAGCGTGTAGCCGAGGACCACCGACGGGATCTCGTCCTCGGAGAGCGGGCCCCCGACACCTCGGCGAAGGACGGCGGCGATCTTCGGCAGGAACTCGAGCCAGCCGGCGCCCGCCGGCCAGGGGATCTCATCCTCGGGTCCGAAGACCGGTCGCGCACCTTCCGACGCGTCGGCCGAGCGGAGCGAGGTCGGAAGGATCGGCGCGAGCAGACGTGGGTCATCGACGACGCAGGCCTCTGCCTCGTCGCGCTCGAGGGCGGCCCGGGCGGCATCGAGCACCGTGCCCCCGTTGCCCTTGACCAAGTGCTCCATCGTCGAGGGGAAGGCGGGGTGACCGACGAGATCCGGCAGGTCCACGACCTTCCCGTCGAGGAGCGCTCCCAGTCGCCGGTGCCCCCTCCGGTCGAAGGTCACGAGCCTCAAGGGAGGCCGATGGTACGCCCGCCGGAGCGGTGATTCCAGGCTATCCGCCGGTCAGGCGCGCCGCGGTGCCCATTTGGGAGGCTCCGTTCGCGGCGGCTACGATGGAAGCGCGCACGGCCCGCTTCTCAGGGCTCGGCACTCACAGGAGGCACCCGATGGCAGAGCAAGGATTCCGCATCACCTACGCAACCATGTCGGCCGACAACGAGGACCTGCACAAGGGCTACGAGGAAGGCATCGAGGTCGCCAAGTCCTGGCTCGGCCAGAAGCATCCGCTCTACGTGAACGGCGAAGCGAGGTGGGGTTCGGGGACGAAGGAGGCGCGTTCACCGATCGACGGCACCCCGATCGGCGAGTTCGCTCAGGGAACGCGCGAAGACGTCCGCGATGCCGTCGCCGCCGCCAAAGCCGCCTTCCCCGAGTGGGCGAACCGCCCGTGGCAGGAGCGCGTGGCGATCATCCGCAAGGCCGCCGACCTCATGAGCGAGCAGCGCAACGAGCTGTCGGCGCTCATGGCGATGGAGGTCGGCAAGAACCGGCTGGAGGCGCTCGGGGACGTGGAGGAGTCCGCCGACCTCCTGCGGTGGAACGCCGACCAGCTCGAGAAGAACAACGGGTTCCAGACGCCGATGCAGGCGATGGGCTCGCCGGGCGAGTACTACGACGTCCTGCGTCCGTATGGGATCTGGGCGGTGATCAGCCCGTTCAACTTCCCCATGGCGCTCGCGGCCGGCCCGTCCTCGGCCGCGCTCGTTGCCGGCAACACGGTGGTCTTCAAGCCGGCGCACATGGGCGTGTTCACGGGTTTGAAGCTGTACGAGATCTACATGGCCGCCGGGGTCCCCAAGGGCGTCTTCCACTACCTCAGCGGCCCCGGCAGCGTCATCGGCGACGAGATCGTGAACCACCCCGACGTCGACGGCATCACGTTCACCGGCTCGTACGAGGTCGGAATGGGGATCTACAAGAACTTCGCGAAGGACTTCCCCAAGCCGGCGATCTGCGAGATGGGCGGCAAGAACCCGGCGATCGTCTCGGACAAGGCCGACCTGGACAAGGCGACCGACGGAGTGATGCGATCGGCGTTCGGGTTCGGCGGACAGAAGTGCTCGGCGAACTCCCGCGTCTATGTGCACCGTTCCGTCTACGACGAGTTCGTCCGCCTGTTGAAGGAGAAGACCGAGAAGGTCCAGGTGGGCAACCCGCTCGAGCGGGAGAAGTGGCTGGGACCGGTCATCGACGAGAACGCCGTCGCGACGTTCGAGCGCGCCGCCGACGAGGCGAAGAAGAACGGCACGATCGTCACGGGCGGCGAGCGGCTCACCGAGGGCGAGTTCGGCAACGGCACGTTCGTCCAGCCGACCGTCGCCGAGGTCCCGCTCGACTCGTGGATCTGGAAGGAGGAGCTGTTCGTCCCGTTCGTGGCCGTGGCTCCCTACGACGACCTGAACGAGGCGATCCGCCTGTCCAACGAGACCGAGTACGGCCTGACCGCCGGCCTATACAGCGAGGACCGAGCCGAGATCGACAAATGGCTGGCCTCGATCGAGGCGGGCGTCGTGTACGTGAACCGTCGTGCCGGAGCGACCACGGGCGCGTGGCCGGGCGTCCAGCCGTTCGGCGGCTGGAAGGGTTCGGGAACCAGTGGCAAGGCCGGCGGTGGCCCCTACTACCTCCAGCAATATCTGCGGGAGCAGTCCCGGACGGTGATCGAGGAGTGAGCACGACGGAGATCACCGACCTCGCGAACGCGCAGGCTCCGCGGCTCGTCACCGAGGTCCCGGGCCCCGAGGCCCTCGCGCGGATCGAGCGCGACCGCAAGGTCACGAGTCCCTCGCTGCCGCGCGCGTATCCGCTCGTGCCGAAGCGCGGGGCGGGATCGGTGGTCGAGGACGTCGACGGGAACCTGTTCCTCGACGTCAACGCCGGGATCGCGGTGACCTCGACGGGGCACTCGCACCCCGAGGTCGTCGACGCGATCCGCCGGCAGGCCGAGGAACTGCTCCACTACTCGGCCAGCGACTTCTACCTCCCGATCTACTCCGACGTGTGCGAGGAACTCGACCGGATCGCGCCCTTCTCCAAGCCCGCCCGGAGCTTCCTCACGAACTCCGGAACCGAAGCGGTCGAGGGCGCGATCAAGCTCGCCCGCTTCGCGACCGGACGGCAGTACGTCATCGCGATGCTCGACTCGTTCCACGGCCGCTCGTACGGCTCGGTCTCTCTGACCGCGAGCAAGGCGAAGTACCGCACCGGCTTCGGTCCGCTGCTGCCCGGGGATCCATCACACGCACTTCGGGGACTTCGAGCACCTGGAGCAGGTGCTGTTCAAGCGGCTGGTCTCTCCGAGCGAGGTCGCGGCCGTCATCGTCGAGCCGATCCTGGGCGAGGGCGGCTACGTGCTTCCTCCCGACGGCTGGTTCCCGTACCTGCGCGAGCTGTGTGACCGGCACGGGATCCTGCTCGTCGCCGACGAGGTGCAGAGCGGCATGGGACGGACGGGGAAGATGTGGGCGATCGAGCACTTCGGCGTCGAGCCGGACATCGTCCTCGCCGGAAAGGGAATCGCGAGCGGCATGCCGCTCGGGGCGATGATCGCTCGAGAGGACCTCATGACCTGGGAGGTCGGCGCCCATGGCTCGACCTACGGCGGGAACCCGGTCGCGTGCGCGGCGGCGCTCGCGTCGCTCCGGCTGATCGAGGGCGGACTGATGGACAACGCTCGCGAGATGGGGGACCTCCTCATGAGAGGGCTTCGCCGGATGGCCGAACGTCAACCGGCGATCCGCGACGTCCGCGGGCTCGGACTGATGATCGGGATCCAGTTCCCCGATCACGACGTCATGAGCGCGGTCGAGCAGGCCGCCTTCCACAAGGGTCTGCTCGTCCTCGGATGTGGCGACGACGTGATCCGCATGTCACCGCCGCTGGTGATCAGGCGCGACCAGGTCGACACGGCGCTCGAGGTCTTCGAGGAGGCCGTCGCCGAGGTCTCGACCTAGCCCGATGACGTCGGTCCTCGACACCGTGTCGTTCGACTGCGCCGATCCCGTTCGGCTGGCCGAGTTCTGGGCGGCGTCCCTGGGCTGGGAGGTCGGTGTCGACGACGAGGACGCGTTCGTCTCGCAGGCCGGGACGACGGACGACACGCCGTGGCAGGGCCTGTATTTCCAGAAGGTGCCCGAGGGCAAGGTCGTGAAGAACCGCGTGCACCTCGACCTGCGGCCGGAGGACTCGATGGCCGCCGAGGTCGAGCGCTCGGTGGCGCTCGGGGCGACGGTCCAGGGGCGCGTGGACGTCGAGGGCAGCTTCTGGACGGTCATGCTCGACCCCGAGGGCAACGAGTTCTGCATCCTGCGCGGCCCGCAGGACGGTTGGTCGCGCGAGGCGTGAGGTCGTCGTGAGCAAGCTCGCGACGATGCGTGACGCGGTGGCCGAGCTCGTTCGCGACGGCGACACGGTCGCGATCGAGGGCTTCACCCACCTGATCTGCTTCGCCGCCGGGCACGAGATCGTCCGCCAGCGCAAACGAGACCTGACCCTCGCCCGGCTGACGCCGGACGTGATCTACGACCAGATGATCGGTGCCGGCGTCGCGCGGAAGTTGATCTTCTCGTGGCTGGGCAATCCCGGCGTCGGCTCCCTGCACGCCGTCCGCCGCCGGATCGAGAGATCCGAGCCCGAGCCGCTCGAGATCGAGGAGTACTCGCACTTCGGGATGGTCTGCCGCTACGTGGCCGGGGCGTCGAACCTTCCCTTCTTCCCGATCCGCTCCTACTACGAGAGCGACATCCCGAACGTGAACCCGAACATCAAACCGATGCGCTCGCCCTACGCCGACGGCGACGAGGTGTACGTCGTTCCCCCGCTCACGCCGGACGTCACGATCGTGCACGCGCAGCGCGCGACCGCGAGCGGCGACACGCAGATCTGGGGGCTCCTCGGCTGTCAGAAGGAGGCGGCCTTCGCCGCGGAGCGCGTGATCGTCGTCTGCGAGGAGGTCGTGGAGGAATCGGTCGTCCGCCGCGATCCCAACCGGACCGCGATCCCCGGGATCGTCGTCGATGCGGTCGTGGAGCAGCCGTTCGCCTGCCATCCGAGCTACGCCCAGGGCTACTACGACCGGGACAACGCCTTCTATCGCGAGTGGGAGCAGATCTCGAAGGACCCCGAGGCGCTCGAGCGGTGGCTCGAGGAATGGGTCTACGGCCTGGAGACCCACGCGGACTACGTCGAGAAGATGGGCGACCGGTGGGAGTCGTTGAAGCCGGGGGAGCAGCGTTCGGGCGAGGTCAACTACGGGGACTACTCGTGAGCGGCTCAAGGAGCGAAGCGGGAGCCGGCGCCGAACGGAACGGCTACACGAAGAACGAGATCATGATCGTGGCGAGCGCGCGCACCCTGGCCGCCGAACGCATCTGCTTCGTCGGGGTCGGCCTTCCGAACATCGTCTGCAACCTCGCGCAGCGAACCGTCGCGCCCGAGCTCCAGCTCGTGTACGAGGCCGGCGTGTTCGGCGCCCGGCCGAGCCGCCTCCCGCTCTCGATCGGCGACCCCACGCTCGTCTCGGGCTCGACGGCGGTGACATCGATGTTCGAGCTGTTCGCCTTCTACCTGCAGGCCGGACTCATCGACGCAGCGTTCCTCGGCGGCGCGCAGATCGACCGGTTCGGGAACCTCAACACCACGGTGATCGGCGACTACGCCAGCCCGAAGGTCCGGCTCCCCGGCTCGGGCGGCGCGTGCGAGATCGCGATCCACGCGCGGCGGATCCTCGTCATCATGCGCCAGGCCCGGCGGTCCTTCGTCGACGAGCTCGACTTCCGCACGTCGCCCGGACACTCGGGTGATCCCGAGCACGACCGGGCACGTGGCTGGTCCGGCAGCGGACCGACCAGTGTCGTCACGGATCTGGGGACGTACGGGTTCGACGAGCGGACCGGGGAGATGACGCTGCTGACCCTGCACGCCGGCGTCACGTTGGACGACGTGCGCGCGAACATGGCGTGGGAGCCGAAGGTCGCCGACGACCTCGGCGAGACCCCGCCGCCCACCGAGGAAGAGCTGCGCTTGCTCCGGACCGAGCTCGATCCCGACGGGGTGCTGACGGCATGAGCCACGTCTTCCACCGGGTCCTCTCGCGCGAGTTGCCGAGAGCCGTTCGCGCGGACGGCGTGTGGATCGAGGACGCCGACGGCAAGCGATATCTCGACGGCTCCGGCGGTGCCATCGTGGTGAGTCTCGGTCACGGAGATCGCGCGCTCGTCGAGGCGATGACCGAACAGGCCTCGCGCCTGCCGTACGTCCACGGGACGGCGTTCACGACCGACGCGCTCGAGGACTACGCAGATGACGTGGCGTCCGTGCTCCCGCTCGACGACGCTCGCATCTACCCCGTGTCCGGCGGCAGCGAGGCCGTCGAAACGGCGCTCAAGCTTGCGCGCGCGTACCACCTGGCGCGAGGGCAGGGTTCGCGCACCGTGGTGATCGGCCGCCGGGCGTCGTACCACGGCAACACGCTCGGTGCGCTCGACGTGGGTGGCAAGGAGCAGCTGAAACGTCCGTACGCGCCGTGGCTCGGCCGGTTCGATCACCTGGAAGCGGCTTACGAATTTCGCTGCGCGAACCCCGGTCACCCGGCCGGTTGTGGCCTCTGGCACGCCGATCAGCTCGAGCGCGCCATCGTCGAGGCCGGGCCGGCGACCGTCGCGGCGTTCATCGCGGAACCCGTCGCCGGCGCGACGCTCGCGGCGGCCGTGCCGACGGACGACTACTGGCCCTCGGTGCTCGAGGTCTGCCGGCGGCACGGTGTCCTCGTGATCGCCGACGAGGTGATGACCGGGTTCGGCCGCACGGGACGCTGGTTCGGCCTCGACCATTGGGGCGTTCGCCCCGACATCCTCACCGCCGGGAAGGGAACGACGAGCGGCTACTGGCCCTTCGGCTTCGTCGCGTGCTCCGGCGAGGTCTTCGAGACCGTTCGGCCGAACGGGTTCGTGCACGGCTTCACCTGGTCGCACAACGGTGTCGGTGCCGCGGTCGCGCACGCCGCGCTCCGCAGGCTCCGCGAGTCCGACCTCGTTCAGGCGAGCGCGTTGCAGGGAGAGCTGCTCCTGAAAGACCTCGCCGGCGCCCTCGCGGATCATCCGACGGTCGGAGATGTTCGGGGGATCGGCTCGATGATCGGGATCGAGCTCGTCGCCGACCGGGACACAAAGGCTCCGTTCGCGCGAGCCGAGCAACGCACCGAGCGCGTCGTCGCGGCCGCCCGAGAGCGCGGCCTGCTGCTCTACTCGAGCACCGGGCACGTCGACGGGGTCGACGGGGACCTGTTGATGCTCGGACCGCCGTTCACGATCTCCGACGAGGAGCGCGGCCTCCTCGCCGAACGGACCGTGGCCGCCATCGCGAGCCTGGAGGGATAGCGCGTGGGCGGACGCGCCGGCCTCGTGCTCTGTCCGGAGGCGAAGATCTACGACCACGGCCCCGAACACCCGCTCCGGCCTCAGCGGGTCCAGTACACGTGGGACCTGATCTCGGCGTGCGGGTTGCTCGAACGGCCCGGTGTCTCGACCCTGCACTGTCGTTCCGCCGACGACGAGGAGCTCGGGCTGGTCCACTCGGATGCGTACATCGACGCGACGCGCCGAGCCGGCCACGGAGAGGACGGCGACTGGAGCCGGTTCGGCTACGGCCCTGGGGACAACCCGATCTTCCGGCAGATGCACGAGGCGGGAGCGCTCGTCGCCGGCGCGTCGATCGTTGCCGCCGAGTCGGTCCACACGGGCGCGGTGGACCACGCCTTCAACGCCGCCGGGGGCCTGCACCACGCGATGCCCTCCCGGGCGTCGGGCTTCTGCGTGTACGACGATCCGGCGATCGCGATCGCGTGGCTCCTGCGAGAGGGTGTGCATCCGATCGCCTACGTCGACGTGGACGTGCACCACGGCGACGGTCCGCAGGCGATCTTCTACGAGGACCCGCGCGTGCTCACGATCTCGTTGCACGAGTCCGGCGAGTACCTGTTCCCCGGCACCGGCTTCGTGACCGAGCGAGGTGCGGCCGCGGCCGAGGGGACCAAGGTGAACGTCCCGCTCGCACCCGGGACCGGCGACCGGGCATGGCTCGCGGCGTTCGATGCGATCGTCCCGCCCATCGTTCGCGCGTTCCGTCCCGCGGTCCTCGTCTCCCAGCTCGGGTGCGACACGCACGCCGGGGATCCGCTGGCGCACTTCCGCCTCACGACCGGCGCGTACCGGGAGGCCGCACGCCGGCTGCACGCGCTCGCCCACGAGACGGCGGGTGGCCGTTGGCTCGCGACCGGAGGAGGCGGGTACCGTTGGGCCGACGTGGTGCCTCGAGCGTGGACCCTCTACTTCGCCGAGATGTGCGAAGCCGAGCTCCCCGACGCGCTGCCGGAGGCCTGGATCGAGAAGGTCGAGCTCGAGGTCCGCCGGGAGGTGCCGTCGACGTTCAGCGAGCCGACGATGCCGGGAGATCGCGTCACGGCCGAGACCGATGCGATCATCGATCAGGTGCGCCGAACGTCCTTCCCGCATTTCGGGCTCGACGCATGAGCGTCCCGGCACCTTCCGACGGCCTCCGCCGTGTGAAGCTCGTGTGCACGCTCGGGCCGGCGTCGTCGACGATCGAGGCCGTTCGTGCCCTCGCCGAGGCGGCGACGAACGTGTTCCGGGTGAACCTGTCGCACGGCGACGCCGACGCCCGGCGCCACCTGGTGGATCTCGTGCGCGCCGTCTCGGAGGAGCGCGGCGAGGATCACGCGGTGATGATGGACCTGCCCGGACCGAAGATCCGGCTCGGCGCGCTCCGCGGGGGCGAGGCCCGGCTCGAGGTGGGAGCGCGGTTCGAGCTCCGCTCCGACGGCGCCGAGGGCGACGGGACCGGCGCGAGCACCACGTACGCGGGTCTCGGCGCCGACGTCCGGCCCGGCGACCGCATCTTGCTCTCGGACGGCGCGGTGGAGTTGACGGTCGCTTCGACCGAAGGCTCGGCTGTGGTGTGCGAGGTCGTGCGGGCCGGCCGGATCCGCTCGGGGGCCGGCGTGAACGTCCCCGCCGAGCGGCTCAGCCTGCCGGGGATCACCGATCGCGATCGCGCCGGGCTACAGGAGGCGTTGAGCGTCGGTGCGGACCTCCTCGCGCAGTCGTTCGTCCGGTCGGCCTCGGACGTGATCGGTCTGCGTGCTCTGATGGCCGAGCGCGCGATCCCGATCGTCGCGAAGATCGAGACGCGGCCGGCGGTGGACGACATCGCGGCCATCCTCGGCCAGGCCGACGCGATCATGGTGGCGCGAGGCGACCTCGGCGTCGAGCTCCCCATGGAGGAGATCCCGATCCTCCAGAAGGAGCTGCTGAAGGCCGCGCGGGTGGCCGGACGCCCGGCCATCGTGGCGACCCAGATGCTGGAGTCCATGATCGCCTCGCCCCGGCCGACCCGCGCGGAGGCGACCGACGTCGCGACCGCCGTCCTGGACGGCGCCGACGCGATCATGCTGTCGGGAGAGACGGCGATCGGGGAGTTCCCCGTCGAGGCGTCGCGAGCTGCCTCCCGCATCGCCGAGGTCGCGGAGGCTCGAGCGGGCGGGTACATCGCGGTCCGCGACCCGTGTACCCACACCGACGAGGCGGCGGCGATCGCGCACGCGGCCGCCCAGATCGCGAACACCGACCCGTCTGTCGTCGCGATCGCGTGTTACACGCGGACCGGGCGAACCGCTTCGTTGCTGTCGGCCGAGCGGCCGGGCGTGCCGATCTACGCGTTCGTCCCCGAGACCGCGCCTCGCAGAGCATTGTCCCTGCGATGGGGTGTCCGGGCGCTGCCGGCTCGCGTGCCCGAGGACACCGACGAGATGATCGCCTCGATGGCGGAGGGCCTGCTCGCCACCGGGTTCGCGGCGCCCGGCGAGTCCGTGGTCATGGCCGCGTCGTCGCCCGCGGGGAAGTCGCACACGAACATGCTGAAGGTCCACCACATCGGCGACGCCGTTCGCTGAGGGCTCGAAGGTTATCGCCGCTTGTATCGACGGGCGGCGACGTTCATCCCCCATCGATACGCGGGCGGCGCGATCACGCGAACGACCTGGAACAGCGCCAGCGTCCGCGGAACCGAGACCTCGGGGGCGCGTTCCCGGCGCACGACGTCGACGATGGTCTCGGCGACGCGATCTGGCTTCATGACGAACGGCCGCCGCCAGCCTGCCTGCGGGAAGCCCTCCGTTCGGGTCAGTCCGGGGTTCACCGCGGTGACCAGGATCCCGGATGGGTGGAGCTCGGCGGACAGCGCCTCGGAGAACGCCACGACCCCGTGCTTGGTCGCCCCGTACACGGCCGCACCCGGCGTCGCGACCCGGCCGGCCACGGAGGCGACGTTGACGACGTGGCCCGCCTCTTGCTCGAGCAGGTGCGGCAGGAACGCCTTCGTGACGAGCAGCACGCCGAGCAGGTTCACGCGGACGAGGCGCTCGATCTGTTCCGTCGAGACGTCCCGGAACACGCCGCCGCCGGGGATCCCGGCGTTGTTCACCAAGACGTCGCAGCGACCGTAGGCGCCGATCGTCGAGTCGACGAGCCCCGCGATCTCGTCCGGTTCCGTGACGTCGCAACGGACGGGCAATGCCTCCCCTCCACGAGCGCGGATCGCGCCGGCGAGCGCCTCGAGGCGCTCCATCCGGCGAGCGGCGAGGACGGTGCGCGAACCCGCGCGCGCGAAATGAAGCGCCGTCGCTTCGCCGATCCCCGCCGAGGCTCCCGTGACGACCACGACGGCGTTCCGAAGATCCACGGCCCAAGCCTACGGTCATCGCTCCCGTACCATGGGATGGATGGACGTCATCGAATCGCACGCAGCGAAGCTTCCGCGGATCGACGATCGCTGGAGGCCGGGGCCCGTCGACCGCGACGAGCTGGTGCTCGGCCTACTCGAAGGCCGTGTCGCGTTCGAGGAGACCAGCCACCCGTTCGACAACGTCCTGCGCAACATCGGGCTCTTGCTGAACGGCGATCCCGACAAGCAGTTCGGGATGACTGGCTTGCAGACGTTCACCGAGGACGAGGTGCTCGCGATGGTCGGCCGTGCGGCCGGCTTCCGGCCGGATCCACAGATCCGCACCGGCCCGGTCCCCATCGATCCGGAACTGGTCCTGGACGCGTGCTCGGCGGCCGGTGACCGCCTTGCCCGGGCTGTGCGCAACCGGGAGACCGTGATCCTCGCGACCGGCCATCCAGTCGGGCTCGCCCACCTCTACATGGCGGTCGGCCGGGAGCTGCGGGAACGTGGGCTACCGCTCCTGAAGCCGGCCGACGGGCTTCGGTGGCGCGAAGACATGCTCCCGCATCCCTGGCAGATCCGGTATCTGGACGGCGTCGCGTTGCTCACCGACGAAGCCAGCGCTCGCCACACCCACAGCGGCGACGCGATGGCCAGGATGCTCGACGTGGAACGCCCCGGGCTCGTCTTCGCCGACCACGGGTTCGCCGGGGCGGCAATCGAGCGCGGGATCGACACGGTCTCGATCGCCGACGTGAACGACCCCGCGCTCCTCGTCGCGAAAGAGCAGGGCAGGACCGAGAGCGTCATCGTCATGGACGACAACGTCAGTCCGGAGGACTACTGGCCCTGCTTCCAGGCCATCGCGGCTCGCCTGCCCTGAGCGGCCTCGAGGACGCACCCGCTCGGACGCCGCGCGGCGGGTTCGCCCGCCCGTGAGTAGGATGAGCGAACCGTGAACCACAGACCCGACCCAGAGGCACGCTTCGAACGCGTGAACGGACGCACCATGCGCCCATCCATCGACCCCCAGACCGGTCACCGCCCTCGCCGAGGGAGGAAGCCGACGGCGTAGGCGGCGGCACGCACGCGCGCGAACGGGCCTCCGGGAGAAACCCGGAGGCGGAGTGAACCAGTACGAGGCGCTCGTCGACGAGGCGGTGGGCAAGAAGCACACCGTCGTTCTGCTCGGCGCGCTCGATACGGGCAAGACCACCTTCTCGACCTCGTTGCTCGCAGCGGCCGTCGAGGCCGGACGAACGTCCGCCTATCTCGACGCCGACGTCGGGCAGAAACACGTCGGCCCACCCGCAACGGTGAGCTTGAAGTTCGTCCGTTCCGCCGAGGACCTGCAGGCCGACCGCATGGCCGTGGCCGACTCGATGTCGTTCGTCGGAGCGATCGCGCCGGAGGATCACCTCCTCGAGGTCGTCGCCGGCGTGGCGACGCTGCACCGAGCGGCGAAGGAAGCGGGGGCGGATTTCGTGGTCGTGGATACGTCCGGGCTCGTATCCGGGATCCACGGACAGTTCTTGAAGTACCACAAGATCGAGCTGCTGCAACCCGACCTCGTCGTCGGCCTCCAACGCGGCGAGGAGATCCTGCCCCTGCTCGGGGTCATCCAGCGGTTCTTCCGCACCGAGGTCGTGCCGCTCGGTGTACCCCCGGGCGTTGTGCCCTCGACCGTGGATCAGAGAGCCGAGAACCGTGAGGAGGCGATGCGCCGGTACTTCTCGGGCGAGCTCCACCGGTTCCGGGTCAAGCCCACGGTGTTCATGCCCGCTCTTCCCCCGTGGTTCGATTCCGCCAAACTGCATCGGATCCTCGTCGGCCTCTCGGACGGGGCAGGCTCGTACCCCGGTCTCGGCTACCTCGAGCACTCCCCGGAGGAGGGGGTGCTGCGCCTGATCACGCCCGTGGCAGCCGGCCCGAAGGCGCTTAGACTGGGTTCGGTTCGGCTCGAGGAGAGCTTCCACGCCAGGCGCGTGGACCTCCGGGATCTGTTCGGGTCGGAGTAAGCCACAGAGAAGAGAGAGGAAACGCGTGCCGTCGCTGATCAAGAAGCGCCGCAAGAAGATGCGGAAGAAGAAGCACAAGAAGCTGCTCAAGAAGACTCGCTGGCAGCGACGCCAGCAAGGCCGCTAGGACCGGCCGCGCGGCGATGAGCACGCCCGGTCGGCGCCGGTATCGGCCGCCGGCCGCGGTTCTCCTGCTCGCCTTCCTCGTCCTGACCGGCTGCTCCGCCGAGCCCGTCGCCGACCTCTCCGATTCCCGGACGGTCTCGTTCCCCGCGGCCGACGGCGTCCTTCTCGACGGGCGCCTGTTCGGTGATGGCTCCTCGGCCGTCGTCCTGTCGCATATGCGTCCGTCCGATCAGACGTCCTGGTTCCGCTTCGCGGGGCGGCTCGCGGACGCCGGCTATCTCGTCCTGACGTACGACTTCCGCGGCTATTGCCCGGGCGGCGACGGGGGGTGCTCGCAGGGGAGTCGCGACGTGGCGGCGATGTGGCAGGACGTGGTGGGCGCGGTCGAGTTCGTTCGCTCCCGCGGGGCGACGTCGGTCTCGCTCGTCGGGGCGAGCATGGGCGGCACCGCGTCGCTCGTCGCCGCGTCTCGAGAGGGTGTCGACGTCCGAGCGGTGATCGCGCTGTCGGCGCCGGCCTCGATCGAGGGTCTGGTGGTCGACGGCGCGCTGCTGTCCCAGGTGTCCGTCGGCAAGCTCTTCATCGCAGGCGTGGGCGACGCGGCCGCCGCCGCCGACGCCGAGTCCCTGTACGCACAGGCGCCGCCGCCCAAGCGGGTCGAGATCGTGCCGGCCGACGATCACGGCACCGACCTGCTCACCGGCAGCCAGGCCGAGGTCGTTCGCCGCCTGATCGAGACGTACTTGCAGCAGAGCGGGGGACCCTGACCTCGGCGAAGCGGGATCAGGATGTCGACGAGGGGCTGGGTAACGGCGTGCCGGGAACCGGACCCGGGAAACGTTCATCGTTCCGGTTCGCCAGGACGAGCTGGTAGATCGCCGCGGCACCGAGCAACGCGAAGAGCACGACGATCGTGATGAAGGTGAAGCGACGCACGCGCCGAGGCTAGCAGGAGGACCGAAGCGCCTGCGGTGAACGCGGCGAGGGGCGGGCTTCGCCCGCCCCTCGCGGCGTCGTTCTTACCGCACGACCTGGACGGTGAAGCCGGCACGGCCGCGAACGATCACGTCCTGGACCTGCGAGACCGTCTGCCCGAAGCCCTTCACGATGAGGTCGTTCGCGTGATCCCCACCGTTCAGCGCGGCGATCAGCTCGTCGAGCGAGCCGATGCCCCGGCCGTAGTTGAAACGTCCCCGCCCGCCGCTGATCCGGATCTCCTCGGAGCCTCGAGCGCCGCCCGGCACCCGGAAGGTCAGCTCGGAGACGACGTCCGTGTCGCGGCCGATCGGGTTCAAGGTGACCTCGATCGTGACCTGGTCGCCGGGCTCCGCGCGCAGGACCGACCGCTGCTTCAGCGCCGGCTGCAGCGGGCTCGAGACGCGGATGCGCTCGATCCGCGACGTCAGGTCGTCGCCGGTGATCTCGCCGGTCATGTCCACCCCGGTGAACTCGATGTCCTCGAACCCGTTGAACGCCAAGGTGTAGAGCATGCTCGCGACCGGGTAGGCCTCGTTCGCGCCGCTGAACGGGCTGAACGACATCAGCCGGTTCGAGACGGTGAACGGCGATCCGTCCTCACGAGTACCCGAGATCGTCCACTCGAGCTCGAGCGTTCCCGGCCCGTCCTGCTGCGCGACGAAGGTCAGGTTGGCCCACGCGTGGTAATAGGTCGCGTCGGCGACGAACGAATCCTCGTCCCACGCCACCTCGGTCTCACCCTCGCGCGACAACCCGGTGTCGGAGCTCGACACATGACTCGTGATCGGAACCAGCGTCGGGAGCGTCCCGAACACCCCGGCGACGCCGGAGAACCGGTCCTGGGTCATCGATCCACGTGCGTCGCCCAGGATGCCGATCTTGGTTCCCCAGAACGTGCCGTTGTCGATCGCGATCACCTCGACCTCGTTCATGCCGAGCGACACGGGACCGATCCCCCAGAACATCGGATGACCGAAGCCGATCACCGTGTCTCCGCACACCGCCGTCGCCGTCCCGAATCCGTAGAGGGACGCGTCGCCGTACGCGAGTGCGACGCCGAGGCCCTCACCGGGCGCGAGCGGGGTCGGATCGAGCGTGACGGAGCTCGGCGCTTCGACGGAGCCGGCGCGGAACGCCTGAACGCGGATCCCGCGATCGGCGAACGAACGCTCGACCTTGGAAAGGGGCATCCCGCTCAAGCCGGAGACGCCGATCGGGATCGGCAACGACTCCAGCGTGGCACCCGGCGCGAGGTCGCTGCCCGCGGCCGCGGCCGCGCGACGAACCTGCGGCGACAGCGCGACGCTCGAGGGCATCGATCCCGAGGATCCACCCGGCAGGGAGAACATCTGCACCATGTCCTCGGCGGCGGTCAACCCGAAGATCTCCCGGTCCTCGGCGATCGCCCAGGCAACCGCCCCGGCGAGCTGGCCGTTGATGTAGACGGGGGACCCCGACATCCCGGCGACCGCCCCACCGGTCGTGGCGAGGAAGTCCGCCGGCCCGGTGATCTTCGCGGCGACGATGTCGACGCCCAGGAAGATCGCGTTCGGCATGACGCCGAGGATCTCGACGTTGAAGGGCTCGAGGGTCGTGCCCTCGAGAACGGTGTAGCCCACCCCGGTCATGCCACGGGTCATCTGGCTCGTGGGGAAGGTCTGGGGAGGGCTGGTGCACGGGACCGCGGCGGGAGCGGGCCCCGCGGCGAGGAGCGTCGCGACGAGCGCGAGCGCCACCACGCCGGTCACGGGCATGGATCGACTGAGTCGGACACGGCGAACGGACATGACCTCACCCCTCTCGGCTGAGCCGGATGCTATGCCTCTGACGCAACCCTCGTCGGGTCCGTTCCTCACGAGGGCGATTTCGAGTGGGATCGTCGTTCAGACGGCGAGCGGGAGCCGGTCCGTGCAGAACGCGCGGTTCTCGGCCAGGACCCTTCGGAGGGCTTCGGGGTCGCCGAGGTGGCGCCGGAGGTCGATCTCGAGCGAGACGGAGCCCGCGAACTCGGTCTCCGCCAGCGCATCGAGGAACGAGCCGAGCGGCAGGACGCCCTCGGTCACCGGAAGGTGGGAGTCCCAGCCCTTGCCGGCGTTGTTCGAAAGGTGCACGTGGGCAAGACGCGTCCGGAGCCGGTCGAGGATCTCCAAGAGGTCGAGGCCGGCGACCGCGGCGTGACTGGTGTCGAGGACCACATGGTCGAACGCCTCGAGGTCCTCGAGCGTGCGGACGGCGTGGAACGCCCCCACCTTCCGGCCCCGAACGCGGACGGGGAACATGTTCTCGACCGCCACGTGGACGTCGGTGCGCTCCTCGATCGCCGGCAGGCGCTCCTCGGTCCAGCGGCGATACGCCGTCTGCCACCGGTACGGCGGGTGGACCACGACGAGGGGAGCGCCGACGCTCTCGGCGAGCTCGAGCGCGCGGTCGATCTTGCCGATCGGGTCGGTTCCCCACACGGTCCGCGTCATCAACAGGAACGGCGCGTGGATCGCGACGATCGCGAGTGAGTGCTCCTCGGCGAGCTCGCGCAACCGGCGAGCGTCGCGCGTGTCGGGATCCTTGGTGACCATCACCTCGACGCTGCCGAAGCCCGACTCCGCCAGGAGCGGGAACACTTCGTGGAGCGGTGTCGGGATGAGGCTCACCGTCGAGCAAGCGATCCGAGGTCCGCGAGCGGGTTCGGTCACGGCGCTCGATGGTAGCAGCGAGGGATCTCGCGCTCGCTATGCTGCCGGGCGTGTGGATCTTCCCCTCGCTCGCAGCGCTCGTCGCCCTCGTGTTCGCCGCGATGCTGCTTCGGCGTTACGTCAGGCATCGGCGTTCCTACCTCGCGTCGTGGGCCGTTGCGCTGCTCATGTACGCGGTCGCGTCGGCGGTCGTCGCAACCGGAGCGATGAACGGATGGACCTCGGCGGAGTTCCGCGTGTACTGGGCTCTCGGCGCGGTATTGAACGTCCCGTTCCTGGCTCAAGGGGAGCTCGATCTCTTGGTCCGGAACCGTTGGGTGCGCTCCGCGCTCTACGTGGCGCTCGCGTTCGTGACCGCGTACACGATCGCCCGCGTCCGCACCGCGGCGATCGACGTGGATGCTCTCGGCGAACAGCTGCCGTCGGGCAAGGAGGTCTTCGGCGCCGGCACTCCGGCGCATCGCCTCCCACAGCTCGTCTCGATACCCGCATACCTGGTGCTGATCGGCGGGACCCTGTGGTCGGCGTGGGGGATGCGCGGCCGTCCGGGGCTTCGCGACCGTTTCTGGGGAACCCTTCTGATCGCGCTCGGTGCGACGGTGATCGCTGCGCTCGGTTCTGCGTTCGCCGCGCTGGGTGAGCTCCTTCCGTTCTCGCTCTCGCTCCTCGCCGGCGTCACGGTGATGTTCGTGGGCTTCCTCAGGGCTTCGCGCAGGACGACGTCCGAACGCGTACCCGCATCCACCAGCTGAGAGCGAACGGTCGAGTGATCCGGTAGGCCCCGCGCCGCGAAGCATGCGTGACCGCGCCGCCGAAGGGGGTGGAACGGGTCGCGCGGCGGAGGCCGGCGCGCGAGGGGTTGCGGTCGTCACGCCACACCACATCCGACCAAGGAGGGAACCACGTTGTTTGGCATGCGCTTGCGCACGCGGGTGCTCGCGGCAGCGGCGTCGATCGCGGTCGGAGCCGGCCTCTTCGCGCTGGCTCCACTGACGGGCGGCGCTTCGAGCCACCGTGAGGCGCCTCTCGTATCGGCCGACCCGCAGATCGACACCACCGACGTGTGGGCGTTCGTGAGCGAGGACCGGCCGAGCACGGTCACACTCATCGCGTCCTGGATCCCGTTCCAGGAGCCCGCCGGCGGCCCGAACTTCTACGCGTGGGCCGACGGCGTCCGCTACAGCATCAATATCGACAACGATCACGACGCGAAGGCAGACGTCGTGTATCAGTGGGTGTTCACCAGTCACTATCGGAACCCGAACACCTTCCTGTACAACACCGGCCAGGTCACGTCGCTGTCGGACCCGGACCTGAACTTCTCCCAGACGTACGACCTCGTCCGGGTGAACCGCGACTCGGGAAGGAAGACGACGCTCGTGGACGACGCGATCGCCGCACCGAGCCACGTCGGCGCGGCCTCGATGCCCAGCTACAACACGAACCTGTTCGACGCCGCCACCGTCGACTTCGGAGCGGCGCCGAGCCGCACGTGGGTCGGTCAGTCCGACGACGCCTTCTTCCTCGACCTCCGCGTGTTCGACCTGCTGTACGGGGCGAACCTGACCGAGGTCGGGGACGACACGCTCGCCGGGTTCAACGTCAGCACGATCGCGCTGCAGGTGCCGAAGGAGGACCTCGCGCTCGGCCGTGACGCCGAGGCGAACCCGATCGTGGGGATCTGGAGCACGACGTCGCGTCGCAGCGTCCAGATCCAGAACGGCGACGGTTCGACCGACGCGCAACGGCAAGTTCGTCCAGGTCTCGCGTCTGGGCATGCCGCTCGTGAACGAGGTCGTGATCCCGGTCGGGTTGAAGGACTACTTCAACGGCTCCAAGCCGACCCAGGACCCGGCGGCGTTGCCGCTGGTCCAGGACCCCGAGCTCCCGCACCTGCTGAACGCGGTGTACGGGCTCGACGTCCCGGACTCGGACCCCGACACGGCGGGCATCCAGCGCGCCGACCTCATCTCGGTGTTCCTCACCGGGGTCGCGGGACTCAACCAGCCCGCCGGCGGCACCCCGAGCGAGATGCTTCGCCTGAACATGTCGATCGCTCCGTGCTCGACGACGTGCTCTCCGTTCGGCGTCCTCGGCAACGACACGGCCGGGTTCCCGAACGGCCGGCGTCTGCAGGACGACATCATCGACATCTCGTTGCGCGTGGTCTTGGGCGTCCTGCTGCCCGAGCACCAGGCGCTCGCGGAGACGATCGGTGACGGCGTCGACGCGAACGATGTCGCGTTCAACACGGAGTTCCCCTACGTGGCGTACCCGGCGTCCGGCTCGGACGTCGCGCCGCACTGAGTCACGACCGGTCGGAGGGATCGGGCGATCGGCTCGATCCCTCCGCCGTTCTTCGAGGAGCGAGCATGAAGGGTCCCGTCAAGGCTGCGATGGTGGTGGTCGCCGCCGCCACGTTGATCGCCGGCGCCGCCGTCGTGAACCTTCGCGGCGCGACGGTTCCCGATCGCCGTGTCATGGGACTTCCCCGAACCCCGGCCTCCGCCCTGCTCGGCCCGGCAGGGCGGGCCGGTTCGCTCGAGGGATCGATCGGCGCACTGCAGGATCGGTTGCGTCTGGTCCCGCAGGACTGGCAGGGGTACGCGTCGCTCGGGCTCGCGTACGTGGCGCAGGCGCGTGTGACGGCCGACCCGAGCTGGTACCCGAAGGCCGAGGGCGTCCTCGCGACATCCCTCCGGCTGCAGGGTGAGGGCAACGTCGACGCGGTCCTGGGACTCGGAGCGCTCGCACTCGCGCGGCACGAATTCGACGACGCGCTCGCGCACGGACGAGCGGCCGAGGCGATGAGCCCGCAGAACGCCGATGCGTTCGGCGTGATCGGTGACGCACTTCTCGAGCTCGGACGGTACGACGAGGCCTTCGCCGCGTTCCAGACGATGGTCGACACCAGGCCCGATCTCACCTCGTACGCGAGGGTCTCGTACGCGCGAGAGCTCCTCGGCGACATCGCGGGGGCGGTCGACGCGATGCGGATCGCGTTCGAGTCGGCCGGGACCGCCACCGACGCCGCCTGGGCCGCTCACCAGCTGGGCGAGCTCGAGCTCGGCCGTGGTGACGTCGAGGCGGCGACCGGGTGGTTCGAGCGAGGGCTCGACCTCGCCCCCGACGACGTGGCGAACCTCGCCGGGCTCGCCAGGTCCTCCTGGGCGGAGGGCGACATCAGGATCGCGATCGAAGGGTTCGAGGACGTCGTCGCCCGGCGTCCATCGGTCGAGTACGTCGCGACCCTGGGCGACCTGTACGCGATCTCGGGCCATCACGGTCTCGCCGACGCGCAGTACGCGGTCGTCGAGGCGGCTCGTCAGCTCGCCCGGTCGAACGGAGTGAACGTCGACCTCGAGGTCGCCCTGTTCGACGCCGATCACGGCGATCCCGAACGGGCGCTCGCGGCCGCCCAAGCCGAATGGCGGCGGCGACGGAGCGTCCACGTGGCCGACGCATACGCGTGGGCCCTGTACGCGAACGACCGCTTCGAGGACGCCGAGCGGCTCTCGGACCGCGCGCTCGCGCTCGGAACGCGCAACCCCGCGTTCCTGTACCACGCGGCGATGATCGAGCGCGCGCTGGGTCGCGACGCGGTCGCGCTCCGCCTGATGAGCCGGGCGCTGCGGTTGAACCCCCGCTTCTCCGTTCTCCACGCGGCCACCGCCGAGCGCGTGCGCTCCGAGCTGGAGGCCAGGACATGAGGCGCCGGGTGCTTGCTTCCCTGGGTCTCGTCGCGGCGCTCCTCCTCATGCCCGCGATCGCATCCGCGCATCCGCTCGGCAACTTCACGGTGAGCACGTCCGCGGGGATCGTCCTTTCGCCAAGTTCGGTCCGGATCGACTACGTCGTCGACCTGGCGGAGATCCCGACGGTCCAGGCGATGCCCGAGCTGGATCGAGACGGCGACGGAGCAACGAGCGGGGACGAACGGACCGCGTGGGCCACATCCACGGCAGCCGAGCTCGTGTCGAACCTGTCGGTGACCGTCGGGGACGACCCCGTGGCGCTCGAGGTCGTCTCGGCCCGCGCCGAGCTCCTGCCGGGTCAGGGCGGTCTCGACGTCCTCCGGCTCGAGGTCGTGTTCGACGGCCGGGTTCCCGAGGTTGGGGAGCTCGCGTTCCACGACGGGAACTTCTCCGATCGCCTCGGCTGGCACGAGGTGACGGCGTCGGGCTCCGGTGGGGTCGCGCTCGAGCGGTCGAGCGTTCCGGCGACGAGTCCGACGGACCGGCTCCGCACGTATCCGCGGGACCTGCTCTCGAGCCCGCTCGACGTCCGGGATGCGACGCTTTCTTTCGGCCCCGGGGTGGGCGGTCCGGCGGGATCTTCCGAGAGCGGGGGCGCGCCGACGATGAGCGGTGACGCGCCTACCGGGGGAGCCGGCGGTGCCGAAGGAGCGTTCGCGCGTGTGGTTGATCGCACGGGGCCGCTCATGCTCCTCGCCGTCCTGCTGTCGTTCGGGGTCGGAGCGCTCCACGCGCTCGGCCCCGGTCACGGGAAGACGCTGATGGCCGCCTACCTCATCGGGTCGGGCGGCGGCGTCCGGCATGCCGTCGCGGTCGGCGGAGCGGTGGCCGTGATGCACACCGCCTCGGTGCTCGCGCTCGGGATCGTCGTGCTCTCGGCCACCGAGGTGTTCGCGCCCGAGGCCGTCTACCCGTGGCTCGCCCTGGGGTCCGGCCTCACCGCGCTGGCGCTGGGGGCCGGGATGCTCGTGGCCCGGCTCGCGAGATGGGGGGAGGGGACCGAGCGGCGCCACGATCACCCGCACCCCACCCGAGCCGTGCTCTCGCGGAAGGGGTTGACGGCGATCGCCCTCGCCGGCGGGATCCTGCCATCGCCGAGCGCGCTCCTCGTCCTCCTCGCATCGGTCGCGATCCACCGCGTCGCGTACGGGCTCGTCCTGATCGCCGCCTTCAGCCTCGGGCTCGCGTCCGCGCTGGTCGCCGTCGGGATCCTGGCGCTGCGGACCCACGACGCCCTCGCGCACCGGTTGTCGACCCGGCTGGGTCGGCTCGTGCCGGTGGCCTCGGCGGCGGTGGTCGCGATGCTCGGCCTGCTGCTCGCCGTGAACGGAGCGTCGAGGCTCTAGGGCGTCGCGCGCGCGGCTCGAGACTGCGGGCTACGCGAGTGATGCGCGCCACGACCGGCCGTTCCGGCTCGGCGACGTGGGCGGTGTCGAGGCCGCCTCTTCGGTGATCCAGACCTCGTCGAACCGAGCGACGTCGACCGTGAGCTTGATCAGCACGGAGCCGCTCTCCGGGACGAACATCTCGCCGATCGGTTCGAACACGCCCTGGTCGCCGAGCCAGACCTGATACGCGTGTCCGGGCGCGGGCTCGGGACACAGGTCGGCGACGAGGTAGAACCGCCGGATGTCGGGCGCGGCGACGCCGACGAAGGGGGCCGATGCGCTCCCCTCGGCGTCGACGTTCACCGGGCTCACCCCGGGTGAGTTCATCACGGAGAGGAGCTCGAGCGCGAGGCTGCGGTCGTCCTGAGCCTCCGAGGCGCGGTCCGCCATCACGAACGAGAGGCCGCCCATGGTCGCGAGGGCGACGAAACCCACCGCGAGGGCGGCGACGAACGACCCGCGTCCGAGCGGAACGCCGGGGATCTGTCCGATCCCGCGATGGATCCTTCCGAGGACGAGGTCGGGAGGCGACACCGGGTCCGCGGCGAGCGCGAGCTCACCGGTCACCTTCTGGAAGTCCGAGACGGTTCGCAGGCAGGTGGGGCAGGTGGGGACGTGGTTCGCGAGGACGAGGTCGGCCTCGGCGGCGTCCTGCTCGGAGAGCGTGTGCAGCGCGTGCCCGGCGAGCAGCTCCTCGATCCGCTCGTGGTCGGGGCCGGTTCCCGAGCCCGTCCCCGGGCCGGTTCCCTGGCCAGCGCCTTGGCTCACTCAGTCCTCCCGGTCGAGAACGCGCCGCATCTTGCGCATCGCGGCGAGCGTTCGGGTCTTCACCGTTCCCACCGGGATGCCAAGTGTTTCGGCGATCCGGGTCTGCGTGTAGCCGCCGAAGTATGCCAGCTCGATCACCTGTCGCTGCTCCGGGGGGAGGATCGTGAGGGCCTCCCGGACCTCCTTGCGACGAACGCTCAGATAGGCGCCGTCGACGACCTCGTCCGCAACATCTTCGCCACGAATGGGCTCCAGGTTCGAAGCCCGTTCCGTTCTCCTGCGGAGGCGTTCCTCGCGCCGGACCACGTCCACCGCGCGGTGATGGACCAAGGACAAGAAGAAGGAGCGGAAGGCGCCCCGAGCGGGGTCGAAGGCCTCCGGCGCCTTCCACAGGGCGAGGAAGGCATCCTGGACGACCTCCTGGGCGAGGGTTTCCTGGGCGGTGATCCGAAGCGCGAGGCCGTATGCCGCCGAGCCGTACCGCCGGTAGATCTCGTCGAACGCCTCGCGGTCCCCGTGCCTGACTCGGCGGTGGAGGTCGAGATCGTGGATCTCTCCCTCGCTCATCCGGCTTTCCTACCACATGGGCGGGGCGGCTCCGTGGCGGACCCGAGGCGCTAGCATGCCCGCCCGTGCGGCGCGTGGTGATGTACTCGCGGCCAGGGTGCGGCCTCTGCGACGAGGCGCGCCGGGTCATCCTTGCGGAGCGGGGGCGCACGCCCTTCGAGTTCGAGGACGTCGACGTCACCGGGAGTGACGCGTTGGAGCTCGAGTACGGGATCCGGATCCCGGTCGTCCTCGTCGACGGTGAGGAGCGGTTCGAGATCGAGCTCGACCAGGGGTCGTTCGCCCGCGCCGTTCGCCCCTGAGCGCTCGCCGGACCACATTCACGAATGCACTATCATCCGGCCGTGAGCCAGCGGCCGATCCCCGAGGCCACCGTCGGACGACTCCCGATCTACCTGCGGGCGCTCGTCGAGATCGCCGAGAGCGGCGCGACCACCGTCTCGTCCGAGGCGCTCGCGGAGGCCACGGGCGTGAACTCGGCGAAGGTCCGCAAGGACCTCTCGCACCTCGGCTCGTACGGGACCCGAGGGGTCGGGTACGACGTCGCGTACCTGATCCATCAGATCCGTCGCGAGCTCGGCCTGACGCAGCACTGGCCCATCGTGATCGCCGGGATCGGGAACCTCGGGCACGCACTCGCCAACTACCGGGGCTTCGCCGAGCGCGGCTTCCGAACGGCGGCGCTCGTCGACAACGACCCGGGCAAGATCGGGGAGGACGTCGCCGGCCTCGCGATCCGTCCGCTGGAGGACCTGCGCGCGATCGCGCGCGAGCACGAGACGCTGATCGGCGTCATCTCGACGCCGGCCGCCTCGGCCCAGCAGGTCGCCGACGCCATGGTCCAAGCCGGGATCCGATCGATCTTGAACTTCGCGCCGGCGGCGCTCGCGGTCCCCGAGGGCGTCTCGGTGCGGAAGGTGGACCTGGCGGTCGAGCTCCAGATCCTCACGTACTACGAGCAGCGCAAGGCCGCGCTCGTCGACGTGAAGCGGCGGGGCCGAGCCCAGACCGCCTGAACCCTCGCCGGACCTACTTGGCGATCGTGATCCACATGACGACGAAGATCACCAGGACCATGACGCCGAACAGGATGAACTGCACCGAACCCTGTTCCATCAGCGGTGCCGCTTCCTGAGCGAGCATCTCGGGTCTCCTCGTGGTCGCGTTCTAGGCAGGTCCGTACCACGGCGGGGCCGTCCCGCCGGTCAGGATGTCCTTGCGCTTGCGCTCGGCGATGTCGAGCAACGGGAGATGGACCGCCAGGCCGACGACCGAGCCGATCAGGAACATCCAGGAGTAGCGGTTCACGCTGCCGGAGTCGTGCCGCATGTACACCTTCAGGAGCGGCCCGCCGCCCGTGAAATACCCCTCCGCGGCGGCGAGCGACACATCCTCTTCGGTCGCGAACTGAACGTTCTCGACGACGAAGTCCGTCGTCTGGAGCGCCAGGGCGTCGTGTTCGGCGAGTCCAAGGTCCTCGTTCGCTCTCTCGGCAAGGAAGGCCTGCGCCGCGGAAGTCACCGCCTGGATCGACGCGGTGTCGTTGTCGTTCTCGCCGGGCTCGCGCCACCCCTCGCCGTCGGGGTAGCGATCGAACACCTCGTAGATGGGTTGCGGATCGGTGCCCGCCGCCTCGATGACCCAGGCCGGCTCGGCTCCGCGAGGGCCGAGGTTCACCGGCGTGTCGAGCCCCTGCGAGATGACGAACCCAGTCAGCCAGGTCACCGACAGGATGATCATCCAGGCGAAGAAGGAGACCGCGAGGACGAGGTATCCCATCCGCCGTCCGAATACGAACGAAAGCATCAGCAGCACGCTTCCGACGAACAGGACGAATCCCATGATCGTGGTGAGCCCACCCTTCAGCAGGGTCTCGCAGGGGATCTCGAACCCGACGCAGGACTGGGCGATCACAGTTCCACGTTGTCCGTCGGGTTGGGCTTGTCGGTGATGACGCCGTCCAGGTAGTCCTCGACGGCCTTCGTCTGCGCCTCCGGGTTGAGGCAGACGTTCTCGCCGAAGGGGATCTCGTCCTCGTTCTGGATGCTGACGAGGTAGGTCACGATGTCGTTGATCTGCTGGTCGTTCAGTGCGCCCTCGAACCGGATGCTCCAGGACGGCATGATCCCGCGGCCCTGTTCGATGGTCGTGTAGATGTCCCTGAGGCTGTAGATCAGGGGGTGACCATGGAACGGTCCCCCGCAAACGGTCGTCAGGTTCGGCGTGATCACCACGTCGCTCGGGTTGTCGGGGGTATTCGGGTTCAGGATCCGGCCGCCCTCGAGCGTGGGACCGTGACACTGGACGCACCCCACGCCGCCCTGGTTCTCCTCGGTGAAGAGCTCGACCGCCAGGCTGCCGCGATGGATCGCGTCGACCTTGAGGTCACGTTCCTGCGCGAGGTTCGTGCCCGGCTCGAGGAGCCACGTCGCGGGAACCCAGACGACGAGGAAGACGACCAGCAGCACGCCCCAGCCCTGAAGCTTCTGCAGCAGCGGCGTCTCGAGATCCTCGTCCGAGGGTCCGGGACGCATGCTCTGGGGGATGTCGGGTGCGGCCACTCGGCGGCGGCCTCGAAGGAACAGGACGCTCCCGGCGATCGCGAGGAAGACCGCTCCGCCGATCGCGAGGATGATGCCCTGGGCCTGCGTGAGGGCGAGCATCAGATCGCGAGCCCTTCCCTCATCCCGTCGCCACGCAGAACGGCCCCGATTGCGGCCGGCGCAGGGTGTCCGTCCCGCGCGGCGGCCCGAGGATCACCTCGGCCGTGTCGACCATGACGTCGCCGGTCTCGCTGACGGTGACGCGGAACCGGTCCATGCCCCGCGGCGCGGGACCGAGCTTGTACTCGCCCGCGGTGTTGTACTTCGACCCGTGGCACGGGCACTCGAACCATTGCGACTGCGCGCAGAAGGGGACGCGGCACCCCAGATGCACGCACCGCTGGTACAGGGGCATGATCCCCTGAGCCGAGAGGCCCTCGGCCTCGTAGTCGATGTCGTCCGACGGCCGGCCGTTGTACGCGATGATGTAGAACCGACCGGTCCCCGAGTACACCGGTTGCTCCGTTTCGCTGATCGCGGCCTTGATGTCGTCCACCTTGCCCGCGTTGATCACGGAGCCGAAGCCACCCTTCAGGTTCGGCCACAGGAAGGCGAGGGTCGCGCCCCCGAACTGCGCGCCGTAGACGAGGAGCGATCCCACGAGCGACCGCCGGAAGAACTCGCGCCGGCTGACCGGCTTCGCGGTCTTGGGCGGTGGCTGGCCGAACGCATGGGCGGTGTCCCGGGCCTCCGCCTCGCGCTGCTCTCGTCGCGCCCGCCGGAACGACAGGCCGAAGACGATCGCGAACAGGTCCAGCACGACGATCACGACGATCGCCGCGATCGTGCCGCTCGACAGGGCCAGGACCGGCATCACAGCTCGAAGAACACCCCCTGCGCCCACGGCCAGACCCAGTTGTAGCCGGTGCCGCGGAAGAAGGATCCGATGATCGTCAGTGTCGCGCCGAACATCATCAGCATCGTGAACATGGTCATCGCGAGCTTGCGATCGCCCGGCTTCGTGCTCGGGTTCCGGTCGACGAACGGAACGACGGCGAGCGCGAGCAGAACGATCGTCGGCGCGAAGAGCACGCCCGCCACCATCGGGTGGAAGTAACGGAGGAGCTCCTGAAGGCCGAGGAAGTACCAGGGAGCCTTCGACGGGTTCGGCGTCAGGTTCGGGTTCGCCAGCTCGCGGAGCGGCGCGTTCACGAACGTCGAGAAGATCACGAGGCCCACGGTCACGATGAGCATCGCGACGAACTCCTCGATCAGCAGGTGGGGCCACACGTTCACGCGGTCGCCCTGCTCGCGTTCGACGCGCTGGATGCCCTCGGGCGGAACGAGCGCCAGGAGCCGGTGCTTCTCCTCTGCACCTTTCTTCGGCTCCGGCACGTTCCCCGTCGGCGCCGGAGCCTGCCGAGCCGGCGCCAACGTCGTCCCCGGCAACAGGTGCAGCAACCGCCGCCGCAGCCGCAGCCGCAGCCGCCGGCGCGGCAGCAGCAGCCGGCAGCCGGAGCAGCTGCAGGGGCGGAGGCCGCGGCCGGCGCCGGGGGCTCTGCGGCGCCCGCTGCCGCAGCTACCATCTCCCGCCGTCGCCGCAGCCTCCCCCGGCGCGGCCGCGGCCGGAGCCGCGGCCGGACCTTCCCCGTGCGCAGCCCGATACGCCTGCACCGCCGATCGCCGCGCGCGACCCTCCGCGACGCGGCGGTCGGTGCCCTTCGCGAGCTCCTCGGCCAGGACCCTGTCGAAGGTCTCCTGGTCGAGTTGCGCTTCCTCGCGAGCCAACGTTCCTCCTCTTCGAGCGGTCCCTTACATCGGTCCCGAGATCCCGCCGTCCTTGCGGATCCTCCAGAAGTGCACGGAGAGGAATATCACCAGGACGAACGGCAACGCGAGAACGTGGAGCGTGTACCAACGAAGCAACGTGTCGGGGCCGACGACCACCCCGCCGAGCAGCAGGAAGTTCGCCTGCTTCGCGATGAGGGGGGAGTACCCGGCGAGCGACGTGCCGACCGTGACGGCCCAGATCGCGAGCTGGTCCCACGGCAGCAGGTACCCGGTGAACGAGAGTCCGAGCGTGAGGAACAGCAGGACCACGCCGACCACCCAGTTGAACTCACGCGGCGGCTTGTACGAGCCGGTGTAGAAGACACGCGCCATGTGGAGCGTGACGCTGAAGACCATGAGGTGGGCGCCCCACCGGTGCAGGTTGCGGACGAGGTCGCCGAAGAACACCGAGGTCCGGATGTTCTGCATGTCGGCGTAGGCCGAGGCCGCGCCGAGCTCGGCGGCCGGGCGGTAGAAGAACATCAAGAAGATGCCCGTGACGGTGAGCAGGATGAACAGGAAGAACGACAGGCCGCCCAGGCAGAACGTGTAGGTCAGCTTCAGCCCGTGCCGCTTCAGCTTCACGGGGTGCAGGTGGTACAGCACGTTGTTCATCGTCGCGAGCGCCCGGTCGCGCGACGTGTCCTTGTAGCCCTTGCGGAAGATCGAGCCGGGCCGGAACATCGACTTCCAGACCTCGGAGTCGCGGACGCGATCCATCACCTCGCTCGGCGAGGGCGGTTTGAGCTTCACCCCGTCCTTCCCCCTCGTCCTAGCCTTCGTCGGCCCGCTGCGACTCGGGAACCGAGGCCATCGTGCGGCGGCCGCCCGAGCCCTCGGGCAGCCGGGCGTAGTACAGCGTGTCGGTGGGGCATCGCTCCACGCAGACGGAGCAGCGGGTACAGGCGTTGTCGTCGACCACGAAGACCGAATAGGACTCCGAGATCTCGGCCTCGACGGACTCTTCCGTGGCGTCCCGCACGATCGTCGGGGCCATCATGAAGATGCAGTTCCACGGACAGACGTCCTCGCACGCCCGGCACAGGATGCAGTTATCCGGATCCAGCATCAGGTGCTTCGGTGAGCGGACACCCTTCGCCAGCCAGGACGGATCGACGGGCTCCACGACATAGTCCGTGTGGATGTCGACCTCGGTCTTCGTGAACGGCACGGGCGGGCCTTCCTATCCGTTCCTCATCGATAGCCGCCGGTCGGGCGCTCGGCCGAGGCCCCCCGGAGCTTCCGCCGCCAGTTCTGGACGATCGCGGCCGCGACCACGACCGTGAAGAACGGCCCTGTCGCGAGCCCGGCGGCGACGGCGTCGCGCGCGAGCGGCCGCCAGTCCGACGTCCCCGACAGGCCGTCCCACCCCAGCTTCTGCTCGGCGAAGTAGAGCCAGAACGAGGGGATCACCGCCATCGAGATGACGCTGAAGAAGGCAAGTCCGAGGGAGAACGCAACGGCGGTGGTCCAGGACCACTCGAAATCTCTGAGGAAACGCTCGGCTCGCTCCTTCTGCTTGGCGTACTGCCGAAGGAGCCTCTCCGGGACCTTCATCCGACAGCCATCCCCACGCGGATCGCGCTTCCCCCGATCGTCGGTCGCCTTCGCGGCCGAGTGATTATAGACATCGGCCCCTCGCGACCCGGTCGTTCGCGGGCCTCGCGGTGCCGCTGCCACCGCTCGTGAAAAGCTTCACAAGCACGCCTCACTATGGCAAGGATCGCCCGAGAGGTGCAACCTCCCTCCCTCTCGGATCGAACGTGCCACCGCCATGCGGATGCCTTCCTACACTGGCCCGGTGATCGCCGATTTCATCCAGGAAGGCCTCGGATCGTGGTGGGCGCCGGCGCTCGCGTTCGCCGCCGGCCTGGTCTCCTTCGCCTCGCCGTGCGTGTTCCCGCTCGTTCCCGGCTATCTGTCCTTCGTCGCGGGGGAGGCTCGGGACGAACGCCGACCGGTCGTGCCGATCCTGCTGTTCATCGCCGGTTTCGCCGCGGTCTTCACGGCCTTGGGGGCGTTCACGGGATCGGTGACCCGGATCCTGCGCTCGCCCGCGGGCATCCGGATCTCGGGCGCGATCATCATCGCGTTCGGTGTCCTGATGCTCTTGTACGCGCTGCGCGTCGGGTCGCCGGCGCTGTTCGCGGAACGCCGGCCGCTGCTCCAGCGGGTCCGGCCCGGGCCGGCATGGGCCTTCCCGCTCGGCGTCGCGTTCGGTGCCGGATGGACGCCGTGCATCGGACCGGTGCTCGCCGGCGTGCTCGCCATCGCGGCGGCCCAGGGAGGCTCGTTCCGCGGCGCGGTGCTCCTGTTCGTGTACTCGGCCGGGCTGGGTCTTCCGTTCCTGCTCGTCGGGCTGGGCATCCGTCGACTCATGGGGACGCTCGCGTTCGTCCGGCGCAACTACCACTGGATCGCCGGGGCCTCGGGTGTGGTGATGATCGCGATCGGGGTGCTCGTCGTGACGAACCGATGGACACTGCTGCTCGGGCCGGTCCTTCGCGCGATCCGCCAGTTCAGTCCTCCGATCTGACCGGCGCGGTGGGCTCCGAGCACGATCGTGGGCACTTTCAACGGTGCTAGAGTTCGCCGGGCTTCGGTGCCCGCCGTAAGTCCGCGCGAGGGGAACGGAGAACGTGCGCAGGAAGACGCAGTCGGCCCTCGGCCTGGTCGCCCTCATCGCCGTCGCGGTCGCGTGCGCCCCGAACGCCACCCAGTCCGCGCTGGAGCCCGCAGGACCCTACGCGCAGAAGGCCCACGACCTGTTCGTCCCCGTCTTCTGGGTCGCGGCGGTCATCTTCTTCGTCGTCGAGGGCGCGCTCGTGCTCTTCGCGTTCCGGTACCGGCATCGCAAGGGCCGCGAGGGCATCCCGCCGCAGGTCCACGGCAACACGCGCCTGGAGATCGCGTGGACGATCCTTCCGGCGGTGATCCTCGCGGGCGTCGCGGTGCCGACCGTCGCGGGGATCTTCGAGCTCGCCAGGGATCCCGGGCCGAGTGCGCTCGACGTGCGGGTCCTCGGGCATCAATGGTGGTGGGAGTTCGACTATCCCGAACAGCGGATCCTCACGGCGAACGAGCTGCACATCCCGACCGGCCGCCCCGTGTACCTCACGCTCTGCGCGGTCGGCGCCGGCTACGGAGGCGCGCCGACCCCGAGCGAGTGCCAGCCCGGCCCGCCGGACGGAACCCAGCCGGCCACGCTCGGCGATGCGGTGATCCATTCCTTCTGGCCCCCCGAGCTCGCCGGGACCCAGGACGTGATCCCCGGGCGCGTGAACCACATGGTGCTCCAGGCCGACGAGCCCGGCACGTACGAGGGCCAGTGCAAGGAGTTCTGCGGCCTCTCGCACGCGTACATGCGGTTCACCGTCGTCGCGCACACGCCCCAGGACTTCGAACGGTGGGTGGCCGACCAGCAGGCGCCGGCCGCACCGCCGGACGGAGCGGCGGCCCAAGGCCTGCAGGTGTTCCTGGAGGCCGGTCGCGCCGGCTGCACGGAGTGCCACGCCGTCGCCGGCCTGCGGGATCCGAGTGGCGAGATGATCCGGGGATCGAACAACGCACCGGATCTCACGCACTTCGCGAGCCGCGAGTGTTTCGCGGGCTGCATGTTCGAGAACAACGACGAGAACCTGCGACGATGGCTCGACGACCCGCCGGCGATGAAGCCCGGCTCGCTGATGCCGGACTACGACCTGACGCCGGAGCAGATCGAACAACTGATCGCGTTCCTGAACACGCTGGAATGAGGTGAAGGAAACACCATGCGGAGCGTGAGCGTCCCGGCCGAGCGGCCTCGCGGCCTGTTGCGCCGGCCGACCTCGACGACGGGATTCTGGAGCTGGTTCACGACGGTGGACCACAAGAAGATCGGGATCCTGTACGGCATCACGGCCTTCGCGTTCTTCATCATCGGCGGGAGCGAGGCCCTGCTGATCCGGGTCCAGCTCGCGCAGCCCGACCAGGACATCCTGTCGGCGAGCGTCTACAACGAGATGTTCACGATGCACGGCGTCACGATGGTGTTCCTCGTGGTCATGCCGCTGTCGGCCGCGTTCTTCAACTACCTGATCCCGCTGATGATCGGTGCTCGTGACGTCGCGTTCCCGCGGTTGAACGCCTACAGCTACTGGGCGTTCCTGTTCGGCGGGCTGTTCATCTACTCGAGCTGGTTCCTCGGCGGCGCTCCGAACGGGGGGTGGTTCGGATACCCGCCGAACTCCACCGTGGATGCGTCTCTCGGGATGACCTTCTACTCGCTCGGGCTGCTCATCACCGGCATCGCGTCCACGGTCTCCGCCGTCAACCTCGCCGTCACGGTCATCAACATGCGCGCGCCGGGCATGACGCTGTTCCGGATGCCCGTGTTCATCTGGATGGGACTCGTCGTCCAGCTGCTCCTGGCCTTCTCGCTGCCGATCATCACGATCGGGCTGACCGAGATGTTCTTCGATCGCCGGTTCGGGACCCACTTCTTCGATCCGGCGGCGGGCGGGGACCCCGTGCTGTGGCAGCACCTGTTCTGGCTGTTCGGCCACCCCGAGGTGTACATCCTGATCCTGCCGGCGATGGGGATCGTCTCGGAGATCCTGCCGGTCTTCGCGCGCAAGCCGCTGTTCGGCTATCAGTTCGTGGTCTTCAGCGGCATCGCGATCGGGTTCATCGGCTTCGGCGTCTGGGCGCACCACATGTTCGCGGTCGGGCTGGGACCGGTGGCCAACACCGCGTTCGGCATCTCGACACTGATCATCGCGGTTCCGACGGGCGTGAAGATCTTCAACTGGCTCGGGACGCTCTGGCGGGGCGACATCCGGTTCACGACGCCGATGCTGTTCTCGGTCGGGTTCATCGCGATGTTCGTGATCGGCGGTCTCTCTGGGGTCACGCACGCGGTGGTGCCGTCGGACTACCAGCAGACGGACACGTACTACATCGTCGCGCACTTCCACTACGTGCTGTTCGGCGGCGCGATCTTCGGGCTGTTCGGCGGCATCTACTACTGGTGGCCGAAGGTCTTCGGACGGATGTTGGGCGAGGGGCTCGGCAAGATGAACTTCTGGCTCATGCTGATCGGGTTCAACCTGACGTTCGGGCCGATGCACATCCTCGGGCTGCAGGGGATGCCGAGACGGATCCAGAGCTACCCGGCATCGCTCGGCCTCAGCTTCTGGAACCTCGTGTCGTCGGTCGGGGCGTTCCTGATCGCGGTCAGCGTGCTGATCTTCCTCGTGAACGCGGTGGCGAGCTTCCGCAAGCCGAAGGAGATGGAGGCCGATCCCTGGGACGCGCGGACCCTCGAGTGGCTCACGACGTCGCCGCCTCCCGAGTACAACTTCGACGAGGTGCCCGTCGTGCACTCCCTCGACGAGCTGTGGCACCGCAAGTACTCGCAGACCCAAGGCGGCCGGGTCGTGCCCGTGCCGGCGGGCGGTTCCGGTGAGGCACACGGCGACCCGCACGGCGGCGGTCACGGCGGCGGCCACGGGATCCACCTGCCGGGACCGTCCTACTTCCCGCTGATCGCGGCGCTCGGCCTGCCGATCGCGGCGTACGGCCTCATCTTCAACTGGTGGCTGGTCGGCGTCGGGATCGTCCTGGTGCTCGCCGGGTTCTACGGCTGGATCCTGGAACCCTCGGCGGAGTGATGCGCTGAATGGCGAGCGACGCGATGGAGGTCCACGCCTACGAGAGCGAGCACCTCGCGACGAGCACGGGCCTGCCGAACATCAAGCTCGCCATGTGGCTGTTCCTCGCGTCGGACTGCATGCTGTTCGGCGCGCTGATCTCGACGTACGTGCTCTACCGAGGTGCCAGCGTCGTCGGGCCGTATCCGAACGACGTCTTCGACATCCCGTACACATCGGTGTCGTCCTTCGTGCTCCTCGCGAGCTCGCTCACGATGGTGCTCGCGCTCGCGGCGCTGCAGCGGGGCGACGTCGGCCGGTCGCGGGTGTGGCTGCTCGCGACGGCGTTGCTCGGCATGACGTTCGTCGGCGGCCAGGTCTACGAGTTCACGACGTTCGCCCATGAGGAGCTCACGCTCACGACGAACCTGTTCAGCACCAGCTTCTACGTGCTGACGGGGTTCCACGGAACCCACGTCGCGATCGGGATCTTGATGCTGCTGACCCTGCTCACGTTCTCCTTCTCCGGCCGGCTCGGGCCCGAGAAGGCCGAGACCGTCGAGATGGTCGGCCTGTACTGGCACTTCGTCGACATCGTGTGGATCGTGATCTTCACCGTCATCTACCTGATCCCGACGGGGAACCCGGCATGAGCGAGGCGGAGCGCGCGACCGGGCTCGACCCGCAGGCCGGGTCCCACGCGGCTCCGGGGTCGGGGTCCGGTCACGTCGCGCGCCACCCGAGCCCGAAGGAGTACGTCCGGATCGCGATCATCCTCGCGATCATCACCGCGGCCGAGGTCGCCATCTACTACATCGAAGCGATCGAGGGCCTGCTGATCCCGCTCCTGTTCCTGTTCGCGCTGATCAAGTTCACGCTGGTCGTGCTCTGGTTCATGCACCTGAAGTTCGACAGCCGGACCTACGCCCGTTTCTTCATGATGGGCCTCGCGGGTGCGATCACGCTGTTCCTCATCGTGCTGCTCACGTTCCGGGCCTTCGCGGGGTAGCCGATGCCCACATGGCACGCCCATCCCGACGTCTGGTTCCTCCTCGGAGGGGTATGGGTGGCGTACCTGCTCGCCGTTCGCCGGCACGGGCTGACGGCGCCGGACGCCGACCCTCGCGAACGCCGTCGCCGCACCACGCTGTTCACCGCCGGGATGGGGCTGCTCTGGTTCGCCTCGGAGTGGCCGATGCACGACCTGGCCGAGGGCTACCTGTACTCCGCCCACATGGTCCAGCACATGGTCTACACCCTCGTCGCCGCCCCGCTGCTCGTGGCGGGGATCCCGGCATGGATGTGGCGCGCGATCCTGCGCCCGAGGCCGGTCGGGCGCGTCTTCGGGTTCGCGACCCGCCCCGTCGTCGCGCTGATCGTCTTCAACGCGGTGCTCCTGTTCACCCACTGGCCCGAGGTGGTCGAGGCGTCGGTGGGCTCGGAGCTGCTGCACTTCTCCCTGCACGTGCTGATCGTGTCGTCGGCGGTCGTGATGTGGTGGCCGGTCCTGTCTCCGCTCCCGGAGCGTCCGTCCCTCCCGCTTCCGGGACAGCTGCTGTACCTGTTCCTCCAGTCGCTCGCGCCGACGATCCCGGCGTCGTTCCTCACGTTCGGCCAGACGCTGCTGTATCCCGTGTACGGAACGTTCCCGAGGATCTGGGGGATCTCGGCGGCCACCGACCAGTTGGCTGCGGGTCTCATCATGAAGCTCGGCGGCGGGTTGATCCTGTGGGGCTTCATCGTGGTCATCTTCTTCAACTGGCACGCGAAGGAGCGTGACGGGTGGGACGCGCTCGCGCTCCGCGAGGTCGAGCGCGACGTGCGGGCGGGGCTCGCGAAATGAGGTCAAGGTGAAGCCAAGGTGAGGAAGGACGTCCGCGACCGGCTGCTCCTTCCGCTCCTGCTGCCGGTCGGCATCCTCCTGTTCATCGCGCTGCTCCTCTGGGGGTTCTCGAGGATCCTGCTCGGTCTCACGGCGACGACCGCGACGGTCACGGCCGTCGTCGCGGCGCTCGGCATCATGGTGATCGCCGCCATCGCGGCCGGCCGGACGACCGTCCGCGGCTCCACCATCGCCGCGATGTTCGCCGCCACGGCGGGCGTCGCGATGCTGGCCGGTGGGATCGCCCTCGCCTTCGTCGCCGGCGGGGAAGAGGGCGAAGAGCCGGGTCCACCCGATGGGGAAGTCCCCGTCGTCGAGCTCGTCGCCCAGGACATCGCCTTCAACCCGACCGACCTGACGGTGCCTGCCGGCGTGCCGTTCGAGATCGCGTTCGACAACCGCGACGCCGGGCAGCAGCACAACGTCGCGATCTACGACAACCCCGACTTCTCCGGAACGCCGGTGTTCGAGGGCGACCTCGTGTCCGGCCCGGGGCAGGCGACCTACCGCGTGAACCCGGTCGAACCAGGGCCTTATTCGTTCCTGTGCGTCGTCCACCCGACGATGACCGGACAGATCGAGGCCGTCGAAGGCGCGGGCGGCACCGGGGGCGGCGGGCCGGGGGAGCCCGGCGGAGGAGGGGGATCGCCGGGCGGTGGCGGGGAACCCGGTGGCGGCCCCACCGTGGTTGCGCAGAACATCGCGTTCGACACGCAGACCCTCGACCTGCCGCCCGAGGCGGTCGCGACGATCACGTTCGACAACCGGGACGCGGGAACGCCGCACAACATCTCGATCTACTCCGACGAAAGCCTCGGGGAGACGCTGTTCCAGGGCGAGATCGTCACGGGGCCCGCCACGATCCCGTACGAGGTCGGGCCGTTCCCCGCGGGCGAGTACTACTTCCATTGCGACGTGCATCCCAACATGAACGGCACGGTGAGGGTCGGCTGACGCCCGCCCGCCGCCGCCGGCCGCGAGTGGACGTCGTGATGAAACGTGTGGCCGTGCTCCTGCTGTTGACGGCGTGTGCTTCTCCCGCGGTGGTTCCCGGCGCGGCGGTGCAGGAGGTCTCCGGCAGGATGCCCCCGCTCGAGGGCGCCACGCTCGCCGGCGGGACGCTGTCTACCTCGGACTACGCGGGGCGCGTCGTGGTCGTGAACTTCTGGGCCACCTCGTGCGCTCCCTGCAGACGCGAGCAGCCGATCCTGTCCGCCGCGCAATCGCGAGCCGGCGACGACGGCCCGTTCTTCATCGGGGTCAACTACCGGGAAGGCGAGGACGCGGCGCGCGCGTACCTGGACGAGTTCGGCGTGCGGTACCCGAGCCTCGGGGATCCGGACGGGCGACATCGCGTACCGGTTCGGCGTGCCGTTCCTGCCGACCACGGTCGTGATCGACGCCGACGGGCGGCTCCGCTACCGGATCGCCGGGGCGATCGACGAGGAGATGCTCGCCGACCTGCTCTCGAGGGTGACCGCCGGCGAGTGAGGGCTGCGCGGTCGCCTGATGGTCGCACTCAGGCGATCGCGGCGAACGGCGATGCTGCGTCGACGGCGACCGCGGCGAAGAGCAGACCGAGGTAGACGATCGAGAAGCGGAAGAGGCGCATCGAGTCCGACCCGGACGCGCCCATCCAGAGCCGAAGCGCTCGCCAGACGAACCAGCTGCCGAGCACGAGCGCGGCGACTGCGTAAACCGGCCCCATGTCGCCGAAGGGCACCAGCAACAGCGACGTCCCGAACAGCACGAGCGAGTAGAGAAGGATCTGCTTGCGCGTCTCCTCCGGCCCCCGCACCACGGGGAGCATCGGGATGCCGGCCGCTGCGTAGTCGTCGCGGTAGCGCATCGCGAGCGCCCAGAAATGCGGCGGCGTCCAGACGAACACGATCGCGAACAGGATCCACGCAGGAACCCCGACCGTCCCGGTCACCGCGGCCCACCCGACGAGCGCGGGAACGGCACCCGCGGCGCCCCCGATGACGATGTTCTGGACGCTCGTGCGCTTCAGCCACATCGTGTAGACGAAGACGTAGAAGGCGATCGCCGCCAGCGCGAGGCTCGCCGCCAGCACGTTGACGACGATCGAGAGGAACAGGAACGCGGCGGCTCCCAGGACGTACCCGAAGGCGAGCGCGTTCTCCGGGGCGATCCGGTGGGCCGGGAGCGGACGCCGGCGCGTCCGCCGCATCACCTCGTCGACGTCCCGATCGAGGTAGCAGTTGATCGCGTTCGCCGAGCCCGCGGCGACGGCACCGCCGCCAACCGTCGCCAGGATCAACAGGATGGAGGGCAGGCCGCGCTCGGCGAGCATCATCGCCGGCACGGTCGTGATCAACAGCAGGACGATGATCCGCGGCTTCGTGAGTTGGAAGTACGCGGCCGTCGTCTCGCGGAGCGAGGTGCGCTTGCCGTTCCTCCGGGCGTCCACCTCCGAGAGTGCGTGTCCGCCACGGCGGGTTTCGTTGCGTGCGGCGACCCAGAGCGCGACCAGCGTCGCCCAGATCGCAGCCGACAGGGCCACGTGGGCGGTCACCGCCGCGGGCTGCAGGCGGGACCAGACGTTGGCGGCACCGACGAGGACCTGCGCGACGATCAGTGCCAGCGCGACTAGGGACAGGATCGAGAGCGCCCGGTTCCGCGGCCGGGTCCAGGCTCGGATGAACACGAAGAGCACGAGCAGGGCTGCCGCTGCGGCCAGGACACGATGGGCGAACATCCAGGTGGCCGCCCCACCGAGCGCCGGCACGAGGCGTCCGTCCATGAGCGGCCAGTCGCGGAAGGCCAGGCCCGAGCCGGTCGCCCGGACGTACGTGCCGACGACCAGCGCGCCGAACGTCACGAGCGCCGTCCAACCGGCCAGCGCGACGAAACCGCCACCGGGCGAGGGCCGTTCGCGCCGGCGGCCGCGACCGAACGCATAGAGCGCCTCCGCGGCGTTCGCCACGACGACGGCGACGAGCGCCATCGCGAACGCGAAGTGGACGGTCACCCAGGCCGGGTCGAGATCGGTCTGCACCACGATGCCTCCGAGCACCGCCTGCATGAGCACGAGGGGAACGGCGGCGACGGACAACCGGAGGATCGTCCGCTGCTCCTTGTGCCGGCGCCACGCCTCGATCGCCGTCCACGCGATCAGGACGACGAGGACGAACGCGACGAACCGGTGCGAATACTCGATCCAGGACTTGGCCGTCGGGTAGGGGAGCCAGCGGTCCGGCCCGCACTTCGGCCAGCTCGTGCAGCCGAGGCCCGAGTCGGTGGCCCGGACGAGCCCGCCCACGCCGAACAGGACGACGGTCGTCGAGGCGGTCGCGATCGCGAGCTTCTGGAAGCGCGTCATCCGAAGAGGTGGTGGGCTTCGCGGGAACGATAGCAGTCGCCTCGACCGCGCATCGTCTTGCGATACTCACGGCGTGAGCGAGCGCCCCTCCGCCGAGCCGCCCGTCGTCTCCGCCGCGCTCGACCACGCGCGCCGTCGCGTCGACCCGGCGATCGAGCGGTTCCTCGCCGACCGGCGCGCGGAGCTCACGGGGATGGGACCCGGGTCCGCCGTGCTCGTGGACGAGCTCCGCCGGCTGATCGGCGCCGGCGGCAAGCGGATCCGGCCGGCGCTGTGCCTGTGGGCCTACCGGGCGTGTGGCGGTGCGGACGAGACACCGGTCGCGGAGGCCGCGGCGGCGCTCGAGCTCCTTCACACGTTCGCGCTCGTCCACGACGACGTGATGGACCGGACCGACGAGCGCCGCGGAGCTCCCGCCAGCCACGTGCGGTTCGCCAAGGAGGCGCCGCCGGGTGCGGACCCGGACGCCTACGGCACCGCCGTCGCGATCCTCGTGGGCGACCTGGCCGCCGTGCTCTCCGAGCAGCTGCTGCGCACCTGCGGTGCCGCGCCGGGCCCGCTCGCCGTCGCCCTCGGCCGCTTCGACCGGATGCGGGTCGAGATGGCCGCAGGGCAGTTCCTCGACCTGTCGGCGGCCGCCGGCCCCGCGCCGGCCGGCGTGGCGGCCCTGAAGACCGGCTCGTACACCGCCGAGGGGCCCGTGCTGATCGGCGCGGCGCTCGCCGAGGCGGGTCCGTCGGCCGAGGGACCACTGCGCATCTACGGCCGGCTGGTCGGCGAGGCGTTCCAGCTTCGCGACGACGTCATCGACGGCGACGCGGCTCCGAACGCGGCCGCGCAGGTCGGCGACCTCGTGGACCGCGGCATCGCCGCGCTCGATGGCGCCCCGCTCGAGGCGGAGGGCGTTTCCGCGCTGGTCGAGATCGCCGAGCTCGTGCGCCTTCGGCGCGAGGGCGGGACCTGATGCAGGTTCGAGACGTGGACGCCACCGCCGCCCGGCGGATGTTCGCGGGGCTTCCGGTCGTGAGCGTCGCGACGCTGAACGCCGACGGGTCACCCCATGTCGTCCCGCTGTGGTTCGTGTGGACCGCCGAGGCGATCTTCGCGTCGACCCGGCGCGAGGGGCGGACGTGGGCGAACGTGTCGGCCGACCCGCGCGTCGCGCTGTCGATCGATCTCGGCCGGGCCTGGGTCGAGATCGCCGGGATCGAGGTGCGCGGCCGTGCCGAGCTCCTGCCCGCCGAGGACGCCGGGATGCGCAAGCCGCTGTCGGCGTGGCACGAGAAGTACCGGCCGTTGCTGACGGGGGACGGGTTCCCGAGGTTCGCCGAGGAGATCCGCGGACTCGGCTTCCTGCGCGTGGCGCCCGAGCGCATCGCCGCCTGGGACCACGCGCGCGAGTAGCGGTCCGGCTCCGCCGTCCCGCCGACCCGAGGCCCGGTTTGAACCGGTCCACGCGGCGCGACTAGGGTTTGTGACGCGCTTCACAAGTCGTTAGCATCCTTTGTGAAAGTTTTCACAAGCGGTGGGGGAGATCCGGTGTCGAGCCCGAGCGCGCAGATCGAGACCGATGTCCTGATCGTCGGCGCCGGCCCCGGCGGCTCGACGGCCGCGTACCACCTCGCGCGGCACGGCATCGACGTCACCCTGCTGGACAAGGCGTCGTTCCCCCGCGAGAAGGTCTGCGGCGACGGGCTCACGCCTCGCGCGGTCGTCGCCGTCCAGCGCATGGGGATCGACACCGACGATCCCCGTTTCGAGCGACACGGCGGACTTCGGATCTACTCGCGCAAGACGATGCTCGAGCTCCCCTGGCCGGCGCTCGAGGACTTCCCCGCATTCGGCCTGACCATGACCCGGCACGGCTTCGACGAGATCCTCGTCCGCCAGGCCGAGAAGGCAGGCGCCGGACTCCGGGAGAAGATGGAGGCGATCTCCCCCGCCATCGACAACGGCTGGGTGACGGGCGCGCGGGTGCACGACCTCGAGGGCGACGAGGAGGTCGACGTCCGGGCCCGGTTCGTGATCGCGGCCGACGGCGCGGCGTCGCGGTTCGCCGCCCAGGCGGGGGTGCGGCGGGACCCGACGAAGCCGCTCGGTATCGCCGCGCGCCGTTACTACCGGGTCGAGCGGCATCCGGGCCCCTGGCTCGAGGTGTGGATGGACCTGTGGGAGGGCGACGAGATCATGCCCGGCTACGGGTGGCTGTTCGCACTGCCCGACGGCTCGTTGAACCTCGGTGCCGGCGTCCTCAACACGTTCAAGAGCTTCAAGGATGTCTCGGCCCCGCGGGTGTTCGAGGCGTTCACGAAGATGTTGCCCGAGGACTGGGGTGTCAGCGAGGAGACGGCCGAAGGACGGGCGCTCTCCGGTCCGTTGCCGATGGGAGGGTCCCGGGTCCCGGCGGCGGTGCCGGGGATGTTGGTCGTCGGGGACGCCGCCGGTCTCGTGAATCCCTTCAACGGCGAGGGGATCGCGTACGCGATGGAGACGGGCGAGCTCGCGGCGGAGCTCATCCACGAGGCCCTCGTGCGGGACCGGCCGGGTATCGCGCAGCTGTATCCCGCGATCCTTCGCGAGCGGTACGCGAGGTACTTCCGCGTCGGGAACAACTTCGTGCGGGCCATCGGCCACCCGGCCGTGATGCGGACGCTGACCGAGTACGGACTGCCCCAGGAGTGGCTCATGCGGTTCGCCCTGCGGGTGATGGGGAACCTGACCGACGGGCGGAAGGGCGACTTCCAGGACAAGTTGATGAACGCGATCGTCCGGCTCGCGAGGGCCGCCTAGGAGGATCGGATGGAGCTCGCCGAGTACCTGCCGATCGTGATCTTGGCGACGCTCGCGCTCGCGTTCGCCGTGTTGTCCCTGTCGGCGTCGGCTCTGCTCCGTCCCCACAAGCCGACGCCGGCCAAGCTCGCGCCGTACGAGTGCGGCATCGTCCCCGAACGACTGCCGAAGGGAGAGCGGTTCAGCGTCAAGTTCTACGTCGTCGCGATGCTGTTCATCATCTTCGACGTCGAGACGATCTTCCTGTTCCCCTGGGCCGTCGGGTTCCGCCAGCTCGGCCTGTTCGGGCTCGTCGAGATGGCCGTGTTCATCGCGCTCGTCTTCGTGGCGTACGTCTACGTCTGGAAGAAGGGCGGTCTGGACTGGCAGCGCGACGAGCGGCGCCGGGCGGGAGCAGCCGTGGATACGGCTCGAGCCGACGCGCGGGAGCTGACCCATGCCGGTTGAGCGGGGGCCGACCCATGCCCGTTGAGCGGATCGAGGGTTTCAAGACCGGCAAGGACGACGCCGACGCCGAGGAGGAGCTCGAGCGCGGCCTGCTCCTGACCACGCTCGACCGCTCGGTCTCGTGGGCGCGCAAGCAGTCGATGTGGCCCGTGACGTTCGGGCTCGCGTGCTGCGCGATCGAGATGATGTCGACCGGCGCCGGCAACTACGACCTCGCGCGATGGGGGATGGAGCTGTTCCGCGCCTCCCCGCGTCAATCCGACCTGATGATCGTCGCCGGCCGCGTGAGCCAGAAGATGGCGCCGGTCCTTCGCACCGTCTACGACCAGATGCCCGAGCCGAAGTGGGTGATCTCGATGGGCGTGTGCGCATCGGCAGGCGGGATGTTCACGAACTACGCCGTCGTCCAGGGCGTCGACACGATCGTGCCGGTGGACATCTACGTGCCCGGCTGTCCGCCCAAGCCCGAGATGCTGATGTACGGCATCCTCCGGCTCCACGAGAAGGTGCGTACGGAGGGGCGGTTCCGTTGACCGGCTGCCGGACGGTGGGGCGGCGCGCCGCGTGAGGATCGACGAGCTCGCCGCGAAGGTGCGCGCGCGACACCCCGATGTCGTCGTCGCCAGGGGCGAGGCGATGGTCGTGGTCGAACGCGGAGAGCTCCTGGGGGCCCTCGCCGAGCTGCGGGACGACCCCGCGCTCGAGCTCGACTTCCTCTCGAGCGTGACGGCGACGGACTGGCCCGATCGCGACCCGCGATTCTGGATCTCCTACGAGCTCTACTCGCTCGCTCACCGTCACCGGCTCCGGGTGCAGGTCGGTCTCCCGAGCGACGACCCGAGCGTCCCCTCGGTCGTCGGTCTGTTCCCGACGGCGAACTGGCACGAACGCGAGACCTACGACTTCTACGGCATCGTCTTCGACGGCCATCCGGATCTCCGGCGGATCCTGCTGCCGGACGGGTGGCGGGGGTGGCCGCTGCGCAAGGACGAGGAGCTCGGCGGCGTCGACACCAGGTACCAGGGCGCGTTCATCCCGCCCGTCGACAAGAGGACGACGTGAGCGACGACGCGCTGTGGACCGGCGAGCTCCGTCAGGAGACCTTGGTCATCAACATGGGTCCGCAGCACCCGTCGACGCACGGGGTGCTGCGGCTCCTGCTCGAGCTCGACGGCGAGACGGTCGTGACGTGCACGCCGATCATCGGCTACCTCCACACCGGCATCGAGAAGAACATCGAGTACCGGACGTGGCAACAGGGCGTCACCTACGTCACGCGAGCGGACTACCTGTCTCCGTTCTTCAACGAGACCGCGTACTGCCTGGCGGCCGAGCGACTCCTCGGGATCGAGGCTCCGCCGCGGGCACAGGTGCTCCGCGTGCTCTTCATGGAGATGAACCGGATCGCCTCGCACCTCGTCTGGCTCGCCACGGCAGGGATGGAGCTCGGCGCGATCAGCGTGATGCTGTACGGGTTCCGCGAACGCGAGGCGATCCTCGACATCTTCGAGGCGGCGACCGGACTCCGGATGAACCACGCGTACGTCCGGATCGGCGGGGTGGTCATGGACCTGCCCGATGGCGGGCTCGACCACATCGGCGACTTCCTCGCGATGATGCCGGGGCGGATCCGCGAGTACGAGAACCTGCTCTCCAAGAACCCGATCTGGCTCGAGCGCAACGTCGGCGTCGGCGTCCTGCCCCTGGCCGAGGCCCTGTCGTTCGGGGTCACCGGACCCATCCTTCGGGCCGCGGGCCTTGCCCGGGACGTCCGCAGGGACGAGCCCTACTGCGGCTACGAGACCTACGAGTTCGACGTGCCGGTCCGCGACACCGGCGACTGCTACGCCCGATTCGAGGTTCGGATCGACGAGATGCGGCAATCCCTGCGGATCGTCGAGCAGTGCGTGGACCGGTTGGCCGAGCCGGGGCCCGTGATGATCGAGGACCCGAAGCTTCGCTGGCCGGCCGAGCTGGAGGTTGGGCCCGACGGGATCGGGAACTCGCAGCGTTACATCACGCACATCATGGAGGAGTCGATGGAGGCCCTGATCCATCACTTCAAGATCGTGACCGAGGGCATCTCCGTCCCGGCGGGGGAGGTCTACTTCCCGGTCGAGTCCCCGCGCGGCGAGCTGGGCATGTTCGTGGTGTCGGACGGAAGCAACAAGCCGTACCGCGTCAAGATCCGAGATCCCTCGTTCGTGAACCTGCAGGCGGTTCCCGAGATGGTGGACGGCGGCCTCGTCGCCGACACCGTTGCCGTGATCTCGAGCGTCGACCCCGTGATGGGCGGGGTGGATCGCTGATGCCCGTGCTCGCCGAGGACCTCCGCGGCAAGGCCGAGGAGATCAAGGCCCGCTACCCGGAAGGACGCGAGCGTTCGGCGATCCTGCCGCTGCTCTACCTCGTGCAGTCCGTCGAGGGACACGTCTCGCGCGATGGGCTGCGCGAGGTGGCCGAGCTCCTCGGGCTCACGACGGCGGAGGTCGAGGCGGTCGCGACGTTCTACACGATGCTGCGGCTGGCCCCGACGGGAACGCATCTCGTGAACGTCTGCACGAACCTGTCCTGCGCCCTCCGCGGGGCGAAGGACGTGTACGAGGCCGCCCACGACGTCACGGGGATCTCGAACGGAACCGGCGTCTCGGACGACGGATTGTTCTCGGTCGCCGAGGAGGAATGCCTCGGCGCGTGCGATGCCGCGCCCGTCGTCCAGATCGACTTCGCGAACCACGACCGCGTCACGCCGGAGCGGATGCGCGAGCTGATCGAGCAGGTTCGCGCGGGCCAGGTCCCCACCCCCTCGCGAGGAGAGGCCCCGGCAGATCTCCGTCACGCCTCTCGGATCCTCGCCGGGATCGACGGCGGCGGTGAGGAGCGATGACGGACCCCATCATCACGGCGAACTGGGGGGATCCCGACGTCGTCGGCATCGACGGCTACGTCGCCGCCGGTGGGTACGAGTCGCTGCGCACGGCGCTCGGCATGACCAAGGCCGATCTGATCGACGTGGTCAAGGCGTCGGGCCTGCGCGGTCGCGGGGGCGCCGGCTTCCCGACGGGCGTGAAGTGGTCCTTCGTGCCGCAGGACACCGGGAAGCCGACCTACGCCGTCGCGAACTTCGACGAGTCCGAGCCCGGCACGTTCAACAACCGCGAGCTGATCGAGCGCGATCCCCACCAGTTCCTCGAGGGACTCGCGATCGCCACGTACGCGATCGGCAGCCACGAGGCCTACGTGTACTGCCGCGGTGAGTTCCTGTGGCCCGATCAGGTCCTGGAGCGCGCGATCGCCGAGGCCTACACGAAGGGCGTGTTCGGCGACGACGTCCTCGGGACCGGCTACCAGATGAACGTGATCCAGCACCGTGGCGCGGGCGCATACATCTGCGGGGAGGAGACGGCGTTGCTCTCCTCGCTCGAGGGCTTCCGCGGGCAGCCGCGGCTCCGGCCGCCGTTCCCGGCGGTCGAGGGCCTCTACGGGTGCCCGACGCTGATCAACAACGTCGAGACGCTCTGCAACGTCCCGCACATCGTCCGCAACGGCGCCGCGTGGTTCGCCGGTATCGGCCCCGAGAAGTCGCCCGGGACGAAGGTCTTCAGCGTCTCGGGCAAGGTGGAGCGTCCCGGGAACTACGAGCTGCCGATGGGGACGACGCTCGGGACCCTGCTCGAGGAGCACGCGGGCGGTGTCCTCGGCGGCAAGCGCCTGAAGGCGTGGACGCCGGGGGGCTCCTCGACGCCGATGCTCACCGACGAGCACCGGGACGTGGCGCTCGATTTCGAGTCCGTCGCCGCGGCGGGATCGCTCCTGGGCACCGGGGCGATCATCGTGATGGACGAGACCGACTGCATCGTCGAGGCGACGCGCCGGCTCGTCGCCTTCTACGCGCACGAGTCCTGTGGGAAGTGCACGCCGTGTCGTGAGGGCACGTGGTGGGTGAGCCGCGTGCTCGGCCGGATCGAGTCGGGCTACGGCCGGCCCGAGGACCTTCCGCTCCTGGACGACATCGGGAAGAACATCCTGTTCCGCGCGTTCTGCGCGCTCGCCGACGGCGCCGTGAGCCCGATCCAGTCGAGCCTCAAGTACTTCCGGGACGAGTACGAGCAGCACATCGCGGAGCGCCGGTGCCCGTTCACGCGCGTCGGCCCCGGCGTTCAGGAACACGGCCGCGAGGTCTCGGAACCTGGTCTGTCGGAGGTCCTGGGATGACCGGCGCGCCCGCGGAGCTCGTGACGCTCACGGTGGACGGCAAGGAGGTCACCGTCCCGAAGGGAACGCTGATCATCCGCGCCGCCGAGCAGCTCGGGATCGAGATCCCGCGCTTCTGCGACCACCCGTTCCTCGAGCCCATCGGCGCCTGCCGTCAGTGCTACGTCGAGATCGAGGGGCAGCGGAAGCTGTTCACCTCGTGCACGACCGAGGTCGGCCCGGGCATGGAGGTGAAGACGCAGTACTCGTCGGAGGTGGCCCAGGACGCCCAGGTTGCGAACCTGGAGTTCCTGCTGCTCAACCACCCGCTCGACTGTCCGATCTGCGACCGGGGCGGCGAGTGCCCGCTGCAAGACCAGGCGCTCGCGTTCGGTCCCGGCGAGAGCCGGTACCGCGAGCCCAAGCGCGTCTACGAGAAGCCGATCGCGCTCTCGCCGCTCGTCGCGCTCGACCGCGAGCGCTGCGTGCTGTGCGCGAGGTGCACGCGCTTCTGCGACGAGATCAGCGGCGACCGCTTCATCGAGCTGTTCGCGCGGAGCGCCGGCGAGCGGGTGTCGATCGCGGCGGGAGAGGACTTCCGCTCGCCGTTCAGCGGGAACACGGTGCAGATCTGTCCCGTCGGCGCGCTCACGTCGACGACGTACCGGTTCGCTGCCCGCCCGTTCGACCTGTCGACGGCCGACTCGGTCTGCGGACACTGCTCCTCCGGGTGCAACGTGCGGGTCGACCTGCGCCGAGGCGAGGTCGTTCGCGTCCTGGCCCGCGACAACGTCGACGTGAACGATGCCTGGATCTGCGACAAGGGGCGGTACGCGTTCCGCCACGCCGACCTCGACACGCGCGTCACGACCCCACTCCTGCGCGATCCGGGGCTCGAGCCCGTGTCGTTCGACGAGGTGTTCGGCGAGATCGCCCGGTGGTCGGGCGGGGGGCGGGTCGCGTTCCTCACGGGTGGACGCCTGCCCGACGAGGACGCGTACGCGCTCTCCAAGCTGGCCCGGACGGCGTTCGGAACGAACGACGTGGATCATCGCCGCGCGCCGCACGGCGGACAGGCCGAAGAGCTCGCCGCCGCGACGCCGCTCGCCACGACCTATCGCGACGTCGAGCGCGCGAAGGTGATCCTCGTCGCCGGGCTCGACGCCGAGCAGGAGGTGCCGATCCTGCACCTTCGGATCCGCAAGGCGGCCCGCCGGGGCGCGAAGGTCTTCGTGATCCACCCACGGACGACGCGGCTGCGCGACCTCGCCGAGCACCAGCTCTGCCGGCCCGAGCACCAGACGTACGTGCTGGAGCGGATCCACGACGGCGATGACGGGGCCGAGACCTTCGAGGGGCGCGTCGCCGCCGCGCTGCGCGAGGCCGGCGCGGACGCCGTCGTGATCGCCGGGGAGCGGCTTGCCGAGCACCCGCTTGCCGCAGACGTCGCGCTCTCGGTCGCGCAGCGGTTCGGCGCGCGCTTCGCCTTCGTGACGCGGCGCGCGAACGATCGGGGAGCGCTCCGCGCCGGGCTGCACCCCGCGATGCTTCCCGGCGGCCGCCGGGTCTCGAACGACGTGGAGCGCGGCGAGGTCGAGGCCGTCTGGGGCCCGGTGGGCACCGGCGGTCCGGGACGCTCGGCGCGACAGATCCTCGAGGCGTGCGCGCGTCGCGAGATCGAGGTCCTGTTCCTGATCGGCGTGGATCCGCTCCGCGACTTCCCCGATGCGGGACTCGCCCGGCGCGCCCTCGCGAACGTCCGCTTCAAGGTGGTCCAGGGGCTCGAGCTCGGCGAGCTCGAGCCGTACGCGGACGCGTTCCTGCCGGCGGCCGCGTGGTCCGAACGCGAGGGCAACGTCACCGACTGGGAGGGGCGTTCCCAGCGGATGCGGCCGGTCCGCGGCCCGCTCGGCCTGTCACGGCCGGATTGGGAGATCTTCGCCGGCCTCGCCGAGGCGATGGGACGTGGGCTCGGGTTCGACTCGCTCGAGGACCTCCGGGAAGAGGCCGCAGGACTGCTCGCGCCTCGCGCCGTTCCGGTGCGCGCCACGGCGTGGACCGGGACCGGGCGGCCGCAGCTGCTCGGCGACCTCACGTTGTTCTCGTACCCGCTCCTCGTGGACGAGGGTCGCATGCTCGAGGGCGCCACCGAGCTCAAGGCCGCGCTGGAGGATCCCGCGTTCGCCGAGATCCACCCCGACGACGCGGAGAAGCGCGGCGTGCAGGAGGGAGGACGCGTTCGGGTGAAGACGGAGGCGGGCGAGCTCGTCCTGCCGGTCCGGATCACGCGGGACGTGGCGGCCGGCTCGGTCTTCGTGCCGTTCAATCAGCCGGGCGCGAGGGCGAACACGGTGCTTGCGGGCGGGTTCGTCGGGCCGGTGACGGTCGCGCTCGCGGAAGCGGGGGCCTCAAGCAACGGAGCGGTCGGTCAGACGGAGGAGGTGGCGTCCTGATGGACTGGCTCGACTGGCTCCTGATGGTCGTCCGCGTCGTCGTCGTCTTCTTCGCACTCCTGATCATGGTGATGCTCCTCATCTGGGTCGAGCGGAAGGTGATCGCCGACATGCAGACGAGGGTGGGCCCGATGCGGGCGGGCCCGCGAGGGGTGCTGATCACGCTCGCCGACGGCGTCAAGCTCTTCTTCAAGGAAGGCATCACCCCGACCCTCGTCGACCGGCCGGTGTACGCGATCGCGCCGGTGATCGCGATGCTTCCCGCGTTCCTGTCCTTCGCGGTCATCCCGTTCGGGACGGGCATCGTGGTGTTCGGTCGCGAGGTCCCGTTCCAGCTCGCCGACCTCAACGTCGGGATCCTGTGGATCCTCGCGATGGGCTCGCTGATGGTGTACTCGATCGTCCTCGCGGGCTGGTCGAGCGGCTCCAACTACCCGCTGCTCGGGGCCATCCGGAGCTCGGCGCAGATGATCAGCTACGAGGTCGGCATGGGGCTCGCGTTGATCGCGGTGCTCATGTACTCGGGCTCGCTCCGGATGTCCGAGATCGTGTCGAGCCAGGACCAGGTCTGGAACGTGATCCCGCAGTTCCCCGCGTTCGTCATCTACCTGATCGCCGGGCTCGCAGAGACGAATCGCCCGCCATTCGACCTTCCCGAGGCCGAGTCCGAGCTCGTCGCCGGATACCACACCGAATACAGCGGGATCAAGTTCGCGATGTTCTACCTCGGCGAGTACCTCAACACCGTGACCGTCGCGGCCGTCGCGACGACGATGTGGCTCGGCGGCTGGCGCGGGCCCGCGCCCGACATCCTTCCGTGGCTCTGGCCGCTGCTCTGGTTCCTGCTGAAGGTCCTCGTCGTGATCTACGTCTACATCTGGATCCGCGCGACGCTTCCGCGGATCCGCTACGACCGGCTCATGGCGTTCGGCTGGAAGTTCCTGATCCCGTTCGGCCTGGTGTGGGTGCTCGCGACGGGCGCGGTCGTGGTCCTGCCCGACGTCTACGGGCGGCGCTCGGTCGTCACCGGAGCGGCGCTGCTCGTCGGCGCGGTGCTCGTCCTGTCACTCATCTGGCCGCTGTTCGCGCGCAGGCCCGAGGCGGAGCAGGCGGCGCGGTGAACGAGGACCCGCGCGTGCCGCCCTCGCAGCCCGCCGAGCGCCCTGCCGAGCTGCCGCCGCCCACCGGCCCCGCGGCGAACCGCCCGCGGATCGACCTGGGCTCGGCCGTGGTCGCGATCGCGAAAGGCATGGGCACGGTGTTCAAGCAGATCTTCCGTCCCGACGTCACCGAGCGCTATCCGACCGAGATCGTGCCGCCACCGCCCCGCAGCCACATCGGTCGTCATCTCCTGAACCGTCACGAGAACGGCCTGGAGAAGTGCATCGGCTGCGAGCTCTGTGCCTTCGCCTGCCCGGCCGACGCGATCTGGGTCGTCGGTGAGGACAACGACCCGGAGAACCCGACGAGCCCGGGGGAGCGGTTCGCGAAGGACTACCAGATCAACTACCTCCGCTGCATCATGTGCGGCCTCTGCGTCGAGGCCTGTCCGACGCGAGCGCTCACGCTGACGAGCTTCTACGAGATGTCGTTCACGTCGCGAGAGGACGCCATCCTCACCAAGGAGCAGCTGCTCGAGCCTCCTCCTCCGCTCGGGACCGCACCCGGGACCGAGGAGGGCCGGTAGTGCCGCTCGACAACGTCGTCTTCTGGGTGTTCGCGCCCGTGTCGGTCGCGAGCGCGATCGCGATGCTGCTCCAGCGGAACGCCGTCCACGCGGCGCTGTTCCTGATCGTGAACTTCTTCACGATCTCCGTCTTCTACCTGATCCTCGGCGCGTCCTTCCTGTTCGCCGTGCAGATCATCGTGTACGCGGGCGCGATCATGGTGCTCTTCCTGTTCGTGCTGATGCTGCTCGGGGTCGACCGCGACGAGCCGCTGATCGAACGGCTCAAGGGTCAGCGGCCGATGGCCGTCCTGCTGGGCGCCGGGATCTTCCTCGAGCTGTTCTTCGCGATCCGCGCGGGCATCGGGTTCGCGACGAAGGCGCCGGCGGGGTTCGACGAGACCGTGAACCGGGGCGGGAACGCAGCGGCGCTCGCCCGGGTGCTGTTCCGCGACTACTTCTTCCCGTTCGAGGTGACCTCGATCCTGTTGATCATCGCGGCGGTTGCGGTGATGGTCCTCGCGTCCCGGCAGGCGCCGGCGATCACCCGTGCGGAACAGGCGAGCGGCGGCGGCCGAGGCCCGCGCGGGGGAGCCGGCATCGTGAGGACGCCGATCTCCTACTTCCTGGTGCTCTCGGCGCTGTTGTTCTCGATCGGGACGGTGGGCGTGCTCGTCCGCCGGAACGCGCTCGTGATCTTCATGTCGGTCGAGCTCCAGCTGAACGCGGTGAACCTCGCGCTGGTCTCGTTCAGCCGGATGCACGACAACCTGGACGGCCAGGTGCTGGCCTTCTTCTCGATGGTCGTCGCGGCGGCCGAGGTGGTCGTCGGCCTGGCCATCATCCTGAACGTCTATCGGCGCCGCCAGAGCGCGAGCGTCGACGACGCGAGCGTCTTGCGGGGGTGATGCGGTGCTCGATCAGGCGTGGCTGATCCCCGCGTTGCCGCTGGCCGGGGCGGCGGTGAACCTGTTCTTCGGGCGGCGCCTTGGCAAGACGGCGGGATGGGTCGCATCGGCAACGGTCGGGCTCGCCTTCGCGATCGGCGTGGCGGTCCTGCTCGACCTCCTCTCGCTGCCCGCCGAGCAGCGCGAACACGTCGTCGAGCTGTTCCCGTGGATCGATGCCGGGGGCCTCAGTCTGCGGGTCTCGTTCCTGGTCGATGCGCTGTCCCTCACCATGGTGCTGGTCGTCACCGGCGTCGGCGCCCTGATCCACGTCTACGCGGTCGGCTACATGGACGGCGATCCGCGCTTCGAACGCTTCTTCGCCTACCTGAACCTGTTCGTCTTCTTCATGCTGGTCCTCGTCCTCGCGAACGATTACCTCCTGCTCTACCTCGGCTGGGAGGGCGTCGGGCTGTGCTCCTACCTGTTGATCGGCTTCTGGTACGAGCGACCGAGCGCCGCGAGCGCGGCGAAGAAGGCGTTCGTCACGACCCGGATCGGCGACGCCGCGATGATGCTCGGGATCGTCCTGATCTTCGTGCACTTCGGATCGCTGGACTTCGGCACGGTGCTCCGCGTCGGGTCGGACCCGACGTCCGTCCCCGGGACGTCCGAGACCGCGTTCACCGCGATCTCGCTGCTGCTCCTCGCCGGTGCCGTCGGCAAGTCCGCGCAGATCCCACTGCACGTCTGGCTCCCGGATGCGATGGAAGGACCGACGCCTGTCTCCGCGCTGATCCATGCGGCGACGATGGTGACCGCCGGGGTCTACCTGGTCGTGCGATCGCACCCCTTGTTCGAGGCATCGGGGATCGCGCTCACGGTGGTGCTCGTCATCGGGCTCGTCTCCGCGATCTACGCCGCGCTCGCCTCGATCGGGCAGTTCGACATCAAGCGGGCGCTCGCGTACTCGACGATGAGTCAGATCGGGTTCATGTTCTTCGCGGCGGGGATGCGGTTCTACGCCGGCGCCATGCTCCTGCTCGTCTGCCACGCGTTCTACAAGGCGCTGCTGTTCCTGACGGCGGGCAACGTCCTGCACGGGCTCCACGACGAGACCGACATGCGCCGGATGGGCGGCCTGCGGGAGGAGATGCCCGTCACGGCCGCCTTGTTCGCGATCGGCGCGCTCGCCCTGGCCGGCATCCCTCCGCTCGCGGGGTTCTTCGCCAAGGACCACATCGTGAATTTCGCCGCCGAGGGTGGGCGCGTCGCGGCGTGGGTCGTGGCGTCGGTCGGCGCGTTCCTTTCCGCCTTGTACATCGCGCGGCCGCTGTTCCTCGCGTTCCTCGGCACCAAGCGCAGCGATGCGCGCGCCCACGAGGCGCCGTGGGCGATGAACGCCCCGCTCGTGGTCCTCGCGGCGGGAGCGGTCCTGGGCGGACTCGTCCTCGGTCTCCAGGCGGAGGGCGGCCTCCTCGAGCGGTTCCTCGAGCCGGTGGTCGGCGTGGCCGAGCACGGGCACCTCGGGCTCTCCGAAGCCGTCCTCGTCGGCATCTCGATCGTCCTCGCGGTGCTGGCGGTCCTGGTCGCGTGGTACGTGTGGGCGTCCGGGCGCGTGAACTGGGCGGCCTTCCCCGAGCGCCAGCCCGAGCTCGCCGCCTGGCTGGCGAACGCGTTCTACATCAACGCGTTGTATGCGTGGCTGGTTCGGACGGCCGGGATGGGGGTCGGGCGGGCGTTCCGAACGGTCGATGACCGGGTCGTCGACGGGGCCGTCAACGAGGTCGCCGAGGAGATCGGCCAGGCCTCTCGCCTCGCCTCGGTGCTGCAGTCGGGATACGTCCGTTCGTACGCGCTCGCCTTCCTGCTCGGGGCCGCGGCGCTCCTCCTGTACCTGGGACTGAGGTTCTGACCATGCCCTGGTTGAGCGTCCTCGTGTTCCTGCCGCTGGTCGGGATCCCCGTCCTCATGCTGTGGAAGGGGATGGGAGACGCGCGGGCGAAGTGGGTGACGCTCGTCGTGATGGCCGCCGACCTCGTCGTCGCGATGGGCGTGCTCGGAGCGTTCGATCCCGAGCGGTCGGGCTATCAGCTCGTCGAGCAGGTGGACTGGGTGCCGTCGGTGGGCCTTTCCTACCTGGTCGGCGTGGACGGGTTCAGCATCTGGCTCGTCCTGCTGACGGCATTCATGTTCCCGGTCGGGCTGATCGCCGCATGGGGAACGGAGCACCGCGTGCGCCTGTTCATGGGGCTCTCGTTGGTCCTGGAAACCGTCGTGCTGGGTTCGTTCTGTGCCCTGGACCTCCTCCTGTTCTTCGTGTTCTTCGAGGCGCTGCTCGTCCCGATGTTCCTGATCATCGGCGTCTGGGGTTCCTCGCGCCGGGTGTACGCGAGCCTGAAGTTCTTCCTGTTCACGATGTTCGGATCCGCGTTCATCCTCGTCGCGACGCTCTATCTCTGGTTCCAGACGTCCGAGCAGTTCGGGAGCGGAAGCTTCGACATCCGGCAGATGGAACAGCTCTCGCTCGGCGTCGGCGTCCAGCGATGGCTGTTCCTCGCCTTCTTCATCGGTCTCGCCGTGAAGGTCCCGATCTTCCCGCTCCACACGTGGCTGCCCGACGCGCATACCGAGGCGCCGACGATGGGCTCGATCGTCCTGGCGGCGCTGCTGCTCAAGGCCGGCCCCTACGGGATCCTCCGGTTCAACCTCGATCTGTTCCCCGAGGCGTCCCGGTACTTCGCGGACGCGATCAACGTCCTCGCGGTCGTGGGCATCGTGTACGGGGCGATCGTGGCCATGATGCAGACGGACGTGAAGCGTCTCGTGGCGTACTCGTCCGTCAGCCACATGGGGTTCGTGATCCTCGGCATCTTCACCTTCACGCCCGAAGGCATGAGCGGCGCCGTCATCCAGATGGTGAACCACGGCCTGTCGACCGGGCTCCTGTTCTTCGTGATCGGGATGCTGTACGAGCGCACGCACACGCGCGAGATGGGCGAGATGGGCGGCCTGGGTCGGGTCACGCCCTGGATCGCCGCGGCGTTCCTGGTCGCCACGCTCTCCTCGATCGGCCTGCCCGGCCTGAACAACTTCGTGGGCGAGTTCCTGGTCGTCCTCGGGGCGTTCGCGACGAACCGGCTCCTCGGCGCGCTCGCGGTGACCGGCGTCGTGCTGGGCGCGATCTACATGCTCTGGGCGTTCCAGCGGACGTTCCAGGGGGCCGTCCCCGAGCGATTCCGGAGCCTGCACGACATGGTCCCGCGCGAGCTCGCCGCCGTCGTGCCCGTCGTGGCCGCGATGCTGTTCATCGGCGTGTACCCGAAGGTCGTGCTGGACCGCATCAACCCGTCGTCGGAAGGGGTCGTGCGATGGGTGCGATCCGTCGACCTCGAGCAGCCGGGTCTCCCGGGCGGCCTGCGTGCCCGCATCCAGCCGGACTACGGTCCGCCGGAGCACGTCGTCGGGTTGCCCGGTGAAGGGGAGACGCCGTGATCCGCGCGCCGGCGATCGATCTGTGGCCGATCCTGCCCGAGCTGATCCTCGTGGGGACCGGGATCGTCGTGCTCTTGTGGGGCGCGATCGCTCCGTCCGTCCGTTCGCCGGCGCTGCTGTCCGTCTCGCTGGTCGGTGTGGCCGGCGCGGCGGGCGCGTCGATCCGGCTCTGGGACTGGGAAGGAGCCACGACCGTCCTCGGCGGATCCGTGGCGGTGGACCGCTTCGGCGTGGTCGTTCGGTTGATCCTGCTCGCGACGGCGGCGATCGGCCTGTTCTACGGGCATCACTACTTCGAGCGCTCGGGCGAGTCGCGGGCGGAGTTCTTCCCGCTCGTGCTGTTCGCGACGTCGGGGATGACCCTGATCGCGATCGCGTCCGAGCTCATCCTGGTGTTCCTCGCGCTCGAGATCCTGTCGCTCGCGCTCTACGTGCTGACCGGGTTCTCGCGGCGCATCGGTTCGGTCGAGGGCGCCATGAAGTATTTCCTGCTGGGCGCGTTCTCCTCCGCGTTCTTCCTGTTCGGCATCGCGATGGCGTACGGCGCCACCGGGACGACACGGCTGCCGGACGTCGCGCAGGCACTGTCGGGGCGGACGGAAGGCCTCGCGCTCGCCCTCGCGGCGACGGGGCTCCTCGCGGTGGGCTTCGCGTTCAAGGTCTCGGCCGTCCCGTTCCACATGTGGACGCCCGACGTCTACCAGGGGGCGCCGACCGCGGTGACGGCGTTCATGTCGGCCGGCACGAAGGTCGCCGGGTTCGCCGCGCTGATGCGCGTGTTCAACGTGGCGTTCCAGCCGCTCGTCTGGGATTGGCGGCCACTCGTCTGGACGCTAGCCGCGGTATCGGTGGTCGTGGGGATCCTCTTCGCGATCGCGCAGACGGACGTGAAGCGGCTGCTCGCCTACTCGAGCATCAGCCACGCCGGATTCGTCCTCACGGGCCTGGTGGCGACGGGCGAGAGCGGCATGAGCGCCGCCCTGTACTACCTGGTCGCGTACGCGATGACGATCCTCGGCGCATTCGGGGTCGTGATGCTCGTGTCCTCGCGAGGCGAGCGCCGGACGTCGCTGTCGTCGTATGCCGGACTCGGGTACCGCAGCCCGGTCCTGGCGGGTCTGCTCGCGCTCTTCTTGCTGTCGCTCACCGGCATCCCACCGACCGCGGGCTTCGTCGCGAAGGTGGAGGTCTTCCGGGCCGCGATCGATGCCGGCGCCTGGCCGCTCGCGCTGATCGGCGTCATCGCGAGCGTGGTGGCCGCCTTCGTGTACCTCCGCCTCATCGTGCTGATGTTCATGCAGGAACCGGAGGGCGAGGACGAGACGGACGAGTCGGTCCTCCCGCGCGTCGTCGTCGCCATCCCGGCGATCTCGGTGCTCGTGTTCGGCGTGTTCCCCAGCCTCCTGTTGGGGTTCCTGGACCGGGCGGCGGTGCTCCGATGGTGAGCGCGACGGACGCGATGGTCTGCACGAGGCGGACCCGGGTAGGGTCGGACCGATGAGCCGCCGCGTCATCCCCGGCCTGGAGGCACCCGACCCGGTCCTGGAGAGCGAGGTGCGGGGTCGCCTCGACGAGGTCGAGGCCGCCCTGGAGAAGGCCGTTCGCGCCGATTCGGACCTGCTTGCCCAGACGGCCTCCTACCTGCTGAAGGCCGGCGGCAAGCGCTTCCGCCCCATGCTGGTGCTGCTCGCGGGCTACTTCGGCGACCCGAGGGACCCACGGCTGGTCCCGGGCTCGGTCTCGATCGAGCTCGTCCACCAGGCGACGCTGTACCACGACGACGTGATCGACGAGGCCGACGCTCGTCACGGGGTGCAGGCGGCGAACGTCCGGTGGACCAACACGGTCGCGATCTTGACCGGTGACTACCTGTTCGCCCGCGCCTCGGAGATCTCGACCGACCTCGGAACCGACATCTGCGCGTTGCTCGCCCGGACGATCGCCACGCTCTGTGACGGGCAGATCCGCGAGGTCGAGGCCGCGGGAAGGCTCGACCAGACCGAAGGCGCCTACATGGAGATCATCCGGCGCAAGACCGGGACGCTGATCGCCACGTCGTGCAGGCTCGGTGGGATGCTCTCGGACGCGCCCGTGGACTCGCTGGACGTGCTCGAGGAGTTCGGCGAGGCGCTCGGCCTGGCGTTCCAGCTCTCCGACGACATCATGGATCTCATCGCCAGCGAGCGGGAGCTGGGGAAAGAGCCCGGCCAGGACCTTCGCGAGGGCGTCTTCACCCTTCCGGTCCTGCACGCCCTCGGCAGCGGTGCCCACGGGGACGAGCTGCGGGAGCTCTTGTCCTCAGGGCGGGCGGAGGAGGCCGGTCTCCCGAGGGCGCTCGAGATCGTCCGGTCGCCGGAGAACCTGGCGCACTCCCGCGCGGCGGTCGTCGCCGAGGTCGACCGAGCCCGCGAGCTGGCCGGCAGGCTGCCCGACGGGACCGCGAGGACCGCGCTCGTCCAGCTCGCCGAGTACCTTGCCGCTCGATGCGGAGCACGGCAGCGATGAAGGAGATGTCGGTGCGGAACCAGGCACGGTGGGGGAACCCAGGTTGCTAGAATCCGGCCTGCTCGGGAAAACTTTCACAAGCGTGGATTACTACGAGTCCTACGGGGTCGTCCTCGCGGTCCTGGTTGCCGGCGTCGGTCTGGTCGCGGTGGCCTTCGGAACCGCACGGTTGATCGCACCCCGGCGGCCGCTGCCCGAGAAGCTCCTCACGTACGAGTGCGGGATCGACCCGGTCGGCGAGGGCTGGTCGCAGAGCCAGATCCGGTACTACATCTACGGCTTCCTGTTCGTGATCTTCGACGTCGAAGCCGTCTTCCTCTTCCCGTGGGCCGGGATCTTCGAGGGCCTCGGCTACCAAGCCGTGGTCGAGATGGCCATCTTCATCGGGATCCTCGCCGTCGGCCTCCTCTACGCCTGGCGCAAGGGGGTTCTTCGTTGGGCCTGATCACCGAGAAGACCCCGCTCGCGCAGCTCCAGCCGGTCAAGTTCTTGCTCAACTGGGGCCGCAGGTACTCGCTGTGGGTGTTCAACTTCGGGCTGGCGTGCTGCTCGATCGAGTTCATCGCGGCCTCGACGTCCAAGCACGACTTCATCCGCTTCGGGGTGATCCCCTTCGCGCACGGGCCGCGGCAGGCGGACCTCATCGTGATCGCCGGTACGCCCACGGACAAGATGGCGCCGGTCATCAAGCGGCTGTACGACCAGATGCCCGAGCCCAAGTACGTGATCTCGATGGGATCCTGCGCGAACTGCGGCGGACCGTACTGGGACTCGTACTCGGTGCTGAAGGGTATCGACCAGATCCTCCCGGTCGACGTGTACGTGCCGGGATGTCCGCCTCGGCCGGAGGCCCTCCTCGAGGGCATCATCCGGCTGCAGGAGAAGATCGCCGGCGAAGACATCAGGGAGAAGTGGAGTGGCAAGCTCACCCCCGCTCCCACTTCCTGACGCCGAGACGCGCGTGCGCGCGCAGTTCGGCGACGACGTCGTCGCCTTCGAGGACCAGTTCGGGCACGCCGTCGTGACGATCGCCGCCGAGCGGTACCGCGAGCTCGCGACGTTCCTTCGGGACGAGCCTGCGTTCGCGTGCGATTACTGCGATTTCACGTCGGCCGTCGACTACGGCGAGGACGGTCTGGAGATCGTGACGCATCTGTATTCGACGTCCCGCCGTCACAACATCCGGATGAAGGTGCGTCTGCCCGCGGACGCGCTGGTCTGCCAGACGCTCTCGGACATCTTCCCGACCGCCAACTGGCACGAGCGCGAGACGATGGAGATGTTCGGCGTCACGTTCGAGGGCCACCCGATGCCCGTGCGGCTCCTGCTCCACGAACCCTTCGAGGGCCACCCGATGCGCAAGGACTTCGAGCTCATGTCGCGCGTGGTGAAGCCCTGGCCCGGCGAGGCCGAGGGCGAGCTCGCGGAGGACGAGGAGGAGTGATCGCCCAGGCCGGCGTGAGCTTCGTCGACCAGTGGTTCGGCAACTACTGGCTCGTCCTCGTCGTGAAGGCGGGGATCGTCCTGGTGTTCTTCCTCGTGGCTCCACTCGGGATCGGCTACATGGAGCACAAGGTCCTCGCGCACATGCAGGCCCGGCTCGGACCGATGTACGCCGGCGGCTTCCACGGGTGGGCGCAGCTGATGGCCGACGGCGTGAAGTTCATCCAGAAGGAGGACATCATCCCGGCGGCCGCCGACCGGTGGGTGTTCTCGATCGCGCCGGCGGTTGCGCTCGTGCCCTACATCGCGCTGTTCGTCGTCGTCCCGTTCTCCGACGAGATCTTCATCCTGAACCTGGACGTCGGGATCTTCTTCGTGCTGGCGATCACGTCGGTCACCGTGATCGGCGTGCTGATGGCGGGATGGGCGTCGGCGAACAAGTTCTCGTTGATCGGCGCGTTCCGCGCAGCCGCTCAACTGATCTCGTACGAGTTGCCGCTCGTGCTCGCCGCGGCGGCCGTCGTGATGCAGGCGGGCACGCTCTCGATGATCGGGATCGTCGAGTCACAGGAGCGCTTCTGGTTCGCGCTCACGCAGCCGATCGGGTTCGGCATCTTCATCGTGGCCGCGCTCGCCGAGCTCTCGCGACCGCCGTTCGACATGCCGGTGGCCGACTCCGAGATCATCTTCGGGGCCCTGACCGAGTACACGGGTCTCAAGTTCGCCTTCTTCCTGCTCGCCGAGTACGGCGGGATCGTGGCGCTCTCGGCCGTGGCCTCGGTGCTGTACCTCGGCGGGTACCAGGCGGCCCCGTTCTTCGAGTTCATCCCCCCACCGCTGTGGATGGCGGCGAAGATCGGCGGCCTGTCGTTCTTCATCATCTGGCTGCGCGCCACGTACCCCCGCCTGCGGGAGGACCAGCTCCAGCGGGTCTCGTGGCTCACGCTGATCCCGCTCGGCCTGCTGCAGATCATGGTCGTCGGGTTCCTCAAGGTCGCGATCTAGGGCGAAGAGACAGAGACATAGGAGGCCGTGTGGCGATCGACGAACGGGACGTGCAGAGATCCGAGGAGGTGCGGGGGACCGGTCTCGGCCTGGTGAAGGGTCTCGCGGTCACCCTCAAGCACGCGCTTCGTCCCTCGATCACGCAGCAGTACCCGGAGGAGAAGCCGGACCTCCCACCGCGAACGCGCGGGGTGATCGCCCTCAAGGAAGCGAACTGCACCGTCTGCTACAAGTGCTCGCGCGAGTGCCCGGACTGGTGCATCTACATCGACGCGCACAAGGAGACGCACGACCCGGCCTCCGGAGGCAAGGCGCGCTCCGCGAAGATCCTTGACCGGTTCGCGATCGACTACGCGCTCTGCATGTACTGCGGGATCTGCGTCGAGGTCTGTCCGTTCGACGCGCTCTTCTGGAGCCCCGAGTTCGAGTACTCCACCTATGGGATCGACGAGCTGATCCACGAGAAGGAGAAGCTCGAGGAGTGGACGTACGAGGTTCTGCCACCGCCCTTCGCCGAGGTGGGGGCGGAGCCGCAGGAGGTTGGGGTGGCTGCGGCCGCCGGGGCAGGTTCTCCGGGCTCCGGTTCGGCGGCGGCGTCTTCGGGTGGCGGCGTCCGTACCGCCTCACAGTCGCCCTCCGCCCCTGCCCCGGCGGCCGCTCCCGTGACACCTGCCGCCGAGGCCGCTCCGGCCGCAGCCGAGGCCGCTCCACCTGCCGCGGCCGCTCCGGCCGCAACCGAGACCGCGCCGGCGGCCGAGGCGGCACCGGCGGCGCCGGCGGCGCATGTGGAGCCGGATCAGGAGACGTTCGAGCGGGTGTTGGCGGAGCAGTTGGCGCAGGGGAAGGACCGGCGGGTGGCGGAGGGGTCGGCGAAGCGGGCGGCGATCATCGCGGCGCGACAGAAGGCGGGGGCGTAGCGCGTGACGGGGAACGAGTACGCGTTCGTGGTGCTCGCGGTGGTGGGGACCGTGGCGGCCATCCGGCTGGTCACGGCGGCCAACGTGGTGCACGCCGCGCTGTACCTGGTGATCACGCTGTCGATGGTGGCCGCCGCATACCTGCTGCTCGCGGCCGAGTTCATCGCGTGGGTGCAGATCCTGATCTACGTCGGCGCGATCGTGATCTTGTTCCTGTTCGGCCTCATGCTGACGAAGGCACCGATCGGACGTGAGGTCCTCGACAACCAGAGCCGCGGTGTCGCGGTCGTCGTCGCGGTCGCGATCTTGGCCGGTCTCGTGTTCCTGATCCAAGACGCGTACTCGTGGGACGCGGCCAAGATCGATCCCGTCCCGGCGAGCGCGGCCGCCGTCGGACAGTCGATCTTCAGCACGTACGTCCTGCCCTTCGAGGTCGTCTCGTTCCTCCTGCTCGCCGCGCTGATCGGAGCGATCGTCCTGTCGCGGAAGGACGATCGGACGTGATCCGCCTTCCCCTCGTCCTGTTCTTCTCGGCCGTGCTCTTCTCGGCCGGTGTCTACGGGGTTCTCGCGCGACGGAACGCCGTGCTCGTCCTGATGTCGATCGAGCTGATGTTGAACGCGGTCACCCTCAACCTGATCGCGTTCAGCCAGATGCTCGGCGACCTCGCGGGTCAGGTGTTCGGGTTGTTCGTGATCGCGGTGGCCGCCGCCGAGGTCGGGATCGGGCTCGCCATCGTGATCTTGATCTACCGCAACCGGGAGACGATCAACGTCGACGAGGTGAACCTCCTCAAGTGGTAGCCGCCGAGGCCGTGTCGGACGCGAACTGGTTCGTCCAGCACGCCTGGATCGTGGTGCTGCTGCCGTTCGTGTCGGCCGCCCTCACGCTGTTCGTCGGCAAGCGGACCCCGGGCAAGGGGTCCGTCTACGGCATCCTCGCGGTCGGGGCGGGTCTCGTGATGTCCCTCGGTGTGCTCTGGCAGTTCGTGTCGCACGGCGGGGGCGCCTTCGAGAGCTCCACCCTGTGGTTCCAGGTCGGTGAGCTCCGCGTCGAGGCTGGCCAGCTGGTCGACGGCCTCACCGCGGTGATGCTCGTGGTCGTCACCTCGATCTCGCTGGCCGTGCACGTGTACTCGGTGGGCTACATGCACGGCGACCAGCGGTACACGTGGTTCTACGTCGTCCTTTCCCTGTTCACCGGGGCGATGTTGAACGTCGTCATCGCGAACAACCTGATCCAGCTGCTCGTCGGGTGGGAGGTCATGGGCGTGTGCTCCTACCTGTTGATCGGGCACTGGTGGGAGGAGAAGGAGAACTCGAACGCCGCGATCAAGGCGTTCCTGACCACGCGCGTCGGCGATATCCCGTTCCTGTTCGGGATCTTCGCCCTCATGTTCGCGACCGGGTTCGAGACGGCGAACATCGGCGAGATCTCCGAGCTGATCGCCGGCGACGGCGCCTCGAGTGGTCTGGTCGCGGCGGCCGCGCTCCTGCTGTTCGGGGGCACGATCGGCAAGTCCGCGCAGTTCCCGCTCCAGGTGTGGCTCCCCGACGCGATGGCGGGTCCGACGCCGGTCTCGGCATTGATCCACGCGGCGACGATGGTCGCGGCCGGTGTCTACCTGGTCGGGCGGATGTTCGAGGTGTTCGTGCACGCGGACGCGTTCGTCCTGCAGATCGTCTCGATCATCGCGGGCATCACGATGGTGATGGCGGCGCTCCTGGCGTTCGTGCAGGACGACATCAAGCGGGTGCTGGCGTTCTCGACGATCTCACAGCTCGCCTACATGATCGCGGGGCTGTCGATGGGACCCGAAGGCCTGACGGCCGGTTTCTTCCACCTGTGGACGCACGCCTTCTTCAAGGCGCTGCTCTTCCTGGGCTCGGGCGCCGTGATCCACGCCGTCCACTCGAACAACATGAGCGAGATGGGCGGGCTTCGAAAACCGATGGCCGTGACGTTCTGGACGTTCCTGATCGGGTCCGCCGCGCTGGCCGGGATCCCGCCGCTCGCCGGCTTCTGGTCCAAGGACGAGCTCCTGGCGGTCGCGTCCGACGGGCACCCCGTGCTGTTCGTCACGCTGCTGGTCACCGCCGTGATGACCGCGTTCTACATGACGCGGTGCGTGCTCCTGACGTTCTTCGGTGACTATCGCGGCCACGGGCATCCGCACGAGGCGCCGCTGTCGATGCGCGGACCGCTCGTGGCGCTCGCCGCCGCGGCGATCGTGGTCGGGTTCCTCGGCGCGCCGCAGCTGGGTGCGCCGTTCGCCGACTGGGTCTACTTCGAGCATCCACACGTGCCCGAGTTCCTGGCCTGGGTGGCGGCGCTCTCGATCGGCGCGGCGGCCCTGGGCATCGCGGTCGGGTGGGTGGCGTACGGGAGGCGAGCGCGAGCGCGACCCCGTGCTCCAGCTCGGCCCGGTGACGACGCTCCTGCAGAACCGCTACTACATGGACGAGTTCTACATGCGCGGGATCGTCCTGCCCGTCCGCGACCGACTCTCGGCCGCCGTCTACTGGACCAACCAGCACGTCCTCGACGGCGCCGTCAACGGGGCGGCATCGCTCGCCCGCGTGCTCGGGCAGGGGGCCGTCTGGTTCGACCGGAACGTGATCGACGGAGCCGTCCACGGCATCGCCGGCATCGCCGGCTTCACGGGCGGCCTCTTGCGCTACATCCAATCCGGCAACGTCCAGCGCTACGCCGCGTTCCTGTTCACCGGCGTGGTGATCCTGGCCATCATCTTCACGAGGATCTGAGAGGGGTAGGACCGATGACCTGGGAGAACTCGGCGATCACGATCGCGACGCTCCTGCCGGTGGTGGGGGCGCTGGTGATCGCGCTCGTTCCGCGGGACAAGGACACCATGGTCCGCGCCCTCGGCATCGTCTTCACGGGTGTTGCGCTGGTGATCGCGATCGCGATCGCGGTGGACTTCGACTACTCGGCGGGTCCGGGACTGCAGTTCGAGCTGAACACCGAGTGGATCCCCGCGATCTCGGCTCGGTACCACGTCGGGATCGACGGCATCAGCCTCCCGCTCTACCTGCTCACGTTCGTGCTCTCGTTCCTGTGCGCCATCTACACCTGGCGCTTCGTCCCGAGCCCGGGCAAGACGAAGGCCTTCCTCGGGCTCATGCTGCTGCTCGAGACCGGGATGGCGGGCACGTTCATCGCGTTCGACCTCATCTTGTTCTTCGTGTTCTGGGAGCTCGTGCTGGTCCCGATGTACTTCCTGATCGGGATCTGGGGGAGCGCGAACCGTGAATACGCGGCGATCAAGTTCTTCCTCTACACGCTGTTCGGATCGGTCTTCATGCTCCTGGGGTTCCTGGGCATGTTCTTCCGCTCGGACCTGGGCGGCGGCGCGCGGACGTTCGACATCATCGCCCTGCAGGACTACGCCGCCGGCGGGGGCTTTTCGCAGGGGTTCCAGCTCGTGGCGTTCGCGGCGGTGGGGCTGGGGTTCGCCGTCAAGGTGCCGATGTGGCCGTTCCACACGTGGCTCCCCGACGCGCATACCGAGGCGCCCACGATCGGCTCGGTGCTGCTCGCCGGCGTCATGCTGAAGATGGGCACCTACGGGTTCGTCCGGATCGCCCTTCCGATCCTGCCGTACGGCGCCGAGAAGTACGCGCCGTGGATCGGCGCGCTCGCGGCGATCGCGATCGTGTACGCCGCGCTGGCCTGCCTGGCACAACGGGACCTGAAACGGCTGATCGCGTTCAGCTCGGTCGGCCACATGGGGTTCGTGATGCTCGGCATCGCCACCCTCACGACGATCGGGATCAACGCGGCGATCTTCGGGATGGTCGCGCACGGCATCATCACCGGGATGCTCTTCTTCTGCGTGGGGTCGCTCTACGACCGCTACCACACCCGCGAGATCTCCGAGATCGGCGGCGGCGTGATGCAGAAGCTGCCGTACCTCGGCGGTGTCTTCGCATTCGTGGCGATCGCGTCGCTCGGGCTCCCGGGGCTTGCCGGATTCTGGGGTGAGGTCCTGGCGTTGCTCTCGGCGTTCAACCCCGCCGGCATCCTGAGCGACCAGACCACGTTGTTCCGGGTCTTCATGGTGGCCGGGGGGATCGGGACGATCCTGACCGCCGGCTATTTCCTGTGGATGCTCCAACGCGTGAACATGGGCACGGTCCCCGAGAAATGGCAGGCGCAGCCACTTCCCGACGTCCTGCCCGTGGAGTGGGTCTCGTGGACGCCGCTGCTCGTGGCGACGGTCGCGCTCGGGATCTTCCCCCGCCTGATCTTCGGGGTCACGCAGGAACCGGTCGATGCGCTGATGCACCTCTTCGGCGGCTGACGAGGGAGCGGGAGACGGCGCGGCGATGAACCAGGCGATCGACTACCACGCGATCTTGCCCGAGACGATCCTGTCCGGCACGATCCTGCTGGTCCTGGTCGCCGACGCGTTCCTCAAGCAGCGGCGCAAGTGGTTCACGATGCCGCTCGCGTTCCTCGGAACGCTGGCCGCGCTGGTCGCCGTGCTCACCCTGATCGGCGAGGACCGCACGACGTTCGGCGGGATGTTCGTCGTCGACGACTTCGCGGTGCTGTTCAAGACCTTCTTCCTTATCGTCGCCCTGTTCGTGCTGCTCGTGTCGCTCCGGTACTTCCGCGACGGACGCTTCTACCAGGGCGAGTACTACTTCCTGCTCCTCACGTCGTTCCTCGGCTGCCTGCTGATGCCCTCGTCACGCGACCTGCTGATGCTGTTCATCTCGCTCGAGCTGGTGAGCGCGCCCGGGTTTCTGATCGCGGCGTTCCGCAAGGACGATCCGAGATCGAACGAGGCCGGTATCAAGTTCTTCCTGATCGGCGTGCTCTCGACGGCGGTGATGCTCTACGGGATGAGCCTCATCTACGGCTTGACCGGCACGCTGAACCTGACCGAGATCGGCAACGCCCTGTCCTCTCCGCTGCCGCAGGGACAGGAGACGCTGATGCTGGCCGCCATCCTGTTCATCGTCGCGGGGTTCGCGTTCAAGGTGAGCGCGGTGCCGTTCCAGTTCTGGGCGCCGGACACGTACGAGGGCGCTCCGGTCCCCGTCGCCGCGTTCCTCGCGACGGCGTCGAAGGCGGCCGGGTTCGCGGGCCTCCTGCAGCTGATGTTCGTCGCGTTCCCGAACCAGCACGAGTTCTGGACGCCGATCTTCGCGGTGCTCTCGATCGCGACGATGACGATCGGGAACTTCGTCGCCCTGCAGCAACGACAGGTGGTCCGCCTGCTGGCGTACTCGAGCATCGCGCAGGCGGGCTACATGTTGCTCCCGTTCGCGCTCGTCTCGGCCGACGCGGCGGTGAACCAGGAGGCGTTCGCCGCCGCCGTCACCTACATCATCATCTACGCGGTGATGACCCTGGGGGCGTTCGCGGTCGTGATCGCGATGACGAGGGAATCCCACGGGCTCCTGATCTCCGACTTCGCCGGGCTGAGCCGGCGCTCGGGCGTGATCGCCCTCGCCATGACGGTGTTCATGGTCTCCCTCGCCGGGATCCCGCCCACGGGTGGGTTCTGGGCGAAGTTCTTCGTCTTCAAGGCGGCGATCGAACGGGGCGGCATCGGAACGGCGCTCGCGGTCGTGATGGTCGTGAACTCGGTGGTCAGCCTCTACTACTACCTCGCGGTGCCCAGGCAGATGCTGTTCGCCGAGCCCGAGCACGACCGCCCGCTCCTGTCGCCTGCCTCGGTCACGTTCGTCACGGTGGTCGCGACGGCGGCGGTGGTGGCGATCGGTGTGTGGCCCGAGCTGATCGCCCACTTCCCGCCGCTGTCCACCCTCGTCGCGCCCTGAACCTGGCTTGGCGGGAACCGGGGAACCCCGCGTAGCGAACGTTCCGTGAGACCATGGGAGCACCGACCGACCTTCGCCACCGGGCGGAGGTCGATGTGTTTCGAAGGAGGATGAGGTCGAAGTGATCGGCCTGAACAGAGTCAAGACCTGGATCCTGATCGCCGCCCTCGGCGGCGCGTTCGTGCTCGTCGGGTCGTTTTGGGGCACGAACGGCATGGTGCTGGCGCTCGGGATCGCGCTGGTCTTCAACTTCTCGATGTACTGGTTCAGCGACAAGATCGCGATCGCGACGACGCGCTCCAAACCCGTGACCGAGCAGGAGGCGCCCGAGCTCTACCGGATCGTCCGCGAGCTCACCCAGACGAACAACATGCCGCTCCCTCGCATCTACGTCTCGGAGATCATGCAGCCGAACGCGTTCGCGACGGGCCGGAACCCGCAGCACGCCGCCGTCGCCGTCACGCGCGGGATCCTGGAGATCCTGGACGAGCGCGAGCTGCGGGCGGTCCTGGCGCACGAGCTCTCCCACGTGGCGAACCGGGACATCCTGGTCTCGAGCGTCGCCGCGGCGATCGGGATGAGCATCACCTTCCTCGCTCGCTTCGCGATGTTCTTCGGCGGCGGCGGTGAAGACCGCGACAACTCGTTCGGCATCTTCGGCCTGCTGTTCGCGTGGATCCTCGCTCCGATCGCGGCCGCGATCATCCAGATGGCCGTCAGCCGGTCGCGCGAGTACCAGGCGGACGAGTCGGGCGCGATCCTGTCGAACGACCCGGATGCCCTCGCGAGCGCGCTTCGCAAGCTGGAGGAGACGGCCAAGCGGGTCCCGGTCCCGGCGACCGTCAGTCCGGCCGAGGCGCACATGTTCATCGTCAATCCGTTCCAGGGGCGCAGCGCCGCGGCCGGGTTCGCGAACCTGTTCCGGACCCACCCGCCGACCGAGGCGCGCATCGCGCGGCTCGAGGAGATCAAGCACCAGCTGAGCGGAGCCCCGCGAGCTTCTTAAACCAGTTCCAGCAGAGCCCGGAGGTCCGTGATCACCCGGTGGCCTCCGGGCTCGCTCACGCCTTCGGCCGGCGTGGCGCCGTCGCGCACGATCAGGACCGTCTGGATGCCGAGGGCCGCGGCGCCGTCGCAGTAGGGGGCTTGATCGTCCACGAAGAGCGCGTTCTCGGGCTCGACGTTCAGCCGGTCCAGCGCCGCCCGGTAGATCTCGGGCGAGGGCTTCGCGGCGCCGATCTCGAACGACAGGACGACGGCATCGGCCTCGTCGTACAGGCCGAGTCGTTCGACCACCCCGCGCGTGGAGTGGTCGCAGTTGCTCACGATCGCGAGCGGGAGCCCGCGCCGGCGGAGCTCGCGCATCACCGGCACCGAGTCCTCCCACAGGCTCACGCCGGTCTCGAGGAACTCTGTGGTCCGGGCGGTCAGCTCGCGGACGAGCTCGGGCTCCGGTGTCACGCCCGCGGCCTCCAGGATCGCGGCCAGGTCGCCCTCGGCGCTCCCGAAGGCCCCGGTGCTGCGCAGTGGCCGTGAGAGGTCGAACGCGCCCAGCAGGGCCCGGCGTTCGAGTCCGAGGCGCTCCTCGAGCTCGAGACGCATCGTCTTCCACTCGGTCCAGGCGAGGGTGTCGTACAGGTCCAGGAGGACCGCGCGGACCTCGTTCACGGCAAGGCTGCCTCGTCGTCGGGCGGAGGCGGCGTGCTCGGCTACGACACGAGCTCCGAGCAGAAGGCGCCGAACTCGTCGATGTAGTGCTGGACGTCCTCCTCGGTGTGCTGCACCGAGATCGTCCACTGCTCCTCGTCGCCGGGGGTCATGAAGATCCCACGGTTGATCATCCACGAGAACGACGCGTAGAAGAGCTCGGGGATCGTCTCGAGGAAGTCGCGGTAGTTCGTGAGCGGCTCCTTGCGGTAGGAGACGCACCCCTTGGCCCCGAGGTCGACCGCGTGGGCGGGGATCCCGCTGTTCTCGATCGCTCGCTCGCATCCCTCGGCGAGCATCGTTCCCAGCTTGCCGAGCTGGTCGTACGCGTCCTTCGTCAGGACCTGGGTGAGTGCCGCGAGCCCCGCCGCGACCGAAAGCGGGTTGCCGTTGAACGTTCCCTGCTGGGCGGCGCCCTTGCCGACCTGCTCCATGAACCGGGCCTCGCCGCCGAACGCACCGATCGTGGCGCCGCCGCCGACCGCCTTCGCGTACGCGGCGAGGTGCGGCCGGACGCCGTACCGCTCGGTCGTGCCCCCGTAGGCGATCGTCCCGCCGCACTTGACCTCGTCGTAGATCAGCACCGCGCCGTGTCGCTCGCACGCGTCGCGCAGCGCCTGGAGGTAGCCGGGCTTGGGCGGCACGAGCCCGATGTTCATCATCACCGGCTCGAGGATCACCGCCGAGATCTCGTCGGGGTTGTCGGCGAAGGCCTCCTCGACGGCCTCCGCGTCGTTGAACGGAACCACGATGACCGTGTCCCAGAGCGCGCGGGGGATGCCCTTGGAGGTCGGCTGCGTCGTGTACCACGCCTTCTCGTGCTCCATGTTGTGCCGAAGGCCGAGCACGTCGGACTCGGGTACCACGGAGAACAGCAGCGAGTCGTGATGCCCGTGGTACGAGCCCTCCATCTTCAGGACCTTGTCCCGGCCCGTGGCGGCGCGGGCCACGCGGAGCGCGTCCATCGTCGCCTCGGTTCCCGAGTTCACGAACCGCATCTGCTCGAGCTGGAAGCGCTCGCAGATCGCCTCGGCGAGCGCCACGGTGCTCTCGGTCGAGACGGCGAAGTGGATCCCCTGGTCCGCGACGTTGCGGATCGCCTCGACGATCTTCGGGTGGGCGTGGCCGACCACGTTCACCCCGAACCCGCCGTGGAAGTCGATGTACTCGGTCCCGTCGACGTCCCACACGCGCGAGCCCTGCCCTCGCTTCAGGTACACGGGGTAGGGGTCGCCGACCTGGAAGTTCGACGCGACGCCGCTCGGCATGCTGCGGACCGCGCGCTCGAACAGCGTCTTCGAGCCCGGGGTCCGATCGAGCAGGCGGGCGCTCTCCTTCTCTGCGATCTCCTGCGCCCGTGCCTTGAGACGGTCGACGTCCACCGAGGTATCACCTCCCGAGAAGGCGAATGTACCGGCGGCTCCTGAGGGAGGCAATGCACGGATGGGGGAAGGCCGGTCGGGCGGTTGCGCCGGAACGGCAAGAGTCGGCCGGGTTGCGCCGGGACGAACAACATGCAGGCCGGCGAGGGCTACGGGCGGAAGTTCGTGAACTGCAGGGCCACGCCGAAGTCCTTCTCCTTGACCGCGCGCATGACCGCCTGCAGGTCGTCCTTGGCCTTGGCGCTGACGCGGACCTGATCGCCCTGGATCTGGCTCTGGACCTTCTTGTTCAGGCCCTTGATGAACTTCGTGAGCTCGCGGGCCTTCTCGTCCGAGATGCCGACGTTCACGTCGATCGACTGGCGGTAGGTGCTCTTCGCGGCCGGCTGCACCGGCCCGAAGCGGAGCGCCTTCAGGCTGATCTCGCGGCGCACCGCCTTCTCCTTCAGCACCTCGATGGCGGCCTTCAGGCGGTCCTCGGTCGAGGAGCGGACCTCGATCGACTGGGCCTCCTGCGTGAGGGCGGTTCCGGTGTCCTTGAAGTCGAACCGCTGGGTGATCTCGCGCCGGGCCTGGTCGACGGCGTTGGAGACCTCGGGCATCGAGACCTCCGAGACGATGTCGAAAGAGAAATCCTGTTTGGCCACGCGGCCATCCTACGCAACGCGTCCGGATGGAGACTCGCGCCTCAGCGCCGTTGCTATCCTCGGAGGTGTTCCGGGAGGATGCCCGAGCGGCCAAAGGGAGCGGTCTGTAAAACCGCCGGCTCAGCCTACGGAGGTTCGAATCCTCCTCCTCCCACGACGGTGACAGACGGACGCGGCGGGTTGTCCTCCAGTTGAGGCGATCCTCGTTCAGTCGGAAAGTTCGAGCGGAACCCAGAAATGGATCGTGGTGCCCTGTCCGAGCGCGGACCGGAGCTCCCAGGTCCCTCCGATGATCTCCACCCGCTCGCGCATCGAGCCCAGGCCGAGATGCCCCGGGCGAGCCTCGTCGATCCCGCCGGGATCGAATCCTTCACCGTCGTCGCGGCAGATGACGTCGATCCCGTGCATGAGGTCCGAGATCTCGATCGTCAACGTCGCAGCCTTCGAGTGCTTCTGAGCATTGCGGATGGCTTCGTCGAGCACTCGGAACACCACCGTGCTCACATGCTCTCCGGGCTCGGCGGTACTCGCGAACTCGAGGGAGGCACGGATGCCGCTCTCGGTCACCGCACGCTGAACGAGCTCACCGACCGCGGCCTTCAGGCCATCGCGATCGAGCGAAGGAGGCCGGAGAACGAACAGCAGATGTCGACACCGTTTGATCGCATCGACGAGTTGGTCGCTGAGTGCGCGAAGGTCCGCCCCAACCTTCGGATCCGACTCGCGCTTGCCCAGCATGTCCACGCGAAGCATCGCGGCCGTGAGGATCTGGACGGTGTCGTCATGAAGCGCGTTCGCGAGGATCCTGCGCTCCTCCTCTTGCGCTTGGCTGAGCTTTCGAAGGAGTTTCCGCCGTTGCATGTCGGCTTGGCGCAGTCGTGCATTCGCATCGAGGATCTGTTGGCTGCGAGTGGCCACCTCGCCCTCCAGGCGCGCGTTGAGGCTGCGAAGGCTGTCCGCGGCGTTCTGGAAGCCGAGAAGCGCCATTTCCATCGGCGCCGCCGCCTCGTTGAGGAACTCGGAAGCCGCGTCCGCGACCACGGCTGCCTCCGCGCCCGATCTCGCCCGCGGGAGCCATCGCTTCATCGCCTCGTGATGCACGGCCAGCAGGTCCAACATGCCCATCCCGTGGTTGATGGCTTCGCGACCGAGCTCGTACGCACGTGAGCGAGAAGCCTCGGACGGGGTGTGCAGGTGCTCGGTCAAGGCATCGACGTAGCGATCCGTGAGCGTCAGAACCGCGGTGCTCATCGTGCCGCCTCGCAGCGGGCGATCAGGACGAGCGCGTCATCGGCTTTCAGTCGATGGCGGTCGAGGATCCGCGATGCCATGCTCGAAGGCGCGGCAAGGGTCATGAGCTCGCTCACGAACTCGCTGCGGATCCCATCCGTCGCGAGCGCGAGCAGGTCACCGGGCTCGACCTCGTAGGCCTGCTCCTTCAATGGGGGCAGGGCAACCCCCACGACTCCACCGGGGAGCATCGCGGTCTCCCGCCGGGAAGGCCCGGAGAGCCGATTCCGCACGAGCACCGCCTCGACGTTTCCGACCCCGGCCCAGCGCACGGCGTTGCGCAGCGTGTCGACGTGAACGACCGTCATGACGACGCCGCGGGTGCGGCTGCACGCCTCATGGCTCCGGCGAAGGAGCACGGATGGGGAGTCCTCGCCCGGATGTGTCGCCGCGGCGATCGCCGCGTTCGCTGCCAGCGTCGCTTCGGGTCCGTGGCCGAGGCCATCGGCAACCGCGAGCACGTAGCCGTTGGCAGCTGATCGAACGACGTACGCGTCACCGCTGACATCCTCGCCGTCGGCCGGTGAGGAGGCCGCGTCCCAAACGAGCTGCATCATCCCCGTGCCGGCTGCGGCCTGATCCACTTGCGCATCACCACCGTCGTCCCGTGCCCCTCTTGAGACTCGATCGTGAACTCGTCCATGAGCCTGCGCGCCCCCGGGAGGCCGAGTCCGAGGCTGGCAACGGTCGAATAGCCGTCCTGCATGGCGAGATCGATGTCGAGGATGCCCGGGCCGTCGTCGCGCGCGACGATCTCGATGCCCGTTCGGCCGTCCGCGAGCTCGGAGATCATGATGGCCCCCCCACCTGCGTGAACGACGATGTTCCGGGCGATCTCCGAGATCGCGGTCGCGATCAGCGCGAGATCGCTCCCGCTGAACCCCACCTGCTCCGCGACCTCGCGACCGTGCTGCCGGGCGGCCAGGATGTCCGACTCGAGTCGAACGCTGAGCGTGGTCGTGGTCGTCACGGGTCTCGGTGCCCGTTCGAGAGGAGCGCGAGGCCGCCTTCCAGATCGAGCGACGTCGAGAGACCCTGGAGGTTGAGGCCCATCCGGACCATCGCGAACGCCACCTCGGGCTGGACGCCGACGATGACCGTCTTGGCGCCCCGCAGGTGAAGAACGTCGGCGATCACCCTGAGCGACCTCGTCGCGTAGGAGTCCAGGACGTCCATGGCGCCGACGTCGATCACGACGCCGCGCGTGCGATGACGCCCGACCCGTTCGGAAAGCTCGTCCTGCAGGGCCTGGAGCTCGGCATCGGACAGCGCGGCTTGGATCGTCGCGATCAGGAAGGGGCCCTGCTTGAGGATCGGGACGCTCACCGTGCCAGCTCCGGGTTGGGTGCTTCTGCATGGCCGTTGAGATCCCCGAGGAGGATCCGGTCGGCGCTCTCGATGGCGCTCTGAAGGTCCCCGACGGTGTTGAGCCGCCGCGGATCGAGGCCGATGCGGACCAGAGTGAGCGCGTTGGCCGTCGAGACGCCCGAGACGAAGACCTCGGCACCCATCAGCCCCGCGGCCTCCGCGGTCTGGATGAGGTGGTTCGCGACCATCGAGTCCACCGCCGGCACGCCTGTGATATCGATCACGACGGCCCGCGCGCGATGTTCGACGATGCCCTGCAGGAGGTCCTCGGTGATCTGCGCCGCGCGTTGTGAGTCGATCACGCCGATCAGCGGCAGGATCAGCAGACCGGGACGGACCGACAGGATCGGTGTCGCCAGCTCGCGGATCGCCGAGTGTTGATCGGCGATGACGCGCTCCTTCTCTTCGAGATAGGCCTGACCCAGCACGGCGAAGGCGACGTCGCCGAGGGTGTTCAGGGCGGCGAGCGCCTGTCGCAAGACCTCGGGCTCATCCCGATAAGCCTCGAGCAGCCGGTCGGTCAAGGCGATGCGGAACTCGAACAACAGCGGGGTCCAGGCGTTGAAGGACAGGCCCGCACGTGCGTACTTCGCACCGTCCGCCTTGCTCGCAGCGAAGTACTCGTCCCAGTTCCCTTCCTCGATCGCGCTCCGAAGACGCTCTTTGCCTTGGCTGTTCTGCGCCGCGAGATCCTCAGGAGACATCGCCGAGAGCAAGGCGGCCAGCTCCGGTTGTTCGGCCACCCGTGGCATGAGCTGGTTCAGGACGTCGTCGTAGTCCCGTTCGTACACGGCCCAGAGGGCCTTGAACCCCTCGTGCTGCTCCTCGATCCGAGCTCGACTGGTCTGATCAGGCATGGGGAACCCCTCTCCGAGTGGTCTGCCTCCTTCATCGGCGCTCGGTCGCGCAAACGTTACGAACCGCAGCCGATTTTCTGGACGCGAGCCGCGTTGGCGCTCGGTCGCAGACGTTCGTCCGCTCTGGACGATAAGGACTGGTTATGAAAGGTTGCGGAAAAACCGAAGACGCAAACAGTCCGAGGGAACTCTTCGCCTCGTTAGACGGCTATCCGTACCGGCCGTGCAGCTCGCTCGCCGGATCGAAGAATCCTCCCGCGGGTCGCGCGTGTGCGTGCCAGTGATCGGGGATCCGCCGGCGTTCCGGGTCGATCCAATACCCCTCGGGATAGCGCTCGGACGCGAAGCGCTCGAGCCGTTCGAGCAGCCGCGCTTCGTCCTCGGGATCGGGAAGGCCGTGCGAGCGCAGCACGATCATCGGCGTCATGCAGACCATGCAGTCGGTCATCCAGCACTCGTCGTCCTCGAAGTGCCATTCGGTGACGCGGTCGGCCTGGCACAAGAGGCAATCGTCCCTCACGGGGCCGCCTCGATCAGCTCGACGGTGTCGCCGACCTCGACCCCGTGTTCGTCGAAGAAGCCCTGGTTCACCTCGACGGCGCCCTCGAACTCGGTCCCAGGGTCATAGGAAGGACACGGGTCGGCCTCACAGGGCTCCATGTCGAGGATCGAGACGATCCTGTCCCGCTCGTTCCAGAAGGCGATCGAGAGCGGGATGAGCGTGTCCTTCATCCAGAACGTGGCGTGCAGCGGCTCGTCCCAGAGGAACACCATCCCGGCATCGGGATCGAGACGCTCGCGGTTCATGAGGCCGATGTTGCGCTCGTCGTCGTCGTCGGCGACCTCGACGTCGACCTCCACGACGCCGCCGTCGGTCCGGATCTCGAGCCGTGTCGTGCCGTCGGGGTTGGGCAGGCGCTCGGGCCCTCCCGACGAGCAGGCGGTGAGAAGCAGCAGCGCGACGAGGACGGTTCGACCCACGGTTCCGATGGTCCCACGCTTCGGCCGCTCGGTATCATGGCCGACCGGCCGGAGTAGCTCAGTGGTAGAGCACCTCCATGGTAAGGAGGGGGTCCGGGGTTCAAGTCCCCGCTCCGGCTCGACGGATCGCCGCTCGACGGATCGCCGCTCGTCACGCCCTAGTTCGGGGAACTGTCTCCCCCTAGGACACTTCGAAGTCCGCCTGCTGGTCTGAGCCGTAGTAGCGCGTATGAAGGTAGTCGTGGTCGGCGAGCACGCGGAGAGCCTTCGGCACGTCGGCTTCGTCGGGGAGCCGCAGCCACAGCGCACTTCGGTCTTCTCTCGCGTACCTGAGGTAGAGCTCTCGGCTCTCAGAGTCGTCCACGACGGCGCCGACGACCTTGTCCGTGAGCGTCCGCTGTTCCTTGTACGCCTCGAAGTTCTCGAGGATCTCCTTGCCGGTGTACCGCTTGACGTCGTGAGCGGCGAACCCGCCGGCGACGAGCGACGCCTCCGCTCGTTGCCCCTCATCGCCGTCGGCGAGGATCACCACGAGATAGCCCTCGGGCCGGAACTTCCACGGCCGGGACGACGGGTCTCGGTCGACGTCCATCGGGAAGGTGTTCTCGCCCTCGTCCATGAGCCAACCTCCTTGCAGATCGATCACGCGATCAACGCGATGCCCATCGCGAGCAGCCACAACGACCACGCGATGTAGAGGATGGGGATCGCCGCACCCGCGAGACCCCATCCCCGCTCCTCGTTCGGACCGAGGAACTCCGCCGAGCCGATCGCGAGCCCGGCGCCGATGACGATACCCGGCCACCCCAGCCAGGTCGGCACCGCGGTTCCCTGGGTCACACCGACGCCGATCAACACGGACCAAAGGCCCGTGAACAGGTAGCCGAGGTGCTCGCCGACACCGACCCCGAGGTACTGGTGCAACGCCCGGAAGACGGCCGCGTGCACCTCGCGTTGCTCGGGCCCGAGCGCCGGATCCGCGTACGAGCGGGCGAGCGCGGGGACGACGTACACCCACCGCAGGAGACCGAGCATCTGGAGGAGACCGGCGAGGACTCCGATCGTGGTCGCCACCGGGACGATGCCCCCGAACCCGAGCACCTGCCCGAGCAGCACCGAACCGGCGATCAGCAGCAGTCCCGACAGCATGAACGCCCACCACAGAAGGATGAGCGACGAGCCACCGGCGCGGAACCGCTCGAGGATCTCGGCGGTGGGCCGACGCAGGATGTCGGGGTACTCGAACCGCTTGCTGAGCATGAAGAAGGTCGCGTTGAACCACAGCGGGGCAACGATGAGCACGACCCCGGCAGCGACCTCGACGGTCACGCCGACGTGCGGTGACGCAGACCCGAGCGGGCGAGCATCCACAAGGTCGCGCCGAGGATCACGGTCAGCGTGGTGGAGCCCGACAGACCGAACACGGCCCAACGGTCATCCGGGTCCACGCCGATCGCCGTCGTCACGGTCCACCCGAGCGCCCAGGCAGCGGCGCTCGCCGGGATCCATACGATGCTGCCGTCGAGCAGATCTCGGAGCAGCCACCACTGCGCGATCCCCACCACGAGCCCGCTCACCGCGCCGACGACCGCGAGGTCACCGACCGTGTCGCCGTAGCCGAAGACCGCGAACGCGAGGCCGAAGCCGACGGCGAGACCAACGCCGGTCGCCGCGATCCATCGAACATCGGCGCCGATCCGGCGGAGGGCGAGCCACTGAGCCGCTCCGATCACCAGGCCGGCGACCGCGCCGGCAAGGACCGCCGTCCATGTCGAGTCGACCGGCCCTGCCACGGCACGCCCGGCGAGTCCGGCGATCGGGAACGCGAGCAAGGTCGCAGCCCAGATCAGGAGGTCCCTCCCGCTCAGCGAGCGATGCTCGACCCCTCCCTGCGGACGGGTGGTCACGGGGGTTGCCATTCGAACGTCTTGCATGAGCATTCCCTTCGTTCGGTTCGCGGTGCCCAGGCCGCCGGTCGTGCTGCGCCAGATCGAGAGCGAAAGCAGCGCTCGCGGTTGCAAAGCACACGGAGGTCTGGAGCTGGACGGTAGGACGAGATGGCGATGGCGATCCCCGTGCGTCCCTCCGTCTCCCCTCAGGTACGGGGGTCGCTGCCGGCGTCAGTGTACGCCTTCGCGGGCAAGGCCCTCGGGGAGCGTTGGCGGGTGCGCTTGAACCCCGGGCCGTGCGGATGGTTTCCTGACTCCCGATGCGCGAACGTTCGGCGCCCGCCCGACGTATATGCAGGTTGACCTCCCGCCGCGCGGGCGGATCGAGGCCGAGTCGATCGGGGGACGGGATCAAGCATCCGCTTCGCTGGTTCGCCGCCACCTTGCTCCTTCTTTCGGCGTGTGTGAGTGACGACGGGGGAAGCCCGGCTCCGGCGCCTGACGGCGACGATCCACGCCTGCGCGGCTCCGTGCTCGTGGCGAACGGGTTCTTCCAGGGCGGGCTCTCGATCATCGAGCTGCCCGACGGCGAGCCCCAGCCGGTCCCGATGCCCGAGTCGCGGCCGGTTCAGGCAGGCTTCTTCCTGGAGGACGGGTCCGTCGTCGCGATCATGGACCAGGGGGGCGGGACCTTTCAGGCGTACCGGTCGAGCCCGGACGAGGAGCCGCTGGCCCTCGGCGGGGAGCTCGACGGAGTGTTCACGTTCTCGCTCGCCGGCGACGTGCTCTTGGCGGCCGACTGCGCGGCGTCCCGGCCGTCGGTGTACGTGGTGGACGTCGTCTCTCCCACCGATTGGCAACGCGTCGAGGGAGCATGCGGTGCGGCCTTGTCGCCTCAGGGCACCGCGTTCGCGTGGCAGCGCGACGGTCGCCACCTGGTGCAGACGGCCATCGCGGCGGGCGGACCGCGCTCGATCCTGGACGCAACCCAGATAGAAGGACTTCCCGAGGGGATGAGCGGTGACCTCGCGATCGCCGGAGAGCTTCGCTGGGGCGAGCCCGGCATCGCGCTCTCGGTCGAGACGGGGGATCGTCAGGCGGCCGTGGTGGTCGGCAACGACGGTGCGGTCCACGTGGCACCGCTCGGTCCCCAGGGTGCCGGGCTGCGACCGGGGTTCGCGTGGCAGCCCGGCGGCGATCTCCTGGCGATCTCCTCATGGAGCAACGTCGAAGGGGTCCTTCGTGTCTTCGACCCGAACGCGGACGAGACGCGCGTGATCGGGCTCCAGGGCGACCCGTACAACGGGATCGTCTGGTCTCCGGACGGCGACGTGCTCCTCGCCGCCTCCGACTCCTGGTGGACCTTCGTGTCGCTGGACGGAACGTGGATCCGTTCGATCCCGGTCGGACGAGGGAGCTCGCTGCCGCTCGCGTGGCGGCCATAGGGATGGGCCGGGTCGCGTTCCTCCGACTCTTCCGGTTCCCGGGCGTGTTCGCGGCCGTGTTCGGCGCCGCGACGATCCTGGGGGTCGTCACCGCGGCCGGTGCGCCGTTCGTGAGCTCGACGGCCAGCGCGACGCTGCAGCGAACGATCGAGGCCGACGCCGCGTTCCGGCTCCCGACCCTGACGGTGGCCGCCGACAGCTCGATCTCGGGCGACCTGATCGCCTACCGCACCGGTCTGCTCGAACGCGAGCTCGGTTCGGTCCTCGGCGCACCGATCGTCACTGCGCGCGGCGACGCCGTGACGGTCTCGGCCGGCGGGAACGTGCAGCCGGTCCGGATCGTGACGAGGACCGGCGCGCTCGATCACGTCGAGAAGATCGAAGGCGCGAACGGGGAGGGCGTCTGGCTCGCGGACGTCACCGCGACGGCACTCGGGGTCGGGCCGGGGGACCGGATCGGGGTCGGCGGCGTCATCGGCAGCACCGAGGTCGCGGTCGCGGGCGTGTACCGCGACCTGATGACGACCTCGCGCACGCCGTTCTGGGCGCCCCTCGACGACTTCATCTATCCGCCTGCGGGAGCCGACACGCGGCCTCCGGCGTTCATGCTGATGGATCTGCCGACGTACGTCGCCGTCGACGACGCGCTCCTGGACGACCAGGACGCCTTCACGTGGGAGTTCCGCCTTCCCGAGCGCGCCACCTCCATCGAGGAGGCGCAGGCGCTTCGCTCGCAACTCGCCCGGTTCCGAGTCCGGCTCCAGAGCCTGAACCTCGACATCGGTTCCGCGTTCCCGCGCGGGAACCTCGATGAGCCCTACTCGGGATGGTTGTCGTCCGCGCGTCAGATCTCGGACTCCGTCGCGGGGCCCGTGAACGCACTGGTGCTCGCCGCTCGCGTCCTCGCCCTCCTGGTCCTCGCGGGATCGGGCGTCTTCATGATGCGCCGGCGCCGCGTCGAGCTCGCGGTCCTGAACGCCCGCGGTGTCGGCCCCGTGCGCCTTGGCGGACGGACGATGGCGGAAGTCGTGCTCCCGGTTGCACTCGGAGCGTTCGCCGGCTGGGCAGTCGCCATCGCGGCCGTCGACCGACTCGGGCCCGGCGGCGTGGTGGGCGAGGCCGCCGCCCGGGAAGCGGGTTGGAACGTCGCGTGGACGGCCGCCGCCGGCGTGGCGCTCCTCGCGATCGTGTCGGCTCGCTCGCTCGGTGAGCTGGCGACGGCCGGGACCGGTTCGGCTCGCCGGGTGGCGTCGGCGGTGCCGTGGGACCTGATCCTCCTGGTCTTGGCCGGGGTCGCCTTCGCCGGGCTGCGCGGAGACTCCGGCGCCGTCGCCGCCGGAACGGTGCCCGAGCTGGATCCACTCTTCCTTCTCTTCCCGATCCTGCTGCTCGCGGGCGCCGCGGGGCTCCTGGCGCGCGGAACCCGTGTGCTGCTCCCCCGGCTCCGGCAGATCGGTTCGGGCTCGCGTCCCGGCGTCTACCTCGCGCTGCGCCGGCTGGCGGCGGCGCCGAAGCTCGCCGCGTCGCTGCTCGTCGCCTCCGCCGTCGCGATCGGCATCCTCGTGTACTCGGGCACGTTGTCGTCATCGCTCGCCGAGACCGCCGGGCAGGACGCCGCGCTCGCGGTCGGCAGCGACGTCGCCGTCGACTATTCGGGTTCGCTGTCGGACGCCGGCGCCTCGGGCATCGCGGCGACGCCGATCGTTCGTCTCGAGGGCGTCACGTTCGCCTCCGGCTCGGACGCCGATCTCGACATCCTCCTCGTCGATCCGGACTCCTTCGCCGACGGCGCGTTCTGGAGCGATGAGTTCGCCGACGACCCACTCGAGACGTTGATGGCGCGCCTCGTCGAACCCGCGGAAGGTCTTCCGGTGTTGGTGGCCGGTTCGGTGCGGGTCCTGACCGGCCGATCCCGCGATCACCGTGGGCGGTGTCGACGTACCGATCGTCGTCGTCGGCACCGCGCGGACGTTCCCCGGCATCGTCGGGGCGCGACCCGTCGTCGTGATGGACCGCCGGGCGATGGAGGCGGCCATCGAGTCGCAGGGGCTCTCGCTCGCCCAGCTCGCGGACGGCCTCGAGGTCTGGGGCCACGGATCGGAGGACGAGCTGCGCGACTTCGTGGCATCCGCAGGAGCGACGGTGCTCTCCTCGCGAAGCGCGGAGGTGCTTCGCGACACGCCGCGGTTCCTCGCCGTGACGTCGATGCTTCGGTTCCTGCAGGCGCTCGGGATCCTCGCCTCCACCGTGGTCCTGATCGCCGGCTACCTGTACCTGCAGACCCGACAGCGGCAGGCCGAGACGTCGTACGCGCTGGCACGCAGGATGGGTCTGTCCCGCGCTTCGAACCGTCGTTCGGTCGCGCTCGAGGTGATGACGCTGCTCGGGACGGCGTTCGTGATCGGCGGGACGATCGCGGCGTTCGCGTCGATCGCGGTCAACGAGGACGTGCAGGCCCGAGCCGTGGATGTCGCCGTGCCCCTGTTCCGGCTCCCGATCCCCATGTTGTCCGTGACCGCGGCCGCGGTGCTGCTGTTCGCGTGGGTCGGCGCGGCGTTCGTGCAGAGGCACGCGGATCGCGCGGATGTAGCGGAGGTGATGCGCGTTGCCGAATGACGCCGCCGCCTCCTGCGTCGGTCTCGTCAAGATCTACCGGACGGCGACGGGCGAGGTCCACGCGCTCAAGGGGATCGACGCGTCGTTCCCTTCGGGGACGGTGACGGCGGTCGTCGGTCCCTCGGGGAGCGGGAAGTCCTCGCTCCTGCGGATCCTGGCGGCGCTGGACCGTCCGACGGCCGGGTCCATGCGGATCGGAGATGATCACCGTCACGGCGTTGGGGCGTTCGCCGCTCCGCCGGATCCGCCGCCAGATGGTCGGGTACGTGTTCCAGCGGCCGGGACACAACCTGATCCCGTACCTCACGGTGCGCGAGCACGTCGCGCTCGCCGCGCGCCTGCGCGGTCGCGGCGCAGACTCCATCGACGAGTTGCTCGACGGGCTGGCGATCTCGCATCGGAAGGATCACCTGCCGAACCAGCTCTCGGGGGGCGAGCAGCAGCGGGTCGCGTTCGCGCAGGCGGTCGTGGGGGCGCCCGCACTGGTGGTGGCGGACGAGCCGACCGCCGAGCTCGACACGGCGACCGGCGACCGCCTCCTCCACGCGATCACCCAGCTCGCGGGAACGGGGACCAGCTTCGTCGTCTCGACGCATGACCCGATGGTCGTCGAGGCCGCCGAGCGGACGCTCCACCTTCGACACGGCACGCTGGAAGCAGAGACGGAGGAGCGGACCACCCTGTCGGTGATCGACGAGGCGGGCCGGATCCAGCTTCCACCCAAGGCGCTGCGGCTGTTCCGCGATCGTCGCGCCGTCATCGAGGTGGAGGAGGACCACGTGCGGATCGAGCCCCCGTGAGCGGGGAGCAGCCGACGGTTCAGGAGGCTCCGGTCCTCGAGGGCTCCGGCCTGACGAAGACCTTCCGCCGCGGTCCGGAGGAGGTGCACGCCCTCAGCGGCGCGGACCTGATCGTTCGGGCCGGCGAGATCGTGGCGCTCGTCGGGCCGTCCGGGTCGGGCAAGACGACCCTGCTCTCCGTGCTCGCCGGGTGGGAACGACCCGACCGAGGCGAGCTCTGCTGGCTCGGCCAACCGCTGCCCGATCCGGCCTCGCTCGGCTGGGGCGAGATGGCCATCGTCCCGCAGACCCTCGGGATGGTCGAGGAGCTCTCGATCCGGGAGAACGTGGAGCTCCCGTTCCGGCTCGGCGGGCGTGATCCCGCAGAGGCCTCGAAGGATCAAGCTCGCGTGAACGGACTCCTCGACGACCTCGGGCTGACCGGTCTGGCGTCCCGGCTTCCCGGCGAGGTATCCCTGGGGGAGCAGCAGCGCGGGGCGCTCGCCCGCGCGCTCGTCCTCGGTCCCCGATTGCTGATGGCGGACGAGCCGACGGGTCACCAGGACGTCGACTGGACGCGCGGCGTCCTTCGCGTGCTCGAAGCGGCGTCCTCGGACGGGATCGCCTGTCTGATCGCGACGCACCACCGAGCGCTCGTCCACTACGCGGACCGGGTCCTGAGCATCAGCGACGGCCGGCTCGACGAGGTCCAGGCAGGCGATGTGGTGGCTGCCGGCGACGAGCTCTAGGTCGCCGGGGGAGCGTTTCGGCCGGTAGACTTTCGAGTCCGCCGGGGCGGGGTAGCTCAGTGGCAGAGCAAGCGGCTCATAATCGCTGTGTCGCGGGTTCGAATCCCGCCCCCGCTACGAGGCAGATCATCAAGCAAGTAGGGGAAGAGCGATGGCCAAGGGAGACAACCGACCGACGATCACCCTCGCGTGCACCGAGTGCAAGCGGCGGAATTACGTCACGGTGAAGAACCGGATCAACGACCGCGATCGCATCGAGCTGAAGAAGTACTGCCGGTGGGAGCGCCGGCACACGCTCCACCGCGAAACGCGCTGACCCGGCGGCCTCAGGCTTTCTCGGTCTCGGGCTCGGCGTCGGACGCGATCTCGGACGCCGTTCCGGTCTCGCTCACGTCGATCGTGGTAACCGTGCCGTGACGGATCGCGAGGACGAGCGCCTCGACCTTCGAGTGGACCCCGAGCTTCGTCAGCACGTTCTGCATGTGGGTTCGGAGGGTGTTCGGGCTCATACCGAGTGTCTCCGAGATCGCTTCCGGTGAGCGCCCCTCGGCCATGAGCGACAAGATCTCGAGCTCGCGCGGGGTCAGTCGTTCCAGGCGTTGCCGCGCGTCGTCGTCGCTGTTCCGGCGGTGCCGAAGACGGCGCATCGCGCCTTCGACCTCGACCTCGTCGTGGAGCGACTCGCCCCGGTGCGCGCGCCGAACGGAGCGTGCCACGTTCACGATCGCCTCGGTCTTGGGGAGCAGGCCCGCCGCGCCGGCTTGCACCGCGCGCGCGAGGAGATGCTCGTCGCCGAGTCCGGAGAGGATCAGAACCGCGGCCTCGGGGTCGACCTCTTTGATCCGGCGGGTCGCCTCGATGCCGCTCATCCCCGGCATCGCTGCATCCACGAGGACCACATCGGGATGGTGCCGGCCCGCCGCACGGATGCCCTGCGGTCCGTCGGTCGCGACGTGGACGATACGGAGATCCTTCTCGCGGCCCAGCGCGACTTCGAGCGCCTCCCCGAAGGTGCGCTCGTCATCGACGATCAGGACCGTGATCGGCTGGCTGCGGGCGGTTTCGTCCTTGCCGCTGGCCTTCCGGTTCCCGGCCCCGGTTCCGTTTCCGTCAACGGCCATCGGTCCGCCGATCGTAGGCCCGGCACGGCCCCGAGTCACGGAAGCTCCGCCAGTTGTCGCGCTGCATCGCGGCCGCTACGTTCGCAGCGTGCCGTGCCCGTGTGAATCGGCCGAACAGCAGACCGCCGCGAGTGGGACGCTGCTGTGGGCCGTTCGCCCGGCGGTGGGCGGATGCCGCTGAACCGGGCGATCGCGGGGAAGAAGTATCCGCCGGTCGAGTTCCTCCTGGATGCGGAGCGGGTCGGGGCCTTCACGCGGGCGGTCGGGCACCCCACCGACGACGTGCCACCGACCATCGTCACCGTCCCCGAGATCGCCGCCGGCCTGGCCAATGTCCTCGCCGACCCGGAGCTCGGGCTCGATCTCGCCCGCGTCCTGCACGGCGAGCAGGAGTACGAGTGGGGCCACTCCTTCACGATCGGCGAGCGGGTCGTCGCCGAGGCGACGATCGAGGACATCCGCTCCAAGGCCGGTCTCGAGATCCTTCGTCTTCGGACCGACCTGAGGGACGACGCCGGCAGGACCGTCGTCGTCGGCCGGAGCACACTCATCGTTCGGGCGAGCGCGTGACGCGACGGTTCGAGGACGTGTCGCCGGGCGAGGAGCTCCCGGCCGTGGAGCGGGTCGTCACCCGCGAGGACGTCAAGGCGTACGCCGACGCTTCCGGGGACCAGAACCCTTTGCACCAAGACGACGAGGCGGCGCGCGCGGCAGGCTTCCCCGGGATCATCGCCCACGGGATGTTCACCCTTGGCCACCTCACGTCGGCCATCGTGGCGTGGGCCGGAGAGGCGTCGGCCCTCGCGCGTATCCGGGTGCAGTTCCGCGCTCCCGTCTTCATCGGGGAGACGATCGTCGCCGGCGGAACCGTGAAGGCACTCGATCCCGAGCGCCGCACGGCGACCCTGGACGTGTGGGTCACGGTCGAGCGCGATGGCGCACTCGAGTGGCCGATCCGCCGAAGCGAGGCCGAGGTCCGGCTCGCCTGAAGTGCTCCGTCGGGAGGCCGAGCTTTACTCCAGCTCGATCCGGGTGGCTTCCGCGGCATCTTCGGGACGGCCGAGGCTCGCGAGGGCGTGCATCGCGTCGCCCATCCGATCGACGACGACCTTGATGTCGCTGTCGTAGCGCTCGCCGAGCTTCTCCGCCATCCGGTCGATCCGCGTCGTGAGGAATTCGTTCGAGCGCTCGATCGACTCGGCAAGGGAGGCGAAGCGCTGCTCGACCATCTCGACCACCTCGGCCGGCAGGTTCGCCTGGAGCTCTTTCATCGCGCGCAGCGCCTGCTTCGAGGCTTCCTGGTCGGCGACGATCTGCTGCGCCAGCGTCTCGTTGTCCGAGCGGATCAGCCGAGCGAGCGACCCCATCCGCTCGTCGACCGACTCGCCGACCGATCTCGACATCTCGCTCCGATGGCCCTCGAGCGTTCCGGTTGCCGCCTGCAGTCGCGCGAGCACGTCGTCGAACCGCTCGCCCAGGGAGACCTCGACGGCGCGTGCGGCGCGCTCGGCGACGGTCTGCTCAAGGCGCTCGAGATGGCTCTCGACCACGTCGGTCATCCGGATCATGTTCCGGTCCATCGCGGTGAGCGCTTGATCCATCTGCCCGTCGATCGTGCGCGAGCGCTCGTCGCCGTGGGACTCGATGCGGGTGATGGCGTCGTCGATCCGCGTGCGAACGACCTCGTCGCGCGCCTCACCCGCCGACGCGATCTCGGCGCGCAGCGCCTCGGCGTCCGAGCGCACGAGCCGCGCGAGACCCATCACGCGCTCCTCGAGCGTGTGGTTCAGCTCCGCAACGGCGTCCCGCGTGACAACGTCGACCCGATCGTGCAGGACGTGGAGGTACTCCCCGACGGCGCGGGTGTGCTCGTCGCCCCGCTCGGCGAAGCTCGTGACGTACTCGGTGATCGCGTTGGTGTCGATCGCGAGTCGCTCGTACATGAGCTGAAGCTGCTCGCCGAGGAGGGTCATCTGCTGCTCGACGGCCTGCGCGACCCGGCCGGTGATCTCTTCCTCGCGCGTGCCGAACGCCTGGACCTGGGCCTCCATCGCGCCGGCGAGCTGACCGATCGCCTCGACGCCGTGCTGGACGTAGCCCTCCATCGCGTGCGCGATGCGCGTCGTCTCCTGCGTGATCAGCTCGCCGTGCTCCCGAACGCGGGTGCGGACGGCATCGACGATCGCCTGGTCGCGCTCGGCGAGCGTTCCGAGGGCCTCGCCGACCTGCCGCGTGACCTCCGTGAGCTGCGCTCGAAGCGCCGCCGCGTCCTCGGCGCTTCCGGGGGTGATGTCCCCGAGGGTCGAGCTGAGCCGATCCTGAGCTCCGCGCAGGGACGTCGCGACGAGGTTCAGCGTCTCCTCGACCCTGGCCGTGCGGACCGAGAGGGCCTGGAAGCGGTCGTCCGAGTGGGCGATGAGGCTTCGGATCGCCTGATCCCGCGAGAGCTCTTGAAGGATCTTCGAGCGGACCTCGTCCTTGTCGCCGCCGGCGGCGCGCCAGACCTCGCTCGCGATCTCGTGCATCAGCGAGTTCGCCGTGCGCCGGATCTCGGTCAGCCCCTCTTCGAGCTGGCGCTGGATCGTGGCCTGGTACGCGCCCATCAGCTGCTGGATGAGGGCCGCGTCGTCGGCGGTCACCGCATCCGGCACGGCGCGGCCACGGCCGGAGAAGAGGCCGCGGCGGCCCGCCTGGTCTTCACCAGGCGACGGAGAACGGTCCGATTGGGGCATCTCGGCGCTCGCATTCCGGGGCCCGCGCGGCGCGTTCCGTGAAGTGTAGGAGAGGTGGAGTGCAACATCACGCACATTCAGGCACGAACCGTTGGGCCCGGATCCGGGGTTCGATCAGGGCAGCGTCGTCCCCGGGTCCTCCTCGGGGACGCGGACGACGTCGCTCGGGAAGACCTCCAGTTGCTCCCGGATCCACGCCTGCGTTCCGGGGAAGTTCATCAGCAGGAGCTCGACGTCGGCGGCCAGGAGTCGGAGCCCGGGGTTCAACGGATGGGCGTCGACGAGCCGGTCGACCACCTCGCGCGCCTCGTCTGCGGCCGTCGGGTCGCCGGCCCGCGCGTCGATCGCGAGCTCGATCGCCAGGGCCTCGGCGGGGGAGACCCTCCACGGCGCGATCGCCCACGCGCGCTCGAACGCCCAGCTCGAGCCGGAGTGTGTCCGGCCCCATTGCTCGATCGAGGCCGAGACGAAGCTCAGCGCAGCCACGCCAGTCGCCGCGATCAGGACGAGCGATGTGGCCACCCGGGCGGGTCGCCGCCACGCCGCGGCCGGTGACGCGACCATCGCCCGCCCGCCCGCGGCGCCACCCGCGAGGAGGAACAGCATCGGGATCAGCGTCACGTCGAGCGGTTCATAGAGGAAGTACACGGCGAGCGTGACGGCGGACGCGGCGGCCCATCCTCGCGACCGCGGCGCGCGAGCCACCCTCGGCACCAGCCGGAACAGGAGCCACAGGAAGGCTGCGATCCCGACCAGACCCGAGATCACCCCCACTTCGATCAGGAGGTTGTGCGCGTCGGCCCAGAAGCGGCCGGCCGTTCGGAGCTGGGCGGGAGTGCCCGAGGAGACGAACGCGCTCCATTCGTTCGATGGTCCCCAGCCGAGGACGGGCCGGTCGGCGACGGCGCGGATCTGCGCGCCCCACACGGCGAAACGCTGGCGTTCGGCCCTGAGCGTTCCGAACTGACCCGCGACCCGGGATGGGTCCGCGTTCTCCGAGCCCTGCGTCGGAAGCAGGGTCAACACCGCGAACGCAACGACGAGCGCGGCTCCGGCCACAGCGATCCGGCGAGCCGGCGGCCGGAGGAACCACCAGGTCGCCACGAACGCGGCCGGCGGAAGGAGGTAGGCGCTCCGTTCACCGATCACGGCGAACCCGCTGCCCAGGGCCGCGAACACGACGACGGTCCGCCACCGCGAGCCGCTCCCCTCCGCCAAGGCTGCAGGGATCGAGGCGGCGAGGAACCCCGCCAGCAGGACCGGGTTGCCGAAGGTGGCTCCGAGGAAGCTTTCGCGTTTCGCAACGAGGTCGAGCAACTCCGGCGCGAGGTGTTCCATCACGGCGATCGCGGCGAGGACGACCGCGACACGGACCATCCACGTGCGGGCCCGGGCCAGGAGCGGTTCGGGGACGCAGGGCGCGACGACCACCAGGACGAGCGTGGACGCCAGCGTGACGACGCCGGTCAGCCGGATCGTTCCGACGAGGCTCTCGGCCGGGTCGACCCCGAAGACGGTCGCGAGGGCGACCGCGACGCCGAGCGCGAGCGCCGGAGCGGCGAGCCGCCGGTCGACCGGCACTCCCGAAACCCAGATGAGCAGGGTGCCGAGCGCCAGGACGAGCAACTTCACGTCGATGAACGCCGCTTCCGACAACGGGAAGAAGGCAAGGGGGAGGGCGACGACGATCAGGAACAGGCCGGCCTCGAGGGCCTGCGGGCGGGAGGATTCCACGTCGCGATTATCGGCGGTGACCTGCGGGAATCTGAGGAGGCGGTGAGATGCGCATCCTTTGCCGAGCCTTCGGGGCACCCCTATACTGGGCTTTCGGTGTCCCCGACTTCCGGACGAGCCGATCCACGGAGGGGCGTAGCTCAATCTGGTAGAGCACCGGTCTCCAAAACCGGCGGTTGGGGGTTCAAGTCCCTCCGCCCCTGCAAGGGAGCAGCACGATGAACAGGCAGATGAAGCGGGCGCAGCGTCGCCAGGGCACGCAAGTCGAACGCGCCCAGGCCGCGGCGTCGGCTCGCCGGGCGCAGCTCCAACAGAAGAAGGAGCGCACCGGGATCCGTGAGTTCCTGAAGGAAGTTCGACAGGAGCTCAAGAAGGTCATCTGGCCGACGCGGCAGGAGCTCGTCACGTACACGATCGTCGTGCTCGTCACGGTGGTCGTGATGATGTCGTTGGTGTTCGGGCTCGACGTTCTGTTCTCGCGCTTCGTGCTCGACGTCTTCACGAACTGATCCCCCGACCGATCCTGAGGCCACGCACCCCATGAACGATCCCCACGCCGATACTTCGGAGACGTTCGCCCCCGAGGAGGACGAGCGGTTGCCCGACGACGGCCAGGCCGACCTCGAGCAGGACGCTCCGATCGAAGCCGGCGAGACCGACCTCGCGCACGAAGACGGCAGCGCCGATGAAGCGCCGCCGGTCGTCCTCGGTGAGGCCGACATCGACGACAAGGTTGACGCCCCCGACGAGGTCGACGCCCCCGACGAGACCGACGCAACCGAGAAGGCCTCCGCCGAGCCGATCGAGGATGCGGCGCCCGCCGTCGAGCCCGCCGAGGAAGCCGTTGAGGCTGTCGTCGAGCCGGCCTGGCCGAGCCCGCCGAGGAAGCCGTTGAGGCTGTCGTCGAGCCGGCTGTGGCCGAGCCCGCCGTGGCCGAGCCCGCCGAGGAAGCCGTTGAGGCTGTCGTCGAGCCGGCCGTGGCCGAGTCCGCCGAGGAGCCCGCCAAGGCGAAGGAAGCGGAGCCCGCGGAGGAACCCGAGACCGTCGTCCGCGATCCGTTCCGGGGACCCGGCGAGTGGTACGTCGTGCACACGTACGCGGGATACGAGAACAAGGTGAAGACGAACCTCGAGTCGCGCATCCACACCATGCAGATGGAAGAGAAGATCTTCGACGTCCACATCCCGATGGAGGACGTGATGGAGATCAAGGGCGGCAAGAAGCAGGTCGTCCAGCGCAAGGTCTTCCCCGGCTACCTGCTCGTGAAGATGATCTACGACAACGACTCGTGGTACGTGGTGCGGAACACGCCGGGTGTCACCGGGTTCGTTGCCGCCGGGACCGGAAGCAAGCCCACGCCGCTCTCCAAGCGCGAGGTCGAGAAGATCCTCGCGGTGAAGAAGGAAGAGGTGAAGCCCCAGTTCCGCCTCGGATTCGAGGAGGGCGACGTGGTGCGGATCATCTCGGGGCCTTTCGCAGACTTCAACGGCACGATCAGCGAGATCAACATCGACCAGAGCAAGCTCAAGGTGCTCGTGAACATCTTCGACCGGGAGACGCCGGTCGAGCTCTCCTTCGACCAGGTGGCCAAGGTCTAGGAGAGAGCCACACCCCTACGACGCGGGAGGTCGCGCCACCGCGACCGCTGGAACCGCAGGGAGGAGAACGAAGAGATGGCGAAGAAGAAGGTCATCGCCGTCGTCAAGCTCCAGATCCGCGCCGGGCAAGCGACGCCGGCCCCGCCCGTGGGAACGGCGCTCGGCCAGCACGGCGTGAACATCATGGAGTTCTGCCGGCAGTACAACGAGCAGACGCAGCAGTTCGCCGGCCAGGTGATCCCGGCCGAGCTCACGATCTTCGAGGACCGTTCGTTCACGTTCATCACGAAGCAACCGCCGGCCGCGGAGCTGATCAAGCAGGCGACCGGACTGGAGAAAGGCTCGGGAGAGCCCAACCGCAACAAGGTCGGACGGATCACGCAGGACCAGGTGCGGCGGATCGCCGAGCAGAAGATGGTGGACCTGAACGCGAACGACGTCGAGGCCGCGATGAAGATCGTCGCCGGCACCGCCCGGAGCATGGGTGTGGAGGTGGCTCCGTGAGCGGCAACGGGAAGCGCTACGCCAAGGCCGCGGAAGCACGCGACCCCGAGCGCGAGTACCTGCCCAAAGAGGCGATCGCCGTCCTCAAGGGATTCCCGGACGCGAAGTTCGACGAGACCGTCGAGATCGCCTTCCGCCTGGGTGTCGATCCTCGGAAGGCCGACCAGATGGTGCGTGGAACGGTCTCGCTGCCGAACGGCTCGGGCAAGACGGTCCGGGTCGCCGCGTTCGCGCAGGGACCGAAAGCGACCGAGGCCAAGGAGGCCGGGGCCGACATCGTGGGCGGCGAGGAGCTCGTCGAGCAGGTGATCGCGGGCAACATCGACTTCGACGCGGCGGTCGCGACGCCGGACATGATGGCCACCGTCGGAAAGGCCGGGCGGGTCCTCGGTCCCCGCGGGCTCATGCCGAATCCGAAGACCGGAACGGTGACGAACGACATCGGCAAAGCCGTGCAGGAGATCAAGGGCGGCAAGGTGGAGTACAAGACCGATCGGACGGGGAACGTCCACATGATCGTCGGGAAGAAGTCGTTCTCCGAGAAGCAGCTCTTGGAGAACTATCTCTCCGTCGTCGACGAGATCCTTCGGGCCAGGCCGTCGGCGGCCAAGGGCAAGTACATCAAGACGCTGACGATCTCGACGACGATGGGACCCGGCATCGCGATCGACGCCAGCCGGATCAAAGACACCGAAACGCAACCGACCACGGTGTAGCGTCTCGCCGTGCGGCGCGCCTCGCTCCACCGGCTGGCTCCGTGGGCGATCGTCGGGATCGCCGTCGCGTTCAACCTCTGGGTCCTGCGCGCGGAGCTCAACCCCGTCCAGAACCTGAACGACGGCGCCGTCCATCGTTCGATGATCGGATGGGCCGAGGAGCGTTGGTCCTCGGGCCATCTGCCGCTCGACGGTTGGTACCCGGAGCTCGCGCTCGGCTCGTCACGCTTCCACCGCTACCAGAGCCTGCCGCACGTGGTGACGGGATTGCTCGCACTCCCGGCCGGCTCCGAGCGTGCGTACACGTGGACGTTGTATCTCGGTCTCGCCCTGTGGCCCGTCGCGGTGTTCGGTGGCGGCCGCGTCCTGGGGTTGGGGCGATGGCGCTCGGCCGCGGCGGCGCTTGTGTCGCCCCTCGTCGTCAGCGCGCCGACCCTCGGCTACGAGTGGGGGAGCTACGCGTGGCGGGGCTACGGGACCTGGACGCAGCTCTGGGGGATGTGGCTGCTCCCGTTCGCGTGGGGGTTCGGGTACCGGGCCGTCGCGCGTGGCCGCTCGTACGCGCCGGCGGCGCTGGTGATCGCGATGACGATCGCCGTCCATCTGCTCACCGGGTACCTCGCGTTGCTCTCGCTCGGCGCGCTCGTCCTCCTCCGGCCGACGCGGTTGCTCCGTCGGCTCGGCCGGGCTGCCCTCGTCGGCGCGGGCGCATTGCTCATCGCCTCATGGGTCGTGGTGCCGCTCCTGCTCGATCGCGCGTTCACGATCCAGGACGAGTTCTCACGGAACAAGGTCTTCTACGACTCGTTCGGTGCGCGGCGGATCCTGTCGTGGATGGTCTCCGGTGAGCTGTTCGACCGAGACCGGTTCCCCGTGCTGACGATCGCCGCGGGGCTCGGGCTGGCCATCTGCCTGCTTCGGTGGCGACGGGACGAACGCGCTCGCGTTGTGGTCGCGCTCGGGTTGCTCTCCTTGTTCCTGTTCTTCGGCCGCTCGACGCTCGGGCCGCTCCTCGGACTCCTTCCGGGTTCCGACGACCTCTTCCTGCGCCGATACGTGTTCGGGGTGCACCTCGCCGGGCTGTACCTCGCGGGGTTCAGCCTCGCGTGGCTCGGACGAGTGGTCATCGCGCGCGGCCGTCGCCGCTTCCCTCACCGGCGATTCGCTCGGCCTGTTCCCGCGATGGCGGCGGTGATCGTGGTGGCTGTGCTGGCCCTCGCGCCGGCCTGGACCGAGCGCGCCGGATGGGCGGCCGCGGGTGCCAGGTGGATCGGTGAGCAGGAGGTGTTCGACCGAACCGAGGGTGCGGACGTCGCCGAGCTCGTCGACATCGCCCGGCGTTCGGGGCCGGGCAGGATCTACGCCGGGATGCGCTCGAACTGGGGATCCCGGTATCGGGTGGGCCAGGTCCCCGTGTACGCGATGTTGCTGAACCTGGACGTCGACGCCGTCGGGTTCACGCGCCCGACGTGGTCGCTCTCCTCACCGGCCGAGTTCCGGTTCCGCGACACCGATCCGGCGCATTACGACGTGTTCGACGTGCGCTACCTGATCCAACCGGCCGGACGAGAGCCTCCGATCGAAGGCACGCTTCTCGCCGAGCGAGGTGATCACGCGCTCTGGCGGATCGCGGTCGACGGTCCGGTCGAGATCGTGGACACCGCGGCCCCGATCGAGGCGGACCGGACGAACCTCGGCGTTCGGATCGCCCCCTGGCTCACCTCTGACCTTCCGGAGGCCGGCGTGCATCCGGGCATCGTCTTCGGCGGGTTCGCGGCTCCCGGCCCGACGCTCCCGGACGAGACGCTTCCGACCGATGCGCCCGGTGACGTGATCGCCGTGATCGTGCGTCTCGAAGAGGGCTCGGCATCGACAACGGTCGAGATCAGACGACCGGCCGCGGTGATCCTCAAGGCGTCGTTCGACAACCGCTGGCGTGTCACGCTCGACGGCCGAGAGGTGCAGGCGCAGATGTTCGCGCCGAGCTTCCTCGGACGGCTCGTTCCGCCGGGTCATCACGAGCTGACGTTCACGTACGTGCCGTTCCCGCGATACGACCTGCTGCTCGCGCTCGGCGTCGCGACGTTCCTCGCGCTTCACCTGCTGCCCTCGCGGGTCGCACGACGGCGCGCCCGCCGGCCGATCGAAGGGTCGGTCGTCGAGCCCGAGCCTCAGCCGATCCGCTAAGGCGTAGCGCCGGGGCTTTCCGAGACCGGGGCCTCACCCGAGGTCTCGGGGTCGATCCGGCCTTCGAGAGACGGATCGAGGCGGACCGCTTCCTCGAGCTCCTTCTGGCCACGGCGTTCATGGCCCTGCTCGATCAGGAGGAACCCCAGGTTCAGGTGGGCGGCCGCATGGGAGGGATCCACCTGGATCAGATGCTCGTAGAGGGTCACGGCCTCATCAGGGCCGGTCTCGGTCCGCAAGATCGCGAGGTTGAACAGCGCCGGAACGAAGTCGGGATCGAGCCCGAGCGTCGTTCGGTAGTGGCCTTCAGCCGCCGGCAGCTCCCCACGACTCTGTTCGATCACGCCGAGGTTGTAGTAGGCGAACTTGTTCTGAGGATCGAGCTGGATCACCTGGAGGTAGGCGTCGACGGCAGCATCGAAGTCCCCGGCGGCCTGGGCCTGGAGCCCCTGCTGGAGGATCTCGTCCGCTCGCCCACGTTCGTCGTCGCCGGAGCAGGCGGCGAGCCCGCAGGCAAGCAGGAAGACCAACCCCAATCGGGTCGCGCGTTCGTGCCTGCCGCGATGTCGGATCGCCGTCTCCCTGCCGAAGGACCGTTCGCGCCGATGCTACGACACGCATCGAGCCTTCCCAGGCAGGCGCATCCCGCCGTCGGGGGAGAGCATGGAGCCCCCGATCGGCCGGATCCCTGTCGGCCCGTTCCGGGGACTAGCCAAGACTACGGACTACGGAATACCCGAAATCGGGTCTCAATCCGGGGGTGGAAAACCCGATGCCTCAAAGGTGAGTCTTCGAACGTTCTTGCCGATCGTGAGGATCCGAGTTACCCGATGAAAGACTTCAGGCTTCCGACCGGATGGGTCGCGCGCATCGCGACGGCGATCGGTGTGCTCGTGGCGTTCCTATCGGCGATCGCGGTTGCGGCCGCGGCCGCCCACGGGCCCTCGGGGCAGCAGCTCACGGGGTGCGTTTCCACGACCACCGGCGAGGTCTTCATCGTCAAGCCGACGGCCGAATGCCGGAAGGGTGAGTTCCGTGTCGAGTGGCAGCTCGTAGATCTTGCGGGCGACCGGCTCCCCTCCGGCGTTCTCGGCGCCGGTCTTCAGAACGACCCGCCATTGGGTCCCACGGGACCCGCTGGCCCCCGCGGACCGGCCGGGGAGGACGGCTCGAACGGCGTCGACGGTAGCGACGGCGCCGACGGACTCGACGGGATCAACGGCACCGACGGCAGCAACGGTCTGAACGGATCGGACGGACTCGACGGTGCGGACGGCGCGAACGGTACCGACGGCCGAACGGAGCCGACGGAGCCGACGGGATCGATGGAGCGAATGGCGCCGATGGCGCCACCGGTGCGGATGGCGCGCCAGGAGCGAACGGCGCACCAGGAGCGAACGGCGCACCAGGAGCGCCAGGAGCGAACGGCGCACCGGGAGCGAATGGCGCACCTGGAGCTACCGGAGCACTTGGAGCTACCGGAGCGCCAGGAGCGAATGGCGCGCCCGGAGCTGACGGCGCGCCCGGAGCTGACGGCGCGACCGGAGCTGACGGCGCACCCGGAGCTGACGGACCGGTGGGTCCCCAGGGTCCAGTCGGTCCTCAGGGTCCGGTGGGTCCCCAAGGCCCGGTCGGACCTCAGGGACCTGCGGGCGCCGACGGACTCGACGGGACCGACGGACTCAACGGGGCAGATGGAGCTGGACGGACCCGTTGGACCTGCGGGCGCGATCGGACCACAAGGCCCGGCCGGACCTCAGGGACCTGCGGGTGCCGACGGACTCAACGGTGCCGACGGACTCAACGGTGCCGACGGACTCAACGGTGCCGACGGCCTCACGGGTGCCGACGGACTCAACGGTGCCGACGGAGCTGCCGACGGGTGCCGACGGGCTCGACGGTGCCGATGGCGCAACCGGTCCACAAGGCCCGGTTGGCCCGCAGGGCGCGGTCGGACCCCAGGGCCCGGTCGGTCCACAAGGACCCGCGGGGACTGACGGAAGCAACGGTGCCGACGGACTCAACGGTGCCGACGGACTCAACGGTGCCGACGGACTCAACGGTGCCGACGGAGCGCCCGGTGTCGACGGACTCAACGGTGCGGACGGCGCCGACGGACTCGACGGGGCGGACGGTGCCACCGGAGCCGACGGCGCGACTGGCCCGCAGGTCCGGCTGGTCCACAAGGCGCAGTCGGCCCACAAGGCGCAGTCGGACCGCAGGGTCCGGTCGGACCTCAGGGTCCCGCAGGTCCCGCCGGTCCCGCAGGTGCGGCCGGCCCCGCAGGCCCCGCAGGTCCCGCCGGCCCCGCCGGTGCCGCAGGCGTCTCCGGTTGGGAGACCATCACGAGCGCGCAGACGAACAGCGCCGACAAGACGATCACGCTCTCGTGCACGGGACCGCTCCAGAAGGTCATGGGCGGCGGGTACACGCAGTCGGCCTCCGGAGCCGACAAGGTCGCCGTCATCCAGAACGCCCCGGCGAGCGCGACCTCGTGGACCGTGCAGGCGATCGAGACCTCGAACGTCAGCGTCGACTGGACGCTCACGGCCTACGTGGTCTGCGCCATCGCTGCCTAGGCACGCGCCTAACCTCCAGCCTCCTTCCTCGGTTGCCGAGGACTCCTATGCGATGCTGAACGCGATGCCCGAGAAGCCCTCGCCGACGGGGAGCTGGCGCAAGGATCTCGCCGCTCGTCTCCGGGACAAGGACGCATGCGTCGGCGTCGTGGGCCTCGGCTACGTGGGCCTGCCGATGCTCGTCGCCGCGGTGCGTGCCGGCTTTCGAGGCGTCGGGTGTCGACGTCGATGCCTCGCGCGTCGCCGCGATCAAGGACGCTCGATCCTTCGTCAGCGACGTCGAGGACGTGGTGCTGCGCGACCTGCGCTCGAAGCTGCGCGTCTCGGCGAACGCCACGGCCCTTCGCGATTGCGACGTCGTCCTGATCTGCGTCCCCACACCGCTGAAGGACCACGACCCCGACCTCCGGCACATCGAGCAGGCGGGTGAGAGCATCGCCGCCAACCTGCGTCGGGGCGTGCTCGTGATCCTCGAGTCGACCACGTACCCGGGCACGACCGACGAGATCCTTCGCCCGATCCTCGAGACGTCGGGTCTGGTGGCGGGCCGCGACTTCGGGCTCGCCTACTCGCCCGAGCGCATCGACCCGGGTCGCGGGCTGGACCACATCGAGAAGACGCCGAAGGTGGTCGGGGGCCTGACGAAACGCGACGGAGAGCTCGCGGCGACGTTCTACCGGGCATTCATCCACGAGGTCGAGGTCGTTTCGTCTCCGCGAGAGGCGGAGATGGCCAAGCTCATCGAGAACACGTTCCGCCACGTGAACATCGCCCTCGTCAACGAGCTCGCGTTCCTGTCGAAAGACCTCGACGTCGACCTGTGGGAATCGATCCGGGCGGCGGCGACGAAACCGTTCGGGTTCATGGCCTTCTGGCCCGGCCCCGGGGTGGGCGGCCACTGCATCGCGATCGACCCCTCGTACCTGTCCTGGCGTGTCGGGCAACGCACGGGACACCGGCTCAACTTCGTCGAGCACGCGCAGGAAGTGAACTCACGGATGCCGGGTTTCGTCGCCCAGCGTGTCGCGCAGGTGCTGAACGACCAGGGCAAGCCGGTGCGCGGCTCCCGGATCCTGGGCATCGGCGTGACCTACAAGGCCGACGTGAACGACGTCCGTGAGTCCCCGGCGGTCGCGGTGCTCGAGGGCCTCGCGGCCGCGGGTGCGCGGGTTACCTATCACGACCCGCTCGTCCCGGCGATCGAGATCGCGGGCCGGCGTCTTCGGTCCCGGCCTCTGGGGGCCGAGCTGCTCGGGCAACAGGATTGCGTGGTCGTACTGACGGCGCACTCCGGCATCGACTTCGAGCAGATCGTCAAACACTCGCCGCTGGTGTTCGACACCAGAGGTGTGACGCGCGGCCGGCGCGCGAACGTCCACCGCCTCTGACGGCGTTCAGGTCGCCGGCGTCCGTCGCGCGCGGCCCTTCACCATCGCGCCGATCGCGAGCCCGCACACCAACCATGCGAGCGCGACGAAGATCGCGATCTCCGGAGCGGTCACGATCGCGATCGCCACGGAGGAGCACGCCAGCTGCCCCACGTACGTGACGAACGCGACCTGCCGGCCACTCAGGCCCAGCCGCGTCAGGCGGTGGGACGAATGGTCGGTCCCGCCCAGCATGATCGGCCGGCCTCCGCGCCATCGCGAGATGGTCACGAGCGCGGTGTCGAAGACCGGCACGCCGAGGATCAACGCCTGCACGCCGATCCGTTTCACGTCGTTCGAGACCTCGAGGTCGAGCAGGAGTCCGAGGACGGCGAGCATGAGCCCCAAGAGCAAGGACCCGGCGTCGCCGAGGAAGATCCGGGCGGGTGGGAAGTTGTGACGCAGGAACCCCACGCTCGTTCCGGCGAGCGCTGCGGCGAGCGCGGCGACCAGGTAGTCGCCCTGGCTCGACGCGATGGTGAAGTACGCGAGGCTCGCGATCGCGGTCACCCCGGACGCGAGTCCGTCCATGTTGTCGAGCAGGTTGACCGCGTTCACGATGACCACCACCCAGCCGATCGTGAGCGCGAGGTCCAGGGCAGGCAGATCGAAGAATCCCGCGCGGACGTCGGCGAACCACAGCGCGACCGCGATCGCCGCCTCGACCCCGATCCTCACGGAGGGGCCGAGCCCGCGCACGTCGTCGAGCAGGCCGAGGAGGAACACGACGATCCCGCAAGCCGCGATCACGGCCGCCTGCAGGGCGGTCTCACCGAGCAGGAACCCGGCGGCGACGAAGCCGACGAGCAAAGCCAGACCGCCGAGGTAGGGGGTGGCTTCGACGTGGGTCTTGCGCTCGCCGGGCTGGTCTAGCACACCGAGCCTTCTCGCCATCCCCGCGGCGAGCGGTGTGGCCAGCAACGTGGCCGCGAGCGGGATCAGGAACGCCGCCCCGTACAGGACGACGAAGTCCAGGCCGCTCACGGCGGGGTGTGTTGGCCGGTCCGGGCGTCGGTCCGCTCGAACTCGATCGCGTCCTCGATGATCTGCTCGAGACCGAGCGCCGGCTCCCATCCGGTCAGCGCCTTGATCTTGGAGACGTCGGGGACGCGCCGCTCCATGTCCTCGAAGCCTTCCTCGTACGCCTCGTCGTACGGGATGTGGAGGATCCGCGAGCGGGAGCCCGAGGCCGCGACGATCCGCTCCGCGAGCTCGTTCATCGACAGCTCGTGGGGCGCTCCCACGTTGAACACGTCACCGACGGCGCCGGGATGGTCGAGCACCGCGACCAGCGCGCCGACGGTGTCGAGCACGTGACAGAAGCACCGTCGCTGGGTGCCGTCGCCGTAGACGGTGATGTCTTGCCCCGCGAGCGCCTGGCGGACGAAACTCGGCACGACCATGCCGAACTCACCGGTCTGCCGAGGCCCCACGCAGTTGAACAGGCGGACCACGATCGACGGCACACCGCGGTCGTGCCAGTACGCACGCGCGAGGATCTCGTCGACGGCCTTCGCCGTGCTGTAGGACCACCGCGCCTTGAAGGGAGAGCCGAGGATGCGATCGGCGTCTTCGCGCAACGGCCCGGACGCGTTCTTCCCGTAGATCTCCGACGTGGAGGTGATGAGGATCTTGCGGCCACCCTCGGCGACGGCGTCCAGGACGATCTCGGTGCCCCGGATGTTCGTGAGCAGGGACTCGAGCGGTTTCTCGACGATGAGCCGGACGCCCACCGCCGCCGCGAGGTGCACCACGGCGTCACTGTCGGCGACCAGACCCGCGACCACTGGGTGGTCCAGGATCGACCCCTGCACGAATCGGAACCCCGGATGATCCGACAGGTGCGCGATGTTGCGGGACGAGCCCGTGGACAGGTCGTCGAGCGCCAACACGCTGTCGCCTCGGGCGAGCAACCGGTCCGCGAGGTGGGAGCCGATGAAACCGGCCCCTCCGGTGATCAGGTAGCGCACGCCGCTGCTCGTCCTTCGGTCGGGAGGCGCCTCATCCTAGTCGGAGGGGTCGCGTTTCCCCCGTATGCTTCGCGCACCGCCCCGCGTCCCCGAGGTAGGTGAAGATGCGCGCACTCGTTACCGGTGCCGCAGGGTTCATCGGTTCGCACCTGGCCGCGCGGCTCGTGTCCGAAGGGCACGAGGTCGTCGGACTCGACGACCTTTCCGACGGCGCCGCGGAGAACCTGGACCGGGCACCGGGGATACGGCTGGTGCGAGCGGACCTGCGCGATGCCGACGCCGTGCGTTCGGCCGCGGCGGGGGTCGAGGTCGTCTTCCATCAGGGGGCGAAGCGATCGGTCCCGCGGTCGATCCGCGAACCGGAGCTCTTCACGGACGTGAACGTCCTCGGAACCCTGCACGTCTTGTTGGCAGCGCGCGATGTCGGTGCTCGCGTGGTCTCGGCGTCCTCGTCGTCGGTCTACGGGGACCAGCACGTCTTCCCGCTGGCGGAGTCGATGCCGCCGCTTCCCCGCTCGCCGTACGCCGCGAGCAAGCTGGCGGGCGAGGCCTACTGCCGAGCGTTCACCGTGTCGATGGGGGTACCGACCGTGAGCCTTCGCTACTTCAACGTGTACGGGCCGGGGCAGGACCCCGCCAGTGAGTACGCGGCCGTCGTGCCGCGGTTCGCGCTCGCGTGCCTGACCGGCGAGCGACCGGTGATCCACGGCGACGGCGAGCAGGCTCGGGATTTCACCTACATCGACGACGTCGTCGAGGCCAACCTCCTCGCGGCGCGCGCGAGTGAGGACGCGCACGGGCTCACGTTCAACATCGGCGGCGGCGAGGAGCCCACCTCGGTGAACGACGTGCTCCGCATCGTGGGCGAGCTGACCGGCGTCTCGCCCGATCCGGTCTTCGAGCCGCCGCGCGAGGGCGACGTGCTGCGCACCGAGGCAGACGTCTCGCTCGCGCGCGAGCTGCTCGGGTACGACCCCGCCGTCGGCATGCGTCTCGGGCTGCAGCGCACCGTCGAGCATCTGCGCGCGACGCTCGGGCAAGGGAGCGCGTGAGCCGTGTCGTCGGACAAGCGGCACGTGCTTTCGGCGATCGGGCGCGGCTCGGGGTGGGCGCTCGACCTCGGCGGCGGGCGGGGAGAGCTCGCGAGACCGTTGGGCGAACGAGGGTATCGCTACACGAACGTCGACCTGCGTGCCTCCGGCCGAGGAGCCGTAGCCGGCGACGCCGAGCGGCTCCCGTTCGGCGACCGGACCTTCGAGCTCGTCGTGAGCAGCGACTCGCTCGAGCACTTCGCCGCGCCCGATGCCGCGCTGCGTGAGGTGCAACGTGTGCTTCGCGACACCGGGACCCTCGTGATCCTGGTTCCGTTCCTGCACCCGTTCCACGGCGACGACCTGTACCGATACACGCCGCTCGGGCTGCGGTTCCTGCTGGAGGGCGCGGGGTTCCGGGTGGCATCGATCCGGGCGCCGCTCGGGTTCGCCTCACTCGTCACCCAGGCGGTCGTCACGTTGCTGCGAAGGATCGGCCTGGGCCTGGTCGAACGGCCGCTCGAGCGCGCCGCGGCAGCGTTCGACGGAGCGCTTTCCGGCGGCGGGCGGCGAGGCCTCGCGTTCGCGGCGGCCTACCTCGTCGTCGCGCACACGGTCGCGCGTCCGGGAGAGGGCGGATGAGGGTCGTCATCGTGTCCGGGATCTACCCGCCCGACATCGGCGGACCGGCGACGCACGCGTCCGACCTTCGGGGGGAGCTGGCTCGGCGCGGTCATGAGGTGACCGTCCTGACGCTCTGGGATGGCGAAGGCACGGACCCCGGATCCGACGTCGTACGGTTCCCGCGCGCGTGGCCGTGGCCGCTCCGGTTGGCGGCGGTCTCCGCGTGGTTGGTTCGAAACGCGATGCGATACGACGTGGTCTACGCGACGGGCCTCCAGCCCGCCGCGGTCGCCGGAGCGCGCCTCGCCGGGCGACCGGTCGTGGTCAAGGTCGTGGGCGATCTCGCGTGGGAGCGGGGCCGGCGGCTCGGCCTCACCAGAGCCGGGTTCGATGCCTTCCAGGATGGGCGCGACCGTCACGATCCCCGGGTCCGCGCGATGCGGTGGTTGCAGAACCTCTCGCTCCGCGGCGCGAACGAGATCACGGCTCCGAGCGAAACGCTCCGGCGCACGATCGAGGGATGGCTCGAGGGTCCCACCCCGGTCGAGATCATCGCGAACGGCGTTCGCACACCGCCCCGCCGGTCGCGGAGGGCGGCCGCGGCCCCCTTCGTCTACGTCGGTCGGCTCGTCCCACACAAGCGTGTCGATCGCATCGTGGAGGCGGTCGCCTCGGTCGAGGGCGCGCGCCTCGAGATCCTCGGCGACGGACCCGAGGAGGACCGGCTTGCGGATCTCGTCGGAGCGCTGGAGGTCGAGGACCGGATCATGCTGCGTGGCACGACCGATCACGACGAGGTGATGCGGGTCGTGTCGCGCGCGGCCGCGCTCGTCCTGGCGAGCGACTACGAGGGGTTGCCGCACGTCGTGCTCGAGGCGCTCGCATGCGGCACGCCGGTGGTCTCGCCTCCCGTGGGCGGGGTCCCCGAGGTGGTGACCGACGGAGGGAGCGGACTCCTGCTGCCCGACGCGTCCGTCCGCTCGCTCGCCGCCGGGATCCGGCGCCTGGTCGACGATCCCGAGCTCGCCGCGAAGCTTCGAACCGGCGCCCGCGAAACGGGGGAGACCTGGCGCATCGGCGCAACCGCCGACGGCGTGGAGGCGCTTCTTCGCCGAGCGGCCGCCGGTCGTCCGCGGGCCGTCTTCGTCGGGAAAGTGCGCGTCGCGCCCGCGCCGTCGGATCTCGACGCCAAGCTACGGGTGATGACGCGGCACGCGGACATCAGGCTCGTCGGCGTCGGCCGGCCGGGCGTGCGGTCGGTCGGCGTGACGCGGACGTACGCCTTCCCGACCGTGCGACCGAAGCTCCTCGAGAGCGTCCTGTTCTATGCGCTCGCTCCCGCGGTCGGGGTGGGGCTCGCGGCCGGCCGTCATCGCTCGGCGGTGGTCTGCCAGAGCCCGTACGAGGCGGTCGTCGCGACCTCCCTCGCGCAAGCGCTGCCGCGCGGCGCGCGTCCGCGCATCGTCGTGGAGGTGCACGGCGACTGGCGGTCCGCATCGCGCCTGTACGGCGGCGGGGGGCGGGAGCGCCTGTCCTCGATCGCCGACCGGCTCGCCGGGGCGGCGCTGCGTCGTGCCGATCGCGTGCGGGTCATCGGTTCGTTCACGGCTGAGCTTGCCCGCGAAGCCGGCTACACCGGCCCGATGGATCGGTTCCCCACGTTCAGCGAGTACGACCTCTTCCTGGGCGAACCGTCGACCGAGCCGCGCGACCGCTCATCCGTCCTGTTCGTCGGCGCGCTCGAACGGGTGAAGGGTATCGACGTCCTCCTCGACGCCTGGGACGCCGTTCACGAACGCGTGCCGTCGGCGCGGCTCGCGCTCGTCGGAGAAGGCTCGATGTCGGCGGAGGTCCGGGCGCGCGCGGCGCAGCAGACCGGCGTCGACGTCGTCGGCGCGGTGCCGCGCGAGCGGCTGCGCGAGCTCATCGACGACGCCGCGCTCGTCGTCGTCCCCTCTCGCTCCGAGGGCATGGGCCGGATCGTGCTGGAGGCATCCGCGCGTTCGCGGCCGGTCGTCGCCTCTCGCGTCGGCGGGATCCCCGAGCTGATCGAGGACGGGCGGACGGGGCTGTTGGTGGCGCCCGAGGACGCGGACGCGCTCGCCGCCGCCATCATCCGGCTCCTCGAGGACCCCTCGACGGCCGCCGAGATGGGGCGGCACGGTCGCGAGCTCGCGACGGGCATCGATCCCGCCGGCGGCTTCGAGGCGGGGATCGAACGCCTCGCGCGGTGGATCGCCGAGCCGTGACGGCGCTCGTCTTCGTCACGCAGAAGATCGACGAGCGCGATCCGGTGCTCGGTTTCGTGCCGCGCCTCGTCACCGCGCTGGCCGACCGTCTCAGCGCCGTGACCGTGATCGCGAACGAGGTCGCGACGCCGCTGCCTGCGCTCCCCGCGAACGTCACCGTCGCCTCGCTCGGCAAGGAACGAGGCGCGAGTCAGATCGCCCGCGGGCTGCGGTACGAGCGCCTCCTCGTGGGTGCGGCGCGACGCGGCCGCGCCGACGCGCTCCTCGCGCACATGTGTCCCGAGTACCTCGATCTGGCGGCGCCGGTGGCGAAGGCCTTCCGGTTCCCTTCGATGCTGTGGTTCGCACATCCGGCCCGGTCGCAGGCGCTCACCGTCGCGGACCGGCTGGCCGACGCGGTGCTCACCTCGCTCCCGGGGGCCTATCCGATCGACTCGGAGAAGGTGCACGTGATCGGGCAGGCGACGGATGTCCGAAACCTCCCGCCGTGCGCCGACAGGACCGGCGAGGGCCCGTTCCGCGTCGTCGCGATCGGCCGGACGTCGACGGCAAAGCGCTTCGACGTCGTGATCCGCGCGGCGGCCATGACCGCGGAGAACGGCCGCGACGTGGAGGTTCGTGTCGTCGGGCCCTCGGTGACGCCCGAGGAGGAGCGCCACAGGGCCGAGCTCGTCGCGCTCATCGAGCGTCTCGGTGTCGGCAAGCGCGTGCGGATCGTGCCCGGCGTTCCTCCCGTCGAGGTCCGCGACGTGATCTGCGACGCGGACGTTTTGGTCAACGCGATGGTCGCCGGCAGCGGCGACAAGGTGGTGTTCGAGGCCGCCGCGCTCGGTCGCCCGGTCGTCGTGTCGAACCCGGCCTTCCGAGGCCTCCTCGCGGACCTTCCCCTGGACCTGACGTTCCCCGAGGGCGAGGCCTCCATCCTGGCGGAGCGACTCCATACGATGGCGAACGCCGACGCCACGACGATCCACGAGGTGACCGAGACGCTTCGCGGCCGGGTCGAACGCGAGCATTCGCTCGAGCATTGGGCCGACGCCGTGGTCGAGATCGCCGAGCGCCTCGTCGCCCGGCGGCGTCGGTGGTCGCTCCCGTCGCGGAGCGGGAGGCGTCGATGATCCCCTCCGAGGACTCGGAGGAGCTCTCCTTCTGGCGGACGAAGCGGTGGTGGCTCCGCGCGGGGCAGACCTCGGCCGGCGTGTACGTCGCCACCGCGATCGGTTTCATCGCGACGCTCGTCGCAGCGCGAACGCTCGGACCCGGCGGGTTCGGGGCCCTCGAGCTCGCCGTCGTCACGGTCGCCGCGGTTGCGACGCTCCTGGACTTCTCCCTCGAGGAGGCGGTGATCCACCACGGCGCCCGCGCGCTCGCGGAAGGAGATCCGGGCGGTCTGCGCTCGTTGATCCGCACCTCCCTTCGGATCGACCTCGCGATCGGGTTCGCCGTGTTCGGGATCCTCCTCGCGACCGCGCCCTTCGCCGCGGACGCCGTCTCCGAAGGCCGGCTCGCGCCGAGCCTGATCCGACTCGCCGCACTCGAAGCGTTGGTCGTGACGGTGAACGGCACCACGGGCGCGCTGCTCGTCGTCTGTGGGCGGCCACACCTTCGAGCGTGGTCCTCGGCCGTCGCGAACGCCGCGCGCCTGGCCGGCGTGGTGGTCGCCGCGATCGCGGACGCGGGGGCGCTCGGCATGCTCACCGGCTTGGTGGCCGGCTCGGCCGTGGGGGCCACGGTCCAGGCGGTACTGGCGTGGCGGACGGGCCGGAGCGCCTGGGCCGGCGCATCGACCGGTCGCGCCTCGGTCCCCGCGAGTGCGGTCGTGCGTTTCGCGGTCCACTCGAGCGCGACGACGACGCTGATCGCCCTGCGCATCGCCGCGGTCTCCGTCCTGCTCGGCCGAAGCTTGGGACCGGCTGCGGTCGGGATCTTCGCCGTCGCGTTGTTCCCGGTGACGCTGGCCGAGGTCGCCAGCTCGCCGCTGCGATTGCTCATGATCCCCGAACAGGCCACGCTGGCCGCGCGCGGACGGCCCGACGTGGTCTGGAACGGGATCGTCGCGTACGCGAAGGGGAGTGCCCTCGTCGGCCTGCCCGCTGCCGCGCTCGGATGGCTCGTCCTGCCGAAGCTGCTGCCGTTCCTGTACGGGTCGAGCTTCGAAGCGGCGGTCCGTCCCGCAAGGATCCTGATCGTCGCGGCGCTCGCAGGGCTCGTCGTCGCGTGGTCCAAAGCCCTGCCGGCGGCGCTCGGCCGTCCGGGCGTGCGGACGACGATGTCGCTGCTGGAGCTGGCGCTCACGGCGGGCGCGCTCGCTGCCCTCGCCGATCGCGACGTGACCGGGGTCGCCGTGGCGTTGTCCGCGGTCGCCGTCGTAACCGCCTGCGCCTGGTGGATCGTTGCCCGGCGTATGCTCGTGCCCGTGTCCGGCACCGCGGAGCGCGCGTGAGCGCCGGCCGCACCCTCGGCGAGCGATACGCGCGCCATAACCTGCGGCGCGGCCGAGGGTTCATCTTCGGCGGGCGCGGCCGGGTCCGAGCGCTCCGCTCCGCGATCGGGAAGCAGCCTCCCGGCCGGATCCTCGACCTTGGATGCCGCGACGGCTCGCTCGCCAAGGCACTGTCGCTCCCGCGGCAGCGCACGGTGGGCGCCGACATCGACGAGGAGGCGCTCCGCGCGGCGAACGGACTCGTCCGTCCCTGCCTCGCCGATCTCTGGAAGGCGTTCCCGTTCCGGTCGGACTCCTTCGACCTGGTGGTGGCCGGTGAGATCGTCGAGCACGTTCCGTTCCCCGACGCCTTCATCGACGAGGCGCGGCGGGTGCTGCGCCCCGGCGGGCGTATCGTGGGCTCGGTCCCGAACGCGTTCCGCCTCAAGAACCGGATCGCGTTCGCGTCGGGGCGGTGGTTCGAGGTCGATCCGACGCATCTGCGTCAGTTCTCGCCGCACATGTTGTACGAGTTGCTCTCCTCGCGGTTCGAGCGCATCGAGATCCGTCCGTGCGTCGGCCGGCTGAGCCCGCTGTGGCCGCGTATGTTCGGCAACGATCTCGTGTGGGCCGCGCACAAGAAGGTGGGGTGAGCGATGGGCGAGTCGATGCGGCGTTTCGAAGACCGGCGGTGGTCCTCGTACGTGCAGGAACCGATGTGGCGACATCGAGCGGCGCTCGCGCTCGTCCGACAAGAGCCGGTGCTCGACGTGGGCGGCGGGGACGGCTTGTTCCTCACCATGCTGGCCGAACGAGGGCTGACCGAGCTCGCGATGGCCGATTTCTCCGAGGTCGCGGTGGAGCGGGCGCGCGAGAGCGGACTCGACGCTCACCTCGTCGACCTGGACGAGGGGTTGCCGTTCCCCGATGGCGCGTTCGGAACGGTCTGCGCGCTCGACGTCCTCGAGCACCTCACCGATCCGGCTCAGGGACTCGCCGAGCTTGCTCGCGTCGGCCGCGAGGTCGTGATCGTCGTGCCGAACTTCAGCTACTGGCGCGACCGGCTTCGGGTGGCGATGGGCCGCGTACCGTTCATGCTTCGGCCCGGGCGCGGCCACGTGTACTGGTTCAACCGCCGGGTCCTGAATGGCCTCTTGGCCGATGCCGGCCTGCGTGTCGAGACCACACGCCGTGGCGGGCCCGCGCGGCTGGGCCCGCTCGGTCGGTTCCTCGCCGCGAGCCTGCCCAACACGTTCGCGCACAGCTTCGCGGTCCGGGCCGTTCGTTCGTCGTAGCCGCGGTCCGAAACGTCCCTCAGCGGCGCGCGCTGAAGACATACCCCTCTGGACAACGGGGATCGGCGCGCCGGCCGATGCGGCGCATCGCGGGGTTCAGCAGGCGCGCGACCTTCGACCGCGCCGTCACGACGATCCATGCCGCGCTGTAGTGGTTGCCGATCGGGACGAGCTGCACGTCCTGGAACGCACGGAGCAGCGTTCGGATCCCCGCATCGGTGAACCGGAAGTAGTCGTGCGGGTCGCCATGGATCGGCCAGACGAGCGGAGCCGAGCCGAGCAGGGTCCCGCCCTCGCGAAGGACCCGCCGCGCCTCCTCGATCGCCGTCCAGGGGTTCGGGACGTGCTCGAGGACCTCGAACATCGTGACCGCGTCGACGGATCCGTCGCGGATCGGGAGCTGCAGAGCGTCGCCGACGACGTGCGGCCGATGGATCGGCGACACGTCGACCCGAAGACGCCGGACCCCTGCGGGCCACGCGTCGTCGTGCGGCGCGTCGCGCCCGCCGCCGACGTCGAGCACGAGGCCGCGGAGCAGTCGGATCCGCTCGGTCAGTTGCCGGGTCAACCGCTCGCGATGTCCCGTTCGCAGCCAGAAGGCCCGGATGCGGGGCTCGATGCGGCGGGACACGCGGCGGACTCTACCCGGTTCGTCCCGCGCGGGCCGGTACGCTTCGCCCGTGCGGGTGCTCCACGTCCAGAAGGCGCGCGGGGTCGGCGGGTCCGAACGGCACCTCCTGGATCTCCTTGCCGGCCTTCCCTCGCAAGGGGTCGATCCGCGGATGCTCGTCCTGCGAGCGCCCGGCGCCGAGCGGTTCACCGCCGCGCTCGAGCGCCGCGGCATCGACCACGTCGAGGTGGAGGCGGGACCGGATCTGAACCCGGCGCTCGTCGCGCGTATCCGACGCGAGATCCGCAGCTACGGTGCCGTTCTCGTGCACACGCACCTGATCCACGCTGACGTGCATGGGCAGCTGGCTGCGCGGCTCGCGCGCGTTCCCGCGGTCGCGTCGATGCACGGTGCTCATCCGTTCTTCGGCCGAGAGCCCTTCCGCACGGCCGAACGTCTCTCGCTCCACTCCGCACGGCGAGTGATCGCGATCTCGCATCACGTCTCCGATTTCCTCCTGCAGCATCGTTTGGCTGCGCTCGACCGAATCCGCGTGGTGCGGTATGGGATCGACGCAGCCAAGTGGCTCGTGACAGAGGAGGAACGGGGCGCCGCGCGGGCCCGGTGGGATGTCGAGGATGGGACGTTCTTGGTCGGCCTCGTATCAAGGCTCGTCGACGGGAAAGGCCACCACGTCAGCTTCGAGGCAACCCTCCGCGCATACTCGACCGAACCCAGGATCCGTCTGGTGGTTGCGGGGACCGGACCGATGGCGTCCGAACTCGGTGAGATCGCGAGGACGTCGGACGGGATCATCAAGATGGTCGGGTTCGTGGATGACGTTCGCGATCTCATGGCAGCGTGCGACGCGATCCTCGTCCCCACCGCCGAGTCCTTCGGAGAGGGGTTCGGCCTGGCCGCACTGGAGGCGATGGGATCGGGTCGTCCGGTGATCGTCACCGCGGTCGCGTCGCTTCCTGAAGTCGTCGGGGAAGCCGGCATCGTGGTCCAGCCCCAGGATGCCGACGCGCTCGCCGGCGCGATGGTCAGTCTGGCCCGCGATCCGGATCAGGTGCGGCGTCTGACCGAGGCCGGGTTGGTTCGGGCGCGTGACCGATTCGCGCTCCGGACGATGGTGGCCGACATCGCGGCTCTCTACCGTGAGGTCGCGGGATGACAGAGGACGTCCGCCGCGTGACGTTCGTCGTGACGCGGCTGAACATCGGTGGAGTCACGCGGCAGATCCACCTGCTCCACGCGGCCCTCGCATCGCACGGCTTTCAGCCTACGGTCGTCTTCGGGCGCGAGGGCTTCCGCGAAGGCCGAATCGAACTCAACGGCCCGAACGCACGCGGGTTGCCCGCGTTCGTCAGAGGGCCACGCCCTCTGAACGACGCGAGAACGTACCGAGAGATCGGCAGGATGTTGCGCGACCAACGCCCTTCGGTCGTTCACACGCACCTCGCGAAGGCGGGCACCCTCGGCCGGATCGCCGCACGGCGCGCGCGGGTGCCGGTGGTCGTGCATACGTTCCACGGACACGTCCTTCGCGGGTACTTCCCGCCGTTCATCTCGCGAGCGTTCCTCGAGGTCGAGCGCACGCTGGCCCGCAGGACGGATGCGCTCATCGCCGTCTCTGAGAGCGTTCGGGACGATCTGCTGTCCCTGGGTGTCGGAACGCCACCGAAGTGGCGAGTGATCCCGGTCGGCGTGGAGCTCGACGCCTTCATGGGAGAGCTTCCCGACGCCACGAGCGCTCGTGCCGAACTCGTTCTCCCGGTCGCCGGACCTCTCGTCGGGATCGTCGGGCGATTGGCACCGGTGAAAGATCTCGACACGTTCCTGGCCGCTGCGGCTCTCATCGGTCACAAGAGGCCAGATGCGACCTTCGTGATCGCCGGAGACGGGGAGCTCCGAGGATCCGTCGAGAAGCGCGCCCGGGAGCTCCTCGGCGATCGCGTGCGTTTCCTCGGCTGGGTGGAGGACCTTCCCAAGCTGTACGCGGCATTGGACGTGGTGGTCCTGACATCGAGGAACGAGGGGACGCCGATGAGTTTGATCGAGGCGGGTGCAGCCGGGCGGCCCGTGGTTGCCACCGCGGTCGGCGGTGTCCCCGAGGTCGTCCAGGACGGGCGCACCGGCTGGCTCGTTCCCGGGGGCGACACGCACGCGGTCGCCGGCCGGGTGCTCGATCTGGTCGATGATCCTAGATCTGCGAGGGCGTTCTCCGAGGCGGCGCGGAAACTGGTCGTCAGTCGGTTCTCGGCTGCCCGGATGGTTGCCGACCACGCCGCGCTGTACGAAGAGCTGCTCGAGAGGCGAGGGTTGAGCCGGGACGGCAGGTGAGCCGGTGCCTGGGAAGTCTGCCTCGCCGCTCTGCTGGCTTCGTTTGTCGAGTCATTCTCCGCCCCGGTACCCTTGCCCGAGCCGCAGACCGCAGGGGCGCCGCATGATCCGGCCACGCCGGTACCTGCCGAGGCGAGAGACGGGCACCACGCGCGCCTCCGCGTTTCTGCGGGGGCGTGTTTTCGTTTTCGTGGAGGCGCGATGCCGAACGCTGAGAAGATCGCGAAGGTCGAGGCCCTGAAGGGGCGTATCGAGAGCGCCGAGGCCCTGCTCCTCACCGAGTACCGAGGCCTCACCGTCCACGACGCCACGGAGCTCCGCCGCTCGCTGTCGGATCAGGCGCGGTTCTCGGTGGTGAAGAACACGCTGATGCAGCGCGCAGCGGGGGAGGCGGGGATCGAGGAGCTGAAGACGCTCCTGGAAGGCCCGACCGCGGTGGCGTTCGTCAGCGGCGACGTGGTCTCGGTGGCCAAGAAGGTCGTCGACGCCTCGAAGAAGTACCCGTCGCTCGTCCTCAAGGGCGCGTACATGGAGGGCAAGGTGCTCGGGCCGTCCGAGGCCCAAGCGCTCGCGACCTTGGACTCGCGCGACGTCATGCTCTCCAAGATCGCCGGGATGCTGAAGTCCGAGATGACCCGCGCGGCATCGATGTTCCAGGCGTTGCAGAGCCGGTTCCTCGGCGTCCTCGAGGCCTACCGGGAGAAGCTGACCCCCGAGGAGGCCCGGCTCCGAGGCGGCTGCTCCCGAGAGCGCTGCCGAAACGGTCCCACCGGAGGCGCCGACCGCCGAGGCCGCTGAGGTCCCCGATCAGGACGCAGCCGCCGAGGCCGCCTCCGAGGAGACCGCTCTCGGCGAGACCGAGGTGGCACCCACCGCCGAGGCCGACCCCGAGGCCGACATCGCCGAGCCGTCCGAGAGCGAGGCTCTGGCCGATGAGCCGGAGGCACCATCAGAGGAAGCCGTAGACGAGTCAGTGGACGAGCCAGTGCCAGGAAAAACGAGCCAGGAAACGAGCCAGGAAACGAGCCAGGAAACGAGGAGGAGTGACGATGGCGAAGATCAGCGCAGACGACCTGCTCGAGCGGTTCAAGGAGATGACCCTGCTCGAGCTCTCGGACTTCATCAAGAAGTTCGAGGAGACCTTCGACGTGACGGCGGCGGCGGCCGCGCCGGTGATGATGGCCGGCACCGCGGGCGCGGGAGCGGGCGCCGAGGAGGCCGAAGAGCAGACCGAGTTCGACGTGGTCCTCACGGGCGCCGGTGACAAGAAGATCCAGGTCATCAAGGAGGTTCGCGCCCTCACGAGCCTCGGCCTCAAGGAGGCCAAGGATCTGGTGGACGGAGCGCCGAACCCGGTCCTCGAGCGCGTGACGAAGGAAGCGGCCGACCAGGCCAAGGAGAAGCTCGAAGCCGCGGGAGCGAGCGTCGAGATCAAGTAGGCCGTCGGTAGGCCGAAGGTCTGTACTTTCGCGAAGGCGGGGCACGAGCCCCGCCTTCTGCTTTGCAGCGCCTAGTCAACGAGCGGTAGATTCCCGGAGCAACGACTAGGGGGGCTAGTTGACGATGAGGGACGAACGAACATTCGGGCAACGCCTGCGCGAGACTCGGATCAAAGCCGGGTTCTCGCAGTCGGACCTTGAAGAGATCTCCGGGATCCCGAAGGCACGCCTTTCGCGGTACGAGAACGGACACGTCGCCCCGTCGATCCAGACGCTCGAACGGCTGGCGCGGGCACTGACCGTCTCTGAGGCCTCGCTGCTCGGCGACGACCGGGCGCTGATGGAGGAGTTCTTCAACGTCCTCACAGCGCGGGGCGTCAGGATCCAGACGAGCGAGCAGGCGATGGCCCTCGGCAAGGCGGTCGCGGACATCGCACGGGCGCTGGGGATGGTGGACGAGTCCGCCATCGAGCCCGGTGCGGCGGCGTCGGCCGAGTCGGCCGACGCGCTCGTGCAGCTCTGAGTGCAGGCCGTCCGGGCAGGCTAGGGCCACGAGTCCAAAGGTCCGATCCGCCATCGGCGGATACCCAGCCAAACCCGGTTGACCACAGCGCCGAAGGGGGGTAACCTTCGGGCCGATTCGACCGGGTTCCCCGCCCGGGGGTTGACGCTGCCTGGACCCCCTCCTAGACTGTTCGTTTGCCGTGCCGCATCCCGCCTGCACGTCCAGGCGCCTCGTTCACCCTGGGGGGGATAGTTCTTGCCCGACTCGCTCGTCCCTGTCCGCGACCGCGTCAATTTCGCCAAGATCGATGAGGTACTTCCACTTCCCGACCTCGTGGGCATCCAGCGAGTCTCCTTCGACTGGCTGATCGCTGAGGGTCTGAAGGAAGTCCTCGAGGAAGTCTCTCCGATCGAGGATTTCACCGAGCAGTTCCAGCTCCACTTCGGCAAGCACGTCTTCAAGGATCAGAAGTTCTCCGAGGAGGAGTGCAAGGACAAGGACCAGACCTTCAGCCGCCCTCTGTTCGTCGAGGCGATGTTCGTCAACAAGTCGACCGGCGAGATCAAGGAGCAGGAGGTCTTCATGGGCGACTTCCCCATGATGACCGAGCGCGGCACCTTCATCATCAACGGCACCGAGCGCGTCGTGGTGTCCCAGCTGGTGCGTTCGCCGGGGGTCTACTTCAGCCGCGAGCTGGACAAGACGACCGACAAGGACGTCTTCATCGCCAAGATCATCCCCTCACGGGGGGCCTGGCTCGAGTTCGACGTCGACAAGAAGGACACGGTCGGCGTCCGGATCGACCGCAAGCGCCGGCAGAGCGTCACGGTGCTGCTGAAGGCGCTCGGTTGGACCACGGACGAGATCCTGGACCTGTTCGACAACGCCCAGTCCATCCAGAACACCCTGGAGAAGGACCACTTCGAGACGCCCGAAGAGGCGCTCGAGGACATCTACCGCAAGCTCCGGCCGGGCGAGCCGCCGACGGCCGAGTCCGCTCGCACGCTCCTGGAGAACCTGTTCTTCAATCACAAGCGCTACGACCTCGCGCGTGTGGGTCGCTACAAGGTCAACAAGAAGCTCGAGGCGGCCCAGGAGAAGGTGCTGAAGCAGCTGAAGGCACGGGCCAAGCAGCTGGGCGAGCTGGACAACCCCGACAAGAAGGGGTGGGACCAGCCGCGCTTCCGCGTCTGGGGTGAGCTGCAGAAGGACGAGCAGGGTGAGGGGGGTCCCAAGTACAAGGGCATCCTCACCTTCGAGGACATGATCAAGACCGTCCGTTACCTGGTGAAGCTGCACGCCGGCCAGGAGGGGTTCGAGCCCGACGACATCGACCACTTCGGCAACCGCCGGCTCCGCTCGGTGGGCGAGCTGATCCAGAACCAGATCCGGATCGGGCTCTCGCGGATGGAGCGCGTCGTGCGCGAGCGCATGACGACGCAGGACGTCGAGGCGATCACGCCCCAGACCCTGATCAACATCCGCCCCGTGGTGGCCTCGATCAAGGAGTTCTTCGGGACCTCCCAGCTGTCGCAGTTCATGGACCAGACGAACCCGCTGGCCGGACTGACCCACAAGCGGCGCCTCTCGGCGCTCGGCCCGGGCGGCCTGTCGCGCGAGCGGGCCGGGTTCGAAGTCCGCGACGTGCACGCGTCCCACTACGGCCGGATGTGCCCGATCGAGACGCCGGAGGGTCCGAACATCGGCCTGATCGGGACGCTCTCGACCTACGGCCGGATCAACCCGTTCGGGTTCATCGAGACGCCGTACCGGCGCGTGACCAGCGGCAAGGTGACCAAGCAGATCGACTACCTGTCGGCCGACGAAGAGGACCGGCACGTCATCGCCCAGGCGAACGAGCCGCTGTCAGCGGACGGCGGGTTCGCGAACGCCGAGGTGCTCGTCCGCCGCAGGGGCGGCGAGGTGGACTCGGTCGCACCCGACGAGGTCGACTACATGGACGTCTCGCCCAAGCAGATCATCTCGGTAGCGGCGGCCCTGATCCCGTTCCTTGAGCACGACGACGCGAACCGAGCCCTGATGGGCGCGAACATGCAGCGCCAGGCCGTTCCTTTGCTCCGCTCCGAGGCCCCGATCGTGGGGACCGGGGTGGAGTTCCGCGCGGCCGTGGACGCCGGCGACGTCGTGCTCGCCGAGGAGGCGGGCACGGTCGAGGACGTCGCGGCCGACGAGGTCCTGGTCCGCGAGCGGACCGGCAACCTGCGCACCTACAAGCTCGAGAAGTTCCGGCGCTCGAACCAGGGCACCTCGATGAACCAGAAGCCGCTGGTCGTCGAGGGCGACAAGATCGTCAAGAACCAGGTGATCGCCGACGGGCCGTCCACGGAGTCGGGCGAGCTCGCCCTCGGGCGCAACCTCATCGTGGCGTACATGCCGTGGGAGGGCCACAACTACGAGGACGCGATCATCATCTCCGAGCGCCTCGTCAAGGACGACGTCCTCACCTCGATCCACATCGAGGAGCACGAGGTCGACGCCCGCGACACCAAGCTGGGCGCCGAGGAGATCACCCGGGACATCCCGAACGTCTCCGAGGAGATCCTGAAGGACCTCGACGAGCGAGGGATCGTGCGGATCGGCGCCGAGGTGAACCCCGGCGACTACCTGGTCGGCAAGGTCACCCCGAAGGGCGAGACCGAGCTCACGCCGGAGGAGCGCCTGCTCCGGGCGATCTTCGGCGAGAAGGCGCGCGAGGTGCGTGACACCTCGCTCAAGGTCCCGCACGGCGAGAGCGGCAAGGTCATCGGGGTCCGCGTGTTCACGCGCGAGGAGGGCGACGAGCTGCCGCCGGGCGTGAACCAGCTGGTCCGCGTCTACGTTGCCCAGAAGCGCAAGATCAGCGACGGCGACAAGCTCGCCGGACGCCACGGGAACAAGGGTGTCATCTCGACGATCCTGCCCGAGGAGGACATGCCGTTCCTCGGGGACGGGTCGCCCGTCGACATCATCTTGAACCCGCTCGGCGTGCCCTCGCGGATGAACCTCGGGCAGGTGCTCGAGGCGCACCTCGGCTGGGCCGGCCTGGTGGGGTTCCGCAAGGACGGCGTCGACCACGAGGGTCCCGTCTACATCAGCACGCCGGTGTTCGACGGCGCGCGCGAGGGCGAGATCCTCGAGGCGATCCGGAGCGCCCACCCGAACCCGGACGGCGTGAAGCTCGTCGACGACGTCGGCAAGGCCGTGCTCTACGACGGCCGCAACGGCGAGCCGTACGAGGAGCCGGTGACGGTCGGCGTGGCCTACATCCTGAAGCTGCTCCACCTGGTGGACGACAAGATCCACGCGCGGTCCACCGGCCCCTACTCGATGATCACGCAGCAGCCTCTGGGCGGGAAGGCCCAGTTCGGCGGCCAGCGGTTCGGCGAGATGGAGGTCTGGGCGCTCGAGGCCTACGGGGCCGCGTTCGCTCTCCAGGAGCTGCTGACGATCAAGTCGGACGACGTCCTCGGCCGGGTCAAGGTCTACGAGGCGATCGTGAAGGGCGAGAACATCCCCGAGCCGGGGATCCCCGAGTCCTTCAAGGTCCTCATCAAGGAGATGCAGTCTCTCTGCCTCAACGTCGAGGTTCGCTCGGCCACCGGCGAGGAGATCGAGCTCAAGGAGACCGACGAGGACGTGTTCCGCGCGGCCGAGGAGCTCGGAATCGACCTCAGCCGTCGCGAGCCGGCCGGGGCGGACTTCGATTGATCAGGGGTCCTTTCAGGGGTTTCGGGAACACGCAAGCGTTGAATCAGATGCAGGTGGGCGCACCACGGCGAGGAGGCCTTCTCAGTGCTTGATGTGAATTTCTTCGACGAGATCCGGATCGGGCTGGCCACGGCCGATCAGATCCGGGCCTGGTCCAACGGCGAGGTCAAGAAGCCGGAGACGATCAACTACCGGACGCTGAAGCCGGAGAAGGACGGCCTGTTCTGCGAGCGGATCTTCGGTCCGACGCGGGACTGGGAGTGCCACTGCGGCAAGTACAAGCGCGTCCGCTTCAAGGGCATCATCTGCGAGCGTTGCGGCGTCGAGATCACCCGGTCCAAGGTCCGCCGCGACCGCATGGGCCACATCGAGCTCGCCGCCCCGGTCACCCACATCTGGTACTTCAAGGGCGTCCCCTCGCGCCTCGGCTACCTGCTCGACATCGCGCCGAAGGACCTCGAGCGGATCATCTACTTCGCCGCCTACGTGATCACGCGGATCGACACCGAGCGCCGGCACAAGGAGCTCCCCGAGATCGAGACGCAGATCGAAGAGGAGAAGCGCGAGCTCGAGGCCGAGCGCGACGACGAGATCAAGGCTCGCCTGGCCGAGCTCGAGGACCGGTTGAAGGAGCTCGAGGCCGAGGGCGCCAAGGGCGCTCAGCTGTCGGCCGCGCGCCGCGAGGCACAGCGCGACGTCGACCGGATCACCGAGGCCACCAAGCGCGAGACCGAGCACCTGGACGAGGTCCTCACGGGCTTCAAGAACCTGAACGTGAAGCAGCTCGTCGCCGACGACGCCGTCTACCGCTCGCTGCGTGAGCGTTTCGGCGACTACTTCGACGGCGGGATGGGTGCCGAGGCGATCAAGCGGCTGCTCCAGGACCTCAAGCTGGAGGAGGAGGCCGCCTCGCTGCGCGAGCAGATCGATACCGGCAAGGGCACCCGCCGCCTGAAGGCGATCAAGCGGCTGAAGGTCGTCTCCAACTTCACCGAGGGCCGCAACTCGCCCATGGGCATGGTGCTCGACGCCGTGCCGGTCATCCCGCCGGACCTGCGCCCGATGGTGCAGCTCGACGGCGGGCGTTTCGCGACCTCGGACCTCAACGACCTGTACCGCCGCGTCATCAACAGGAACAACCGGCTGAAGCGGCTGCTCGACCTGCAGGCGCCCGAGATCATCGTGAACAACGAGAAGCGGATGCTCCAGGAGGCCGTCGACGCGCTGTTCGACAACGGCCGGCGCGGCCGCCCGGTCACGGGCCCCGGCAACCGTCCGCTGAAGTCGCTGTCGGACATGTTGAAGGGCAAGCAGGGGCGCTTCCGCCAGAACCTCCTCGGCAAGCGCGTGGACTACTCGGGCCGCTCGGTCATCGTCGTCGGTCCGGAGCTCCGCCTGCACCAGTGCGGTCTGCCCAAGCAGATGGCGCTCGAGCTGTTCAAGCCCTTCGTGATGAAGCGGCTGGTCGACCAGGCGCTGGCCCAGAACATCAAGAGCGCCAAGCGCATGGTCGAGCGCGCCCGGCCGCAAGTGTGGGACGTGCTCGAAGAGGTCATCAAGGAGCACCCCGTCCTACTGAACCGGGCGCCGACGCTCCACCGCTTGGGGATCCAGGCGTTCGAGCCGGTGCTCGTGGAGGGCAAGGCGATCCAGATCCACCCGCTCGTCTGCACGGCGTTCAACGCCGACTTCGACGGGGACCAGATGGCCGTGCACGTCCCGCTGTCCGCCGAGGCGCAGGCCGAGGCTCGGATCCTGATGCTGTCGACGAACAACATCCTGTCGCCGGCCCACGGGCGCCCGATCGCCGTCCCGACGCAGGACATGATCCTTGGCATCTACTACCTGACCCTGGAGCCGGACCGTCCCGAGAACGAGGAGGAGATCCCGATCTTCTCCTCGGTCGACGAGGCCCTGATGGCCCTGGACCACAAGCGGGTCGGGCTGCACACCGTGGTGAAGGTACGGATGCCGGGCAAGGCGCTGCCGCCGGAGATGCTTCCGGAGACGGTCGAGGTCGACAGCGTGGGCAACGGGGCACGCGTCCCGCGCGTCGAGACCACGGTCGGCCGGATCATCTTCAACCAGTGCTTCCCCGAGACCGAGGAGTTCGTGAACCGGCCCCTCATGAAGGGTGAGGTCGGCCGGATCGTCGACTCCGCGGTGCATCGCTACGACCGCGGGACCGTCGAGCAGATCCTGGACAGCCTGAAGAACGTCGGCTTCCACTACGCCACAAGGGCCGGCGTGACGCTCGGCGTGCAGGACGTCACCACGCCTCCGGACAAGGCGAAGATCCTGGACCACTTCGAGGCCAAGGCCGCGAAGATCGAGAGCCAGTACCGCAAGGGGATCATCACCGACGACGAGCGGCGCCAGGAGCTGATCGAGATCTGGACCCAGGCGACCGACGAGGTCAAGGACGCGATGGAGCGTCAGTTCGGGAAGACGAACCCGATCTACATGATGGCGAACTCGGGAGCCCGGGGGAACATCATGCAGATCCGCCAGATCGCCGGTATGCGCGGCCTGGTCGCCAACCCGAAGGGCGAGATCATCCCGCGGCCGATCAAGTCGAACTTCCGCGAGGGCCTGTCGGTGCTCGAGTACTTCATCTCGACCCACGGCGCGAGGAAGGGTCTGGCCGACACCGCGCTTCGGACGGCCGACTCCGGGTACCTCACCCGGCGTCTCGTCGACGTCTCGCAGGAGCTGATCGTCCGCGAGGAGGACTGCGGCACGGACCGCTCGATCCCGGTCCCCGTCACGTTCGAGACGCCCCGTGGCGAGCGCGAGTCGAGCGCCCACATCGACACGTCGCTGTACGGGCGCGTCCTGGCCGAGGACGTCAAGGTCGATCGGAAGAAGATCGCCTCCAAGGGCGACGAGATCTCCGACGCGCTGGGCGTGAAGCTCACCGAGGCCGGGGTGGACGTCGTCCGGGTTCGTTCGGCCACCACCTGCGAGGCCGAGTACGGCGTGTGCCGCCTCTGCTACGGCTGGTCGCTCGCGACGGGCCGTCTCGTGGACATCGGCGAGTCGGTCGGGATCGTGGCCGCCCAGTCGATCGGCGAGCCGGGCACGCAGCTCACGATGCGAACCTTCCACACGGGAGGCGTGGCCGGCGAGGACATCACGCACGGTCTGCCTCGCGTGGTCGAGCTGTTCGAGGCGCGCCGCCCCAAGGGTGAGGCGCTCATCACCGAGCTGCCCGGCACCGTCAGCATCGAGGACGACGAGGAGAAGAAGGAGCGGCGCCTCACGGTCACCTCGGAGGACGGCGACCAGGTGCAGTACAAGGTCGGTTTCCGAGCACGGCTGCTCGTCGGCGACGGCGAGGTCGTGGACGTCGGTCAGCAGCTCACCGAGGGCTCCGTGAACCCGCACGAGAAGCTGCGGATCGAGGGCGTCCAGGCGCTCCAGCACCACCTGGTGGAAGAGGTCCAGCAGGTGTACCGGAGCCAGGGCGTGACGATCCACGACAAGCACATCGAGCTGATCGTTCGGCAGATGCTCCGCAAGGTGCAGATCATCGAGCCCGGCGACAGCGATTTCCTGCCGGGCGACCTGATCGACCGGCGTCGCTTCGAGGCGAACAACCGCGAGACGGTCGAGAACGGCGGCCAGCCGGCGACGGCCCGGCCGCAGCTGCTCGGGATCACGAAGGCCTCGCTGGCTACGGACTCGTGGCTGTCGGCGGCCTCGTTCCAGGAGACGACCCGGGTGCTCACCGAGGCGGCCATCGCCGGGAAGTCCGACAGCCTGCTCGGGCTGAAGGAGAACGTCATCATCGGCAAGTTGATCCCGGCCGGTACGGGCATGGGCCGCTACCGGAACGTGCAGGTGCGGATCAAGCCCGAGGCGATCCCGGAGTACTGGCTGGCTCGCCAGCGCGAGATCCAGGAGCAGGCCGAGGCCGGCGGTGTCGGCGAGCCGGTGCTCGCCGGATCGCTCACCCGCGAAGAGGCCGAGCAGATGCTCGGGGGGTCGTACAAGCCCGCAGAGGAATAGGGCGTCGGTGTGGCGGCCGCGAAGCGGCCGCCACACCAGCAAGGCCGTTCCGTGCCCCAGCTGGGTGATCACGGGATAAGTCTCAGGTCTCGCACCCCCGACCCGTGCCCAGCCTCGGCGCCAGGTGCCGTGCCCGGGTGGCCGCTTCACGGCTTTCGTTGACACGCACGAGCCGTGCTTAGTACCGTTGTTGGTCCGAGCCGGACTCGGCGGGCGAGTCCGGCATCTAGCGTGCTTCCAGGGGGTCGTCCGAGGGACAACCTGCTCCCAACGCTGTTTCCCTGGAAGCCGGGCCCGCGGTCCGGCTTCATCGTTTTTCGGGCCTCCGGTTCGGTTGAAAAGTCAAGAGTGCAGGCGAGAGGACCATGCCCACGATCCAGCAGCTCGTCCGGAGCGGCCGGAAACGGCCGAAAGAGAAGACCAAGGCCCCGGCCCTCAAGGGCTCCCCGCAGCGGCGGGGCGTCTGCACGCGCGTGTACACGACCACCCCGAAGAAGCCGAACTCGGCGCTTCGCAAGGTCGCCCGCGTCCGACTGACCTCGCAGGTCGAGGTCACCGCGTACATCCCCGGCGTGGGTCACAACCTGCAGGAGCACTCGATCGTGCTCATCCGCGCCGGCCGCGTTCGAGACCTGCCGGGCGTCCGCTACAAGGTCATCCGCGGAACCCTGGACACCGCCGGCGTGCGCGACCGGAAGAAGGCTCGCTCGCGCTACGGCGCGAAGAAGGTCGGCGAGTAGTCATGCCGCGCAAGGGACCTGCCGTACACCGCGAGATCCAACCGGACCCGGTCTACCAGAACGTCCTGGTCACGCAGCTGATCAACAAGGTGCTGCTGGACGGGAAGAAGACGCTCGCCGAGCGCACCGTGTACAAGGCGCTCGAGGTGATCAGCGAGCGGACCGCGAACGACCCGGTCATCACCTTGAAGAAGGCGGTCGAGAACGTGCGTCCGATGCTCGAGGTGCGCTCCCGGCGCGTCGGGGGGGCGAACTACCAGGTGCCCGTCGAGGTCCGGCCGACTCGCGGCACGACGCTGGCGCTGCGCTGGCTCGTGAACAACTCGCGCGCGCGCAAGGAGCATTCGATGGCCGAGCGTCTGACGGGCGAGATCATGGACGCCTCCAACGGCCAGGGTGTCTCGGTGAAGCGGCGCGAGGACATGCACAAGATGGCCGAGGCGAACAAGGCGTTCGCGCATTACCGATGGTGATCGACGACAACACCGTGGCCGGGAGGCGCTGAGCGATGGCGACCCCGGCGGAGAAGGTAGACGTGGCAGAAGCGGTCGAGAAGGTTCAGGGCAGGAACACCGGGTCCGGCAAGGGCCTGGTCATCCGCGAGTACCCACTGGTCAGGACCCGGAACATCGGGATCATGGCCCACATCGACGCGGGCAAGACGACCACGACCGAGCGGATCCTCTACTACACGGGCAAGGCCTACAAGCTCGGCGAGGTCCACGAGGGCACCGCCCAGATGGACTGGATGGTCCAGGAGCGCGAGCGCGGGATCACGATCACGTCCGCGGCGACCACGTGCGTCTGGAAGGACCACTGGATCAACATCATCGACACGCCCGGCCACGTCGACTTCACGGTCGAGGTGGAGCGCTCGCTTCGCGTGCTCGACGGGGCGATCGCCGTGTTCGACGCGGTCGCCGGCGTCGAGCCTCAGACCGAGACGGTCTGGCGTCAGGCCGACCGCTACAACGTCCCGCGTGTGGGCTTCGTGAACAAGATGGACCGCACCGGCGCGGACTTCCAGCGCACCGTCGACATGATGGTGGACCGCTTGCAGGCGAACCCGCTCGTCCTGCAGCTCCCGTGGGGCTCCGAGTCCGACTTCCAAGGCGTCATCGATCTGGTCGAGATGAAGGCCCACCACTGGATCGTCGAGATGGGCGAGGAGTGGGAGACCTCCGAGATCCCCGAGGAGTACCGCGAGGCGGCCGATACGGCTCGCCACGACCTCTTCGAGAAGCTTGCCGACCACGACGAGTCGCTCATGGAGAAGTTCGTCGGAGGAGGCGAGCCCTCCGTCGAGGAGCTACGCCGCGCGATCCGTCGGGCCACGCTGTCCGGCGAGGCCGTCCCGGTGCTCGCCGGATCGGCCTTCAAGAACAAGGCCATCCAGCCACTCCTTGATGCGATCGTGACCTACCTGCCGGCGCCGACCGACGTTCCGCCGGTCGAGGGCCACACGCCCAAGGGTGAGCACGCCGCCCGCAAGCCCGAGGACACGGAGCCGTTCAGCGGCCTCGTGTTCAAGATCATGTCCGACCCGTTCGTCGGCCGGCTGACGTACGTGCGCGTGTACTCCGGGATCCTTCGCACCGGGTCGCATATCGAGAACACCTCGAAGGACCGCAAGGAGCGGATCGGGCGGATCCTCCAGATGCACGCCAACCACCGGGAGGACCTGGAGGCGGCGTTCACCGGCGACATCGTCGCGGTGGTCGGGCTGAAGCACTCCAGCACGGGCGACACGCTCGCCGATCCGGCCAACCCGATCGTCCTCGAGTCGATCAGCTTCCCCACGCCCGTCATCTCGGTCGCGGTGGAGCCGAAGACGAAGGCCGACCAGGACAAGCTCGGCACCGGCCTCGGCAAGCTGTCCGACGAGGACCCGACCTTCGTCGTGAAGTACGACGACGAGACCGGGCAGACGGTCATCTCCGGGATGGGCGAGCTCCACCTCGACATCATCGTCGACCGCCTCCGCCGTGAGTTCGGCGTCGACGCCAACGTCGGCAAGCCGCAGGTCGCGTACCGCGAGACGATCCGCAAGGACGTCCACAAGGTCGACATGCGGTTCATCCGCCAGACGGGCGGCCACGGACAGTACGCCCACGTGGTCATCGACCTGGAGCCCACGGGCATGGGCGGTGGCTACGAGTTCATCAACAAGATCGTCGGCGGCAAGATCCCTCGGGAGTACATCCCGTCGGTCGACCAGGGCATCCAGGAAGCGATGGAATCCGGCGTGCTCGCCGGCTACCCGCTCGTGGACGTCCGGGCGACGCTCGTCGACGGGTCGTTCCACGAGGTCGACTCGAGCGAGATGGCGTTCAAGATCGCCGGCTCGATGGCGTTGAAGGACGCCGCTCGGAAGGCCGACCCGGTGCTCCTCGAGCCCCTGATGGAGTTCGAGGTGATCACGCCCGAGGACTTCATGGGCGACGTGATGGGCGACGTCACGTCGCGGCGCGGGCGGATCGAACGGATCGACGAACGCGGTACGCAGAAGGCGATCCGGGTTCTGGTGCCCCTCGCGGAGCTGTTCGGCTACGCGACGGACCTGCGCTCGCGGACCCAGGGCCGCGCGTCGCACACCCCCATGCAGTTGCACGCATATGCCGAGGTGCCGGCCAACATCTCCAAGGAGATCGTTGCCCGGGTGCGCGGCGAGTAGGCGGAGGAGAGGAAAGGACCGATGAGCAAGAAGAAGTTCGAGCGGACCAAGCCTCACGTGAACATCGGCACGATGGGTCACATCGACCACGGCAAGACGACCCTGACTGCCGCGATCACGAAGCGCCAGGCGGAGAAGGGCCTTGCCGAGTTCACGCCCTTCGACGAGATCGACAAGGCGCCCGAAGAGCGCGAGCGCGGCATCACGATCGCCATCGCGCACGTCGAGTACGAGACGGAGAACCGGCACTACGCCCACGTGGACATGCCGGGACACGCCGACTACATCAAGAACATGATCACCGGCGCCGCCCAGGTGGACGGCGCCATCCTGGTCGTGTCCGCCGCGGACGGGCCGATGCCGCAGACGCGCGAGCACGTGCTGCTCGCCCGCCAGGTGGGCGTCCCGTACATCGTCGTGGCGCTCAACAAGGTCGACATGGTGGACGACCCCGAGCTCCTCGACCTGGTCGAGCTCGAGGTCCGTGAGCTCCTTTCCTCGTACGAGTACCCGGGCGACGACATCCCGGTGATCCAGGTCTCGGCGCTGAAGGCGCTCGAGGGCGACGAGGAGTGGATGACCAAGATCGACGAGCTCCTCGCCGCCGTGGACTCGTACGTCCCCGAGCCGACCCGTGAGGTCGACAAGCCGTTCCTGATGGCGATCGAAGACGTGTTCTCGATCACCGGGCGCGGCACCGTCGTCACCGGCCGCGTCGAGCAGGGCGTGCTGAAGAAGATGGAAGAGGTCGAGATCGTCGGCATCAAGGACACGAAGAAGACCGTCGCGACCGACCTCGAGATGTTCCGCAAGCTCCTGGACTCGATCCAGGCCGGAGACAACGTCGGCGTGCTGCTTCGCGGCATCGACAAGGACGACGTGGCGCGGGGCCAGGTGCTTGCCAAGCCGGGTTCGGTCACGCCGCACACCGACTTCCTGTCGCAGGTCTACGTGCTGAGCAAGGACGAAGGCGGGCGCCACACGCCGTTCTTCAACGGCTACCGGCCGCAGTTCTACTTCCGCACGACGGACGTAACCGGGACGGCGAACCTTCCCGAGGGCATCGAGATGGTGATGCCGGGCGACAACATCGAGATGAGCGTGCAGCTCGGTGCGCCGATCGCTATGGAGGAAGGCCTGCGCTTCGCGATCCGCGAGGGCGGCCGCACCGTCGGAGCGGGACGCGTCACCAAGATCATCAAGTAGCTCGATCGAACAAGAGGGGACACGGGCGGTGGCGGGACCGAGGATCAGGATCAAGCTCCGGGCGTACGACCACCGGATGCTGGACGTCGCGGCTCGCGAGATCGTCGAGCACGTGACGCGCACCGGCGCCAAGGTGGTCGGGCCGGTGCCGCTGCCCACCGAGCGGACGGTCTACACGGTGATCCGCTCGCCGCACAAGTACAAGGACAGCCGCGAGCACTTCCAGATGCTGACGCACAAGCGGCTCATCGACATCGTCGACGCCACGTCGAAGACGGTTCAGGAGCTCCAGCGCCTGAACCTGTCGGCCGGCGTCGACATCGAGATCAAGCTCTAGGAGCCGGGACGAAGCGATGGGACAGGTCAAGGGGATCCTCGGGACGAAGCTGGGCATGACCCAGATCTTCGAAGACACGCGCGCGATCCCCGTCACGGTGATCCAGGCCGGGCCGTGTGTCGTCGCGCAGGTCAAGACCGAGGCGAGCGATGGCTACCGCGCCGTCCAGCTCACGTTCGGCGACAGCCGTCGCGTCTCCAAGCCGATGCAGGGGCATTTCGACAAGGCCGGGGCCGATCCGGGCCGCTACGTCGTCGAGATCCGAACGGACGACACCGACAACTACACGCTCGGCCAGGAGATCAGGGTCGACGTGTTCTCCCCGGGCGACCGCGCCGACGTCGTCGGCGTCTCCAAGGGCAAGGGGTTCGCGGGCGTCATGAAGCGACACGGCTTCAGCGGGCTCTCGGCGAGCCACGGCACCCAGCGCAAGCACCGCTCGCCTGGGGCGGTCGGGGCCTGCGCGACGCCGTCTCGCGTGTTCAAGGGCATGCGGATGGCCGGGCAGATGGGCAACGAGCGCGTCACCGTGCTGAACCTCGAGGTCGTGCAGGCCGACCCGGAGCGCAACCTCCTGCTGCTGAAAGGTGCGATCCCGGGGCCCGACGGTGGCCTGGTGATGGTCCGCTCGGCCGTCAAGGCACCCGTGGGGGACAAGAGCTGATGGCCACCGTGCGCGTGCTCGACGCCAGCGGCAAGGAGGTCGCGAAGCGCGACCTGCCGCCTGCGATGTTCGAGGCCGAGGTCAGCGTGCCGTTGATGCACCAGGTGGTCGTCGCCGGGATGGCCGCGATCCGCCGGGGAACGCACTCGACGAAGACACGCGGCGACGTCTCCGGAGGCGGGAAGAAGCCGTGGCGCCAGAAGGGGACCGGGCGGGCCCGTCAGGGCTCGAGCCGCTCGCCACAGTGGAGGGGAGGCGGCGTCGTCCACGGCCCGCATCCGCTCGATCACTCGATGCGCGTCAACAAGAAGATGAAGCGAGGCGCGCTCCGGTCGGCGCTCACCGATGCGCTGCAGAGCGAGAAGCTCGTCGTGGTGAAGGACCTCGCGTTCGACGAGCCCAAGACCAAGGCCGCGGCCCAGATCCTCGACGCGCTCGAGCTCGACGGCAAGGTCCTGGTCGTGCTTCCGGCACCCTCCGACACCGGCGTGGTGGAGAAGTCCTTCCGCAACATCCGGGGCGTCCGGGTCAGCTACGCCAAGAGCCTCGGCGTGTACGAGATCATCGCCGCCGACAAGCTGGTGTTGACGAGTGCCGCACTCGACGTGCTCGAAGGAGCGCCCGGAGCAGTCGCCGGGGGCTCGTCTCCGGTGAAAAGCGATGTGAGCACGGACGATTCCGGAGACGGTTCCCCCGGCGATGCGCAGGGCGCGACGTCCAGCGCCGCGGGGGGTGAGGACGAGTGAAGACGTCGCGGGACATCGTCATCCGGCCGGTCGTGAGCGAGAAGTCCTATGCGGGGCTGGACCAGAACACGTACACCTTCCTCGTCGACAAGCGGGCGAACAAGACCGAGATCAAGGAAGCGATCCAGCAGATCTGGAACGTCAAGGTGACCTCCGTCCGCACGCTGAACCGCAAGGGGAAGACCAAGCGCCGCCGCTTCACCGTCGGCAAGCGAGCCGACGAGAAGCGCGCGATCGTCACCCTCGTCGAGGGCGACAAGATCGAGATCTTCGAGACCGGGAAGTAGCCATGGCCGTACGCAAATACAAGCCGACGACGCCGGGCCGACGCGGCGCGAGCGTGTCCTCGTTCGACGAGATCACGCGTGCGAAGCCCGAGAAGGCGCTCGTCTCCAAGGGGCGCAACCGGGCCGGCCGCAGCAAGACCGGCCGGATCACGATGCGTCACCAGGGAGGCGGGAACAAGCGCCGGTTCCGACAGATCGACTTCCGCCGCAACAAGGACGGTGTCCCGGCCAAGGTCGCGCACATCGAGTACGACCCCAACCGCACCGCCCGGATCGCGCTGCTGCACTACGTCGACGGCGAGAAGCGGTACATCCTGGCGCCCGACGGACTCGCGGTCGGCGACAAGCTGATGTCCGGCGAGAGCGCCGAGATCCGGCCGGGCAACGCGCTCCCGCTCCGGAACGTCCCCGTGGGGACGACCGTGCACGCGGTGGAGCTGCAGCCGGGCTCGGGCGCGCGGATGGCTCGTTCTGCCGGGACGAGCATCCAGGTGATGGCGAAGGAGGGTCAGTACGCGACCCTTCGTCTGCCCTCGGGCGAGATGCGCCTGGTGCTCGCGACGTGCAAGGCCACGGTCGGCGAGGTCGGCAACGCCGAGCACGAGCTCGTCCAGCTCGGCAAGGCGGGGCGCGCGCGGTGGATGCGCAAACGGCCCTCCGTCCGCGGGGTCGCGATGAACCCCGTCGACCATCCGCTCGGCGGAGGCGAAGGCAAGAGTTCCGGCGGCCGCCACCCCACGAGCCCGTGGGGCAAGAAGGAAGGCCGGACCAGGAAGAAGAACAAGGCGTCGAGCAAGCTGATCGTCCGGCGCCGCGGGAAGGGGCGTGGCTGATGCCCAGGAGCATCAAGAAGGGACCGTTCGTCGACGAGCACCTGATGGTCAAGATCGTCGAGATGAACCGGCGCAGCGAGAAGAAGGTCGTTCGGACCTGGTCGCGCCGTTCGACGATCGTGCCCGAGATGGTCGGCCACACGATCGCGGTGCACGACGGCCGCAAGCACGTCCCCGTGTATGTCTCGGAGTCGATGGTCGGTCACAAGCTGGGCGAGTTCGCGCCGACCCGGACGTTCCGGTCCCACGCGAGGTCCGAGCGCGCGACCGTGGTTCGATGAGAAGGGGACGCTAGGAGACGATGGAAGCCAAGGCCACCGTTCGGTACGTCCGGATCACGCCCTCGAAGGCGCGGCGGGCGATCGAGCTGATCCGCGGCCGGCAGGTCGACGAGGCCCGCCGGATCCTGCGGTTCAGCCCGCTCGGCGCTGCCAAGACGATCGAGAAGGCGCTGAACTCGGCCGTGGCGAACGCGGAGCAGCAGCCCGGCGTCGCGCCGCAGAACCTGGTCGTCGAGCGCGCCTGGGTGGACGAGGGGCCGACGCTGAAGCGCTGGCGGCCGCGAGCCTACGGACGCGCGACGAAGATCTTGAAGCGGACGTCGCACATCACGCTGGTGGTTCGCTCGTTGGGAGAGGACGAATAGTGGGTCACAAGGTCAATCCGTACGGATTCCGGCTGGGGGTCATCTACCCCTGGAAGTCCAACTGGTACGCGGGCCGCGAGTACGCGACCCATCTGCACGAGGACGTCTGGATCCGCAAGCACATCCGCTCCCGCCTGTCCCGCGCGGGCATCTCGAGCATCGACATCGAGCGCAAGGGCGACCAGATCTGGGTCTACATCCGGACCGCTCGCCCGGGCATCGTGATCGGCCGAAAGGGCGCCGAGGTCGATCGGATCCGCAAGGACATCGAGCGGGTCACGAAGAAGCGCGTGGACGTGAAGGTCGAGGACATGAACTCGGCCGCCTCGGAGGCGCGACCGGAGACCGACGCGACCCTGCTCGCGCAGGGCGTCGCCGAGCAGCTCGCCGGCCGCGTGAGCTTCCGCCGTGCCATGCGCCGGGCGGTACAGACCGCGATGCGCTCGGGCGCCCTCGGCGTTCGGGTTCAGTGCGGCGGCCGGCTCGGTGGGACGGAGATGTCGAGGCGCGAGTGGTACCGCGAGGGCCGCGTCCCGCTGCACACGCTCCGGGCGAGGATCGATTTCGGGACCGCCGAGGCCAAGACGACGTTCGGCCAGATCGGCGTGAAGGTCTGGGTCTACCACGGGGACGAGATCCCGCAGGCCGAGCAGGAGACCGAGCGCCTGCGTGCACGCGCGCTCGCCCAGGTCTCGAGCGGCGGCGGCTCCTCGACCGGCGCGCTGATCACCGACGTGCGCGAGGCGGCCGAGGTCGCCGAACCGGAGGCCCCGGCCGCCGAGGCAGAGCCGCGCGGAGGCAGAGCCGGCCGCCGAGGCAGAGCCGGCCGCCGAGGCAGAGCCGGCCGCCGAGGCAGAGCCGGAGGCCGCGTCCGAGACCCCCGAGACCGAGGTCGAAGACGTCTGGCCGGCCGTGCCTCAGGAGGAGGCCGCTCCGAAGAGCGAGACCGAAACCGCTCCCGCCGGCGAGACCGAGACGACGCAAGGCGGCGCAGCGACGACGGACGGGGAGGCGAAGGGCTAGATGCTCGCCCCCAAGAAGGTCAAGCACCGCAAGGTGCACCGGGGCCGCCGACGCGGCCGCGCCAAGGGCGGCACCGAGATCCACTTCGGCGACTACGGGCTCCTGGCACTCGAGGCGGCGTGGATCACGAACCGCCAGATCGAGGCCGCCCGCGTCGCGATCACGCGACACATCCGCCGCGGCGGGAAGGTGTGGATCAACATCTTCCCCGACAAGCCCGTCACGAAGAAGCCCGCCGAGACACGGATGGGATCGGGCAAGGGCAACCCCGAGGGATGGGTGGCCGTCGTGAAGCCCGGACGCGTCCTGTTCGAGCTGTCGGGCGTCTCCGACAGCCTTGCGCGCGAGGCGATGAGCCGCGCCGCACACAAGCTTCCGATCAAGACGAAGTTCATCACGCGAGCGGGAGGTGGGGAGTAGTGGCCAAGGTGCGGGAGCTCCGCGACCTCGGCGACGCCGACCTCCTCGAGCGGTTGGACTCCTCCAAGGAGGAGCTCTTCAACCTGCGCTTCCAGCTCGCGACGGGTCAGCTCGACAACCCGATGCGGATCGGCGAGGTGCGCCATGAGATCGCGCGGATCCTCACGATCCTGCGCGAGCGCGAGCTGGAGCAGCAGGCCGAAGAGCTCGAGGTGGCGGGGTCGGAGGACGCAGCCGGCGGCGATGAGACGGCCGCACGAGAAGCCGGTGTCCCGAAGCGAAGCCGGCTGCGGAGGAAAGCAGCAGCAGGAGGCATCGTGAGCGATCAGGAAACGCAGGAGCCGACGACCCAACCCGAGGCGACGACCGAGATGGCGACGCCCGCGGACGCGACGACCGAGATGGCGAAGCCCGAGCCGGCAACGCGCGCGAAGGCGCCGGCCGCCGCGGAGGCCTCGTCCGATCGGACGCGCCGCAAGGTGCGAACCGGGGTGGTCGTGTCCGAGAAGATGGACAAGACCGTCCTCGTTCGGATCGACCGCAAGGTCCGGCATCCGCTCTACAAGAAGACGCTCAAGCGTTCGAACAAGCTCGCCGCGCACGACGAGAACAACGACGCGCGCGTCGGCGACACGGTTCGTGTGATGGAGACCCGCCCGATCAGCAAGACGAAGCGCTGGCGCATCGTCGAGGTCGTCGAGCGGGCCAAGTAAGGGGAATCGGTGATCCAACAGGAAACGCGCTGCAAGGTGGCGGACAACACGGGGGCCAAGGAGGTCCTGTGCATCCGCGTGCTCGGCGGCAGCCACAAGCGGTACGCCCGCGTCGGCGACGTGATCGTCGGCTCGGTCAAGGATGCCCTGCCCGGCGGCGGCGTGAAGAAGGGCGAAGTCGTCAAAGCGGTCGTCGTGCGGACCGCGAAGGAGCGGCGCCGGCCGGACGGCTCGTACATCAAGTTCGACGACAACGCCGTCGTGTTGATCAACGACCAGCGCAACCCGCGCGGGACCCGCATCTTCGGGCCCGTCGCGCGCGAGCTGCGCGAGAAGCGTTTCATGAAGATCATCTCGCTCGCCCCGGAGGTGCTGTGATGCCCGGCGTCGACATCAAGAAGGACGACAACGTGCGGGTCATGGCCGGCAAGAGCCGCGGTCATACCGGTCGCGTGATCCGCGTGATCCCCAGCGAGGGCCGGGTCATGGTCGAGGGCGCCGCGATGGCGAAGAAGCACACGCGGACGCAGGGCAAGCGCTCCACCAGCGGCTCCCAGCTCCAGCAGGGCGGGATCATCGACACCGAGACGTTCATCGACATCTCGAACGTGCAGCTCGTCTGCAAGAGCTGCGGCAAGCCCACCCGCGTGGGTCACCGGCTCGAGGCCGACGGGACGAAGCTGCGGGTCTGCAGGAAGTGCGGTGAGGATCTGTGAGCAAGACCGAGTACCGGCCCCGCCTCAAGGACCGCTTCCGTGCCGATGCGGTCCCTCGGCTCCAGAGCGAGCTGGGTCTGTCCAACGTCATGCAGGTCCCGCGCCTGGAGAAGGTCGTCCTGAACATGGGCGTGGGTGACGCGCTGAAGGATGGCCGTATGCTGGAGGCCGCCGTCGAAGACCTCACGATCATCACCGGGCAGAAGCCGGTGATCACGAAGGCGCGGAAGTCCATCGCCGGGTTCAAGCTCCGTGAGGGGATGTCGATCGGCGCGAAGGTCACCCTGCGGGGCGACCGGATGTGGGAGTTCATCGATCGGCTCGTATCGATCGCGATCCCTCGGATCCGGGACTTCCGCGGGCTGAACCCGGGCTCGTTCGACGGCAGGGGAAATTTCACCCTCGGCCTCACCGAGCAGTTGATCTTCCCGGAGATCGACTACGACAAGGTGGCCAAGGTCCGGGGGATGGACATCACGATCGCGACGACGGCGAAGAACGACGAACAGGGCCGAGCGCTCCTGGTCGCCCTGGGATTCCCCTTCGAGGGCATCCCGGTGATCCAGGCCTCGTGACGAAGACGGAGCCAAAGAAGAAGACGGAGAGGGACGGATGGCGAAGAAAGCACTGGTGAACAAGCAGCAGCGACAGGGCAAGTTCAAGGTGCGCGAGTACACGCGCTGCAAGCGGTGCGGCCGTTCGAGGGCCGTGTACCGCCGCTTCATGCTCTGCCGCATCTGCTTCCGTGAGCTCGCCCACCTCGGGGAGCTGCCGGGGGTGACGAAGGCGTCATGGTGAGGCTCTCGACCAACGTCACCGACCCCACCGGAGATCTGCTCACGCGGATCCGCAACGCGAACCTCGCGTATAAGGACGATCTCCTCGTGCCGTTCTCGAAGATGAACGAGGCCGTGCTGCGGATCTTGTCGAGCGAAGGGTTCGTCGGCGCGTTCGCTCCCGAAGGTGAAGGCATCGAGCGCGTGTTCCGCGTGAACCTCAAGTACGGGCCCAAGCGCGAGCGGACGATCACCGGGCTCAAGCGCATCAGCACGCCTGGCCGCCGGATCTACGTCGGCCGGCACGACCTGCCGCGCGTGCTGGGCGGGCTCGGGATCTCGATCGTGTCGACGTCCCACGGCGTGATGACCGACCGCGACGCCTCTCGCAGGGGCATCGGTGGCGAGGTCCTCGCGCACGTCTGGTAAGCGAAGAAGGACAAGGAAGAGGCTGGGGAGAAGATGAGCCGGATCGGAAGACAACCGATCGAGATCCCGAGCGGCGTCGACGTCACGGTCGGCGATGACGCCGTCGTGACCGTGAAGGGCCCTCGCGGGACCCTCAGCCAGCGCGTGCACGCAGAGATGAAGATCGTCCAGGAGGACGGGACGATCCGGGTCGAGCGGCCGAGCGATGAGGGGTTCCACCGAAGCCTCCACGGACTGACGCGCTCGCTCATCGCGAACATGGTGCAAGGCGTGACGAACGGCTACGAGAAACGGCTGGCGGTCGTCGGCGTCGGGTACCGGGCCGCGATGAAGGGCAACGACCTCGAAGTCCAGGTCGGCTTCTCCCATCCGGTGTCCGTGACGGCACCCGAAGGGATCGAGTTCGAGACACCGACGGGCACCTCGATCGTCGTGCGCGGCAACGACAAGCAGCTGGTCGGCGAGGTGGCCGCGAACATCCGCAAGATCCGCAAGCCCGAGCCCTACAAGGGCAAGGGCATCCGGTACGAGGGCGAGTACGTCCGCAAGAAGGCGGGCAAGGCAGCCAAGACGGGGGCCGCGTGATGGACGCCAAGACCAAGCGCCAAGCGCGCGTGCGCCGCCACGTCCGGGTCCGGAGGAAGATCTCCGGGACCGCCGAGCGACCGCGTCTGGCCGTGTACCGGTCCAACCGGCACATCTATGCGCAGCTCATCGACGACGACGCCGCGCGCACGCTGGTCGCCGCCTCCGACCGCGAGGTCAAAGCGGGCGGCGACGGCAAGGTCGAGCCTGCCAAGGCGGTGGGCGGGCTCCTGGCCGAGCGCGCGAAGGCCGCCGGCGTGGCCCGGGCCGTGCTCGACCGCGGCGGCCGGCTGTTCCACGGCCGGGTGGCTGCGCTCGCCGAGGGAGCCAGAGAGAAGGGACTGCAGATCTGATGCGCCGCTACGACACGCAAGGCGAGAAGAGCATCTACGAGGAGCGGGTGATCAACATCAACCGCGTGGCGAAGGTCGTCAAGGGCGGCCGCCGCTTCTCGTTCGCCGCGCTCGTCGTGGTCGGCGACGGAGCCGGCCGTGTCGGCCTCGGCTACGGCAAGGCGAAGGAGGTCCCCGCGGCGATCGCGAAAGGCGTCGAGGAGGCCAAGCGCAAGATGTTCGAGGTCCCGATGATGGGGACCACGATCCCGCATCAGGTGACGGGCGTGGACGGCGCCGGCGTCGTCCTGCTCAAGCCCGCCGCTCCCGGCACCGGCGTCATCGCCGGGGGTCCGGTGCGCGCGCTCGTCGAGTGCGCCGGCATCAAGGACATCCTGTCCAAGTCGATGGGGTCTTCCAACCAGATCAACATCGTGAAGGCGGCGATGGCCGGCTTGAAGTCGCTGAAGCGGCCGCACGAGGTCGCGCGGCTGCGCGGTCGCGACGTTCGCGACGTGGCGCCCAAGCCGATGCTCGACGCCGTCAACGCCGCGCAGGATCGCCTGTCGGCGACCCGGGCGGCCAAGCTCGAAGAGGTCTACGGGGATCAGGCGGGCGCGTCGCCGGAGCCGCGGGGCGGTGGGCGTCGATGAAGCTCAAGGTCACCCAGGTCCGCAGCGGGATCCATCACCCGAAGGACCAGAAGAGCACCATCCGGCGCCTCGGGTTGCACCGCATCAACGACTCCGTCGTGAAGGAGGACCGCCCCGAGATCCGGGGGATGATCGCGAAGGTCAGTCACCTGGTCCGGGTGGAAGAGGTCGACGACGGCGAGGCCAAAGCCGCGGGCGGCCGGGGGAGGAAGAAGTCGTGAAGCTCCACCATCTCAAGCCCGCAGCGGGCGCCAAGAAGGACCGCAAGCGCGTCGGGCGCGGCCGCGCCGGCGTTCGCGGGAAGACCGCGGGACGGGGCACGAAGGGCTACCTGGCCAAGCACAACCCGAAGCCCGGCTTCGAGGGTGGCCAGATGCCGCTCCAGCGCCGCATTCCCAAGCTGAAGGGTTTCAAGAACCCGAACCGGCGCGAGTTCGCGGTCGTCAACGTCGAGACGCTCGCGAAGTACTTCGACAAGACCGTGGATCCCGACGCCTTGTTCGCGCACGGCCTGGTCCGCAGGGGCCGGCCCGTGAAGGTCCTCGCGCGCGGCGAGATCGACAAGGCGCTCACGGTTCGCGCTCACGCGTTCTCCGAGGCGGCGAAGACCAAGATCGAGGGTGCCGGAGGCACGACCGAGATCATGTCCGACGAAGGGTAGGATGAGGGTCTCGTGCTCCGAGCCTTCGTCAACTCGTTCAAGGTCCCGGACCTTCGGAACAAGATCCTCTTCACGCTGTTCGTCATCGCCGTCTACCGGCTCGGCTCGCACGTGCCGGTTCCGGTGGTGGACATCAACATCCTGCAGAACGCGCTGGAGCAGCAGGGCCAGACCGGGTTCCTGAGCTTCATCGACCTGTTCTCGGGCGGGGCGCTCACGCGGATGGCCGTCTTCGGCCTCGGGATCATGCCGTACATCACGTCGTCGATCATCATGCAGCTGCTCACGGTCGTGATCCCCAAGCTCGAGCAGTGGCAGAAGCAGGGCGAGCAGGGGACCAAGAAGATCAACCAGTGGACCCGTTACGTCACCGTCGTGCTCGCGCTCCTGCAGTCGACGGGGTTGGTCTTCCTGTTCCACTCGACCGACTCGGCGAGCGGTCTCGGCGTCGACATCTTCCCAGCGGGCGAGTTCACCGCGGCCAACATCTCGCTCATCGTGCTCGTCATGACCGCCGGCACGGCGATGATCATGTGGCTGGGCGAGCTGATCACGCAGCGCGGGATCGGCAACGGCATGTCCATCCTGATCTTCTCGAGCGTGATCTCGCGTCTGCCCCAGGACGGGCGAGCCATCCTGCTCACGGGCGGGACGGCCAAGTTCGTCACGATCATCCTCATCGGGCTCGCGATCATCGTGGCCGTGATCTTCATCGAGCAGGGCCAGAGGCGGATCCCCGTCCAGTACGCGAAACGGGTGGTGGGCCGCCGCATGACGGCGGGCGGAAGCACGTATATCCCGCTGAAGGTGAACCAGTCGGGCGTGATCCCGATCATCTTCGCCAGCTCGTTGCTCTACTTCCCGACGCTGCTGGCCAGCGTGTACCACGCGGCCTGGTTCCAGAACGTCGTGAACAACTACATCACGAACCAACGGAACATCGCGTACATGGTCATCTACGGCCTGCTCGTGGTGTTCTTCGCGTACTTCTACACCGCGATCGCGTTCAACCCCGTGGACACCGCCGACAACCTCCGCAAGTACGGGGGGTTCGTGCCGGGCATCCGGCCCGGGCCGCCCACGGCCGACTACCTCAGCTTCGTGCTCACGCGGATCACGCTGCCCGGCTCGCTGTTCCTCGCGACCGTCGCGCTGCTGCCGGCGATCTTCTTCGCGTTCTTCCTTCCCGTGCAGCAGTTCCCGTTCGGCGGCACCTCGCTGTTGATCACGGTGGGCGTCGCGCTCGAGACCATGAAGCAGCTCGAATCGCAGCTGCTCATGCGTCACTACGAGGGCTTCCTGAGGTAACTCGGTGCGCATCATCCTCCTCGGGCCTCCTGGTGCGGGCAAGGGGACACAGGGTCGACACCTCGCCGAGCGCTATGGGCTCCCGGTGATCGCGACGGGCGACACCTTCCGGGAGCAGATCGCGAAGGAGACCCCGCTCGGCCTGCAGGCCAAGGAGTTCGTCGACCGAGGGGACTACGTGCCCGACGACGTCACGACGAAGATGGTGCTCGCCCGGCTCGAGGAGCCCGACGCCCGCGAGGGGTTCATCCTCGACGGCTTCCCGCGCACGGTTCCGCAGGCCCAGGCGCTCGAGCGGGCGCTGGCCGCCGCCGGCCGGCCCCTGTCCGCCGTGTTGAACTTCAAGATCCCCGACGAGCTCGCGGTGAAGCGGCTGATGGCCCGGATCGTCTGTCCGAACTGCAGGCGGACCTACAACCGGGAGTTCAAGCCACCGCGCGTCGCCGGCATCTGCGACGTCTGCGGCCACGCGCTCGAGAGCCGATCGGACGACGACGAGGTCACCATCCGCAAGCGCCTGGAGATCTACCATCGGGAGACCAAGCCGCTGGTCCTGTACTTCTGGGAGCGCGGCTTGCTGCGGGATATCGACGCCGAAGCGCCCGAGGAGGTCGTCGCGGACCGCACGATCGAGGCCATCGCGGACCTGACGGAAGACTACGGATGATCATCTACAAGTCGGCAGACGAGATCGCCAAGATGCGCAAGTCCGGCCGGATCCTGGCCGGCACGATCGATCGCGTCGTCGCGGCCGTGCGCCCGGGCATCGCGACGGCGGACCTGGACGCCGTGGCCGAGGCGTACATCGACGAACAGGGCGCGATCCCGTCCTTCAAGGGCTACAAGGGCTTTCCCGCGTCGATCTGCGCCTCGATCAACGAGGAGGTCGTGCACGGCATCCCCTCGCGGAAGCGCGTCCTGTCCGAGGGCGACATCCTCTCCTTGGACTTCGGAGCGATCTGGGAGGGGTTCCACTCGGACTCGGCGCTCACGATGTTCGTCGGAGATCCCCCGTCGGCCGAGGCGGAGAAGCTCGTGCGGGTCACGGAGGAGGCCCTCGAGGCCGGGATCTCGCAGATCGCGCTCGGCGCGCGGCTGTCCGACGTCGGAGCCGCGGTGCAGCAGGTCGCCGAGGGCGCCGGGTTCTCCGTCGTGCGCGAGTACGTGGGGCACGGGATCGGGCGGAACATGCACGAGGACCCCCAGATCCCGAACTACGGCGAGCCCGGCCGCGGCCCGCTGATCAAGCCGGGACTGGTGGTGGCCGTCGAGCCGATGGTCAACATCGGCGGGTGGGAGACGCGGGTGCTCGCCGACGACTGGACCGTGGTGACCGAGGACGGGTCGCTCTCGGCCCACTTCGAGCACACGATCGCGGTCACCGAGGACGGCCGCGAGGTCCTCACGGCCCGCGGCTGAGCCTTCGTGAAAGCGCTTGTTCTGGCGGGAGGCAGCGGAAGTCGGCTGCGCCCGATCACCTACTCGCAGTCGAAGCAGCTGATCCCGGTGGCCAACAAGCCGATCCTCTTCTACGGCCTGGAAGCGCTCGCGGCGGCAGGCATCCAGGACGTGGGCATGATCGTGGGGGAGACCGAGGACGAGATCAGGGGTGCCGTCGGCGACGGGAGCCGCTGGGGGCTCCGAGTGCGATTCATCCCTCAGGATGCCCCCCTCGGGCTTGCCCATGCGGTCCTCACCGCCCAGGAGTACCTGGGAGAAGAGGATTTCGTCATGTATCTCGGCGACAACCTGGTCCGAGAGGGTTTGACGGCGTTCGTCGCTGCGTTCGAGGAGCATCGACCCGACGCCCAGATCTTCCTCGCGAAGGTACCCGCTCCTGAGCGCTTCGGCGTCGCGGTCATCGACGGCGAGCGCGTGACCCGCCTCGTGGAGAAGCCGACCGAGCACATCTCGGACTTCGCGCTGTCTGGGATCTACGTCTTCAGCCCCGCGATCTTCGCCGCCGCCAAGTCCATACAGCCTTCATCGAGAGGAGAGTTGGAGATCACCGACGCGATCCAATTCCTCATCGATCATGGTTACCAAGTGCGGGCCCAGCAGATCACCGGTTGGTGGAAGGACACGGGGAAGGTCGAAGACCTGCTCGAGGCGAACCGGATCATGCTGGATGAGCAGGGACGACGGATCGATGGATCGGTGGATCGTGCGACGCACGTGGTCGGTGCGGTTGTTGTCGAGGAAGGTGCGGAGATCACCGAGAGCGTCCTCCGTGGACCGGTCGTCATCGGACGTTCCGCGATCGTCGCCCGTTCGACGCTCGGGCCGCATGTTTCGGTCTATGACGGGAGCCGGATCGAGGACAGCGAGATCTCGAACTCGATCATCATGGGTGGAGCGACGATCTCCGAGATGCGCCCCATGAACGGCTCGCTGATCGGGACGAACGTGGAGATCCAGAAGAGTGATCGGCATCCGGCCGCGTTCCGCTTCGTGATCGGCGACTCATCGCGTGTCCAGATCCCGTGACGCGCGGGGGCTGACCGCGGAGGACCAGGACAGCCTTCGTTCCAGTCCGATTCATTCGCCGCGGTACCGAGGGGCGTTGGCCACGAGTTGGGTCAACGAGGGGTTGGATCGGTCCCGCTCGGACACGATCGGATCGGACCGAGGCCAACGGATGCCGACCTGAGGGTCATCCCAAGCCACTCCGAATTCGTCCTCACCGGTGAAGTACGCGTCGACGAGATAGAGAAGCATGGTCGTCGTTTCGGCGAAGAGGCCGTGAGCGACACCGGGGGGAACGAGTAACCCAGATCGCTCCTCACCTTCTCGGATCGGCAGCTCCGCCTTGCTTCCCTCCGTCGGTGAACCCACCCGAAGGTCGTAGAGGCCGATGAAGGCCGTGCCCGACACCACGCACCAGTAGTCGCGTTGGCGGCGATGGAAGTGGAGACCGCGGAGCACCCCTTCGCGAGAGATGGACAGGTTCGCCTGGACGACCTGATCGGGCTGGTGAAGCCACTCTTGGCGGTAGATCTCGACGAAGCTGCCGCGTTCGTCGTGGTGCGGCGACAGCGGGATCAGCCGCACGCCCTCGATGCCGATCTCGTCATCGCCGGTCAAGGGCTTCCCACATTCGGCTGCCTTCCGTCGCCTGGGATAGAATCCGTGGCCCGTGGCCACCGACTCCCTCCGCGTGCTCGTCACCGGCGGGGCCGGGTTCATCGGCTCCCATTGCGTCGACCTGCTGCTGGAACGCGGCATGCAGGTCACGGTCGTGGACAATCTGACATACGCCGGAAGCCTGCTGAATCTCGCTGCTCACGAGGTCCATCCCCGTTTCCGGTTCGTCCGCGCCGATGTGACCGATCCCGAGCGTGTTGAGACGCTGGTGCGCGAGGCCGAGCACGTCGTCCACGCGGCTGCCGAATCGTTCGTGGACAGAAGCATCGCCCATCCCACCCCGTTCGTAGAAACCAACGTCGTTGGAACGCACGTCGTGCTCGAGGCCTGCCGCAAGAGCGGAACCCCGATGGTCTTCATATCGACCGACGAAGTGTACGGTTCGCGTCGCGAAGGGGCGTTCTGCGAGGACGATCCGCTGAAGCCCAATAGCCCATACGCAGCGAGCAAAGCCGGTGGGGATCTCCTTTGCCGTTCCTACTGGGTGACGTACGGCACGCCGGTCACCGTCGTTCGAGGAACGAACGCGTTCGGCCCTCGGCAGCACCCGGAGAAGGCGATCCCGACCTTCGCTTTGGCCGCCTTGCAGGGCAAGCCCATCCCTATCTACGGGAACGGGTCTCATCGACGTGAGTGGCTGCATGTCGAGGACTTCGTCCGGGCGATCGTGACGGTTCTGGACAAGGGGGAGCCGGGTGGCGTCTACAACATCGGCGGCGGACACGAGCTGACGAACCTGGAACTGGCCCAGGAGATCTGCTCGGCATCGGACGCTCCGGAATCCCTGATCTCGTTCGTCGAGGATCGCCCCGGTCACGACTTCCGATACGGGGTGACCTGGGATCGCATCCGATCGCTGGGTTGGAGGCCGGAAGTTCCGTTCGACGAAGGGCTGGCCTCGACGGTGCGATGGTATCGGCAGAACCTCCCGTGGACAGAAGCGCTTCGGGCAGGAGCAGGTACGTGAAGCTCGTGGTCACGGGTGCCGGGGGCGGCTTGGGTCGAGCGTTCCTGCAGCAGATGCCAGGGCATCACGACGTTCATGCCTTCACGCATGAGGAGCTCGACGTCGGAAACCATCACGCCGTCATGAACACGTTGATCCCGACGCGTCCGGATGCCATCTTCAACTTCGCGGCCTTCACGGACGTGGACGCTTGCGAGTCGCAGCCCAGGCAGGCCTTCCGCGACAATGCGCTCGCGCTCCAATCTCTGGCCATGGCCTCAAGAACCGCGGGGGCCGTATTGCTTCACGTGTCGACGGACTACGTGTTCGACGGCTCCAAGGGACGTCCGTACGACGAGTGCGATCTCCCGAACCCTGGATCGGTGTATGCGCGGAGCAAGCTCGCGGGGGAGACGTTCGTGCGGCGGTTGATGCCCGACCATCTCATCGTCAGGACGGGATATCTGTTCGGCTCCGGCTCGGACTACTGCACGAGCCAATTGCAGAGACTCTCCGAGGGGAAGACGGCGGCGGGACTCGCCGACCGGATCGGATCGCCCACCTACGTTCCTCATCTGGCAGCCCGACTGCTGCCGCTCGTGCTGGCCGGTCGTTTCGGTACGTATCACCTGGTGGGCCCGGAGCCGTCCAGTTGGTTCGACGTCCTCACGCGAGCCAAGCGGCTGGGGGGTCTGCCCGGGGAGGTCGTCCCACAGGAGGCGCACTCGTTGGACCTGCCGGCGCCTCGGCCCAGGTACTCGGCCATGACGAGCCTGTTCGCCGATGAGATCGGGATCGATCCGCTGCCACCCCTCGACTCCGCGCTCGAGGAGCTCCTGGCACCGAGGCATTTCCGCAGGTCGTGACGCTCAAGACCCTCGTCCCCTATACTGACAGGCCGCCTCCGTCCGGAGGTGGTTCCGACCCGCCCGTGAGGCGGGACGGCATGCCTCAAGAAGATCGAGGAACACGCGGAGCTTGCCGAAGAAGGACGCGATCGAGGTCGAAGGGACGGTCACCGAGCCGCTCCCGAACGCCATGTTCCGAGTGCAACTCGACGAACCGTACAAGAGCAGTGTGTTGGCGCACATCTCCGGGAAGATGCGGATGCACTACATCCGGATCCTCCCCGGGGACCGGGTACTGGTGGAGCTGTCGCCGTACGATCTGACGCGCGGCAGGATCGTGTACCGCTACAAGTAGGGTGATGAGATGAAGGTCCGTCCGTCGGTGAAGAAGATGTGCGACCGCTGCAAGGTCATCCGCCGGCGCGGCGTGATCCGCGTGATCTGCACGAACCCACGGCACAAGCAGCGCCAGGGCTAGGACGAGGAGGGGACCGCGTGGCTCGTATCGCAGGCGTCGACCTTCCCCGCGACAAGCGGGTGGACATCGCGCTCCGCTACATCTACGGCATCGGCCCGACCCGGGCGTACCAGATCGTCGAGGGCGCCGGCGTGGAAGGCGGAACGAAGGTCCGGGATCTTTCCGAGGACGAGGTCTCCCGGATCCGCGAGTTCATCGACCGTGCCCTGAAGGTCGAGGGTGACCTCCGCCGCGAGGTGGCCCAGGACATCAAGCGGAAGATCGAGATCGGCAGCTACCAGGGGATCCGGCACCGCCGGAGCCTCCCGGTCCGCGGCCAGCGAACGCACACGAACGCGCGGACCCGCAAGGGCCCCCGCAAGACCGTGGCGGGCAAGAAGAAGGCCACGAAGAAGTAAGGGGCTCAACACAATGGCGAAGCCGAAAGCGAAGAAGACCAAGCGACGCGAGAAGAAGAACGTCGTCCACGGGCAGGCGCACATCAAGTCGACGTTCAACAACACGATCGTCACGATCACCGACCTGCAGGGCAACACGATCAGCTGGGCGAGCGCCGGCAACGTCGGGTTCAAGGGCTCGCGCAAGTCCACCCCGTTCGCGGCGCAGCTCGCGGCCGAGTCGGCGGCGCGCAAGGCCCAGGAACACGGCCTGCAGCGGGTCGAGGTGTTCGTGAAGGGTCCGGGCTCGGGTCGTGAGACCGCGATCCGTTCGCTCGCGGCCACCGGCCTGGAGGTCGCGGGCATCCAGGACGTGACGCCGGTGCCCCACAACGGGGTCCGGCCGAAGAAGCGCCGGCGCGTCTAGCGCGCGCCGGGTTCGGACCCGCGGAGTCGACCGCGGGGAGCATCACGAGGTGGGGAGGAATGGATGATCCCCCGCCGGAGGAGGTAGCAAGGATGTTCGTCGTCGCACGACCACAGATCCAGGAAGAGCCCGTCTCTCAGACACGCTCGAAGTTCGTCATCGAGCCGCTGGAGCCGGGATTCGGCTACACGATCGGGAACTCGCTCCGCCGCACGCTGCTCTCGTCCATCCCGGGCGCCGCGATCAGCTCCGTCCGGATCGAGGGCGTGCTGCACGAGTTCTCGACGATCCCGAAGGTGACCGAGGACGTCACCGACGTGATCTTGAACCTGAAGGGTCTCGTGATCCGCAGCGAGGTCGACGAGCCCGTCACGGTGTACCTCAAGGCGAAGGGCCCGGGCGAGGTCACGGCGGGAGACGTCGCGCCCCCGGCCGGTGTCGAGATCTTGAACTCGGACCTGCACATCGCCACGATCGGCAAGGGTGGGTCCCTCGAGATGGAGATGACGGTCGAGCGGGGTGTCGGCTATCGCATGGCCGACAAGAACAAGAAGCCACGCGACCCGATCGGCGTGATCCCGGTCGACTCGATCTTCTCGCCGGTGCGCCGCGTGTCCTACGCGGTGGAGAACACCCGGGTCGAGCAGATGACCGACCGCGACCGGCTGATCATCGACGTCGAGACCGATGGGTCCATCACGCCGCGCGAGGCCGTCGCCTCGGCCGGCGGAACGCTGTCCGAGCTCGTGCAACTGGTGAGCGATCTGGCCGAGGCGCAGTCGATGCAGGTCGGCCCCGCCGAGGACGACTCGCAGCCGTCGGACTACGGGATCACGGTCGAGGAGTTGAACCTGTCGGTGCGGTCGTACAACTGCCTGAAGCGCGAGGGGATCAACACGGTCGGGGACCTCGTCCAGAAGTCCGAGGCCGAGCTGATGGACATCCGCAACTTCGGACAGAAGTCGATCGACGAGGTCAAGGCCAAGCTCGAGGAGTACGGCCTGTCCCTGCGGGAGGAGTAGAAGGGATGCCCAAGCCCAAGAAGGGCCCGCGCCTGGGCTCGGGACCCGCGCACCAGCGGCTCCTGCTGAACGGGCTTGCCGCGCAGCTGTTCGTCCACGAGCGGATCAACACGACCGAGGCGAAGGCCAAGGCCGTCCGTCCCGTGGCCGAGAAGCTCATCACGTTCGCCAAGAAGGGCGACGTGGCGGCGCGCCGGGAGGTGCTGAAGCAGATCCCGGATCGCGACGTGGTGCACAAGCTGTTCAGCGAGATCGGGCCCCGCTACGCCGAGCGCAGCGGCGGCTACACGCGGATCCTCAAGCTCGGCCCGCGTCAGGGGGATGCGGCCCCGATGGCGATGATCGAGCTCGTCCAGTCGGTCGAGTAGCGGCCGGGCTCGTGCCGGTCGTCCGGCTCACGCTCGCGTACGACGGGACCGGTTTCCGCGGCTGGGCACGGCAGAAGGGTCAGCGAACCGTCGAGGGCGTCCTGGAGGACGCCCTCGCTCGGTTCCTGGACGGCGTGCCGCGACTCTCGGTTGCCGGACGGACCGACGCCGGCGTCCACGCGCGAGGGCAGGTGGCGTCGTTCGCGTGGGACGGCGCGCTCGACCTCGTGCGGCTCCACCGCTCGCTGAACGCGCTCCTCGCGCCCGAGGTCGTCGTCCTCGACATCCGCTCGGTCACCGACGGCTTCGACGCGCGGTTCTCCGCCACCGCACGCGAGTACCGGTACCGGATCGATGTCGGACCCTGGCCCGACCCGTTCGACGCGCGGTTCGTCTGGCACCGGCCAGGGCAGGTGTCCCTGCCGGCGATGCGCTCCGCCGCGCGGCAGCTGGTCGGCGAACACGACTTCTCGGCCTTCTGCCGCAACGCTTCCGGAGGTGCCGGCAACGTCCGGCGGCTGGAACGGCTGTCGGTCTCCCGGGACGGCGACCGGGTCGAGGTCGCCGCGAGGGCGAACGCGTTCGCGCACCAGATGGTCCGGGGCCTCGTCGGGACGCTGCTCGCCGTCGGCGACGGGTCCCGTCAGGCGGACGAGGTTCCCGACGTGCTGGCCTCCAAAGATCGGAGCCGTGCCGCGCAGATCGCCCCGCCCCACGGCCTGACGCTGGAGCGGGTGGTGTACCGCCGTTTGACGCCGAGGCTTGACGGCTAGGGGCTCGAGGGATCTTCGGCCGTCAAACCCATCCGACGGAGGGCATCCTCCGGTGTGGTGAAGACGAGACGCCCGGCTTGAGGATGCTCGGACAGGGCCGCGATCGCGCCGTCGACACGCGGCTGCATATCACTGCGGATCGCGAACGCCAGGTACGGGAACTCGATCTCTTCGAGAGATGCGAACGCGGAGTCCCAGAGGTCGGCGAGGCTTCGCCAGTCAAGCCACAAGGCGAGCGTCTGATAGGGAGGAGGCGGGTCGCCATCCTGCATCGGGCGGGATCGATCCATCCTGCTCGAGATCTCTCGAGCGACGAGCCGGGCGGCGCCGACAGGGTGCAGCAGCCGCTGACCGACCCGCAGGTTCCGGGGCCTGGGAACGAAGCGGCCGGAGCTCAGAGGGATCGTCCATAGTCCCGTTCCCTCGTCGGCGGCGGGCCGGCGGAAGTCGGATGGGTCGGGGTGGTACGGACGGCGGGGCACCTTCGCGTGGTCTGGACTGTCACCGGTCCAGATACCGCCGAGCCGTTCGCCCGGCGGGCCTGCGCCCCGCTCCCCGGGTTCCAGCGTGATGTCGAACGGAGCTCCGAGGCGGTCGGCCGTAGCCATCACCCGCTCGCTGATGAACTGACCGCCGAACCGATGATGAGACGGCCCGTCGCCGAACCGGGAGCGGTAGGCGGCGAACGCCGTCTCGATGCAGTGATCGACCCAGTCCGGATCGGCGTGATCGGCGGTCCAGACGCGATCGGCACCATCCCACCGCCAGGCGTGGGGGTGGACGCCGACCGCATCCCCCTGGCCGCGGGCCTCGTCGAAGAAGCCACGGTGCCGGTCGATGATCCAAGCCGGATCGCCGTACGCCTCAGCGATCTGCGGATCGAGACGGAGCGACCAGACGAACCGCGCAGGCTCGCCCGTCAGTGCCGCAAGCCTGGCTCGCAGCCCGTCGATGTCGGCGACGAGGGCGTCGAATCCGCTCCACGGGGAGGGGTCATCGGGGGCGAATGTGTGCTCATCAGGTTCCACGTCGATGCAGAACATGAGAGGGATCCGCCCATTCAACATCGGACCTGAATCATGACATGCACTCTCCGTGCTCGTCGTTTCCGCCTGCCGGGCCGCCTTTGACGCCCCGACGAAACCGCAGGTAGCATGGGTCGTCCGGCCGTTCCGGCCGGCATCTTCTCGTATGAAGACCTACTCGCCGAGACCGCGCGACATCGAGCGCCGCTGGTACGTGATCGACGCCAGCGGGGCTGTGCTCGGACGTCTCGCGACGGAGGCCGCGTCGATCCTTCGGGGCAAGCACAAGCCGATCTTCGCGCCCCACATGGACACCGGCGACCACGTCATCGTGGTGAACGCGAAGGGCATCCAGATCACGGGCGGCAAGGGCGAGACCAAGGTCGCGTACCGGCACTCGGGGTACCCGGGCGGCCTCACCGAGACCAAGTACGCCAAGCTCCTCGCCGAGAAGCCCGCCTTCGCGGTCGAGAAGGCGATCCGAGGGATGCTGCCGAAGAACCGGCTCGGGCGCGCGATGGCCAGGAAGCTCCAGGTCTACGCCGGCCCCGAGCACCCGCACCAGGCTCAGCAGCCCGAGGCGCTGCGCCTGGGCGAGATCCCCAAGTGGAGCGGTTTGCCGAAGGTCGCAGCCGCGCCCCAGCCGGGCGAGAAGACCGGCCCGGAGCCCGCCAAGCCGGCCCGGAAACCGAGCACGGCGAAGCGAACCACCACCAAGCCCGCGGCGAAGGCCTCGACGGCCAAGCGGCCCGTGGCGAAGTCGACGGCGAAGCGGACGACCGCCAAGGCCTCGACGGCCAAGAAGAGCACGGCCAAGCGGACGACCGCGACGAAGACGTCCGCGGTGAAGTCGACGGCCAAGCGCATCGGCGCTCGCCGGAAGAAGAAGGAGGAGTAGGTGGCGCAGATCGCGACGGGACGTCGCAAGGAAGCGGTCGTTCGCGTCCGCCTGGTTCCCGGGGACGGGAGCTTCCAGTTGAACGGGCGTTCGCTGGACGAGTACTTCACCACGCGTGCCCATCGCATGGTCGTCGCGGCCCCCCTCCGGCTCGTCGGACGCGAGAAGGACCTCGACGTCATCGCCCGGATCGAGGGCGGCGGCGTCTCGGGGCAGGCCGGCGCCCTCCGGCTCGGCATCGCCCGCGCGCTGATCGAGCTCGACCCCGAGCTGCGGCCGTCGTTGAAGGCCGAGGGGTTCCTCCGCAGGGACCCGCGCGAGAAGGAACGGCGCAAGTACGGGCTCAAGAAGGCCCGCAAGGCCCCGCAGTACTCGAAGCGCTAATCCGGCCCGGGTCCTCCGGAGGCGTCCGACCCGTTCTCGGCAGGGTCCTCGAGCTCGACGTCCTCGAAGCTCTGCGACAGGACCACGCGCGCCTGGGCCTCGAACGCTGCGGGGACGAACAGGTGGACCGGGCCCATCCGGTACGGTCCGCCGCCCTCACCCTTGACCAGCACGGGGATCCCCTCGTCCTCGAGGCGTGCCTTCACGATCTCTCCCTCGGGGAGCGAGGTGGTGGAGAGCACGCGAACGAGGTCGTCGCTCATCGCCCTATCGTCCCATGCGTTCGCGGCAAGGCATTGACGTTCATCGATCTCTCTGGCATCATCCGACATCGATGGATATCGATGGATCGCAGACGCCGGCCGAGTGCTGTGTTCCGCTCGCTGGAAGCGAGATGTCCGAGGACGACGCCACCGCCACGGCGAGGGTGTTCAAGGCGCTCGGCGACCCGAGCCGGATCCGCATCGTGAACCTCCTCGCGACCGCGGGGGACCCCGTCTGCGTGTGCAACCTGACCCCGCAGCTGGATCTGTCACAGCCGACCGTGAGCTTCCACCTGAAGAAGCTCGTGGAGGCCGGACTTGTCGAACGGGAGCAGCGCGGCGTGTGGGCGTACTACTCGGTGAACCGAGAGGCGCTCGGCCGCCTCGAGACGGTGTTCCGGATGCAGGACTCAGGGATGGAGCCAGAGATGGAGCCAGAGATGGAGGAGGCCAGACCATGAGCGATCTTCGGGAAGAGGTCCGCGCTCACTACCGCGATGCCGCCTTGCAGGTGCTCGGCGGCGGATCGGGGAGTTGTTGCGAGCCGGAGTGCTGCAGCGGCCCGGAGGGATCGGCGCTGTACGGCATCGAGGAGCGAGCCTCGCTGCCCGATGCGGCGGTGCTCGCGAGCCTCGGGTGCGGCAACCCGACGGCCGTCGCCGAGCTCCGAGCGGGCGAGACCGTGCTCGACCTCGGGTCGGGAGGCGGGATCGACGTGATCCTTTCGGCCAAGCGTGTCGGCCCGACCGGCAAGGCTCTCGGTCTGGACATGACGGATGAGATGCTCGACCTCGCCCGCCGCAACGCGGCGGAGGCCGGCACGGCGAACGTCGAGTTCCTGAAGGGCTACATGGAGGAGGTCCCGCTTCCCGACGGCAGCGTGGACGTGGTCATCTCCAACTGCGTGATCAACCTGTCGGTAGACAAGCCGAAGGTGTTCGCCGAGATGCATCGCGTGCTGCGCCCGGGTGGACGGCTGGGGATCAGCGACATCGTCGCCTCGGACGACCTGTCGCCGGAGCAACGCGCCGAGCGCGGAAGCTACGCGGGGTGCATCGCCGGCGCGCTCTCGTTCGGCGAGTACGACGCGGAGCTGCGGCGTGCGGGCTTCGACGCGATCGAGGTCGAGCCGACGCACGAGGTCGGGGACGGGATCTTCGGGGCGATCGTTCGGGCGGCGCGCTCCTGACGCGGCGTTCACGGTCCGTTCAGATGCCTCGGATAGGGTCCGCCCGATGAGCGATCTCCCCGAGGTGCTCTTCGTCTGCGTTCACAACGCGGGACGGAGCCAGATGGCCGCGGCGCTGCTCGAACGTCGCGCCGGGGGACGGGTCCGGGTCCGGTCGGCGGGAAGCGCGCCGGCCGAGCAGATCAACCCGGCCGTGGTCGCCGCGATGGCGGAGCTCGGCATCGACATCTCGAGCGAGCGGCCGAAGCGGCTCACCGACGAGTCCGTCTCCGGGGCCGACGTCGTCGTCACGATGGGATGCGGGGACGCTTGCCCGGTCTTCCCCGGCAAGCGCTACCTGGACTGGGAGCTGGACGACCCCTCGGGCAAGAGCCTCGAGGACGTTCGCCCGATCCGCGACGAGATCGACCGTCGCGTGCACGCGCTCCTGGCCGAGCTCGTCCCGTCGGACGTTTGAGCTTCCTGCGCTAGGCTTGCGCCCCGCATGAGGCGCTTGTTCGGCACCGACGGCGTTCGCGGCGCGTTCGGCCGCGATCTCACGACCGACCTCGCGCGCGAGCTCGGACGCGCCGCCGTGGTCGCCCTGGCGCGATATGAACGCGGGTCTCCGACGTTCGTGATCGGCCGGGACACGCGGGCCTCGGGCGAGCCGCTCGAGGCGGCCCTCGTGGAGGGCATCACCAGGGCGGGCGGCGACGTGTACCTCGCCGGCGTGGAGCCCACCCCCGCCATCGCCTTCTTCACGACCGGACTGTCGGCGAGCTCCGGCATCGTGATCTCCGCGTCCCACAACCCCCCGTCCGACAACGGGATCAAGTTCTTCGGTCCGCTCGGCTTCAAGCTCTCGGACGAGATCGAGGCCGAGATCGAGTCGGAGGTCACGCGCGGTGACGGCAGCATCGGACGGCCGGGCGAGGTGCGTGCCCTGCCGGAGGCGGGGCCCGACTACATCGATCACGTGGTCGAGACCGCAGAAGGAGCGCGTCTGGACGGGATGCGGATCGTCGTCGACTGCGCGAACGGCGCGGCATCGGTCGTGGCTCCCCAGGCGCTCCGACGGCTGGGAGCCGACGTCTTCCCGATCTTCGCCGAGCCCGACGGTTCGAACATCAACGTGGGTTGTGGCGCACTGCATCCCGAGGTCGTCGCCGCTGCCGTGAAGGCCGCGGGCGCGGACGCCGGCGTGGCGCACGACGGCGACGCCGACCGCGCGTTGTTCGCCGACGCCGAGGGCAACGTGATCGACGGTGATCAGGTACTGGCCGCGTGCGCCCTGTCGATGAAGGCCGAAGATCGGCTCACCGGTGACCTCGTCGTCGCCACGGTGATGGCGAACCTGGGGTTCCACGCGGCGATGAAGGAGGCCGGCATCCGCGTGGTCCCGGCTCCCGTCGGCGACCGATACGTGCTCGAGCAGATGCAGGAGCACGGTGCCGTGCTCGGCGGGGAGCAGTCGGGACACGTGATCTTCCGCCGCCACGCGACGACGGGGGACGGCCTGATCACGGCCGTGCAGTTCCTGTCGCTCGCCTCCAGGGACGGCGTGAGCGTCGCGGATCTCGCGGGCCGGATGCGCCGGTTCCCACAGGTGCTCCGCAACGTCGAGGTCGCTCGGAAGGAGTCGCTCGACGAGGCCTCGGAGGTGTGGGAGGCCGTGCGCGCGAGCGAATCCGAGCTCGACGGTACGGGACGCGTGCTCGTCCGCGCGTCGGGAACCGAACCGCTCGTGCGCGTCATGGTCGAGGCCGAGACCGAAGAGCTCGCGCGTAGGCACGCAGATGCGCTCGCCGAACGCATCCGCGCCGCCCTCGGCTAGAGAGCAGCGCCGGCTGTTACCCTCGGACCCCCAATGTGCGGCATCGTGGGCTATGTCGGCCCCGACCAAGCGCTCCCGATCGTCCTCGAGGGTCTTCGGCGTCTCGAGTACCGGGGCTACGACTCGGCAGGTGTTGCCGTGCTCGACGGGGGCCTCTCGGTCGTCAAGCGCGCCGGGAAGCTCTCCGAGCTGGAGCGGGCGCTCGAGGAGCACGGAGCGCCCGCCGGCACCGTCGGGATGGGTCACACCCGCTGGGCGACCCACGGCGCGCCGACGGATCGCAACGCGCATCCGCACACCGACTGTCGCGGAACGATCGCGGTGATCCACAACGGGATCGTCGAGAACTTCGCCGACCTTCGCGACGAGCTGGAGAAGCGTGGGCACGCCTTCGTCTCCGAGACCGACACCGAGGTCGTGGCGCATCTCATCGAGGAGAAACAGGACGGCGCGCTCGCCGACCGCGTACGAGCGACGGTACGCGAGCTCGAAGGCGCGTACGCGCTCGTGGTGCTCTCGGCCGATGAGCCCGACGTCATCGTCGGCGTGAAGGTCGCGTCGCCACTGGTCGTCGGGCTCGGCGACGGCGAGAACGTGCTCGCCTCCGACATCCCCGCGGTGCTCTCGAAGACCCGACGGGTCCTGCCCGTCTCCGAACGCCAGGTCGTCGAGGTCCGCGCGGGCGGGGTTCGCGTCACCGACTTCGACGGCAACGACGTTCGAGCCGAGCCGTTCGAGGTCGACTGGGACGTGTCGCGCGCGCAGAAGGGCGGGTACGACGACTTCATGCGCAAGGAGATCGACGAGCAACCGGCGGCGATCCACGACACCCTCGTCGGCCGGCTCAGCGAGCGCGGCATGCTGTCCCTGGACGAGGTGCACCTGGACCCCGACGTGCTGCGCGAGGTCGACAAGGTCTTCGTCGTCGCGTGCGGCACCGCGTACCACTCGGGGCTCGTCGCGAAGTACGCGATCGAGCACTGGACCCGGATCCCGGTCGAGATCGAGATCGCCTCGGAGTTCCGCTATCGCGACCCGGTCCTCGGCCCCGACACGCTGACGATCGCCGTGAGCCAGTCCGGAGAGACGATCGACACCCTCGAGGCCGCCCGGCACGCCGCCCGGCAGGGGTCACGCGTCCTCGCCGTGACGAACACGGTCGGCTCTTCCCTGGCTCGCGAAGCCGGTGCGGTGATGTACACCCACGCCGGACCCGAGATCGGCGTCGCCGCCACGAAGACGTTCGCGACGCAGATGGTCGCGCTCGACCTCGTCGCGCTGTACCTGGCGCAGATCCGAGGGCCGATGTACCCCGTCGAGATCGAGGAGATCGTCGCGACGATGCGCGAGCTCCCGGAGCAGGTCCGCAGGACCTTGGAGCTGGACTCGCAGGTGCGGGCCGTCGCCGAGGAGATCCACCAGGCGCGCGACGTGCTGTTCATCGGTCGGCATACCGGGTTCCCCGCCGCGCTCGAGGGTGCCCTGAAGCTCAAGGAGCTGAGCTACGTCCACGCCGAGGGGTACCCGGCCGGCGAGCTGAAGCACGGAGCGATCGCGCTCGTCGAGGAGGGAGTTCCGGTGGTGGCGGTGGCGACCGAGTGCCACGTCTACCCGAAGATGCTCTCGAACATCCAGGAGGTGCGAGCCCGCGGCGCCCTGGTGATCGCCGTGGCGAGCGAAGGCGACGAGGAGATCGAGCGTTCCGCGGAACACGTCCTGTTCGTCCCCCGGGTCCCGGAGCTGTTCTCGCCGGTGGTCGTCACGCCGCCGCTGCAGCTCCTCGCCTATCACGTCGCCAAGCTGCGCGGGTGTGACGTCGACCAGCCTCGCAACCTGGCCAAGAGCGTCACCGTCGAGTAGGCCGGGCTACCCTTAGGGCGTGGAGATCCTCGGACTCGGGGTCGACATCTGCGAGATCGAGCGCATGGAGCGCGCGCTCGAGCGGCACGGCTCGATGCGCGAGCGGGTGTTCACCCCCGAGGAGATCGCGTACTGCGAATCCAAGGCCCGGCCCGCCGAGTCCTACGCCGGCCGGTTCGCCGCGCGAGAAGCCGTGATCAAGGCCCTCGGCGGCTATCGAGGCCGCAGGTGGCAGGACATCAGCGTCACGCGGTCGCCCTCGGGCGCGCCGGCGATCCGGCTGGAGGGCAACGCGAAGCAGCGTGCCGACGCGCTCGGCGTCGACCGGGTGATGGTCACGTTCACGCACGAGCGGACGTCGGCGGTGGCCTTCGCCGTGGCCGTGAGCCCGTGAAGCCGATCCTGTCGCCCGCGGAGGCGAGCGCGCTCGACGGGGCGGCTCAGGAGCGTGGGATCGCGGCCGAGACGCTCATGGAGAACGCGGGTCGCGAGGTGGCCGGCGCGGCCGTCCGGCTTGCGGGAGGGACGTACGGCCGTCGAGCGGTGGTCGTGGCCGGGAAGGGCAACAACGGCGGTGACGGGCTCGTCGCTGCTCGCTACCTGGACGCGTGGGGGATGCGCGTGACGGTCGTGCTCTTCGATGACCGTTCGCGCGAGCCCGCGGCGATGAACCTCTCTCGGCTCAGGAGGACCGCGGTTCGCGTCCGGCCATGGTCGGCCGAGCTGGTGCAGCGAGAGATCGCGCGCGCCGACGTCGCCGTGGACGCGATCTTCGGAACGGGGTTCCGAGGTGCGCCCGACGGAGGCTTCACCGGCGCGATCGGATCCCTGAACGACGGCGACGTTCCGGTGGTCGCCGTGGACATCCCGTCCGGCGTGAACGGCGAGACGGGTGCGGTCGAGTCGGTCGCGGTCCGAGCGGACATCACGGTGACGTTCGGGGCGGCCAAGCCCGGGGTGGTCTTCCCCCCGGGATCGACGCACGCGGGCATCGTGGAGGTCGCCGACATCGGGTTCCCGCCCGATCTCGTTCGATCCGACCTGGCGCTCCTGGAGACCGAGGACGTCGCCGGATGGCTTCCCCGCCGCGACGAGGACACGCACAAGCGAGCATCCGGGTTCGTCGTCGTGATCGGTGGTTCGCGCTCGATGACGGGCGCCGTGTCGCTCATGGCGCATGCCGCGTACCGCTCGGGTGCCGGCCTGGTCGCCGCCGGGGTCCCCTCGTCCATCCTGCCGGTCGTCCAGGGCGCGGTCCGGGAGGCCGTCTTCGCCCCGCTGCCCGAGACCGAGGACGGAACCGCGTCCGGCGGCACCGAACGGCTCTCCGAGCTGATCGGGCAGGCCGGCGCGCTCGCGATCGGACCCGGGATGACGACCGACGAGCGCACGTCGGCCTGGGTCCGCGAGCTCGTTCGGGGTTCCGAGATCCCGGTCGTCCTGGACGCCGACGGCCTGAACGCCTTCGCCGGACGAGCGCCCGAGCTCGCCGACCGCAAGGCGGAGCTCGTCCTGACGCCGCACGCGGGGGAGTTCTCGCGGCTCTCGGGTGTGAGCGCGAAGGACCTCGCGGCGGACCGGGTCGGTCATGCCCGCAAGCTCGCGGCCGAGACGCAGGCCGTCGTCCTGCTGAAAGGAACGCGCACGCTCGTGGCAGCACCGGACGGCTCCGTGCGCGTGAACCCGACCGGCGGCCCGTTCCTCGCGACGGGCGGGACGGGTGACGTCCTCACCGGGATGATCGCCGCGCTGCTCGCACGCCGTCTCGCGCCGGTGGATGCGGCGTCCGCCGCCGCGTTCGTCCACGGCGTCGCGGGGTCGGCCGCCGCGGAGGTCTCGGGCGAGGGAACGACCGCGAGCGACGTGCTCGAGCGGGTCGCCGAGGCGTTCGTCGAGGTCGCGGGCGCGTGACGAGATACCGGCCGACCGTCGTCGAGGTCGACCTCGAGGCGATCCGGCACAACGTGCGGCTGCTGAAGCCCCCGAACGCCGAGCTGATGGCCGTCGTGAAGGCCGACGGCTACGGGCACGGCGACGAGGCCGTGGCGCGTGCGGCGCTCGAGGCCGGCGCCACGTGGATCGGCGTCGCCCTCGCGGAGGAGGGCCTCGGCCTGCGCGAACGCGGCATCGAGGCCCCGATCCTGGTCCTGTCCGAGCTCCCGCCGGGATCGGAGAAGGAAGCGATCGCCGGCGCGCTCACCCCGACGGTCTACACCGAAGACGGGGTGGCCGGGGTGGCGGAGGCCGCCGTGGCGCTCGGCCGGGCGGCCGCCGTGCACCTGAAGCTCGATACGGGCATGCACCGGGTCGGGCTGTGGCCGCCCTCCCGCGCGACCGCGTTCGCGCACGCGATCCGTGGCGCGGGACTTCAGCTCGAGGGGCTGTGGACGCACTTCGCCGCGTCCGAGCGCGACGACGAGGGCACGCGGGAGCAGCTGCAGCGCCTGCTCGAGGCGCGCGATGCGCTCGCGGCCGAGGGCATCCGGCCGCGGCTCGTCCACGCCGCGAACAGCGGCGCCACGATCCGGCTGCCCGAGACCCACCTGGACCTCGTGCGACCCGGCGCGGCCGTCTACGGGCTCGACCCGGGCGGCGGGATCGGACCAACGTTCGGGTTGCGTCCCGCGCTCACGTGGCGCTCGGCGGTCACGATGGTGAAGCGGGTGCCGGCGGGCGATCGCCTCTCGTACGGCGGGACCTACCGACTGGAGCGCGACGCGAACGTCGCGACGGTGCCCGTCGGCTACGGGGACGGGTTCCCTCGGGGACTCTCGTCGAAGGCCGAGGTGCTCGTCGGCGGCCGCCGGCACCGCGTCGCCGGAACGGTCACGATGGATCAGATCCTCGTCGACTGCGGGGACGAGGACGTCGCGACGGGGGACGAGGTCGTCTTGATCGGTGCCTCCGGCGAGGAGCGGATCACGGCCGAGGAGCTCGCCTCACACATCGGGACGATCGGGTACGAGATCGCGACGGCGATCAGCGCGCGTGTCCCCCGCGAGTACGTCGGATGACGCGACGACGCAAGGCGATCGTCACCGCCGGGATCGCGGCCGGAGCCGTCGCCGGCGGCATGGTCGGCCGCACCGTGCTGAACGCGCGCCGCCGCCGCGACGACCCGGAGGACCACGGGCCCTTCTCGGCGCTGCCGCCCGAGGACCTCGGGATGGTGCGCTCCTTCGACGGCACCGAGATCGCCGTCCGCGCGGCCGGGGACCCCGCGAAACCCGTCATCGTCTTCGTCCACGGCTTCAGCCTCGACCTCACCACTTGGCATCACCAGTGGTCGGAGTTGTCCGAGCGGTATCGCTGCGTGCTGTTCGACTTCCGCTCGCACGGCCGGAGCGGCTCCGCCGCGGCCGGCGATCTGTCGCCCGCCGCGTTCGGCCACGACGTCGCCGCGGTGCTCGAGGCGGTGAAGACGAGCGGACGGATCCTTCTGGTCGGTCACAGCATGGGCTCGATGGCGATCCTGTCGATGGCCGAATCGCACCCGGACCTCTTCTCGGCCCGGGTCGGCGGCTGTGTCTTCGTCGGCTCGGCGGCGGGCGATCTGGTGCGGGGAGCGATGGGCTCGATCAGGACGATGCTCACACCGGGGATCGGATCCCTGCGGCGAGCGGCCTCGGGAGTGAACCGGGTCCGAGGGCACCTCCTGTCGAACGCGACCGACCCCGGGTACCTCATCGCGCGCGCGACGCAGTTCGGGCCCGACGCGTCGCCCGCGACGGTGAGCTACGTCGTGGGGCTGGCCGCGAGGGCGCCGACGAAGGTGTGGACGAACGCGCTCGCCGGGCTGATGGACTCGGACCTCCGTCACGCGGTCGCGCACGTCACGGTTCCGTCGCTCGTCCTGGTCGGGGACCGCGACCGGGTGACGCCGATGGCCTCGGCGATCGCGTTCGCGGACTCGCTTCCCAACGGACGCTTCGAGGTGCTCGAACGCGCCGGCCACTTCCCGATGATGGAGGTGCCCGAAGAGCTCAACCGGCTCGTGGACGGGTTCGCGCGCGAGGTCCTCAAGGCCGGCGGAAGGAAACGGAGGACGGCGTGATCACGAGCGTCGAGGGGATCCGCGTGGGCCACTGGACGGACCGGGAGGGCGTGACCGGCTGCACCGTGGTCCTGTGTCCGCCGGGCACGGTCGGCTCGTGCGACGTGAAAGGTGGAGCCCCCGGGACGCGCGAGACCGACGCGATCCGGCCGGGCACGAGCGTTCCCGAGGTCCACGCGGTCCTGTTGACGGGCGGCAGCGCGTTCGGGCTCGCCGCCGCCGACGGCGTCGTGCGGTGGCTCGAGGAGCAGGGGACCGGATTCGACGTCGGCGTCGCGCGGGTGCCGATCGTTCCCGCCGCCGTCCTGTTCGACCTGGCGATCGGCGACCCGCTGGCTCGACCCGGCGTCGATGCCGGGATCGCGGCCTGCGAGGCCGCGTCGAGCGGCGAGGTCGCCGAGGGATCGGTCGGCGCGGGAACCGGCGCCACCGTCGCGAAGCACCCGAACCCGTCCGCCGGCTGGAAGGGAGGGCTCGGCACCGCTTCCGTCGAGGAGGACGGCGCGATCGTCGCGGCGCTGGCGGCCGTGAACGCGCTCGGCGCGATCACCGAGGACGACGGCACGCCGATCGCCGCGAACCGCGATCCCGACGCCGAGCCTCGAACGTGGCCCGGGGCGAACACCACGCTCGTCGTGGTGGCGACGAACGCCGCCCTGTCGAAGGAGCGCGCCCAGCTGCTCGCGCAGGCCGGCTCCGAGGGCATCTCCCTGGCCGTTCGGCCCTCGCATACGATGTGGGACGGCGACGCGGTCTTCTCCCTCGGCACCGGGGCGGTCGAGACGCCGCAGTCCACGTTGGAGCGGATGGCGGTGCGGGCCGTCGCCGAGGCGATCCGCCGGGGCGTGCGTCTGGCGGAACCGCTCGGCGGCGTGCCGGCCATGGGGGAGGCGAGATGAGAGCTCTGGAGGAGGCGGCGCGGGACGCCTCGACGTGCGTGCGCTGCCGGCTCTCGCAGGGGCGGACGCAGGTCGTCTACGGGGTCGGCGACCCGGATGCCGACCTGATGTTCATCGGCGAGGCGCCGGGGTTCCACGAGGACAAGCAGGGCGTCCCCTTCGTGGGCGCGGCGGGCCAGCTGCTCAACCGATTGCTCGCCGAGAGCGGGATCGAACGCGACGAGGTCTACATCAACAACGTCATCCTTTGCCGCCCTCCCGGGAACCGGGATCCGCTCCCCGACGAGCTCGAGGCCTGTCGTCCGTGGCTCGACGAGCGCATCGCGATCATCGACCCCGCGGTCATCGTCACCCTGGGCAACTGGGCGACGCGGTACATCCTCGGGTCGAACGTCTCGATCAGCCGGGTTCGGGGGCAGCGGTTCCCGTGGAACGGCCGGACCGTCATCCCGACGTTCCACCCCGCCGCGGTCCTGCACGGCGGCGGGGAGAACTCGACGCAGATGACGGCGCTCCGGATGGACTTCCAGGAGATGAAGCGCGCGCTCGCCGAGCGGCCGCAGCCGGTCGAGGAGCAGCTCGGCCTGTTCTGAGGCCTGTTCTGATGCGGATCGAGCTCGCCGCCCCCACGGCCGAGGACACCCGTGCGATCGGCGGCGCCCTGGCGGAGCTCCTGCGACCCGGCGACGTCGTGGCGCTCACCGGGGAGCTCGGCGCGGGCAAGACCACCTTCGTGCAGGGTGCCGCGCGAGCGCTCGAGTATCCGGGAGCCGTCGCCTCGCCGACGTTCACCCTGGTCCGCGAGTACCGCACGCCGAGCCTGCGGATCGTTCATGCCGACGTCTACCGGCTGGATCGGGCTCAAGAGGTCGTCGATCTCGGACTCCACGAGCTCATGGACGACGACGGGGTCCTTCTCGTCGAGTGGGGTGACGCGGTCGCCGAGCTCCTGCCGAGCGACCCGCTCGTCGTCGAGCTCACGGTGCCCGGCGACGGGGAGGAGCGGGCGATCTCGATCGGCGGCGGAGGAAGTTCGTGGAGCCCTCGATGGGAGCGTCTCGAGCAGCTCGTCGAGCGCTGGAGGGTGGCCGCGTGATCGTCCTCGGGATCGACACGTCGACGAACCACGCCTCGATCGCGATCGGCACGGAGGAGCAGATCCTCGGTGCCACGCATTTCGCGGGTCCAGGCAGGCAGGACCCGCTGATCCCCGCGATCGAGCGGCTCCTTGACTGGACCGGCGTCCCTCTCCCCAAGGTCGGAGGGATCGCGGTCGGCCTGGGTCCGGGTCTGTACACCGGGCTGCGCGTCGGGGTGGAGGTCGGCAAGTCGCTCGCCCAGGTCCTCCACCTGCCGATCGTCGGGATCTCATCGCTCGACATCCTCGCTTTGGGCGCCCGAACGACCCGCCGGCTGATCGGCGCGGTCCTGGATGCCCGCCGTGGAGAGGTCTTCTTCGCGCTCTACCGAAGCGTTCCGGGAGGCGTGATGCGCCTCGGTGACCATCGGGTCGGTCGTCCCGAGGCCCTTGCCGCCGAGCTCTTCGCGACACCCGAGGACGTGCTGCTCGTCGGCAACGGTGCCATCCTGTACCGGCAGGAGCTGGAGCAGGCCGGCCCGCGGGTCGCGTTCGCTCCGGCTACGCTGTCGACGCCGTCGGCCTCTGCGCTCGTCGAGGTCGCGGGGCCGCGCTTCATCCGGGAGGAAACCGACCGGCTGTCCGACGTAGTGCCGATCTACCTGAGGAAGACCGATGCGGAGATCGCTTGGGATCAGCGAGCCCGAGGCGCCTCGGCTTGAGGTGACCCGGATGCGGCGCCGCCATCTGCGAGGCGTGATGGCGATCGAGCGCCAGGTCTATCCGCGCCCATGGAGCCCCAACCTGTTCCTTTCCGAGATGAGCGAGTCCCGCAACCGGTGCTACCTCGTCGCGCGGATCGATCGCGAGGTCGTGGGATACGGAGGGCTGATCTGCTACGGGGAAGAGGCGCATGTGACCAACGTCGCGGTCGACCCCCTCCAACAGCGGGGCAAGATCGGCACCCGGATCCTGCACGACCTGATCCTGGCCGCCATCGAGATGGGTGCGGACGTCGTGTCCCTCGAGGTTCGGGTCACGAACTGGGGCGCGCAGCGCCTGTACGGACGGTTCGGATTCCGGCCGGTCGGCGTCCGCAAGAACTACTACCAGGAGATCAACGAGGACGCCCTCATCATGTGGCTCGACCGGGTGCGCACCCAGGAGTACCGGGCGCGGCTCCGTGAGCTGATCCAGGAGGCCCCAGAGGGCATGCGCCCGGATGGGCCGGCGTGAAGGTCCTGGGGATCGAGACGTCCTGCGACGAGACGGCCGTCGCGGTGGTCGAGGACGGCCGCATCCTGTCCAACCTGATCGGGAGCCAGGTCGAGCTGCACGCCCGCTTCGGAGGAGTCGTGCCGGAGCTCGCCAGCCGCGCGCACGTCGAGGCGCTCAATCCGCTGATGGACCAGGCGCTCGAGCAGGCGGGGTGCCGGTTCACGGACCTGGATGGGGTTGCCGTCACCGTCGGGCCGGGTCTGGCCGGGGCGCTTCTCGTCGGGATCGCTGCCGGCAAGGCCGTGGCGCTCGCCACCGGTGCCCCGCTGGTCGGCGTGAACCACCTCGAAGGGCACATCTACGCGAACTTCCTCGACCAAGGTCCTCCCGCCCCGCCCTACGTCTGCCTCGTCGTCTCCGGCGGTCACACGATGCTCGTGCACATGGAGCAGGAGCATCGATACCGGGTGCTCGGTCAGACGCTGGACGACGCGGCCGGAGAGGCGTTCGACAAGATCGCCCGGTTCATGGGCCTCGGATTCCCCGGCGGTCCGGCACTCGACCGACTCGCTCGCGACGGCGATCCCGACGCGATCCGTTTCCCGCGCTCGATGGCGAACTCCGGTGACTACGATTTCTCGCTCTCGGGACTGAAGACGGCCGTGCTGCGGCACGTCAAGGCGGAGAAGGCGGCCGGACATGACGTCGACCTCGCCGATCTGGCGGCCTCCTTCCAAGAGGCGATCGTCGACGTGCAGGTGAGCAAGACCATGAAGGCCGCGAAGGAGACCGGCGCGGGAACGGTGCTCCTGGGCGGTGGCGTGGTCGCGAATACGCGCCTGCGCGAGCGGATGGAGCGCGCGGGGAACGAACAAGGCGTCCGGGTCCTGTTCCCGCCGATCGAGCTCTGCACCGACAACGGCGCGATGATCGCGCGGGCGGGGGCCTCACGGCTCGAGCGGGGGGAGCGCACGTCGTTCGAGGTCGGCGCCGACCCTGCGCTGGAGCTCGCCGGATGACCACCTTCCTCGTGACCGGTGGCGCCGGGTTCATCGGGTCGCACCTGTGCGACCGCCTCCTGGCCGAAGGCCACCGGGTGATCGCCGTCGACGACCTCACGACCGGCCGGATCGCGAACCTGGCCGAGGCGCGCGGATACGGCAAGGAGTTCACGTTCTTCAACATGGACGTGCGCGCCGATGGTCTGCTCTCGCTGTTCGAGCGGCATCGCCCCGAGGTCGTCATGCACCTGGGGGCTCAGTCGTCGGTGTCGGTGTCGATGGCGCAGCCCGTGCTGGATGCTTCCGTGAACCTGATGGGTACGCTCAACGTCCTGGACTGCGCGCGACAGACCGGCGCACGGAGGATCGTCTACGCGGCATCGGGAGGAACGCTCTACGGAGAGCCACGCAAGCTCCCCGCGAAAGAGACCGCCCTCGGCGGGGCGAGGCCGCTGTCGCCCTACGGCGTCAGCAAGAAGGTCGTGCTCGACTACCTCGCCTTCTACGAGCGCTACCACGGGATCGAGTGGATGGCGCTCGCGCTCGCGAACGTCTACGGGCCGCGTCAGGACCCGAACGGAGAGGCTGGGGTCATCGCGATCTTCTCCTCGGCCATGCTGGCCGGTCACACGCCGACGATCTTCGGCGATGGGAACCAAACGCGCGACTACGTGTTCGTGGACGATGTCGTCCACGCGTTCGCCGTCGCGGCCGACCACGGAGCCGGCCGGCTCGTCAACATCGGGACGAGCGTCGAGACGTCGGTGAACGGCCTGTACCGCATGCTCAGCGAGATCACCGGCTTCGCGGGAGAGCCGGCGCACGGGCCGGCGCGGGCGGGAGATCTGCAGCGGAACGTCCTGGACATCGCGCTCGCCGGCGACGAGCTCGGGTGGCGGCCGTGGACCCATCTGGAGGACGGCCTCGGCGAGACCGTCGCCTACCTACGCGGGATCTGACCGCGCGTTACTCCTCACGACGGATCGCCGGCTCGAGCAACTCGGCGAGCTCCTCGCGAGTCGTTCCGGCCGCGGTCGCCAGCACGTCGAGATCGGCCTCCCGCAGGACGATCGTCTCGGATACCGGTTCTCCACGCTGCGCTCGGATCTGTCTGACGAAGCCGGAAAGGAGGGTGCCTTCCGCCGTCCCGATCCTCTCGAGCAGCGTCAGGTCGATCTCCTGTTCGGGCTTTCCGCCGATCGCCCGCACGATCTCCCCGAGAACCGCCGGGGCGGAGACCCCGTACACGTCGCACAGCTCGAGGAGGCGCTCGACGGAGATCGTCCGCTCACCTCGCTCGTAGCCGGCGACGGACGTCGCCTTGAAGCGATTCTGACTGAGGCCCGCGACCTGTCGAAGGGTGAGCCCGCGGGCTTGGCGGGCCCGTCGCAGAGCCCTTCCGATCTCCACGGCGAAGTCAGGCAAACCCTGTCCCTCTCGATTGCGGGCAACCGCGTCCCGGAGTCTAGAGGGCGTACAGCGCCGAGGGAACTCAACCGACCGATGAAAATGAGCACGCTCCGCGGTCTTGTTCGCGCAGGCGTCAGCGTGACTGCGCGGCCGTCGGCTGGAACAGGTCGCGGATGTCCACGATCGCGCCCTTCGCGGCGGGACGGTCACCCTCTCGCCGGTGCTCGAGCCGGTAGGCGATCGCAGCGACGATGCGTTCGGGAGCCAAGTCGTAGACCTCCGCCAGTGCGAAGAAGCGCTCGAGGGAGATCTGGCGCTCGCCTCGCTCGTAGGAAGCCACCGAGGACGGCTTGAACCGGCCACCCGAGCGAACGGTCACCTGACGAAGGGAGAGCGATCTGCCCTCCCTGACCTGCCGCAACACCTCACCAGTCACGGCCGCGAAGTCGTCTTGATCAGCGATGTCTTGTCTATTCCCCGCCGGCCCGTGAAGTATGCCGCATCCGTGGACGGACTCCGGGTTTAGGTGATGAGCGTGCTCTAACGGTCGCGATCGACACGGACCGTTCGGCCCGCCAGCTCGTCCTCCAACAGGGCGACGTCACCGTCGACCATCAGGGCTACGAGCTCTTCGAAGGTCGTCCGCGCCTTCCACCCCAGCTGCTCCCGGGCCTTGGATGGATCGCCGCAGAGAGACTGGACCTCGGCAGGGCGGAAGTAGTCGGGGTCGATCTCGACATGGGGCTCCCAATCGAGACCCACCCGGCCGAACGCGAGCTGGACGAACTCGCGGACCGAGTGCGCTTCGCCGGTGGCGATGACGAAATCGTCGGGCTCGTCCTGCTGGAGCATCAGCCACATCGCCTCGACGTACTCGGGCGCGTGACCCCAGTCCCGTAGGGCATCGAGGTTGCCCAGGTACAGCTTGTCCTGCATGCCCGCCTTGATCCGCGCGACCGCGCGCGAGATCTTCCGGGTCACGAAGGTCTCACCGCGCCGGATGGACTCGTGGTTGAACAGGATGCCGTTGCTCGCGAATACCCCATACGCCTCCCGGTAGTTCACGGTGGACCAGTAGGCGAAGACCTTGGAGACTCCGTACGGGCTGCGGGGATGGAACGGGGTCTCCTCGCCCTGCGGCGGAGGAGCGGAGCCGTACATCTCCGAGGACGAGGCCTGATAGAAGCGGGTCTGGACGCCCGACGCCCGGATCGCCTCGAGCATGCGGATGGTGCCCATCGCCGTGGCGTCGGCGGTGTACTCGGGCACCTCGAAGCTGACCTTGACGTGGCTCTGCGCACCAAGGTGGTAGATCTCGTCGGGCTCGAGCTCTCGGATGAGGTTCACGAGGGAGCCGGAGTCGGACAGGTCGCCGTAGTGCATCCGGAACCGGACGCCGGACTCGTGCGGGTCGTGATAGATCGGGTCCACCCGCTGGGTGTTGAAGGACGAGGACCGACGGATGAGGCCGTGGACCTCGTAGCCCTTCGAGAGCAGGAGCTCGGCCAGGTACGAGCCGTCCTGCCCGTTCACACCGGTGATGAACGCCTTCTTCAACTCATCTGGCCTTCGATCGGAGGATCTCGGACATCGTCGGGTCTATTGGCAGGACTAGCGTGTCGTCAAAGGTCGCCGTCACCGATCTGTCTCCATCCATGTCTACCGTACACGTGGTGAGCGTCGTGCTCGTGCAGTCGCCAGACCAGAACACGAGCGTGGTCTCGTTACCGGGAACCGCCGTCAGCGTGACCTGGGTGCCGTCGTCGTAGGTATCTGAGCAAGGCGTTGCGGGACAGTTGATGTTTCCGGGGCTGCTGGTGACCGAACCAGTCCCGTCGCCCCCGATCGTGACATCCAGATCGAACCGCGCGATGAACGTCGCACTCACCAACTTCGAGGAATCCATGTCCAGCAGGCACGTGGGACTCGAGCCCGCGCAATCGCCGCCCCACTGGTCGAACGCGAAACCTAGATCGGGATCGGCTGTTAGGGTTACATCGGTCCCAACGACGAAATTATCGCTGCAGTCGCCGGGGCAGGCGATGTCGCCCGGACTGCTGGTCACCGACCCGTCGCCGGGCGTGGAGACGGTCAACACGGGCTTGGCGACGAAGGTCGCGGTCACCGACTTGGAAGCATTCATATCTGACGACGCAGGTAGGGCTGCGATCCGCAGCATCCGCCACCGCCCCATGACCCCAGACTCGAGCCCGGATCCGGATCGGCAGTCAGCGTGACATCGGTCCCTGAGTTGAAGGCGTCGCTGCAGTCGCCGGGGCAGGCGATGTCGCCCGGACTGCTGGTCACTGACCCGTCGCCGAGCGTGGAAACGGTCAACACGGGCTTGGATGTGAACGTTGCAGTCACCGTTCGGTCCTGATTGACCGTCACGGTGCACGTGAGACCGCTGCAGGTTCCGACCGACCACCCGCCGAACGAGGAATCGCCCGCAGGATCGGCCGTGAGCGTGACCGAAGATGCCCGCCTCGTACCGCTCAGAGCAATCCGGTTCACAGTTGATCCCCGCTGGGCTGCTGGTGACTGAACCGTCGCCGGCTCCCGAATTCACGACCGTCAGCTGCGGTTTCAGCACGAACGTGGCGGTGACCGACTTCGAGTCGGTCATCGCGACATTGCACGTCGTGCTGTTGCCGCCGCAGGCGCCGCTCCAGCCGCCGAATACGGAGTTCTGGTTCGGCTCTGCGGTCAGGGTCACGTTCGTGCCGCGATCGTAGGGCTGGTTGCAGTCGGTGCCGCAGTTGATCCCGGGGGGCGAGCTCGTCACGGTGCCTTGCCCCGTCCCCGACTTGGCGACGGTGAGGACGGGGTTGTTCGTGAAGGTCGCGGTCACCGCCCTGGAACCGTTCATCTGCAGCGTGCAGGTCGATCCCGTCCCGGTGCAGGCGCCGCTCCAGCCGGCGAACGCCGCATCGCCGATCGGTTCGGCCGTCAGGGTCACGCCCGTACCCATGTCGTACGACTCGCTGCAATCGGTGCCACAGTCGATCCCTGCCGGGCTGCTCGTCACGGTGCCCGAGCCGTTGCCCTCGAGCTGGACCGTGAGCTCGGGCGAGAAGTCCTCGCCGATCTCGAACGCGTCGGAGCTCGCAGGCTCCCCACACTCGAAGTGGTCGTACGCGACCGTCGTGACTCCCTGGCTGTTCACGTACGCCCTCGTCGATCCGATGTCGTCCCCGGCCGGAAGGCTCGTGAGCACGATCGCCTTCCCCTCGAGCGGACGGCGCACCAAACGAACGCCGGTGCCGCAGCCGGCGCGGGAGCGGGCGAAGAACACGGTTCCGTCGGGAGTCACGGACGGCGCGTGTTGGCGGCCCCCGCGGTTCGGGATCTTCTCCTCGGTTCCGTCCGGGATGTGGTAGCGGAACACGTCGCAATCCCGGTTGGACGTGCACTTGTACCAGACGGCGTAGTCACCATCCACCTGTCCGGGAGCCAGATCCAGGAACGACCCCCCTCGTTGCGACTGGTCGAGACGCCGAGAGGTGTTGTCCGACAGATCGAACAGGATGATCCTTCGAAGGCCGTTGTCGTAGACACGGCCGAACAGCAGCCAGTCGCCCGACATGCTCGGCCAGTACTCCCATTGGTTCGTGTTGACACCCGGCGGCGGATTGCTGTGGTCGCGGGCGACCAGGTCGAAGAACCTCAGATCGGACCTCCCGCCGTGGAACTGCTGATAGACGAGCCTGTCGCCGTCGATGTCGCCGTTCGCGCCGTTCGTTCCCCGGGGGTTGACCTTGAACGTCTTGCCGTCGTCGAGTGAGCGCGCGTAGACGTCGTACTGATCCGGGTTCGACCGGCTGTTCTGTTGCCAGGCGAGGAAGTTGTCCCCGCGGACCGGCTGGAACTCGCCGAACCGCGGCACGGTGAGGAGGCGCGAGGGCTCCGCCGCCCGTGCCTCCGAGGCGATCGTGGCCTGCACCGGCAGAACGAGCAGGAGCCCACACAGAAGGGCCGCAGCGCGCGTCGCGCGCGACGGACGGGCCTCGCGGTGGATCGGGTGGGGGGTGATCCCTGCCACTCGCGGTTTCCTTCCCCGGCGGATCGGTGTTTCAGGGAAAGGAACCTTACCGTAGGGAGAACGAACTAAACCAGGCAATGCCGGCAGTGGTCAGGCAGTCTCCCTGGCCGCTCTCGTCAGCTGATCCGCCGTACCTTGCCGTTCACGTCATGACCCGCTGCCTGCCACAGATCCCAGGTGAGGATCGCTCCGTTCCAGGCCCAGTACGCGGCGGCACGGTCCCGCACTCGATAGGTGTTGTGGTCGAAGCGGTTGTTCGCCTCGGCGCTGAACAGGTCGAGCGACCCATTGAACACGACACCTCCAACCCGGGTCGTCGAGGCTGTCAGCGTCATGTCGTTGTGGTGGACGTAGACCTGTCTGGTCAGGGGAGTCCCACTGCTGTGGTTGAGCAGGCCGATCGGGATCGCCGCGCCTCGGATCGTGTTCGAGTAGATCTCGATGCCGTCGCCCACGCTGCCATCGGAGGTGGAAACCAAGAGCTGGACGTTGGCACCCCAGTTCTCCGTTCCGTCCCCGACACCGTTGCCGGTGAGCGTGTTGTCGTGGATCTCGGTGCCACCGTGGCTGAGCTCCCAGAGGATGCCCCAATTGAGATTGTCGTAGATGACGTTCTCGTAGACCTTGGCATGCTTGCTGAACCCGTCCCACCACAGGCCAGCCCCGTAGTTGTCATGGACCTCGTTGCGACGAACGATCATCCCGTCGGCACCGACGAACTTCGTTCCACCGGCGTCGTCGAGGGTCGGGAGCTGCCGCGTGTTGTTGAACGCGATCTCGCTGTCCTCGATGACCACTCCGGAGGGGCCCGCGCATCCGACACAGGATGGAGTGACCGTCACCCCGTACCGACCATTGTGGTGTGTGCGGACGTTCGATACCCGGGCGTTGGATCCCTGGATCCCGAATCCCGCGTTGAAGTTCTCCTTGAACTCCGTGCCTTTGACGATCCAGTTCTGGCCCACGATGAACGGCGACACCCAGATCGGGGCGCCCGCGTTTCCGAAATGCTGGAAGGTCCCGCCGAGGATGATCGTGCCCGGCCGATCGGCGCGCGCGACGGCGCCGTTGATCCCAAGGAAGCTCCCACCCTGACCGTCGATGACGGCGCCGGATCGGAGGTTGAGGGTGGGGAACTTCTCACCGGTCCAGATCGTGCCGGACAGGCGGTAGACGCCCCTCGCGAAGCAGAACGTCGTCCTTCGAGGATGATCGTCGATGAGCGCTTGGAGGTCGGAACCGGGACCGACGTCGACACCCCGACATGACCGAGGAGATGCGGACGCTGCCGGGGCCGAGGAGGACTCGAGGGCCGCAAGTGCGAGTACGAGCATGCAGACAAACGTCGAGACACGTTTGACGCGCGACGATGAGCTCATCCGGTATGAGATGGTGGTCTCCTCGCTCTCTCCGGCCATGTTCCCGGTGGATCAGCGATGTCGAGAAGCGAGAACCCTATCCTGTCCCGGGTGGGGGGCGGCAAGGATCCTGGAAAGAAATATCGGCGGATCGTGTGCAGGCACGGAACGTGGCTTAAGACGTCGGCCCGAGACTGCCGTTCATATCGTGTCCGGACGACTGCCACTGCTCCCACGTGAGGATCTGCCCGTCCCACTCCCAGTACGCGCCACCGGGGTCGAGTACCCGATAGGTGTTGTGATCGAAGCGGTTGTTCGCTTCGGCGCTGAATAGCTCGGTCAACCCGTCGAACGCAGCGGCGCCGACCCTTGTCGTCGGCGCTCGCATGGTCATGTCGTTGTGGTGAACATAGACGTGGCTCGTGAGGGGAGTTCCGCTGCTGTGATTGATCAGGCCGAGCGGATACGCGATGCCGTCGATCGTGTTCTGGTAGATCTCGATCCCCCCCACGGTTCCATCCGAGGTCGAGACGAGAAGCTGCACGTTGCCGAACCAATGGGTTCACCCTCGCCGACGCCATTGCCGGTCAGGGTGTTGTCATGGATCTTGGTGCCGCCGTAGCTGAGCTCCCAGAAGATGCCCCAGTTCAGGTTGTCGTAGATGACGTTGTCGTAGATCCGGGCGTTCTGGTTGAACCCGTCCCACCACAGGCCCGCTCCGTAGTTGTCATGGACCTCGTTGCCTCGGACGATCATCCCGTCGGAGCTGACGAACTTGGTTCCGCCGGCATCGTCGCCGACGCCCAACTGAATCGTGACCGAGCCCACCTTTGACGGATCGTCCGCGTCAAAACACACGTCGGCCGCGCCATTTTTCACGCACGCCGCTCGTCCATAATCTTGAGGGTACTGCGTGTCGAATCCGCCGTCAACGATACCGATGAGGACGCCGTCGCCCGTGAGCCCCGCACCCGGCAGCTTTAAGACCCCGAGCTCGCTCCGGACATTGCCTTCATCGATCGACTGTGCCACTTCCCGATACTCGACAATCGGAAAGCGAATCGCGATATCGGGAGAGACGTCGAGCACGCGCGGCTGCAGCCGGAGGGCATCGGCCTGTGCCCTGTTCAGCTGGAGATTCACGAGGTAGCTGCGCGCGAGCGGCGGAGGGAAGTCAGGAGCGAGCGATCGGTCCAGCGCGATCATCGGCGTCGCCGGCACGGTCTGACGCGCGTCCGGAAGATGCCCGGAACGGAAACAGGAAGCTGCACGCCACTCTCAAACCGGAGGAGGTCGTCCGGCGTGATTCGTTCCGGCGTCTCCAGCGAGATCTCGACAACGAAGCTGCGCGGTTGATCGACCGCGTCGAATCTGTTCGTGAGCGGACATGGCACCACACCGCCCTCAGGAGTGGCGGGCGTCGTAATCGGATGACGAGGATTGCCGCGATCGAAACCGCGACGGCGACGATGGCGAGACCGCCGATCCATCTCACGCGTCGCGTCATGGTCGTCAGGCCTGGCGGATCAGAAGCGGTGAGCAGGCCATGCTGCCGCCCGACGTCCCGCCCTGCGCGCACGTCTTCCGGCTCTGGGGCACGGGACGTTCGTTGAAACGTCCGAGCGGCGCGACCACGGCCTTGTCGAGCAGCTCGTAGGCGGCGCGATAGTCGGTTCGCGGGCCGGTTTCATCCATGCCCCCGACTACCGGAAAGTGATACACGACCACATCGGTGCCAGCAGGAACGACAAGCGTACTGGAGCCGCCGAAACGAAATTCAGCGGCCTGGCACGGCAACGAGTAGCGCACGCGTTCTTTGGTCAGCCGTTCGGGATTCGACAGGGTCCGGTAGACCATGCGCGTGTTTCTAAAGAGGGTCGCCGGTTCCCAGCTCACCCTTGGTGAGCGTGATCCGCGCGGCCAGTGCTTTCGATGTGCGCCAGTGGGGATCGAGCGTCGCTTTCGGGAAGAGGTCCTTCTTGAAATCCAGGATCCACCCAAGGTCGTTCCAGCCTTTGCCAGCGACGCACTTGTCGTTGGCGAGCGGTTTCACCTCCGCCGTGAGACTCCATGTCAGATCGGCGGCGCCACGATCCTGCGGGACGATGTCCACGCCCGACTTCGGCAGGACGTAGTAGGCATGGACGTCGTCAACCGCGACCGCTTCGAGATTGGTGGGGATCGCCTTGGTGCGATCGACCTGCAGCGTCGGGATATGGCGGTGGATATCCGAATCGGCATGCGCGCGCGTGTCAACGAAGGCCAGCTCGATCGTCTTCTGCGCACCGTCCTTCGGCAGGACCACCAGAAACAAGCCGTCGAATTCCATCTTGACTCCGCTGTACGAGGCGGCGGCGGCGGGGGCGCTGGGGGCAGGTCCCGGGGCGGCCGTTGGCGGCGGCGGCGTCGTCGTGACGGGGGCGCCCGTTCATTGGTTGCGCCACCACATCCGAGGGCGTGCACCGCGCCGCCCGCCGCCGCGCAACCAATCAGAAAGGTTCTACGAATCATCGGCCTCTCCTTGAGATAGCTGAGCCACGGGACGAGCGCCGGTAAACAGGCGGACCCCTGCCCAGTGACGCGGGTCGCGCAAGGCGGGATTGACGTGCCGCAGGAGCTGGAGTTGCGCGTGCTGCAACGCCTCCTCGGCACGGTCACCGCGCGCGATTCGACGTGTGCAGCGCGGTGAACAACGTACGCGCCTGGACGATCCTCGATCGCCCACAAGGTCGCGACGACGTCGCGCACGCCGACGGTCAGGAACGGGTTGGCCAGGCTCAACAAGCCCTCCGACCGCGAGAGCTGTCCGATGCCGGACTCGCACGACGCGAGCACGACAAGCCGCGCCCGCACGTCGTGCAGCTGCGACACCTCGTCGACCGTCAACGCGGGCGCTTCGCCGGAGACGCCGGTGAACAACAGGCGGGAGAGCGACGGATACTCGCGATTGATCAGCGTGTGACCGGCGAAATGCACGACGTCGGCGTGGGCGAGCGCGTGCAGGAAGGCCGGTTTGGTCGCCGCTTCGTTGGTGGCGGCTTTGGCGCCGGCATAGACAGCCGCGATGTCCTCGGCTTCGCGTTCGGCAGACATCAATCTCGGGAGTGAAACGCCGGAGACATCTCGCGCGGAGGGAACCGCGAAGATCGCCGCCACCGGCCGTGAGCCGGCGTTCGCCTGCGGACGTTGCCGCGGATGACTGGCTGCGCGCCACCGTCAGCGCGTTCGGCGCGAACACCAGGCTGTGCCGCTCGACGAAGTACTGTTTCGCGTCGGCATCATAGAGGCACGCGAACGGCACTTCGTTCACGGGTCCGTCGGGCACGATGATGAGCCGGGTGAATGAGCGCAACGACGGCCCAGCCGGGCCGATCCCAACAGCTGAAACAGCGCTGAGGACTCGTCCTCGACTCCCCGGCCTTGTCCGATCCGTTGACGCAGTCGCGAAATCTGTTGGGCGAGCGCGACCGAGGTGAATCCCACGCCTCGTGATAGCGAGATCATTTGGCGTGACGATCCAGGTGAGCAGCGACTCCGGGAGCACGTAGTATAACAGGAGCGCGGTTGACGCCGGCAACAGGCGGGACAGCTCCTTCGGCGTCAGGCTGGGCACCGCGTCGATGGCCCCCTGGCGTCCGCCGAGGGTCAGCAGGCGCGCCGCTTCCGTGTACCCGAAAGGCCTCGCCGTCGCGATGTTGTCGCACGGCGTAGTGCCGAACGAGCTCGTCAACGAGATCCCACTCGACTCCGTCCGCATACGACACGCGCTGCCCCTGCGCCACCAGCCGCCGCCGTTGCGACGCCACCTCGTCGATGCCGTCGCCGAAATCCCGTGCCGCTCCAGCTGTATTGCCCGCCGCCGCCTTCGCGCGCCCGCGCGCCAGCAGGACCGCCGGCAGCCACGCCCGCCGATCGCTCGTGCTGTAAAACGCGATGACGCTGTCCAACCGTGCGGCGGCGTCCGTTGGAGGGCGGAACGGTCGATGGACGCCTCGACCGTGTTCATCTTGGCGTCGTCTAAGTCGCGGTGGCGACACTCGTCTCGCGCGCGTTCGATTGGCGCGCGCGACCAATCGCCTCGCGCGCGGGCCCGTCATCGCCGAGCTGCGCAGCACGCCGGCGAAGCTCCAACTCCCCTTCGGCGATAGCCGCGGGCACTCCAGCTTCGCGGGCCGAGGCGAGAAAGCCTCGTTCGAGGACACGGCCGCTTCGGGCAGACCGGACCGTTCGGCCGCCATGCCACCGGTGTAGAACGCCGCCTGACGCCGCTTGAAACTGCGAAGACGATCGAGATGGCTCATCGCGTCAACTTGTAACCGGCGCTACTCTCCCGCGTCTGGCCCAGCAGACGGAGGATTTCCGCGACCGTGATGGCGCTGTTGACGGCGCCGTCCACATCCTTCGCTGAGTCATAGGCGCGACGGGCGCGGGAGAGATCCTCGAGCGCCGCCGAGTAGGCGCCTTTGTTCAGGTGAATCAATCCGGTCACGAGCTCCGCGTGCCCGAGGATGCGCTTGAACGGGTGGGGCCGTACCGCGGTCTTCACCTTCGCCAACTTCGTTTCGGCGACCGCGAGCCTGTGGCGGTTGTAGTCAGCGATGGCGTCGTAGAGACGCGAGGCCAGTGACAAAGGGGCTCCGGCGGGATCGCAGGGATCCCGGTATGGCTTGAAACCCCTGGGCGGCGCGCTCGAATTCAGTGGTCGCGATGGCGCGTCTCGATACTCGAGCTGCGCCTGTGCGAGCGCGCTCACTGCCGCGGGAGTCGAGGCGACCGTCGTCCGAACCTCCTCGAGCCATGTCGAGGCGCTGAACCGGTCGTCGTTGACGGACGCGAGCGTGCGGCACGCAAACATCGCCCGATCGATTTGCGCCGAGGCACCCGCGCGGTTTCCCGCGAGCCACGACTCGGCCCAGAGCGGCAGCACGTCATCTTCGATGTGCACGCGCGAGGTCCGGTTCGCGCACGAAGAGATCGGCCAGCTCACGCCATCCCCGGCGACGATCGCCGCGTCGAGCTGCTTGAGCACTTCCGATCGTGGAAACAGCGTCGCCACCGATTGTGCCTGCGGCGGGTGGCTTCTTCGGCCCACTTCTGACGCCTTGTCCAGCTGTTCGGTCGTCCACGCCCGCCGCGCCTCGTCGCGGAGGCGCAGGCCTTCGAGGGCCAGCGCGCGATTGAACCGCGCTTCGAGCAGCGCCGGATCGGCACGCAGTGCGCGATTGGCCGCGGCCAACGCGCGCGGCCAGTCATCAGCGCGCCCCATACGGGTCGCGCGATGCAGGGACGCCGTGGGCAACAATCGGTTCGAACTTTGGATTCTGCGGCTCTCGCGCCACCGCATCTTCGAGCGAGGCGATCGCACGGTCCACATCGCCGAGCGCGAGCGAGGCCACGCCCAGCGCGGCCTGATCGGCGGCCGATTACTTGACTCCGCGCGCCTCGTCACCTTGAGCGCCGCAATACGCGTGTCGGTCGAGACCTCGCGATCCCCGGGCCCTCTCGTCGGCGACGGCGGCGGCGCGTACGCGAAGCCGCCAGTGAGCCTCCCCTCCGTCAGCCTCGCGGCTCGTTCCCGACGGCGGCCACCAGCTCCTGGAACTCCGGGATGCCATCGATCCCTGGCGTCTGCTGCAGCTGGACAACGAGAATGATCGCCGCGGCGGCGGCGAGGAGGCCGCCGCCAATCCAGAGCGCGCGCGTCAGCGTCCGCTTGCGCTGAAAGGGGACCACGTGGCCGCCCGCCTCGGCGACCTGTGGCGTCCGCGCCACCTCGGCCAGCAGCTCGCGGCACCGCAGTCGGCGACGTGCGCCTCAAAGCGCTCGCGGGCCGGCCCGTCCATGCCGCCATCGACATAGAGCGCGATATCCTCGAGGCTCAGGACACGGGGCCGCCGGGATCTCACGCGGCTCGTTCACGACGCCTCACTGCTTCAGGTTCCTTTAACATTTTTGCCGCGTCTGGCTAACAGACGGACGCGCCGCCGCGTTTTCGGACACTTTCGACCGAAAAGTTCGTCTGGCCCCGGGCGAATCATGCCGGGCTCCTTCGGTCGTGGGCCCGGGGATCAGGGCTCAGACATTGGGGGTCAGCTAAAACCCGATCCCAAACACACCTGAGCGTCTTGCCCAAGACGTCCCGCATTCCCTGATCCCTAGTTCCCTGATCCCGAGTTCCCTGATCCCTAGTTCCCTCATCCCTAGTTCCCTGATCCCTAATCCCCTATCCCTAGTTCCCTGATCCCTCATCCCTGATCCCTATCCCTGATCCCTGATCCCTATCCCTGCCCCCTGCCCCCTGCCCCCTGACCCCCGCTCTAATCCCACGGCGGGTCGCCCAGCAGTTCGAGCACCTCCGGACCGACGCCCTCGCGCTCGAGCGCGGACCGGAGGCCGCGCAGCAGTCCGTCCATCCGCCGATACAACGCCTTCTGCTCCAGCCCGGTCGTCCGCGCGATGTCCGCCACCGTCAGCCCCTCGTGGAAGCGCAGCCGCACGATCAACCGGTCCTGCGGGGGGAGCGCGGCGATGGCGCGCGCCAGCGCTTCGCGCGTCCGGACGCCGGTTTCGGTCTGTTCCGTTTCCCTGACCGTGCGATCCGCGTCGGCGCCCTCCGCCGGAAGGTCGGCCAGCGCCTCTTCGCCGACGTGGCGGCGGCGGACGCGGATGGGCAGACGTTCTCGATCGCCGCGATCGCCGCGCGTCCGACCGTCACCCCATGGTTGGTTTCAAGCACCGTACACGCTTCGTCGAAGGTCATCCCGTCGCGGACCATCAGCCGTTCGACGAGGATGGCCAGCGGGCCAAGCCGCTTGGCTTCAGCCGACGGCCGCCACTTCCCCCAGCGGGCGGTGCGATCGTCGAGGAACCACCGTTGGATGACCGTCGTGAGATACGTTTTCAGGCTGCTGCGCTCCTCGAACTTGCGCAGCGTCGCGTAGTCGTCTTCGAGGATCCTGAGGCGGACGTGCGCGGCAAATTCCTCCGCGTCGGTCGCGCTGAGGTGGTGACGCCGCGCGATGAAGGCGGTCACCGCGTCGATAAGGGCGAGTTGCGACAGAAACAGCCGCTCGCAACTCTCACGGGTGCGTGTGGGGGCCACGCCAGTGGTCATGCCGCGGTCGTGCGTCGGGATGAGAAGAAGCGCTGCAAGCGCGGCGGGATTATTCCTCAACGCTCACGGGCGCACAACATAAACGGTGCGATGGTCGTCAGACTGTCGCGCGTGTCCGCTGAAGTCTTGTGCAGTTCCATCGCCTGATTCGAACCGTGACGCCGGCGCCGATCGTCAGTGAGCGGCGACGAGCTTGATCTCGAACAGCTTCGGCCACAGCTTGCCGGTGATGAAGAGGCGTCGCCGGCCTCGTCGTAGGCGATGCCGTTCAGCACGTCGGCGCTGCGCGCTCGTCCGGGGTCGAGGAGGCCGGCGAGATCGATCCAGCCCGTGACGTGGCCGGTGGGCGGTCGATGCGCGTGATTGTCGGTCTGCCAGACGTTGGCGTAGATCTCGTCGCGGACGTATTCCAGCTCGTTCAGCTGCACCACCGGCTGCCGGCCGCGGTACGGTGATGCCCGCGCTTCGCGAAGTGTCCGGATCGAGGAACCGGAAGAGGCGGGCCGTGCCGTCGCTCATGATCAGTCGCGTCGCCGTCGTGGGTCAGGCCCCAGCCCTCGCCGTGGGTAGGGAACGTCGCGCTGCGTTCTCGAAGGTCGCGGCGTCGTAGACGAAGCCCGTCTGCGATTGCCAGGTGAGCTGGATGATCGTGACTGCCAAAGCGTGATCCCTTCGCCGAAATACTCGTCGCCAAGCGGCCGCGATTGCAGCACCTTGCCGGTCTCGAGCTGACTTTGCGGATCGTCGATCGGCCGTGGAGGCCGGTGCCTTCGTAGAGGAATCCATCCACGAACTCGAGGCCCTGCGTGAACGCCGTCGGATCGTGCGGATAGGCGCGCACAACCTGATAGCGGTAGACCGCCGGCGCCGCGCCGCGCTGCGGCGTAGCGACGTAGAGCGCCACGAGGATCGGGGTCACCAGCAGAAGGCCGAGGCCAGTGCTACGCTTCATGCCGGGAATGTAGCACGGGGGCGGGGATCAGTGCCGAGTGCAGAGTGCCGATTGCCGAGTGCGGAGTGCCGAGTGCAAGGGCCGAGTGGGAGTGCCGACTGCCGACTGCCGAAGTGCGGAGGCGGCAGGACCAGGCTCGCCGAAGCGCCCCCACGTCGGAGCGCGCGCGAAAATCCAACGCTGCGGGCGTCAGGTCCGTCTAACGGGGGACTCAGGAGATTTCAATGACCCAGCAGGTTCGGGACGCGCTTCGCCGGCTCATCGCTCACCGCGGACACACGGCGCTCATGATCCTCACGCTCGCGCTCGGGATCGGCGCCAACACGGCCGTGTTCAGCATCGTCGATCAGACGGTGCTGCGCGGCGCGCCGTTCGCGCATGCGGCGAGGCTCGTGGACGTCCTCCACACCGATCCGGTACGGCGGCGGCGGCAACAACCTCACGCCCGACAAGATTTGCGGCTGGCAGCAGCAGCCCGGCGTCTTCGAGCGCTTCGAGGCCTACGCCCCGCAGCAGTTCGACGTGACTCGGAGAGGCGGAGCCCGAGCGCGCGTCCGGACTGCTCGTGTCCGTCGGGCTCTTCGACATGCTCGGCGTCCAGCCACGTCTTGGCCGCGGCTTCTCGAGCGGCGATGGCCGTCCGGGCAGCGCGCGCGTCGCGATCATCAGCGAAGGCCTGTGGCGGCGCCGCTACGCGGCGAGCGCCGATGCGCTCGGGCAGGAAGTGCGGCTCAACGACGAGCCCTACACCATCGTCGGCGTGATGCCGCCGTTCAGGCTGATCTCGGTCAACGAAGCCGTCTGGATACCGATCGACGTCGAGGCGGCGGGCAGCGATCCCGCGGGCGGAAGCTTCTACGGACTTGGCCGCCTCGCGCCCGGCGTTTCTCTCGACACGGCCCGCCGGCTGGCAGCACCGATCGCCGCCGGAATGCAGACCACGACGCCGCTGCCACGCGGCTGGCATCTGCATCTGCGCGAGAAGACCGTCGCCTCCGTGAACGCGGCGGCGCGGACGATCATGTTCGTGCTGCTCGGCGCCGTGGTCTTCGTGCTGCTCGTCGCGTGCGCGAACGTCGCGAACCTCTTCCTGTCGCAGGCGTCCATGCGCCAGCGCGAGATGGCGATCAGGTCCGCGCTCGGCGCGAGCCGCCGGCGATTGATGGTCGAGGTCCTCGTCGAAAGCCTGCTGCTGGCCACCACCGGAGGCGTGCTCGGCGTCGTGCTCGCCACCTGGGGTGTGCGCGCGATTGCGGCTGCCGTGCCCCCGAACCTGGTGTCGCGCAATACGGTGGACATCAGCGTGGACGGCCGCGTGCTTGCCGTCGCCGCCATCGCCACGTTTCTCTCGGGTCTGCTGTTCGGCCTGCTGCCCGCCCTCCGCGGCTCGCGGCCGAACCTCGAAACGACACTGCGCGGCGCGGGCGACGCGCGCACGGGACACGCCGCCTTCGGCCGCACGCCGGCGATGCTCGTAATCGCCGAAGTCGCGTTCTCGCTGATCCTGCTCGTCGGCGCGGCGTTGATGATGCGGACCATGGCGAGGCTCGAAGCGATCGAGCCGGGCTTCGAGCCGCACAACCTGCTGGCGTTCCATCTCGATCTGCCGAGCGATCGCTATCCCAACCAGGCGGCGCGATCGCGGTTCTTCGACGAGCTCCGGCAGCGCGTCGAGGCACTGCCGGGCGTCTCGGATATGACGGTCACCTACGGCGTCCCGCCGAGCATGGGCGGATTCACGGGGGGCAAGGGTGAAGCCGAGGGGCGTCCGTCGCCCGACGATCAGTCTCGGATCATCCCGATCAACACCATCTCGCCGAACTTCTTCGCCACGCTGCGCATTCCGCTCGTCTCGGGCCGCACGTTCGACGACCGCGCCGGGGACGACGAGATCATCGTCAGTCAGGGGCTGGCGAACCGATATTGGCCGGGCGAGTCGGCGGTGGGACGGCGGTTCCGGATCGGACGCGACGGCAAATGGCGCACGGTCATCGGCGTCGCGGGCACCGTCGAAGCGCGCGCGGCCGGGGAAACGCGCACGGACCTTCAGATCTATCAACCGTGGATCCAGACGCCACCATCCGCGACTGCGGCGACGCCGGCGCCGGCCGCGGCACGGCGGACGTACGCCTTCAGGCTTGTCGTCGTCCGCGCCGAGAACCCGCTCGCGATGCTGCCGGAGATCAAGGCACACGTGTGGGCGATCGATCGCCATCAACCCATCGATCGCATCGCGCTCGTCGAAGACCTGTACGCCGAGGCGTTCGCGCGCCAGCGTTTCGTCCTGATGCTGATGGGCGTGTTCGCCACCATCGCGCTGGCGCTCGCCGCCGCGGGCATCTTCGCGGTCCTGTCGCAGCTCGTCGTGCAGCGGACGCGCGAAATCGGTATCCGCGTGGCGCTCGGCGCGCGTCCGGCGGAACGTCTTTGGCTGGTCGTGGCGCGCGGGATGGGACTCGCGGCCGTTGGCGCGCTCATCGGCGTGGCGGGTGCGGTGGCCCTCTCGCGCGTCCTGTCCACGCTGCTCTTCGAAATCAGCCCGCACGATCCGGTGAGCTTCGCGGGTGTCGTCCTCGCGCTCGAGGCCGTCGCCTTCGTGGCGTGCTGGCTGCCCACGCGGAGGGCGATGCGGATCGATCCGGCGGTGTCACTCAGGGCGAACTAGGGATCGCCAATCTGGATCATCGGTTCGAACACCCACGTCTTTCGGCACGCGGGGCACTTGCCTGGTTTCGAGAGCTTCGCGTCCGGAAACGTGAAGCCGCACGCGCGGCATTTCGCCGGCACGATCGTCACGCGGTGTCCCGCGGCCTTCGCGGATCGGATCAGGTGACGCACGTCGTCTTCGACGTCGGTCTTCTTTGCGCCGAGCATCTTCGCCAGCGCCGAGACCGTGCGCGGTTCGGCCAGCCACGGGAGCAGATCCCTTCGAAACGCCATCGATCCCTAGTCCCTAATCCCCAACCTGATCCCTAACCCCTGATCCCTGACCCCTGTCCTCCGGCATGGGTCGTCGGATCGCGCGCGTAGACGCGGCTGACGTAGGCCAGCGCGATCCCGACACCCTGGCGGCGCGGCATCGTCGCGAGGATCGGTCCTCCGGTGGCGAGAAAGAACAGGACGCCGACCCAGACATTCGTGACGCGGATCCCGAAGAACACGATCCCCGCGATCGCGATGAGCAGCGGGATGCGGTCGGTCACGATCAGAAATCCCCAACTGTCGCCGTAGTCGCGCTCGAAGACCAGCCCGCACACGCTGCACCGGGGATGGACCTTCGTCCAGCGTTCGAAGAGCGGACCGCGTCCGCAGTGGGGGCAGCGCTTCGCCCAGCCGCGCTCGACCGCGGTCCGGATGAACGGCCATCGATTCGCGGGCGTCACCATACGGTCTCTGTTAGAGTGCCCGTCCATGACTGGCCGCACTCTCCTCGTGATCCTTGCCTGCGCCACGCCCGGCTTCGCCCAGAGCGGACCTCTCTACGTGTCGTTCACGCCGGGGGCGGTCAAAGGCGCGCTTTACAAGCCCGATGCGGGCCCGGCGCCGCACGTCGCGCGTCGTGCTCATCCACCGCACCGCGAACTTTCTCGCACACATCGCCACGACGCGAGCTGGCCAGGCGCGGATTCCTCGTCCTCGCGATGAATCCGCGCTTCGAGAACAACGAGGCCGCGGTCGAGTGGGAGGACATCGCGCTCGACATCAAGTCGGGCGTCGAGTTCCTGCGCAAGCAGCCGGGCATCACCAAGGTGATCCTGTTTGGCCACAGCGGCGGCGGGCCGTCGATGAGCTTCTACCAGGCGGTCGCCGAAAAGGGCCCGTCCGTATTGCCAGGGCGCCGAACAAGCTCGATGGAGTGCGGCGAACACGCTGGCCGGCCTGCCGCGCGCCGACGGCATCATCTTCATGGACGCGCATCCCGGGCAACTCGGTCAACGGCCTGCGCAGCCTGAACGCGGCGGTCTGGACGAGGCGATCCGCAGCAGGATCGACCCGGCTCTCGATCCGTTCAGCCCGAAGAACGGCTTCAATCCGAACGGCCCGTCCGCACTACTCCGACGAGTTCAAGAAAAGTACTTCAAGGCGCAGGCCGAGCGGATGAACCGCCTGATCGATCGCGCGCTCGGCAGGGTCAAGCGGATGAAGACCGGCGCCGTAGACCTATCCGGACGACGACGTGTTCGTGGTCGTGCGCGGCGAAGGCGCGCGGCTGATGGAGCTCGACCCGAGCGTCCATCACCGCACGCTCAAGCCGCAGAAACTGCTCAAGAACGACGGCACGGTCGTGACGCAGATCGTCGAAAGCGTCCGGCGCCGATGCGCGGCACCGCGGCGCAGAACGCGAGCTTCGGCGCGGCACGCGGATGCTGACGCTGCGGTCGTTCCTGAGCGCGAACGCCATTCGCGCCGACCGATTCGATGGACGACATCGACTGGTGCTCCAGCAACAACTCGACGCCCTGCGCGCTGAAGAGCATCACCGTGCCGATGCTGATCACGGCCATGGGCGCGCACTACTTCATCCGCGACAACGAGATTCACTACGAGGTGGCGGCGAGCAAGGACAAGGACTTCATCGTCATCGAGGGCGCCACGCACGGCATCACGCCGTGCACGGAGTGCGAGAAGACGCCGGGCCAGTACTCGAACAGCGTGAAGAACTTCTTCGACTACGTGCAGAAGTGGATCAACGCGCGGTTCTGAATCGCCGCGTCCGCATTTCGGACGGAAGTAAGGCACGGACGACGTTCGTGGTTGTGGTGGCGGCGCGAAGTGCTACCATGCTGAGCCTTCCGACCAGCCCATTCAACCATGTCGTCGATGTCCGGTGGCCCACACGATTCTCGCACTGACCTGCGCGCTGGCAGTGGCGTCTGCGTCGTTGCGCCGTCCACGGTGATGTCCAACCACGAGGGCCGCATGCCCGCGTAAAAGGCGCACGCTTCGCCGGTGCCGTGCCGACTCCGCGCTCACCCCCCCAGCGAGCCGGTCACCGAAGCCGAATCCAACAGGACCAGCCCGTCATTTTCCCAAGGATGTCATGACTCGTAGACGCCGTTCACCGCGCCCGTCAGCAGCCGTCACGTCGCGCAGACTGTGGATCGCGCTCCTGTCCTTCGTCCTCCTCGCGGCCGGCGCGTCGAGCCTGCGGCTCGCGGCGACAACAGCGCGCGACGCAGAGAATCCTCAGCCGCCGGTGAGCGACGCGATCGCGCTGCCAGCGCGGGCGCAGATTTCGGACACGCAGCCTCCGGTGACCGACGAGATCGCGCCGTCGGCGCTGGCGCAGATCCAGGCGCTGCTCGACGAAAAGGCGTCCCGTACGCCGGCGCAGCAGAAGATGGACTCGCAGCTGATTTACGCGGCGAAGATGGCGCGCGGTCAGGCGATCGCCGCTGGCGTCTCGGTGATCGAGACCGACGTTCCACACGAAGCGGGTGCGCGCATCGTCGTGGACGTGACGGCCCAGGTGACCGAGGCGCTCTTGAACCAGTGGCGGGCGCTGGGCGCGACCGTCCTGTCCTCGAGCGAGCACGTACCGCACCGCGCGGCTGGACGTGCCGCTGACGCAGATCGAGACGATTGCGGCGATGCCGCAGGTGATCTTCGTGCAGCCGAAGCAGGAGGCGATGACGTCACGCCGGTCCGCGCCGGTCCGGCCTGCCGCCGGCCGAGGAACAGACACGCCGCGACGCCGCACCCGATTCGATCCCGCCGCGCTCGCGTCGTTCATCGGCACGGCGCTCGAAGCTCAGGAACAACAGCCGAACTTCATCGCGGGCCGGGGGAGCCGGGTATCCCAGGGCGAGTTCACGCACCGGGCGTACGCCGCGCGCGGCACGTTCAACACCACGGGGGCGGGCGTAAAGATTGGCGTCATCTCTGACGGGGTGCGAAATCTCGCCGCGAGCGTGGCGTTGGGCGATCTCCCGTCCAACGTCACCGTGCTCGGCCTACCCGACCCGTGTCCAATGGCATCGCCCACCTGCGACGAAGGTACCGCGATGCTCGAGATCGTGCACGACATCGCGCCGGGTGCGCAGTTGTTCTTCGCCAGCGCGTTCGTGAGCATCGCCGACTTCGCGCAGAAGATCCGCGACCTTCAGGCCGCCGGCTGCACCATCATCGTGGACGACGTCGGCTACTTCGTGGAGACGCCGTTTCAGGACGGGCAGGCCGCGGGCATCGTGTCGAATACGAACGCCGGCGTCGTCATCCAGGCGGTGAAGGACGTGGCCGCGCTCGGGGTGCTGTATTTCTCGTCCGCCGGGAACTCGGGGAATGCCAACGACAACAACTCGGGCACGTGGGAAGGCAACTTTCTCGACGGCGGCGCGACGGCGGCGCCCCTCCCGGCCGGCCGTCTCCACAATTTCAGCTCCGTCATCTCGCCGCAGAATTTCGACTCGCTGACGGGCCAGACCACGGCCCCGGTCACGCTGCATTGGTCGGATCCGCTCGGCGGCTCGGCGAACGATTACGATTTGTTCCGCTTGAATGGCACGGGAACGGTCGTCCTCGGGAGCTCGCTGAACGTCCAGAACGGGACGCAGGATCCGTTCGAGCAAATCGGCGGCACCGCGTCGGTCGGCCACCGCATCGTCGTCGTCAAGAGCGTCGCGGCCGCCCCGCGCTTTCTGCACGTCGCCACCAACCGTGGACGTCTCCAGATCGCCACCGACGGCGAGACGCACGGCCATGCGGCGACCAGCGCAGCCAATTCGTTCGGCGTCGCCGCGGTGGACGCGGGCCCTACGTCACCCAATCCGTTCACCGCCGCCAACGTGGTCGAGACCTTCAGCTCGGACGGTCCGCGGCGGATCTTCTTCAACGCAGACGGCACCGCCATTACGCCGGGCAATTTCAGCTCGTCACGGCGGTCAGGTGCTCGCCAAGCCCGACATCACGGCTGCCGACGGCGTGTCGGTGACCGGCGTCGGCAGATTCTCGAGTCCGTTCTTCGGCACCTCGGCCGCGGCGCCGCACGCGGCCGCGATCGCCGCGCTCGTCAAGGCGTCGAATCCGGCGCTGACGCCTGCGCAGATCCGTACGGCGCTGGTCAGCAGCGCCATCGACATCGAAGCGCCGGGCGTCGATCGCGATTCGGGCGCCGGGATCGTCATGGCATTTCAAGCGCTGCAGGCAGTGGGCGCCACGGGCACAGCGTTTCTGACCGACACGGTGACGGCCGCGGTCGAAAGCCCGGGCAACGGCAACGGCGCGATCAACGTCGGTGAGGGCGCGCAGTTGAATGTCACGTTGTCGAACATCGGTGTCGTCAACGCGACAGGAATCACCGCCACGCTCACGACGACCACGCCCGGAGTACGGGTCACGCTACCCGGCACGTCCGCGTATCCGAACATTGCTGTCGGCGCCACGGGCGTCAATACGACGCCCTTCCGGTTCACCGTGCTCAGCACCGCCGCATGTCCGCTGACGATCAACTTCACGCTCACGGTGACCTACACCGGCGGCGGTCCGACGGTGCTGCCGTTGCAGGTTCTCGCGGGACCGCCGCCGACAACCGTCACCACGACACTCGACACGACGGCGCCGACCGCGCCGCCCGGGGTGACCGTCGCGACAGGATTGCAAAACCCGGGGCGTCTCGGGCGGGATGGCAACCCGAGCACGTGCGCGGCCCTGAAAACATTTCCTGGATTGCTGGGCGCTGGCGACCGCCGGTTCGATTGGTCCGCGTTCAGCACGTGCGCCGAGAACACCGGTGGATGCGCATCGGTATTGCTCTCTTCGTCGAACGGAGCCACGCTCTTCAGCGTCGCTTACGTTCCGTCGTTCGTGCCGTCGAACCCGGGAACGAACTACCGGGCGGATGCAGGGTCGAGCTCGATTGCCGCCACCTATTCGTTCACCGTCCCGGCGGGCGCGGGTCAGACGTCCGCGATCGTCGTCAACGAAGTCAACGCCGGGACCCCGAGCACGACGTAACCCTGGCGGTCAGCGGCTTGTGCGCCGGCGCGTGCGCCACGCCGAATCAGGTGCCCATCGCCGTCGCGCAGAACGTGACGGTCCCGGCGGGCCCGGGCGGCACGGCGAACGCGACATTAACAACGGATCGTCGGATCCCGACGGCGATCCTCTTACCATCACACAGTCGCCGCCCGGTCCTTATGCGGTGGGGACGACGAGCGTGCTTCTGACCGTCGTGGATCCGAAAGGCGCGACGAGTCAGGCCACCGGCAACGTCACGGTCATCACCACTTCGCCGACGGTCACGATCACGTCGCCGACGTCGGCACCGACGTTCACGACGACCGCCAGCACGATCGATCTCCGGGCACCGCGGCCGACGATGTCGGCGTGACGCAGGTCACCTGGGTGAACAACCGCGGCGGCAGCGGTACCGCGACTGGGACGGCGAATTGGGCGATCGCCGGCATCGCGCTGCAACCGGGGGCCAACGTGATCACCGTCACGGCGCAGGACGGCGAGAACCAGACCGGCAGCGATGTCCTGACGGTCGCGAAGGACGCGGCGCCGACGGTGACGATCGCGTCGCCGACGTCGTCGCCGACGTTCACGACGACCGCCACCACGATCGATCTCGCGGGCACCGCGGCTGACGACGTCGGTGTGACGCAGGTCAGCTGGGTGAACAACCGCGGCGGCAGCGGCACGGCCAGCGGCACGGCGAGCTGGACCGCCACCGCCATCCCCCTGCTGCAGGGCGATAACGTCATCACGGTCACGGCCACCGACGCGCAGGGTCAGACAGGCACCGACATCCTCACCGTGACCATCGCGCCGACGATGACGCTGTCGCCGCCGGTGATCAATTTCGGCGCGGTGAACAACGGCGGCGACGCTGACGCGTGCAGACGCCGGCGCAGAAGCTGACGCTGACGCAGGGCGGACCGGGCACCGTGACGTGGACGGCGACGGCGAATCAGCCGTGGATCACCGTGTCGCCGCCTCGCGGATCGGCGGCGGCACGATTGACCGTGTCGATCGACAACCCGCCGTCGCCGAATCGCTGCCGCCGGCGGCGCTGGCAGCGGCACGGTGACGGTCGACCACGATCGGCGCGGCGAACTCGCCGAGCGAGCACCGTCAATCTCACGATGCTGCACGGCCGCAACCACCGGGCCGCAATCGGCGTGTTCGACACGCCGACCGACGGACAGGGCGGCGTGACCGGATCGATCCCGGTCACCGGCTGGGCGATCGACGACATCGGCGCGATCCGCGTCTGCCGCGATCGCTGCAGGGATCCGCGTCGCCGGCGAAGGCGCCAGTCGAAGATCTACATCGGCGACGCGGTGCTGCGTCACCGGCGCGCGGCCCGACATCGCCGCGCCGTATCCGACCAGGCCGTTCTACGATCGCGCGGGCTGGGGCTATCTGCTGCTGACGAACTTCCTGCCGAGCCAGGGCAACGGGACGTTCACGCTGCGTGGCGTATCGCCGAAGACTTCGACGGCTTCGCGACGCTGCTCGGCTCGAAGACGATCACGTGCACCAACGCGACGGCGACGGCGCCGTTCGGCGCGATCGACACGCCGGGGCAGGGCGGCACGGCGAGCGGCGCGGCGTTCGTGAATTTCGGCTGGGCGCTCGCGGGCCAGCCGACCGGGACGGTTCATCCCGACCGACGGATCGACGATCCAGGTGTTCGTCGACTCGGTGCCGATCGGCACGGTCGATTCGTACAACAACGCGCGCGCCGGATATTCAGGCGTTGTTCCCCGGCTACGCGAACACCGACGGCGCGGTCGGCGTGAAGACGCTCGAACACGACTGACGCTGGCCAACGGCGTCCACACGATCGCGTGGGTGGTGACCGACAATCTCGGCGCCGCGGCGGGGATCGGCAGCCGGTTCTTCACGGTGTCGAACAGCAGCGTCGTGGCGGCGTCGCATACCTCCGATCGTGTAGCGCAAGGCTTCAGCCGTCGCCTGGGCGATGAGCGCGTGCGCCGCCGATCGACGCGATCGCCGGCTCGGGCGCCACGCCGTCGCCGTTGCGGCGACTGAAGATCGCGGGACGTCGGGGTCGCGGTGCGTCGCGGGTACGACGCGAGCGCGCGCCCGCAGGTCGTGACGCCGGACGCCGACGGCGTCCGCCACGTCCGGACCGCGCAACTCGAGCGGATCGTGATCGACCTCGATCCCGCGCACGACGAGCGCGCGACGTATCCGCGGCTACACGATCGACGGCGATGCGCTGCGGCGCGCTGCCGGTCGGCTCGCATCTCGACGCGAACGACCGGCGAGTTCGCCTGGGCGCCGGGTCTCGGCTTCGGCGGCACGCACGAGCTCTGTTCGTCAAGACGGCGCGCGCGGACGCGACGCACTGATCCGCGTGCGCGTCGACGATCGACGCGCAGCCGTCGCGCGGCCGGCGAGCCGCGGATGGTGATCGACACGCCGCGCGCCGGCGCGCGAGGTCGAGCAGCCGTTCACGATCGCGGGCTGGGCGATCGATCCGAAGGGACCGGCGCGCGGAACGGGAATCGACACGCTGCACGTCTGGGCGTATCCAGTCGGCGGCGGCGATCCGCTCTGGGTGGGCGTCGCGGCGTTCGGCGGCGCGCGCCCGGATGTCGCCGCGCTGTTCGGTTCGCGCTTCGCTGGCAGCGGCTACTCGATCGACGTCAGCGGACTCCCGTCCGGCACCTACGACTCGTCGTCTACGCGCACAGCATCGCGACCGACAGCTTCATAATCGCGCGCACGGTGCGCGTGACGGTGCGGTAGCCGCTCGGGTCCGCCTGCCTGCCGGCCGTCGCTCCGCGCATCGTGATCGGAGCGGAGGTGGAAAAGCCGCAGACGACGTACGTCCAAAAACACTACGTACGAGTCGCCTCTCACGTACGGAGTGTCGGGCTTTCTTAGGAGGCGGACCGACGGCCGGCGATCCCATCTGCGCCGGCCTCGCCGCGACTCGTCGGGTCGAATACCCAGGTTCCGTACCCCTCCGTCCTCATGCCGTCGAAGCGGTCGCCGACGCCGGCGACCACAGATAGTCAGGCCGTCATTGTCTCGAGGATGATCATGACTCACCCACGCCGCTCGCAGCGCCGGTCAATCACCGCCACGTCGCGCCGAATGTGGACCGCACTCCTCTTCCTCATCGCGCTCGCCGCCAGCGCCTCAGGGTCGCGGCTCGCCGCGACCGCGGCCCGCGACGAACAGAACAGGCAGCCTCCGGTCACCGACAACACCGCGCCGACGGTGGCGCAGATCCAGAACACGCAGCCGCCCGGCACTGACGAAATTGCGCCGTCCGCGCTCGCGCAGATCCAGGCGGTGCTCGCCGAGAAGGCGACGCGCACGCCGGCGCAGCAGAAAATGGACTCGCAGTTGATCTACGCCATCAAGATGGCGCGCGGGCAGGCCATCGCGGCGGGTGTCGGGTCGCTCGAAACCGATCTGCCGCGGGAGAGCGATGCCCGCGTCACCGTGGATGTGACGGCGGACGTCAGCGACGGGCTGCTCGACCAGGTGCAGGGGATGGGCGCAACGGTCCTGTGACGCCGACCAACGGTATCGCAGCATGCGCCTCGACGTCGCGCTGGAACAGCTGGAAGCGATCGCGTCGCTGCCGCCGGTGGCACTTCGTTCAGCCGAAGCAGGAGGCGATGACGTCACGGCGGCCCGCCCGGCCGGCCCGCCCTCGCCGCGCGATCCATCGACGCTCGCGGCGCGCGGCGCCACGAGATTCGACCCGACCGCGCTCGCGTCGTTCATCGGGAGCGCCGCAGCACAGGAACAGGGGCCGAACTTCACCGTCGGCCAGGGCAGCAAGGCCTCGGAAGGCGACTTCACGCACCTCGCGGTCGCGGCGCGGGGGGCGTTCAGCACGACCGGCGCCGGGATCAAGATCGGCGTGCTCTCGGACGGCGTCCGCAACCTCGCCGCCAGCCAGGCGTCCGGGGATCTCGGCCCCGTCACGGTGATCGGCCCGCCGGCGCCGTGCGCCGCATGGTCCGTCTGCGACGAAGGCACGGCGATGCTCGAAATCATCCACGACCTCGCGCCCGGCGCCGAGCTCTACTTCGCGAGCGCGTTCGTCAGCATCACCAGACTTCGCCGACAACATCCGCGCGCTGCGCGCCGCCGGCTGCGACGATCATCGTCGACGACGTGTTCTATTTCGTGGAGACGCCGTTCCAGGACGGCCAGGCGCCGGGGATCGTCTCGAACAGCAACGGCGGCGTCGTCATCCAGGCCGTCAAGGACGTGACGGCGTCGGGCGCGCTGTATTTCTCCTCCGCAGGGAACTCGGGCAATTTCAACGACGGCACGTCCGGCGCCTGGGAGGGCGATTTCGTCGACGGCGGCCCGACCGCGGCGCTCGTTCCGGCCGGCCGCCTGCACAACTTCGGCGGGCAGAACTTCAACCTCTGCGCGTCGCCGAGCCCGACGCGCCGATCACGCTGTACTGGTCCGATCCGCTCGGGCGGCTCGTCGAACGACTACGATCTGTTCCGGTTGAACTGCCGGGCACCGCCGTTGCTGGCGAGCTCGACCAACATCCAGAACGGCACGCAGGATCCGATCGAGCAGATCAGCCAGCACGCGCGGCCGCCGGCCGCGCATCGTCATCGTCAAGAAGACAAGCGCCGCAGCCGCGTTTCCTCCATCTCGACCAACCGCGGCCGGCTGCAGTTCGCGACCGCCGGCGAGACGCACGGCCACGCCGCCGTCGATGCGGTCGGCGCCTTCGGCGTGGCCGCGGCAACGCCGCCGCGGGGCCGTACCCGAACCCGTTCGGCGCCGCGAACACGGTCGAGACGTTCAGCTCGGACGGCCCGCGCCGGATTTTCTTCGAAGCGGACGGCACGCCGATCACGCCGGGCAACTTCTCGTCCACCGGTGGCAAGGTGCTGCAGAAGCCGGACTTCACCGCGGCGGACGGCGTGTCGGTGACCGGCGTCGGGCGGCTTTCAGAGCCCGTTCTACGGCACCTCGGCGGCGGCCCCGCATGCCGCGGCGATCGCCGCGCTCCTGAAGTCGGCGCGACCCGGCCTCACGCCGGCGCAAGTGCGTGCCGCGCTCCTCAGCAGCGCGATCGACATCGAGGCCGCGGGCGTCGATCGGGACTCCGGCGCCGGCATCATCATGGCCCACAGGCACTGCTGGTCGACGGCGGCGCCGTGGGCACGGCGGCGCTCTTCATGGAACGGGGTGCAGGTCTCGGACAATCCGGGCAACGGCAACGGCGCGGTGGAAGGCCGGCGAAGGGGCGCGGCTGACGATTCCCCTCACGAACCACGGTGTCGTGAACGCGCACGCGATGTGACGGCGACGCTCACGAGCCGGACGATCGGCGTGATCGTGACTCTGCCCGAGCACGTCCGCGTATCCCGACATCGCGGTCGGCGGGACAGGCGCCAATACGACGCCGTTCCGCTTCACGTCGCGAGCAACGCCCCTGTCCGCTGACCGCCAATTTCACCCTCACGGTCTCCTATACGGGCGGCGGCGCCACTCTCGGTCCTCAGGCTCCCGGTCCTGACGGGCCCGCAGTCGACCATCACCGACGACGCTCGATGCGACGGCGCCGACGCCGTCGGCAGGCATTGTGGGAACGACGGGAACGCAGACGGGGCGTCTGACGCGGAATGGCCTGACGATCACCTGTGTCCACGCCGAAGGCCTTTCCGGGCTTGCAGACACTCGCCGGCAGCCGCCGGTTTGATTCGTACGCCTTCAATACCTGCACTGAGAACACCGGCGGAGTGCCGACGGTGTCGATGTCTGGAACGGGCGCGATCAACATGTTCTCCGTGGCGTACACGCCTGCCTTCTCTCCAACTGATGTATCGCGGAACTACACCGCGGATCCTGGCTTCAGCTCGGACGCGGCCATTCCCTATTCATTCCCGTCGCGTCGGGCGCTGGGCGGACCGCGACCGTCGTCGTTCACGAGGTCGATCCCGGCGGGCGCCGTCGGCACCAGTACACGCTGGCGGTGACCGGACTGCTGCGCCGGCGCCTGCGCCACGCCGAATCAGGTACCCATCGCGCGCGCCAGGAACGTGACCGTGGTCGCCGGCGCAGGCGGAACGGCGCCGGCATCGATCGACAACGGATCGTCCGATCCTGACGGCGATCCGATGACCATCACGCAAACCCCTCCAGGCCCGTACTCGGTCGGCAACACGACCGTATCCTCACGGTGACCGATCCCAATGGCGCGACGAGCCAGGCGACGGGCATTGTCACCGTGAACGCGTCGCCGACGATGGCGCTGACGCCGCCGTGATCAACTTCGGCGTCGTGAACAACGGCGGCGCGCTGTCGCCGGCTCAGACGCCGGCGCAGACGCTGCGCTGACGCAAGGCGGGGCGGGCACGGTGACGTGGACGGTGGCGGCGAGTCAGCCATGGATCACGCGTGAATCCCGCGTCGGGCATCGGGCGGCGCGTCGCTGACGGTCACCATCGATCAACCACGCCGGCGACGAATCAGCTGCCGGCGTACCGGCACGTTGAGCGGCACGGTGACCGTGACCACGAGTCGGCGCGGCCAACACGCCGACGCACGACGGTCAACTCTCAAGGTCTTGCGCCCGCGGCAGCCGACACCTGCCGATCGGCGTCTTCGACACGCCGACCAACGGCCAGACGGGCGTCGACGGGATCGATCCCGGTGACGGGCTGGGCGATCGACGACATCGGCGTCGTCGCGGATGCGCGTCATGCGCGACCGGTCGCCGGGCGAAGGCGCGATCGCAGATCTACATCGGCGAACGCCGTGTTCGTCTCCGGCGCGCGGCCCGACATCGCGGCGCCAATCCGACCGAGCCCGTTCAACGATCAGCGCGGGCTGGGGCTATCTGCTGCTGACGAACTTCCTGCCGAGCCAGGGCAACGGCACGTTCACGCTCTACGCGTATGCCGACGACGTCGACGGCTACACGACGCTGCTCGGCTCGAAGACGATCACGTGCACCAACGCCACGGCGACGGCGCCGTTCGGCGCGATCGACACGCCGGCGCAGGGCGGCGACGGCGTCGGGCGGCGTTCCTCAATTTCGGGTGGGCGCTCGCGGGGCAGCCGACCGGACGGTCATCCCGACCGACGGATCGACGATCCCGGTGTTCATCGACTCGGTGCCGATCGGCACGCGTCGATTCGTACAACAACGCGCGGCCCGATATCCAGACGCTGTTTCCCGGCTACGCGAACACGCGACGGCGCCGTCGGCGTGCAAGACGATCAACACGATGACGCTGGCCAACGGCGTCCACACGATCGCGTGGCTGGTGATCGACAATCTCGGCGCGGCGGCGGGGATCGGCAGCCGGTTCTTCACGGTGTCGAACAGCAGCGTCATGGCGGCGTCTGCAACGGCGGATCGCGCTGCGCAAGGCTTCAGTCGGCGCACGGCGCATCGCAACGGCGCACCAGCCGAGATCGGCCCGGCGTCGTCGCTCGCGCGTACTCGATTGACCGCAGCGACATGGGGGTCGCGGTGCGGCGCGGGTACGACGCGAAGGCGTGCTGCCCGAGATCGTGATGCCGGACGCGGACGGCGTCCGCCACATCCGCACGGCGCAACTCGAGCGGATCGTCGATCGACCTCGACGCCGGCGCACGGCGACGGCGACGTCTATCGCGGCTACATCGATCGACGGCGACGTGCTGCGCGCGCTGCCGGTCGGCTCGCACTCGACGCGTCGACCGGCGTGTTCGCGTGGGCGCCGGGGCTCGGCTTCGGCGGGACGCACGAACTCGTGTTCGTCGGCGGCGAGCCGCGGACGCGAGCAGCAGATCCGCGTGGACGTCAGCGATCGACGCGCAGCCGCCGTCGGCCGGCGATCCGCGGCTGGTGATCGACATGCCGGCGCGACGGCGCGCGACGTCGGGCAGCCGTTCACGATCGCCGGCTGGGCGATCGATCCAAGCGGCCGGCGACGGGCCAGGGATCGACACGCTGCACGTGTGGGCGTATCCCGTCGGCGGCGGCGATCCGCGCTGGGTCGGCGTCGCGGCGCACGGCGGCCTGCGGCCCGACGTCGCGGCGCTGTTGGCGCGCGCTTCGCCGCAGCGGCTACTCGCTCGAAGCCGCCGGGCTGCCCGCCGGCACCTACAACGTCGTCGTCTACGCGCACAGCATGGCGACCAACAGCTTCACCATCGCGCGCACGGTGCGAGTGAAGGTCCGGTAGCCGGCGATGACGACTGGGGGCCGGGTCTCACAGAGACCCGGCCCCATTTTTTTACCCACCTCGGCGTCGACATCGGTTGCGTCGTCGCATTCGGCTCATGGGCCGCAAAGTGCTACGATGCTGATCCTGCCAAGTTGGCCTCTCCACATTCGTCGTCGTTCCGGGCGGGCGGTGGTCTGTGCGCTGCTGGCACTCCTCTGCGCGCCGGCCGTGGCCTGCGCGTCGGCCCCGCAGCAACCCGTGAAGTCTGAAAAAGAGGCCCGCACGCCGGCCCAGCAGAAGATCAACTCCCAGGTGCTGTACCAGATTCTATCGGCGCCGCGGCATCGCCGCGCAAAAGCAGGTGCCTCCCGGCCCGACGGGCGTGCGCCTCGATCCGAAGGGGCGCGCATACATCGACGTCCGCGCCGAGGTCACGCCGGAGTTGCAAAAGAAAGTGACGTCGCTCGGTGCCGAGATCGTTCAGACCTCGAAAGAGGGCTCGCTCGATCATCGCGTGGATTCCTCCGTTGAAGCTCGAGGATCTGGCGCGCGACGCGCGCGTGCGCGCGATCGAGCCGGTCGCCGAAGCCGCGATCCGAAAGTAGCGAGTCGGTCCCATCACGAAGGAGACATCCATGCGACGGCGCCGCGACCACCATCGAAGAACAGTCGCGGCGCTGCTCATCATTCTTGGGGCCGCGCGCGTTGCGCATGCGCAATCGGCGGTGGACGGCTTCGACCCTGGCGCCAACGGCACGGTCTACACGTTCGCGCTGCAGTCCGACGGGAAGATTCTGGTGGGCGGAGGCTTTGGCGCCCTCGGCGGCGGTACCGGCACGACCACGCGCAACCGAATCGGACGGCTGAATCCTGACGGCTCGGTCGATGCGGCGTTCGATCCCGGCGCGAACGCGCCGGTGTACCGAATCGGGATGCAGCCGGGCGGCAAGATCGTGGTCGGCGGCGAGTTCTCGACGCTGGGCGGCGGCGGGACCGGCACGACGACGCGTAACAACCTCGGTCGGCTCAATGTCAACGGGGCCCTCGATCTCACGTTCGATCCCGGCGCGAACGGTCCGGTGCAGGCGATGGCCATTCAAGCGGATGGAAAGATCCTGATCGGCGGCACGTTCACGACGGTCGGCGGCGGCGGATCCGGGACGACGACCCGCAACTACATCGCCCGCCTCAACGCTGACGGCTCGGTCGATACCTCCTTCAATCCCGGAGCACAGGGCAGGTCCGCACGCTGGCGCTGCAGCGCGACGGGAAAATCGTCATCGGCGGCCGCTTCACGAAACTGGGCGGCGGCACCGGACTCGCGACGGTCGCAATACGTCGGCCGATTGAATGCCGACGGGTCGGTGGACCGTCGTTCGATCCTGGCGCGGACGACGTCGTCAAGACCTCGCGGTCCAGGCCGATGGAAAGATCGTCGTCAGCGGCGGCTTCACGATGCTGGGCGGCGGCACCGGCACGACGCCGCGCAATCGCATCGGCCGGATCAACGCCGACGGCTCGATCGACGCGGGATTCAATCCCGGCATCAACGAAGCCGTGTACTTCGCCGTCCAGCCGAACGGAAAGATCGTCGTCGCCGGATTCTTCTCGACGCTCGGCGGGGGCGGAACCGGCACGACCCCGCGCAGATCGGCCGCCTCAACGCCGACGGCTCGCTCGACACGAGCTTCAATCCGGGCGCGAACAAATTTCGTCATCGCGGTGGCGCTGCAGTCGGACGGGAAGATTCTCGTCGTCGGCGACTTTTACAGCGCTCGGCGGCGGCGGGACGACGACGCGCAGCCGCATCGGCCGACTCAACCCCGACGGATCGCGGAACGCGTTCGATCCCGGCGCGAACGGCGTGACGCCGCGGCGTGCAGCGCGGATGGAAAGGTCCTGGTCGGCGGCACCTTCACGACGCTGGGCGGCGGCGGCACTGGACGACGACGCGAATCGGCTCGCACGGCTCAACGCCGACGGCTCGCTCGACGCGACCTTCGATCCGGGCGCGAACAGACCGTATACCCCGAGCGGGGCGCAGGCGTCGCCGCATGACAGTGCAGCCGGACGGAAAGATCCTCGTCGGCGGCGGCTTCCCGGCGATCGGCGGCGGCGGCACAACGGCACGCGCGCCTGCAATCGCCATCGGCCGCACGAACAGCGGTCACCCGCTCGACGCGAGCCCCTTCGACCTGCCCGCGACGCAACGTCTCGCCGTCGCCCGTGCAAGCGGATGGGAAGATTCTGGTCGGCGGCTAGTTCACGACGCTGGGCGGCGGCGCGCCGACGCCACGCAAAACCGATCGGCCGGCTCAACGCCGACGGCTCGCTCGACGCGTCGTTCAATCCCGGCGCGGACAACGATGTGACTCGCTGGCGGTGCAGCCGGATGGAAAGATCCTGGTCGGCGGGCCACTTCACGATGCTGGGCGGCGGCGGACCGGCACGACGCCGCGCAACAACATCGGCCGCCTCAACGCCGACGGCTCGCTGGACGCGTCCTTCAATCCGGGCGCCAACGGCAGGTCTATCGCGTCTTGCGGTGCAGCCGGACGGAAGATCCTGGTCGGCGGCAGCTTCACGACGCTGGGCGGCGGCGGCACCGGCACGACGCTCGCGCAACTACATCGGCCGGCTCAACGCCGACGGCTCGCTCGACACCACCTTCAATCCGGGCGCGAACGGCACGGTCTCTGCGCTGGCAGTGCAGGCGGACGGGAAGATCCTGGTCGGCGGCGACTTCACGACGCTCGGCGGCGGCGGCACCGGCACGACACCACGCAACCGCATCGGCCGGCTCAACGCCGACGGTCGCTCGACGCGAGCTTCGATCCGGGCGCGAACAGAACGTCACTGCGACTGGCGGTCCAGGCGGATGGGAAGATCCTGGTCGGCGGCCAGTTCACGACGCTTGGCGGCGGCGGCGCGGGAACAATCCGCGCGTTCGTATCTCGGACGGCTCACGAATACCGATGCGGCGTTCGAGGATCTCAGCGTGCCTCGGGTGGGGCGCGATCGTCACGTGGACGCGGAGCGGCGCCGGCCCCGAAGTCTGGCGCGTCACCTTCGAATCCTCACTCGACGGCGTGGCTTATACGCCGCTCGGCAGCGGCACGCGCGTCACCGGCGGCTGGCAATTGAGCGGGCTGGCCCTGCCGATCGGCCCGAATGTGTTCATCCGCGCTCGCGGTTATTACTCGAGCGGCGTATTTGCAACGGATCCGGCTCCATCGTCGAATCGATCGCAGCGGTGACCGTGTCGCCGACAGCGGCGGGTCCGACGATGACGCTCACGCCCTCGTCGATCAACATCGGCGTCGTCAACAACAGCGGCGCGATCGCCTTCGCGACGCCGGCGCAATTCCTGACGCTGACGCAGAGCGGGAGCGGCACAGTGAGCTGGACGGCGTCGTCCGACCAGCCGTGGATCACGCTCAGTCAGTCGTCCGGAACCGGCGCGGCATCGATCGGCGTCACCATCAACAACACCGCCGGCACGCTGCCGGCCACGGGGACGCTGACGGCAACGGTCACCGTGACGACGACCGGCGCCAACAATCCATCCAGTACCGTCAACCTGAACCTGACCCCGAATCAAACGTCGGCGCCGTTCGGCGTCTTCGACACGCCGTCGGACCTGCAGACCGGTGTCACGGGCTCGATCCCGGTGACAGGTTGGGCGCTCGACAACATCGGCGTGACTCAGGTGGCGTTGTACCGCAGTCGCGTCGCGAGCGAGGGTCCCGGCGGCCTCGTTCCGATCGGGAATGCGGTCTTCGTCAACGGCGCGCGTCCCGACATGGCCGCGTGTATCGGACGCGCCTTTCAAGGATCGGGCGGGGTGGGGCTATCTTCTGCTCACCAACTTTCTCCCGAATCAGGGCAACGGTACGTTCACGCTGTGGGCGTTCGCGGTGGACGTGGAGAACAACCAGACACTCCTCGGCTCGAAACAAATCACGTGTACCAATGCGACCGCGACCGAGCCCTTCGGCGCGATCGATACCCCGGCACAGGGCGCGACGGTCGCCGGTTCTGCGTTCCTGAATTTTGGTTGGGCGCTGACACCGAATCCGAAGGTGATCCCGACCGACGGGTCGACGATCCAGGTCATCATCGACGGCGTTCCCGTGGGGAACGTGACCTACAACAACCCGCGCAGCGACATCCAGACGCTCTTCCCCGGTTATGCGAATACCGACGGCGCGGTCGGGTATCGGTCCCTCGACACGACGACGCTGAGTAACGGCGTCCACACGATCGCGTGGCTGGTCACCGACAATCTCGGCGCCTCGGCCGGCATCGGCAGCCGCTATTCAGCGTGTCGAACAGCAGCCTGTTCACCGATCCTTCATCAGTGGCGGCGGGCGTTGCCGGGGCGACAGAACCGGCCTCCATGTATCCCGCTGTGATCGACGCGGCGCCATTGGCGGCGGGGCATGTGGCGTCACTCGCCGCGATAGATCGGAGCGGCGCGGCGGTGGCCGTTCGCCATGGCTTCGACGCGGCCGCGCTGACTGAGATCGCGACGCCCGACGCGGACGGCATCCGTCACATCCGCACCGCGCAATTGGGTCGCGTGGTCATCGACCTCACGCCCGGGACGGACGATGGCGCAACCTATCGTGGCTACACGATCGACGGCGACGCGCTGCGCGCGCTGCCGATCGGATCGTCGTTCGATGCCCGGACCGGCGAGTTTGCGTGGGCGCCCCCACTCGCGTTCGGCGGCACACACCACCTCGTGTTCGTCGGCGGCGCGCCCGAACGCGACCAGCAACTACGCGTGGACGTGACGATCGACGCGCACCCGGCCGCCGCGGGCGAAGCGCGCCTGATGATCGACACGCCGCGCGACGGCGCGGACGTCGGCCAGCCGTTCACGATCGCCGGCTGGGCGTTCGATCCCAACGGACCCGCGTTTGGATCCGGCGTCGATACGCTGCACGTATGGGCGTATCCGGTTGGGGGAGGAAATCCGCTGTGGGTGGGTGTGGCCGCCGTCGGTGGCGGGCGGCCGGACGTCGCGGCGCACTTCGGCGCGCGCTTCGCCGCCAGCGGCTACACGCTTGAAGCGGCCGGCCTCCCCCCGGCAGTTACGACGTCGTCGTCTACGCGCACAGCATCGCGACCAATAGCCTTGGCTCGCCGAAGCGCGGCACTGAAGCTGCGCGCGGAGGCGGCTTTACGGTCGCAAGGACTGTGCGCGTCACCGTCAGGTAGAAGCGCAGTTCATTGCGCGTCGCGCGATGCGGATCAGCGCCGAATCGGCGGCAGTGCGTCCGGAATAATCTGGACGATGATGTGAAGGCCCGGGTCGATGACGATCAGATCGTTGCCGACGAAGTAGCGGCGATAGTTCGGCGGCACCGGCGGCAGGACGCGGATCAGCGGCGCGGGCACCGCGACCCAGTGCTTGTCGAGTCCGGGCGGCAGCGCGCCGCGCTCGTGAAGCTGGCGGCGGAGCCCGGGAGGCAGCTCGCGACGCTTCGCGAGACCGGGCGGCAGCGCCTGGCGAGTGTAGTAATCGCGGACGACCCGGTGATGCCCGTCGCGATCGATCACGATCACGGCCGCCGGCTCACGATGGCCGCCGTCGGGTTTGTTCCCCTTCGCGTTCGGCGCTTTACCCGCCTTCTTTGCCTCTTTGGGCTTCGGGCCGCCTCTGCCCTGAGCGGACGCGCTTTCGCTCATCAGGACGAGGCCCGGGACGATCAGCAGCAGCAAGAGACGTTTCATGGGGACTCCTTCGTCAACGTCTCTGCAATGGCCGCTCCGTCGAATCCGCAGAGTTGGGTTGCGCCTGGCCGAACCCCGCGCGCCAACTCAGGCGTCGCTACGGCGTGATTGGCATGCGAAGGACGAAGTAGTCCACCAGCCGCTGTGCCGCCGGCGGATCGAGATTGCTCAGGCCGACAGCGACGTACCGAGCTCGGGGAAAACGCGGAGATCGCCGTTCATGCCCGGCGCGCCGCCGCCGTGGCCGTAGCTGCGCAATCGGGCCTTCGCCCTGAACGCCGAAGCCGTACCCGTACTGCTCGACGCTGCGCCTTCGTCGCCTCGGCGAGCATCGCTTTCGAGATCAGCTTTCCCGACTCCAGCGCCTGCGCGAAGCGGAAGAGATCGCCGACGGTCGAGTAGCCGCCACCCGCCGCCGTGCCCCTCCACGGCAGCGTGTCGGTATTCGGCACCCACGCGCCGTCTCCGCTTCATGTAGCCGATGGCGCGTTTCGGCACGTTCTCGGTTTCGGGCAGCGAGTCGGTCGACGTCATGCCCGCCGGCTGGAAGACCTTGCGTCGCGCACGTAGTCGTAGTACGACATGCCGCTCACCTTCTCGATGAGCGCGCCGAGCAGGACGAAGCCGTAGTTCGAATACCGGTGCTCCGCGCCCGGCTCGTGCGTCGAGCGCGCGCGCGCCATAGAGCTTCACGTAGTCGCCGTGCTCCCGCAGCGTCAGGCGGTTCTTCGTGAACTCCGGACCGAAGATGTCGCCGGTGCCGCCGGTGTGCGTCAGCAGATGACGCACCGTGACCTTCGACGCCACGTCCTTGTTCGGATAGTCGGTCAGATGTTTGCCGATCGGATCGTCGAGCGCCAGCTTGCCCGCCTCGACGAGCTGCAGCGTCGCGATCGCGGTGAACATCTTGTTCATCGATCCGAGGCGGAACTGCGTGTCGAGCGTGACGGGCGCGCCGGTCTCGCGGTCCGCCTTGCCCCAGGCCTTCTGAAGCAGAATCTTGCCGTTGCCGCGCGACGAGCACGGCGCCCGAGAACTGATCGCTCTTCGCGAGCTCGTCGGCGCGCGCCGACAGCGCCGCCAGCGCGTCTGCTTCCGTCATCCGCGCGAAGCGCGAGGTCCGCGGGACGCGGAATGGCCCGCAGCGTCGAGCTCACAATCTTCGGCGGCTCCTCGGCGGTCACCGACAGCTCCAGGCGGGCGACCGTGTCGGAGCTCTTCTCCTGCAGCAGCGCGACGAGCGACGAGGGCTCGCTCTTCTCGATGCGCAGCAGCGTGAAGCCGCCGGTCTGTCCGGCGAAAACCGAGCGTCTGTGCTGGACGGCGGCGCGCTCGCGCCGGTGAGCCTCGTCAAAAGCGCGAATCGTCGCCGGATCGGCGGAATTGAACGCCGCGAGCCACGCGGTGAACACTTTTCCGGCGGGCGTGTCGGGCACAACCGGCTGACCGAGCCACCGAGGCGCAAGAGGAACGGGCAAGAGAATCTGGCGCATCATGGTGTGAACCTTCGCAATGGAGAAATAGCGTCAATCGACTCCGATATCCTAACGCACCTCATCCACGCGTCAGTGCATGGACATGGTTTGACAGACGGAGAGTGGGGACCGACGATGTGACGACCGCCGACGACGAGGCGACAGTCACAACCGCCCGCGCACCCAGGTCATCCGCACCGAATTGAATCCCCCTGGCCGCGGGGCTACACTGCGACTACCGCGCGTGCGCGGGCTACCTGCTCGGCGTTCAGCCGTCACGCGCCCTCTACATGGAATCAGCCACCTGATCAGTCGAGGCGATTGGTATCCGGACAGCGGCCCAGGCTCATGCGACTGCCAAAAGTAAACACGGCACGATCAAGCGACGACTGCTGGTCAATTTTCGTGTCGATCCGGCGGTGATGCAGCGGCAGCTGCCGGCGCCGTTCCGTCCGAAGCTGCACGACGGTCACGCCATTGCTGGCATCTGCCTGATTCGCCTGGAGAACATCCGCCCTCGCCGGTTCCCGAGCATCATGGGCCTGTCGAGCGAAAACGCGGCCCATCGCATCGCGGTCGTCTGGGAAGACGAGGCCGGCCCGCATGAAGGCGTCTACATCCCGCGCCGGGACACAGGATCGCTGGTCAACCATCTCGCCGGCGGCCGGCTCTTCCCGGGAGAGCATCAGCGCGCGACGTTCAGCGTGGTCGAAGACGAGCGGCAGATCACCGTACAAATGCACTCGGCGGACGGACGTGTGGACATCGACATCGTCGGACACCCGGCCGATCGACTGTCTGACACGTCGAGGTTTCAGTCAGTCAGCGAAGCGTCGGCATTCTTCGAGTCTGGCGGCATCGGCTATTCGGTGACCGCTGCGGGCCGCCACCTCGATGGCGTGGTGCTCAAGACGGATTCGTGGAGCGTCGCGCCACTCGCGATCGATCGCGCGCACTCGACCTACTTCGCCGACCCCGAGAGGTTTCCCGCAGGCTCCATCACCTTCGACTGTGCGCTCATCATGCGCGATATCCCGCATGAATGGGAGACCGCGGCCGATCTGTATCTTGAACCCCGCTAGCAGGCGGCCGCTGTTCTTAGCTCAGAGGGTCCTTTGCGACGAGCCATTTTTCTCGCCATTGTCGCGTTGTTCGCCGGTGCGGACCCTTCCGCCGGACAATCAAGCGGACGGTGCGCTCATCGCCGGGGTAGCTATCTCGCCAACGGCATCGCGCGATGCTTCTGGTGTCACTCGCCCCTCGATCGTCAGGATCCCGCCGTCCCAATTCCAGCATCGCTCGGGTCCGGCGATGTTCTGACGAGAAGGCGCCGATCAATGCGCCCAACCTCACACCGGATCGCGACACGGGTCTTGGACAGTGGACCGATCAGGAGATCGTCAGAGCGATTCGCGAAGGCCGCGGCCGCGGGGGCCGGTCGCTCCCCAATCATCCATCCAATTACTACAGCGTGATGACCGACGACGATGCGGCGGCGATCGCGAGCTATCTGCGATCGTTGAAGCCCATCCGGCGTCGGTTGCCGCGAAGTGCGCCGCCGAAGCGCGCGCACGAGTCGGCGCAGCCGTCAGTGGCACCGGCACGGGCAGGTTCTCTCGTCACCGCCGTCCAGCGCGGCGAGTATCTCGTCCACCTTGGCGAGTGCAGAGGGTGCCATACGCCCCCGGACGCCGACGGAAACGCTGTTCGGGATTTGATATTCGCCGGTGGCCGCCGCTTTCGCATCGAGAAGGGCGTCGGCTCCGCGGTGTCGGCCATCGACCCGACGTTTGCATCGGCCCCGGGAGGCGCGGACCCGGACGGGCGAATCGTGACATCCGCCAACGTGACGCCGGATCCGTCAGGAATCCCGTACTACACCGAAGCGATCTTCATCCAGACAATCCGGACGGGCAAAGTCGCCGGCGTCAGACCGCTCAGCGCGGCGATGCCGTGGGTGTTCTTCCGGACGATGACCGACGACGATCTTCGGGATGTCTTTGCCTATCTGCAGAGCGTGCGCGCCGTCCAGCATCGGGTCAACAACTCCGATCCGCCGACGTGGTGCGCGCGCTGCGGCCGGCGGCATGGACTCGGCGAATTCAACGTGCCCTGGCCCACAAGAGATTGAACGCTGACGGAGCCTGGCGCCCATGACCCACGCCGAATCGTCCACCTTCGCCCTTCATACTGGGGCGAGTCACGCGACGCAGATCTCGAACCTGCATCTGGGCGCCACGATAGTGGTCATCTGCGCCGCATGCTTCACCCCCATTGAACTGTTCCTGCTCGAACTCTGGCCCGACCACGGATCGATCGGCCTTCTTCTCGTGTCGTCCTCAGCCGCGGCGTGGGCGATCGCGCGACTATTACCGGATCGGTATTACATGATTCGCCGGTTCGAAGCGAGCGGGCGGATCTATGAACGGCTCGGGATCAGATTCTTCAAACACTTCACGCCGAACGGCGACTACGTCAACCGCATCATCCGGCGTCGCGATCCCGGCTACAGGGTCGTGCACGATGAACGCTCGATAATGAGCGTCGAGGCTGGGACACGGCTGGCTGAACGGTCTCACGTCGCGAGTCTGCTCTTCGTGGTCCCATTCGTGTCGTACACGCTGATGCTGGGGTGGGACCGGTTTGCGCTGTGGCTGCTCTTGCCGAACGTGCCGTTTCACCTCTATCCCGTTCTGCTGCAACGATACACACGCGCCAGGATCGAAAGAGTCGTCCGCGCGCGCGACGCGTCCCGATAACGCAGCCCCTCGCCGAGCCATCGAGTGACATCGGACCACAAACGAGACGAGGCCGCCGATCCAGACGGCCGCCTCTGACACCCCACGTCCGAGGACGTGGGGCGCACCATCACTCGTGCCGGAGCGCGGTCATCGGATCGACGTGCGCGGCGCGCCGGGCTGGCACGAACGCAGCAGCGGTCGCCACGATCATCAGCGTCGCGGTGACGATCCCGAGCGTCAGCGGATCGTGCGGCGCGACACCGACGAGCAGGCTCGCCAGCACGCGGCCCGCGGCGAGCGCCAGGGCCAGACCTGCCACCACACCCACCGCCGCGCTCTTCAGGCTCTCGACGACGACCTGTCGTGCCACCGCGGCCGGCGGGGCGCCGAGCGCGAGACCGCACGCCAATCTCCCGCGTGCGGCTCGACACGAACACCGCGAGCAAGCCGTACAACCCCAACGCCGCGAGCGCCAGCGCCGTCGTCGCGAAGCCGCCGATGACGTCAGTGGTCACGCGCCGGGCGATCAGTTGCTCGGACAAAATGTCCGCGAGCGGCGTAGGCCGGCCGACGGTCGGCACCCGGCTCGACGCCGCGGACCGTCGAACGGAGATCCGCCCCCGTCGCGATCAATCGATCGACCGTCCGGACCAGCAGCGCGACGCCTTGCTGCGGAAACTGGCGCGTGCTCAAGTACACCCCCGGCGGCGCCGGACGCTCGAGTCCTCGAAACCGCTCGTTCTCGACGATGCCGACGATCTCGAACGTGTCCGGCAGCGATTCGCCCCAGGTGACGCGTCCCGAGTCGCTACGGAATCTCCGCCCCAGCACGCGGCCGCCTGCCGCAAGCGCGAACGCTTCGTTGACGATCGCGACGCCGCTGGCCTCGAGGCCGTCGTGGCTGGCGAACGCGCGTCCATCCAGCAGTTCCACGCCGAGCGCCTCGAAGTAGCCGGGACTCACAATCCGAAGCTCCGCCTGCGCGGACGCATCCGTTCGATCGGCGGTGGTGTCGCCAATCAGCGGATAGGTGCCGCTCCAGTTGGCTTCGAGCGGATGGTCGTACGCCATCGCGACGGCGGCCACGCCGGGCCGCGCGGCGACCGCGTCGAGGATCCGCTGCTCGGCGCTGACGACGCTTTGCGGATTCCGATGGTCGGTGGGCAATCCGACGTCGGTCACCAGCACGCGATCGACGACGAACCCGGGATCCTCGGCCCGGACCGACCAGAGCGACTGCGCGAGCAGACCGGCCGACACGACCAGCGCGACGGTGAGGGCGACCTGCGAGACGACGAGCGCGCGAAAGACGAGCGTCCGCGATCGAGCGGCACGGCTCTGCGGCGCGCGGCCGATGACCACCAGCCGGCCGATCGGCCACGCCGCGAGGATCAGCGCCGCCAGCACCGACGCGCCAATCCCGAACGCCGCCACGCGCACGTCGAGCGATGGCGCGGTGAGAAACGGCACCGACGGCGGCAGCCGATCCGGCAGCACGGCGAGCGCCACGCGCGAGAGCCAGACGCCGGCGAGCCCGCCCGCGATGGCGAGGAGCAGCGACTCGACGACGAAGCTGACGAGCGAGGCGTCCCACACCGGCCCCGATCGCGGCGCGCACGTGGAACTCCCGGCGCCGCACTTCGAAGTTGGTGACGTGCAGCGCGGCGAGATTCGCGCACGCGATCAGCAGCACCGCGATCGCCGCGTGCTCGGATGCGAGAATGCCGCAGTCTGGCAACAAGGGCACCACCGGCTCTGTGATGACGCATGATTGGTTGTCGGATAACGGCGACGACAATATTGAATGGCCGGCAAAAGCCATCTCAGGACGATTGGACGCCATACGCAATCGACAGAATGCAATCCCCTAGCGTTGTGAACGGCCCAGATCAGCCTGGCCGGCATGCGCATGTCCAATTTCTTGATGGGCAAGAAACGCAGGCTCTTGAGGAATTCAAGCGGAAATTCCGAGAAGCGGAGCGCGAGCAACTCCCTTCGCATGCCGGCCTATTCGATTTCACTACAGAAGCCTCAACCCAGGTGGCTCTCAAAAATTGGTTTCATTGAATCTCCTGCCAATTCGGAAGAAGATATGCTGCTAGCACTACTAATTGGTTTGGGTGGCCGGTACGATCTACTTGATAAATTTACGTTCGCAAAATTCTTCCTGCATTTGGCCGCAAATACCATCAATGCTCGACAATGTCACGAGTGGGTTAGGCGTTTGCTGAAGTGCATGGATCGTCGGATCAGTGTGCTCAATTGCCTCACTTTCGAAGAGCATCACCTGTTAGAAGCATGTCCTGGCTACGGCTATGATCAATTTTCAGATAGTACAAAAAAAGTACTTCATGCAGGCAATATTTACCATCGTTACCGAGCAGATCTCGACTTTAGGCACGCGAAATCTTGATGGTGAGGTGGAATCCATCGTCCTAGACAATTTGTGCCGCATGCAAGAACGGTACGACAATGCAAAAGAAGCCTCGTCGGCAAACCTTCTTTTTTGCACTTGGGCCTTTTCCAGATGCCAAATCGATCTTTCGACTTGCGTCGCGAAGGCAGGTGGTTGAAAAATCGGAGATGTTGCTATCTAAAGAACTAGCTGAAGAACGCCATTTGTGCACCCGACTGGCACTTCGGCGACCGTCCTGAAAAACTTTCGTCCTGTGTTGCTATGGGTGGATGGCACCGACCATCGCCCGAGCGCAGATGGATTTGACTGAGCTGGCGGGCGTTAACAAGGTGACGCTGCATGTGACCAGGGTCGCTGTGCTGTTCATCACAGAATGTATTTGGTAAGCACCCGGTGAAGGCCGCCTTGCGGAGTTGAGTGTGCGCGTGAAGTCATAGGACTAATCCTAGGGCTAGTCCTATGACGAAGGCAGGTTGAGGTGATCACGTCGGTGCAGCGTCGCCGGCGCTGGTCGCGGGCGGAGAAGGAGCGGATTGTTGCGGCGGCGCTGGAGCCGGGCGCGGTTGCTTCCGAGGTGGCCCGGGCGGCCGGGATTCACGCCAGCCAGTTGTTCCGCTGGCGCCAGCAGCTTGTGCGAGCGGACGCAAGTTCCAGCGGCGTTCACTCCGGTGGCGATTGCGCCGGAGCCGGCATCGCCGCGCCGGCATCGCCGGAGCAGGCCGGCGTGATCGAGATCGAGTTTGCGACCGGCGGCCGGATGCGGATCACCGGGCCGGTCGATGCTCGGACGGTGTCGGCGCTGATGACGGCGCTGGCGAAGAGCAAGCGGCGGCGATGATCCCGGTCCCGAGCGGCGCGCGGGTGTGGCTGGCGAGCCGGCCACACCGACATGCGCAAGGGCTTCGATGGCCTGGCGCTGCTGGTGCAGGAGACGCTCAAGCGCGATCCGCACAGCGGCCATCTGTTCGTGTTCCGCGGCCGGCGCGGCGGGCTGATCAAGGTGCTGTGGCACGACGGCCAGGGCATGTGCCTGTTCGCGAAGCGGCTGGAGCGCGGGCGCTTCATCTGGCCGTCGCCGGCGGACGGGGTGGTGACGATCACGCCGGCGCAGCTCGGCTATTTGCTGGAAGGCATCGACTGGCGGATGCCGCAGCAGACGTGGCGGCCGCAGGCGGCCGGCTGATCGCGGCATTGTGAATCGACATGCGATCTGCAGGCTCACACAGAGCGCAGCGTCTTGTGATTCCATCATTGGCGATGACGCCGCCGATGATTCTCTGCCCGACGATGTCGCGACGCTGAAGGCGATGCTCATCGCCGAGCGCGCGGCGCGCATGGCGGCGGAGGGCGAGGCGCAGCTACCGCGCGCTGCTGATCGAGAAGCTGAAGTACACGATCGCCAAGCTGCGGCACGAGCGGTTCGGCCAATCCTCGGAGCGCGGCGCGCTGCTCGATCAGCTCGAGCTGCAACTCGCCGAGCTGGAAGAGGATGCCGCGCAGGCCGAGGCGGCGGCCGAGATGGCGGCGGCAGCCGCGACGATCGACGGTGCCGTCGTTCGAGCGGCGCAAGCCGGCGCGCCGGCCGCTGCCCGAGCATCTGCCGCGCGAGCGCATCGTCTATCCGGCGCCCTCGGCCTGCCCGTGCTGCGGCGGCGGCGCTTGCGCAAGCTCGGCGAGGACGTGACCGAGACGCTGGAGCTCGTCCCGCGGCAGTGGAAGGTGATCCAGCACGTGCGCGAGAAGTTCTCCTGCCGGGCCTGCGAGGCGATCACCCAGCCGCCGGCGCCGTCGCATCCGATCGCGCGCGGGCGCGCCGGCCCGAAGCTGCTGGCCCATGTCCTGTTCGCCAAGTACGGCCTGCATCTGCCGCTCAACCGCCAGAGCGCCGTCTATGCCCGCGAAGGCATCGATCTCGACGTCTCGACGCTGGCCGACTGGGTCGGCGCCGCGGCGGCAACGCTGATGCCGCTGGTCGAGGCGATCCGGGCGCATGTCTTCGCCGCCGAGCGCATCCATGCCGACGACACGACCGTGCCGGTGCTGGCCAAGGGCAAGACCCGCACCGGCCGGCTATGGACCTATGTGCGCGACGACCGGCCGTTCGGCGGGCCCGATCCGCCGGCGGCGGTGTTCTTCTACTCGCCGCGATCGCGGCGGCGAGCATCCCGAGCAGCATCTGGCGAGCTATGCCGGGCTGATGCAGGCCGACGCCTATGCCGGCTTCAACCGGCTCTACGAGGCCGACCGCAAGCCGGGGCCGATCATCGAGGCGGCGTGCTGGGCGCATGCGCGGCGCAAGTTCTTCGACCTGGCGCGGCTCAACAAGGCGCCGATCGCGATCGAGGCGGTCGCGCGCATCGATGCGCTGTTCGCCATCGAGCGCGAGATCAACGGCCTGCCGCCGCAGGAGCGCCTGGCGCGTGCGCAACGAGCGCAGCCGGCCGCTCGTCGATCGCGCTGGAGGCCTGGCTGCGCGAGCAGCGCGCCAGGCTCTCCGGCAACAGCGAGACCGCCAAGGCGATCGACTACAGCCTCAAGCGCTGGGCCGCGCTCACCCGCTTCCTCGACGACGGCCGCCTGTGCATGTCCAACAACGCCGCCGAGCGCGCGCTGCGCGGCATCGCCGTCGGCCGCAAGCAACTGGACCTTCGCCGGCTCCGACGACGGCGGCCGGCGCGCCGCCGCCATCTACACGCTGATCGAGACCGCCAAGCTCAACGACGTCGATCCGCAGGCCTGGCTCGCCGACGTGCTCGCCCGCCTGCCGGATCATCCCGCCAAGCGCATCGACGAGCTGCTGCCCTGGAACTGGCGCCCACAGAACATCGCCGCTGCAAGCCGCCTGAGCGAGCAACGCCGCCCGTCCAAACCGGCCTACCCCGTGGCCTTCACCGGATGCGTACCGCGACGGCCGGGCGACCGGGTCGGGATCCTGCTGCCGATGCTGGTCGAGACGGTCGTCGCGGTGCTCGCCCTCGGGCGGCTCCAGGCGATCTACACGCCGATCTTCTCCGGGTACGCGGCGCCGGCGATCGCCGCCCGCCTGAACGACTGCGAGGCGACCGTGCTGATCACGGCCGACGGCTTCCTCCGGCGCGGCACGTGGGTGCCGCTGAAGGCCGTCGCCGACGCGGCGGTCGCGACGGCGCCGTCGGTCCGTCGTGTCGTCGTGGTCCGGCGCGGCCGGCGACCGGCGTCGACGACGCCGTGGATCGGACGGCCGCGACCGCTGGTGGGACGAGCCGGTCGCGGCGCGATCGGCCGAGGCACGCGCCCGACGCGGCCGACACCGACCCCGAGACGCCGTACATGCTCATCTACACCTCGGGCACGACCGGGCGGCCGAAGGGCGCGGTCCACGTCCACGGCGGCTTCCCGATCAAGGGCGCCCAGGACCTCGCCCACCAGTTCGACCTCGGCCGGGCGACACGCTGTTCTGGTTCACCGACCTCGGCTGGATGATGGGTCCGTGGGCGATCTCCGGGGCGCTGCTGCTCGGCGCGCCGGCTCGTCCTGTACGAGGGCGCGCCCGACTTCCCGGGGCCCGACCGGCTCTGGTCGATCGTGGCCCGGCACCGGGTCACCCACCTTGGCCTGTCGCCGACCGTCGATCCGGGCGCTGATGGCGCACGGCGAGGAGCCGGTTCGCGGCCACGATCGGTCGTCGCTGCGGGTCCTCGGCTCGACCGGCGAGCCGTGGAACCCCGATCCCTGGTGGTGGTATTTCCGCGTGGTCGGCGAGGGGCGCTGCCCGATCATCAACTACTCGGGCGGCACGGAGGTCTCGGGCGGGATCGTCAGCGGCAACGTGCTCGGGCCGATCAAGCCGGCGTCGTTCTCCGGGCCGTGCATCGGGACGGCGGCGGACGTCGTCGACGAGACGGGCGGCCGGTCCGCGGCGCCGTCGGCGAGCTGGTCATCCGCGCCCCGATGCCCGGCATGACCCGCGGCTTCTGGCGCGACGACCGAGGGCCGCTACGAGGCGACCTACTGGTCCCGGTTCCCGGGCACCTGGGTCCACGGCGACTGGGCGAGCATCGACGCCGACGGCTTCTGGTACATCCAGGGCCGCAGCGACGACACGCTCAAGGTCGCCGGCAAACGGGTCGGGCCGGCCGAGGTCGAGAGCGCGGCCGTGTCGCATCCGGCGGTGCTCGAAGCGGCGGCGATCGGCGTCCCGCACGAGATCAAGGGCGAGGTCGTCGTCGTCCTCGTCGTCCTGCGCCCGGGGCTGGTCGGCGATCCGGACCTGACCGCGTCGATCGCTGCGACCGTGGCCAGCCAGCTGGGCAAGCCGCTCAAGCCGGAACGAGTTGTGGCCGTGGCGGCGCTCCCCAAGACGCGATCCGGGAAGGTCATGCGCCGCGTCATCCGGGCGGCCTGGCTGGGGCTCGATCCGGGCGACCTGTCGGGCCTGGACGACCCTGGCTCGCTCGACGCGATCCGGGCGACGGCCGCGGGCGTCGGGGTGCCCAGCCGATGAGCGAGACGACCGCCGCGTGGGTCGTCTACCCGTTCAAGGCGGGTGGCTGAGCGAACAGGAGATCGAGCATGGCGAACCGAGTCCTGCTCCTGGTCGGCACCAAGAAGGGTGCGTTCATCCTCGAGAGCGATGCCGAGCGACGCGAATGGTCGCTGCGAGGTCCGCTCTGCGAAGGCTGGCCGGTTCACGACCTGATCGTCGAGCCCGGAAGCGGGGCGATCCTCGCCGCGGCCGGCAGTCCCTGGTACGGACCAGCGGTCTGGCGATCCGAGGATCTCGGCGAGCCACGTGGACGCATTCGTCGGCGGGGCTGACGTACGGTGACGAGGCCGAGCCGATCACGACGGTCTGGTCGCTCGCGGCGACGCCGGACGGCGGCCTGCTCGCCGGCGTCGAGCCAGCCGGGCTGTTCCGGAGCGACGACGCGGGGCGACCTGGCAGCACGTCGAGGGCCTGACCAACCACCCGACCCGTCCGACCTGGGGCCCGGGCGCGGGCGGGCTCATCCTCCACACGATCATTCCGCATCCGACCGACACGACCAGGACCTGGGTCGGGATCTCGGCGGTCGGCGTGTTCGAGACACGGGACGGCGGCGCCTCGTGGGAACCCCGGAACGTCGGCGTCCGGGCCGAGTTCAACCCGGAGAACCGGTTCCCGGAGACCGGCCAGTGCGTCCACAAGTTCGCGATGGCGGCCGGCGAGCCCGACACGCTCTACCAGCGCAACCACTGCGGCGTCTACCGCTCCGATGACGGCTCCGAGACCTGGCAGGAGATCACCGGCGAGCCTGCCGACCGACTTCGGTTTCGCCGATGGTCGCCCACCCGCGCGACCCGGATACCTGCTGGGTCATCCCGCTCAGCACGCCCGAGGACGGCCGGTTCATGCCCGACGGCCACACCGCCGTCTGGCGGACGCAGGACCGCGGCGCGTCATGGACCCGGCTCGACGACGGCCTGCCCAGGCAGGACGCCTTCCTGTCCGTCCTGCGCGAGGCGATGGCGCGCGACACGCTCGACCCGGTCGGCGTGACGTTCGGGACCAGCACCGGCCAGCTCTGGCACAGCAGCCGATGACGGGGAGTCACTGGCGGATGATCACCGACACGCTGCCCGAGATCTGGTCGGTCGAGGCCGTCGTGCTCGAGGGCTGAGGCCGTGGCGACCGTCCTGCTGCCGCGGTCGCTGCTGGCCCTCTTCCCCGGCGCCGAGCGGCGAAACGAGGTCGCCGGCCGGTCCGTCGGCGACGCTGCTCGCCGCCCTCGACGCGGCCGTCCCGGGGATGCGCGATCGGCTGGTCGAGGCCGGGCCGCGGCTGCGGCCCCACATCAACGTGTTCGTGGACGGGTCGCCGGCCGACCTCGCAACACCGGTCGAGCGCCGAGGCGCGCGGTCCACGTGATCCCGGCGGTGTCCGGCGGCTAGTCCCCTGATCGTCCGCGCGCCGTCAGCCGCGTGCGCGGAGGGATCGCGAACGGGTCGAAGGCCTCGGTCCGCTCGGCGACCGCGTCCTGGCCCCGCGGCGACGATCGACCGGCCCCGATGCCATCGCCGGCGACGCGCGCGCCAGCCCTGGTCGGCGAGCTCGTCGAGCGTGGCCATGGCCGTCCTGACCATCGCCGCGAGCATGCTCGAGCGCCAGCCCGGTCAGGGCGCCGGGTTCGGTCGACGCGGCGACCTCGCGCGGCCACCGTCGAGCCGTGGCGAAGCCCGCTCGACGACGCCCGGATCCTCGTCGGCCGGCTCGAACTGGCGCAGGACGAACGCGACATCGCCGGCCCGGACCGCCGCTGCCGCCTGGACGTAGGGCCACAGTCGATGCGCCGGCCTGCCCGCCTGGCGGCTCGACGAACGCGAACGGGTGGTCCGCGAAGAGCGCCCGCCGGACGGCGACCTCCGCGATCGCGCGAGCGGCCGGTGCCGGCTCGTCGGCGACCCAGGGCGGCAACGCCCCGACGACGATCTGCTCGGCCGGCAGGCCGTCGCCGCGGGCGAGCGCGACGCCCACGAGCTGCAGCGCGAGCGTCCGACCGGCGCGCGTGGCCGGATCCGACGGCTGACCCGCCGTCAGGTCGGGCGCGACGACGAGCGGTCCCGGCCCGACGACGATCGAGGTGCCGGCGCGACCGGCCAGCCGATGCGCGAAGGCATGATCGGCGAGGGCGCGGTCCGGCTCGACGCCGTCGGCGACGATCTCCTCGATGGCGTCGGACGCGATCAGGTCGATCCGCTCGAACCCGGCCACGACGGCGCCCTCCGGCGCCCCGAGCGCCGGGACGACCGTCGCCATGCCGGACGTAGCTGCCGCGCTCGGCGCCGGCACGATCGACGGCCAGCCGGAGCATCGGCCAGCGCCCGCTGACTGCCGATCGGCGCCGGGTCGCGCGAGCTCCCGACCCGGCGCGCCGCGGGCGCCTTCGCGCGGGTGCCATTCGGGGACCTCGCGACCGGCGGCGCTCAGCCGCGCGGCGAGCTCGCGCCCGATCGGGACCTCGATCCGGATGAGGTCGAGCCCGCGTCGATCAGCGCGGCCGCCTCCTCGAGCGCCGCGTCCTCGTCCGGCTGGTGGAGCGTCGCCGCCGAGCCACGGTCGCGGCGCTTCGCCGAGCATCGCGATCGTCTCGTGCCGAGCGGTGCGCTCGGCGTCGATCCGCGTCGATCGCGGCCTCGGCCAGACGCGCTGGCCTCGGCCTCGGCGACGGCGCGGCGGTCCGGCTCGCGCAGCAGCGCCGCCTCGAGCGCCAGGTCGACGGCGCCGGAGGCGACATCGAGGGCGAGCTGCTGCGGATCGAGGTCGTACTCGAGCAGCGCCATCGCGAACGGCAGCGCGATCCCGGCGCCCAGGCCGCCGGGCTGGTCCGCGCAGCCAGCGGTCCACGGTCGTGCCGGCCAGCGGTCGGCCGCGCGGCGTCGAGCCCGGAGACGCCGAACAGCCGCAGGATCGCGCGCTCCTGGCCGATGGTCGTCGACGCCGCGGCACGGGCGCCCCAGGCTCCGGCCAGCGCCTCGGCCGCGGTCGACGAGGCGATCGAGCGTCGCCCCAGGCGTCGCTCATCGAGGCCAGCCGGCCCGCCGCGGCGAGGAGCTCGAGCGTGCGCTCGACCGGGAGCCCCGGGCACGACATGGCCGTCACGACCCTCGACGGTGTCGGCCCGGAACAGCGAATCGACGACGGCCGCCTCGGTGGCATCGACGACCGCCCCAAAGAACGGGTCGAGGTATTCGTCGTCGACGAGCTCGACGGTCCACAGCGCGCCGGCGCTGCCCGCGCGGGATCCGGACGCCGGTCGAGAACGCGAGGAAGATATCGCCCGAGCCATGTCCGGCGATCGAGCCCGTCCGCGCGAGGCCCAGTCCGGCCCGTCGGGCCAGCCGCTCCAGGGCCGGCCCGAGCAACGGCGCGTCGGTGGCGACCACGACGATGCAGCTCGCCGCGCTCGCGGTCGCGCCGGATCGCCGGCATCGGGCCAGCCTTCGCGCGACCAGCGTCTCGCCGACCCGGACGCCATCGACGGTCAGGCGTTCGATCCGCCCGAAGTTGGTCAGGGCCAGGACGCCGACCGTGTACGTCGGGCCCTTCGCGCTGCGCGCGACGGCGTTCCGGGGTGGCCCACGACGCGCGGCGATCGATCGGCTCGACGAGGCGCGAGGCGGTCCCGATCCCACCCTTGAGCTCGAAGCAGACATGCCCGTGCCCGCTCCGATCGCGCCGCCAGCGGTCGGCCCGGCCTCGGCGCCCGACCGCCCCGTCAGCGCCGCGCGGACGTCCGCCTCGTCGACCTGGACGCGACGCGAGGTGTTGAGCCAGCCGTCGTCGCATTCGCTCACGACCGGCATCAGCGCGTCGTCGATCGCCGGCGTCGATCGTCGAGCTCGACGAGCGCGGCGACCGCTGCCGTCGTAGACCCGCCCGATGGCCATCGAGCTCGTCAGGAAGATCGGGGTCTCGAGCGTCCCCCACTCCCCGATGCGTGGTGATCCCGATCGCCTCGCCCGCGCCGTTGAGGACCGCCGCGCCCGCGGGCACGCGCGAACTGAACAGCTCGCCGACGCTGAACGGCACGATCGCCGTGACCCCGGTCCGGGCGACGCCACGTCCGGCCGGTGGCGCCGGCTCGTCGCGCCAGACCGTCTGGTGCCCGACCCGCACGTTGGGCACGTCGACGATCGAATCGGTCGGACCGGGCGGCAGCCGCCCGATGACGACGCCGAGGTCGCGCGGGCGTGGGCGGGCGGGCTGGCGGGGACGACATCGCGACAGTATGGCCCGCCGGACCCCGGCCGAGTCAGTCGATCGCGCCGGCCAGTCGATTGCCGGCAAGGAACCCGCGGTACGCAACGATCGGATCGTCGGAGCTGAACCGGACGCTGCGATCGCCGAACCGTTCCGCGCCGGGGACGACGGCGGCGAAATCGGCCTGCGACACCGCGGGCGTAGTCCACCTCGATGACGACCGGCGGGCCGACCCGGAGCAGCTGCAGCTCGCCGGCCGCCGCGCGGCGGACGGCACGCTCGGCGCCCGCCCGGACGCAGGTCCGCGGCCACCGATGGGTGGGGCGATGTCGCGGCGCGCCCGCCGGCCGCCTCCTTGACCACGACCCGCTCGGCCCAGGGCAGCCACGGCGTCGACCTCGTCGGCCAGCGCGTCGTCACCGGCGACCAGCCCGACGGGGACGCCCCACGCCCCGAGCGCAAGCGCGTTCAGCCCGTATTCGCCGGTCGGCCGGCCATCGAGGCGGGTCTCGACCGGGGCGTCCGAGTAGGTGTGGGCGATCGTCCCGGTCGGGTGCCCGGCCCGGGCGTGGTACCCGACGAACAGGGCGACCTCGAACCCGGCATCCGGCCCGGCGCCCTGCGACCATCGACCACGGCTTCTGGCCCTGGAGCACGCGCGCCGCAGGGTGGATCCGGTCGGGCAGCAGGTTGTACATGTCGCCGTGGCTGTCGTTGACCAGGATGTCCGTGGCGCCGGCGGCCAGCGCGCCCTCGATCGCCGCGTTGGTCTCGCCGATCATCAGCTCGACGGCGGCCGGGTAGCGCTCGTGCTTCCGGTCCGTCGGGTCCGGGTGGTTGACCCCGGCGATCCCCTCCATGTCGACGCTGATGTAGACCTTCACCGTCCTCCTTGATCGCCGGTCGCAGGGCCGGTCCGCGCCTGGTGGCCGATCCAGACATGCCCATCGGCGAACCGTTCGGCCTTCCAGATCGGGGCGCGGGCCTTCGTCTCGTCGATGGCGTAGCGCGCGGCCGCGAAGGCCGCGTCACGATGCGGCGCGGCGGCCCCGACCGCGATCGACGGCTCGCCGAGTGGCACCTCGCCGACGCGGTGGACGATCGCGACCCGCTCGACGCCGAACCGGTCGGCGATCTCGTCGGCGATGGCGGCGAGCACCGCGAGGGCCATCGTCTCGTGCGTCTCGTACTCGAGCGACTCGACCAGCCGACCGGCATGCCGGGCCGCCTCGGCCTCCTGGCCGGGTGCGGGCGTGCCGGGCGTCGAGCGGGTCCGGCCCGAGGAAGCCCACGAACGCCCCGTCCTCCGGGAGCGCGAGCCGCTCGGCAAGCTCGCCGAGGATCGACGCGCGTGAACGGCGCGTCCCGGAGCTCGAGGATCGCGGCCGTTGCCCCGGCGCGTCACGGCCGCCGTCTCGTCGGCCCCGCCGGAGACCGGCGGGATCATGGCGACCTCGTCGCCGTCGGCGAGGAGCGTGGTCGGGTCCGCGTAGTCGCCGTTCCGGGCAAAGCGCATCGACGGGTCGGCCGGGCGCGAGGACCGGGTGGCGGGTCGACGAGCGCGCTCCAGGCCGCCTCCACGTCCGAGCCCTCGGGCAGGTCCAGGTGGATC